>CAWFMB010000028.1:0-300668 GCA_963816685.1 uncultured Prolixibacteraceae bacterium | reverse complement strand
GCTCCTGCCGGTTCCACAACAATAGCATCGTGGTTGTATAATTCAAGGATCTTTGTGCAAACACGTCCTTCAGGAACGGTAACTATATCATCGATGACTTTCCGGCAAATTTCAAAAGTGATTTCCCCCACTTTCTGAACAGCTGCCCCATCAACAAATTTATCAATGTTTTGCAGATCGATTACTTTTCCCGCCTCCAGCGATTTTTTCATGGAAGGTGCACCGGCCGGTTCAACACCAATGATTTTGGTTTGCGGGTTCATTTGTTTAAAATAGGCGCCAACACCGGCTGCCAGTCCTCCTCCGCCAATGGGAATAAAAAGGTAATCAATTTGTTCTTTAGAATCCTGCAAAATTTCGAGTCCAACGGTTGCCTGTCCCTCAATAATTTGCGGGTCATCGAACGGGTGAATAAAAGCCATTCCGGTTTTTATGCAATCTTCTTTGGCAGCCGAATCTGCTGCATCGTAGGTATCACCGGTTAAAATCACTTCCACGAATTCTTTTCCGAACATTTTTACCTGCCCGATCTTTTGTTTGGGGGTAGTAGCCGGCATGTATATTTTTCCTTTGATTCCCAGCTTCCGGCAGGAATAAGCAACGCCCTGAGCATGGTTTCCGGCGCTGGCACATACCACCCCGTTTTGCAGTTCCTTAGCAGATAAATGAATGATTTTATTATATGCCCCGCGTAACTTGTAAGAACGTACAACTTGCAAATCCTCTCTTTTTAAAAGAATGTTTGCCTTGAATTCTTCCGATAAATTCAGGTTTTTTTGCAATGGAGTATGTAAAATCACATCTTTTAAATTGATGTTTGCCCGAATTATATCCTGAAGTTTTGGTTCGTACGTACGCTGTTTATCCATTTTTATTTTTTTGCTAAGATAAAAATAACGTTTAAGTTATTTTACTGAACACCGGGATTATTGGGTGATTGTAGTCTTTGAAAACCAATGTTTATTATTTTAATGAATAAAATTGCATTAAAAATGTTTTTTTAATAAATTTACTTCACTTTACCAAAAACTAAATTAAGAACCTATGAAAAAATCAACTGCCTTTCTCGTTTTTTATTTTGTTTATTCTGTTGTTTTTAGCCAGGATTTAATTTACACAATTAGCGCAGATATAGAAGAGCAGAAAACTGCTTTGGATTCAATTTTGGTGGAAAACCTTACAAATGATTCGTGGATTATTTTTTCCGATTTACCTCATCTTGAATCTTACCGGATTAATCTTACAAAAAAGGAATTACTCGGAAACACAGGTCTTGCGGGATTCAATAGATCATCCGGTTTTATTGAATATGAAAACCGCCCGGGTGAAATAAAGCTGGCATATTTTAACAATATACCCGTTATGGCCGGATTTTCGATTTATAACATGAAAGGCCAGAAGGTTTATGCAGATAAAAAACTGGTGTACACCGGAAATTCGGTGTGTTTTCGTTTAAGCGATGCGGAGATGTATATAGTTAAAGTGGAAACTCCTGCTGACGTTCGTACTTTCAAAGCTATTGGTTCATCTGATGTGAACAGCTTTGACATTCAAATTTCTGCTGAGCGGTACAACAGCAAAGTCATTAAAAGTTCACTTCTGAATTCGGATAATAACTTCGAATATTCTGTTGGCGACAGTATCAGGATTTCGGTATTCAAAGATGAATTGTTTGCCGAACCAGTAAAATTTGAAATTAGTGGATCGGATTTTCTTAATTTTATGTTTGAATTAAGTAATGACACCAGTCTGGTTGTCACCTCCGGAAAAATAGATATTGAAGGACTGGATAATTTTAATTTTTCGGAAATATCAGCTTTGACAGTTGAAGGATTATCTTCGGTAAAAGTAAACGGTATATTTCAGGTGAAAAATAAAACTGTCGGAGTAGAAAGGCAACTGCCGGTTTTCTTCACAAAAGGGGATGATCTTGTTTTTGGTTTTCAGCCGGTAAAAACAAGCAATAATGTTGTTACCATGGATGATATCCTCCTGTTTTTTTACAATTTGTTTCCCGATATCCGGTTGCAGGAATTTCAACAGGCTCATTTGATGGAACTGATTCAGGACGATTCAAACTATGGAACCCTGAAAAACAAAATATTGGTTGCATTGGAAAACAACAATTCTCCTGTGCTGGATACGGTATTCGTTTCGGTTCTGAATGAAAGTGTGGCAACTGTCGCCCAACTTTTGCTTGAAGAAACCAAGAGTGCAGAATTCACTTTAGACGGTACTTTTCAGTTCGATTTTAAACGGGACGGAGAAATTACCTGGCCCGAAGATATTCCTTTATTTGCTGCACTGGGATTTGATATCCGAAGGGTAAGTGACAATACTGTAGTGTACGGACCAAAGATACTGCAGCCACGAAAAGTAATTTTGTCTCTCGGTTCGGCTATCGAATGGGGGTTTAATAAAATATTTAAGAATTTTGTTAAAACGCCGCCCGAATCGTTCAAGTTTGCTACCAACGGGGATTATGTGATTACTCTAACAAATGGAAAATATGAAGGGAATAATCCGGATAAACTACACGATGAAGTAAGTACATACAACAGAAATCATTTTATTGCTGATTTGGTAGCGGTAATTATTCCTCAGGATATTGCCAATATGTTGATCGGCGATTGCGGGGCTTCATTGTATAGCTTTTTCACATCCAATACAAAAGATTTTCTGGTGAATGTTTTCCTAAAAGACGATGTAACTAAAAAATTTGTAGCAGATCAGGTATATGGAATATTTGAAAACATGATAGGAATTCTTCATGACTGTGCCAAAGGTGGAAAAGAAATCAATTTCCTGAAAACCCTTTCTAAAACAATCGAAAATTTAAATGTTCTCAGCAAAGCAGAAAATCTGACTAAAGCGATAACCATGGCCCACGACTACTGGGGGTCTGATATTTCGGCAGAAGAAACCCGATTTTATTATGATAAAGTTTCATTTGGTATTCTGGAGTATAACAGGACTTCGCCAGCCGCCTTTAGCGGTAAACCCGGAAGCGTGCATCAACTTAATGCAACTGTATATGAAAGATCAGTTTCGTATGATTTCGATTTTCAACCATTAAGTACTATTTTTCAACCCAATTATGAAAGGTTTACTGAAGCAGATGGTGTACCTTTTGAAATTGCGTACCGGACGGGTAATTTGTATATGAAAAGGGATAAAGCAGTAACAGCCGAAGGAAAACTGAACGTCGGTTTGACAATGGGTGATAATAATGCTACGGTAATAATTAAACCCGCATTCGAAAATTCAGGACTTGATCCGGATGAAATTCAGATGACAGTGGACGATGATGATATCTGTTCTTCCAACTGGTATGCTGCCTATTACGAAAAATCCATCGCTATGACAAATGCGGGTATTGCGTATGCACTTAATCAAACACCTGCAACCTGCAACAGCTATAAACAGGCAATCCAGGATGTTCTGGATGAACTGGCACTTTATAAAGACTGTGACTGGGGTGAAGAAGAAAATGAAAGTTATCAGTTAACGGTGGATTATGTTACCAATTCAATGAATGATTTGGACTGCAATTAATGAAAGCCTTTGATGGATGCGGTATTTTATTTGTGTAACATGTAGCCGGATTAATATTCACTGTTGAATTTACAATATTCAATATTGAATCTGTTGAATTCAACTGTGAATTTCCTTGCGACAACATTGAATATCTTTTCGGCAACAGTGAATTTTAAATCTTCAATTTAGAATTTTTAATATTCATTATTTAATCTGTTGAATTCAATACTGAATTTCCTTACGGTAAAGTTGAATATCTAATTGGCAATGTTGAATTTATGAAATTCAATACTGAATCTTTTTGCTGCAATAATGAATATCCATCCGGCTCCAAAACATTTAGCCTGTGGACAGGAACAGGTTGTTAAAACCTCATTTTTCTGATTTGAAGAATCAGCGAATGTCTTTTACCAAGGATACCTGTCAGTATTTCAACAAATGCGGAGGCATCGGTATAAGCAGATGTAAGGGCTTCTCTCGATTCTTTTGTGGCATTTTTTAATTCAACCCTGGCCATTGTCTGACGCATTTCCGTTTGATAGACGTTTTGTGATTTGGTTTTTAATGCTCCAAGTCTTTCTTCCGGATTGTATCCATTGTTTATTAATTCCTGTGCATTGTCTTCGCTTAGAATAATTATCTGTTTAATGAAATCACGCATTTTACTTTCTGTTAATGCCATTTTACGGGATTTTATAGGTTAAAAGATGATGAGTATTTGTTTATGTGGTGACTAAAATATTAAAATTCTACATATTTCACAAACATAATTTTAACTTTGGTTCGGAAGTAAAAAAACCTAAAGCTTATATTGTCATTTGATTAATCCACTAATTCATTATATTTATGCCGCATAAAATTTACGGGAACCTAAATTAAGCTTGATGGAAAAAAAGTCGTTATCTGTGCGTAATTTTCAACCATTTTTAATTGCAGCATTGGTTTTTTTGTTGCTGGTTTCGGCGGCTGTTGCGTTCACCGGGTACAGGCAAGGGCAGTGGGAAAAAGACATTCGGGCACAATTGCTTGATGTTATGATAGGTAAAAAATCGAAACTTGAAAAAGCACTTTACTCCCGTATTTTTTATACCCGCGGGGTTGCAGCTTATGTGGCGCTTAATCCCGGAATTTCAAATGAAGAATATTACGAGTTATCGAAGGAATATATTCGTAATGATACGATCATCAGTTCGATGGCTTTATCGCGGAATTGCATCCTGAATGCGATTTACCCTACAGAGGGACACGAAGCGGCAATCGGCCTCGATTTGCTTGCACATCCCGAACGGCGCGAAATAGTGGAAAAAACAATAGAAACCCGTCAAACATTTGTAGCCGGCCCTGTTGAACTTGTTGAAGGTGGAGTTGCATTTATAAGTTATACTCCGATTTTTGATAAAACAAAACCCGATAATCCTTTTTGGGGAGTAACTGATATTGTTATTAAAAAGCAAAGTCTGTTTAACGAAACCAGTTTGACCGAAGTGGGAAATGGATATGCTTATGCTTTGAAAGGATACAACGGAACAGGTGATAACGGTGAAGTTTTTTGGGGAAATGCAGATATTTTCAATCAAAATCCTGTAAAAATAAATATTGAACTGCCTATCGGAAACTGGATACTCGCTGCAGTTCCTGAAATGGGATGGAAGCAATTTCACGACCAGGACAGGAGCCTGGTTTCAATTCTTTTTGTAAGTTCATTTATTATCAGTTTTCTTCTGTGGCTGATTTTAAGAGCTGTATTAAAAATCAGGCAAAATGAAAGGGAGTTAAAAGCCATTTTTGCATCTCTTGACAGCCTGGTTATTGAAGTAAATCGCAACGGGGAATACATTAAAGTAGCTTCTGAAAATCAAAACTTACTTGTTGAGCCAAAAGAAACCCTTATTGGGAAAAATTTTTATGATGTGTTTGATAAACAGCTGGCTGAAAAATTTTACAAAACTGTACAGAAATGTTTGAAAACAAAAAAACTGTTTGTTATAGAATATCCGCTGGCGATTGAGGGGGAGGCCTTCTGGTTTTCAGCAAGAGTCAGTTTCAAAAATCAAAACAGGGTGATTATAAATGCTTATGATATCACCGAAAAGAAGAAAAAAGAAGAACAGCTTAAACAATCGGAAAAGCAGTTGAAAGAGTTGAATGAAATGAAAGATAAATTTTTCTCGGTAATTGCCCATGATTTGCGTAATCCTGTTGCCGGCCAAAAGTCACTTATCGACTTGATTGTAATGGACTTTGAAAATCTTTATCAGTCAACACTGAAAGAGATGCTTGCCGGTTTACAGCAATCCTCAGATAATTTATACCGTTTACTTGATAATTTACTGGAATGGTCGAAATCGCAATCCGGAAAAATTAGTGTAAACAGACAGGAAGTAAATATCAACGAGATATTTGGACGGATTGTTCCCATTTTTGAAAACCTTGCCAGCGAAAAAAATATTCTGCTGGAAAATGAATTACCACCCGACTTAATTATCAGGGCCGACAGGAACATGACCGAATCGGTTTTACGTAACTTATTGTCGAATGCAGTTAAATTTACCCCCAAAGGGGGAAGTATTAATATTGGTGCGGAAGAAGTTATTATCGATGACAGACAATATTTGAAAATCAGCATTTCAGATAACGGAATAGGAATCAGTTCGGAGGGATTAAAATCACTTTTTTCCCTGGATAAAACGCATTCAACAAGCGGTACTGCCAATGAAAAAGGAACCGGCCTGGGATTGATTTTGTGCAGAGAATTTGTTGAATTGCAGGGTGGACAATTATTTGTAACCAGTCAAATAAATGAGGGCAGTACATTTTCATTTACTCTGCCAATGGAGATGGAAAGTGTGCTGGTTTAAAGCATGAAAAGAAATAAAATGTTCTTTTAAAAAAGAATGGACGCAACTTTTTAATTGCAAACCTAATCTGAATATTAAATTTAGATTCTATGAAACTGCCGGTTTTACTTCTGTTCCTGTTTCTTTTGTTTTCCTGCAAAAAAGATGAATTTATCTATGAGTATCCTGAATTAAATAAACTTCTGGTTGCAGTAACCAGAACTGATTCCAGATTTGAATACAGGACTGAACTTAAATATGACAATTTAAACCGGTTGATTGAGGTAAAAAATATTTCACCGGAGTCGCAAATAACAACTGAATCGTATGTCTATAATGAAAAAGGAGATATTGTGGAAAAAACAGTTGGGGATTTCAGCACGACTTACACCTATAACCGGTCAGGAAAATTAATTATGCAGACTACTTACTATAAATCCTCACAGGATGATAATGAGTGGAATAACAAGACGGAATATAAATACAAAAACGGACAAATTGTTCAGGGAGTTGTTTATTCGAAAGAAGGGGAAATATTGCAATACAATAATTACAAATACGATTCGAGAGGAAATACACTTGAAAAAAATGCATATCCTGCCGATGCTGATTTTGATTTTAAACTGGTAGAAATTAAGTTCCGGTACGATTCCAAAGTTAATCCTTTCTCCAAAAGCGGAGTAAATCTTTTAAATGGTTTTACTTTTACACAACATCCCGACATTAAACAGGTTAATAATCCGGTTTATACCTCATATTTCAGTGTAATATCAAGCACTTTACCTCCAGAATTTGAAATTTCGTATGAATACGATTCGGATGGATTGCCTGTAGAAGCAGTAATGAACAACCTGCATTTTGTGGATCCGGAACCTGTCCATGTGTTGTTCGAATACCGGGATATTGAAAAATAATTTGGGAGTAAAATAAACCTTCAAGGTTTCCAAAACCTTGAAGGTTTGATATTCTAAAACCGGATATTTATCTAGGAATAACGCGGTTGGAAACCGCATCTCCCAATTATTCTTTTTCAATCCAGCCGGCAATCCAATCACCAACTTCCGATGTTTTATAGGATTTTCCTTCAGCAATGTCGATAGTAACGTATCCTTTTTCTATGGATGCAGCAACTGCATCGCGGATAATTTGTCCTTCGTCCTTTAAATTGAAAGCATACTCAAACATCATGGCTGCCGAAAGGATGGTGGCAATCGGGTTGGCAATATTTTTTCCGGCTGCCTGCGGATAAGAACCATGAATGGGCTCAAAAACCGAGGTGTGTATACCAATGGACGCAGAGGGCAGCAACCCCAGTGAACCAGTGATGACACTGGCTTCGTCGGTTAAAATGTCGCCAAACATGTTTTCCGTTACCATTACATCAAAATTTTTGGGCCATTGTATGATTTGCATGGCAGCATTATCCACAAACATGTATTCAGTTTTAATGTCGGGATAATTGGGTGCCATTTCCTGGGCTACTTCACGCCACAAACGTGAAGTTTCCAATACGTTGGCTTTATCCACCACTGTAAGTTTTTTATTTCGTTTGGCGGCAAATTCATATCCCAGTTTTAAAATGCGTTCAATTTCTTCGCGGGTGTAGGTGTTGGTATCGAAAGCTGTATTCCCATTATCCTTGCGGCCTTTTTCACCAAAATAAATTCCTCCGGTCAGTTCACGGATACACACAAAATCGGCGCCTTCCACCAATTCGCGGCGCAGTGGCGATTTGTGCAAAAGTGATTCAAAAGTTTCCACCGGACGGATATTGGCAAAGAGCCCCAATTTTTTGCGCATAGCGAGCAGTCCCTGTTCAGGCCGCACCGGTGCTTTGGGATTATTGTCGAACTTTGGATCGCCAATGGCGCCAAACAAAACGGCATCCGATTTCATGCACAATTCATGTGTTTCGGGAGGGTAGGGGTCACCGATCTTGTCGATGGCTGTGGCGCCTGTTAAACCGTATTCGTAAGTAAGTTCATGATTAAATTTTTTGGCTACGGCTTTTACTGTTTTCATGGCCTGTTCAACGATTTCGGGCCCAATTCCGTCGCCCGGAAGTACTGCAATGTTTAGTTTCATTGATGAAAATTTTTATTACTGGATATTAAACTGAATTTTAGTTTTATCAATCTCAACAATGAAATATTCAAAAGAAGAAAGCTTTTCAAAATTTTTGATATTGTTGGAAAGAATTTGATTTAACTCACCGTTTGAGCAATTCCCGAGATTGATTTTTATAAGTTTTTTGGGAGACTTTTTAATGTAAAAGCTATCACGAAAATCTGAATCTTTAGTAATAACAATCAGATTGTTTTCGTCTGCAAATTCACAGATTTCATTATCAGTTGTGAACCATTTATTTAATATATTATTTACATGAACAGCTTTGAACCCCAAAGAATTCAAATGGTTGACAGTTTTAAAAGAGATGTGAACATCGCAAAGGAACTGCATTATGCAACATCTTTTATTGGTTTTCCCGATAAATTAAGTTTTGCATAATGCAGACTGGCAAGTATATCTTCTTTTTCCAGTTCGGGATGATCCTGTAAAATTTCTTCTGTCGTCATTCCTGAACCCAGTAAGTCTATAATAACTTCCACAGGCCACCTCATTCCGCGTATGCAGGGTTTTCCGTGGCAAACTGAGGGATGAATTGTTATTCTTTCAAGGTAGTTCATAACTAATGCATTTAAACAAAATTAAAAAATTTAAGCCATACTTTTTAATACTTTATCGAGTAACCCGGGTTTAAATTCATTTTCAATGATGTTCAGCATTTTTATAGTGGCTTTAATAGCTGCGGCATTCTGATCGGGATCAAGACCTTTTGTTTTGAATTCCCGCGTATCCTTCCAGGTTATAACAGTTTCCACAAGGGCATCGGTTCGACCTCCCGGCGGAATTGTTACCACATAATCCACCAGTTTTGGAAACGATTTTTTGAGGCGTTTGTAAATTTTACGCAATGCTTTCATAAATGCGTCGTACTGGCCGTCACCATCGCTGAATTCTTCGTAAATTTTACCCTCAATTTCCAGTGAAACATTGGCTACCGGACGTAATCCCATCGTATGATTAACCGAAAAGTTGAGTACCTTAATTTTTTGTTCCACGATATCGTTGTTTAGCACATCTGAAACGATATAGGGTAAATCTTCGTTTGTAATGGTCTCTTTTTCATCGGCCAGTTCTATAATGCGCTGCGTTACCTTTTTAAGCGAATCGGCATCGAGTTCGATTCCCAAATCCTTCAGGTTTTTTTTAATGTTTGCTTTTCCTGAGGTTTTACCAAGGGCATATTCACGGATTCGACCAAAACGTTCCGGCAGCAGTTCGTTAAAATAGAGGTTGTTCTTGCTATCTCCGTCGGCATGGATACCACTGCACTGCGTGAAAACGAATTCGCCGATCAATGGTTTATTGGTTGGGATCCGAATTCCCGAAAACGATTCTACCAGTCGCGAAACTTTGTTCAGTTGTGTTTCATTCACATTCGTTTCCATTTTCAGGTGATCCTTGATGGTAGCAATTACACTGGATAATGGCGCGTTTCCCGCACGTTCACCCAGTCCGTTTACAGTAGTGTGAACACAACGAATCCCTGCTTTTATTGCATGAAATACATTGGCAATGGCAAGATCATAGTCATTGTGGGCATGAAAATCAAAATCCACATCCGGAAATGATTCTATCATATCCCTGCAAAAATCATAGGTTTCATCCGGGTCAAGAATTCCAAGTGTATCGGGCAGCATCATCCGCTCAATATTTTCATCTTTCAGTTGCGAAACCATAAAGTGAACATAATCCTTCGAATTGCGCATTCCGTTCGACCAGTCTTCCAGATAAATATTTACCTTAATACCCATTTCTTTGGCATTGGCCAGTACTTTTTTTATATCGGAAACATGTTCTTCAGGTGTCTTTCGCAATTGTTCCGTAACGTGTTTATATGAGCCTTTACACAGCAGGTTAATTACTTTTCCCCCGGCATTGGCAATCCACTGCAGGGAAATGTTACCGTCAACAAATCCAAGAATTTCAATTTTATCCAGAAACCCTTTTTCAGCGGCCCATTTTAAAACCCTTGTTGCACCTTTAAATTCACCTTCGGACACTCTTGCCGATGCAATTTCAATGCGGTCAACTCTAACATCTTCCAACAATACTTTTGCTACACTTAGTTTTTCCCCTTCGCTGAACGAAACTCCTGAAGTTTGTTCGCCGTCGCGAAGAGTAGTGTCCATTATGGTCAGGTGCTTTCCTGATATTTCAATTGTTCTGCCTGTCATTTTTATTCTGTAGCCTTTCAAATCTCCCACCATCAGGTAAAAAGAAGAGCAGGCTTTCTTTTAAATTTTTATTTTTATCCATTTAGCAAATCCTCTTTAAGAGGATTCAGGAGACTTCAAACGATTCTATTTCATCCTTCATATCTACCAGAAAATCGATATCATCGAGTCCGTTTTGCAAACAATGTTTTTTATACGGATTTATTTCAAACACTTCTGATTCTTCGGTAGCTGAGATTGTAAATGTTTGTTTTTCCAGATCAACTTTAAACTTTGTATCCGGGTTTTTATCAATTTCATTAAATATTTTCTGAAGGAATCCAGGAGATACAACAACAGGCAGCAGGCCGTTGTTCAACGCATTGCCTTTGAATATATCGGCAAAAAAGCTTGAAACTACTACCCGGAAACCATAATCGTAAATTGCCCATGCGGCATGTTCACGACTTGAACCGCTTCCAAAGTTTTTGCCTCCCACTAAAATTTTTCCTGAATAAGTTGAATTGTTCAACGGGAAATCAGCTTTCGGGCTTCCATCTTTGTTGTACCGCCAGTCGCGGAAAAGATTGTCACCAAATCCTTTGCGTTCGACAGCTTTTAGAAATCGTGCCGGAATTATTTGGTCGGTATCTACATTTTCGACAGGCAGCGGCACCGCCGTCGAAGTTATTTTATTGAATTTATCGTAAGCCATAATCAGTAATCGCCCCTCCCGACCTCCCCCAAAGGGAGGTGATTAAGGCATTTATTTAAAAAGTTTATAATTCATTTTTTAATTTTTTGTTCCCCCTTTGGGGGATAGGGGGCTCTTACATTAGTTCCCTGGGGTCGGTAATTACACCGGTAACTGCTGCAGCGGCTGCCGTAAGCGGACTGGCAAGCAATGTTCTTGCTCCCGGTCCCTGACGTCCTTCAAAATTCCGGTTGGATGTTGAAACCGCATATTTCCCTTCAGGAATTTTATCATCGTTCATTGCCAGACAAGCCGAACAACCGGGTTGACGGAGTTTAAAGCCTGCTTCTTCCAAAATTTCAACCAATCCTTCTGCGATTATCTGATTCTCCACTTTTTTGGATCCCGGGACCAGCCAGGCATTTACATTCGAAGCTTTTTTCTTCCCCTTCACAAAATCAGTAAAAGCTCTGAAATCTTCTATTCTGCCGTTGGTACAACTTCCCAGGAAAACATAATCAACAGGTTTCCCTTTCATGGATTCACCTGCTGAATAGCCCATGTATGCAAGTGATTTTTCGAACGTCTTTTTATCACTTCCTTCCATTCCGTTAACCGATGGAATCGTTTTTGAAATTCCAATTCCCATTCCCGGATTTGTTCCGTAAGTAATCATCGGCTCGATATCTGCAGCGTCATACACATATTCAGTATCAAATTTTGCACCTTCATCTGACTTTAGCCTTTTCCAGACAGCAACAGCATCATTCCAGTCGTTTCCTTTCGGTGCAAATTCGCGTCCTTTAATGTATGCAAAAGTGGTTTCATCCGGTGCAATCATCCCTCCGCGTGCGCCACATTCAATACTCAAATTACAAAGTGTCATCCGGCCTTCCATACTCAGACTGGTGATTGCCGATCCTGCATATTCAATGAAATGGCCTGTGCCACCGCTTGTTGAAATCTGCGATATAATGAACAATGCAATATCTTTTGCCGTAACTCCTTTTCCCAGTTTGCCATTTACAGTAATACGCATCTTTTTGGGTTTAGGCTGCATAATGCACTGGCTTGCCAGAACCATTTCCACTTCGCTTGTGCCGATGCCGAAAGCAATGGCGCCAAACGCTCCGTGGGTTGAAGTGTGGCTGTCACCGCAAACTATGGTCATTCCCGGTTGGGTGAGTCCCATTTCGGGGCCAATAATATGCACAATTCCATGACCTTCCGATTGTAAATCATGATATTTGATTCCATGTTCTGCACAATTGGTTTTGAGCATTTCCACCTGATGCCGTGATAATTCATCAATGATTGACAGGTGTTGATTTTCTGTCGGAACATTATGGTCGGGTGTTGCTGTTGTTTTTTCCGGTCGGAACACTTTCAGTCCACGGTTCTTCAAACCGAGAAATGCAACAGGGCTAGTTACCTCATGAATCAGGTGCCGGTCGATGTACAAGACACTGGGTCCACTTTCAATTTTTTTCACCACGTGGGCATCCCATATTTTATCGAATAATGTTTTTGCTTCCATTTAATATTTTTGATTACAATTAAAACGATAAGTTTTACAATTAATTGATTGCGACAGGAATTTTGTTGATTGCATCCAGGAATGCTTCCACCGAAGCAGTGATTATATCCGTATTTGCTCCAAAACCATGATAAATGCTGTCTTCGAAATCGATTTGCATGTGCACTTTTCCAATATCATCACTACCTCGTGTAATTGCCTGCACCAGAAATTCTTCAATAAAAACCTGCCTGTGAATGATTTGTTTCACTGCTTTAATTGCGGCATCAACCGGCCCGTTTCCCGAAGAAGTGGCGTCGAACTTTTCGCCTGAAATATCCAGCCTGACAGTAGCCATCGGCATCAGATTTTTGCCGGTAACCACCTGCAGGAAATCAAGTTTAATACGACGTTCCTGACGGGTAGCATCGCCAACCAGCAAAGCGATATCATCGTCACGGATATCTTTTTTCTTATCTGCAAGTTTCAGGAATTCATCGTAAACTTTTTCCAGTTTTTCCTTGTCCAGTTCAAAGCCCAGGAGTTCGAGCCGGTGTTTCAACGCTGCACGTCCGCTGCGGGCTGTCAGTAAAATTGCAGATTCATTGATTCCAACATCTGTTGGATCCATGATTTCATAATTTTCCCTGTTTTTCAAAACTCCATCCTGGTGAATTCCCGAAGAATGTGCAAATGCATTTCGGCCAACAACTGCCTTATTTGGCTGAACCGGCATATTCATTAAGGTAGAAACCAACCGGCTTGTCCGATATATATTTTTAGTGTTTACTCCGGTTTCAATATCCAGCACTTTATAGCGGCTTTTTAAAATCATAACCACTTCTTCCAGTGATGTGTTGCCGGCCCGTTCGCCAATTCCATTAATGGTAACTTCGGCCTGACGTGCTCCGTTCATTATTCCTGAAATTGTATTTGCCGTTGCCATTCCCAAATCATTATGGCAGTGCGTGGAGATAACTGCATTCTGAATTCCTTTTACATTATCCACAAGATATTTTATTTTCTCACCAAATTCATACGGAAGTGTATATCCTGTGGTATCGGGGATATTAACAACCGTTGCGCCTGCCTTAATTACGGCTTCTATTACCTTTGCAAGGTATTCATTGTTTGTTCTTCCTGCATCTTCAGCATAAAACTCCACATCTTCAACATATTTTTTAGCATACTTCACAGCTTCAACGGCCCGTTCAAGTATGGCTTCGGGATTTGAATTTAGTTTGTGGTAGATGTGAAAATCAGATGTGCCGATTCCGGTATGGATACGCCCTTTTTTTGCATATTTTAGCGATTCGGCGGCAACATCAATATCTTTCTGAACTGCGCGGGTTAAGGCACAAATGGTTGGCCATGTAACCGCTTTTGAAATCTCCACTACCGATTCAAAATCACCAGGGCTGGAAATAGGGAATCCCGCTTCAATCACGTCAACTCCCAGGTCCTGCAAAGCTTTGGCGACTTCAATCTTTTCAACCGTGTTCAACTGACAACCCGGAACCTGTTCACCGTCCCGCAACGTTGTGTCGAAAATGTAAAGTCTGTCACTCATTTTGTTTATTATTTAATTTATCTACATGAAAAAAGCCATCCTCTTTTTGAGAATGGCTCTATTTTTCCAAATATCTTTTAACAACATACCATTCTCATTTCTTCTTTATTAGAAGAATAATGCCAAGTAGGCTAAGAATTGAGATGTTGATATTTAATTTCATTTTTGTATTGTTTCACTTACGATTTGCTGCAAATATCAAAATATTTTTTTAAAATGAAAACAAAACCTGAAATTTATTTATAAAACTTTATATTAAGATAATTTAGTCCGGATATATCTGGTCTGGATTACATTCCTGGAATTATTTTTCAGGCAGGATTTGCACTTTCTCTTCTTTTGGCAGATCGAGTGGTATCTTCCGAGGGAAAATATCGTACCTTGATACAGGGCGTAATTCAACTTTCCAATCGAAACCACTCAGTTTTTTCTCTTCTTCGGTTAGCTCAAAGAGGGGTTTTAGAACCCCTTCAGGAGCTTTAAAGAAGGAAATTTTGAAAATCTCACCTTCCTTAAACTGGATGCCGATTTTACTGCTTTCCGCCCTGTTCAATCCTATTATATTTTCATTTTCGCGTGCATAATATAATGTCTGGCCATTTCCATCTACGTTGATTTTCTTCAGTTTGTTTTCTACAATGTAGCCAATCATTTCCTTTCCCTTTATTTGATCGAACCGCCCCGAATCTTGTTTTGATATGATAAAACTGTTGTTGGTAAGCTGCATTTCATCTGGCGTGTCCGTATTTTGCTTCATCACGATCTTATCCGCACTAAGCTGATGGTTTTCAGACCAAATTACCGGATCGTAATAAAACTGTACTACAGAATCTTTTGTAAAATACACCATGGAATCACAAACTCCCTGAAGGTCGGAGCGGTAAAAACGAACGCCGTAATAAGCCAGAATTAGTTTTTCGTGATCAACTGTATCCGGAATTGTTCTTAAAGTATCGGCATGTAGAAACAGAGTATCTTTTTCGGAATACATCATAAAAACCGCAGAATCAGTGACAGTTGCAATTTCATTAATATCATTGTAAACAGCGTTGTTTCCGGTAACTATTGTTTTATTTTCATAATCATGCATTTTTACATTTCCAACAGCATTTCCATTTCCTTCGTTTTCGTTGTATTTAATGTAGTTTGCTTTTAGCTCCTGTTTTTCATTGTACACCAGTGGATTTTTAAGCAATTCTGCTTCGCCGGTTTTTGTATCATACCAGCCATCTTCAGCATAAATCGTATTCGACGAATCTTTAATTGTAGTAGGGCCAGTAATAAACATTCTGCCGGTTTCGGTATTGTAAATCAATGTATCGCTTCGGAGTGTGTAATTTTCATTAAATGCTTCCACATTTTTATAAAAATGAACCAAATCCTGATCGATAAAATATTTGCCAATGATACTGGTAAGAGTATTTGTGCTGTCAATAATTTTGCCAAAATCATCGTAATAACCGATGTTAGCCGCAAGATCGTAATCAACAGTGTCGGAATAAAGTGTGGTTGACTTATTTATAAGCCGCACATTGTTGCTTGCCTGTGCAAAGCTGATATCACCATTGTAGAATACTTTTTGGGCATATAAATCAAGTGTGTCCCCCTGCACGATATGAACATCGCCCATTGCATCCACTTTATTGGTGCCGGTGTATGTATAAGCTGTGTCGCACCACATTAAGATATCTTTATGCTGAATTTTAACATTTCCCACGAGCCGCTGTGCATTGCTGTTCGATTCAACTGCCTCTGCATAATCAGCATTTAACACATCAATTCTTTTTTTTTCCTGCGAAAATGAGCAGAAAGCAACAAGAATTAACAGAACAGCAACTCCCGTTTTTTTAACGCGACCATTCTGGAAGATGCTATTCAGGAGAAGTAAAAACATTAAAGCAGTTTTTCAATGATTTCATTTACCGAAATGTTTTCAGCTTCGGCTTTGTAGTTTTTAATGATGCGGTGCATTAAAATGGAAGGTGCAATGGCTTTTACATCTTCAATGTCGGGAGAATATTTTCCGTGAAGTGCTGCATGTGTTTTTGCACCAACCACAAGATATTGCGACGCACGCGGTCCGGCTCCCCATTTAAGGTACTGGTTCGAAATTTCAGCAGACAAATCATTTCCCGGCCTTGTTTTTGCAGCCAGTTTAACTGCATAATTTAAAACATTATCGTTAATCGGTACTTTACGGATTAAGTCCTGGTAATAAATAATTTCGCTTCCCGAAATTACAGGTTCCAGATTGAACACCATGTTGGAAGTGGTATTCTTAACAATTGTAATTTCGTCCTCAAATTTGGGATAATCGAGCCAAACTGAAAACATAAACCTGTCGAGCTGTGCTTCAGGCAAAGGATAAGTTCCTTCCTGCTCAATAGGATTTTGAGTGGCTAAAACAAAGAACGGGCTATCCAGTTCGAAACGCTGACCGGCAGCAGTAATAGCCCTCTCCTGCATGGCTTCGAGCAGTGCCGACTGAGTTTTGGGCGGTGTCCGGTTAATCTCATCGGCAAGAATAATATTGGCAAAAAGCGGTCCCTGAATAAATTTGAACTGCCGTTCCTTATCCAGAATTTCTGTTCCAATTATATCTGAAGGCATTAAATCGGGAGTAAACTGAATGCGGTTGTATTTCAGCCCCAGAATTTTTGCAATGGAAGTAACCAGCAATGTTTTTGCCAGTCCCGGAACACCAACGAGTAGCACGTGTCCACGGCTGAACAGCGAAATTAAAACCTGTGTAATGATTTCATCCTGGCCATATATTACCTTGGTTATTTCCTTTTTTAGTACTTCGAACTTGTTGCGCAATGCATCAAGGGCTTCCACATCGTTTTTAAAATTCATTTTCTTGTGTTTATCAGATTTTCGGAAACAGAATAAGTTATTTTATCCAGTGGCTAAAATTAAAATTACAATTGGCATAAGTATCGTCTATGCGGATATATGTATTTGACTGTTTCGATCTTATCCATTCTTCCAGCGTTTCTTTTCTTTTATTTTCGAGGTACAAATCTGCCAGTTGCTGGTAATCATTTTGCAGGTTGGCTTTATGTCCTTCAATTTTTTCTTTAAGTTTTACAATTTTGAATACAGTTTGTCTGCTTTCTGAACCCAGTGTTTCAAAAGGATCAGATATTTCATTGATTTTAAGTTTCGAAAGTACTTTGCTTACATCGGGATCCAATTCTTCTACAGTAAATTTAGAAGATAAAGTTGATGGATTAATTGCAGTTCCGCCATTGTTCCGTGTATTTTTATCAAAAGAGAAACGCATTGCGGCATCTTCGAATGAAATATCACCTTTCCGGATAAGATTTGCAAGGCTGTCAAGCCGGTTAAAAGCCTGTTCTTTTGCTTCTACCGAAACTTTGGGACGCATTAAAATATGCCGGGTCTTAACCTTGTCGCCCTGTTTATCAATAAGCTGAATGATGTGATAGCCAAATTCACTTTTTACTACATTCGAAATTTTGTCTCCTTTCAGGTTGAATGCAGCGGCAGCATATGCCTGATCCAATTGGGCTCTCCCGAGGTACTCCAATTCACCGCCATCTTTTGCTGATGGACCCTCAGAATAAATTACTGCCATGGCAGCAAAACTGGACCCGTTTTCGATACGGTTTTTTAATTCCCTTAACTGTGCTTTTACACGGTTTTCTTCTTCCAGTGAAATTTCAGGTCGTAATGTAATCTGCTCATATTCATATTGCGTGGGTATTACCGGAATTTTATCTTCATCAAGGTTCCTGTAATAGTATCGCACTTCGGATGGTGTTACCGTTACATCCTGAATGATTTTCTCTTTCATCCTTGAGCTGAGAATCTGGTTTCGGATGGCTTCCTGCATTTCGGCTTTAATAGCTGCAATTGGTTTTCCGAAAAAATTCTCCACTGCTTTTTCCGAGCCGAAATGTGAAACATACATTTGCAACTGACCATCCATTTGTTGGTTTACCTGGCTGTCAGTTACTTCAATTAATGTATCAAGTTCGGCTTCTGCCACCAATAATTTATCGATAAGGTAGTTTTCAAGGATTTCACATTTCATATCTCCGTCTGAGGTTATTCCCTGTGCCTGCTGATCGATATACATTCGTTCAATTTCAGATTTTAATACAATGTTACTGCCTACAACTGCCACAATCTGGTCTACTACCTTATCTTGCGAAAAGCTGTTGTTTACTGCCAAAATTGACAGCAGAAGCAGTAAAAGTGCTTTTAATTTATTGTGTTTCATTTGTTATCCCTTTTGTAAATTTTAAATTTATTCTTTCGTAATCCCTCAGTATATACGTTGTTCTCCACATCTTTCAGAAATTCAATTTTCCTGCGGTTTAAAATAAGGTTTCTGATGTTTTCACTAACAAATTCAACTGGAGCGAGCTCATTTTTCAACTTGTAATCCTGTATTGAAACCAGGTAGTAATAGTCCGGACCTTTGTATTCAATCCGGTTATTCTGTGATAAAAAACGTTCCGGATTATCTATTTGTTGCGGAACATTACTTGCCACCAGTTCAAAATCGACCCAATGATCGGTGAAAATATCAAAACCCTTGGCATATTGCAAACAATAATCACGCAATTCATTTATTTCCTCTTCTGATGGATTGGTACACCACTCTTTCAGCTGTTCAGGATTTGCAAATTCATTTGGAATTTTAATAAAAATGGCTTTTACGATATTCCTGTTCAGATTAAAATTTTCAGTATTTGCCTGGTAATATTCCGAAATCTGATCTTCTGTAACAGTTGTGTCCATTCGTTGCTTCATCAACTCATTTTTATACCGGTAAACAATCAGTGAATTCCTGTATTCTTCCAGTTCGCGGGTAAGGTTTTTTTGATCAACAGATAAATTTGCTTCCGCTTTTTGAACCAGCAACTGCCGCTTAATCCATTTATTTATATAATCTTCGGCCATAGCCAAACTATCTTCTCTGGATATGTCATCCGGAATTACTTCCGCAACATCGGTCGCGAGAAGTTTTTTCTGGCCCGATTGAGCCACAACGTCTTCGGTTACCTTTTCTTTTTGTACGCAGCCTGAAACTAAAAGTACCACTGCCAGGATAACATATTTAAAAAGATTATCAGACATTCGGAATTGTTTTCAACAACTTTTTATTTACCTTGATTTTATACTTTTTATGAAGATTCTTTAACCACTCTTGTTCAAGGTAATTCTGGTATTCCGAAATGTACAAACCACGGGCCTCTTCAAGTGTTTTTGATTCGGGTGCAATTTTGTCACCGCGAATGAATGTAAGTTCCTGATCGAAATTTTCAGGTTCCTGTCCATTCCACACATAATAATCAACTACAGGATTACTTTCTTTTTCCCAGGCGCCGGTTATAATTTCTATCTTTTTTTTATCCTGATTCAACATATCCAGAATTTCCTCGTTTGTCATATCAGCGGCAAAATATTTTTCAGCTTCTTCACGTACTTCTACATTTTCACAAGTTATTACACTTCCTTCAAAACGTTCTTCCCAGTTAAATTTGTTTTTATTTTTCGCGTAATATTGTTCAAGTCCGGCAGTGTCCTGTGCTGCAAAATTCCATATTTTTTCTTCCATAATGTTAAAAAGAAGAATTCCGTCATGGTATTCCTGAATCAGATATCTGAATTCAGGATATTTTGTTTCCAATCTTGAATCTTCGAACTTTGTAATTTCTGTTTCAACCCAATTATCGTAATTGATAAGATAATTTCCTGACGTAATGTTTTCATCCTGAAGATATTTATTGAACCCGTCCATAGAATAATCAGCATTTCCCAGGGTGAAAAGTACGTTGTTGTCCGTTTTATCTCCTATATTTTTATCTTTTAAGGCTGATAAGTTTTCATCATTTTCACTGAACCCATATTCATTTTTTAATTTTTCAATAAATATTCGTTTACTCGAAATGCTGCGGGTTGGATCATTTTTTATCCTTTTTTCTATGTCGGGTTTGGCAGTTTCAAAATCAGGAATTGTCCGCTGGTCAAGTTTTTTGATAATATGGTAGCCAAACTGAGTTTCTATGGGTTCGGTAATTTCACCTGCATTTTCAATGGCGAATGCAGGTTCTGCAAATTCAGGAATCATGCGTCCGGCTGAAAACCATGGCATTTCGCCACCCTGAACCGCTGAACGTTTATCATCAGAAACCTTCTGAGCCATCTCTGCAAAATCGGCCCCGTTAAGAAGCATTTTGTAAATTGAATCGATTTCTGCTTTAAATTTCTTTTTACCGGCTGCATTTATTCCCTGCGGAAACATTTTCATGATGTGAGCTACTTTAAGTTCTCCCTGATTTTCGCGAATATCATGAACTTTAATCAGGTGGTAACCAAAAGAAGTACGTACAGGTTGGGAAACTTCGCCTGCCTTTAAATTAAAAGCTGCATCTTCAAACGGACCAACCATTTGGAAAGCTGTGAAATAACCTAAATTTCCACCATTCATTTTTGCGGAAGGATCTTCTGAATATTCTTCAGCTGCTTTATTGAAATCTTTTCCGGCAAGTATTTCCTCCCTGATTTTCTGAATTTTGTCCAAAACTGCCCGCGCTTCCTGCGATGTTGCACCCTGGTTGATTCGCAATAAAATATGGCTGGCGTTTATCTCTTTTGTCATTCGCTCATAGAGCTTTTCCACCTGTTCTTCATTGTATTTTATATCGGTCAGATAAGGTGCAGCCAGTTCTGCCCGGTAACCAGCCAGTTCATCCCTGAAAACCTTGTTTGTATCCATTTTCAGGCGGGTTGCCTCAATCACCTTCAACTTGTAATTGATAAACAGCTCGAGATATTCTTTTGGCGTTTTTCTGTCCGAATCGTTATAGAGGTTGTCGTTGTTCTTTTTGTAAATACGCTCAAATTCAGCTTTACTTATTTTTGTATCACCGATAGTCAGCAGAATTTCTTCTTTTTGACCTGAAACATAAAGAACTGAACACATTAAAACAGTGAATAATATAATTATTTGTTTCATAACTTTTTAAGTTTGTTGTCACATACAACTTGCTTTAAAACTTTAATCAGCTGTTTTTATTATTTTCAAATTGATTTGGGAATTAGTTTTAATTAACGGCTGCTGTAATTAGGTGCTTCGCGGGTAATTGATACATCATGCGGATGACTTTCCTGAACTCCGGCAGAAGTAATTTTAGTGAATTTTGCCTTCTGAAGTTTTTCAATATTCGAAGCTCCGCAATAACCCATTCCAGCGCGTAATCCACCGGTTAACTGGTAAAGCACTTCGTATAATGATCCTTTAAAAGGTACACGCGCTGCAATTCCTTCGGGAACCAGTTTTTTAATATCTTCTTCCATATCCTGAAAATACCTGTCTTTCGAACCTTTTTGCATGGCTTCGATGGAGCCCATTCCACGATATGATTTAAATTTCCGGCCCTGGTATAAAATTGTTTCACCGGGTGATTCTTCCACACCGGCAAACAATCCGCCAGCCATTACTGAATGAGCACCAGCTGCAATGGCTTTCACGATGTCTCCCGAATAACGTAATCCACCGTCAGCAATAATTGGGACGTCGGAACCTTTAATGGCTTTTGAAACGCTGTAAATGGCAGATAACTGAGGAATTCCAACCCCGGCAATAATACGTGTTGTACAAATTGAACCTGGTCCGATACCAACTTTTACAGCATCGGCGCCGGCTTTCACCAAATCAATTGCTGCTTCAGCTGTTCCAATGTTTCCGGCAACAATATCTTTTTCAGGATATTTTGCCTTGATTTTTTTTAGCATTTCAATTACACCGCGCGAATGTCCGTGAGCTGTATCAATAACCAGCGCATCCACCTGTGCTCTTACCAATTCATCAACCCGTTCCATGGTGTCGCCTGCAATTCCTATTCCGGCAGCAACCCGTAAACGGCCCTTTTCATCTTTACAGGCAAATGGCTTATCTTTTGCTTTTGTAATGTCTTTGTAAGTAACCAACCCGATAAGCTTGTTGTTTTTATCTACAACAGGCAGCTTTTCAATTTTATAATGCTGAAGGATTTCTGCTGCTTTCTCAAGATTGGTGGACTCAGTGGTTGACACAAGGTTTTCTTTTGTCATCACTTCATAAATGGGGCGGGTCATATCTTTTTCGAAACGTAAATCGCGGTTGGTAACAATTCCAACCAAATGTCCCTGTCCGTCTACGACAGGAATTCCGCCAATTTTAAACTGTGCCATGATTCCAAGAGCATCAGCTACTTTCTTCTCCTGTGTGATGGTTACCGGGTCGTAAATCATTCCATTTTCAGCCCTTTTTACTGTTGTTACCTGGTGTGCCTGATCTTCAATATCCATGTTTTTATGAATCACACCAATTCCGCCTTCGCGGGCGATGGCAATAGCCATTTTGTGCTCGGTTACTGTATCCATTGCAGCCGTTACAATTGGCGTATTAATGGTTATCGAACGGGTGAACCTGGATGTTAGAACGACATCGCGTGGCAAAATTTCTGAATATGAAGGTAATAGCAGAACATCGTCAAATGTTAAACCAACAAATTCAACTTTTTCATCAAGAAACGACATGGGCTTCAATTTTAAAATTTTAATAAAGCGCAAAACTACAAAAAATAAGGTTATACCCTTATCATTTTTGAGGATTGCCGCCGTTTTGAATAATAAAAATTGTTAAACCCCAAAATCATTTCTTAATTTGTATGAATGAAGGATTTCAGGCAAATACTGACGCGTTACTGGGGCTATCCCGATTTTCGCGAATTACAGCTCGATATCATTGAATCGGTGGCTGCCGGTAAAGATACACTCGGACTTATGCCAACCGGGGGTGGAAAATCAGTTACTTTCCAGGTCTATTCTCTATCCGAAGATGGAATCTGTATTGTGATTACTCCGCTGATTGCACTGATGAAAGACCAGGTGGAAAACCTGAACCGGAAAGGAATAAAAGCGTTGAAAATTCATAGCGGAATGTCGCCCCGTGAAATAAAAATAACACTTGACAATGCAGTCTGGGGCGATTACAAATTTCTCTATGTTTCGCCCGAACGTTTAAATTCGGAAAACTTCAGGGAAAGGTTATCGCAAATGAAAGTGAACCTTGTAACCATTGATGAGGCACACTGCATTTCGCAGTGGGGATATGATTTCCGTCCAAGCTACCTGAATATAATTCAGATTCGTGAAATTTTACCTGATGTAAGATTCCTTGCGTTAACTGCCACTGCAACTCCACAGGTTGCCGTCGATATCCAGGAAAAACTTGGTTTTAAGAAAAAACATGTCCGGCAAATCTCATTTCAGCGCGAAAACCTGACTTATATGGTAAGGCATCTCGAAAATAAGACAGGATATTTAACCGATACGCTCAAACAGTTTAAAGGATCGGGGGTAATTTATGTGCGGAGCCGTAAAGGAACGCGTGAAATCAGCGATTTACTGCGGAAAAATGGAATTTCTGCAGATTTTTATCATGCAGGATTGAGTAACCATATTCGCAGCGAAAAACAAGACCGCTGGCTTGCAGGGAAAACAAAAGTTATTGTTTCTACAAATGCTTTTGGAATGGGAATCGATAAAGCGGATGTGCGGTATGTTATTCATGTCGATCCACCCGATTCACTGGAAGCCTATTTTCAGGAAGCGGGCAGGGCAGGTCGCGACGGCAAAAAAGCTGCCGCCGTTTTGCTGTTTAACAATGCAGATAAAACAAAACTGAAAAAACATGTTTTGGTCGCATTTCCTGAGGTTTCAAATATCAAACGGATTTATAATGCGCTGTGCAATTACCTCCAAATTGCCGAAGGTTTTGGAAAAGGACAGGTTTTTGAATTCAGCCTTCAAAGTTTTGCGCAGGCTTTTAAATTTCAGCAGGCCATGGTGTACAACAGCCTGAAGATTTTACAACGTCAGGGTTATCTTGAATTTACTGAAGAAGTAGAAAGTCCGTCGCGGGTTTATTTTACTGTTTCCCGCGACGATTTGTATAAATTTCAGGTGGCAAATGCTGATTTTGATGATTTTGTAAAACTTGTTTTACGTTCATATACCGGATTGTTCAACGGATATGTTTATATCGATGAAGAATTGCTGGCAAAACGTGCAGGTATCGATCAGGAAACCGTGTACAACTTTCTTAAACATCTGCGGAAATCGGGGATTATCGATTATGTTCCCAGGAACAACACTCCTTACATTTATTTTGGCAAGGAGCGGATTCATGTGGACAGGTTGAAAATCTCGAAGGAAAACTACGATTTGCGGAAAAACGATTTCATTAATCGGATTGAAGCTGTAATAAATTATGCAACAAGTACCGATACCTGCCGGAGCCGTTTGCTGCTCAGTTATTTTGGGGAAACCGATTCACCGCCATGCGGAACCTGCGATATTTGCAAATCAAAAAGCCGTCTGGCAATGAGTTCGTTTGAATTTGAGCAGTTGAGCAAGCAGGTGAAAAAAATACTGGAATCCCCATGTTCGTATGAAAGTTTGCTGGTTAAGTTAACCGGCGACCAGGAAAAAATGAGGGAAGTGGTTAAATGGCTGCTCGACAATAAAAAAATAATTTACCGTATAGACAACCAACTGGAATGGGCTGGTTAAGGAATATTGATCCGATCTCATTTGCCGGCCTAATTTCTGCTGAATTGCCTGAGGATTTTTACCTCCGGCTTCACTTTTCTTCTCCGGTTTTGGAGACTGTTTATTTTAATATTCCCTAATAAATACTCGCCATTGACACTTGAAATATTTGCGGCTGCTTCACTTGAAAAATTGTGCTGAAAAAATGCCTGTATATCCGCAAGCTTTTTTACCTCTGGTATTTACCGGCTTTTCATTCCATATATTGCATTAGTTTTGAACATGCTTTTTTATAATTCAACATTAATCAGTTGGTTACCTTACACTTGTTTTTCATAATCTCATCTTATTTGTAATTAGCAGGTAAAAAATAATTTACCGGCAAATGATTCCATTTTTAAAGACTCAGGATAATTAAACAAAAATCAAAGGAACCAGGTACACAATGTCACTTATAGTTGATGTCAAACAAATATCAACCCTATACCAAAGACGTATTAAATTCGATAATTATCGAATTTAATACGTCTTTGGTATATCTGAAATACGTGGTAAATGGATATTTAATTTTATCGCACCTTATTATTGGATAGCAGGCCTGGTCAGATTAACCTGAATTTTTACTGTTTCCGGCATTTTAGTTAAAATTCCACCTGATTCACTGTAAATCAACAGCTGATTTGTATATATGAATGTTTCAAATTTATGGCCGGTTTAGGAGAATACTTTATTTCGACCGGCTGTACCCCTGGGTTTTATATTTTTCAAGAAGCGCTTTTAATTCTGCCACAATTTCCGGATGTTGAAGGAATACATTTGTTGTTTCTGCGAAATCAGATTCCAGATTATATAGTTGAATGGAATCCGGAGGAACCTGTTCCTTGATTAAAGTAAAGCCGCCATGTCCCTTTGCATCGATATATTTCCATTTTCCTTTTCGGATGGAAAAATCTCCATTGATCGAGTGATGAATCGTTGCCTCGCGAAGTGGTTTTATATATTTTTTGCCGAGTAAAACCGGCAGAAAGCTGTAGCTGTCGAGTGCTTCATTTGGCGCCGGTTTGTAATCGGTCAAATCGGCAACTGTTGCAAATAAATCAGTAGAGCAAATCACTTCGTTAGAAACAGAACCGGCTTTGATATGCCCCGGCCACGATGCAATGAATGCAACCCGATGGCCTCCGTCGTATGAATGCGACTTCCGTCCTTTAAATCCATTGCTGGTGATATGGTCGTATTCAATTTCCTGTTCAATTGGAAACCCATGTGGCGAACTTCCGTTATCGGAAGTAAGAATAAACAGTGTGTTGTCATATACACCTGTTTCTTTTAATGCAGCAATTATGCGGTGTACAGTTGCATCGCATTCTACCATAAAATCACCATAATTTCCGGCCCGGCTTTTTCCCCTGAATAAATCATTTGGAATAACAGGAGTATGTGGAGCCGTTAACGGAAAGTAGAGAAAGAACGGCTGAGCGGTTCCCTGTTTCCGAATGAAATCAATTGCTTTCTGAGTTAATTCGGGCATCACATTTTTAGCTTTAAACCCCGGAACGGTAAGCCCTGATCTGCCGCCTTCATTTGTAATTTCGGTTGGGACACCCTGTGCAACGTTATTCTCAATAAACAGGTATGGCGGCATGTCGAGTGAACCAGTAATTCCAAAGAAATAATCAAACCCGACATCATTTGGGCCAAACAATATTTCTTTAGAAAAGTCGATTTTTTTATTGTCTTCCTGCCAGTTATCGGTGAGTTTAATTCCAGGTTCTTTGGTCTGCCAGCCAAGTCCGAGGTGCCATTTGCCTATACATGCTGTGTTGTACCCATTTTCCTTCAGTAGTTGTGCTACAGTTTTTGTTGATTCATCGATGAGCGGCTGCGAACTACCCCACAACACTCCCGATTTTAAGCGCGTTCTGAAAGCGTAGGTTCCGGTCAGAATCCCGTAACGCGTTGGTGTACAAACTGAAGAATTGGTATGTGCATCGTTAAATAACATTCCTTCTGAAGCAAGTTTATCCATTGCAGGAGTTGGAATTTTCGATTCAGGATTGTAACATCCCAAATCGCCCATTCCCATATCGTCTGCCAGCAAATAGACAATATTTGGCAAATCTGTTGTTTTATTTACTTTGTCACTGCACGATTGAAATATTCCTGTCAGGATAAATGCACTTGTAAAAATTATAAGTTTTGTTTTCATATGGATATATGCAGATAATGTTTTTTACTTCTAAAGTACATAAAATCAGAATATGTCTTCCTTTACTGATCCACGAAATTCTTGTGAGTGGCTATTCACTTTCTTTTGTGATTGTCTGTCATGTTCGTTTCAGCAGGTTTGTTTTTTTTCTTTTCTTTAGAGGAAGGCTGAAAAGAGATTTTAATATCCCCTGATTTCCTTCAGTATTGTTTTCAATTCTTCTGCTTTTTCCGGATTTGATGAATAAAGATTAATCTTCTCCTGTGGATCGGATTTTAGGTTGTACAATTGTCCTTCCGGATCCCCGGGGCCTGGTTTTGGATTTTTTGGTTCTGAAAATCCGCCGGAACCAAGTCCTTCAATCAATTTCCAGTCACCTTCCCGGATGGCAAATTTACCGTCACCTGAATGATGGATAACCGGTGTACGGTTTATTGTATCTCTTTTTCCCAAAAGAATTGGTAACAATGAGTAACTATCCTGTGGATTTCCACTTTCAGGAGCATCAAGCAAATCACGTACGGTAGCAAAAAAATCAGTAAGTGATGTGGTTTGAACTGAAATTGAACCGGCTTCAATTTTTCCTGGCCATTTTACCATAAACGGAATATGATGTCCACCTTCCCATGCATCACTTTTCATGCCGCGGAATGTATAATTCGAACGGTGATTATACTTTTCGATGAATTGCGGTCTCCAGTATGCACCATTATCGCTGGTAAAAAAAACAATGGTATTGTTTTCCAAACCATTTTTTTTTAAAGTTTCAAGAATTCGACCGATATGGTTATCCACTTCCTGCACGTAATCACCATATTCGTCAACTTCCGATGTTTCCTTGAAATTTTCGTCGGGCACCCAGGGTGTATGCGGGGCATTCATTGGAAAGTAAAGAAAAAACGGTTTTTCCGCATTTTTCTGATCGGCAATGAATTCTATTGCCTTATTTGTAAAAGTTGGCAGTACTCCGGTAAATTCAAAAGAAGGAGCCATTTTTCCTGGTCTCCAGAATGGCCCGGTAGCATAGACTTCTGCATCGAGTGCGCTTCCGGGTGTTGAATCGGTGGGCGCTTCCACTGCAAGATTGTTTTCGAGGTACATGTAAGGCTCAAAATCAAGAGATGCAGGTAAAATATAGGAATAATCGAATCCTGCGCCTTTCGGGCCACCATTTGCCGGCTGACTAAAATCGATTTGATCAGCATCATTAAATGCCTTAAGTTCCTGTGTGAATTCTACTCCAGGCTCGCCGGAATGATAACTGCCGTCTTTCAGTCTGAAATCAATTCCAAGATGCCATTTTCCAATACACGCAGTAGTATAGTTATTTTCTTTCAGGAATTTGGCTATGGTTGCTGTATTTTCCTCAATCAACGATGGGCTGTATCCCAGCAAAACTCCTTTTTTCATCCGGCTGCGCCATGCATATTGTCCGGTTAAAATTCCATATCTTGTAGGAGTGCAAACTGACGAATTTGAATGTGCATCCCGAAAAACCATGGCTTCTTCCACCAGATTATCAATGTGTGGTGTTTTTATTTTTGAATCTGCATTAAGCGCCGATACATCTCCGTAGCCGAGATCGTCAGCTAAAATGTAAACGATGTTGGGTTTTCCGGTTGATTCTTTTTTGCTGTTACAGGCGCTTAAAACCAGAAACAGTATGACAATTCCTGCGTGTAATGCAGTTCTTTTCTTCATGTTGATTTAGTCTGTTCAACTCTAAACATAATTATAACGGGACCTTAAAGTGGCCGTGCAACCATTATCCCCGTGGCCGATTTGCTGTTTTTTAAATATTCTTCAAGAGTTTCATTTGAAATTACAACCTGATGGGCAGCCGAGGAAGCATGTAAAAGATGAATTCTGCCGTCTTCGTTTCGCTTTAGGATGACCACATGTGAAATATCAAGTCCGTCAACATTTGTTGTTATTCCTGCTATATCACCGTCTTTTAGCAGGTTTTCCACCTCCTCAATTTTATCTTCAGGAATAAAATACATCTTCCTGTTTTTAAATTCATTTTCCTGTTCAGCAATTTTTTCAACCATTTCATCATTGTTTTTTAACCGGTTATAGCTTTCAGGATGTGTACTCATGAAATTAATCTTCTTTGAATAGGGAGTTTCAGCAAGTTCTTTTGAAACATTTTTAACCAATCCCTTTTCCTGATTGTCGTATATCCAGTCGCTGAAATAGTGCAGACGGGATGGATAATCATTAATCTCACCACTTCTGTACCTGATTTTTTGGAGTTCATTTGTAAACTCCTCAAAAGATGGATTTTCACTTTTTACTGTATTCGCAATAGCCAGGATGTTTTCAGCAAAAGTTGTGCAATCCAGTTCGCGAACATTAACTATCAATTGTTCTTTAGCTGTTTCAAGTGTGTTTGCAACATAAGGTGTATTTTTTAGAAGAAGTCCGGCTTCCACCACCAGGTCTGAAGTGGGTTTGTTTTTTTCATCCGAAAGCTCTTGAAGGATACTTTCAACTATTTCCCTGTCTCGTTGCTGATAAATTACTCCTTCCGGACGGTTTTCCGACACTGCATTACCTGCAGGACTGCATGAAGAAAGGATAAGAAACAGAAAGATTATCATATTCAGCAATGTTTGTTTCACTTGTTAACTTATTAATTAATCATAAAACTAATACTTCCAAACCGTTAAAAACTGTATGCATAACAATATCTGTACATTATTACTTGTTAAAACATGCCCGTTTCATTTGTTCAAATTTACGAAGTTTTTTTAATGATAAAAATCCGGACTAAACTTATATGTATATGTTTCAGTTCAACCGGTTAAACAGCAAATGGAATAATGGTTGCAGGTTAAAATCTATACTTGTTTAAATCAGGATGAATTAATTATTTTATATTCGTTGTTTAATTGAAAGTCTGTTTAAAGCCGAATGAATTAAATCAATTTAAAAAAGGTAAACATGGATAAGGTTCTTGCAAGAAAACGTTGGTACAGGTTGATCCCTGTAGCTTTTATCACTTACAGTCTTGCGTATTTGGATCGGGCAAATTATGGATTTGCTGCAGCAGGAGGCATGGCTGAAGACTTAAACATAACAGCAGCAATGTCATCCTTGCTTGGATCTTTGTTTTTTCTTGGTTATTTCTTTTTTCAAATTCCGGGAGCACTATATGCGGCAAATAAAAGTGCCAAAAAGTTAATATTCTGGTCGCTGATTCTTTGGGGAGCTTTAGCCATGGCAACTGGCATGGTCAGTAATGTAAATGCATTAATAGGAATAAGGTTTTTGCTCGGTGTGGTAGAAAGTGCTGTAATGCCTTCGATGTTGATTTTTTTGAGCAGGTGGTTTACAAAAGCTGAACGTTCGAGAGCGAATACCTTTTTAATTTTGGGAAATCCTGTCACCATTTTATGGATGTCGGTTTTATCGGGATATTTAATTAATGAGGTGGGGTGGCGATGGATGTTTATTCTGGAAGGTTTTCCTGCAATCCTGTGGGCATTTCTGTGGTGGTATATTGTGGTTGATAAACCTAAAAATGCAAAATGGCTATCAAACAGGGAAAAAAGCGATTTACAGGAAAAACTTGATTTTGAACAACAAAATATCAAGCCTGTAAAAAATTATGCTGAAGCTTTTAAATCGAGAATTGTTGTCATGTTGTGTCTGCAATATGCATTGTGGTGTATTGGTGTTTACGGATTTGTGATGTGGCTTCCTTCCATTCTTAACGCAGCTCCCGATGCAAATATCGTCACAACCGGCTGGCTGGCATCCGTACCGTATATTTTGGCAATTCTTGGAATGTTACTGGCTTCTTATTTCTCCGATAAAACATTAAACAGAAAAGCATTTATCTGGCCGTTTTTGTTTGTAGGAGCCCTTGCTTTCTATGGTTCTTATTTGGTAGGAACAAGTAATTTCTGGTTGTCATTTGTATTGCTTGTTATTGCCGGTGGGGCAATGTATGCGCCTTACGGGCCGTTTTTTGCAGTAATTACCGAAGTGCTGCCCCGGAATGTTTCCGGTGGTGCAATTGCACTGATTAACAGCATGGGTGCTTTAGGTTCATTTCTTGGCGCATATATCGTTGGTTATTTAAACGGAACGACGGGTGGATTTGGCGCTTCCTATATTTTTATGGCGGGGTCACTTTTTATTTCAGCAGTTTTAACAATGATTGCCATCAAAAAACAACAACCTGATGTTGCACTAAAACAGGTTATAACTGTACCACGAAATTGATTGGTTGTATGTTCGGTTGTGAATGCTTTTACTTTCGTAAAATGATTATAAATTCAGCAAAAAGCAAACAGAGCGATTGATTTTCCAATGATTTGACCTTTATTTTAATCAGCTGGAGCATAAACAGCATATCCACGCGGTGGAGCCCAAAATTCAGCACGGTAATTGTATGTGAATGTTGTTTGCGGAATGCCTGTATCATTTGTTCCACGCCAGGCAACCGGAATAAATTCCCTGTTTTCCCAGTTGGTCATTACATTCCTGCCGTTCCATGATTCTTCCTGTTTATTTAAAACATAAACCAGCCCTGTTTGTTTGCCGTAACCCCGACGTTGCAGGATGTAAAGATTTTCGTCTGCATACAGAATATCCGGCTCGCCACCGGCATTTTGTTCATGGACCAAAATTAATGCATCAATCCCGCTCTTATATCCCGGCTGAGCAAGGCCAAAGTTGTAGTAATCCTGCCAGAAAATGCAGGGATATCCCGGATGGGTGAGAATAAATGAATATGCAAGCATTTTGTCTTTGAATATTTCCTTGTCTTCAGAATCGGGATGCGGGAAGCACGTATCATGATTTTCGACAAAAGTAACCGCCCGAAAAGGGTTCTTTAACAGCGTGTTGTTCCAATAGGTAAGCTCCCTCAAATTATATTGTTTATCCAGACAAAGTTTGCGAAGTTTTGCCCTTAACGGAAAATCGAAAGCAGAAATGGGGTTGTCTGAAAAATTATTAATTTCATTAAGCCAGTCATCGATTGTCTGATCATTGTCGTCCCACAATTCGCCAACTCCAAAGGGTTTGTGATAAGTATTATCTACAATTGAATTCCTGTATCTGAATTCCTGAATCGATTTACACATCCAGCCACCGTAACCTTTTACACAATCGTAGCGAAAACCGTCAAATCCGATTTCTTCAACCAGCCATTGGCAATATTTTAATATTTCTGTGTAAACATATGGGTTTCTGTGGCATAGATCTGTTTTTGCATATCCTCCGAACGTGCCTCCATCGTAAGACTCATACATTGATGGATGAAAACAACTGTAATCCCTTTTAAATTTATTACTTACCGGATTAAATTTCGTGTACCATTCTTCTCCGGTAAACGGGTTATATTCAGGTTCGCCGCCACTGCAATGATTAAAAACCAAATCGGCTAAAACCTGCATGTCATTGTTATGTGCTACATTGATTAATGACATTAAATCATTTTTGGAGCCAAACCAGGTTTCTTTTTTGTTGTGAAACTTTTGTTTAAACTCGCCCAAATCATAAAAATCCCGCGGGTCATATCCCATACTAACCACATCCTGCGCTTTACATGCCGGTGGTAACCACAAAGCTGTAAAACCTGCTGCTTTTAGTTGTGGAATTTCATTTTTTACATGATTCCACCAATTATATTCCTGATTTGATACCTTAGGGCAGTCCCAGTAAAATGCCTGCATTAAAACTCCCATAATAATGATACTTAAATTGAAGAATAAACACGACAACTACAGACGATATATTACGAGGTCATATAAAAATTGTTGCTGAATTAAATATGTATTCACTCCGGGTTTCAATAATTTCCCGGATAGGGTAATGGTTGAGTGTAATTTCAGCATATTCTCTGTTAATTGAGCGAAAGGAGATCTTTGTTTTAATTTCAGACAAAAAAATCTTTTCTTTGCACTGCCAAAAATTTATTGGGATGGAAAAGAAGAGAGTGAATGTAGTTACAATGGGTTGTTCTAAAAATCTTGTTGATTCGGAAGTTTTGTTAAATCAACTTGAAAAGGGGAAGTTTGAAGTAGTGCATGATTCAAGTGAAACCGGTTTTGATGCGGTTTTTGTAAATACCTGTGGTTTTATCCACGATGCAAAACAGGAATCAATTGACATGATTCTGGATTATGCAGAGGCCAAGAAACGAGGGGAAATCAACAAGTTATTTGTCATGGGTTGCCTTTCGGAGCGTTATCAAAAAGATTTGGAAACCGAAATTCCTGAAGTGGACCGTTATTTTGGTAAGTTCGATCTGAAAGCGATGGTAGACGAATTAAAAGTAACTTATCATCCTGAATATATTTACGAACGAAAAATTACAACACCAACGCATTTTGCCTATCTTAAAATTTCGGAAGGTTGCAACCGTTCCTGTTCTTTTTGTGCCATCCCTCAGATGACTGGCCGTCACAAATCGAAGACAATTGAGAACCTGGTTAAAGAGGCACGATATCTTGCAAAAAAAGGAGTAAAGGAAATTCTCCTTATTGCGCAGGATTTGTCCTATTACGGCATCGATATTTATGGTAAAAACAGGCTTGCTGAATTGATGGAAAGGATTTCTGAAATTGACGGCATTGAATGGATTCGGTTGCATTATTTGTATCCAACCAAATTTCCATATGAAATTCTGCCGGTAATGCGCGAAAATCCTAAAGTATGCAGATACCTCGACATGCCACTGCAGCACATTGCCAATCCTGTGCTTAAAAATATGATGAGACATGTTACCCGAGAAGAAACAGAAGCATTGATTCAAAAGATTAAAGAAGAAGTTCCGGGGGTGATTTTAAGAACAACGATGCTGGTGGGCTTTCCCGGCGAAACTGAAGAAGATGTTGAAGAACTGAAACAGTTTATCAGGGACACAAGATTTGAGAAACTTGGAGTTTTTCCTTATTCCGAAGAAGAAGGAACTTACGCAGCCAAAACGTTTGACGATAATGTACCCGATGAGATAAAACAGGTACGTGCCGATGAAATTATGGAAGTGCAACAACAGGTTTCTGCTGAACTCAACCGACAGAAAATCGGACAAACATTCAAGGTTATTATCGACAGTAAAGAAGGCGAATTTTATATTGGCCGAACCGAATTTGATTCACCGGAAGTGGATGGAGAAGTGCTGATTTCTTCAGAAACTGAATTGCAAAAAGGAAAATTCGTACAAGTTGAAATTACCGGCGCCGAAGATTATGATTTATATGGAAATCTGATTCAGCAGGTTAAATCTGTCAATTTTTAAGAAGTTATCTATATTGGATTTCAGAGGTATTTTTTTCAGGATTTCTTCTCTGTTATTCAACAATAAATTGCTTCTAAATTACAATTTATAGCATATCGAACTGGATTAAAAGTATCTTTGCAACATTAATTATTAAGAAGTTATAGAATGAAAGCATTAAATATCGGTGATTTAACTATAAAGTTGCCTATTATTCAGGGAGGTATGGGAATTGGAATTTCCATGTCGAGGCTTGCATCAGCCGTTGCTAATGAGGGCGGTGTTGGTGTTATTGCTGCTGTAGGCCTCGGAATGTTTGAAAAAGATTTTGCACGCGATTTTATCGATGCGAATATTCGGGCCTTGAAACGGGAAATCCAAACTGCACGCGAAAAAACAAGCGGTGTAATTGGGGTAAATATCATGGTTGCGCTTACAAATTTTTCAGATATGGTAAAAACAGCAATTGCCGAAAAAGTGGATATCATTTTTTCAGGAGCCGGATTACCACTGAATTTACCCGAATTCCTGACAACAGATTCAAAAACAAAACTTGTTCCTATTGTTTCTTCAGGCAGGGCAGCAGCAATTATATGTAAAAAGTGGAAAGATTTATACAACTATCTTCCTGATGCATTTGTTGTGGAAGGACCAAAGGCCGGTGGTCACCTTGGATTTAAACGCGAACAACTGGATAATCCTGATTTTGCACTTGAAAAACTTGTTCCTGATGTGGTTGCGCATGTAAAACCTTTCGAGGAAAAATATAACAAGGCTATTCCAGTGATTGCTGCAGGCGGTATTTATACTGGTTCTGATATAAAAAATATCATGGATTTAGGAGCTGCAGGCGTTCAAATGGGAACCAGGTTTGTTACTACAAATGAATGTGATGCTTCCGAGGCGTTTAAACAAACGTATATTGATTCATCGGAGGAGGATATGGAAATCATTCAAAGTCCGGTGGGAATGCCGGGGCGGGCTATTAAAAACCAGTTTATCGAAAAGATTAACCGCGGAGAAAAGCGTCCGGTGAAATGTCCGTATAAATGTTTAAAAACGTGTGATATTTCCAAAACTCCCTATTGTATTTTTGCTGCTCTTATGAGTGCTATGAAAGGTAATTTCTTTAATGGTTATGCTTTTGCAGGAGCCAATGCATTTCGTGCAACCCGTATTATTTCCGTAAAAGAAACTTTTGATTCGATTTTACAGGAATTTAAAGACTCAGTTTCTCCTTCAAAATAATAAGATCTGAAATTATAAAACAACAGAGGTGCAAATTATTGTGCCTCTGTTTTTATTTCCCCTTTCGCCAACGCCTTGTTTCTGTTTTTAATGGGAATATACCGTGGCTGACAAAACGTACATCTTCAATGGAGTAAAAAGCTTTGGGGTTATAAGTTTTAATTTTTTCAACAATTCTCGGAAGTTCAGTCCTTTTAATGATAGAGTAAATTATACTCACTTCTTCGTTGCCACCCATTGCATCCTGGTGAGTAATTCCATAACCGGCTGCCTTTAAATTTTCAATTAAGGTATCAGCGCTTTTCCTGGTTATTATCTGGATTTTAACAATTCCCATGGCCAGTTTTTCTTCAATTTGCAAACCGATGTAATTTCCGGTAGCAAAACCTGCACCATAACCAAAATAGCAAAGCCAGTTGTCGAGATTTTCAAAGATACGGGAAATTGCAAGCAGCCAAATCAGCACTTCAAAAAATCCAAGTACCGGCGCCCATATTTTTTGTCCTTTTGCCACCATTACAATTCGAATAGTACCGATGGTAACATCAATAATTCGGGCAACAAATATAAGTAACGGAAGTATTAAGTAGTTAAAAAGCGGACCGTTAAACAGTGAATCTAAAAATACCATTTTTGTTTTTTGACAAAATTATGAAATGCAGAAGTATTAATGAAATCAACGGTTAGAATTCCGAAGTAAAGTGAAATTTAATTTTCTTGAATTCGTTCTGAGCCATTTGCAAAATGAAAGATGAATCGGCAAGAAATACATCCCGCCCATATTTATCTTTTGCCATTTTCTGATGTTTCCGTTTTTTAAATTCCTCAAGTTCTTTTTTATTTTCCGATTGAATCCAGCAGGCTTTATGCATTTGAAGTGGCTCGAAACGGCATTTTGCTCCATATTCATGTTCAAGGCGGTACTGGATTACTTCGAACTGGAGTTGTCCCACTGTTCCAACTATCTTTCGTCCATTAAACTGACTTGTAAAAAGCTGTGCAACACCTTCATCCATCAACTGATCGATTCCTTTGGCCAATTGTTTTGATTTCATCGGGTCAGCATTCTCTATGTATCTGAAAAGTTCGGGTGAGAAGCTGGGCAACCCCTTAAAATGGATTTCTTCACCGTCAGTCAGGGTATCACCGATAATAAAGTTCCCTGTATCGGGCACTCCAACAATATCACCCGGAAATGCTTCTTCCACAATTTCTTTTTGTGAAGCCATGAAAGCAGTCGGGCTAGAAATTCGTATAGTTTTACCGGTTCTGATGTTTTTATACATCTTGTTTCGTTCGAATCTTCCGGAACAAACTTTTACAAAAGCAATCCGGCTGCGGTGATTGGGATCGATATTGGCATGAATTTTAAAAACAAACCCTGAAAATCCGTCTTCACCAGGTTTTACTTCGCGCTCTTCAGTAGTGCTGGGACGCGGAGTAGGGGCAATTTTAACAAACGCATCAAGTAATTCCTGAACTCCGAAATTGTACAATGCACTTCCAAAAAATACAGGGGCCAAATCGCCGGCAAGATACGGACCGGTTTCAAATTCAGGATAAACACCCTGTACAAGTTCCAGTTCGTCGCGCAGGACCTGAGCATCTTTTCCAATGTAATCTTCCAGTTCAGGAACCGATAAATCATCGAATTTAATACGTTCTTCAATTTGCTGAATATCAGAAGTAAATAATTTAAGACTTTTGGAGAAAATATTATACACTCCCTTAAAATCAGGACCGTTATTAATAGGCCAGCTCAGCGGACGTACTTTTATTTTTAGTTGTTCTTCAATTTCATCCATCAGTGAAAAAGGATCCTGTGCGGGACGGTCCATTTTATTTACAAAAACAATAACAGGGGTCTTGCGCATCCTGCAAACGTTCATTAGCTTTTCGGTTTGTGGTTCCACACCTTTTGCGGCGTCTATTACAATAATTACACTATCAACTGCAGTGAGTGTGCGAAAAGTATCTTCCTGGAAATCCTGATGGCCGGGTGTATCGAGAATATTTACCTTGTATCCGTCATACTCAAAACCCATAACCGAAGTAGCTACAGAAATACCACGCTGGCGCTCAATCTCCATAAAATCGGAGGTGGCACCTTTTTTAATTTTGTTGTTTTTAACTGCGCCTGCAACCCGTATTGCGCCTCCAAACAACAGTAATTTTTCAGTTAGGGTTGTTTTTCCTGCATCTGGGTGACTTACAATTCCAAATGTACGCCTGCGTTTTATCTCTTCCTGAAAGGTCATTTCCAATTATTTATTTGAGGGCGCAAAATTAGTAAAGTAGTTTGAAGTAAAAAGGTTATGGGTGAAGATTTATTTTAAGGATAATTAAAGCTTTTGATCAGCATAATTGTTTTGAGTCTCTTCTTTTATTTTCAATAAAGACGTCACTGAATTGCTGCAGATTGTATTCTTTTTTTCTTCAGGTCATTTTAAGAAATCAGTTATGCTTTACTGCCAAAGATTTCTTCAAGATTAACAAAGGTAAATGAACCAAACATTCCGATTTTCCTGATGATATATTGTTTTTAATGCGTTGGTTTTAAATCCTTCAGCATCAGTTATATGCTTTTGCTTGTAAGCAGGTTCAAAGATATTTCATTTATTTTCTTTTTGATTTCTTTATAATATCAGAAATATGCTCCCAGTATCTTTCATGGAATTTTACACTTTGTTTGCCGATAATGTCATTGTAGCTCATTGGTTCATCTTCGGGGTGAAATTTGAGCAAAACCAAATCCTCGTATAAACCCGGTACTTCGGGATGAAACTGAACTGCAAACACATTCGGGAACTGCTCGTGAGCCAGGCCTTCCACTATTTTCCCGTCTGGTGAAACAGCAGTAACTTCCAGTCCTTTCCCTATTGTTTCAGCTGCCTGGTGATGGCTGCTGTATACACGCGGTTCCCAACGTTTTGGTACATTTACCACCTCTCCAAAAAACGGGTTGTCGGTAAAATGAATCGTATGCAGGTTAATTCCCATTAAAAGTGAATCGTCCGAAATTTCCTGCCAGTAATTGCGGTGCAGATTTGTCCGGCCCGTTTTTAATATTTCTTCAGAAGTTTCTGCGCTATAAATTTCTGAAGGAATATCTTGTATCAAAGTTCCGCCGGTAGCCACATTCATAGTTTGCATGCCCAGACAAAAGCCTGTTACAAGATAATTTGGTTTTTTTTCAAGAAATGGTTGATATTCGTCATTTTGAAATCCACCCAAAAGGTGAAACAGAAAAGTGGCTTCAAAAAAATGCCGTTGTGGATCAGTAACCACAGAGCTTATATTTTTTTCACCATAAATTGCTGGTGGTATATCGGGGCCTCCAAAAAAGAAAATTCCGACAGAATTATTAAAAATAGTTTTTAACTCTGCAGAGCAGTTGTTCTCTTTGAAAAGATTATTTTCATTCAGGTTGCCCCTGACTTCATGCAGGTAAAAATTTTTTAATCCGGATTCTTCAATATATTGTCTTGTTTGGCCAAAATCGTAGTTTTGGTGGTCAAACCAAACACCAACAAATTTTGACTTATGTAAATTTATATCGAGTAAGTCTGCATTAATAAGGTATTGGATAGTTTGAATATTTTTTACAGTTGGATTAGTAAGAATGATATATTTTTTGTGTTTGTTGAAATCGTTTCTGAAAAAATCCTGCGCCGAAACATTCCAGACATAAACATATACCAATACAGCCAAGAGTATTTTTTTCATCTAAATTCTATTTAAATTTTATTTTTTAAGCGGGTTTTATTTTTCAAATATACAATTTATACTTCCTTAAAAATAAAGTCATGGTTAATGATTGCTAAAATACACTGTATATTTTTCTATAAGCCGTTTATCTTTATACATTTGTCAATTCAACATCAACCAAGGTAAACCAGGAACCCGGAGGAACTATCTTTTATTAATTCTTCTGAATCCTGCTAAAATTTAAAATACTACAAAAATGAAATTCAATTTTAAAACTTCTTACATTATTGCGGCTGTGGCTATTCTTTTGGTGCTGCTGCTTTTCGGAAATCGTATGTTTTTGATTATTGAAGCCGGTGAACGCGGTGTAATATTCAAGCCCTATACAACTGGTCTTGACAAGGAAAATATTTACGGTGAAGGTTTTCATATCATTGCGCCATGGAATAAAATGTACGTGTACAATGTGCGTGAGCAACAACGGGATGAAACGATGGATGTGCTCGATAAAAACGGGCTGTCAATAAATATGGATGTTACAGTACGATTCAATCCTACTTACAGCAAAATAGGTTTTTTATATCAGCAGTTTGGTGTGAATTACATTAATGTTCTTGTCACTCCTGAAGTTCGCTCGGCAGTTCGTCAGGTTGCCGGACGATACGGCGCCGAGGAAATTTATTCGACAAAAAGGGCAGAGGTGGAACAGACCATAAAAGAAGAGACAAAGAAGGTACTTGCAGAAAATTTTATCGATATGAAAGCGCTGCTGATCCGGTCGATTAATTTACCGGAGCAGATCAAAGGTGCTATTGAAAGCAAACTGAAACAGGAACAGGAGGCACTGGCATACGAATTCAGACTGCAACGTGAAGAATCGGAAGCTGAACGTCGCCGGATTGAAGCGGAGGGAATAGCAAACTTCAACAGGATTATTAATGCGAGTTTAACAGACGAAATCCTCAAACAACGCGGAATTGAAGCCACACTGCAGTTGTCGGAATCAGCTAATTCAAAAGTTGTTATAATTGGCAGCGGAAAAGAAGGTTTGCCATTGATACTTGGTAATAATTAAAAAACGTTTTATTATAAATACAGGCTGGTTTTTTACCGGCCTGTTTTATTTCAATTAATTGTTAAAATGAAGAAAATCAGAAATCCATTTACTGAAATGGGTACCCGTGGAGAGTACAATTGTTTTGGTTGCTCACCGCACAACGAAATTGGATTAAAACTCGAATTCTGGGAAGATGGTGAAGATCTGATTGCAAAATGGCAACCCGGCAAAATGATGGAAGGGTGGGTTGGAGTGCTGCATGGTGGAATTCAGGCTTCGCTTGTGGATGAACTAGCGGGCTGGATTGTAATGCTTAAAATGAAAACTTCAGGCGTAACATCAGAATTAAACGTCAAGTATTTAAAGCCGGTTTATATTTCGAAGGGTATAATTACAGTGAAAGGCAGAATAATCTCTACAGAAAACAAATTGGCAAAAATTGAATGCAGCTTGTTCGATGGAGAAAACATCGAGTGTCTGAAAGCTGTAATAACTTACTTCTGCTTTCCTGAAAACATTGCACGTGCAAAATACCATTACCCTGGAGTGGATGCATTTTTTGAGCAAAACAAATAAAGCCACAATTCAGGGAATGTGGTAGCATTTAATAATATATTGGTTCGGATTTTCTTATAAATCAGTAGTTTATATCGTCATCATCATCGTCAAATTCAGAATCTTCAATGTCTTCTTCATCGAAATCATCATAGATAGTAAGTCTTCTTTTTGAGCTTCTGTCTTTTTTAGAGAAGTTCTTTTTCGATTTTCTTTCGAAATTATCAACTTCCTTGAAATTTTTTTTGTTTTCTTTCCGTTTCATTTTTGATCAACATTCAAAACAATTTATTCAAAAAAATAAATCAATAAATTAGCGTAGTTTTATTAGGGCAAAATAGAAAAAAATTTAATTACAAAAAATAGTTGTTTATCAATTTTAACACTCTGTTTTAAATCATTAAAACAAGCAATGAATAATATAAAAGTAAAAAATAACCTCTTTAATTCAAAACATTTATTTGTAGTTTTTCTGCTATTTTTATTTTCATTACCGGTAGCATCGTTGTATTGCCAGAATAACAAAAAGCTAAACCGAATGTTTGAAGAAGCAAAAGAACAATATTCAGTTCAGTTGTACGAAAATGCTGCAGAATTATGTACAAAAATTCTGGACAGCAACCCTGATTATGTGGACGCACATTTGTTGCTTGCCGACATTTACCATTCAACAAATGTTGTAGAAAAAGAAATCTCTCAATTGGAAAAAGCCATTGAATATACTTCAGTACCTCAAATTTTTTTCAGATTGGGAAATGCATATTATTTTTCGGGTCAATATGAAAAAGCTTTGATAAAATACGAAAAATATCTTTCAACTGAAGGAATTACGGAAAACAGAAGGAAAGAAATTCAGCAGCGAATTAAAAATTGCCGGTTTGCTGCAGAGGCCAAAAAACATCCTGTTGAATTTCATCCTGAACGTTTATCCTCCAATGTAAATTCAGTTAATAATGAATATTGGCCTAATCTGAGTATTGATCAAAAAGAACTTGTGTTTACACGATTAATAACTAAACCCGGATATCCGCCACAGGAAGATTTTTACATTTCCAGGTTTGATTCGTTGGGGTGGGGAAAAGCCCAGCCAATTATTGAAATTAATACTCCTGAAAATGAAGGAGCCCAGATTATTTCTGCAGACGGAAGATTACTTTTTTTTACAGCCTGCAACCGGTCAAGTGGCTGGGGTAGCTGTGATATTTATTATTCAGTTTGGAAAAATAACAACTGGACAAAACCACAAAATGCAGGAGGTATTGTAAATAGTAGTTATTGGGAAGCACAACCCGGATTTTCTTCCGACGGAAAGTATCTTTATTTTGCAAGTAATCGTCCGGGAGGACAGGGTAAAAACGATGTTTGGCGGGCAGAAATACTCGGATATGATGGCAACGGAAATATAAACTGGCAAAATCCTGTTAACCTTGGGCCGAAAGTAAACACGGAAGGAAATGAAATTTCTCCGTTTATTCATCCCAACAATAAAAATTTTTATTTTGCTTCGGACACACACATTGGAATGGGAGGTTTTGATGTTTTTATGTCGGAAATCCGGCATGATTCAATATTTTCAGATCCTGAAAATTTAGGTTATCCCATAAATACCTTTAATGATGAACAGGGTCTGTTTATTAGCGCTGACGGCAAAACTGCATATTTTTCATCGGCACGCAATGAAAAAACCGGCCTGGATATTTATTCGTTTATTCTGGATGAAGAAATCAGGCCGGAGCCGGTTACCTATGTTCATGCAAAAGTGGTTGATGCTAAAACAAAAGTACCTGTAAATGCAGGGATTGAATTGGTTAATCTCACCGAATCTCATGAAGAGAAGCGACTGGAATCAACCGATATGGATGGTGAAATTTTGTTGTGCCTGCCGGTTGGTTACAATTATGCCTTTTCAGTTTCAAAAGAAGGTTACCTGTTTTTTTCTGAATCCTTTACATTGAGCACTGCGAAAAGTATTTATAATCCTTACGATTTGCTCATCGAATTAAAACCTGTTGAAATTGGTTCTGAAATGAATTTGTACAACGTTTATTTCGAAACTGATTCATTCCGGATTCTACCTGAATCAGAAACTGAATTGCAAAAACTTGTTGGTTTTTTAGAAACCAATCCTGATTTAAAAGTAGAAGTACAGGGGCATACAGATAACACCGGCAACACAGCAAAAAATCAAAAACTTTCGGAGCAACGGGCAAAATCAGTTTCTGATTATCTTGTTGAAAACGAAATAAGCCGGCAACGGCTTACTTCTGCAGGTTATGGTGAAACAAAACCTGTTGCTTCAAATGAAACTGACGAAGGTAAAAGGTTAAACCGTCGTACGACAATTAAAATAGTCAGCAAATAGATTATTTATTTGCACTTCGGACTTCACTAACCTCTTCCTTTGTAATTTCACTGGCTTCGTTTCCGAAATTGGTGCGAATAAATGTTAAAACATCTGCTATTTGCTGATCAGTCAGATGCGCTTGCGGGGGCATTACACTATTATACGTTTCGCCCTTTACTTCAACTTTCCCCTGCATTCCATTCAAAATTACCTTAATCAGCCTTTCTTTGTCACCGGTAACATAATCCGATTCCGAAATCGGCGGGTGCATTCCCGGAACCCCTGAGCCATCGGCCATATGACAGACGAGGCAAACCGATTGGTAAATTTCATTTCCCGGATGTTCTACGGTGGTTTCCAGCCGGTTTTCTGCAGCATCAGTAGCTTGCACCTTCTTATTTTGTGTATTGCTTCCTCCACATGCGGCTAAAATAAAGACAACCAGCAATAAAAAGATAATGTTGATTTTCATTCTGTTTCGTTTTAAATAATTTAAATCAGTTTAAAAAGTTTTTCTGTTATGATTCATTATAAAGTATTCTCCAGACTTTCCCTTTGTTGCTGTCCACAACATAAAGCGAACCGTCAGTTCCCTGTGCGAGGCCGCATGGACGATATTCAGCATCGCGTGTGCTGTTTATCACCTCAGTTCCGGCAAATCCTTCTGCAAAAACTTCCCAGTCACCGGAAGGATATTCGCCATCAAACGGAACAAAAACCACGAAATAACCTTTTTGAGGTTCGGGTGCACGGTTCCATGATCCATGAAAAGCAATAAATGCTCCATTTTTATATTTTTCAGGAAACATATTGCCAGTATAGAAAATTAAATCATTTGGTGCAAGATGGCCCGGGAAAGCCATAATTGGGTCTGTTTTTGATTCACACCTTCCCACTTCATCGCCATCACCACCATATTCCGGAGCCAGAACTTTTTTATCCTGCAACTGGTCATAATAACAATAAGGCCAGCCAAAATCTGCGCCTTCCGTTACAAGGAAAAATTCTTCTGCCGGCAGTTCAGCACTTTCTTCAACAGTGTACATATCCGGAAAAAACTGGTTTAATTGATCCCTGCCGTGTTGAAGCAGATAGAGTTTATCCACATTTGTATTCCAGCAATTTGCCATTCCGTTTCTGATTCCTGTCGCATATCTTATTCCGTCAGTTAATTGATCCTGATTTAAAACATCGTCTTTAAATTTCCATGTTCCACCTGAATATTCAAGCAACGGGCAGGGATCCATTCCTGGCGATCCTTTTGTGCGCATTTGTTCCATGCATGCATTGGCAGGTGCCCCAACATTTACATACATATTTCCTTCCCCGTCAAATTCCATTGGTTTTGCTTCATGCTGCCTTTCGTCAGGAAAACCACGGGCAATTAATTCCCAATTGTTTCCCGGCATCAGCTCTCCTTCCTTCATCGGATAACGAACAACTGCTGTGTCGGAGCCAAAGTAAAGGAATCCTTTGTGCAACTTTATTCCGGTTCCGGTATGTTCTCCTGTATATTCTATAATATCTGCTTTTCCATTTCCGGATGTGTCCCGAAGACAGGCAATGCCTTTGTTATCATCCTGCTGACTGAGCGAAACATATATATCGCCATTTTCATTTACATCGATATGGCGACCATGACCAACTTCTGCAGCAACTACAAGTGCTGTAAAACCTTCCGGCAATGTCAATCCGCCATTATCTGCATCAGGTTTCATTTTCGATTTTACTTCATGATTTTGGGTGCAGGAAATTGCCACAGCGGCAATAATTAATAAAACTGCTAATTTTTTCATTCTGTTAAGTTTTAAAATTCTATTTGGTGAGATTGCCAAATGTTTCTTTATCGTTGATTTTTTTATTATTGGGCAAATTCACTTTTGCTAGTTTTTTGATTCTGACAATTTAACGTAATAAATGCGGAAAAGTTCAGAAAAATCTTACCCGAATTATTAAAAACAGGCTTTTCTGGTTTTCTTGAAAATCCCTTTTAATTTTGCATTTTTATATTCCAATTTGAAATGAACATCGTCTGGTGAAAACCCGGGTAAATAAATGAATTTCTCATGTATAGTTCCGTCAGGCCAATGATTAAAAATATGAATTACATGATTCATGTTAACCATGAACAATATTTAAATAAAATTTTTTCAGATGAACCAATTCCTGAGAATAAACCATAATTCAGAAGTACCAAAGTACAAACAGGTGGAGCAGCTTGTTATTTCTGATATTGAATCGGGAATATTTAAACAGGGACAGCGTGTTCCCTCTATTAATGAAATTAGCGAAGAGCTTTTACTTTCGCGCGATACAGTGGAAAAGGCCTACGTTAATCTTAAAAATAAAGGAATTTTATCTTCTGTCCGTGGAAAAGGTTATTATGTTCATCAGACAAACGTGCACAAACATTTAAAAGTTGCCCTTATTTTTAACAAGTTAAGTAATTACAAACGAAGCATTTATTATTCTTTAATCGGAACACTCGGCAATAAGGCCAGTGTGGATGTGTTTATTTATAATTATGATTTAGTCCAGTTTGGTGAAATAATTGACAATCATATTTCCGGATATGATTATTTTGTTATCCTTCCTCATTTTAAAAATGAAAATGATGATGTGGCCGGTGTAATCAAAAAGATTCCACGCGAAAAAGTATTGATTGTTGATCGTTACCTTGAATCACTTAAAAATTACCCGATTGTTTATCAGGAATATGAAAAAGACATTCAAACTGCTCTTGCCAAAGGAATTGAGCTCATCAGAAAATACAATAAACTAAATCTTGTATTTCCTTTAAACGAATATTATTCGAAATATATACTGAGAGGATTTCAAATCTTTTGCCAGGTGAATGAACTGGATTTCTCCATTATCGATCAATTAAGTGAAACAGACGTAAAAAAAGGGGAGGCATTTGTAATTATTTCAGATGATGATTTGTACAGTTTTATAAAAATCTGCAGGAAAAAAGAATTTAGTTTTGGAACAGATATCGGAGTGGTGGCATATAATGATAACCCTGTAAAAGAGTTGCTTGAAAATGGAATTACAACTGTTTCTACAAATCATGATGAAATTGGAAGAATTGCTGCTGAAATGATTTTAACCCGCAGTTTCAGACACATTAAAAGCCCGTTTGATTTTATCCTGCGAAATTCACTTTGATATAATCACCGGATTAAAATAAAAAAGGCTGCCTTGATTATGACAGCCTTAAACGATTTCAGTTCAACTTTAATGATTGTTAACTGACAGAATAATTAAAAGGTATAACCGATACTCATTCCAATTCTAAAACCGGGAAACAGAAACGGGAGCTTCGAAATCAGATTATCGTTGCTCACCTTGTGTTCAAGTCTGCTTTCCAGGTAATTTATATCTTCAAAAACTTCACTGACATCATCAGTAATAGAATTATAATTAAATCCGGTGCGTGGTTGCTCCAAAGTATATTTTAGTTTAACATTATACCGGTCAATGCCGGCGCCAAAAAAGTAGAAATCCATCAGAAATACATCTTTTAAAACCAGTTGGTAACCCAGTTGTCCGCCAATACCTATTGTATTTAGTTTTGTATCGACATCAAACAAATCCCCATCAATTTCATCGGTAAATAAAAGTGATTGCCCAAAATAACGCAAATAGGGCGCAAGGTATAATCCTCCGGCTTTAGGATGATTTCCAAAATAAAACCTGTATTCCGCCGAGATTGAAGCTCCGCCATTAATATCCTGTAAGGTGTAAGCTTCCGGAGTTATTAATTCTTCGGAAATAAAAGGACTTGAAGAAGGTTTCCAGAAGCCTGCCTTAATGGATATTGAATTATTTTGGTTCAGCCATCTTTCGTAACCAATATTGTAGCTGCCATAAAAGGCATCCGTAAAACCAACCTTTATTGCATTTTCCTGCGCAACTGCAGAAATTCCGCTCAGTACAAGCAACAAAATGAAAAACTTTCTTGGTAAGTACATTTCAATTGGTTTTTAATTTAATCGGAATGAAAATAATCATTAAAATTATTCGATCTTTTCCCTTTGACATAAAGTTCTTAACAATCGGTTCTTAATTACTTTTTCATTCCGGGATGACAATCATTACAGGAAACAAAATGAATATCGTTTTTGCTGGCAGGCGAAAAGTATGTGGTATTCATAGTCTTAACATCCAGCTTGCAGTTCTTTGAATTTCCGGGATGGCATTTATCGCATGAATTTCGCTGAAAGTTGGAATGCGGCGCGTGACAGGCAGCACAACTTATTCCCTCGTGCACCCCAACCGGAGTATGATCATCACTGCTTCCTGCCTGGTGCCTTACTGAAGGGGCGTGACATTGAATACACAGCCGGTAAACCGGATCGGCTGGTGTTTGAACAGTATCTTTTCCATGCATTAAGACAGGAGTCGGTAAATTGGCCAGACTAAAATGCATTTTTTCATGACGGTTGTACAATCCAATGGAATTATCCTGAATATTTCTTCCGTAAAAAATGTTGTTCGGATTTGCATAATCAGGTTGTACTGCCGGTTCGCCTTTACTGTGAATCTGATGACATGCAAGACATGGAATGGCTGGGCTCGCTGACATCTTCACATCTTTCATTTTCCACGGGCCTTTTTGTGAAACCGGTTCTACCAAATCAAGAATCGTTCCTTCGTAATACATACCGTGGCAGCGCAGGCAATCAAAGTTGAGCTGTTCGGTTGTATTGTGTGTTTCATTCAGCATAATATCTGAATACGCTGCTGAATGACCACCGGCTTTCCAGTTGGCGTATTCATTCTGATGGCAGTTTTTACAACGCTCCATGGTTTCAAGCACCTGTTGTTCGGTAAGGTAAATGTCATCGGCATGTGGTTTCGATTTCACATGGTTGAATACCATTTTCGATTTCTCGGAAAAGGAGTGCCAGCCATTTTCCATGGCCGTACCATGACATTTAAAGCAGGATACATCCCTGTGTGCAGATTGTGCCCAGGTTTGGTGCGACGGGTTAATTTCGTGGCAACTGGCGCATGTTCTGTCAGGATTGGATTTATTCCAGGCGGTATAAGAACCTGCGAAAATAATCAGTATAACGAATACCAGAAGAATGAAGCGGATGCTGTTTCTGTAAATTTTTGCTTTCATGAAAAATTATGATTTGAATTTTGTGCCGTTCCAGTTCTTCACAATGTAATCCCCCACGTAAAAACCCAAAGCCATAATTGTAAGTGCCGGATTAAAACCACCATTGGTAACATTCAAACTTCCGTCGGCAACAAAAAGATTGTCGATATCGTGCACCTGTCCGAATTTGTTGGTGACCGATGTTTCCGGATCATTTCCCATTCGTGCAGTTCCGGCCTGGTGCTGGCTGCCGCTTAATCCACCGCCACCTACGCTTTGCCACGTGTAATAGGCGCCTGCTTCCTTCAAAATTTCTTCTGCCTTATCCGATAAATACTGGCAGCCGGTGCGGTCGTATGGATGTCGTGATCCTGACAATCGCACAGTTGGAATTCCCCAGTAATCTTTTACTTCAGGATCGATGGTTACCCGCGATTCATAATTTGGAATTTCCTGAAAAGGTCCGTGCAGCCGGATGACTTTTTTAAACTGGCTGCGCTGAAATTCCTTATGTTCCGGTCCCCACTGTTTTGCTCCCGGAGGCCTCATTTTCGAAAACAGATAGGGCATTGCAGTGAATTCATTACACAAAGCACCTCCGCCAATAATGCCTTCATTTGAGTGGTTAAAATCACTGACAGCCATGCATGCTCCCGGCCCCACATCATCATAAATATCATCTTTCATTAATCCAAAAGCCCCGGTATAGGCATGCCCCTGCAGATTCCGGCCAACCCAGTCGCTGTTGTTTCCTGCTCCATTTGGGAACAGTTTCGATTTTGAATTTAACAGCAACCGTGCAGTTTCAATGGCAGCTGCCGAAATCACAACGATGTCAGCTGTTTGTATCTGACCTTTGTCATTTTCATCGAAATAATTTACTCCGGTAGCCCGTCCCTTTTCATCGAGCATGATCTCTGTTACCTGGCATTTGGTCCGTAATTCACAGTTGCCTGATTCGAGGGCAACCGGAATAACTGTGTTGTGGGTCCCGCATTTTGCATTTACAGGACAGGCAAATCCCACACAACTGCGCATCCGGTAACAAGCCGGACGACCATTGTACCTGACCGAATTCCGTAACATCGGAATGGAGAACGGATGCAGTCCCATCCGTTTGGAAGCGTCGTGCAGCAGTTGTCCTTCACGGTTGAAGGTGAAGGCGGGCATGGGGTAAGGTTTCCTGCGCGGTGCCATGAATGGATTGGCATGATGATCTCCCGAAACACCAATTTCCCATTCTGCCTTTTCATAATAGGGTTCCAAATCGTTGTAAGTGATGGGCCAGTCATCAAGGGTTGATCCTTCCACATGTCCGTATGTCGATTTCATTTTAAAATCCTGTTCCATGAAACGCCAGGCCATAGCTCCGTAACTTACAGTTCCTGAACCTACACAAGCAGCGTTATTGCTGTAGCTACCTTCGCTGGGCAACACAATTCTCGGAATGCCGTCTCCATAATCCACCACCCGGCGATACCGTTTATCATCCGGACCAAATGCATTTCCCAAAACCGTGGTCCGTTGCGAAATCAATTCATCGTCATCGTGATCATCGTAAGTCACCCAATCACCGCGTTCAAATAAAACCACACTCAATCCGGCCATTGCCAGTTCTTTGGCTACTATTCCACCGCCTGCGCCTGCTCCAACCACAATTGCATTTACATGTCTGTTTTTCATAGGGCACCTTTTTATTTGCAGTTGCACATTTACTTTCGTACCGGTTTTGGCCGATTACGTGCGGATAGTCGAGTCGCATCATTTTATAGCTCAGGTAGTTTTTATTTCCGCCGTGCCTGGGAGAACCATAAAATCCCTGCATGGTATGGTCGAGCAATAAACGGAAAAACTGCCGCTGATTGCCGCCTTCCCAGATTTTATCCGGTAATTCTCCCTTTTCCATTTTAACCATAAAACCGGTTTGCACGGACCAGTCCAGTTCGTAAAATTCCTTTTGGTAGATTGAATTGGATGCATTTGCAATGGATTTGATCCCTTTCCGGTAATCTTCCTGGAAACGTGTGTAAGGACCAACCAGTTGTTTGTCAATAAAATTGACAACATTTGCTTCTGTTGCTCCTGCGTCTTCATCGGCCGGAACAACCTGTTCGGCAAATGCAATAATGATTTTTGCTTCTTCCTCAGTAAAAAAACGCCAGGGCGAATCATAGCCTTCACACGAAGTGATAAATAGCACACTGCCACAGGCGAGGCTAAACTGTCGGATGAATTCCCGTCTGCTGGTATTCATTGATTTCCGGTTTAATGTTGTTATTCACAAATTTATATTTTTAAGCGAAAGTTGTTTATCTGATAACTGGTGTATTTTATAATTCGGAATGATTCTAAAAGTTGAATGTTTATGATGAATTCATGAAAGAGCTTCTCCTGAAAGAAAACTTTGGTTATTTTTAGCATTGATTAAATCAAAAAACCTATACGATGAAATTTTCCGGATTAATATTGGCCGCCATTGTTCTGGCTTTTACTTCCTGTAAGCAGAAAAGTAATTTCAATGTTGATTTTGACAACATTAACGACCGTGTCTGGGTGGGGAAGGATTTTTGGTCGGTGCCTCTTGAAGATTGGAAAGTGCAGGATGGAAAATTATATTGTACAGGCGATGTCCCAAATTCAAGGGTGAATGTTCTGACGCATATATTATCCCCGGAAGCAGGTGAGTTTAATGTCTCAGCAAATATCTCCCTTATTGAAAAAGGAGAGGTTCCAGGCTCTGCAGGATTCCTGGTTGGCCTGTATGATGATGAAGACCCGGATGTTCGTGCAGCCTGTTATTTTGGCGGCGGAATCAAGGCTGGTGTCAGCTTAAACGGTTTTGCTTTTCTGAAGAATGAAAGGATAGAATTGCCTGAATATTTTAATTTTATAGATTTCAATGTCGGCGTAAACGGAAACAACAACCATCTGAACATGACCGTTTCCGATGACCAGGGGAATGAAGTAAAACTTTCTGTTAAAACAGACGGAGTCCGCGGTTTGGTTGCCCTTGCCTGCAATCTTGATTTGGGCGAAAATGAAAAGCCGGGGAAATCGGATTTTGGTTTTGATGATTTAAAGCTTTCGGGTTCAAAGGTGGTTGAACAACCGGAAAATGCATTTGGCCCTGTACTTTGGACCATGTACACCCTCAGCAGCGAAACTGTAAAACTGATGGCCCTGCTTCCTCCAATCGGAGAAGCTGACAATCCGGATGTTTCGCTTCAGCTAAAAAAAGAAGGCGAATGGGAAACAATCGATACAAAACCCATCGAGCCGGATTCAAGAACTGTGGTTTTTAAACTGGAAGGCTGGAATGCAAAACAGGATGCTGAATTTCGGGTGCAATACATTGAAAAGGATAAAAACGGAACAGAAACTGAAAATTATTACAGCGGTACCATACGTCGTGACCCGGTGGATCAGCCTCTTAAGTTTGGAGGATTAACCTGTCAGTTTCATTTTGGATTTCCGTACACTCCGCTTGCACAAAACCTCGCAAAGCTCAATCCTGATATATTGTATTTTTCAGGCGATCAGATTTATGAAGGTAACGGCGGTTATGGAATACGAAGGGAACCGGCCGATGTCGCTATCCTGAATTACCTCGGTAAATATTATATGTTTGGCTGGGCATTCGGCGATATCATGCGCGACCGGCCAACCATTTGTACTCCCGATGATCATGACGTTTTTCATGGAAATCTTTGGGGGGAAGGAGGAGTAGATAAACCGGCAAAAGGAAGGGAATCGGATACGCGTGGTTTTATCGAACCTGTAAAAATGGTGAATGTGGTTAACCGCACACAATGTGGCCAATTGCCCGATCCGTATGATCCTACTCCAATTGCGCGTGGAATGAGTGTTTGGTATACCGGTATGACGTATGGAAGAATAAGTTTTGCAATTGTCAGCGACAGGATTTTTAAAACCGGACCTGAAGCAGTCTCCGATTGGGAAGGCCGCGCAGACCACATGAAAGAACCCCGAAAAGATCTTTCATTTTTGGATAAGCCTGGAGTGAAAATGCTTGGCGACCGGCAAATGGATTTTCTGAACAACTGGATTACCGACTGGAAAGACGCCGACATGAAAGTGTTGCTTTCACAAACTGTTTTTGCCAACGTAGCAACGCATCATGGCGGTTTGGAAGGCTATTTATACGGCGATCTGGATTCCGGCGGCTGGCCCAAATCGGGCCGCGACAAAGTTATCCGGTTAATGCGCAAAGGAGCTGTATTTCATATCAACGGCGACCAGCATGTACCTTCACTGGTGCAATACGGATTGGACAGTTACCGCGATGCCGGCTGGAGTTATTGTACTCCTGCAATTGCAGTAATGTACCTGCGCTGGTTCCTGCCCGACGAACTGGGGCGCCCGGTTGTCGATCGTCCGGAACATGGCTATCCGAATACAGGAAAATATACGGATGCTTTTGGCAACAAAAATTATGTTTATGCTATCGGTAATCCTGGAAAAATGACAATCGACAGGGAAAGCCGATACAACCATGCCCAAATCCGTTCATCCGGCTTTGGATTTGTAACTTTTAATAAAGACGAACGAACCATTAAAATTGATGCATTCCGGTTTAAGGCCGATGTTGAAAATCCAAATCCCGTTAAGGATGAGTTTCCGGGATGGCCACTGACCATTTCTCAATTCGATAATTTTGGTAAAGGCGCTGAGAATGTACTGCCCGAAATGGTGGTTAATCAACCCGACCAGGTGATTGAAGTACGGAAAACCAGCAACAATGATCTTATTCGTGTTTTCAGAATGAAGGGAAACTCGGTTCAGGTGAAACTTTTCCATCCCGGTACATTTGATATAAAAATTGGGGAAGGGGAGAAAGTGAAGGAATTAAAAGGCTTAAAAACCAAACCGGGTGAAAACAATGAAAAAATACCTGTTGAATTATAAAAACTGGAAGAAGAATATACGTCCTGAGGTCGGCTCTCTTATATATCAGAATCAGTATTTCTGTTTGGCTTCCTGCATCACTTGTTCATGCGTGAATGTATTTCCACTTTCAATGTCTCGCAGCCCTTCCATAACCGATTCCTGAACTTCGGCCGGTAGTTTTTCCCACCAGTCTTCTTCAGTATTTTTCTGCAGAATTTTATTAATCTTAAGCAGAACGGATGGTTTTTCTGTCTGAATAATTTTTTCGACCAGATTTAATTTTAATGCCTGAATATCCATAATGTATTTGTTTTCCCCGATAAATATAATTCAAATAAAAATCATTAACCGATTTGTCAAAAATTTATTTCTGTTGCATGTTGTAATTACCCGTCTGGCCGGATAGGGAATAACAAAATCAGTTAGTCGGGGAAATCCTGAAAAGGATTAAATTTGAATAGTCCTGCATGAAATGCTGTGGTTAAGGTCGAAGTACAACCCCGAACCCGGTACGGGTTAGATTATAGTAGCAGCAATATGTTATTTTGATCATGAACCCGGTACGGGTTCGATTATAATAATGCTAACGAAACATCACCATGAAGGGAAATCATTTTTTAAACATATATCATAGCATCGGTCAAAAAAATATATTGCAGGTTTCGGGACAAGCCGGTTTTTTTATCCAACCCATACCGGGTTGTGGATGTAACATCGTTAATCTTTTCTGCTACTATAATCCAACGCATACTGCGTTGTAACTGAATCCGGTACAGATTTGATTATCGTAGCAACATGTTGTTTGCGAATTTGATTGTGAACTTGGTACGGGTTCGATTGTAATATGGTTATAAATTCCGGCTTTATTATCCAACCCATACTGGGTTGTGACAAAACAACAACACTGTTTTTTCTACTATAATCCAACGCATACTGCGTTGAATTTTAACCCGGGAGGGGTTCAACATCAATATTTACCACAGATTCCGCAGATTCACACAGATTTTATAATTTCTGCGAAAATCAGCGGGAGGCGGAAAATAAATAAGAAACATCGAATTAACCTGTCTGATTTGCATGTGTGACTATCCACCCAGCGGTTCAATCCACTTAATGGATTAAATACCATCCGATTTTATGGATTTCATTCCCAATTCCCGCAACTCTTTTTTCATTTCTGAAAACTTGTCATCGTTGAGGGCGCGTGTTGCATCATCAATTAAAGTGGCGGAAAAACCTTCCTGTAAGGCATCCTTTATGGAGAAATACACACAAACATCGGCTGCCAGTCCGCAAAAGTATAAATCAGTTGCACCTTTCCCGCGGAGATATCCGGCAAGCCCGGTACTTTTTTTATGACCGTTGTCGTAAAAACCGCTGTAACTGTCAATTTCAGGGTCCATGCCTTTGCGGAATACTGCTTCAACTTTTTTAGTAACAAGTTCAGGATGAAATTCTGCCCCTGCTGAACCCTGCACACAATGGTCGGGCCAGAGTATCTGGTGCATTCCGGCCACTTCTGTTTCTTCAAACTGTGCTTTTCCATTGTGGTTTGATGCAAAACTCATATGGTTCTGCGGATGCCAGTCCTGGGTGGCGACGATCAAATCAAATTTGTCCTGTATTTTATTTACAACAGGAATAATTTCATCTCCCTCTGGCACAGGAAGTGAACCACCCGGAATAAAATCATTTTGAATATCAATTAATACTAGTGTTTTCATGAAGTAATCTTTAATGCTGTTTAAACAGTCCAACTTCCGGGAGTGAAATTTTGTTTACAGGTTGTTTAAACTTTGGAAGAGTAAATTAATATATCTGTATAAAAGAAAAATGAGTCACATAAAACATAAAAATCAGAAAACAGGGCGGTTAATTTAAGGTCCTGTCTGATTATTTCTTCTATATTTAAGCCGTACCATCACTATACCAAAGCCGTATTTTATTTGCACTATCTTCAGACTAAATTCGGACTAAATTCGCATTAAATTCGCGATATCGCGAATTTAATGCGAATTTAGTCCGAATTTGATACGAGTATGGTCTGAATAAGATGGGGAGTTGGAACCTCCCATTTATCTTTTTGCTCCCGGGATGGTTTTACGCCCGGTGAATCTGTTTTGCTGCTGGCAGAGCATTTTCGAAATAAAAGAATATTCCAAGGTATTCATCGGGCAGCATGAGTTGGCTATTTTTTTTTAATCCCTTTTTTTTGAAGGCAATCATTTCGTTATTCTTAGATTTTTGTCTTGTCTGACAAAGAAGTTTTATCTGGTTTTTCAATATGTTTTCTCAATACCCCGGACGAGGTTAATTCGGGTAGATTATATCAGGGGTACATTGGAGGGAATTCCGGAACAGCCCTGGAAATCGCTCAAAAACATATCATTTTGGAATTCGCCGTACCGGTTATGGTTTTATTTTGTGGATTTTAGTGCCTTTATGATTGTGTGGCATTTTTTATGATTTTTACATTTCGGAGTGGATATTCAGTGTTCATTTTGAACTCTCAGCTCTACCCGTAAACCACTTTGATTATCCTTTTTAGGTTCCAAATCAATTATCCGGCTTTTAATCGAGTATCCATGATATTTCTCGAACAGCCGGTAGAATTCCTCCATTGTTTTTAGTCCGTAACCGGAAGAATCGTGGTATTTTGAAGCTTCTTTTCTTCCCATACCATTATCTGTAACTGCAATTAAAACTCCTTTTGGAAGCGGTTCAATTGAAATCTGAAGCAATCCATCTTTTTGAGTGTTGCGAAAACCATGTTTAATCGCATTCTCAACATAGGTGTGGATGCACATCTTGGGTATGGCAAAATTCATATTAACATCCGGATGAATATCAAACTGCACATTGAATTTATCCTTAAACCTGTGTTTTTGCACTTTAAGGTAATCATTTGTAAACCGGATTTCCGATTTTAATGAACGTTTTACCTCTTTTGCATCATCCATCACCTGCTGAATCATCCGCGAATTCACCGTCAGGAAATCATAAGCCTCATCTTTTTTGCCGCTGTTGATAAGATAAGCCACCGAATTTAAAGCGTTGAACATAAAGTGTGGATGCAACTGGTTTTTTACTGAATTAAATTGCAGTTCAGAAAGCTGTTTTTCAACTTCCCATTTGCTTTCCAAATGCCGCTGCTGAAAATAAAGGAGCAGGTAAATCATTCCTGAAAACACAATAAAAAGAACAAGATGAATAAAATAGATAAGGTAATACCACGGATTTTCGGTGTAAGTGAAGAAAAAATAACCGTCGCCTGACAGGAATATAAACTTTTCTATGTTTGAATTTACATAAAAGGGCACAATTTCATATAGAATTGGTTTTATTGGCAAATTCTCGGAGGCAGTATGGCTGAACCGCAAATTGTGCACGAAAAATTTATTGGGCGAAAAAGAGATTACTTCCTTTTTTCCATCGAAATTTAAATCAATATTTTGGGATATTCCAGTATAATGATCATTAATTAAATGTTCTGTATTTGAAGGGATATTTTTCAAGTCGGGGGATAAATGGTAAAATCCATAGTTATTGATAAAAAAAAAGGGTTCATTTTGAACAGTTAGAAGCGAAGGGTTCAGTAACTCAAAATTTAAAGCTGGCAGTAACGCTTCTTTTACAACTTCTCCATTTGATGATAATACCATAATGCGGCTTTCAACACCTTTGTCCGATTTGCAGATATATGACACATAAAATAAAGAATCGGAATGTGGATCAGCGCAGCTGTATAAACTTGAAAATTCCCCTTCAATTGGTATGGGAGGAAACAAATAGTTCAGATCAGAAGTGTAAACAGCAATATAACACTGATTATCAGGGAAATTTGTGTTGAAATTAATGTTTGAGGGTGAATAAGTTGATGTTAGCAATTCAGGTGTGCCGTCATTATTCAAATCCTGTATACCTGTCAGTTTGTAAGGGGAATATGTTTTTTCAGGGATAGTAAACTGGAGTTTGTTTAGGTCAAGTTTAAATAATCCACGTGGATATAATCCATAGCCTGCATCAAAAGAAAACAGGATTTCGTTTCCATCTTTTTTGTCACTTTCAATATTTGTATAGAAAATAGACATCAATCCCATTTTTTCGCTGAATCTTTCAATTTGCATAAAAAAGAGTTGATCAATGAGAGTTTCACCGGTAAAAATATCTACAGCTGTAAAAAATACAGAATCGGCAATCAAACTGAAGAATATGAAATCTTTTGTCCCGTCATTGTTAACATCTTTTACAGACGGTTTCAGATTTGGGGTCCAGTAGTCCTTCTTGAAATGTGGTGTAGTGATAATTTTATTCCCGCTATTATAAACAACAACTGAAAACCGTACGGCGTTATTTCCATTAGAGCATCGTAATTTTTCTGTATTTCCGTCATTGTCAAAGTCATCAAAGAACCACAACATTTCTGCAGATTTGGTATTACCTACTTCTCCTGATTGTTTCAGGTTAAACTGTTCTATCGGGACATCCCAGGCAACAGCAACTATTGCCGTAATTAAAGCTCCAAACAGCAGGCTTTGGAAAATACGGTTGGAAAACAGGTTTTTCAGCAGAGGTATATACATGGCATCATAACTGTTCTTTCAATTCCGTCAGCTTTATACTCGCATCTGGTTGATAAGATATCGTCATCCTCCAAAACTGTGCATCTTTTTTTGCGACATTCATTAACAGGTAGGTTTTACCAGGCAGATTTTGAAGTAAATGTCCGGCATTCGCTTTTTTGGCTGAAACAAATATCAGGATTGCGCAATTGCTGGTTGTTTTACAGGCTTTTTTTAATCTGCCGGAAGGTTTAAAGTTTGGTTTAATCATTTTTCGTTAATTTACAAGGAGTTGCAAGTTAGGAAAATCTGTAAAATAAAAGAAGAGATTCAAAAATTTCATTACACTGAAATGAGAAACGATCATTTTCAGGTATGGCGTTTTCCTGATTGGCGAAAATTGAACGATTAGCTTCAGGATTTCCGTTTCACTTCATTAGTGTGAAAAATTTCCACAGTTTTCTTCTCGTTTCCACTTTTGTAAAACAGCTGCACTTTTTACCGCACCAATAAATGTATTTATATACATTCAATGAATCAGAGGTTTAGTAGCACCCGGACAATTTCACTTTTACTTTGGGTACATGCTTTGTCTGGCTTTTTTCGTGAAACAGCAAAATCAAAAAATATGAAGAGAATCGTTTAAAGAATAATCAATATAAAATTAAAATGAAGCTAACCTGAACGAGTGGTTAAAATTAAAATATTTAAACATGGCATTATTCACAAAGAAGCAATTTGATGATTTGGCAAATGAAAAAGGCAATTATTGTATTTCTATTTATATCCCCACGCAACGAAACGGCGAAAATAAGGAAAGCCTGATTCGCTTAAAAAATAAAGTCTCCGAGGTTGAAAAACAGCTTTCGGAAATTGGTTTAAAACCAAAAGAAATTGAAGAATACCTGCAGCCGTTAAAAGATAAATTAATAGCAAATTCAAGTATTTGGCGGCTTTTATCTGATGCACTTGTAGTTTTCAGAAGTAAAGAAAAATTTGAATATTACATACTGCCGCTACAGGTGGATGAATTTTCACAGGTTTCGGATGAATTTTATCTTCTGCCGCTTTTAAACATCTTTAATCAGGACGACCGGTTTTTCATTCTTGTGCTTAGCCTTCAGAACAACAAATTTTATGAAGCTACACAAAATGAAATTACTGAAATTTCGGTTGAAGATATTTTCCCTGAAACCTATTTTGATTCTGCAGGGCATGATGTAGTTCAAAAATCGTTGGAGTACAGAAGCAGAATGCCCGGAAAAGAGTTTGCTCCCTTTCATGGAAAAGCCGAGGGAAAAGACTATAAGGAGACTGAAATGATGAAATACCTGCAGGATGTCGATGACAGTCTCAATGAATTGCTGAAAGGTTACGGAAGTCCGGTAGTAGTGGCGTCCATCGAAAATGTTTTTTCGCATTTTAAAGAAATTTCAAATTACAAAAACCTTTATCCGAAATGTGTTGCCGGAAATTACGATAACGGCGACATACAAGTAGTTCATGAAAAAGCGAAGGAGTTGCTTGTGCCTTATTTCGACAGGGTGAAAAACGACAAGAAGGAGAATTATTCTGAAGCCATTGGTAAAACAACTTCGAGCCTTGAAGATGTAGTTATTTCAGCTGATTCAGGTCAAATCGATACACTTTTTGTTGCCCGGGGGAATCACGTTTGGGGAGATTATGACCAGAAGGCCGGGAAAATTGATATTCATAAAAATAAAAAACCACTGGACAAATGTTTGCTCGATTTAGCCGCACGCAATACATTCTTAAAAAGCGGGCAGGTATTTATAGAAGAAGCTGAAAATCTTCCTGAAAAAGAAGCTCCGGTTAATGCGATTTTACGCTATTAACTCAAAATATTAACAGCACCGAACGACTTTAAGGTGCTGTTCCTTCTGCATACACAACACACAAAAAGCCATTCTGTTATTTTACAGGTGGCTTTTAATTTTAGATGGTTATTATCGTCAAATTTTGACGTAAAATTTTCCGGATAGAATATTTGCTCAGCAACAATGAAATCCTTTTTGTATTTTTAGAAAAAACTTATGGAAGAAGTAATTCTATCCATCGATTGCGGGACACAAAGTTTGCGGGCAATTCTCTTTTCGTTAAAGGGGAAATTACTTGCCATTCAACGGATTTCATTCGAGCCTTACATAAGTCCGAAACCGGGTTGGGCAGAGCAGGATCCTGAAGTTTACTGGAATGCTGTAAAAACCGCCTGCCGCAATCTGCGAAATGAATATCCCGAATATTTCAGCAGGGTTTCGGGAGTGGGAGTATCGGCCCTGCGCGATTCGATGATAAATGTTGACAGAAACGGAAACCCGCTTCGTCCGCTGATGGTATGGCTGGATCAGCGAAAGGCTGAACCTGTGTACAAACCGAATGCGGCTATGAAGCTCATTGTAAAATATATCGGATTAACCGATACCTTAGCCAAGGCGCAACGTGAAGGAAAGGGCAACTGGATTCAGCAAAATCAACCTGGAATTTGGGCTCAAACCCATAAATACCTGCAGGTTTCAGGATTTTTAAATTACAGGTTGACCGGTGAATTTAAAGATTCGGTTGCGGCTCAGATTGGCCACATTCCATTCGATTATAAAAAGCAGAAATGGGGAAATCCACGGGGGCTTTTTAATTTCAGTACAAAACTTTATCCGGTTGAAAAGGAAAAACTTCCGGAGTTGATATCACCTGGTAAAATTTTAGGGAAAATCAGCAGAAGTGCCAGTGCCGAAACCGGCCTTCCTGTTGGAATTCAAGTTGTGGCATGCGGTTCTGATAAAGGTTGTGAAACAATTGGTATGGGAATACTGAACAATGAAATGGCCAGCCTCAGTTTCGGGACAACGGCAACCATACAGACGACAAGTAAAAAATACCTGGAGCCGGTGCAGTTTATGCCGTCATATCCGGCAGTTTTGCCGGGGTTTTTTAATCCGGAGGTTGAAATTTTCCGTGGATTCTGGATGATAACCTGGTTTAAAAATGAGTTTGCACATAAGGAAGTTGAACAGGCGCAGGCAAAAGGAATTTCGGCAGAAGAAGTTTTGAACGGATTGCTGGCCGAATCGCCGCCGGGAGCAATGGGATTGGTGGTGCAGCCATACTGGAGTCCCGGTCTTTCGGAACCAGTGGCAAAAGGGGCAATGATTGGTTTCGGCGACGTGCATAAAAAACCACACATTTACCGGGCGGTTATCGAAGGTTTGGTTTTTGCCCTGAAAGAAGGTAAAGAAAAAATTGAGAAGGCAGCCAAACAGAATATCCTGAAACTGGCAGTATCGGGTGGTGCTTCGCAAAGCGATGAAATCTGTCACATTGCAGCCGATATTTTTAACCTGCCCATTGTCCGCGGCTGCACAACTGAGACTTCCGGACTGGGAGCTGCAGTTATTACAGCATTTGGCACAGGAAAATACAGTTCAATTGAAGAAGCAGTCAACAATATGGTTTGTTATGAAAGAGAGTTTCAGCCAAATCAAAATCATGTGGATATTTATAATAAATTATTTAACAGGGTTTACCGGAAAATGTATAAAACCCTTGAGCCGCTTTATCATGAAATCAGGGAAATAACCGGTTATCCGGAATAATACCCGGTGTACGGTGTAATATCTGTTTTGCAGCAACCTGCTATTCCAAACCAATCAGTACGGTAACATAATAGTTCCTTGGATTTCCCGGATAATAGTACCGGGGCAGGTTACCTCCAAATGCAGGTGCATTTACGGCAATCATCGATGCATATTTTATATCGAAAACATTTTGCACTCCCCCTTTAATTTCAAACCTGAAACTGTTTGTTTTTCCTGTATGGGAAATTTCAACGTTTGTAATTTCATACGGCTCTGTAAAATCAGAATTGGCATCATTTACCGGCATTGCTCCGGTAAACCGGTGCCAGATGGTAATTCCGGTATTTTGTGCCGGTTTGAATATTGCGGAAGCAAGCCAGGTTGTTTTTGCTGTTCCGGGTAGATTATTACCTGAATAATCAATTCCGTTATCCTCGAAATCACTGAAATGATAATTTGCAATGGTTGCATTTCCACCAACAACCATTGACGGATAGGAGAAAGGCGAAAATACTGTCCATTTCAATTCTGCCTCCAGACCCGGATGAATGGATTCGCCGGCATTTACTCCAAAATATGCATCTTCTCCTGTGCGACGAGCCACCAGTAGATTGCGGATATAAATCCGGTAGTAACTTGCAGTTGCCTGTACCCGGCCGGCAATAACAGTCCGGATTCCGGCCTCGGCATTCCAGCCGCTTTCAGGTTTAATGTCATGGTTGATTTGCCCGGCCGGCAACAGGGTTTCTTCAAATGTTGGAGTTGAAAAGCCATGACTGTAATTCCCGAAAACAAATAATCCTTTATTTATTCTGAAATTCATTCCTATCCGCGGTGAAATAACAGGCTCATAAGAATGATCTCCTGATTGATCGCCATCTGTCAAAAATTCATCGGTATATTCAAAGCGGGTGAGGTTTGCATTCACGCCAGCCGAAATAAACAGCCGTTCGTTAAATCGTGATTCAATCTGAATGAAAAGATTTTCGTAGGAACGTTTTTCATGATTATCAGAAAGTAAATCTGCCGAAGTTTCATTTGAAATTGTTTGCCAGTTGTATTTTTCACGGTAATATTCCAGCCCCGAAGTAAAGGTGAATTTTGAATTGCCCGATTCCACTATTTTTTGAATGTAACCGCGCCAGCCGATAAAACCGGAAGCTTCTTCCAGTTTGTTGAAAGGGCGCAATTCATCGGCATTGCGGAAACTGCCAAATGTTGCAAATGAAAGCTTGTCGTTTTGCCGGGTAAATACATTCACTGATAATCCAAACTGACCGTTCAGGTATTCCTCGAACCCTTCTGTCTCCTGCCAGTTGGCAGCCGCCTTCTGCGGTGTTTCCTGAAAGGTGGGCCAGTCGAGAGAACTGGGTATAAAAGCCTTCATTTTGGTGGCTTTTAAAAGAAGCTGCAGGTTCACATTTTCAGAAGCATTAAATTGTGAATTTAATAAAAAGTTGGCCCGGTTTGTATTGTTGTTATCACGGTATCCGTCACTTTTCAATACCGAACCCAGTGTGAAAATATTCAGGTTTCCCTCATTTATTCCGGCAGAGAGCGTGTTTTTTATTGTTCTAAAAGAAGCCAGAGTTGTTCGGTTTTGTACAAAATCTTTCATTACTGATTTTGGATGAAAAAGAATAACTCCTCCAAGTCCGGCGCCAAACAAACTTGAGGATGGGCCTTTAATAACTTCAATTCGTTTAATTGCTGTATTTTCGAGATCTTCAAGGGTAGTTTCCCCGTCGCCCGAAGTTAATGGTATTTCGCCGAAATAAGCTTTTATTTTATTTGTAGCGTAAGGAGTTCGTGAGCCAATTCCCCGGATGGTGAGCCGGTTTGTATTCAGCGTTCCATGGTGCATAATTATTCCGGGAACCTGATTCAGCGCTTCAACAGGTGTAAACGAACTTCCGGTTTCAAGCTGCAGTGGTGTTATTAAATTTACCGGGGCCGGCGTGTTGTATATGTTATATGGCGTTCGAAATGCTGTTACTGTAATCTCATCAATTTCACCTGAAAGTTCAGTGGTGTCCTGTTCCGCTATTAACCGGGAATTAATATCTGAATTGGTTTGACCTGCAGCTGCAATATTCATATTCAGAATTAAAATCAGGATAATAATATGGAGTAGATTTGGTTTTTTCATTTTCGAAGTAAATAGTCTAATTACAAAATCTAATGGCAAAGTTTAATTTTTATTTTATTTTTATCCTTTTAACTGACAAATTTAATACAATGAATAAACTGGTTGTTTTGTTCGCGTTGATTTTAACATTAAATACTTTTGCACAGGATCATCCAAATCCGGAAACGTTGCAGCCGGGAGCAAAAGCTGTTGATTTTCAGTTGAAGGGAATCGATGGAAAAACATATTCACTTGCTGATTTTGATGATGCTAAAATTCTTGTTTTAATTTTCAGTGCACCACATTGCCCAACTGCACAGGCATATGAAGATCGGATGATTGCTTTTCAAAATGATTACAAAAGCAAGGGAGTTCAGGTGGTAATGATTAATCCAAACAGCCCTGATGCTGTCTGTCTCGAAGAAAAAGGCTACACCGATTTGGGTGATTCGTTTGAAGAAATGCAGATAAGGGCAAAAGAAAAGGGATATAATTTTCCGTTTTTGTATGATGGCGACACAGAAGAAATGTCAATAAAATACGGACCGGTTGCCACGCCGCATGCTTTTGTTTTCGATAAAAACCGGGTGTTGAAGTATGCGGGAAGAATTGATAATTCAGAAAAAATAGGTACTGCAACACAGCATGATTTACGAAATGCTATTGATGCAGTTTTGGCAAATAAGGAACCTAAGGTTAAAGAAACAAAGGTTTTTGGTTGTTCAATAAAGTGGAAATGGAAAAACGAATGGCGGCAAAAGCTGGATGCCGACTGGGCTAAAAAGGAAGCTCCCCTGGAGGAACTTTCCATTTCTGAATTACAAAATCTGATGAAAAATGATTCAGAAAAATTAAGGGTGGTAAATGTTTGGGCAACATGGTGCGGACCCTGTGTTGCGGAATTCAGCGAGCTTGTTGATACTTACCGGATGTATATGGGTCGTGATTTTGAAATGTACACCATCAGCACGGATAAACCGGACAAAAAAGATAAAGTGAAGGAGTTTCTGCAAGATAAAAATGCAGCCTTCAATAATAATTTCATTCTGGAATCGGAGGACAAATATGAATTCATAGAAAATCTGGATCCGGAATGGCAGGGGCAAATCCCTTACACAGTTATTATGGAGCCGGGTGGTAAAATTGTTTGGCGCAATTCCGGCGGATTAAATTTTCTTGAGTTCCGGAAAGCAATTGTTGAAAATCCATTAATCGGCCGGTATTTCTAAAATTCACCAACTTTCGGCCTGTTTTTATTAAACTAACTTCTGAATAAAACCTTTTCATTGTGAAAAGAGCAGAATGAATTTTATCAATGAAATTTTGCTCATTATTTTCCTATTGGAAGAGTAAATGTTTAAAGAGGGAAGGATTTTTTTTACCTCTTTTCGAGATATAATTATATAAAAACCTGAAATTTTAAATGATGAATAAAAAATTAATTTTTAGTGTTGCTGTGCTTTTAACGGCAATAATTTTTTGCGGAAAAACCCTGGCAGGTGAGAATTCTGCAAAAGATGAAAAAGTGGATAAAAGGGTGGAAGATTTATTGTCGAAAATGACACTTGAAGAGAAAATCGGGCAGATGAATCAATTTACCTCACGATGGGAAATGACAGGGCCGGCTCCTGCAAATGTCGATTCCATGTTTATCTACAATATGATTAAGGAAGGAAAGCTTGGGTCGATGTTGAATGTCACCGGGGTTGTTGCAGCCCGTCGGGTTCAGGAATGGGCAGTTGACAGCAGCAGGTTGGGAATTCCGCTTATTTTGGGATATGATGTTATTCACGGTTACAAAACGATGTTTCCAATTCCTCTAGGTGAAGCGGCAAGCTGGGAGCCTGAAGTTGCACGGATGTCATCGGGTGTTGCGGCAGCAGAAGCATCGGCAGCAGGTATTCACTGGACTTTTGCACCCATGGTTGATATTGCCCGCGATTCCCGCTGGGGAAGAATTATGGAAGGGGCAGGTGAAGATTCCTACCTTGGGGCAAAGATGGCTTATGCCCGTGTAAAAGGATTTCAGGGCGATGATTTATCGGCTGAAAATACAATAGCCGCCTGTGCCAAACATTTTGCTGCTTATGGATTTGCCGAAGCCGGCCGCGATTACAACAGCGTGAGTATTGGTGAACCAACATTGGAAAATGTTGTTTTACCGCCATTTAAGGCTTGTGTTGATGCAGGAGTGGCTACTTTTATGAATTCTTTTAATACGTTGAACGGAATTCCTGCAACGGCCAATGCTCATTTGCTTCGCGATATCCTGAAAGGAAAATGGGAATTTGACGGTTTTGTAGTTTCCGACTGGAATTCGATAGGTGAGTTGTTGCCTCATGGTGTGGCTGCAAATAAAAAAGAGGCGGCTGAACTGGCTGTTACTGCAGGCTCTGATATGGATATGGAAGGAAATATTTATACAGCAGCATTAGAAGAGCTGGTTGAAAACGGTGAGGTGGATGAGAAACTGATTGATGATGCTGTTCGCCGGATACTGAGGGTGAAATTCGATCTCGGGTTGTTTGATGATCCCTATAAATATTGCAATGAAATGCGTGAAAGGGAGGAGATTTTGAGTGATAAACATCTTGAATTGGCACGTGAAGCGGGTAGAAGAAGCATCGTGTTATTAAAAAATGAAAATGATTTACTGCCACTTAACAAAAAGGGACAAAAGATTGCTGTAATCGGTGAATTGGCTGAAAGCAAGGATGTGCCGCTTGGAAGCTGGCGTGCTCAGGCTGTTACAAACTCAGCAGTTTCGCTTTTGGAAGGGATTCAAAATGTTGCCGGAAATCAGGTGCAGTTTGCCAAAGGTCCGGTTTACGTTACAAATACCCGCAGCTTTACTTCAGCTCTAAAATTTAATACTACCGATAAAACAGGAATTGAAGATGCAAAGAAAGTTGCTGCCGGTGCCGATGTGGTGGTTATTGCTTTAGGTGAAGACGCTTTCCAAACTGGTGAAGGCCGCAGCCAGACTGACATTTCGTTGAAGGGGCTGCAACAGGAATTGCTGGAAGAAATATATAGTGTAAATAAAAATGTGGTGGTGGTTTTAATGAACGGCCGCGCCCTTGAAATTAACTGGATGGCAGAAAATGTTCCTGCAATTCTCGAAACCTGGCATTTGGGTTCTGAAGCAGGAAATGCAATTGCTGATGTTCTGTTTGGCGATTTTAATCCTGCAGGAAAACTGCCAATTTCCTTTCCGCGCAGCGTTGGACAGGAGCCGCTTTATTATAATCATTTAAGCACCGGTCGTCCTTCAGGAAACGATCAGTCTGTGTTCTGGTCGCATTATACAGATGAGAAGAATACCCCGCTTTATCCTTTCGGTTACGGGTTAAGCTATACAACCTTCGAATATTCAGGTTTAACATTATCTTCCAGAGAATTAACAGCAAATGATAAGCTGAACATAACTGTTACGGTGGAAAATACAGGTAAACGAAAAGGTGAAGAAGTGGTTCAGCTTTATATTCGTGATTTGGTGGGAAGTGTTTCCCGACCGGTAAAGGAACTGAAAGGCTTCCAGAAAATCAGCCTGAATCCGGGTGAGAAAAAGTCAGTTACCTTCACACTGACACCAAAAGATCTTGAATTTTATGGCGCTACCGGAGAGTGGCGCACTGAACCGGGGCAATATAAAATTTGGGTTGGAACAAATTCAGATGAAGGTCTTGAATCAGGTTTCGAACTGCAATAAGTTATTTATTGATATGGAAAAAATTCCATTTGCACAGGCAGATGGAATTTTTTTTGCCGGAAAAGGTTTTGAAGAGACCTTTCTTCATTGAGTTCATTTCAGCTAATGAATTCAGACGGATTCAAATTTTTTACAGATTGTTTAATATATTTCTTTTCCAACTGCAATAATTCTTTATTTTTAGGCGAAATATAAAGACTAAACCAAAGATGAAGATCAGGACTATTTCAAAAAAGCTTGATGCCCTTTATGAGTTCGACAGGGAACCTGTAACTAAAAATGCTTTGCAGGGAATTGGTAATTTTCTGGGAAGTTTTGCCGGAGAGCACGTTGCCGGAACCGAATTCGTAATCGGGATGTTATTTGTTGCCCATGGCGTTTCGGTCACCGATATGTTTTTGGGAGGATTGATTGGCAACATTCTGGCGGTTGCGGGTTGGGCATTTATAACTGCACCCATTGCAGTAAAAGCCCGGTTGTCGCTGTACTGGCAATTGAAAAAGATATGCGGACCGGTACTTGTATTTCTGTATAATATTGTAAATGCACTGATGTTTTGCTTTTTGGCAGGGGCAATGGTGGCTGTTTCGGCAACAGCAGTCGGAATTCCATTTGCTGTAGAAATGCCTACTCTGAGTGATTTATATCCTACGAGTGTTGGTTGGGTTGTGACTGTTTTTGCTGTTGGGGCAGTAATCACAACTTTTGCAATTCTTGGATTTGAAAAACTGGCACGTTTTTCAAAACTTGCTGCTCCATGGATGTTTTTAATTTTTGTGGCAGCAGGCATATCATCATTTTCAAGGTTGGGAATTGAAACTGACCTTGGTAATTTTTGGGAAGTTGCCCGTACAAAAATCTGGACAGGAGTTGCACTTGAAGGTCAGTCGCAATTCACTATCTGGCATGTCATATTTTTTACCTGGTTTGCCAATGCAGCAATGCATCTGGGAATGAGTGATCTTTCTATTTTCAGGTATGCCAAAAAGTGGCAGTATGGTTTTGCTTCCGGTGTTGGAATGTTTTTGGGTCACTATGTTGCCTGGATTGCATCAGGAATTTTATATGCAGCTGCTACAAGTGACGCTCCGGGAGAAGTGGCATATCAGGCCATTGGAATTGCAGGGGCTTTGTGTGTGATTGTAGCCGGCTGGACAACCGCAAATCCGACATTATACCGTGCAGGATTGGCACTGCAGGTGGCATCGCCCGGATGGAGCCGCTGGAAAGTCACACTTCTTGCAGGTTTAATTACTACAATTGCCGCCCTTTTCCCTGCGCTTGTGATGAAATTACTGGATTTTGTTGCTCTGTATGGCCTGGTTTTAATCCCAATGGGAGGTGTAATTTTTGCTGATTTTTATCTCTTGAAAAAATGGAACCTGCAGAATTACTATGCTGAAAAAATGAAGCTGAATTTTAACTGGGCGGCTGGTTTAACCTGGTTTTTACTACTGGCCCTGGCGCTTGTAATGAATATCTGGGTGGGTGTGGAATTGTATTTCCTGCCGCTTCCGGTTTGGATACTTTCAATCATCTTCTTTTTGGTTTTCAGTAAAATGTATCAGAAAAAAATAGCTTTATGAAACGAATAATTCAACTCATTTCTTTCATTGGATTAGTGCTTACAATTGTACCTCCAATTCTTTTTTTCAAAGGCACAATTAGTCATTCAAGCCAAAACTTGTACATGCTGGCAGGTGCAGTAATTTGGTTTGTAACAGCTTATTTCTGGTTAGGCCGAAAGTGGAAAAAAAGCAGGTAACATCCCTTTTTGGAATTCCCGGTTCTTCCGTTTCGTAGAAAATCAGTATCTTAAAAAGAAAAGAACTGGAAATGAAAGATCATGAAGATGCGGTACTGAATGCCGTAAAAAAATCATTGTCGGATAAATTGGGCCAGAAAATCAAGATTAAGACTTCAGAATTTTTAGGTGGTGGGTGTATAAATCATGCCTCAAAAATTGAAACCAATGCAGGTTCATTTTTCCTGAAATGGAATTCCAAAAATGTAGCCGACACTTTTGTCAGGGAGGCAGAGAGCTTAAAGGAATTAAAAAAAGCAGCAGGTGAAAGTCTCATTATTCCGGAGGTTTTTGCAGTAAAAGAAACAGATGAAACACCGGGTTTTCTGGTGCTCGAACATTTAATTTCATTCCATTCGTCATCTCATTTTGATGAAAAACTTGGAGAAGGATTGGCTATAATCCATGATTATTCGAACAAACAATTTGGGTTCTACAACAACAATTATTGCGGGGCAACATTGCAGAATAATGCATGGGAACAAAACTGGGCAGAATTTTACAGAAATAACCGGCTTAATTTTCTACTGCAATTAATTGAAAAAGAACAACCTCTTTCATCATCTGAAATGAAAATCTACAACAAACTGATTCAACGGATACCGGAACTGGTACCTTCCGGAGCAAATGCAGTTTTGATTCATGGCGATTTATGGTCCGGAAATTATATGGTTACAGACAAAGGACCTGCACTGATTGATCCAGCATCATATTATGCCGACAGGGAAATGGAGTTTGGAATTATGACAATGTTTGGTGGCTTTTCGGAGCGGTTTTATGATGCTTACAACAAGGTAAACCCGTTACCTTTCGGTTGGAAAGAACGAAATCAGTTGTATCAGTTATATCATGTTTTAAATCATTATTATTTGTTTGGTGGCAGCTATCGGCAGCAGGCTTTTAACATTGCAGGGAAGTATGTTTAATTGTAAATCCCGTTTATTAAAAGGAATATGAGAAATGATAGGTTTGATCCTGTAATTTCTGGTTAGTTTTAACGATAAAATTATTCGTGAAATGATTCCAAAAAATTTACTGGACATAAAACCATTTATTGCAATGGAGGTGCTTGAAAAGGCTTCTGAAATGGAAAGCCTGGGGGTGAACATCATCCATCTTGAAGTGGGCGAGCCTGATTTTGATGTGCCTGAATGTGTTTCCACAGCGGTTCATAATGCATTTTCAGAAGGTAAAACGCATTATACTCACAGCCTTGGAGACCCTGAATTGCGACAGGAAATAGTTAAAAAGTATGATATAGATTATGGCGTAAAAATTTCTGCTGAACAAATAATTGTTACATCCGGCAGTTCGCCTGCCATTTTACTTACATTGAGTGTATTATGTGAACAGGGGGATGAAATAATACTTTCTGATCCTGGGTATGCCTGCTATCCAAATTTTATCAAATTTATCGGAGCAAAACCAGTTAAGGTTCCTGTTTTTGAAGAAGATGCATTCCAGTATCGCCCGGAAGAAATTTGTAAGCGAATTACAGAAAAGACAAAAGCAATAATGATAAACAGTCCGATGAATCCAACGGGTAACTTGCTTTCTCCTGAAGTAATGCAGGAACTTGTAAAGTTTGATCTTCCTGTAATTTCAGATGAAATTTATCACGGACTTGTTTATGGAGAACCTGCACATTCCATCCTTGAATTTTCTGAAAATGCGTTTGTTTTGAATGGTTTTTCAAAATTATATGCGATGACTGGCCTAAGACTGGGTTATGTTGTTGCACCTAAGCAGTATGTAAGAACTATGCAGAAACTTCAGCAGAATTTGTTTATTTGTGCAAGTTCAATCGCCCAGCGGGCAGGAATTGCCGCCTTACTTCATGCCGGCAAGGATATTCAAAAAATGAAGGAAACCTATGACAAACGAAGGAAGTACATGATTGCCCGTTTGCAGAAAATGGGTTTTAGTATTAAAATTGCACCGACTGGAGCCTTCTATGTTTTTGTAAATGCCCGGCATTTATCCGGAAACAGTTATAATCTTGCATTTGATATTCTTGAAAAAGCTCATGTTGGTGTAACTCCGGGAATTGATTTTGGTGAGAATGCTGAAGGTTTTCTCCGTTTTTCCTATGCAAATTCCATAGAAAATATTGAAGAAGGAATGAACCGGCTTGAAAACTATCTGAAATATTATTCTAACCCGTTTACCGGAAAATGTTCCCAATAAACGATTTCTTCCAGGGGTTTTCGTTTTTTTTCCGGTGCCTCAATATCGGGATATCCGATTGGTAAAATCACAGCTGGTTCAATATGTTCAGGCAGGTTAAACAATTCGATACATTTTTGAGCATCAAAATTACATACCCAGCATGTACCTAAACCCAGTTCAGTTGCCTGCAAAGCCATATGGTCTGTTGTAATTGCAATATCAACATCAGCGAAATCTTTACCATCCGATTTTCTCTTCCATGATTTTGAATGATTTGAACAAATCAGAATAACTGCAGGAGCGCTTTTTATCCATTCCCTGTTGTAAACCGAATAAATTTTCTCAAGATTTTCGGCATTCTGAAAAACAATAAAGTGCCAGGGTTGATAATTTACTGCTGACGGAGCCAATCGCCCCGCTTCCAATACCTGAAACAGTTTTTCGTGTTCAACTTTTTGGTTTTTATATTTTCTTACTGAAAAACGTTGTGAAATTATTTCATTCAAATTCATAATTAAGATGTATAAGTATTTTTATGACTTTCATTTTACAAGTTAATGGATAAAAGTATTTAATATTATGAAGCAAAACAAGCATGAAAATGATGATTATTCATAATAAATCCAAATAATCTTTTAACCAACAAAAGCAACAGATTTTATCATTAAAATTCATGTTTTAAAGCATATACAAAATCTGAAACGTAAGTGTAATGTATTCGTCTTCTAAATACAAATAACAATGAAAACAGAAAATTTAAATTTAAAAAGTTATTGTCATGAAAAAGTTCAGTATTATTTCAGGGATGTTAGTTTGTATGGTGGTTATTACATTTTCGGCAACTGCAACAGGATTACGTACCGATTTTAAAAATTATGAAATCGAAAAAATTGATAACCTTTATTTAGGTAAAAAAGTAGAGCAGGTTTGGACCATAGCTTATGGTGAAAATGAAAAACCTGTAACCATTGTTAAAAGAAATACTTTTGATGGTGTGGAATATGAAGTCCATTCTCAGTATTTTGAAGTTTGCTATGCCAATTCATCTGCAGGATTTGGAGCAAAAAAAGCACGCAATTCATGGTGTGATGTTCCCAAAAGCATTACCAAAGCTGTAATCAACCAGGAGCAGTTGCAAAAACAGGAAATTATTACTCCGAATAAAGTGGATGATGAAAAAGCTTTGGGATTAATTGCATGTTATCTGCCAGAGCTCATTAATGATGGTTATACCCATCTTTTGAACTAGTTAAGCTGTACGAAAAATAAAACAGAACCGCAGGAAACTGCGGTTTTTTTTATATGCATCCGCAAACCAAATCATCCGCCAGACTATCAAGATAATTTTCTACCATCCGTTTTTCATTTTCAGAACCTTTACATGAATTGCAAACCGGTAATAAAATTTCTTTATTTCTTTCGGTGCTTTTAGAATTAATTTCTGTTTTACAGACGAAACATTTACTATTAAATTTTTTTTCAGTCATCATTTAATTTCGGGTTACCAAAGATAAGCATCAATATGTATTGTTTTAAGAAATTTTGTTACATGTTTTAAAATTTTAACACAATTATAACTCATTTATATCAAAGAAGTTAAGCTTAACTGAACATTTAATGTTATTGATATTATTTTTTTCAATTCATTCAAAAATAAAACAAAACTTATTTGTGTTATTATATGGAAGCCTTAAAAATAACAGTTAAAATATATTGCATCAGATTCTTAATATGTTTAAAATCAATGAATTGATCAGGTAAATTAAAAAGTAAGCTGATTTTATTTTTATAAAGTATTGTTTTTATAATGAATGATTATTTATATTCGTGCATGAAAAATTTCATCCTAATTGGGCTTTTTGTGGCAATACTTACAAATGTATCGTACAGCGATGATTTTAGGTATTTACGCACAAGGGAAGGTTTATATGATGGTGAAATAAACTCTGTAGCGCAGGATAGTTCGGGTTTTATGTGGTTTGCAACCTGGTCGGGTCTGATTAAATACGATGGTTTTAATTTTGAATTGTTCAGGCCGGAGCTTGGCAATCCTTCAAGTATTCCTGATAAAAAGATTAAGAAATTATTTGTCGATTCAGAAGATAATTTATGGATTGCAACTTCATCCTATCTCTGCAGGTATGACAAGTTTAAAAACAATTTTCATAAAATTCAATTCGATAAGGAAGAGGTTGAAATCAATATTCTTAATCTCCAGGAAGTGGAGAAACATTTGGTGATTCATGCAATCGACGGAATTTATATAATGCCTTTGGTACAAAGTACAAATGACAATTATAAAGTTAAAAAAAGAAAGATTTTAGATGACAATAAAAATTCACAATTTTATTTTCATTATTCATTCTGTTTTAACAATATGTTGCTTTTGGTGAATAACAACAACAATTCGCCAACGAATATTTGTTTTGCCGGTTTGAATTTATCCGGTGGAGATACAACAATTAATATCAAAAGAACATATCAAATCGACAACCTTATCAATGATGTTGAATATGTTCCTGTTGAAAACAACATCTATTTTGCAACAATAAACGGATTAATTCCCTTTTCACTGGATTCCTGGAAGTTTTTGAACAACAGGTATTTTCAGGGGAAAGATGTGCAGAAGGTTGTTCATACAAGTAACCATAAATTGTTTTGTTCCCTATCGAAACCGGAATTGTTATGTTTGAATTTGCACACCGGAAAATCCAGTACTTATACAGCAAATCCATATGAACTGGGTTCTCTTCTTCCAAGCAATATACATTGTTTATTTGAAGATTTTTCCGGAAACCTTTGGGTTGGGCATCAGGGGCAGGGAATAAGTATTATGAATTTGTACCACAAAAAATTCTATTCATTTAAAAGAGATTTGTTAAACGATAATTCCCTGAATTCAAATACAATAATGTGTTTTGAAGGCACGGAGAATGAGATTTTTATTGGATGCAGAACTGGTGGATTGAATATATTTTCCAGAAAAGATTTAAATTCAAAATCACCGGATTTTAGAAAACTTTCAATAGTTCCTGAAAACACTCCTGCAGCAGTAAGCGATGGTGTATGGGATATTGAAAAACAGTCGGATTCATTATTTTGGTTAGGTACTGATCTTGGTTTATATAAGTTGCAGAAGATCAACAATGAATGGAAGATCAAAAAGTTTAACGGAGAACCGGAAATTAATAATTTAATCAGAAAGGTATTTATAGATAAAAATGATAATCTATGGTGTGGAACATTTGATGAAGGTCTGATTTTTATTCCAAATTTAAAGCAAAATCCCAAAGGGATTAATTATAATTATCCCTCTGTATCAGCTGACTCCTGTACATTATCTGCCAATCTAGTTCACGATATTTATATTGATAGTAAAAACAGATTTTGGGTAGCAACAATTAAAGGTCTGAATAAATTGGACGGCCGTTATGAAAGCCTTGATTTATCTGGCAAAATTAAACCCGAATTAAAATTTAAACAATATGTAGCAACTGATTATCATGATAATTATTTGAACAATAACGAAATCAATAATATTTATGAAAATTATGATGGTACATTATGGTTGGCAACCAAGGGTGGAGGAATAAATATTTTTGATCCGGAAAATGAAATATTTGATGATTTAACAACTTCTGACGGATTACCGTCAAATGACATTTTGGCTATGCTTCCCGACGAAGATGGTAACCTTTGGATAAGCACAATCAACGGGTTGGCATCGTATAAAAGATTTAAAAGTACCCCTACTTTTACTGTTTTTGATAATTCTGATGGTATCCAGGGGGAAATATTCATGGTCAATTCGTACTACAAATCATCTGACGGACAAATGTTTTTTGGTGGCGATAATGGATTCACAACTTTTTATCCCAGATCTGTAAGTACGAATCAGATTGAACCTAAAGTCGCTCTGTCCAACCTCTCTTTTCGAACGTTTTTAGTGCATGTCGGAGATACACTTTCCAATGGTTTTATATTAAAAAGTACAATTAATAATACAGATCGTATCGTTTTACCATACAAAAAAAGTTATTTTAAAATTGATGTGGCAACTTTACATTTTCAGGAACCGGCTAAAAACAAGTTTTCCTACATTCTTGAAAATTATATGAAAGACTGGTATCCGGTTTTAACTGAAAATAATTCAGTTGAATTTGCAAATCTGCCGTATGGCAAATACCTTTTAAAGGTTAAGGCCATAAATTCTGACAATGTTGAATCAAGCATTATAAAGACACTTCAAATCGAAATTCAACCTCCTTGGTATCGCACCTGGTATATGACTTCGCTGTTTTCAATTTTTGCAATCTCACTTATCATGGGGCTTATATACATTATTGTAAACCGTCAGCGTTTAATTTACCAGAAAAAACTTGATGCAGTTACTATTGGTAACAATGAAAATAAAATGATGTTTTTAACCAGCATTGCACATGAGTTGAGAACACCTTTGAGCCTTGTAATTGCTCCTGTTGAAGATTTAATGAAAAATTTGGTTGTTGATAAACAATGGAAAAATCACCTACAGTTAATTCACCGGAATTCAAATTACCTGCTGAGACTTGTAAATCAAATTATTGATTTCAGGAAATTGGATGCAGGAAAATTGATACTGCAATTAAAACAAACCGATATTGTGCGGGTGGTAAAGGATGTAGTACTTAATTTTAAAGGTTATGAAAACAGCAGGAATATAAATCTTTATCTAAAGGTACCTGCTGATTCAGTATATGTTTCCATCGATGTTCAGAAAATAGAGGAGGTTCTTTACAACCTGATCTCCAATGCATTTAAACACACTTTTGATAATCATTCAATTACTGTATCGATGCAATTTTTGCCCGATAAACGGATGAACGGCAATGCTGGGAAAACAATCAGGATTTCAGTAATGAACGAAGGGAAGGAAATTACAGGTGAAAACCAGTTGAGGATATTTGAACGGTTTTATAAAGTGGATGAAAGTATCGAAGGAGCTGGAATAGGGCTTTCCTTTTCAAAATCGCTTGTTGAAATGCATAATGGAAATATTCATATTGAATCTATTCCTGGAAAAGGTGTTGCATTTCATGTGGATTTACCATTTGCCCAAATAGAGATGAACGAGCAACTTTTAAAGGAACCGGAGGTAGAGCCTGTTTTAATAAAGTCTGAAAGTTTGAGTAAAGACAGGATAACCACAGGAGAATTTAATGAAAGCCGCAAGATTTTAATTGTTGAGGATAACGAAGAGCTCAGAGAATTTCTATACAATTTTATTTCTCGCAACTATAATTGTTCTGTTGCATCAAATGGTTTGGAGGCCATGGACATTATACAAAATCAAAGTCCTGCAGTTGTAATTTCAGATATAATTATGCCTGAAATGGATGGCTATAAATTATGTGCAAAAATAAAGGGAAATGTAAAAACCTGTCATACACCTGTAATCTTGTTAACGGCTAAAAATACAGAAGAACAAATAATCGAAGGATATAAAGTTGGTGCCGATGCTTATATCACAAAACCATTCGACGTTAATCTCCTGATGGCACAAATTAATCGTTTAATTATAAATCGTGAGTTAATAAGAGAAAAATACCGTACCCAGAACTTTATGGTGGAAGTAGAAAAAAATTCAGCTTCAAAAGATGAACAGTTCGTAAAAACAGTAAGGGAAATACTTGAAACCAATATTTCAGACCCTGAATTTAATGTAAATAAACTATCAGATGAATTAAACATCAGCACTACACAATTGTATCGCAGGTTGAAGTCTCTTACCGGTCATTCACCTGTTGAATTTATCCGGATTTTAAAGTTGCAAAAGGCTTACGGTTTATTAAGCCAGCAAAATAATACTGTTAAAGAAGTTTGTTACCTGACCGGTTTTAACAACTTGTCCTATTTTATAAAATGCTTCAAGGAACAATTTGGAACAACACCTGCCAGTTTCAGGGATAACGGTGTTAAAGAGATAAATCAGAGGGAATAATACAAATAGTGCAAATATGCCACATTTAATTAATATGAAAATTATTATCTACTTTTGAATGATTTGTAGTATAAGTAATAGTATTTATAACATTCATTAAATACCTTTTTTTATATGTTTGAGCGCTCGTTTAAAAAACTTAAGCAGTTGAATAAATTACAAAACAATATGACCAGAATTAAACCCATTTTGATGCTTGCATCTCTTCTTCTAATTATTATTATTAGTTGTAAAGATGATAGTTTGGACCCAAAGTACCAAAGGCCGGACTGGTTGGCAGGTAAACTTTATGACCAGATACTTGAGCAGGAAAATCTTTCCACCTTTGCAAAATGTATCGAATTGACCGAATATGATAAAATAATCAACGTTTCGGGAAGTTATACTGTTTTTGCGCCGACCAATGAAGCGTTTAATGAATTTTTCGCTTCAAATCCCAATTATAACAGTGTAGAAGATATTCCACAGGATGTATTGGCAAATATTGTGAAATATCACATTGTGCAAAATCCATGGAGTAAAAATCAGTTGCGTACATTAGATGTTTATGGTTGGATTGATACTCTCGACATTAATAATGATGAACCACGTGGTTTTAAACGGGAAACATTGTTATTAAACAAAAATCGTAAATACGGAGTCGCTGAAGGCAGAGATGATAATCTGATTATTGTTGATACCTTACAATCAAACTGGAACCGCAGAGTTGCAACAGATTCACGTAAGTTTGCACCAATATTTTTTCAGCAGTATCTGGATATTTACGAACTCAACCGGAGCGATTATGAATTTTATTTCAATCGACCGTTTGAAGGAGATACCAATTTATATTATGCGGGTGCAAAAGTTGTGAGTGCAGAAATTTTTGCAGAGAATGGTTTTATTTATGAAATAGATAAAGTTGTAGCGCCTCTTCAAAATGCTGCCCAGATTATGGAAGATGAAAGCGGTCAGTATAAGTATACTGATTTTCTGACCCTGGTTAACCGTTTTCCGGATTTTCAATATAATGATTCAAAAACAAAAGATCAGCCCGGTGCGGAACAAGGTTTGGTGGTCGATTCACTTTTCGATTTGACTTATCCTGATCTGACTTTTAATATTACAGGAGAAAAAACAAAACCACCTACAGGTACCTATGGATTGCCGCAGGATGTAACCATCCGTTATCACCATGGAATTATGGCTCCAACGAATGCTGCATACGAAAATTTTGAAAATCAGTATTTTAAAGTTCCGCGTGGATGGGGAAGTATAAATGGTGCTCCGGATCATGTGAAGAGAATCATTGTAAATACTCATATGTCAATTAATCCGGTATATCCAACTGATTTTGACGAAGGTTTTTATAATGGAGAAAATGACATCATAAAATTGGATGAAGGAGACATTGTCCAAAAACAGTTTGGAAGCAATGCAACTTTTGTCGGATTAAATGATGCAATAGTACCAAGGGCTTTTTCAAGTATTACCGGACCGGTTTATTTACAGCAGGGCTTTTCAAAAGTAATGTTTGCTATCGAACAGGCAGGATTGCTGGCTGCTCTTAAAAGGCCGGGCAAAAACTACAGTTTCTTCATTGAATCCAATGCCAATTCCTCTGCAGATTCATCTTTAATATATGATCAGGCAAGAGACAGGTTTTCAGTATTCCAGCTTTCACCCGGAGGATTTCAGCAACGTTTTCTAAATCAAAATGATTTAAGGACATTGTTATTAAATCATGTGGCAACACAAGTTCCGAAAGGTATTGCACGAAAAGAATTTATACCAAACCTTGCCGGCAATTTCCTGATTTTTAATAACGAAACAGGACAGGTATCAGGAACTGGTCCAACTACTGTTGGTTATCAGGGTTCGGTACAAATGCCTAATTTCCCGACAGAGTTAAGTCAGGCTGACAATGGTGTTACTTACGAAATTAACAACTGGTTTAGTTTTACAAGTTCTACCATTTATACAAAGATTTCAACGACCTCAAAATACAGTGAATTCCACAGACTTTTACAAAAAGCAGGTTTATCTCAGGATAAGGAATTCCGCTATAATTTCCTTTCCAACACTGAATTCTATACAGTGTTTGTACCGACGAATCAAGCGCTTCAGGAATCCAATGCAAATTCGTTGAGTGTTGCAGAATTGAGGAAATTTCTTATGCTGCATTTTGTGCAGGGAGCATTGATTTTTACAGATGGCAGCAAACCTGCCGGTTATTACGAAACAGCAAGAGTAGATGAATCATCTACACCATTTTCAACAGTATATACAAGTTTATATATTGAGCCGGGTGTTGATGAAATAAGTCTTCATGCAAAAGATGGTTCGAACTATATTCAGTTTGAGGAATCGGAAGGTTCGAACATTCTTGTTGGAGTAAACCTAAGCGAGGGGCAGACGGTATATCCCAATATTTACAACAACGGTGTTATCCATGAGATAGACAAAGTTTTAAACGTTGAAGAATTAGATACAAATTAGAATAAAGAGCAGTTTTCAGAATAAATTAAACCTAAGGTTTTTGAACAAGATGAAAAAAATCAAGTCAGCCATAATTCTTGTAGTTACCATTTTTAGCTTTATCAGTGTAAGTGCCCAGCAAAAAACTATTTTAAGGGGAAGGGTTATTGATAAAGCAGATAATACTACAATTATAGGTGCAAACATTGTTGAATACGATAAGGAAGATCGCGTGGTAAACGGTACAATCACAAACGTTAACGGTGACTTTGTTTTACAAATGAGCGACCCTTCCAATACGGTGAGAGTGAGTGTGATTGGTTATAAAGCCAAGGAAATTCCGGTTGATCCTACAAAATCAATTATGGTAGAACTGGAATCTTCAGACGTTGCCCTTGGAGAAGTTACAGTAACAGCAGAGGCAAAATCATCTAATAGTTTAACAAATATTGAAGAGCGGGATAAAACATCATCTTCAGTTAAGGTGGATTTGATGGATATGCAGGATGCAGGTGTTCTTTCTGCTGCTGATGCCCTGCAGGGAAAAGTGAGCGGACTGGATATTATCAGTGCTTCAGGTGATCCAGGTTCTGGCTCTCAGCTTGTAATTCGTGGTTTAAGTTCTATGGGTAACAATCAGCCTCTTATTGTAATTGATGGAATTCCGCAGTTTAAAGTGGAAAGTAGTTTTGATTTAAGTTCTGCTGATACAGAAGATATTAGTAACCTTATTAATATTGCTTTGCAGGATATTAAATCAATTGAAGTTTTGAAAGATGCTGCATCCACAGCAATTTATGGTTCACGTGGTGCTGATGGTGTTTTACTTATCGAAACAAATAAAGGACGAATGGGTAAAGTGCAGTTTGATTATCAGTACAAATACAGTTTAAATGTTCAGCCACCTGCAATTCCAATGTTAAGTGGTGATGAATACATCATGTTGCAGCTGGAAGAATGGCATAACAGCCGTGGTGTTTTTCAAATTCCACCTGAAATTGCCTACGACCGTGATTACTTCGATTTTTATAACTATTCAGCGAATACGGACTGGTTAAAGGAAATTACACAAAATGGTGTTACCCATGACAATTATTTCAGTGTATCCGGTGGTGGTGAAAAAACAAGATACTATACATCGTTTAGTTATGTTGATGAAGGTGGTACAACAATTAATACAAGTGCCAAACGTTTTCAAACACGTGTAAACCTTGATTATTTCCTTTCACGTAAACTTGTTTTCCAGGTAAAATTTGCATACCGCTCCAATGGAACAGAACGAAATTTATCAATCCAGGGAAGTCACTGGCGTCCAAGAAACATTCGTGAGATGGCCTATATTAAGGCGCCAAATATGAGTATCTGGGAATATGATTCAAATGGAAATCCTACAGGCGAATATTTTACTCCAATTAATAGTTACCAGGGAGACGGAGTGACTTACTTCAACCCTGTTGCGGTTGCCAAATTGGGTAGAAATGACAGACAGGAAAATGCACTTGAAAATACTTTTGTATTGCAATATCGTTTTAACGACTGGATTACATACCGTGAAACTATTTCATTTCAGTATGCAGGAACAAAGGAAAAGAATTACCTGCCCTACAATGCTATCGGTCAAGACTGGCTGGGCTGGCAGATCAACAAAGCAGAAGAAGGAAACGGTCTGAATCAGAGTATCCGGACTGAAACTCAGGTTGCATTTTCAAATCCCTTTAAAACCGAAAAGACATGAAATTTCAGGTGCACTTACCTGGATTACCAACCAACAGGGATATGAATGGATGAACATCCAAAGTAACCGCACACCGAGTACCGACATTAAGGATCCTGCAATTGATGCACAAATCAACTGGATAGGTACAGGTTCGGGTGAAGACCGTTTGGTCAGTGGTGCAGGTAACCTCAACTATAAATTCCTCGACAGGTATCTGTTTACAGGTATCCTGAGGGCAGATGCACACTCCTCATTCGGTCAAAACAACCGTTGGGGACTTTTTAAAGGATTATCATTCGGTTGGCGTTTTTCTGACGAACCATTCCTGAGTTCTCTTGACTTTCTGGGTGAAAGTATGATACGTGCCAGCTGGGGTATAGCAGGAAGACAACCAAGTGATCCGTATGCACGGTTTGCAACTTACGAATCAACAAGCAGTGGCAGCTATATTGTTAGTCCGGCAATTGCACCTTCTAGTATACAGTTAAATAACCTGATGTGGGAAAACATTACTTCCTACGACGTAGGAGCTGAATTTAATCTGTTTGATGACCGGGTTTACCTCGAAGGTGATCTTTACCAAAAAGTTACGAATAACATGTTATTTGAAGAGTATGAAATTCCATATTCTTCGGGATATGATCAACTAAAATTTTTAAATGGAGGCCAGTTGAGTAACTACGGTTGGGAATTAATGGCTGATTTTAAAATTATCCGTACAAGAGATTGGTTGTGGGGAGTTAACTTTAACACATCACAAAACGTAAATACATTTGATGAATTGCCGGACAATTTTAATACTGAACAATCGACTTCAATTGGTAATGGAGAATATCCGAAACGGGTTATTGAAGGAGAACCCATCGGATCTTTCTTTGGATTCCGGTATAAGGGAGTTTATGCAAGCGATGCGGATGCAATTGCAAAAGATGCAGATGGTAATATTCTTCGCGATGGAGAGGGCCGTCCTATACCTATGCAATATACCGATACATACACATTTAAGGGTGGTGACCCAATTTATGAAGATGTAAATAAAGATGGTAAAATTGATTTGAATGACATTGTGTATATTGGTGACTCAAATCCGAATTTTATAGGTGGTTTCGGTACTACTGTAAAATATAAAAATTTCGATTTTTCAGTTGCATTCCATTACCGTGTCGGTTTCGACATTGTTAATATGATTGCATTGCAAACCGAAGGTATGAACAACCGTGACAACCAAAGTAAAGCTGTACTCAGCCGCTGGCGTGTCCAGGGTCAGGATGAAGAAGGAATGTTGCCAAGAGCTTACCTGAACCATCCGGCAAATAATCTTGGTTCTGACAGATACGTAGAACCTGGTGATTATTTACGATTAAACAACTTAAAGTTATCGTACATGTTACCTCAAAAACTTTGTAACAAAATAGGGGTTCGTAAAGCAAACTTTGCTGTGAGCGCAAGGAAGTTATATACATTTACCAACTATTCAGGACAAGATCCGGAAATTGGACAGGATGCGAGTGATCCTTTTTGGATAGGGGTAGATTATGCAAGAACTCCTCCGCCCAAAATGATAACGCTTAGTGTAGGTCTTGGATTTTAAAATTTGTAATGAATATGAGAACAAAAGCAAAATATTTACTGATAGCCGTAATGGTTTTTATGCAGTTTTCCTGTAACGACTGGCTGGAACTGGTTCCTCCCGGAGGATTGATTCGCGAAGAATTCTGGAAAACGAAAGAAGATGTGGAAGCAGTATTAATGGCAGCATACAGTTCGTTTGCTTCCATGGACCGTACCCTGTTTCTTATGGGCGAAGTAAGGGCAGATTTGGTACAGGGTGATGTTAGTCAGGGAGATGATGAACGAAAGTTAATGGAAAACAACATTTATCCCAACAATGGATTGACAAACTGGAGCAGTTTCTATAAAATCATTAACTACTGTAATGAGGTCATAAAAAATGCACCACTTGTGCAGGAAATTGATGATACATTTACTGATTACCAAAAGCAGGGTTTAATGTCGGAAGCTTATTTTTTAAGAAGCCTTGCTTATTTTTACCTTGTTCGTTTGTACAAAGATGTTCCGCTTGTACTGGAACCTACTGAAACTGATGATGCAGAGGTGTATGTTTCCAAATCTGCCGATGAAGAGGTATTGAACCAGATTGTAAGTGATTTGGAAGCCAATATTGCATTTGCACCTTCAGGTGGTTTCGAAACTATCCGCGAAAACAAGGGACGTGCTTCAAAAGCCGCATATAATGCCTTATTGGCTGATATTGCCCTTTGGCGCTTTCAGTATGAAAAAGTTATTGAACACGTACAACGTATTGAAGCTAATATCGAAATATTGTTAATGCCAAGTGCCAGATGGTTTGAAATTTATTATCCCGGAAATTCATATGAAGGAATTTTTGAATTACAGTTTGAAGGGTTATTGAGCCAGAATAACAGCACCTACGATTTAACCGACAGAAATGGAAATCAGTATATTCCCAGCCAGAAAGCAATTGAAATGTTTGCTTTTGAATATTCAGCGGAACTGGTTAGGGGAGAAGAAGCATCTATTGCCAAATATGGAGAAGATGAATACATTATTTGGAAATATGTAGGACAAGCGCCTGACGGTCGTTCTGTTCGTTCAGGAACACAGCAGAAAAGCGCCAACTGGATTGTGTATCGTCTGGCAGATGTACTTCTGATGAAAGCCGAAGCTTTATCTCAACTGGAAAGATATGCTGAAGCACAATCTATTCTTCAAAGGATAAGGGAAAGAGCCGACGTACCCGCATTAACGCTTGCAAATACTCCAACCGCTTATGAAGATGCAATTTTGAATGAAAGAGCATTGGAACTTGCATTCGAAGGAAAACGCTGGTTTGATCTGCTCCGAATGGGAAGACGCAATAACTATGCACGTAAAGACAAGCTTATCGAAATAATTGTAAGTAATGTACCTTCTACCCAAAAGAGAATTTTGGCAGCGAAATTAACCAATCCTTTAGGATGGTATTTACCCATTTCGAAAGATGAAATGGAAAGGAATAAAAACCTGGTTCAGAATCCATATTATTAATAAAAATGAAACAAATTGTTTATATTTTAAGTTTGATAATCGTAGTCATCGGATACTCATGTGTTAAGGATGAACCAATTAATCCTGGATTTAAAGGAGTAATTGATTATACAGCCTACGATTATATAATTGAGAATCAAGAAGATTTTAGCAGCTTTATTCAGATTCTCAAAAAAGGTGGAATTGACAAAACATTAAGCGCCTATAATCCGGAAGGACCTGGATATACAGTTTTTCTTCCGAACAATGCCGCAGTTCAAAATTTTATCGATAAAAGTGATCAGTTTTCGTCCCTTGATGATATCCTGAACAATGCAGAGTTTGTAAAAGCTTTTGGTCGGTATCATGTAGTAAATGATACAGTCAGAACAAATAATTTTCCTTTTGGTACTTTCTCTGAACCAACTTTATCAGGTGATTATTTAACGGTAACTTTTGTAATTGAAAAGGATACTTCCTATTATAAGATAAATAATCAGGCTGCTGTAATTGAGCCAAATATTGAAGTATCAAACGGATTTATTCACGTAATACAAACTGCATTAAATCCAATTACTTTTACAACTTATGACTGGCTGGCACAACAACCCGGATTTTCAATTTTTAAACAGACTGTTGATCTTACAGGACAACAAGAGCTGCTGGATCTTGAAATTATTCCTGAAGAAAATATGCAACCCATAACTGTTTTTGCTGAACCTGATTCTATTTATAAGAAAAAAGGAATCAATTCGGTAGATGATTTGGCAAATCTGATAAGCCCGGGAAATCAAAATTATACAGACCCTGCAAATCCTTTAAGAAATTTTATTGGTTACCATGTTCTTAGCGGAAGTTATTTCCTTAATGATTTTGAAGGAAGGGAAGCTTCCAACTATTCTACTTTCTCTGAAATTCCATTAAGAATAAACGGAACAGGTATCGACATTACAATTAATAAGGGAAAAGAAATTTTTGATACCCTTATATATCAGGGCGATACTACAATTGTCGACTATGTTGGATTTATATATGACGAAAGCAATGTAATTACGCAAAGCGGTGCAGTTCATTTCATCAATCAGATAATGAAGCAAAAAACGCCTTCAAGGGCTATTCAAACCTATGAATTTTATGGTGAGCCACTATTGGATGAATACCGCAGTGAGATTGGATCCTTTTTAATTGACAATCCGGATGCTTTAAACAGCATTAAATGGTCAGGTGCTGATTTATTCTTTGTTGATTTGGGCGAACAGGAGTCTTCTGCCTGGAGCAACGATTATCTTGAAATAGATGGTGACTTCGAAATATCGTATCAAACACCAAAAATTGTTCAGGGAAAATACACTGCGTATTTAGGTGCTGAACAATTTAATGCTCAAAATGCGTTGGTTGAAGTTTATGTGGATGGTAAGAAAATCGGAGGACTTATCGATCTTACTACAGGTGGTTCTTCTGATTACCCTTTCCGTAAAATTGAACTTGGAACCATCGATTTTAAAAAGTATGCAGCACACCTTGTTGAAATACGGCCACTAATTCCAGGTCGGTTGTTGTGGGATTATATTCGATTTGAACCTTTATAATAAATAAATAAACGAAATGAAGCTTAGAGTTGGCATATTTATAATTATAGCTCTGATTGGTGCTTTTGGATGTACAAAGGAATGGGAAGACCATTATGACCAATATCCTGAAACAGTAAATCAGAATGTTTGGGAAGCATTGAAAAGCGATCCCTCAATTTCAAATTTTGTGCAAATATTACAGGATAATCAGCTGGATACCTTATTTAATAATTCAGACAATTCCTATACAGTATTTGCGCCAACAAACGACGCCTTAAGCCAGTATCTGCAAACTAATTCAATTGATACTACGCTATTAAAATACCATATAGCAGCGCATTTTATTCAATCCGGAAATATTGCCGGTAAAAGAAAAGTGCAAACACTGACAAGGAAATTTGCCTTATTTGAAAGGCAAGGCAGCAAAATAACTGTTGATGGAATCAATATATTGTCGGAAAGTCCGCTTTACATTAACGGCAAGTATTATACATTGGATGAAGTTGCTGCACCGCTGCCAAATTTTTACCAGTTTTTTGCTGTAAATAATCCGGTTTTAAAAAGCTATATCGACAGTCAGGATTCAATTATTCTGGATAAGGAAAAAAGTAAACCAATTGGTTTCGATGAAAATGGAAATACAATTTACGATACTGTATCTGTTATCTTCAATAAGTTTGAATACAAATATTTTCCTGTAACTGAAGAGTTCCGGAATATTGCCGGTACAATAGTTTTTCCAAGAAAAGAAGACTATGAAAATGCCCTGACAGAAATGGCATTAAAAATGGGAACCGGCTATACAAGTTATTCTGATATACCATTGGATTGGCAGTATACCATTCTCATGCCGCATCTTTTGAAACAGGGTGTATTTCTAAATATGCTTGAACCGGAAGAATTTGTCTGGAAGTCTCCAAAAGACACAGTGAAACTTCAAAATATCATGGGAGATAGTATTCCAATTTTTTATACACCAGTAGATAAAACGCTGTTAAGCAATGGCTACACCTATAATTACCAGGATTTTGTCATTCCGGATTCACTCTTTTTAGGACGATCTGTGTTTGAGGGAGAAAGATTACTTCGGCAAACGGGTGTAAACAAACACAACTGGCGCGAAATTGTAACTGTTGATCCGGGCATTCAGGTTCAACCCGTGCAGGAATTTATTCCTGAAGCTTCAAAAGATTCCATTCTTAGATTAATCTTCCCGAAAGGATATACTGGCCGGTACAATATTGAATTTGAAAGCCAGTATCTGTTCCCAAGAAAATATGTAATGGCAATAAGAACGCACATGGATATTGGAGGTTTATACAATATTTATGTAAATGGTGAGCTTCTTACAACTCCTTATTCATCCACTTATTCAGCTGGAAATACATTCGATTATTACGAATTTATAAGAAGGAGAGGATTAATTTCAAGTGTAACCGGTTCACGATATCTGCCTGAAGGACGCTTTAATAAATTCGATATGTATGTCGACAATATTACTGAATACAGTCGTGCAAAAATCAGAATCGAATATAAAGGCCCTGGTATTGGAACTCCCAGCAATGGACTGGTAATCGATTACATCGAGTTTTTACCGGCAACAAATTAGAAGTTTGATTAAACCTGAATGATAAAAATGAATTCTTAATTCATCAATGAAAAGAAAAGTCAACATAACAACCAGTCTAAATCACTTTATTCAAGTGTACAAAATGCTTGTGAATACTAATTCGGGCAGATTGACAAAATATAGCTGCAGTCAAAAGAAAATATGGGAAATTGAATCCCATAAAATGCAAACTTGTTTTATAATGAATAAACAAATTTTCCTAACCAACCTAAAAAGGGTTGCTGTATTTGCGGCCATCCTGTTATTTGGTGCAACCGCACTCTATGCGCAAGATTCACTTTACGTAAAGGGTCAAATAGTAAATGGTGCAAATGAGCCGGTAGCGAATGTTTCAGTTGCTGTTGAAGGTTCGTTTGAATTACCAGCTGTTACTAATGAAGCCGGTGAATTTGAAGTAGTGGCACCATCCGGTAACGCCTGGTTAAACATCGAACCATCGAGTGTTTATAAAAACAAAAGGGTGTTTTTAAATAACCGGACCAATGTAAAAATTTATCTTACTGATAGAAATGTACCTTCCGGTAATGATGTTGTTTCCATTCTTGAACAGGATCGGCTAAGAAAAAATATGATAGCTGCTTATTCTACCATGGATCCTGAAGGTATTAAATTAACACCTGCTATTTCCATTGACCAATATCTTCAGGGAAGGGTTTCAGGAATGCATGTAGTGAACCGGTCGGGAATGCCTGGAAGCGGTGCAGTTAGTTTATTGAGAGGCGTAAATTCGCTGAATACTTCAAACAGCCCGCTGTATATCGTTGATGGTATTCCGGTGACTTCAATGGGAGTATTTGGTTCAAATCTCGAAGGTTATACTTACAATCCTTTGCTGGGTGTAAATCCATTGGATATCTCACAGGTTACTGTTGTAAAAGATCCAACAATTACAGCAGCATACGGTTCCAAAGCGTCCAATGGCCTGGTGCTTATTGAAACACTTGATCCAAGTGCAACACAAACAGTTATTGAATTGGATGTAAGGGGCGGCTATTCACTGGCTCCATCCAATAAAATACCACAAATGAACGGAACCCAGCATAAAACACTGATTAACGAATTGCTGTTTTCCTCCGGTTTGCCGGAAGAAGTAAAAACAGTGCGGTATCCAAACCTTTATCTTACTCCTGGAGATGATCGGTATATCGATTATCAACACAATACAGATTGGCAGGATATTATTTTTTCGGATGCAATTTTTTCAAATATAAATGTAAATGTTAAAGGTGGTGATGAAATAGCACGTTACGGACTCTCATTCGGATATATGAATGCCGACGGAATTATAAAAACTACAGGTTATGATGGTTATAATCTGCGTTTTGTTAGTTTGTTAAACATTTTTACATGGTTAAAAATGAATGCCGGTGTGTCTTTAAGTTATAACAACTCCCAATTAAAAGAGTCGGGTAAAGTAAATCAAACAAGTCCGATATTATCTGCTCTTGGAAAATCACCGCTTCTCAATCCGTTTCAATATGACATTGAAGGCCGTGAATTAACTTCATTGGCACCGGTAGATGAATTGGGTGTAAGTAATCCACAGGCTGTTATTGACAATTATGAGGCAGTTAACAGCAACTTCCACTTTATTTCAACATTAGGTTTTCAGGCTAACCTGAAAGATAATCTTGTATTGAATACAAATTTTGGCCTTACTTATAATATATTGAAAGAACAACTGTTTATGCCAAACAGGGGTATGGAATTGTATTATGATGACGAAGCAATAAACGTTTCAAAAGCAAGTAATAACAGTTTAAATACTTTTTACAATAACACATATTTAAATTTTAATAAAACATTTAATAAAGTTCATCATTTCACTTCAAGTACAGGATTCAATCTCTTAAATAACAAATTTGAATTTGATTGGGGATTGACTAAAAATGCACATCAGAATGATGAATACAGAATGTTGCAGGATGGTATTAATAACCTTCGCGAGATTGGAGGACAGAACAGAATCTGGAACTGGGTCTCGGTTTACGAACATTTGACTTACAGTTATAAAGACAAATACATGTTAACCGGAACTGTTTCATTGGATGGTTCTTCAAGGATTGGCGATAATGCAATTAATACACTTAATATCGCGGATAATCCATTTGGTTTGTTTTATGCAGGTGGCGCTGCCTGGAGAGTTTCCAACGAATCGTTTCTGAAAAATGCGGCGGCTCTCGAAGATTTAAAATTCAGGGTTACTTATGGTGTAACAGGAAATGATGATATTGGAGAATCGAATGCTACAAATTATTACAAGGCAGTAAAATTCCGCGAAACTGTAGGTTTATATCCGGCAGTGGTTGCAAACGATGAATTAACCTACGAAACAGTTTCGCAGATGGATGCAGGTGTCGACATTGCGCTTTGGGGAAACAGGGTAAGAACCAGTGTTGATGTTTATCAGTCGACCACCGAAAACATGTTGATATATACTCCTCTTGAGGCTTATCTGGGTTACAATTTCCGTCCTGAAAATGGTGGTACAATGCAAAATACAGGAATCGACGCCGACTTGTTTCTTAGAATTGTTGACAGACCAAATTTCAAATGGGATGTACAGGCTTCCTATTCAAGGGTTCAAAATGAAGTTACAAAAATAAAAGGTGAAAAAATTGTTACTGAAATTCAGGGTGCCGAAATAATAAACATTGCGGGTGAACAGGCCAACAGTTTCTATGGATATATTTATGATGGTGTTTACAGCACTTCAGCCGATGCACAAAGCGCAGGTTTGCTTAATGAAAAGCTGGAACCATACAAAGCGGGTGATGCAAAATTCCTGGATACATCCGGACCTGCAGGAACACCTGATGGAATTATTAATGATTACGACAAAACAGTAATCGGTTCCTCACTTCCTGAACATTTTGGTGGATTTAGCAATACATTCACATATAAAAGATGGTCATTGAATGCTTTTCTTCAAATGGTTTATGGTAACGAAATATTTAACTATGTACGTTTCAGAAATGAAAGTATGAGCGGCCTCGAAAATCAAAGTACAAAGGTTCTTGACAGGTGGCAGTATGAAGGCCAGCAAACAGATGTACCGAGAGCTCTTTGGGAAGATCCAATCGGAAACTCTTCTTTCTCTACCCGCTGGATCGAAGATGGTTCTTATGTCAGATTGAAAAATGTGTCGCTGAGTTATACCATTCCGAATGAATTCCTTTCATTCCGTAATGCACAGTTTTATGTTTCAGCAAGCAACGTGTTAACTTTAACCAATTATTTGGGTTACGATCCTGAATTCAGCTATTCCCGTTCACACATTAATCAGGGAATTGATTATGGATTAATGCCACAGCCAAGACAATTTATTGTAGGTGTAAAATTAGGTTTATAAAGATTTTATTTTGAATAGTATGAAAAGATACATGAAATATACAGTAGTCATCGGATCTATATTAATTTCTCTGCTTTTTTTATCATCATGTAAAGATTTTTTAGATCCGGAACAGGAAATTAATATCACAGAAGACAAATTATTTGATGACTGGTATGAATACCGTTCCATCGAAATGGGATTATATGGTCTTCAGAGTGATTTGGTAGAACAGTTGGTTATTCTTGGTGAACTAAGAGGCGACCTGTTAAACATTACTGAAAATGCAGATGCAGATATGGTTGAAATTTACAATTTCGATGTGTCAAGAGAAAATGTGTATGCATCACCTACAAACTTTTTTAAGCTGATATCTGCAAGTAATAACTTCATCAGGATATTGCAGAAAAGACATCCTGAAGTCCTGGATAAAAGCAAGCCTGTAACCAACTACGACAAATTGTACGGAGAAGCACTTTGTATGCGTGCCTGGGCCTATTTTAATGCAGTAAGAATTTACGGAAAAGTCCCGTTCATTCCTGAATCATTAACTACAATTGATGAAGTAAACAATTTTATTGGTTCTTCCGGTACATATATCGACAGTGTGGATGTTGTTTTTGGTTTGGATGGTTATACAAATGATACCATCAGAAATAATCCAATTGAACTGGAAAGACAATATTATGATCAAAGCCTTATAATCGACTATTTTACCAACGAGCTTGAAACAAAAATTAAAGAGGAAGCAAACATAAAAGCAGTTGGAGTTGACCATGCAATTGAAAATAATGACCGAACATGGGAGGTAACCATTTGGAATCCATACGCTTTAAATGCGCTTCTCGGACAAATGTATCTGACACAAGGCGATTTGGCTAAGGCAATTAATTATTTTGAAAAAATTATGAAACTGAATACCGAAGATTACCGGTATCAGCTGGATGAGAGTTTTGCAGGCGGAAACTGGAGCAATATTTTCACCAATATTGATCCAAAGGAAGATATTTTCACCATCTGGTTTAACAAATCCAATTTCCAGCAAAATGATTTGCAAAAGTTCTTTGATATCCGCCCACCCAATAAATACATGTTGAAACCTTCAAGGCCGGCAGTTATGAATTGGGAAACCATTTTTGATGATTACCGGCTCTCCGTTAATCAATCGCAACCATGGAGAACTGAATTGGCTTTCAAAGGAATGCCGGGTGATTTTTCCCGTGGATATGGAGCTTCTTATATTTATGTTGAAAACGGTATGCCAATTTCACAAGGAAACGTTTTTTCAATGCTTTGGTTAAAGTCGGAAGAAGATTACCGTACTGCCAGCCTTATAATTGGCGATGCCGATACGATGGTTTACAAATATTCTATTGGTAAAACAACCTTCGATCAGGATGCAAACTTCATTCTTTACCGTGCAGCTGGTATACATTTATGGGCTGCTGAAGCTTATACGTATTGGGTATCCAATGTGGATGGTGTAGTAAGAAATCAGACTTCCAAAGCTGTTAAAATTACTAACGATGGTAGTTATTACAGCGAAAGCACAAACCGCGAACAATTGGGAGTCAGGGGACGTGTCGGTTTCGGAAGCAGTAATGATGGTATTAAAGCAGGTAACATTGTATATAAACATGATCCTTTTACAAATAAAGTTACCGGCTACTATAATTTTACCGGCGATTTTCTCGCACTGCAAATGTACCTCGAAGACCAAATTATCACTGAACGTGCCCGTGAACTTGCATTTGAAGGTGAACGTTTTTACGATTTGATGCGTGTTGCACAAAGAAGAAATGATCCTTCGTACCTTGCAGAGAAAGTGGCCGCAAAATTCCCTGAAGGAAGACGTGAAGAAATCTACAACAAACTTCTTGACGAAAACAACTGGTATATTCACTATTTCGAATAATAAGTACAAATCATATTTTTAAAAGGCAGGTAATTTACTTGCCTTTTTTTCTTTAAAAACCTAAAAAATGAAACCGATGAAATCAATAATTGTCCTTTTTCTGCTGTTATTATTCAATTTTCATCAAAATTCAAAAGCTTCCGATTTGGTTGATTTTGGTGCGTTAAATAAAAACATTATCCTGCTTCATTTCGACGACGGATATGTACGGTATCATCAAAAAGGAGAAGCCCGTTCAAATGAATGGGTTGTATCGGAGCCGCTACGGGTAATGGAAGCTGAAAACCTGAGCAATTATCAAATCAGTTCAGGTGACGGTTTTTACAGGTCACCGCAAAATCCGGTTCAAATAAAACGAAAATCAAAAGGAACAGAGTTTACATGGCTTTGTCAAAATTGGGTAAATGGGCAGGGATGTGTAAACGGAAATGCTGACCATGCAAAGGAGCATTGGTTATACCTTCAACTTCCAGAGCCGCTTGAGGAAGGAAAAACTTATAAAATCAGCACCGGAAATGTTGCCGGAAACGGCAAATCCTGGGAGTTTGAATTCAGCCTTGAAAAAAACAGGTCGGAGGCAATTCATGTCAATCTTGTAGGTTACGATCCGCAGGCTCCCGAAAAATATGGTTACGTTTATCACTGGAGCGGCAGTGGCGGCAGTGTCGATTTCAAAGCAGTGGAAGGAAACAGTTTTTATTTGATGGATAACAAGACCAAAGAAAAAGTGTTCAGCGGCAAACTTGAATTCAGGAAAAGTAAAACAAACAAGGAAACCTACCAAACCAATGATACTCCCAATCAGAATTTTTTGGGCGCCGATGTGTGGGAATGTGATTTTTCTTCGTTTAATAACCCCGGTGAATATGTACTTGCTGTGGAAGGTGTAGGGCATTCCTTTCCTTTTCAGATAAAAGATGATGTTTACCGTCATGCTTTCTACAATTCAATTCGGGGTTTATATCACAACCGTTCAGGAATTGCGCTCGAAGATCCATATACAGAATTTACAAGACCGGCACCTCACAATCCGTTGGTAACTCCCGGATTTGCAGGGAAATTAAAATATACAACATCGCGTTTTATCGACTGGGATAATTTGGATGCTTCCGAAACTGATTTGCCGGCAATTGAGGCAGGATTGAAAGGTGCTGTAAATACCTGGGGCTGGTACCAGGATGCAGGCGACTGGGACGGTTATTTTACTCACATGAAAATTCCGGCGATGTTAATGCTTACCTGGGAAATTGCGCCGGAGAAATTTGCCGATGGAGAATTGAATATTCCTGAAGGTGAAAACGGTATTCCTGATATTCTGGATGAAGCTGGCTGGCTCATTCGCTTTTATTATCGTACCCGGCACGAATTGATAGACAAAGGTTACGGAACTGGAGGAATTGGCTCGCGTGTGGCTCCCGACTGGTATGGTAACGCCGGGGATGGAATTCCATCTTACAAAGATACAGGGAAATGGATAATTTCAGGAGAAGATCCCTTTACCACTTATTTTTATGCCGGGTTGGCTGGTCAATATGCTGCTGTGCTCAATAAACTTGGGATTGTTGATCCGGAAGGAATTGACTGGAAAAAAGAAGCCGAAGAAGCTTTCGATTGGGCGAAAAATAATACCCGCAGTAGCGATAACATACCCGCTGAAGTTCATGATTATCACTTGTCGGATTACCGGCTTTATGCTGCAGTATCATTATTTCGTTTAACCGGAAACAATGAGTTTGTGCAAATTATTGAACAAAATTCTTCATCTGTGAATTCAACTACCGTATTAGGCGAAAACCAGAAGTGGGGGATATATTCTTTAGTCATCGCTGATGAATTTACTTTTGAAAATGAAACATTGTTAAACAAATTGAAAAGTTCGGTTCTTGCAACTGCCGATCAACAGCATAATAGTGTGGAATTGCGTGCATGCCGTTATGGCGGAAATATTTACATGCCTATGCTGGTCGGGCAGGGTACCACACCACAGGTTTTCGAAATTATGATGGGGCATTATGTTTCAAAAGAAAAAGCACCGGCAAAAACCAATATTTATTTATCGGATTTATACACTACTGCCGATTATTTTCTGGGTTGTAATCCGTTGAACATGACATGGATTACTCATGTAGGAGTACGTTATCCTGAGCGGGTGATGCACATCGATTCATGGTACAATGGAAAAGATGAAATGGTTCCGGGAATAACTCCATATGGCCCATGGAAAGATCAGGGCTCCGCTGAAAATATTGGACCCTGGGACATTCATTGGCCTTACAAAACACTTTTTCCCGAAGGTATTGAAAAATGGCCGGGGCATGAGCGCTGGTTCAACAATTACACAACTCCTGCAAATGCGGAGTTTACAATTCATCAAAATACAATATTATCCGCTGTGGTTTTTGGTTTTTTATGTAATATTCCCGATGGTAGTTATACTCCCAATAAACATCCCGCCGTGGAATTGAATATGCCGGATAGTGTTGTGTTAAAAGAAAACCTGACCATCACTGTAACTGCAACTGACCCGAATGGCGAAAATGATATTGCCTGGGTTGAATTTTACAACGATTGGCATAAAATAGGGCAGAGCAACGAAGCGCCGTATTCATTCGAATGGGAAAAACCAAAATACGGAAGTACAAAATTATCCGCAAAGGTTGTTGACAAAAGTGGCTATTCATCCAAATCAGAAGATGTAACACTCGAAATTTTACCTTCTGATTTCAGGATTTCAATTGAAGTAAAAGACAGTTTAACCGGAGAGGTTTTGCCTGGTGCCGTTATCAAAATTAATGGTGAACAACAAATTTCAGGTGAAAACGGTACGGTGATTTTTCAGAAAGTAAGTGGCTTATTTGGCATTACTTTGAATCACGACGGATACAAAACCAAAACAGTTGAGCAAATTTCAATTTACAGCGATACCACTTTAACTTTTTACCTCAGCCCGGAAGAGTTTGAAGTTTCTTTTATCGTTCAGGATTTAACCTCAGGAAATCTCCTGGGAAGTGCAGGTGTGGTTTTTAATTCAATTCAGCAAAATACAGATGAAAGCGGAGAAACTCTATACAATGTTTACCAGGGTGGGTACAATTTTGAAGTTTCAAAAACTAAGTATATGAGTGAAAGCGGAACAGTTACAGTAATTTCTGATACTACTTTTTATATTTTACTTGTTCGGACTGAAGCCGAAATAAAGTTTGTTTTAAGAAATGGTGAAACTCCTGTTAACAAGGCAACAATTGTTGTAAACGAAGATACTCTTTTAACATCCAACCTTGGTATGGCGCGATACATGGGGGATATGAACAGCATTTACAATTACAGCGTCGAAAAAGAGGGTTATTATGTTATAAATGGAAGTTTAATTCTCAAAAACGATACTACAGTGAGCATTCAAATGGTGCTGACAGATGCGAAACTTATTTCGAAAAACAATGTCGTTAAAATTTGGCCGAATCCTGTAAACGAAAAGTTGTACTTTGATACAGGAGATACATATAAACAGATTGAAATTTATTCGATAAATGGAATCAAAATGAAATCTGTAGTCATTGATTCAGGGCAATTAAATTTCATCAGTTTAAAAGAAATTAACCCAGGAATGTATTTCTTCAAAGTAACATTTGCAGACGATTCTTCTGTAGTTAAAAAGTTTGAGAAGAATTAACGGAACCTGTTTTCCATTTTATTAATGAATATATAAATTCAATACGGGATGGTTCTGTTTAAAACCATTTCGTTCCGGTAAACAGGATTGTCATTTTCAAACTACAGCAAAAGCATGTGCATAAAACTGAAATAATACATGGTCTGTTATTAATTATCATTGGCTTATTCTCCAATGAAGTTAACTTTTTTCAGATATGATATTCATCAGTATAATTCAATTTGTGTTCTTTGTTGTAGTTTGAAATCTCCTCTCTTGTCATTTTGAACAATTTTGTAATCTTAGCAACTCTTCTGTACAGGGGAGGAACAATCTGCAGTGCCTGTTCTCTGCTATCCACGTCTACTATCAACCATGCTTTATGTTCTTTATCGGCACAACCCCAATCTGCATTTGCCAGAAAATGTGAACCTGATTGCACAAAAACCTGCATTGCTTTCATGCAGGCCATTTTGTCCTCACCATGAGGTACTTCAATTAAAAAACCAGCCATAATCTTTAATTTTTAATATAAAAATTTAAATTTCTTTTAATCTCACGAACCAATGATTAAGTTTCCTGAAAGTGTTAACTTAAATGAAGTGCAATTATCGTTTCCCCTGGAGCAATTATAAAGTAATTAATCCAGTGGGAAACGTTTAACACAAACAGGATGATTATTCATCATTGTTTATACAGAAAACGATCTTAACCCGGTATTCTGTTTTATACAACTGCTTGTGCATTCTTCACATGCTCGCAGGCCATGTCAACTTCTTTCCTGAATTCATCGTAATCAAGCTGAAGACCGTTTACATAAGTACTCCAACCAGCAGTAGATTTGGCAAAATGAATCGCATCTTCAATTTCCGCTTCTGTTGCACCATTTAATTTAGCCAGTTCAGTATGAAAATAGGAGCAGTAACGGCATTTACTGATGGCAGAAATAGCTACTCCTATCAATTCCCGGTATTTATTGGGAATAGGGCCTTCTTCAAGTTGAACTTTCATGAACAGTTTCCATTCCAATTCCAATGAAGATTCAGGTACAGCTTTGAACATTGCCGGCACCAGACCAAACGTTTGTTCGATTTCATTAAATACTTCTTCTTTACTCATTGTTTAATCCTCCGGATTTGATTGTTACATTAAAATGATAATCCTTCTTCAATTCTCAAAAAAACGTCACAATGAGACAATCGTGTGTGAGGGAATAATAACCTGCTTCATCTCATTTTATTCTTTTTAATCAGGTTAAATTTTAAGAACTTTCTTAAACATACTCCATTTGTTGTTTTAAAGTCAACAAGTTATAACAATTCAACAACAAATAAAATAGTAAAAGATATTTTATTTGCTAATAAATGTTAATGGTTTCATGAATAGTATTTTTGCTAAAGTTTACTTTTACATTCTGCACGAAACCTTTATTTCTGAAATACCTGGAAACCCAACTTGCACGTTCAGCAGAATTTCAGGCAAAATTTGCATAAAATATACAGTTTTATGGCCCAACAATGATTTTGTTTAAGACTGAATACCACTTTTAATCAAGGTCAGGATGAAATTATATTTACATCAAGACTTTAATCAATTAAGATATAGATCATAATCAATTAAGATCATGACTTTAAATTTTAAAGTCCAGACCTTATTTTTTTAAGTCCGGAATCACAGGTGTCCGATTAAAATTAGAGATTGCTTCGCTACGCTCGCAATGACCTGCAATTCAGGGTTCTGTATAGGAGGAGGGATTGATTGGCTGCGTCGCAGCCAACCAATCCCTCCTCCTATAACTATCAACTTAATATTGTCATCATTGCGAACGCAGTGACGCAATTTGTTTGTGTAGTATTACTTTATGCCGGACAACAGTCTGATTTCAATATTCTTATTTTATTGAAAAAGAAGTGTATTTACAGATTGCGCGGGCAATTCCACAGCAATGGTTTTTGAATTCATCTGACCGTTTATTTGCTGTTCATCCCATAGATTTTGTTCTGTAGTTGAAACCATTTGAAAAGTACCTCTCTGATTTTCATAACCAGCGATATTTACAGATGTACTTTCTTTTTTCAAATTAATTAACTGCACCACATTTTTACCATCTCTGTTTATTCCGCAGATAGAGAGGATTTCAGGGTCGGAAGTAATGGAATGGATGATTTGTGTTCCTGTATTCAGAAAATCGGTATAATGGCGCGTAACGTAATATGACGGATATTTTGTTTTTGTATCGGAGGACATTATCGCGTAATTGTCCTGCCAGGTCCAGTAAAGCGAAACTGCCACCTGTGCGTGTTTCATCATCCGGTGCGAAATTTTTGCAAAGCGCAGGCCATAATCCCAGGTGGCATTCATTCCTTTCACTTTCCAGGACATGGCGTCAAAGCCCAATTCGCTGCACCAAACTTCTTTGTTCCATGCATTTGCAAAGTCGGCAATGCGTTCAAATTCACTGTCCGGAATGTTTTCTGACCACCAACTGTGAAAACAGAGCGGGCCGAGGTACTTCCAAATAGTGGAATCGGCGGCAATCATGGTTGCAAATTCCACAGTTCCTTTTGTTTGTGCAGTATCAGCCCATAAAAATTTTGTTTTTAATCCTGACTTCCGGAATCTGTCGCCGGCCATTTTGAAAAAGCGGATGGTTTCTTCAGGAGAAAAAATCATCTGGTAACCTCCATCCGATTCGTTAAATGAAAAATAATCGGCTTCCACCCCGTATTTATTTTTAGCGGTCAAAAGAAATGCCTCAAGCATATCAATTACTTCATTGTATTTGTCTTTTTTAATCCGGCGCTGACTATTACTTTCCGGATTTTCAACCAAATCATCAGCTACCCGCCAAACCGAAATGGTGAAATTTGCCACCCCATAGTCGTTTTTCATCTTTTTCATGGTTTCAAGCAATGAAATCACCGTTGGATGGTTGACAAGTTTTTCGCCTTCATAATCGGCATAATTCAAATCATTAAACTGCAGCGGTAATGCCAGCCGTACATTTTTTGGCCGGAATTCCTTCAATGTTGCCTGTCCTGTTTTATCCCACGCATTGTCTGTATAATTGGCCTGACAATAATTGCCACCGATTGATTCAATAATCTGCCGTTTTATTTCCGGATAAACAGTTACTGTTGCTGTTTGGGCAAAAATGCCGGATACAAAAAACAGAACGAAAAGTCCTGTTGCAAAAGGTTTGAATGCGTTAAGCTGAATCTTCATCATTAATGGTTTTTAAAATTATTTTTTAAGAAATAAATGGTAAACAGGTTTATTTTGGGAGACAATTTTTAAAAGGTACATTCCTGTAGTCAATTCACTTAAATTAATGCTGAAACGATTTTCTTTTTGAAAAGGAATAAATTTGACCGGATTTCCATTCATATTCATGATTTCAATATTACCCTTTAAATTATTTTCTTTCATTTCAATATGCAAAATTTCGCTAACCGGATTTGGCCATATTTTAAGTGCATAGTCAGTTGCCGGTATCAAAGCCGAAGTAACACGTTCCATGGCCAGGTTTAAAGTTGTATCTGTAATTAAGTGCAGGTTTCCGGCGATTTCGCTGTACCCCTCTTTGTATATTAAGAATTTGTAATCTGCCAGAACAGTCAAATCCCGAAAAGTGACCATTCCAAGGTTATTCGAAATCAATGTGTCGCTGTTTAAAATAACAGTGACATCATTTACAGGGGTTGTACCTTCCTTCAGTTTTATTTTAATATAGGCATTTGAACGGATGAGGTAGATGTGGAAAACAGTATCAGATTGAACAGTTACATTTCCTGTTACATTCTCATAGGAATTTTTTTCAACGGAATAATTAAAATTTCCATCGTAGGCCTGAAAATGAGCTTCTCCCGTTTCATCAGTTACATTAGTTGTGTTGTTAAACTGCACAGGGACACCAAAAAAAGTATCGCCGGTTGCATCATCATGAACTACCATTGTCACTTCAAATTCCTGCGGAACAAGGTAAAAAGTCAATGTAGTATCACTGTAAATGGTGAATTGCTTGTTGGTTACCGGGTAAAATCCCTTTTTATTCAGATTTAATATTATCAGGCTGTTGGTTTTATTAAAAATCGCTTCACCTTCTGTGTTGGTTGTATTCATCTGATTCAGGATTTCAACATCGCAGTTGCCCAATGGCACTTCAGTAAAGCTGTGTTTTATGATAACTGAAACACGATAGGATGCAATTCCGGTTGTATCATGAAGTCGCCGCTGCAATTGGTCGAGGTAAAGCGATTGCGGTTCAATATCCTGTCCTTCGCCAATTCCCTCCGCAAAATCACGTGGAGCAGTATCGAAGGTATATCCGTTTATTGTTCCCGAAACCGGATCCAGCTTTACATTTGGAGCGTGTCCGGATGTACCGATAACATAACCGTAACCAAACTGGCGTGAATCAATAATATAATCCCGATCGGGATGGTAAGCTACACCTTTTGTATTGTAAAAAACCGATTGCGTCGATGAGTATCCGTGAATAACACTTCCGCCCCAGGGCCTGAACTGTGACTCCAGATAATCTTTATCGACTGTAGTAACATCAAAAAGATTGGCCATGCTCAGATACATATGAAAATCGCTTGAATATTTTGAATTTTCAGCAATACAGTTGTGAATGACATTTCCGTTGCTGTATGCGAATTTAAAATCGTAATTGTGCCGTGCGTCATTGGCCCTGCAGTTTTTAATCAGGCAATCATTGGAAGTTAATGTAAACATGTACCCGTTTCCACCGCCGCCTTCATATTGTGGTTTCTGAAAAAAGCAGGAATCTACAGTAATTCCGCGGCATTGGTTCAGCAATAAACAATTCGACAAAAGATGAATGTCGTCAGTATTTGTATCAGGTTTGTATGTATTCACATTCTTCACCCAGCAATTTTGTGCATATTTTAACTGAATAGCATGCGAAGCATGAACTTCATAGGCACCGGTTCCTGTTTCGGTATATGTTTCTTCGTCCCAGCCGGATTTATCGTTCTGCCGGTTTCCAATGCTCAGATTTTCTATTCCACATTCCGAAATATGTTCCTTTGCATGATAAACCCGCGCATTATCACGCATTTTCATATAGTAGCGGGTAGGGGAGTCAATATAAATCAGATTGTTTTCAACGTCAACTGAATCGATGGTACGCAAAAACATCACACGTGCTGCCCAATCTTCCCATATTCCAGCCATTTTATGTTCTTCAATAAATGCTTCTGTCCCGTCAGTTCGCAGAATAATATCTTCACCGGCAGTAAAACCCTCTGCCGATTTTACCGGAATTACCTGCGTGGGATAAAGTAAATCGGCGGTGAGATTAGTTGTGGTTCCATAAGATTCAGACCAGGTACAGTACTGACCCATCATCCAGATGATGTTTTTCTGGCGCATGTAGTTTTCGTCGTTGAATATAAAAGTGGAATCGGTTCCGGCACCGCGCAATACCACGTTATTGTACTGCATTCGCAAAGCTGTTTCGTTGCTGCCCGGATTGACTTTATATGTTCCGGCAGGTAAATATACTACCCCGCCGCCAGCCTGTCCAACAGCATCAAGCGCCTGCTGAATTGCTGCTGTTGCATCTGTTTCTCCCGAATTATCTGCAAAATAAGGCGCCCCGGTTACATCTACAATATCATTTTGAATATCCGGAATTTCTTCTTCTCCCTGATGATAACCCGCATAGGAAAAATCGTGCAGAAACCGATCTTTTGAATCTTTAAAACCCGGTTTCCAGTTCTCCGGGTAAAGCGAACTTCTCCATGTTTTCGGTGGAGTAATGTAAGATTTCAAATCGGGCATTTCATCCAGGGTAATTACATAATCGTGGGCAAACATTTTTTTCCACAAGTCGAGCGAATTGTATTTTGCATCGCGCACAAAATCACCATACCATGGCATATAATAAGACCAGGCCGCACCATCTTTAACGAGATTATCCGCATCCGGAAATGAACCACTTTCACTCAGGGTTATCATTTTCTTTCCATTCACGTCATCATTTAACTGGTTAAATTCAAGGATTTGTGAACTGTGGTCACCATCTTTATATATATCCCGGCCAACAATATCCACAACATCATCACCCGGATACCAGTCAGTGTCGTTTTGCTGGCTGGTCCATACCCAAATCAGGTTTTTAAGCCCGTTGTGGTTGACCATTCTGTCGTACATCAGCCGGTAAAGTTTTTTGCAGGGCTCCGGTCCTTTCGCACCCCACCAGAACCAACCCCCCGAAGCCTCGTGCAATGGCCGCCATAAAACAGGTACACCATCATCCTGCAATTTCTTCAGCAATCCCGATATGTAATCGATATCCTGAATCATCGCTTTGTACTCCGGCGAGTTTTCATCATTTATTTTCGAAATATCGAAATTGGTGTCTGCTGTGTAAAATGCTTCCGTTTTGCGAAGAGGGTCGCGCCAGTGCCAGCAAAATGCAGGAATGCCATTTCGGTTGTAATAATTTCTAGCATCGTTCACCGGCGTTAGATCATTGTACCATGTATAACCGCGTCCGCAATGCATAAAATCAAGGCCTATTAAAGCAGGCTCTTTTCCTGTTTTTGATTTTAACCAGTTAATTTCATCCATGCTGTTCAGTGTCATTGCCCCCGATATTATTTTTTCTCCGTAATTATCGAGCAGAAACTGATATAATTTAGAAGCATGATCTGTTGGGTCCGGAGTCATCAGACTTGTATTGACATCAAAACGATCAGATGGAGTCACCTGTTGAAATTCAACGTAATCGATATTAATCCATCCCCATGATTTAAAGATGCTGATTTTATGTTCGCCTTCTGTTAATTTAAGGCTGCTTACCACTTTATAGGAACTGTATTCCGGATGAAGTGGCGTTGAAAAATCTACTCCTGCTCCATCAATGGAAAAAGTATTTATTTTGTTTCCGTTCGGAGAAGCTGCATTAACATAAATATCGTAAAATCCTTCCTCGTCAATTGTTATATTCCACGACAGATGACCTTCCTGCTGCGCTACATAAAAACCACCGGAAGCTGCACTACTGGCTATCTTTTCGGCTCCTCCTGAAAGTGTAGCATCTTCAGCTTCAAATTTTTGTGCCGCCGCCTGATTTAATAACAATGTAAAAACTGCCAGAATGAAGGTTGCCGATATTGTTTTCATGTCTTATATTTTGATTATTTTTTCAACCTGAATAAAACCTCTTCCTGCAAAGAAAATAAAATAATTGCCTTTTAACAGATGCTGCAAATTAATATAAGGGATGTTTTGCATTTCACCTTCCAAAACAGTCTGCCCGAAAACATTTTTAATGCTGAATTTTATAATTTCTCCGATATTTGAAACAAAAAGTCTTTCATTCACAGGATTGGGATACACCATTATCATCCGGTTGTTTTTAACGTTCTCTGCACCAGTTGTTTCCTCTCTGTAAATTGAAATGTTTCCTAAATTGTACATGGCATAATCGAAACAAAGGCGCATGATTTGAGTACCTTGTTTGAGCCATATCTTTTCAATTTTGGTTGGAAGAAATGCAGAATAACTGCCGGAAGGATGAACATAAAATTCCCCGGTTTTATCTTCAGCATCAAATTCTATATGAAATTTTCCATACCGGCCGGCTGTGGCAAAGTTAATTTCAATGGTATAATAACCTTCTGTTTCTACCTGGATCGTGTATTCCAGCCATTCGCCGGTTTGAACTCCACCAACTGTTCCTTCGGGCAGCCGGTATTCAGTATCAACACCCTGTTCCTGCCGGATTCCATCGCCACTGTTTGATGCGTCAAAATCATGATAGCCAATATTCTCACCTCCCAAATCATAGTGGGTTGAGTTTATTTCTCCCGGAATGGAATGAGCTGCTCCGTCAGGATATGCTCCCTTTTTTTCAGGGGCAATAACCTGTACTTCGCAACTGGCCTTATATTCACCGTCCATGGTGGTGACAGTCACTGTGGCCTGTTTATTCTGTGTTGCAGCTGCAGTTATCAGTCCGTTTTGATTTACCGAAACAATTTTATCATCCGACGAAGACCATGTAACATTTTGATTTTCTGAAAGTGATGGAAAAATCATTGCGGTTAGCTGTTTCGTTTTCCCTGAATTCAGCCTGAGTTTATAACCGGAAAGTTTCACTCCCGTTACCCTTACTCCTGCCTTTGGTTCTGCCCACCAGTAATTCTTCAGTTTGGCGTCATAAATCAGGGTATCCAGTAATTCGTTAAGGGTTGTGTCGCTCCAATCGCGCCAGTCAATCCAGCCAGAACCAATATTTTCAAGTGTTTGTGAATTTTCTTTAAATCCATCCACCTGTTTTATATAACCGAAATCGGGACGGTTTTTTTGTACAAAATTGTAATTCCATTCGGTACAAATTACACGGTGGTAGGCCATTAAAGTTTGAACGGCAGTGCTTGAAGTTGAATTGTACATATGATAAGCCACCGATGTAAATTCCCAGTCCAAAGCATCCCGGTAATCTTCAACAACATCAATAATACTGTTGGCGATTGTATTAAAGCTGAACATCAGGATTTGCCGTTCGGGAGCCTTTTCACGGATAGAATTATAAATCTCAATCAGGTTTTGTTTAAACAAGGGTTTCAGATAATCATTCATCTGGAAAGTTGGTTCATTTGCAATTTCATAATAAACAAGTTCATTGTTTTTATAACGCGGCGCCACCGAATCCCAGAATTCCTTTTCCATTTCGAAGGTGTATTCAGTATCAAATTCCTGTTGGGCTCCCACATTGTGAAAGTTGATAATGATATTCATTCCGGATGCCGTTGCATTTTGAACGCATTTATCAAGTGATGACAACATTTCGGAAACAGTCCAGTAGCTGTTGTTGTGCATTTTGTACCACGGATCCACCCAGCAAATACGGATGGTATTAAATCCGTTGTTTTTTATTGTTTCCCAATTTATAAGGTTGGTGGCAAATTCAACCGATCCCTTAAGATTTTTACCCAGCACCATAGGTGTTCCCCTCATGATTTCGGCGTGAATGTCTTTTAAAGTTCCGGTTGCACGGCTTTCAACAGAAAATATTCCGAATTCCTGAAGTATGTACCCGCGGGAAGAGTTTCGTTCGATGCCGTTCATTTTGATGTAGCGGCCACTGTTCGTCAGATTGGGAATAAAATCGATACCACCGTTACCGTTGGATTCACTGTAAATGGTGATCCAGTTTTCCAAATCATCAGAAACCTGAATTTCATATTTCTTTCCGTAATCGGCGCCCCATTGCAGTACTACTAGGTTTATGGGTACCGATTCGCCTAAATCAACAGTAACCCACTGATTATTTGAAAAATTGCTGTACCAGGCTGTTGAAGGATTTTCATCTGTTGCCAATCCGCCGGAGAAATTCAGTCGGGTGGAAGAAGTGGTGGTTATTTTCTTTTTCGCCCAGCTTGTCAATTCCCCCGGAATTACATACACAACAGAAGTTTGCGAAAACCTGTTTTCATTGTTCCGGGCATTTAAAACAAAAGTGGTGGTAGAATCCGGTGAAACTTTTTTTTTACCGGTTGACGATACAATATCTTGGTTCAATTTAACTTCTGTTGCCCCGATTGAAGTCCATTCCAGTAAAACCTCTTCCCCCTGCCTGATCAATTCAGAACTGCATTTTAATATTGCCCTCATGGGTTCCATCCAGGCCGGAGGATTGGTACGAAATGGTGCAGCCGGAAATCCTTCATTGTTGTACAATTCACCACCTGCATTTTTTGACCAGGCATACCGTACATTTTTAGGCGAAGGAACCTGATTGTTCCATACAACAACTTCATTTCCATCAATTTCTGCCTGTGCCGGATAAAATATATTATTGCTGCCTGCAATTTCGAATTGCTGAAGTACATCATGTGTTGCTTTTAATCCGCTTCCTGCATGTGAAAAGAAGAGCCTGATTTTATTGTTTTCTGTTTTTAAAGAATCGAACCGCGGGCCGGCAAAAACAATAGTTTCACCATAAACATTCGCCAACGCCTTTTGTGCCAGACGGTTTCCAATGCACTCTTTTTTTGCCGGATGAATATTTTCCTTGTCACCTGCATCCAAAGTTACTGCCATTTCAGTGTGGTGAAGGTTTAGCCCAAATGCCTGTGCTTCCCAAAATTCGGGCAGGGAATTATTTCCGTAACCGTCCCACGGAGCAAGTTGTACAAAATAAAAGGGGAGGTTTTCCTTATTGAAATCGCTGCGCCAGCCCTCAATCATTGCCGGAAAAAGTTCGGTAAGCTGTTGTGCACGGCCAACATTTGTTTCTCCCTGATACCAGCAAACGCCTGCAAAGTTGAATGGTACCAGCGGAGAAATCATCCCGTTGTACAAAACTGTGGGAGTCTGGTTATCATCAGTTTCTTCAGGCGCCCACGATTTATTCCCTGCAAAATCGGTAACAAATTCAAGCGAGCTTTGATTTGCCCAGGTTTCGCAGCTGGAGCCGCCCCATGAACTGCAAACCAATCCCACCGGAATATTCAGATTTTTGTATAACTCTCTTCCGAAAAAATAACCTACTGCACTAAAATTCTGCACATTCGCGGGTGTACAAATTTTCCACTTCTGGTTAACCGAATTTGTAATATCTTTTTGTGGCTCTGCTGCTGAATGATGATTTACAGTAAATAACCTGATTTTAGGATAATTTGACTGGGAAATAGCAGATGCGCTTCCTTCAACAGGTGCTCCTTCCCAACCCTTTAAAGGCATTTCCATATTAGACTGACCCGATAAAAGCCAGACTTCTCCAATCAAAATATTTGAGAATTTGATTTCCTTATTCTGTGCCGAAACGATCAATTCATAAGAGCTGCCGTCTGTTTTCGCTTGTGGAGTCTGAATTTTGACCTCCCATTTATTATCTGCCCCTGCAATGGTTTTTATTGTTTCATTATTCCAGCTTCCTTCAACTGAAATGGTGTCACCGGGTTTGCTCCAGCCCCAAATACTCACTTCTGCATTTTGTTGCAGCACCATATCATCTGAAAACAACCCGGAAACTGAAAGTTGTGCAAAAACACCTTTTCCAAATAGCAGCAGAAAGAGTAAAATAAACAGCGGTTGCACAGAAGCTGGTTTAGACATTTTCGTTCTTTTAGTGATTCATTTGTTTGAAACCTGTTGCATTGTATCTCGAAAAGCAATCATAAACAGTTTTCATGGCTTTATTTTTCAAGTCCTGCATATTTCCGCAGTTTTTCGCGGGTTTTTATTCCCGATTCCTTTAAATCCTTTTCTTTCCATTTTCCTGTTGACGAAGCACTTTGTTTCATCATGGAGCAGGTTTCATTTTTATCAGCAACCGACCAGGTTACCCAGCTGATTTTGTTGTCCACCATCCAGTCGATCCAGGCGTTCCATGCATTATAGTCGATAGGGCCATCACCACTGGCTTCCATTCCGGCACATTCTGAAACAAATATCGGAATACCTTTGTCTAAAGCATAATCCGAGCGATCGCGTAATGATTTTCCATGTGTGGCAGCATAAAAATGTACTGTATACATCAGGTTATCGTATCCGGTAATTGGATTGTCGGCAACCAGATGAATATCCTGATCCCAGTGCGGGCTTCCCACCAAAATAATATTATCCGGATCATGTTCACGAATCGCTTTAATCACATTTATAGAATACTCTTTTACACGTTCCCAGGAATCGCGGACTGGTTCATTAAAAATTTCGTAGATGACGTTAGGTGAATCCCCATACTTTTCAGCCATTTCAGCAAAAAACTGTTTGGCTTCTTCCTGGTGAATTTCGTGGCTGTGCCAGTCGATGATTACATATATTCCGCTGTTAATGGCGCCCTGAATAACAGCTTCTATTTTTTCTTTTGACCAGTCAGGTTTATCAAGATAACTGTCTTTTGGACCTACTCCCATAGCCGCACGAACTACATTGCAACCCCAGTCACTGGCCAGCCAGTTAACCGATTCTTCGTTGTAAAACCTTGGCCACCAATTGTGCCAGCCATAACTTACCCCGGTTAGCATTACCGGTTCGTTGTTTTTGTCGACCAAATATTTCCCCTGGACGGACAGCTGCCCGTGTTCTTTTACCGGCTGTGCCAAAATTGCACTTCCGGAAATTAATAAAAAGAGAATGATGAGTATGCTTTTCATGTTGCTTTTAAATTGGTTATTGATTTATGTTTTTAAAAAGTAGCAGTTTCAACTAAAATGTTCTACCGAATGATTATCTTTTTTGTAAACTTCCTGTTGTTTTCCACAGACTGTATTACATATATCCCCGGATGAAATTCATAACCAGGTATGTACTCCGTTGATTCCGGTGTTTTAATTGAACGAACCAAAGTACCCGTAATGGAATAGATGTTTAATATTTCGGGCCGGCTGTATTGGTTTTGCCTGATAACCAGTTGGTTTGATTTATCTTGCCAGGCTTCAAACGACGATTCTTTTTGAAAATTAACTACTGCCGCATCAGTAATCCTGTCAAATACCATGTTATCGAAATTAAATTGCTGATTACCAATTACAGTAAAGCGTATGATTTGTTCTCCGGGATACAGGTACATCGTCGTGGTGTATGGCAGGGTGTTTAATGCGCTGTTGCTCGAACGGACAGTTATCACTTCAGATTCTGCAGTGTCTGCTTTTAACTGGAACATTCCCCCATTGTAATAGGATGCAATATGGGCAGTAATACTGTACCAGCCTTCTGTTTTTACATCAACCGAATATTCATACCATTCTCCGTCTGTTATATTTCCGATGTGATAGCCTTCACCCAACCGGTCATAAATGTCTACGGCTTCATCCGGGCGGTATTTCCCTGGAATATTTTTGGAATCTGCATCGTGATAGGAGAGTCCTTCACCACCTTTGTCAAAATCTTCTGCTTCAATAATTCCGGGAACTGTCATCAATGTATCATTAAAATAGGCTCTTACCGGTTTAGTCCAGGGTGGAAAAAACACCCGAAAAGGCTGGGAATAAATATCGGTGGAATCGTTGTAATGCGCAATAATCCTGTAGCTGTAAAATTTTGAAGCTTCCGGTTTCACATCAAAGAAAGAGGTGGTATCTGCTTTTAATGTTATCAGATTTTCATAGTGAGGCTGGGTTCCTGTTCTGCGCTGAACAATAATGCTGTCGTGATTCACGGGATTGTTGTCCCAGCGAACCCTGATTAGCGAATCCTGGTAAACATCCACTCTCGGATCCGGCGCATCTGCTGTTGTATAAATGAGAATATCCTTTAATTCATTCCAGTCGTGTTGCTGCCGTTCCATGATTCTGAAATCACCGCCATCGTCCCATGCAACGGGTGTAAAACCATATTTGTGTGACAATTCGACATAAGCACGGTAAAGCCGCATTCTTGAATTATAATCTGCTTTGGCAATACAACCATACTCTCCAAGGAATACCGGAATGTTATTAGCCTGCGACCAGTTGTTTACCTTGATAAATTTATTTTCAAGATTCCGGTAATCTGCGCTTCCTCCAAAAGAACCTGTTCCTTCGAGGCCGAATGGCCAGGGATCATACGAGTGAAAGGAGCCAATCAGGTAATCATCTTCCGGAATATTGGCAACTACCAATTCATCGGAACCGCCCCAGTTGTGCCCCTGGAAAATAACCAGCCGGGTTGGATTTGTTTTTCTGATGATGGAAAGTATGCGGGCGTGCAAATCATCGTTTTGTGTTTTGTTGAGTCCATAAGGTTCATTGATAATTTCGAAAATAAGTTTTTCGGATTTGTCCTTGAACCGTTCGGCAATTTGAGTCCAGATACTGTCGAACCGGGCTTTGTTTGCTGCACTGTAATTTGATTTTATCCATTCTTCGTGGTGCGCATTAATAACAATAAACAAATCCCTGGCAAGGCCCCAGTCCACAATTTGTTCCACCCGGTTTAACCAGGAAGCTGAAACGTTGTAGGGAGGAGTTTTCCCTGTATGCTCATCCCATCTAACCGGAACACGAACCATCTGAAAACCGGCCTCTTTGTATAAGTCGAAATAATATTCCTGAGCCGGAGGATTGTTCCATCCTGCTTCATTGGGCGGCTCAAGGGTATTTCCAAGGTTAATGCCTTTTTGCATTTGAGAAATGGCTTCATGTGGAGTAATTTGTGCAAAAGCTACTGCATTGATTCCAATCAAAAAGCTCACTATGTAAAAAATTCGTTTCATGTTTAGATACATTTCTATTTCAATTTTGCTGGTTTAATAAAAATTATACGCCATTTACAAAGAAAGAGAATTATTTTTTTAAAGTCATTTTAAATTACGGACTGAATGATATTTTCGTACCGGGATGGAGGAGCATAAAATTGTTTTTTCTCGCGGTTATTATCCGGTCGTTTTCCAATGGCTTACTGTCCGGGTGTTAAGCCACTGCATTCCTCTTCATAACCGTTGGTTTTTAACAGACATCCGGAAACCGCAAGTTGAACATTGTCATTGAATCCTGCTGTATCATCTGGTTCAGTCTAATTCCTTCTTTTAAGAACTTTAAAAAGTAAAAAATAAATACCGGGCTCAGGGACATTTTAATGTTTTTCATACCTGAAAGAACAATTTCATCACAACATCAAAAATAGATTAAACTTGGATTAAACTCGGATTAAATTTGGTTATAATCAAATTTACTTCGAATTTAATTCGAATTTGCTATGAATTTACTTTGAATTTAATTCTATCAAATTATAATGTTTTGAGCAACATGAAGCCTGATGAGGTAAGGCAAAATCCGGGAGCATAAAAACTGTGCCCGGAATACCTGATGCAATTCTTTTTTCCGGGCAGAGGTTTACTTCCGGTCATCTTCGTATTGAAATCATGGGATGCATTGTTATTGAAATGTTTTTTAGGTTCGGGGTATAGTATTTGCCAAATTTGATGAGGTGTAGTGGATTTTTCTTCCAATCCGACGGGAAAGATGATTTACATCAGGGTGTATCAAAAAAAAAGAGCCCGTAAAAACAGGCTCCTTTTTTAGAATATGAAAGATAAGTTATCTTTTCAAAACTTTGTAACGACCAATAGTCTGGTCTTGTTCGCTAATTACAATCATGAACATTCCTGCAGGCTGATTGTCAAGTGATATGGTTTCAAGATTGCTCTGAACTTTAATATCACTGATACTTGCACCCATTGAATTGAATACACGAATTCTGTCACCAGCTTTAACTCCGGAAATATTTACTTTTCCGCTGGTTGGATTCGGATACAACTGGATGTTCAATGCATTGTTCAATTTAGCTGAAACAGCAAAGCTGATTTCATACATCACTTCCACCATTCCATCAGCAGAAGTAACTTTAACCATGTCTCCTGCATCAAGTGTGCCTGAGTTTTTCTCCGTACCGTTTGCATCAACAACTACTGCTGTAGCACCCATGGCAGGAGTAATCCTTGAATAGAATGTATTCAATTCGGTATCTCCGGACAAACCTCCTGAAATAGTCATATCCACCTGGTTAACAGTGTAAACATTTGAAGTTACATAAGCCAGGTAAACCGGACCTGCCTGCAGGTACTCGGTGCGCAACATGTCAAGGAAGTAAACTGTCTGCACTTCACCATTAGGCGAGGTTACCACAACTTTATCATCCTGATAAATCTGGCCATCCATTCTTTCCAAACCTGATTTATCCACAAGTTTAATTGAAGCACCAATTGATGGAACAACATTGGAAAGGAATGCGTCAACAGAAGTTCCACGCGGTACGAACTGAATTAACAAATCTCTCTGGTCAACAGAATAAACATCTGAAGTCAGGAAAGCTGAACTTTCGGAAGCCTGTGGCTGCAACTGGTAAAGAATGGTAGTAACACCATCTTCAGCAACTACTTCAAAGTTGATGTTGTGGTTTACCGTCACACTTACATATGATGTATCAAAGTTCAGCCTGGTAAGTGGTACATAAGCACCATCAGTATTAATAACTGTCAGTGTGGCGCCATCAGGAACCACAATATTTGCCAGCAAAGTATTGATCTGGGTTCCGTACTCAAATCCGCTGATTGTACCCTTACCCATTTCGGCAGCATTTGCACCTTCAGTAACAGCAGAAGGCTGCTGGGTAATTTCGATGTCGTATTTTGTAGATTCAAGAACAGCATTTGAGTTCAATCCTGCTTCAGTAACCTCAAGAACGTATTTAGTAGTATTGGTGCTGTCGGCTGACATAACAACCAATGTATCGTTCATGCTCAGTAATGCATCCATTGCAAGTTCATTGCCACTTTCAGTACCTACAACTGTTAATGTCTGGTCTTCATTGGCTTTTACAACATTACCCAATAAATCGGCAACAGTTTGTCCTGTGCGTACACCACGGATTTCTTCATTCATGGAGTAACCGTCGCTCACTTTGTAAACTACTGAAGTGACAGTTGACATGTAATGAGTTGGCGGATTCATGAAATGCTGTCCAATGTCGTTTCCAATATTGAGAATTTCATAAGGCCATCCGGCATTTCTTGCCTGCCAGTAGGGCTGATCGGTTTTTGTCCATTCCGAATCATCCCAATTAGTTCCAAATGAACCCTTGAAATCAGGATTTCCTTTATATACATTTGGCTTCCTTATCCAGTTGGTAATCATTTGTGCTGATTCGCCGCCAATAACCCAGTCAGTTTCTTCGCCCATACCCCATGTTTCGATTAATTCAAAATCATTCGGATCGGTTGCTGGTTTCAGACCAAGTTTAACAGAGTCGTTCAGAATTTTGAACATGTACCATTGTGAATTGGACCATTTGCGAATAGGGCTTCCGTTATCGCTAACCGGTTCTCCCCATGGATTTTCATAGGTTTGATTTCCGGTATAATTGTTAAACTGAACATCCAGTTGTCCTGGAACCGGCCATACGTAATCTGGTCCCCATGAAAATACTGTTTGTCCGTCAGTAGCAATATATCCCATAGTAAATACATCTCCGGGCTGTACAATCGGGTTTACATTCAGGTCTTGTACCACTGTGGCAGGACTTACTGCCCAGGTAGCTTCATCTACCCATTTGTATCCTGGAATATATTTATCATAGCGATCCAGCCATTCATCTTCACCTGCTCCTGAGGTAATCATATCAGCCGGGTTGGTAATCCAGTCCATGGCGAACATGTAGTTGCTTAAATCGAGAGGCTGGTTACCCGGGTTCATAATTTCAGCAAAACTGTTGCTCCACTGATCCCAGAATACAAATTCTGAAAGGAACGGTTCTGCATAATAAGGCTGAATTTGTGATACATCTTTTTCTTTCACCAATTCAACATTATACGTATTTGTAACACTATCATCTTCAGCAGTTACTTTAAAACTTACTGTCCTTTGGTCGACAGTACCGGCAAGAGTAGTTGCACGTGTTACCTCAACTTTTGCATTTAGGCTCTGCGGTTTTGCAACAAGTGCTGGTATTCCATCAACATCAAAAGGTACCTGAACACGGTAATTATACGTTGTTGCATTAAAGCTTGGAATAGTATCTCCCATCCATCCAAAAATGCCTTTGTAAAAGACCGGAATATCAGGCCAGGTAATTGTTGACAAATAAGCATTGTGACTGGGACCGTAAGGCTGTACCTGTATGTAATATTCTTTTGTATCGCCATTTTCGGCTGTTACCACAAGTTTGTCTCCGTTTTTAAGGTCCGGACGTTCAACGCCATCAACAAATTCGAAATGCCATGAAGCATTTGATGCTTTTTCAAGCCGTTCCATCAGACTGTCGGTACGGGTAGCATAAGGAATACCATACCAGGTACCTGTAATAGTATCAACGCCCGATTCATGTTCAGTAACTCTTGGCCATCCAAGAATTCCAGCTTCATTGTCATCTCTCCAGCCACCGCCCGGATCAAGATTGGCAACAGGAACTACAATTTTTGCATCCGCAGTTGGTTCAGCAACAACTATATCAAATGTTGCAACATCCAAATCATTACCTGCAACATAAATGGTTATCTGGTCACCTGTACGGGCAGCAAAAGTCAGAGAATCTTCAAAGGCCGGAGAAAGATGATACTGCCATGCAACACCTGGTGTTTTTTCCATATGATGCATGATTCCGTCACCTCTGCGAACACCCCACGGTACAGTCAGTGTTTTATTGGCAAAATCAACATCAATATCATCCGATACGAGTGTGTTTTCATCCAGATTGTATGCGCCATGATTGCCAACTGTCCAGTAAACATCTCTCCATGAACCTTCCGGCATTGGTATAGGCATCCATTCCGAATCTTCAAGGCCGACACCACGGGCACCGGCAAAATCAAGATTTCCCTGTTTTACTGAAAATTTACGAACAAGCACGGAGTTTCCAGTTGCTCCTGTAACACCGGCTACATCATAGGATTGTGCAAAGTTTTTTCCTTCATTATCGAAAACACCATTTACCTGGTCAACAACGAAGGAATCCACATCCGAAACATGATGTTCGATATAGAAGGCACCCCGACCTATCCATGTTTCGAAAACCCATGGATAATTATCTCCGTATGTAGCATCAGTTGTTACGCTGTCAGTTGCATCTCCTTTAGGTTCGGCAACATGAATCAGATAATCAGCCAAATCATACATTTCTACCTGTTTCATGCGCTGGTTTCCTTCAAATCCGGGTACTTTTTTACGGTATTGTTCCGGACCAAAGTCATACGCTGTAGTAATTACCCACGATTCTCCCGGTTGAAGAACAACATCGGGAAGCATAAAAAAACGGTTGCCTTCCGGTACCCACGGGTCATTCCACACATCCAGCACAGGTTCCGGAATCCATGGCCGCATTAACCCAAACTTGTATTCGCTTAAATTTATGGGTTGATCTCCCATGTTGGTCAGCTCAATGTAGTTGTCAGGTTGAGCATTTGAGCGGGATTCACTAATAATCAGTGATCGATAAGGCTCCTGTGCTCTTATCATACCACTTCCGATTAGAAATAAGAAAAGTAAAAGTTTTAATTTCATAGTACTTAAAGTTTAATGTTAAAATTAAATTATCTATTTAAAACAAATCTAAAGTTTTCTTAACAAATATGAATAATTTTTTAAAGAAGATCAATAAAAGTAGATAACATTGAATGCAAAATATCTTTCATCAGTATAATAAATGTTACATTCCTTTGTTTTGTGTATTTACTGCAATCCTTTTTGTGAAACATATTAATCTATATAAACACCAACTGTATATTTTTGTTTTTTAAATTCTTTATTTACATGAAGAATTTTTTTACAATGGAACAATTTAAATATCAATGTTGATTTTGTCTAAATGACATAAGTCAGAGGTTTTTGTTTAATATTTCTGTCAAATCAGGCAGATTTGTTTTTTGGTACAGTTTTTATAAAATTGTTTTTACAGTTTTTTTAGCCTGTACAAATGGTTACATTTGCACTGGTTTTAAGTTGAATCAATAGAAAGAAAAAAATGACTTTTGTAACAAAAGTACTTGGTAAAATCCTTGGAAATAAATCGGAAAGAGATATAAGGGAAATAAATCCTGTAATTGAACAAATAAAAGAAGAATACAACCGAATCGTTAATTTATCGAATGATGAACTTCGGAGTGAATCTGATAATTTAAAAAAGATTATTCAGGAAAGAATTCAGCCGGAGGAAGATGAAATTGCAGAACTGAAAATTAAGGTCGATGAAATTGATATCCGGGAAAGCGAAAAGCTTTATGAGAGGATTGACAAGCTGGAGGAAATTATAAACGAAAAACTGGAAGAGGTGTTACTTGAAATACTTCCCACGGCATTTGCTGTGGTTAAAGATACAGCCCGGCGTTTTCGTGATAATGAGAATATTGAAGTTACAGCAAATGAGTTTGATAAAAACCTTGCATCCACCCGCGAAAGCATCATCATAAAAGGGGACAAGGCAGTTTGGAAAAACCGGTGGATTGCAGGCGGTACTGAAGTTGTCTGGAATATGGTTCACTACGATGTTCAGTTGGTTGGAGGCGCAGTTTTGCACAAAGGAAACATTGCCGAAATGGCTACCGGTGAAGGTAAAACGCTTGCAGCAACTCTTCCTGTATTTTTAAATGCCCTGGCACGGCGCGGTGTACATGTTGTAACTGTAAACGATTACCTTTCAAAACGTGATGCCGAATGGATGGGGCCAATTTATGAATTCCACGGTTTGACGATCGATTGTATTGACAAGCATCAACCCAATTCTGAAGCAAGAAGGAAAGCATATAATGCAGATATTACTTACGGGACGAATAATGAATTCGGGTTTGATTATCTGCGGGATAACATGTCAATCAATCCCGAAGATTTGGTGCAGCGCAAACACCATTATGCCATTGTGGATGAGGTGGATTCGGTTTTAATCGACGATGCCCGTACTCCGCTTATCATTTCAGGTCCGGTGCCAAAAGGAGAGCACCAGCAGTTTGAAGAGTTGAAAGGTTATGTTGAAAAACTGTATCAGGCACAGCGGGAATTGGTTAACCGTATTTTTATCGATGCAAAACGTTTGTTAACCAAGGAAAACCAAACCGATGACGAGAAAAAAGAGGGTGGTTTGCTGCTGCTAAGGGCTTATAAAGGCCTTCCTAAAAACAAATCGATAATTAAGTTTTTGAGCGAAGAGGGTATGAAGGGGCTCCTGCAGAAAACAGAAAATTTCTATATGCAGGAAAACAACAAAAACATGCACATTGTAACCGATCCACTCTATTTTATAATTGAGGAAAAACAAAATTCAGTTGAATTAACAGATATCGGAATCGATTTAATCTCAGCCGGTTTTGATGATTCTGAATTTTTTGTGCTGCCTGATATGGGAGCTGAAATTGCAGAGATTGAAAATTCAGGTCTCCCGGCAGAGGAAATCATGGAAAAGAAGGATAAACTGTTGCAGGATTATTCTGTGAAATCGGAACGTGTTCATACAATAAATCAGTTATTAAAAGCGTACACCATGTTCGAAAAAGATGTGGAGTATGTGGTCATTGACAATAAGGTGAAAATTGTGGATGAACAAACCGGCCGTATCATGGAAGGTCGCCGGTATTCGGATGGTTTGCACCAGGCTATCGAAGCAAAAGAAAGAGTAAAGGTTGAAGCTGCAACACAAACTTTTGCAACAATTACTTTGCAGAATTATTTCAGGATGTACCATAAACTCGCAGGGATGACAGGTACCGCTGAAACAGAAGCAGGTGAATTCTGGGACATTTATAAACTAGAGGTGGTTGTTATTCCTACTAACCGTCCGGTAATACGAAACGATCAGGAAGATTTGGTATATAAAACGAAACGGGAAAAATATAATGCTGTTATCGATGAAATTGTTAACCTGAATAAGGTCGGACGGCCGGTTCTGGTAGGAACTACTTCTGTCGAAATTTCGGAATTGCTCAGCCGTATGCTGAAGATGAAAGGCATAAAACATAATGTGTTAAATGCAAAACTTCATGCACGGGAAGCTGAAATTGTAGCAGAAGCCGGCAGATCGGGAGCAGTTACAATTGCAACAAATATGGCCGGGCGTGGAACAGATATTAAACTTACTCCTGAAGTTGTGAAAGCGGGCGGTTTGGCAATTATTGGTACCGAACGCCACGATTCGCGGCGCGTTGACCGCCAGTTGCGTGGTCGTGCCGGACGACAGGGAGACCCTGGATCTTCACAATTTTATGTTTCGCTGGAAGATGATTTAATGCGATTGTTTGGGTCCGGCCGGATATCGGGAGTGATGGACCGGCTCGGTTTAAAAGAGGGGGAAGTGATTCAGCATTCTATGATTTCAAAATCAATTGAGCGTGCACAGAAAAAGGTAGAGGAAAATAACTTTGGTATACGTAAACGGTTGCTCGAATATGACGATGTAATGAATTCGCAGCGGGAAGTTATTTATAAACGGCGTAAACATGCCCTTTTTGGAGAACGGCTCGAAGTGGATGTTCTGAATATGATGTACGATTCAGTGGAAGAACTGGTGAATGAATATCAGGGATCAGAGCAGTTTGAAGATTTCAATATGGAACTGATGCGTTTACTGTCTATTGAATCTCCTGTTTCGGAGGACGAATTTAAAAAAATGAATCCTTCAGAAATATCTGAAAAGATTTATTCAAAAATGATTGATGGTTACAACCGGAAAGTGGAAGTGATTTCAAAACAAGCCTTCCCGGTGATTAAAAATGTATATGAAACAAAATCGCAGGTTTACAAGAATATTGTAGTACCGATTTCCGATGGAAAGAGAGTGTTTCAAATTATTTGCAATCTCGAAAAAGCTTACCAGAATAAAGGAAAGGAATTGGTAAAGTCATACCAGAAGCAAATTGTGTTAAATACAATCGATGAAGCCTGGAAAGAACAGTTGCGCGAAATGGACGACCTAAAGCAATCAGTGCAGAATGCTACGTACGAGCAAAAAGATCCGTTACTGATTTATAAGTTTGAATCGTTCAATTTATTTAAAATACTGGTTAACAAGGTGAACAAAGATGTGGTTTCCACATTGATGAAGGGCCATATTCCAATTCAAAGTGCTGAACAGGTAAAAGAGGCAGAAACCCGCAAGAGAATGGATATGAGCCGTTTTAAAACCCAGAAATCGGATTTGCCGGGAACTGAAAATGCTATGGAAGGAGCCAATACACAGACGCAGGAACGTTCGCGTCCTCAACCTGTGAGGGTTGAGAAAAAAGTGGGCCGCAATGATCCCTGTCCCTGTGGAAGTGGTAAAAAATACAAACAATGCCACGGAAGGGGCGTTTAAGTAAAATTTATTTATTGAACTGAAAATCATGATCAACTTGCTCAGCTACATCCATTGGAATGTAGATCCCGAAATTTTTAGTATTGGCCCGTTTTCAATCCGCTGGTATGGTTTGCTGTTCGCTTCCGGATTTTTAATTGGTTATTACATCGTGGAGCGAATGTTTAAGTATGAGAAAGAAAACCTGAAATGGCTGGATAGTCTCTTCGTTTATTTAATTGTTGCTACTGTTATCGGGGCGCGTCTGGGACATGTGTTTTTTTACGGCTGGGATTATTATTCGCAGCATCCCGGAGAAATATTTATGGTTTGGCACGGCGGCCTTGCAAGTCATGGCGGGGCAATGGGTATTCTGGTTGCAATGTTTCTTTATTCCCTGTTCGTTACAAAACGTTCGATGCTCTGGACCCTTGACCGGGTGGTGGTGCCAACAGCTTTGGTTGCCGCAATGATTCGTACAGGAAATCTGATGAATTCAGAAATATATGGTATTCAAACAGATTTGCCGTGGGGATTTATTTTTGAACGCAATGGAGAAATCGTTCCAAAACATCCTACTCAAATTTATGAAGCGCTTGCATACCTGCTTTCATTTGGTATTTTAATGTATCTCTACTGGAAAACCAGTGCAAGAAAAAAACAAGGACTTTTACTAGGGGCTTTTTTCATTCTTATATTTACTGCACGCTTTTTTATTGAATTTATTAAGGAAGATCAGGAAGCATTTGAGGCAGGAATGGCTCTGAACATGGGACAGTGGTTAAGTATTCCGTTTGTATTGTTCGGTACTTTCCTTGTGATAAGGGCAATTAAGCTTCCTGAAAAAGTGTACAGTAAATCCAGGTAACCCGGATTATTTCCGAATCTTCACATTCCTTAATCCTTAACTGAATTGAGTGTTAATACTTTTTTTGGATTTGGATAAATAAAAGATATTTTTGATGCTTTTAATAATGAATTTGATTATGAGTGTTTGGAGGAATTTCAGGATTTTTATTATTGGTTTATTGCTGGTTTTCCTGGCAGGTTCATGCGGTAACACTAATAACAACGATTTTGTTTATCCGGCAGATTTCGATCCATCAGTTTCAACCTGTTTTTTCTGGGAATCCGATTTTCATCAGGTTGTCGCACAGCTTGCGGGTATAATTTCGGCAAAAGATAATGTTACACTTTATGTGGGAAAAAAGGATGCTAACATTGCTTTCATTGAAAATACACTTAAGAAAAATAAAGCAAACCTTCAGAATATAAAAATTGTACCGCTGGAAAAGAATCCAAACAATGCATGGATTCGTGATTTTGGACCTGTTTACCTTGTGAATAAAAAGGGCCGGAGGAAGCTTGTAAATTTTTATTACTTCGGAAAGCGTCACGTTTTCAATAATCAAATTGCTGATAATCAAAATATACCAATTGTTCAGTGTTTGGTAAGCAGCACCGGCGGTGCCAGAGAAGTCAACGGAAAAGGAACCATGATACTTTGCGAGGTGCATGAATTGGAAGAAAATAAATCCAAAACCAAAGAGCAAATTGAAGCAGAGTTAAAAAAGGATTTATCATTAAAAAAGATAATCTGGTTAAAAAAGGGAATTCCGCAGGATGACAGTAAATTTGGAGGACCACTTTACGACGAGGTTTATCCGAATGGTGTTAACGGTCATGTGGATGAATTTTGCCGTTTTGCAGATGCCTCTACAATTTTGATCAGCAGTGTTTCCGAAAGTGAAGCAAATTCAAATTCAGTTCTGGCAGAAGCTAAGAAGCGACTGGATGAAAATTACAATATCCTGATAAATTCTACCGATCAGGATGGGAATAAATTTAAGGTAATAAAAGTTCCTTATGCACCTTTGATTATTACAAACAGGTTAACTTCTCAAAATTCAGGGTATAAGGCAACGGTGGTAACAAGTTACCTTAATTTTATTGTTACAAATTCGTTTGTAATTCTTCCCTCCTATATCAGCAATTCAGATGATTCAAACAGGGAGGTTTTTATTGCAAGGGAAAATGAAGTGGAACAAACTTTTAAGCAGGTTTTTCCTTCAAGAGAAATTGTTAAGGTTGAGGCTGCTGAATTGAACCGGTTTGGAGGAGGATTTCACTGCATAAGTATAAATGAGCCAATGTAGAATTAAGAACACAGGGAATTGAATTTTTATTTATTCCTTATTTTTCTGCTTTTCTGATACATCGGGCGGCCAATAAGAGCAGCAATTATAACTGCACAAATTGCAATTAATGCTACCGGATTTTTTTGCACCTGTTCAATTCCGGCCAATATAATAGCAGCCAAACAACCAATTACGCCAATTAAACTTATAAAATGATACTTTGTTTTTTGTCTGAATGCAAGATAATTGACTGCGCCAAAAGTAATCAGAAAAACAAGACTGGCCGAATCCACCAAAGCACCTAGCGAGCCAATAACTGAAAGTACTGCCGCCAATCCGGCAATTCCAAGAATTGAATATTTGGGAATGCTATCTTTGTTTTTTACTGAAAAAATATCAGGAATTTCATCATGATCTGCAACATTTTGCATTAACCTGCCTGTGGAAAAAAGAGTTGCATTTATTGCTGAACCGGTAGAAAATGCAGCAGCAACAGTAACCAGAATTAATCCGGTTAATCCCAATGCTTTTTCGCCGGCCACAGAAAGTGCCACCTCTTTTTGTTCGATTAATGTTTTGGCACCTACAAGCATCGAAGCACCAAAAGTTACCAGAAGATAAAGAACAATAACTGAAATTACACCCGAGATAGTAGCTCTGGGTAATGTTTTTTCAGGATTTTTAATGTCACTGTAATCATATGATAAGAGTTGAAATCCTTCGTACGCCATGAAAATGGTTGCAGCCCCAACTATTGCTGTGCTCCAGTTTCTTGTTTCATCAATGCCGGCAGTTAACTGCGGGGTATCCCACGCAAGCAGTCCGAAGGCAGAAAGTCCGAGAAGTACAAAAATTTTTCCCCAAACTGTAACTATTTCAACACTGGAAGATTCGCTCACACCTTTAAGATTTACAAGTGCAAGTGCAGCAATAATAAAAAAAGCAAGAACCCTTGGAAACCATGATCCCCAATTCAACACATGCGCAACATAATGACCGAAAGTAAAAGCATAGACAGAAATGGTGAAAATGTAACCTGTAACAAGTACCCATGAAAGGCTGCCAGCCAATCCTTCGCGATTGATTTCATTTAAAAATGTAAAAGCACCACCGCATTTTTTGTACTTTACTGACAACTGGCTGTAGCTGTATGCAGAAATCAATGCTATCAATCCCGCTATTACAAAACTTAACCATGCCCATTGTCCTGCAGTACTTATAACTACACCAAGAACAGAAAAAATTCCTCCTCCAACCATTCCACCAACAGCCATTGACCATGTGGCATTGAAGTTCATTTTTTTTTCGGTTTTAGCCATTCACTCAGTTTTATTGATGTTGCGGTTATGTTTTACCGGGTTGACCAATGTCTTTTTTGTCCGAAATCATCATATCAAGGATTAAACCGACCCAGGTAAAATCTTTGGCACCATAACCTTCACCTGAAAAGGGATTATAATATTCCCTGAAACCACTTTTTTCAATCAACTGCAGAATGCTATTCAATAATATTTTCGCTTTTTCATTGTGTTTTTTGTTAACCAGATACTTATGCATTAACCAGTTGTTTACAATCCAGGTTGGTCCTCTCCAGATGTACATGGAAGCTTCAGGATTAAAAGCCGCCTCATTTTGTGCAAGTGACGGGATGGGATGCGGTGTTTGAAATTCATCACTTTTGTAAAAATGTTTTTCCATAACCTTTTCACCAATTTCTTCCGGTACCTCATCGTTTATTACCGGATAGAAAATAGTGGGAGTGAGTATTTTAATTTTTTTGTTGTCGTAGCCATACGTATCGTAAAATGCAGCATCTTCATCGTCATACATAACATCAACAATACTTTTAACAACTTTTTTCGATAATTCACGGTAACCTGTACCTTCTGAATCGCCAGCTATTTCGCAAAGATTTGCCAATTCTTCAAGATTACGTGCATAAATTGAATTTAATCCTGCATCTTTTACATTAAAATAATTGGCTTTTGCGATTTTTTTAAGGTTATAATTATGAAGGAAATTTTTGAAATCAACACCTGCAATTTTAAAGAAGAGTTTTTTGTTGGCTTTACCGCTAAAACCTACGACAGGATCGAAAGTCGGTTTAAAATCCATTCCTGATTCAAAAGGAGTAATTATTGACAACAAGTGGTCACCATCAAAATCGCGGTTTCTTGCCAGCCAGTTATAATAGAGTTTAAGTTTTGGAACCATTTCATCTAAAAACGCTTTGTCACCGGTTTCTTCATAAATACGCAATACAGCATGTGCAATTAACGGGGGTTGAATTATATTGCTCATGTGAGGCGATTTTAATTCAAGAATGGTTGAAAGCTTCATTTGAAAGAAATCGGACAAACGGGCCGGCATTATTTTTTTCCAGTAAATAATATTTCCGATAAATCCATCATCCCGTTGAACAGCAAAAAGTGAACGCAGGTGTTTTTTTGCATGTGTACTTTCCCCCAGTGCAACAAGAATTATTGCGTGAAAACATGTATCCCAAAAATACTGAAAGGGGTATCGTTCAGGTGAAGGCTGTGTAAAACCATAATGATAATCCATGTTTTTAGCATAACCATGAATCATATTTTTAAACATGAGATTTTTAATCTTCTCTTTTAAGTCATTTTGGTCAAGCATGTTATTGTTTATTTTAAAAAATAAGCACTATAATGATGAGGATCAGCAGGAAAATTATTCCCCAAAAAACACCCGGATGCAGAGATAGCCACAAAGCAGGACTGGTGCTTTTCGATATATTATCGAATGTACCATGGGCACTGTGATTTCCCGGGACAGGTTCCCAAAGATTATTTTTCCTGTCAGGATTTTCAGGCTCATCAGTTTGCTGTCCTTTGAATCCGGTTTTTGCCATCATTTTGTCCAGTATTCCAGGGAAAAATTTATTCCCGATTATGGCCTGGAAAGTTGGCATGGCCACAAATATTTCCCTGCGGTCATGAATAGATGCATATACTATTGCGCGGGCTGCAACTTCGGGTTGAAAAACTGTTCCCATGGGGCGGGCTTTGTGAGGTAACCGGCTGAGTACCCATCCAAACTGTGTGGTATTCAGTGCAGGTAATTCTACCATGGTTACTTTTACATTGCTTTTATCGTGCAGAAGTTCTGTACGCAGGGAATCAAAAAAACCCTGTACACCATGTTTTGCCCCGCAATAGGCCGATTGCAATGGAATTCCGCGGTAAGCAAGGGCAGAACCAACAAGCACAATACTTCCACGGTTGCGCTTTAACATAAATTTTAAAACGGATATTGTACAGTAAACCTGGCCCAGGTAAGTTACTTCTGTTACCCGCTGATATTCTTTTGTTGTCATTTTTTTTATTGGTGAAAAAACGCTTGCCATTGCATTATTCACCCAAACATCTATAGGACCGATTTCGGTTTCAATCTTCTGTACAGTTGCTTCAACCTGCTCCTGGTTGGATACATCGAGTTTATAGTAATGGCATTCACCACCTTCATCTTCCACTTCTTTTTTTGTGCCAGCCAGACTTTCTTCATTGCGTGCAAGAACAACAACTTTAGCACCTGCTTTTCCGAATTCGCGTGCGGTAGCCCTGCCTACTCCGGCCGATGCTCCTGTTATAACTACTAATTTTGATTTTAAGCTTTTCACGACATTGTATTTTAAATTATTTTTTACTGAATCATCAATTTGAATTGTTGTTGATTCAATTAAGTGACATATTTATCCCATAAACCATAAGTTTCTTTTTTGGGGCCTCTTGGAAATGCAAGAGCGATTAAAATTAAACCGGCAATTAAATCTGTAATTTTTAACCAGGTATAATCGCTTCCCAAAAACCAGGGCACTGCTGCAATGATTAATCCCAGCAGTATGTTAATGTAGCGGCCTCTCCTGACAACTTCGCCAATACTGATTACTGACACCACAATGACAAGTGCACCGCCCAAATGATTAATATCTGCAAGTCTGTTCTCAATGGGTACTCCAAACCAACCCGGAGCAAACATCAGCAGAATTCCTGCTATCGTTGAAATCAGCATGGTGGGCGGAATACTCATTCCCCAGACTGAAGCTTTGAATACTTTCCCAAAATCCTTTGGAAGTTGCATCAGTTCAGGTGAACGTTCATCTTTTGCAGTTGACTCAGGTTTTCCTCCTTTCCAGAAGACTTTCCAAAAACTGTCGCCTTTTCGTGTTCGTTTTACGAGGTGCTGACCCATAGCAATCACCTCATCCACTTCGAGCGGTATCATGGGGAGCATAATTGCAGCTGCCAGAAGACAGAAAGTGCACCAGTGGCCTACAATTACAGGTTGGGAAATTACAAGAAAAATATGCACCAGTCCAAGTGGAATTACAAGGATTCCGAAGAAGGTTACCATCCATGGCATTGTTCTCCAGCGGGTTGGTGCACCCATCCATCCCATCAGAAATTCGAACGTATAGGCCAGCGCCCCAAAAGCACCATCGGAAATGGGTAAGGAATGAGACATTTTGGAGTTAAGCACCAGCTGGCTTTCAATACCAAAAAAGGGATCCCGGATTTCATCAATATATCCCAGCTGAAAGGCTCCAAGATAGCGGGAAACCATCCATCCCATAAAACCTGTAACAATCATTATCCAGCGCTGAGGCCAGCTCGATGGGTTATATGACCAGCCTTCAGGAACTTCACCTCCCATTTTCATATACATTATCATGTTTGGCATACCGGGTATCAAAATACTCAGTGCGATTACAAGTGCGCCAACCAGCGTATCATTAAGGTAGGCTGCAGCTGTAGGAGCCCAAAACACTACCGGGGCAAAGGTTATCCAGATTCCGGTGAAGCAGGCAACCCATAAACTTACCGGCCGGTTGGGGAGAAGCGAACGCCATCCGAAAATAATAAGGATAATTCCACTGATGATGTCGCTCCATTTCATTGCTGCAATACGTTCAGGATTTGTCAACCAGATGCTTCTTCCGCCACTTGGCATTACAATATTTTTTCCATAGCTGAAAGTAAGGGGAGATAATACAAGCCAAACACCAAGAATTACCAGCATCCAGTAAATCCAAAGTGTTTGCATGTGGTGCATGTGGAGCATTTCTTTACGTTTCTCCATATCCATACCGCCATTTTTCATCATTCTGTTTTGGTGATTTCTTGTTTCCTTTTCAGCTCCAGGCCTGGATACTCCTCTTTTTTCCATTTTATTTATTGATAAATGGTGAAAATTAAAATTACAGATAGTCAGTTTTAATGATCAACATTATTTGCCAGTCAGGTTCGAATATTTCAAGAATCAAGCCAGAGCGGCTTTTTAAAACAGGGGATACAGATGTTTGTTTTGTTTCAGGATCTTTCTGAAATGCTGCATTCACAGGCGATTTCACAGGTATAATGTTTCAAATTCCGGGAGTAGAATGAATCACCAACCATACATAAAGTGAACCTTTGTGTGGAAATATCCACACTTCTACGATTTTCATGTGGTTTTCTTCCTCATAAAGAAGACAATGTTTAACCATTCTTTTGCTCCACAAATGAAAGATTTTGATGGTATGATTTTGGTAAAATTCCTGCAAAAATAAAAATGATAAACCACATTCATACGAGTTGCACATCAATTTTATCCGATTTACCGGCTGCAATAATCTATTAAACAGAAACTGGATTATGAAGGAAATCAATATACTAATTGCCATAATTTCATTTTTGGTTTTAACAATGGGATTAATAAAGGCGAACATAAAAAAATCATTTGTTTCAGAACCTCTAATCGCACTGTTTCTCGGTATCCTTTTAGGTCCGTATTTTTTTGGAGTAATTGATCCAAATTCATGGAAAGAACATCATGAAATTTTACATCAGTTTACCCGTTTTACTCTGGCTTTGGCAGTGATGTCATCTGCCCTCCGGCTGCCTTCGGATTACCTGAAAAGAAATATAAAACCATATTCGGTGGTGCTTTTTGGGGGAATGCTGCTGATGATTGTTATATCCTCATTGTTCTATTTTATTGCAGGTTTCGGTTTGTGGGAAAGCGTATTGCTTGGTGCAATACTAGCACCGACTGACCCGGTGCTGGCTACTGCAATTATATCAAGCACATTTGCAAACGAACATATTCCTCTTCGCCTGCGAAATATGATAACTGCTGAATCAGCGTCAAATGACGGACTGGCATATGCATTTGTTCTGCTACCGATAACTGTTATGGAAGCACACGATTTGCCTTTTATGGATTGGCTAACAGAGGTGTTGCTTTGGCAGAATATCGGTGCTGTTTTATTTGGAGCCGGTTTAGGCTTTATTGTGGGAAAAGCATTTAGTTTTTTTCAAAAAAGAAAAGCAATGGTTACGAAAACTTTGCTGGCTGTTGCCTTATCATTTACTTTTTTCGTGCTGTCTTTTTTTTCAGTGATTAAAATGAATGGTATTATTGGAGTTTTTGCTGCAGGTACAGTTTTTCAAATGCTTATACAGGAAGAAATGGAAACAAGGCATGAAGAGGTTCAATCCATGATGGAAAGGATTTTTATTGTTCCGGTTTTTTTAATTCTTGGAGCAATGATTCCATGGTCGGCCTGGATGGATATGAACTGGTATCTCTGGATAATAACTCCACTTATTATATTTATTAGAAGAATTCCCACACTGTTTATTTTAAAACCACTTATCGGAATTTTTTCAGTTAAGGATTCCTTCTTTGCCGGTTGGTTTGGTCCGATTGGAGTTGCTGCTGTTTTTTATGTAACGTTGATACTGATAAAACATCCGGGACATGAACACCTTTGGCCAATTGTTTCCTATGCAGTTGTAGCTTCCACCTTAATTCATGCAGTTACTGCCAATCCAATTTCACAGCGATTATATACAAATTCAGAATTCAACAAAAAGTTAAGGGAAAAGGAAAACCAAAAGGCAGGGAATTGAAACGCATTCTGTCAATATTATCAGCAGTGTTATGAGGTATAATTTCACAGTATGAGGTAAATCCTCTACAACAACAATCTTCATTTTCCTGTAGGTTAAAATTTATTTAACAGCATTTTTAATTTGATTTCAAAATATTGTAAAACATATTCTGTTGCTTTTTAAGAGTTTTGATTAATTGAACATTTGCTTCTCTGATAGAATAATGTATCAAGAGTAAAAAGTATTTTTTCTGCTGGCATGGTTTATGGCCTTCGACTGCGGTTTACACCCTCAGCGGAATTTTGTAAAGGTTCAATTCTTAACTAAAAGCTGAGACCTTTGATTTGGAGCATTTAAGTATTAACATTAATATTCTGAAAAATGAGTAAAGAAGTTAGTGATTTTCTAATCGAACGTTTGTTACAATGGGGAATTAATAGAATATATGGTTTTCCGGGTGACGGAATTAACGGAATTATGGGGGCCTTAAACCGCGCCGATGATAAAATAGAATTTATTCAAACCAGGCACGAAGAAATGGCTGCTTTTATGGCCACAGCTCATTCAAAATTTACCGGAGAAGTAGGAGTTTGTCTGGCGACTTCAGGTCCGGGAGCAGTTCACCTTTTGAATGGCCTGTACGATGCAAAACTCGATCATCAGTCGGTTGTTGCCATTGTAGGGCAGCAAAAACGAATGGCGCTGGGAGGAAATTATCAGCAGGAAATAGATTTAATCAGCCTGTATAAAGATGTTGGAAACCAGTATGTGCATATGGTTACAGATCCAGCTCAACTCCGGCATGTTGTTGACAGGGCAGTGCGGATAGCCAAAAGTGAACGCACAGTAACGTGCATTATTATTCCCAACGATGTGCAGGAAATGGATGCAGTGGTACAACCCCCCCGTCAGCATGGCTCGGTTCACAGTGGAGTGGGGCACTCCTATTCACATATTACACCTCGTAAAGATCAGCTTCAAAAGGCTGCTGATATTCTGAACGAAGGAAAAAAGGTGGCCATGCTCATTGGAGCCGGTGCACTTAATGCACAGGAAGAGGTAAAAGAAGTGGCAGAGCTGCTTGGAGCAGGCGTAGCCAAGGCATTGCTGGGTCGTGCAGCACTTCCTGATGATTTACCTTATGTTACCGGCCCCATTGGTTTGCTTGGTTCAAAACCCAGTTGGGAACTGATGAGTGAATGTGACACATTATTTATGATTGGAAGTAATTTCCCGTATTCCGAATTTTTGCCCAAAGAAGGACAGGCAAAAGGTGTGCAGATAGATATCGATGCCAAAATGCTGAATATCCGCTATCCAATGGATGTGAGTCTTCATGGTGACAGCAAAGATACGTTGCAGGCTTTGATTCCAATGCTGAAAAGAAAGGAAGACCGTTCATGGCAGGAAGATTTAATGGATGAAATTCAAGATTGGTGGAAAGTGCTGGAAGCCAAGGCGAATACAAAGGCAGACCCCATTAATCCGCAAAAAGTGTTCTGGGAATTGTCTCCCAGGCTGCCCGAAAATTGTATCATAACTTCCGATTCCGGCTCATCTGCGAACTGGTTTGCCCGCGATTTGAAAATCAGGAACGGTATGATGGCTTCTCTTTCCGGAAATCTTGCAACAATGTGTCCCGGAGTTCCTTATGCAATTGCTGCCAAATTTGCCTATCCCGAAAGACCTGTGATTGCCCTGGTTGGAGATGGAGCCATGCAAATGCTCGGAATTAACGGCATGATTACCATATCAAAATACTGGAAAAAATGGAGCAATCCACAACTTGTAATTATGGTGCTAAACAACCATGATTTAAACCAGGTGACCTGGGAACAACGTGTACTTTCAGGTGATCCTGAATACGAAGCGTCGCAGGATGTACCTGAATTTGACTATGCATCTTATGCGGCATCGCTTGGTTTGAAGGGAATACGGGTGAGCAAACCGGAAGATTTGGGAAGCAGCTGGGATGAAGCCTTCCTTGCCGACCGACCGGTTGTACTGGATGTACTCACCGATCCAAATGTGCCAACTATTCCGCCTCATATTACTTTTAAACAGATGGTACACATGAGTAAAACTTTGCTTAAAGGAGATCCGCACGAAAAAAGTATTATCAGACAGACTTTTAAAGATGCAATGAAAAGCTTATTTCCAAATAGTTGATTATGATGGAAAGCATAACAAGTCCGGTCAGCATTGGCAAACTGGAAGTAACTGCTTATAAAATACCAACAGACAGTCCTGAATCGGATGGAACATTGCAATGGGACAGCACCACAATGGTTTTGGTAACAATTGAAGCCGCTGGTTTAAAAGGAATTGGATATACTTATGCGGATGTTTCCGCAGCTTCATTTATTGATAAGAACTTCAGGAGTATTGTGGTAGGTAAAAATCCTTTTGATATTGAACGAATTTACCAGGAATTACACCGAAGCATAAGAAATAATGGTAACTGCGGAATTGCTTTTATGGCAATTTCTGCAGTTGACATCGCAATGTGGGATTTGAAAGCGAAATTGCTTAACCTGCCTCTTGTAAATTTGCTCGGAAAAGTACACGATGATGTTAACATTTATGGTTCCGGTGGATTTACTTCTTATTCTGAAAAACAACTGGCCGATCAGTTAGGAAACTGGTCGGCAAATGGTTTCCGCCAGGTAAAAATGAAAATTGGAAGCAATCCTGATAATGATATTCTCCGAATCAGAATTGCCCGTAATTCAATAAATCTTGAAACAGCATTGTTTGTAGATGCAAACGGTGCATACACTGTAAAACAAGCTTTAAAAATAGCAGATGTCTTTAAGGAATACGACGTGGAATGGTATGAAGAACCTGTTTCATCTGAAAACATAAATGGGCTTGTTTTTATTAAAGATCATTGTGCGGCAGGAATAAATATCGCTGCCGGTGAATATGCTTTTGATTTGTCAGATTTCCGGAATCTACTCGAAAATCAGGCTGTTGATGTTCTGCAGGCCGATGCAACACGTTGCGGAGGAATAACAGGTTTTCTGAAAGCCGGACACCTCGCAGAAGCATTTCAGATTCCTTTTTCATTTCATTGTGCACCGGCAGCTCATATTCATGCAGCCCTTGCTCTGGAAGGTTTTTATACCGGAGAATATTTTCACGATCATGTACGGATAGAACAACTTTTTTTTGAGGGATTCAGGAAAGCTGCAAACGGTAAACTTTCTGCTGATTTAAGCCGCCCGGGTTTGGGTCTTGAACTTAAATCAGCAGATGTTGAACAATATAAAACAGATTGCAAATGAAAGCACTTGTCAGTGAATTGGAAAAAACTATTGAAGGTGAAGTTCGTTTCGATAACGGGAGCCGTGCACTTTATGCTACCGATGGCTCAAATTACAGGCAGATTCCTATAGGTGTAGTGTTGCCAAAAACACAGGAAGATATTATTTCAACGGTTGCTTTATGCCGGAAATATAAAGTACCGCTTCTTTCGCGTGGTGGTGGTACCAGCCTTGCCGGACAATGTTGCAATAAGGCTGTTGTAATGGATACATCAAAATATTACAACAAATTAATAGAAATTGACAAGGAAAATAAACTGGTCAGGGTTCAACCCGGAATTGTACTTGATCATATGAGAAATCATACAAAGGATGTTGCAGGATTAACATTTGGTCCCGATCCTGCAACTCACAATCATTGTACAATTGGCGGAATGCTTGGAAACAATTCCTGTGGAATACATTCGGTGATGGCCGCTTTTCAGGGAAATGGCGCCCGCACTGCAGATAATACCCACAGTCTGAAAATATTGACTTACGACGGAGAAATTATGGAAGTGGGACCAACGTCGGAAGAAGAACTCAAATCAATAATTGATAAAGGCGGAAGACGTGGCGAAATTTATAAAAAGCTGAAAGAAATCAGAGACAAATATTCGGCGCAGATTAAAGAAAGATATCCGGACATTCCGCGACGGGTGTCCGGATTCAACCTCAATGAACTGCTGCCTGAAAACAATTTTAATGTGGCCAAAGCGCTGGTTGGCACAGAATCAACTTGTGTCGTAATTCTTGAAGCAACAATGAAATTGCTTGATGCCCCAAAAGCAACAACGTTGCTGGTACTTGGTTATCCCGATGTTTTTGCTGCCGGACGGCACTGCAGCGAAGTGATTAAGGCAAAACCAATCGGACTCGAAGGAATTGATGATATGTTGATTGATTACATGAAGAAAAAACAGCTTCATGTTAGTGATATACCTCTTCTACCGGATGGAAAAGGTTGGTTATTGGTGGAATTTGGCGGCGAAACAAAAGAGGAGGCTGATGCAAAGGCTAAAAAGCTGATGGAAAACTTGAAAAAACAGGATAATCCGCCAACTATGAGCCTGTTCGATGATATGGATCAGGAAGAAAAGCTCTGGGAAATCCGCGAATCCGGGTTAGGTGCAACAGCAAATATTCCCGGAATGGATAATACCTGGCCCGGCTGGGAAGATTCAGCGGTTGATCCTGAACATGTGGGGGAATATCTGCAGGATCTTAAAAAACTATTTCATAAATATGGTTACAGCGCTTCTGTCTACGGGCATTTCGGACAAGGATGCATTCACTGCCGCATCAATTTCGATTTAATAACTAAAAAAGGATTGCAGAACTACCGGAATTTTACCGAGGAAGGCGCCCATCTGGTAATGAAATATCATGGTTCTATTTCAGGTGAACATGGCGATGGCCAGTCGCGGGGTGATTTACTCGAAATTATGTACGGAAAAGAACTTATAAATGCCTTTCGTGAATTTAAATCTGCCTGGGATCCGGAATGGAAAATGAATCCCGGAAAAGTAATTGATCCTTACAGCAGAACAGAAAACCTGCGACTTGGATTGAATTATAATCCGCCGTCATTCAAAACAAATTTTAAATTCCCGGAAGATGAAGGAAGTTTTGCAAAAGCAACTTTACGATGTGTGGGAGTTGGAAAATGCAGGCGGTCGGGAGGTGGTACCATGTGCCCGAGTTATATGGTAACACACGAGGAAATTGATTCAACCCGCGGACGGGCACACATGCTTTTCGAAATGCTGCAGGGTGAAGCAATTCATGGTGGCTGGAAAGATAAACATGTAAAAGATGCACTTGACCTTTGCCTTGCCTGCAAAGGCTGCAAAAACGATTGCCCCGTGGATGTGGATATGGCTACCTACAAATCCGAATTTTTATCACATTATTATAAAGGGAAACTGAGGCCGCGAACTGCTTATGCTTTTGGATTAATTTACTGGTGGACGAGAATCGCTTCGAAATCTCCCGGTATGGTTAACTTTTTTACGCAAACTTTTGGTTTAAGGAATGTAGTTAAATTAATGGGTGGAGTCGCGCAGCAGCGGACTATTCCCAAATTTGCATCAGAAACTTTTAAAAACTGGTATAAATCGAACAAGCAGAAACCTGCCGGTAAACCTAAAGTTATTTTATGGGCGGATACTTTTAACAATAATTTTATGCCGCCAACATTAAAAGCCGCTTATGAAGTTTTAGTTGCAGCCGGATTCGAAGTAATCGTTCCGCAGAAATCGCTTTGCTGCGGCAGGCCACTGTTCGATTTTGGATGGATTAAACTTGCCAAAAAATTGTTGCTGCAGATTTTGGATACCTTACGGGAAGAAATAAGGATCGGTGTGCCGCTGGTTGGAATTGAACCCAGTTGTACTGCAGTTTTCAGAGACGAACTTTGCAACCTTTTTCCGCACGATAAAGATGCTCAGCGGTTAAAGCAACAAACCTACACCCTGGGCGAATTCTTAACAAAATTTGCCCCTGATTTTGAAGTACCCAAACTGGAGAAAAAAGCAATGCTTCACGGTCATTGTCAGCACAAGGCAATTATGTCAATCGACAGTGAAAAGAAAGTACTTAATAAAATGGGATTGGATGTGGAAGTACTTGAATCAGGATGTTGCGGTATGGCCGGTTATTTTGGCTACGAAAAAGGAGAACATTATACTGTCTCAATAAAAGCAGGAGAGCGTGTGTTGTTGCCGAAAGTAAGAAGTGCCGATAAGGAAACGCTGATAATTGCTGATGGTTTTAGCTGTAAGGAACAGATAAAACAGGAAACAAACAGGGAAGGGTTACATCTTGCAGAAATAATTCAGATGGCTCTTCGGCAAAATAAGAAAAACAAAGTTGACAATGATTTGAATAAGCTTTAATTTTATAGATATAAAGTAAAACATGACAAATTATTGTCGTGTCACCTGAGTTGATTATTCATCATTGCTTTTCGGATTAAATTAAAAAATTTAAACGCAAACAGATATGAAAATCGGTAAAACAATTTGGGTAATTGCCGAAGGATATATTCCTGATGGCAGCACCGGACCTGAACCGGCATTTACAAGTCACGAAACTGCCTGCATTTTAAATGCAGGTGAAAAAGAAGCTAACATAAATATTACCATTTATTTTTCTGATAAAGAACCAGTAGGGCCGTATAAAGTAATTGTTCCGGCAGAACGAACGCTCCACTTGCGTTTCAACGAGTTGAAAGATCCTGTGGTTCCGCGCGGAACTGATTATTCAAGTGTATTGGTTTCTGACCAACCAGTTGTGGTGCAGCATTCAAGGCTGGATTCGCGGCAAGCTGAAAATGCATTATTAACAACTATTGCATACTCCGAATGAGCAAAAACAGCAAAAATAAAATTAACAGAAGGACCTTCCTTGCACTTGCCGGAGGAACCGGTGCAGGCTTTGTTTTTCAGTCGCAGGAAAAATACATCCATAAACTTATTCCGTATGTAAATGCACCACAATATCCAAATCCCGGCGAATGGTCTTATTACTTAAGCACCTGCCGCGAATGTCCGGCCGGATGCGGATTAATGATGTGGTACCGGGATGGTCGTGTTACGAAGGCTGAAGGAAATCCTGAACATCCGGTTAATGGTGGAAAGTTATGTATTCGCGGACAATCTTCGGTTTTAGGAGAATATGATACCGACAGGATTAAACATCCATTGGTTAAAAAAGGGGAAGAAGAATATTTGCAAACTGACTGGAATCAAGCTTTATCAGAAATCCGCAATGAACTTTCAACTGCAACTGATGTGAAACTTGTTTCAGGTTTACAAACCGGCTCACTGGCAGGTGTTATGGAAGATTTTGCTGCCCGATTTAATCAAAAACCCCTTTATTATGAGGTTTTTAATTATGAATCAATGCGAAAGGCAAACGCTGAAATTTATGGTAAACCTGTTATTCCGCGTTACAATTTGCAGGAGAGCGATTTGATTGTAAGTTTTGGGGCCGATTTTCTTGAAACCTGGTTGTCGCCGGTGGAATATGCCCGTGAATTTGGAAAGTTTCATTCCGTTGAAAATAATAAAACTGGCAAATTTGTTTACCTGGGGCCGGTAAATACGATGACGGCAATGAATGCTGATGAATTTATTGTAACTGAACCCGGAAAAGAGGCACAACTTATTTCAGCATTAATGAACAGGCTCGGAAGGATAAATTCAGATGTTTCTTTTTCGGAAGGACAAATTCCGGATGAGCTGAGTCAAAAACTTGATGAACTGGCTGATGATATCAAACGGGCACGTAAACCGGTAATTTTGGCCGGAGGAGCGGCTGATAAAAGCAGTGAAGGCCAAAGGACTGTACGTGCTGCTAACCTGTTAAACCAATTGCTTGGAAACCAGGCTGTGGATGCTGATACATTTCATGCATTAAGTAAAACTGCATTAAGCCAGGAAACTCTTGAATTTTTTCAATCGGTAACTGAAAATACAATTCTGTTTATACACGATACAAATCCGGTTTTCACCAATCCTGAATTAACAAAATACATAGAAAAAGCAAAGCATGTTGTCTTCATCGGCAATATGCCCAATGAAACTGCTGCTTTTGCTGATAAAATATTACCGTCAAATTATTATATGGAAAGCTGGGGCGACTATGAAGCGTGGAGCGGAACTGTTTCTCTGATGCAACCGGTAATGCAGCCTCTTTTCGATACAAAAAGTGCAGGTGATATTTTTCTGTTGCTGAATCAAAGCGGTAAACAAAAAGATTTCAGTGAAGTTGTTCGCAACAATTGGAGAAAATGGTCTTCCGGAAAAACAACCGGTGAAATAGCAGAGGAGGATAAAAATGCAGGTTTACCCATTGAAAACTTCTCACTGCTGCTTCAAAAAGGATATCTGAAAAAAGAAAAGGAAGAATTTATATCCACTATGGATGCAGCCGTTATCAGCAAACCTTCAAACGGAAAAAACAGAGAGAACAGTTTTTTTCTTCAGGTGCTACCTTCCCATTATTTTTACGATGGCAGGCTGGCCAACCGGGGATGGTTACAGGAAATTCCACATCCTGTTTCAAATGTAGTGTGGCAAAGCTGGATTAACATGAATACTGAAAAAGCACGCGAACTTGATATATCGGATGGCGATGTTATAACCGTAACTTCTCCGGACAATTCCAAAATCAATGTATCTGTTCGTGTAACAGATGATGTTGATAAAAATACACTCGCAATTGATGCCGGACAGGGACATCAGCAATTGGGTGAAATTGCAAACGGAGTGGGAGTGAATCCGTTTTTTCTTCTTTCGTTATCCGGAAGTAATTTGCCGGAAGTAACTATTGAGAAAACAGGGGACAATGAAAAACTGCTTTATTTGAATGCGACTAAAGATCAGCACGACAGGGAATTGCTTCAACATATAAAACTGGAAGATTTAAGGCAGGGAACCTTTGAAACAGAAGAAATGAACTGGCCTATGCCTGGGGGTTATACAAAAGAGGGTGATTTATATAAAGGCCATGAGCACAAAGATCATCGCTGGGGAATGGTCATCGATCTTCAGAGTTGCATTGGTTGCAAAGCATGTGAAGCAGCCTGTTATGCCGAAAATAACATCCCGGTTGTAGGAAAGGAAAATTGTTGGGAGGGCCGCGAAATGAGCTGGTTAAAGGTAGTCCCTTACAAAATTTCAGAAAAAAAATCAGCATATCTACCTGTACCTTGTCAGCATTGCGACGCAGCGCCCTGCGAACCTGTATGCCCGGTTTATGCTTCAGTGCATACTGAAGAAGGATTAAATGCACAAATTTACAACCGGTGCATAGGTACCCGCTATTGCTCCAATAACTGCCCCTATAAGGTGCGGCGTTTCAACTGGGTGAATATTAAATATGATTACCCGCGCAATCTCCAGTTAAATCCTGAAGTAACGGTGAGGGAAAGAGGGGTGATGGAAAAATGCACCTTTTGTGTACAACGCATCCGGAACAGGGAATATAACGCAAAAACTGAAAACCGGCCTCTGCTGGATGGAGAGATTGTACCGGCCTGTGCCCAAACCTGTCCAACAGAAGCTATTGTTTTTGGCGATTTAATGGATGAAAATTCAAGAGTGAGAAAATTGATAGAGAATGAAAGAAAATATCAGTTGTTAAATGAATTAAATACAAAAACTGCAGTGGTTTACCTTAAAAAAATAACCATCTAATTTTAATATTTTGGCAGAGTATACATCCAATATCAGATTTTCCGAAGTTAACCGTGCAATAATAGGTGGAATGCGCCCGGCGCATAAACTTTATTTTCAGTTCATGGGATTTCTCTTTCTTGTTATCAGCTGGGGTGTTTTTGCATGGATTTACCAGGTGAAAATGGGAATGGGAGTTGCAGGAATTAATCACCCTGTAGGATGGGGAACCTATATAACCAACTTCGTTTTTTGGGTGGGAATCGCACACTCGGGAACCCTCATCTCGGCCATTCTTTTTTTGGTGCGTTCCAAATGGCGTGATGCAGTTTCACGTTCTACAGAAGCAATGACTGTTTTTGCTGTAATGACTGCCGGTTTGTTTCCATTGATACACCTGGGGCGGCTGTGGGTATTTTATTATATTCTGCCTTATCCAAATCAGCGTGCATTGTATCCAAATTTCTCAAGTCCCCTGGTACTCGATTTAATAGCCATTTTAACTTATCTGACGGTGAGTACGATATTCTTTTATGTGGGAATGATTCCGGATGCGGCAGCACTTCGCGATGATTACCGGCAACGGTTGGGTAAAAAACACTGGCGCACAAGGTTTTTTACTCTCATTTCGCTTGGATGGTCCGGTGCTTTATCTCAGTGGCGGCATTATAACCGTTCGTACCTGTATTTTGCAATGCTTGCCACTCCACTTGTTATTTCTGTCCATTCAATAGTATCATGGGATTTTGCAGTAAGTTTACTTCCCGGCTGGCATTCCACTATTTTTCCTCCCTATTTTGTGGCAGGGGCAATACATTCGGGTCTGGCAATGGCACTTACACTGCTTATCCCTATGCGGAAATTCATTAACCTGAAAGAACTGATTACAAAAAAACATCTTGAAGCCATTGCAAAATTTATTGTTTTTACCGGAAGCATTATTACTTATGCTTATGTCATTGAGCCACTTATAGAAATTTATACTGACAGTACAGTGCACATTCAGTTTACTGAATTCAGGATGCAGGGCTGGATTTCATGGGCATATTACACCATCCTGTTTTTGAATGTGGTGGTGCCATTTTCGCTTTTGGTGAGCAAAGCCAGGAAAAGTATAAAATATCTGTTTGCCGCTTCATTGCTTATAAATATGGGAATGTGGCTCGAGCGTTATTTTATAGTCGTGAGTTCCACTGCACACGATTTTATGCCACACAACTGGGGCCAGTATGCACCCACATGGGTGGAACTTAGCATTACCGCCGGCACTGCAGCTTTCTTTTTGTTTATGTTTATGGGTTTTGCAAAATATCTTCCTACCATTTCAATTGCCGATTTTAAAGATTACCTTCTTGAAGGAAAACTTCCCTCTCCCGGAGAAATACATACAGATAAACCTGAAATTGTTGTAAATAAACCAACTGGAAAACAACGGAAGTTGTACATCTTTTCTTCCGCAGTAAACCTGATTAAAGCAGTGAAGGAACTGCGCGATAATGGATACTCAGATGTTGAAGTCTTTTCGCCGGTGAAACTCTCTGAAGTGGAAAAAATACTTGGAGTCATGCACAGTCCGGTAACTTACTGGACTACGGCAGGCGGAATACTTGGAATGATATCGGGATTTGCATTAACTGCCGGTTCAGTAAGTATTTATGATTTAATTGTTGGAGGAAAGCCTGTAGTTTCTCTCATCCCCTTTGTTCTGGTGATGTTTGAACTTACCGTTTTGTTTGCATCAATTTTCAACCTGGTTTCAGTGTTGTATTATTCGAGGTTGCATAAAAAACATACAGATCCATGGTACGACAAAAGATTTAGTTTGGATAAGTTCGGATTGCTGATCAGGTATGCAAAACCGGACAATGATAAAATAGACAGTTTAATTGAAACTTATCATCCGGAGGAAATTAAACATGAAGAATAAATTGCTAATAGGAGGTACATTGGTCGTTTCGGCAGTGTTTTTCATTGTTTGGTGGTTATTGTTTGCAGGAAACGACAATACGCGCATGTGGTATGCCTTTCTTGTAAACTTTCTTTTTTTTACTTCCGTCTCGGGAGGGTTGGTTGTCTGGCCGGCTATTATCGTTTCCACCTATGGAAACTGGATGGGAGGTGTGGAAAAATATTGCTGGACAGGACTGTTTTATTCAGTGCCTTCGATAGTTGCCCTTGTAGTTCTTTGGCTGAGTTCACAATTATGGGCGCCATGGATCGAAAATGACAAAGGAATGTTTTGGCTGAATAATAATTTCCTGTTTATACGGAATTTTATTGCCCTTTCTGTTTTTTGGATAATGGGCTTCCTGTTTGCAAAAAACAGGTATGCCGAAAACCGAAGAGTTTATGCACGGCTGCTTGTTGTTGCCTACGTAATTGCTTTCAGTTTACTTGGATTTGATTTCGTGATGACCCTTAAACCTGAATGGTATACCATGATGATTGGTGGTTATTTTTTTAGCACCGGTGTTTATGTTGCTGCTGCAGTATGGGCGTTAATGGCAGTTATTTCAGGCGTTACAGATAAAAAAACGCTTCAGGATATTGGCAAACTTATTATTGCTTTTTGTATGTTTTCATCCTATCTCATGTTCAGCCATCTTTTTCCGATTTGGTACGAAAACATCCCTGAAGAAATAATTTTTCTGATTCCGCGAATGAATTATTCATGGAAGTGGATAAGCTACTTATTACTGTTCCTGGTTTATCTGGGACCAATTGCTTTTTTGCTGCCGGCCTATACAAAACGTCACCCCAAAATTTTGGGTACCATTGCGTTTTTCATAATAATCGGATTGTGGATAGAACGATGGTGGTTGGTTTATGCAGTTTTTGATAAGGATAACCTGTTGTATGGCTTGCCCGAAATTGTATCTACACTTGCATTTTTGGCTTTAACTGCAGGAGGAATGTTGCTTGGGTTGAAAATTATACCAGGCTATTTAAATAAGAGAAAACAACTTCAACAAGAAAATCGATCCTATGAAATTCAATAGACGCCAGATCGCCTTTTCTTTAATCATCCTCTTTTTTGCTGCAACAGCTGCATTAATGTATTATTATTTTTACGAAAGCAGGATTGGGCCGGAACAGCCAATTCCCTTCAGCCACCGGGTACATGTCAGCGAAAAAAAAATCAGCTGCTTTATGTGTCATGAAGGTGCTGTTAATTCTGCACGGGCCGGAATTCCACCACTTGAAACTTGTCTTTTATGCCACGATCATATCATTATTCATCATCCTGATATTGAAAATTTACGGGAACACTATGCTACTAATACACCGGTGGTGTGGAAAAAAATATATGATGTTCCTGATTTTGTTTTCTTTAATCATTCGGTTCATATGTTCAGGAAAATTGATTGCTCCCGCTGCCATGGAAACGTAAAGCAGATGGACAGAATTGAACAGGTACAGGAATTCAAAATGGGTTTCTGCGTTGATTGCCATAAGGATAATAATGCAACAACAGATTGTTTTACATGTCATCGATAAATAAATTATGTTTGAATTTACCAAAAAGCCGAAAAGCGCTGCCCTCGCGTTTATTATTGCCGGAGCATTCTGGTTTATTGTGGGTACTTTTTACGGGCTGTTTTCTGCAATACATTTAATGGCGCCGGAATTCTTCAATAATATACCGGCACTTGTATTCGGGAGAACACGTCCAATCCATGTAAATACCGTATTGTACGGATTTGTGGTCAGTACTTTAATTGGTTCGGGTTTATATTATATGCCGGCTCTTCTAAAAAGAAACCTCTGGTCGGAACCTCTTGCCTGGTTTAGTTTCCTGCTCTGGAATACTACAGTATTAAGCGGGCCACTGACCTTTTCTTTTGGAATGTCGCAGGGGAGGGAATACCAGGAATACCTCTGGATTTTTGATGTGTTGCTGGTGCTTGCTATTCTTACTCTTGTAGTGAATTTAATAATGACAATCCTGAAACGGGTAGAAAACAGGCTCTATGTTTCGGTTTGGTATTTTGTGAGTAGCTTTTTATGGATCGGGGGAAGTTATTTTCTGGGTAATGTAATGTGGAACCCACCATCAGGAGCGTTGCCCGGGATTCTTGATTCCATTTTTCTATGGTTTTATGGCCATGTACTGCCGGGTTTGCTGTTAACTCCGCTTGCAATTGGAGCTGCATATTTTGTTGTTCCAAGAGTTACAAAAACTCCGCTTTATTCCCACACATTGTCCATTTTGGGTTTTTGGACGCTTGTAACTTTTTATTCCCATATTGGCGGTCATCATCTTTTGCAGGCCCCTGTTCCGGCCTGGTTAAAAACAATTTCAGTTGTCGATTCCATGTTGATGTTTATTCCGGTACTCATTGTAATTGTTAATTTATGGATGACCTGGCGTCGGAAAGAAGTTGCAATTTTAAGGGATGTTGCAGGGAAATGGATTGTGCTGGGGGTTATCTGGTACCTTATTGTTGGTGCACAGGGATCGTTGCAATCGCTGCCGGAGGTTCAAAAAATTACTCATTTTAATAATTGGGTAATCGGGCATGCCCATATTGCTATTTTAGGATTTTCAGGTTTTATTGCCATTGGTGCAGTGTGGCATGTAATTCCTTTAATTACGGGCAGAAGATTGTATTCCGAAAAACTGGCAAACCTTCAGTTTATATTTATAATGATTGGATTAACCGGATTTTTTGTGGTGCTCACAATTGCTGGCCTCATTCAGGGAGAAGGTTGGTACAACGGCGAAACTGTTTACCGCATTCTTCCGGAATTGAATATTTACATGGCATTGCGGGCTATGTTTGGGTTGTTTATCATTGCCGGGGCTATTTTAAATTTCTACAATATAGTTATGAGTGTGAAACAAAAGGCATTGCACAAGGAAGGTAATGTGATTAAAATAATTAAGACATGAAAAGAAAGATATCCATTTTACCTTCTGCATTTAAAATTAGTGAAAGATGAAAATGAATCCTAACATATTGATTTTGGGAGGTTTGCTTGTTTGGGCTGCTTCCATTTCAATCATGGTGATCTTTCCTGTGTTGAACATTAAAAATGAACCATCTGAAATATGGCGGCCAATGACTCCACTGGAAAAAGAGGGACACGACCTGTATGTGAATAATGGCTGCAGTTATTGTCACTCCATGTATATTCGTCCATACGACTGGGGAATTGGTGCAAGCCGGATTGCACAATCAGGTGATTATTACGGACAGCAGCCTGCAATTCTTGGTTCCGAACGCACCGGACCTGATTTGTCGCAGGAAGGTGGCGAACATCCGGATGACTGGCACATGGCGCATTTTATAAATCCGCGATATACAAGTCCTTTGTCACTCATGCCATCATGGGAATTTTTAGGGGTCGAAAAAATAAAAAAACTGACTGCATATGTGCAGTACCTCGGATTAAAACAAGCCGATGTGAGGGTAGCGCGACAGGAATTCTGGAAAAAGGAAGCTATAAAAGCCTTTGAATCGGGTCCTGATTCAAATATTCAGTGGCTGCATTCAAAAGTGCCTAAAGTATGGCGCGAAATGCCGAATCCATATCCGGCCACTGAAGATGCACTGCTTCGGGGTAAAAACATTTACCAGGAATTCTGTATCGGTTGTCACGGACCGGTGGGCGATGGCGATGGCCCGGCAGCAAAATACCTGTATCCGCCACCACTGAACTTTACCACCCTTCGCAGAAATCTTGTCGATGGAAAATATATTGGCGGTATATTTTATTACCAGATAATGAACGGAGTTACCGGAACTGCAATGCCTTATTTTAAAAAGGCACTTGAATCAGAGAAAATCTGGGATGTGTCCAATTTTATAGCTGTACAGTTTTTAGGTTACACTGATGCTGATATTGAACCGGAAGGTATTGATGCAGCCTACGAACCGGAGTGGAAGAATCCATACGCAGTACCCGATTCATCATTGAAACTTTTAATTAAAAAACAAAAATGAAAGAGATAAATGACCTGGCGTTATTTCAGATTCTCAACAGCTTAATAACAGTTGGTGTAGTTGCAGTTCTTGTAATTTGGGCAATCCGTAACGGGCAATTTACACAAATGAAAAACGCATCAAATTTACCTTTGGAAATAGAAACCGAAAATGAAGATGAAACACAGTCACCTAAAATAAATAACGATGTTTGAATATGAATTCTTAAGAAATCAATGGGTGTTTGTAGTCATATTCGGCGGACTGGCTGCAGTATTCTATGTGGTACTGCATTATTACGATTATCATAAACCCCGAAAGAAAAAAAACAAACATTCTGATGATTACGAAACAAATTACATGAGCGCCTGGCAGGGAGTTCCATGGTCGGTAAAAATTACAATTGCACTGATATTTGTATTTGCAGTGATTTACAGTATTCATGCAGTTTTACATCCAAACAGCTGGTAATATGAAACGAAAATGTTTGAAGATAAATACAAACAACCATGAATAAACGTGTGATTTCCCTGCCCGATGGTCAGGCGGGCAACGGGTGAAAAGGCGGATAAAAGAGATAAAGTTTAACCAACTACTAATGAGTAACTATAATAATTTGTACAGATGAAAGGATATGAAGAATATAAAAAGTGGAACACTTTCTGGAGTTGGTTTTTTGTGTTTGCCCTATCGGGAAGTTTATTGGGTTGGGCAATGTTTATGATGACTTTTATTAAAGATGTGCCCCGGGAATGGGATTTTGGAAACATTGAGTTTACTCCGGCAAAATCGGTTTACTCCACTCAAAATCCTGACAATGAAACTGAGGAGAATATGATTGCACCTTTGCCCGATGGGGTTTCGATGGATGAGGAAAAAAACGGCATAAACTCTGATGAAAATGAATAAGAAGAAATTTGTACTCATGGTTTCTGTCCTGGTTGCCGGATTAATTGTGGTTGGAACTTTGCTGCTTTCCGGACCCCACATGATTGATCAGCCGTCGCTGCGTGCTTTTGAAACCCCGATGAATTTACCTCCCGAAAACAGTGTACAATATAAACATGAAGATTTTAAACCGGAGGAAATAGTTATGCCTGAAGTTGACGAAGTTTCTCTTGAAAAAGGGAAAGTTTACTATGGTTATTTCTGTATCTTTTGCCATGGTGAAGATGGTAAAGGAAACGGTCCGGTTGGACAAAGCTATGTTCCTAAACCTGCTGATTTAAACAGCGATACAATAAGAAGTTACACAACTCCCGATTTATACCGCCACTCCTTTACCGGAACCGGCCATGAACCGGTACTGGAACGTGTTGTCCCCGAAGATTTCAGGAGATACATCCTGTTGTATATCCGTGAAGAATTTAATAAATGAAGAATTGGTATTTGCCGCCCTCCTCACCGTCTTTTCATTCGGAAAGCCGTAATATTGGAAACATTAACGTAAACAGACAGAATTGAATTTTCCTGCCTGAAAAAAACCCGGAAAAACGTTGGTGGAAACGACCTGTTTTCCCCGTACTTTCTATATACCTTCGATATACCTTCCACGTGTTTTCTTCGCAGTTTATTCGTACTAAATTCGGACTATCTTCGCATTAAATTCGCGATTTCGCGAATTTAATGCGAATTTAGTCCGAGTTTGATCCGAATTTGATACGGAGAGGTTATAGAGATGACAGGGAGAAGGACAGCAGGTAAATTTCAGGTGCCGGGGGAGCACAACAAGCTAACCCATAAAATTATTCGGGATGGATGTAAAATTCCCAAAACTCTTTCCGGGGCTTCGGAAAAGAGTAAAGCAAGATTCACAGATATAGAGGAAAGCCAGCTTCGGATACTACGGATTACCAGGGACAAAGAATTCCTTCAACTTTCTGATTTTGTTAGTTCCCGTCCGTTCGGCAAGACGGGCTTATTCGGTATTTCTTATTTTCTATATTTCAATTCAATAATGTACCACCATTTCAGTTAAAGAATTCATTACAGATTCACGGATGTAACGAATAAGAAGGAAAGACATGTATGGAGCCTTCACCCGTTGACTCCAGGTCACCGGGTGAATAAGTGGGACAGTAAAAGTTTATTCATGGGGTGACAAAAGAAGTCAACCCATGAAGGAGGAAGAACCCATCCCTGACGGGCCTTGGAGCCCCGTCAGGGATGGCATCCGGTTGAAATGGATCTCTGTGGTTATAAAAAACAAAACCCTGGAAGGGGTGACAGTATGGTAGCAATAAATAACAATATAATCCTTAGCCCCGGGGCGACAGTATGAGATATAGTATGTACGTTAGTCCAAAAGTCCCATAGGGACAAAAGTATGGTAACAGCAAATAACAACCTGGTGAGATCCAAAACCCGAAGAAGCGTCAAAGGTGACTGTTAGAATTAAAATGTTTCGCCCCTAGGAGGCTTAGGAATATTGGGTGAATCTGATTTGTTAACATACTGTCGTTCCTGACGGAACTTAAAATGCAACTACAAGGTTTTGTCGGCAAAAGGTTTCTTCACCGGGTGACGAAAAGTCAACCGGTGAAGAAGAACATAACCAGGACCGGTGAAGAAAAACGCGTTAGTATCTTCACCGGTTGACTCCAAAGTCACCGGGTGAATAAGATTGGAATCCGGCTTCTCTGAAACCTGCTATTTATCATTTAATTGATTATTGCCGAAAAATGGCTTTCTGTAGCATTATTATAATCGAACCCGTACCGGGTTCCTGTTCCAATCAGGATATTAATTGCTACTATAATCTAATCCGTACCGGATTCTATTTCAATGCAGATATGTAACAGTATTGTTGTTGTCACCCGCATAATGGTAATGGTTGTTTTAGATATACAATAAACCCGTACAGGTATTTGCAAAATTCTAAATCTGTACCGGATTCTGTTTCAATGCAGTATGCATTGGATTATAGTAGCTGCAAATAATAATGTTGTTTTTGTCCACAACCCGGTACGGGTTGGATTATAATCCGGCATCTCTGAAACCTGCTATTTATCATTTAATTGATTATTGCCGAAAAATGGTTTTCTGTAGCATTATTATAATCGAACCCGTACCGGGTTCCTGTTCCAATCAGGATATTAATTGCTATTATAATCGAATCCGTACCGGATTCTGGTTCAATGCAATATTTATTGGTTTTTGTTTCACCCGCATCACGGTATGGGTTGGACTAAAAAGCCAGTATTTGCAATTTAATCTATCCGTACCGGATTCTGTTTCAATGCAGTATGCATTGGATTATAGTAGCTGCAAATAATAATGTTTTTTTGTCCACAACCCGGTACGGGTTGGATAATAATCCGGCTTCTCCTGAAACATGCTATTTATGATTTAATTGATGATTGTCGAAAAATATGGCTTTCTGTAGCATTATTATAATCGAACCCGTACCGGGTTCATGATCAAAATCGCATATTGCTGCTACTATAATCTAACCCGTACCGGGTTATATTTCAACGCAGTATGCGTTGGATTATAGTAGAAAAACAGTTTTGTTGTTTTGTCACAACCCAGTATGGGTTGGATAATAAGGCCCGGAATTTATAGCCATATTACAATAGAACCCGTACCAGGTTCATAATCAAATTCGCAAACAACATGTTGCTACGATAATCAAATCTGTACCGGATTCTGTTTTCAATGCAGTATGCATTGGATTATAGTAGCAGCAAATAATAATGTTTTTTTGTCCACAACCCGGTACGGGTTGGATTATAAACCGGCTTCTCCTGAAACATGTTATTTACCATTTAATTGATGATTGCCTAGAAATGGCTTTCTGTAGCATTATTATAATCGAACCCGTACCGGGTTCCTGTTCCAATCAGGATATTAATTGCTACTATAATCTAACCCGTACCGGGTTAAATTTCAACGCAGTATGCGTTGGATTATAGTAGAAAAACAGTTTTGTTGTTTTGTCACAACCCAGTATGGGTTGGATAATAAGGCCCGGAATTTATAGCCATATTACAATAGAACCCGTACCAGGTACATAATCAAATTCGCAAACAACATGTTGCTACGATAATCAAATCTGTACCGGATTCAATTCCAACGCAGTATGCGTTGGATTATAGTAGTAGCAGGAAAGATTAACGATGTTACATCCACAACCCGGTATGGGTTGGATAAAAAACCGGCTTGTCCTGAAACCTGCAATATTAGAAGAGTTCGCTGAAAAAGAGTGAGCATATTTTTCAAGTGCCGGCATGAGCATTCCTTCATTTCTCAGACTGTCTGCTTCCTCCGCGTAGTTTTGCGCAAATGTTGATCCGGTAAAATAAATGAATAAGAATATCAGGAGTAATTTCATGATTAAAATTTTGACTCCAAAATAAATACATCGGACAGATGCGGGTGAATAAAGTAGCCGAACAACTGGATTCCATCGTTGAAATTCAATATCGCAACTCCATCTCTGAATTCATTTGGGTAACCATGTTCAGTGGAAGGTGCTGCAATTATTTGGACGGGATCGGCTGTCAGTTCACCTTTTCCATTTTTACCCAAAACGGGAAAATCTGTTTTCCTTTTACAGCATAGAAAGGAATAAGATCGGCTTTCATTGTCGGGAGTTGAACATTATTCATTTCAATGACATCCGTGTTTTTATTGTTTTGCATCTGGTGGATTACCGGACCCGTTTCCAGGAGGAGTTGTCCGCCGGCATCAACAGGTTGTATAAATTTGAATGTAATGTTATACGTGCCTTCATGAATATCCACTGCCCATTTTCCATAAACTTCTTCCTGCGCCCATATTCCGCGGTCTCCGCCTGCATCATTCCGGTTAAGGTAAACCGGGTTCTCGAATTCACTGCCAACAGCAATTAACGGTGGATGGACAATATTTTCAGAGGTTATCAGCTCCATGTAAGTTTTATCCAGTTCATCTTTTAATGCCTGCGCCAGCTTTTTATTTTCGTTTACCAAATTGTTTTGTTCATACGGATCTTTTTCAATATCAAAAAGTTCAAAGTCGGTGATTGCCGCGTCATAATTTGTATGACCGGCCAGTTTGTATTTTCCTTTATGCAAAGCAATGTTGTTGTACAATTCAGGATACCGGCGGTTCCAGTAAAAGAACAGGGAACGTTCCGGCCAATCTGACTTATCTGCAGACATTAGCGGCACCAGGCTTTTCCCGTCGATGATACGGTCGTCAGGGATTTTGGCGCCGCATATTTCGGCAAGTGTTGGTAATATATCAATATGGGCCGCGGTTGTTTCTATATCTCTGTTTCCTTCGAATATTTCAGGATAACTGAAAAAGAAAGGTACCCGCACTCCGCCGCGATACACACTTCCTTTTCTTCCGCGCATTCCGGCAATGTACCGTCGTTGCTGGGGTCCATTGTCCGTCATAAAAATGATAACCGTATTTTGCGCTATTTTGAGCTCTTCCAGTTTTTCGAACAGCTTCTTTAAATTATCATCTATGTTGGTGATCATTGCATAGACTTTACGGGCATCTTCCCTGTCTTTTTCATTCATTTCCGGAAAGGGGCGGTTATCCTTTTCAAATCCCGATGCAGGATCAATGTCTTTGTACATTTGATAATATTCTTCGGGGACCTGCAATGGCGTATGTGGTGCATTGAAAGCAAGGTAGCAGAAAAAAGGTTGAGCCTGATGATTTTCAATAAAGCGGATGGCCTGGGTTGCATAAATATCTGTGCAGTAACCTGTGTATTTTTGCTGTTTTCCGTTGTGCCAGAGTACCGGATTAAAGTAGCTGCTGTCACCCTGAAACCAGGTGGTAAAATCGCCTACCTGTCCCATTCCGCCGGAAAGGTGAACCACAGCTTCATCAAAACCCTGGTCAACAGGTCGTGAAGGATAGTTGTCGCCAAGGTGCCACTTTCCAAAAATTCCGCAGGTATAGCCAGCCTTTTTCAGCATTTCGGCAATGGTAACTTCTCCGGGCGCCATAATGGCTCCGCCGTTGTATGTGTCACGAATTCCGGTACGAAGCGAAAAGCGCCCGGTCATTAAACTCGAGCGGGTAGGAGCGCAAACAGGAGATACATAAAACTGATTAAAGCGAATACTCTTTTGGGCAAAATTATCGATTACCGGAGTTTTAATGTGCGGATTTCCGGTAATTCCCAAATCGCCGTATCCCTGATCATCAGCTATAATTAAAAGTACATTTGGCTGGTTTTGGGCTTTTAGCAATGCAGTTCCAAAAATATTGAGGCACAGAATTAAAAGAAGAAGTTTTCTATTCATTTTCAGGTTTTTGTTCATTAAAACAAAGTTATGGTTTACCAGCTTTTTTTAACCATCTTTTTTGGGAAATATAAATCAAACGATATTTTGAAACGTTCAATTTACTTTAGCAGAAAATCAGATTGTTATAAAATTTATTTGAATAGCAGACTTTGCATTCTGCCTTATTCCTGAATAAATTGCCTTTTAGTTTTTAAAAAATCAGTTATATTCGCTGACCAACTTTTAATCTATTCTCAACATGAATAATAAAATTTTAACTGCAACATTTTTATTGGTACTGCTGGTTTCTGTGAATGCAATTGCACAGCAAAAGTGGGTGCCGCTGTTTGCTCCCGATTTATCGGATGCCGATTTTCCAAAGGGAGTCTGGAGTTTTAGTGACAGTGTTTTAACTGCTACAGAAGATCAATGCATCTGGACAAAAAAGGATTACGGGAATTTTATTCTCGACCTTGAATTTAAAACAGCGGAAGGAACCAATAGCGGAGTTATTGTGTATTGCACCGATACAAAAAACTGGATACCAAATTCTGTTGAAATTCAGATTGCGGATGATTTTGCGGATGAGTGGGCAAAAGCAGATAAAACATGGCAATGTGGTGCCATATTCGGGCATTTGGCTGCAAACCAAAGCCGCGTTAAAAAACCGGGTGAATGGAATACCATGCGCATTGCCTGCAAAGGTCCGCTGATTCATGTTGTTGTTAACGGCAGCCTGGTGACTGAAATGGACATGAGGTTATGGAAGAGTGCTAAAAAGAATCCGGATGGATCATCCATTCCTGCCTGGTTAAGCACTCCATTTGCCGATTTGGCTCACAATGGAAAAATCGGCCTTCAGGGAAAACATGCAGGGGCGCCAATCTGGTTCCGGAATGTTAGAATTAAAGAATTGTAATTGTTTGATTTTTAAGATATATTTATTTTAAACGGAAGAACCTGTCGGGTTCACGGCCATAACCATTGATTCTGATGGAATCAGCAGATAGTGTAAATTCGGCAAAAGCATTTTCCGATTCGGTTTCTACCATTCCCTTCAGGTTTACAAAATGAATTCCGTTGAAGTGTGCATAATTACCGGCGTGATTATGGCCATTAACCCAAAGTTTTATATTATCATATTGGGATAAAACTTTAAGCACCATATCTGAATTCCACAGCGTATGTTGTTCCAGCGGAAAGAGCGGATAGTGGCAGAAAATAACTACGTTGAATTGTTTTTCTTTGGCCTGTTGAAGTTCCGTTTCCAGCCAGTCAATTTGCGTTGAACTCATCCCGCCATTCCATCTGAAAGCATTGGGTTTGTTTTCTGCAGTCAATTTGGCGAATAGCTGTTCTGCCTGTTTTAAAATTTCAGGGTCATTGGAATTAAAGGTGATTTCATTTCCGTTCAGAAAAATAAACTGCCAACCGTTTTTAAGGAAAGAATAATACGTTTTTGAAAGCTTAAGTTTCGAAGGGATTTCGTCCAGGAATTGTTTTTCCACTTCAAAGTCATGGTTACCCGCTACCTGGTATACAGGATGGGAGGAAGTGGCAAGGATTTCATTTACAGGGGTATAGCTTTCGACGTTTCGGTCGATTAAATCGCCCAGTCCGGCTACGAATTCAAGTTTTGGATTTTCATTAAAGCGGGAGATGCAGTTTTCAAGTTTCATCAGCGAATTCCGGTAGAAACGAGTGCCTTTAGTTTCGCAGTCGCAATACTGGCAATCGGTAAACACACCAAACTGCATTTGCGAAACGGATGGCTTTGCGCCGGAAAACAAGAGGAGAAATAAAACAAATACACCTGTAATTTTCATGCTGTTATGATTTTAAAGACTATTCATAAATCATTTTACGGGTCATTCCGCCGTCCACAATAAAATTCTGGCCGGTAATAAAGCTGTTTTCGGGGTTGAGCAAGAACAAAACCATTGATGAAATGTCAGTAGCTTTTCCTACTCGGCCGGCAGGATGTTGCTGGTGATCTTTTTCTGAAAGTTCTATAGGATTGACTTTCGATTTTTTCTTCACTCCCGATACATCAATCCAGCCGGGACTAATACAGTTCACCCGGATTTCGGGGCCAAGGCTCATGGCCATGGCATGGGTAAGCGCAAGGATTCCTCCCTTGCTTGCTGAATAGGCTTCCGTATTTGGTTCTGATTGAAGTGCACGGGTTGAGCTGATATTTACGATTGAGCCATTCGATTTTTTAAGATAAGACGCAGTGTGTTTGCTGCATAAAAAGGCACCAGTGAGGTTGGTGCCAATGACCCGGTTCCAGTCGTCGAGTGAAAGTTCGATCATCGGTCCGTTTGCTTCGATTCCGGCATTGTTTACCAGACCACCAATATTTCCAAACTTTTCAAATGCGGCTGCAACAGAAACCTTAACCTCATTTTCATCAGAAACATCGGTATGAAAAAAGGCAATGTTCGTTGAATTTATTTCATTCCTGAACTCATTCATTGCCTCTTCATCTTTTTCAAAAACCGAAACCTTGTATCCGTTTTTCACCAGTTGTTCGGAAACAATTCTTCCGATTCCCTGTGCACCGCCGGTTATTATGATATTATTAGTCATTGTAAAAGTTTAAATGTTGAATTACTTTTTGCTGAATTTAATTTTTAAAGGTACTTCTGAATTTATTTTCTGTCCGTTAATCACTTCAGGGTTCCAGTCCGGGCCATTTTCAATTATTCTTTTTGCCATTTCAAAAAGAAGTGAATCTGCACTTCCTGTTTTATTAATCTCTGTTATATTTCCCTTGTCATCAATATTTATCAGAAGATTGACAGTCGCTTTTTTCCGCCTGAAGTTTTCCGGTAAAACAGCTTCTTTCTCAAGGTATTTTTCAAACTGCTGCATTCCTGTTACGGGATGTGCTTTTAAGTCCGGTAACATTTCATCATCTTCCAATTCTACCTGGTCCTGAACGGCTATTCCCTGAACAGTTTGAATTTTTTCACGATCCTGAATTGCGGATGAAAATGAATCAGGAAAAACATCATCCGGCTGAATGGAGAAAGCAGCTTTTTCGGCTGCCATAGGTTTTACAACTTCTGTATGTTGCAGGGTTTCGTTTTTAAAAGCAGCAGCCTGAACCGATTTTGCCATTCTTTTATTATTCGCGTCCTCTGTCGTTCTGCTCTTCGGTGCAGGATTGCTCAAACCTGTATCACCAGAATCATTTTCCCGCACTGCAGCTGTCTTTGTTCTGCTTTTATTTTCAACAGCAATATCCCGTGTTGTTGTTTTTGATTCTTCTTCTGTCTCCACCGGCTTGTTTACTTTCGGAGGAACAGCATCCTCTTTCAATGGTTCTGCGTATTGAGGTGTTGGAATTAATTTTTCTTCAGGCGGCTGGCTTTCGGTTTTCAATTGTGCCATTTGAGCGGTTTCCGGTTCTTTATTCAGCAAAAAGAAAACAAAGCCGGCAGCAATTAAAAGTAAAACTGAAGCAGCAGCGGTCCAGTAATATTTTTTCCTTCGTTTAGGCCCCGTAATTTTATTTCTCAGTTCGTCTAAATCATTTTCCATTTCATCCGGAGAAATTTGTTGGAATCCTTCCAAAGCTTCGGCTTCAAAAGGATTTTTCTGCAGCTCTCTTTCAAAATGATTGCGCTCACTGTCGCTCATTTCATTTTGCAGATATCTGCGAAAATTTTCTTCTGTAATATGGCTTTTATTTTTACTCATTATTCTTTTCCAAACAAATTTTCAATTTGCGTTTGCCATTCTGAATGTGGCTTTTTACTTTTTTTTCTTCCATTTTTAACATCCCTGCTATTTCACGATAACTCCTGTTTTTAAAATAGAACAAATGAATACAGTTCCTTTGTTCAGGTTTTAGTTCTGCCAGACAATTATATAATTCATTTTCCGGAATTTCATCCGGTTCCCTGTCAAAAGGATGCAACTCCGGCTGATTTTCCATAAAACGGGCCAAATCATTTTCATTTGAAATATAGATGGTTTTACCGGATTTATTCTTGCGTAAATCCATCATGCAGAAATTTTTAGTGACTACATACAGCCAGCTTTTAAAGTTCCGTACTTCATGATTTTTAATTTCATTCTGAATTTTTTCGTAAATCAGAATAACTGCGTCTTTCGACTTTTCAGGTTCTTTAAAATAGTTAAGGCAAACTCCATACACCAGATGCATGTATCGTGAATACAATTCTCCCAAATACTCCGGATTTTCTTTCTCCATGAATAATTGAAGCAGTTCACTATCTGACTTGTCTTTTTTATTTCGATTAAACGGAATCAGTTGCATGGTTATTCAATTCAACATAAAATTAAGAAAAAAGATTCTTTTTGAAATACTTTTATGGAATCCGGTTTTCATTTGCATCCTTTTATTGAAACTGAATTTAAAAATTTAAAATATACTCAAATGAAAACGATTCTTGCCATTACAATTTCGGTAATTTTTTCGGTTACAGTCCATGCACAGCAATACAGGAAAATGTACGGTTATGTTACAAACGGGTTTGGAGAGCCGGTTAATGATGTGAAAGTAAAATCGGAAAGAACAAATCATCAGACAATCACTGACGAAAAGGGCTGGTACTTTTTTGAGCTGCCTGAAAATGACAGTGTGCTGATATTTAATCATCCTGGTTATAAAGAACTCAAATCACAATTTGAAGGAAACAACCGGCTTGATGTTGTTTTGGTATCCACAAAGGTGCAATTAATACAGGAAGAAATGGAAGTATCGGATGCAGCAGTTGTTTTTACCCGTGCGGTATCACCAAAAGTTTCAATGGCAGCGGGAAGGAGTATGGGAATTTCTCCGGCGCCAAATTGGAATACTGAGAACTATGCAACTATTCGGGAAAACGGATTTAAAAGTGCACAGATTAATCCCCTTTCCACATTTTCAATCGACGTGGATAATGCTTCGTATTCCAATGTACGGCGGTTTATTAATCAGGGCGAACTGCCACCTGTTGATGCGGTGCGGGTGGAGGAAATGATAAATTATTTCAGTTACAGTTATCCGGAGCCAAACGGAGAACATCCATTCAGCGTTACAACCGAACTGGCGGCTTGCCCATGGAACGAGAATCACTATTTAATGCATATTGGACTGAAAGGAAAGAGCATTAACAAAGAAAATCTTCCTTCATCAAATATTGTGTTTCTTATTGATGTTTCGGGATCGATGGGGGCGCCGAATAAATTGCCGCTTTTAAAAAGAGCCTTTAAGATGCTGGTAAATGAACTTCGGCCGGAAGATAGAGTTGCCATTGTAGTTTACGCCGGCGCCGCCGGAAAAGTGCTGGATTCAACGCCCGGTGATGAGAAGAAACAGATTTTTGATGCGCTTGAAAATTTAACTGCGGGTGGCTCTACAGCAGGTGGCGAAGGATTAAAACTGGCTTATAAAATTGCAGATGAAAATTTTATTGAAGATGGAAACAACCGGATCATTCTGGCTACCGACGGTGATTTTAATGTTGGCGTTTCCAGTACTTCAGAGATGGAACGGCTGGTGGAACGACAGCGTGCAAAAGGTGTATTCATGACGGTTTTGGGATTTGGTACCGGAAATATAAAAGACGATAAAATGGAAACAATCGCAGACAGGGGAAATGGAAATTACGCCTATATCGATAATATACAGGAGGCCCGGAAAGTGCTGGTTTCTGAATTTGGCGGAACACTTTTTACCATTGCAAAAGATGTTAAATTCCAGTTGGAATTCAATCCGCAGCAAGTGGAATCATATCGTCTGGTTGGCTACGAAAACCGCCTGCTGAACGAGGAGGATTTTAATGACGATACAAAAGATGCGGGCGAAATGGGAGCCGGGCATACGGTAACCGCCCTTTATGAAATAGTTCCTGCCGGTTCGGGAGAATCAGCTCCGGTCGTCGATGAACTGAAATATCAGGATAAAAAGTTACTTTCCGGGAAGAAGTCAGATGAATTGCTTACGGTAAAACTTCGGTATAAATTACCCGATGGAAACAAAAGCCGCTTATTTGAATTGCCGCTTAAAAGGAAATTGGTAAATAAAACATCGGATAATTTCAGGTTTTCGGCTGCAGTAGCTTCTTTTGGAATGTTATTGCGAGGTTCAGAATTTATGGGAAATACCAACATCGAATCCATTTTGAATCTTGCAAAAAATGCAAAGGGAACTGATGAGGAAGGATACCGTTCCGAATTTATTCAGCTGGTAAAAACAGTAGATAAATTGCAGTTTTTTGCAGAAGAATAATTTATAGCACCGTTAAGCTGTGCCAGATAACTTAACGGTGCTACTATTTCAAAATAAGAATTATTTCATAGCAGTGGCGACACTTATTTTCGATGTCGAATTAACGGTTGTAGCCTTTAAAACATTTGGTGACAGCACTCCTCCGGTAATTGATGTTGCTCCGGTGAGAAGTGCAGCATAGCCGATTCCAGAACCAGTCCAGGCAAGTACAACCAGGCCTCCCAGTATTCCGTAGCCTCCAATTATAAACAAAGTTCCGGAAACCAAAACATTCATCACAATCGGGTTGGGTTTAATCCTTTCAATACTTGAAATTGGAATCATAATGTTTTTAACCATAATTTGATTCTCGTCAACAATCAGGAGATTTCCTTTAATTTTCCCTCCTTGAACGGTTTTAATTCTAACTCTTTGATTTTGTTTAAACACCTTTTCTTTTCCGGTAGTTGAATTTAATATACTCAGGTGTTTTTCCTGCGAAAATGCTCCAGTTGCAACAACCAGTGCAATCAGTAACAGCAATGCTTTCATCGTTTAAAATTTTATAAGTTTATGCTGTAAGAGCAATGCGGGTTTCAGTGTCTTACCTGGTTTTATTAAATTTAATGAGTCCAAAGCCTGCCTTCATTAAACTTTCCCGTGGAAATAACTGCAAATTGCAGAGAATGATTTAACAAATATTTCCTGTAAATGTTTTTAAATACAATCTTTAGGGGACAAAAGAACAGGGTTTACTTATAATTTCACAAGAAAAATAGTGATAATCAACATGCAGATGCTCACTATTGCCCCTCCCAGAAAGGCAACTGATATTCCGCCAATGGCATAAAAAAGAGCGATAATCAGCGGGCCTGTGGTTTGTCCGATCCGCAGGACCATCCCATTTATTGACATAAAACCGGCTCTTTCACTTAAGGGTGCAAATCCAACCAGCAGGGTTTGGATTCCGGGAATTATCATTCCATGTGCTGCTCCAAAAAACAAAAGCGGGAAAGCCAGTTGCCACCATTCGTTTACTACTGCAAATAAAAGCATGGCAACAATATAAAGTACAATACTTATATTGAGTTGGGTCTTGATTTTCAGTTTGCGGTTTATATTTTTCTTTTGGGATGAAACAATTGCAGTGACCACAGAAATAGCTGACATAAAAATACCGATATGAAGTGAAGTAGCATGAAGACGTTCTTTCATCATCTGCGGAAAATAAGAAAGGTAGGCTCCATACAGCACTACAAAAATCAGGATATTCACGATGAACAATCCCCAAACTGTTTTCTTATTGATGTTTTTCCAGGTCTTGGCAAGATATTCTTTGAAGTTTGGTTTTTCAGTAGGCTCCGGATTTTTGAGCCAGAGAATAACCATTAAGCCGGTAGGAATTGACAGCAGGGGCAGTAGAAAAGGATATTGCCAGCCAGCAAGTGCCAATGCTCCCCCCACGGCAGGATAAGTGGCTGTTCCAATACTTAAAACACTTGCATTGTATCCCATCACTTCGCCTCTTTCTTCTCCTGAAAACAAGTCACCAACTAATGTCACATTTAATGATCCAAGAGAGGCGGCCCCAATTCCTGCAGTAAAACGAAGAGCAAGCAACATATGCCAGTTATTGGTCAAAAAACAGGCAGAACCTGCAATTCCAAACAGGAAAAGTGAAGGGAGCAAAATTGTTTTTCGACCCAGCCGGTCGGCAAGTATTCCAACTACAGGAGTAAGAATAATTCCGGGCAATGTAAACATGGTTATCAGCAGAGTTACCTGTGTCGGCGAAATTCCAAAATGTTTTTGAATGGTTGGAAAAGCAGGAGTGAGGCTGGCAACACCCATTACAGCCATGAGTGTAACCAGGAATATAACGGTCAGATTCTTTTTGTTCATACACTGATTTTGGAGTTGTAAAAGTACTTTTTTAACGGAAATACAGGAAATAAAAGAAAATGGAAATGAGTATTATTTCCTTGCCAGGTTTTTTACCATTCCGTCAAAGATAAAATAATGAAAAGGAGATGTGGCCATCCAGTAGATTCTTCCCCAAACTCCACGGGGTCGGAAAGTGGCAGTTTGACGCAGAATATTATTTTCATCGATTCTGAATTCAAGCCATGCCTCTCCGGGAAGTTTCATTTCGGCAAAAAGAAGCAACCTTTTTTTCTCGCGGCTGGCATATAAAACGCGCCAGAAATCCAGCGCATCGCCGGCACTGATTTCTTTTGTCGAAGTCCTTCCACGTCTTAACCCAACGCCACCCTGCAATTTGTCGAACATACCTCTGATTTTCCAGAGCCAGTTGGCGTAGTAATAACCTTTGTCTCCTCCAATTGTCCAGATATTGAAAAGCACCCGCTGCGGATCATCCACTTTTACCGACTTCTCATTCTTAAAACATCCGTATTGCGGCACCTCAATAAAATCGGACAATGAAAGACCAAGGCTGCTGCTGATAATTGAATCTTTCCAGCTGCTTAAAACCAAATCCTGCTTTATTTTCAGAAAGGCATTTTTTAATGCCTTTTCATAGGTAATTGGTTTTATCTGAAGAATTTCTTCCAAACGGTTGTCGTTGCATACTACTTCTGTTTTCATGCTTTCCACCAGGCTGAGGGAGAGTTTAAAAGAAACTGAAGTAATAAAGAACAACCAATACGACGAAAGTTTCGGTGTAATTAATTTGGTACAATAGATTTTTCTTTTCAGTTTTCTGATGCGGGCATATTGTTGCATCATATCCTTATAAGTAAGAATTTCAGGCCCACCTATATCAAAGGTTTGATTCAGGCATTGTTTACAACCCGGTACTTCGATAAGGTATTTTATTACATCGCGGATGGCTATTGGTTGTGCTTTAGTCAGCAGCCATCTAGGGGCAATCATAACCGGCAGTTTTTCTACAATATCCCGTATAATTTCGAATGACGCACTGCCCGAACCTACAATAATTCCGGCCCTTAAAACAGTAAGGGAATAGTTGTCGCTTTTGAGTATTTCTTCCACTTTTCTTCGCGATGCAAGATGCCGCGATAGTTTTGTTTCATTGCTGATTCCACTTAAAAAAATTACCTGTTTTACGTTTGTTGCTTCCATGTAGGTTTTAAAATTCAAAGCCGTTTTTGATTCAAGTAAATTAAACTTTTCAGAAGAAGCTGACATGGAATGAATCAGGTAAAAGGCAACGTCAATATTTTTTGGAAAACTGTCGGGAACCGGGTCTTTTAAAAAATCAATTTCAATAACTTCAATTCTGCTGAGCAGGTTTTCATGAATGGCTAATCTTCTTTTTTCGCGAACACAACAAACCACTTCGTGCCCCTTTTCGATAAGAACGGGCAGCAATCGTTTTCCTACATATCCGGTTACACCTGTTAATAAAATCCTCATATTATTGATATCTAACGTTAAATCTAATTCTTTTCTTTAAAGAATCAATTTATCTTCTGTTTAAATGAAAGTTTGTATTTAAGTTTTTTTGTAGAAAAATTCTTTTTTTCATGTTTAAGGAATGTTACTTTCGTGTCCACAAAAAAACAGATATGCAAAAATTATTAGTGCTCTTTTTATTGGCAGCCAATATGGTTTTTGGTCAGCAAAAACAAATGACACTGCGGGATGCCATTTTAGGTAAATATTCCGGTTTACGTGTTGAAACTTTAAATGGCCTTGCCTGGAAAAATGATAAAAGTTTTACCTTCATAAAAAATGATACACTTTGGCAGGAAACAGTGGAAAGCCCCGCCATGCAGCAGGTTATTTCACTGGAAACATTAAATGAAATTATAAATAATTCCGGTGATTACAGGTTTCGCCGGTTTCCCCGTTATTTATGGAATAAAAATGAGCAACTTCTGATTAATTACGGCAATAATTACTATACGGTTGATTTAGCCGAAAGAGAAATAAAACTGCAAATAAAACTGCCTGAGAATGCAGAAAATTCTGAATTCAGTGAAGAGGGCAAATTGGCAGCTTACACCATTGACGACGATTTGTATATTACCCTTGCAAATGGCGAATCCAGACAAATTACCAGTGATGGCGGCAACGGTATTGTAAATGGCAAAACTGTTCACAGAAATGAATTCGGGATTTCTGACGGTATTTTTATTTCTCCCGAAGGAAATTTCATCGCATTTTACCGCAAAGATGAAACAATGGTGCACGATTATCCGCTGGTGGATTACATGTCGCGCGAGGCGGAATACACGCCGGTAAAATACCCGATGGCCGGGATGCCCAGCCATCAGGTTAAAGTAGGAGTGTACAATGTTAAGACAGGTACAACAGTTTTTCTGAACACCGGCGAACCGCTCGATCATTTCCTTACCAATATTGCATGGTCGCCCGATGAAGCAACTGTTTACATTGCTGAACTGAACCGTGAACAAAACCACATGCAGCTAAACTGCTACGACATTGAATCCGGCAATAAAATAAAAACCCTGTTTGAGGAATCCAGCGATACATATGTGGAACCGCTGTATCCCATTCGGTTTTCGAAAATGAATGTAAATGAATTTTATTATTTAAGCAGGAAGGATGGCTGGTTCCATATTTACAAATATGACACCGATGGCGAACTGGTTAAACAAATTACCAAAGGAGAATGGGAAGTAACCGATGTTTTGGGTTTTGATGAAAATGAAAAATATGTATTTATTGAGTCGACAAAGGAAAGTCCGCTGGAGCGCCACATTTACCGGGTGGAAATAAAATCCGGTAAAATGGAAAAACTTACATCAGGAGAGGGAGTGCACCACGGGAAACTAAGTCCGGGTGCCGGTTATGTGCTTGATCAGTGGGAATCACCCGAACTTCCCGGGCAGACTGATTTAATTTCGGCAAAAGGCAAAATGTTGCGGACTATTCATAAAGCTGATGATCCCCTTAAAGAATACCAGTTGGGTGAAAATACGCTGGTGCCTATAAAATCGGCTGACGGTAAGTACACGCTGACCGGGCGGTTAATAAAACCTGTAAATTTTGATCCGAATAAAAAGTATCCGGTAATCATTTATGTTTACGGCGGCCCTCACTCACAGCTTGTGGATAAAAGCTGGCAAAACCAGGCGCGCTGGTGGCAGTATTATATGGCTTCCCAGGGATTTATTGCCTTTACAATGGATAACCGTGGTACCAACAACCGCGGCCGTGAATTCGAAACGGCTACTCACCGGCAATTGGGAATCCTTGAAACTGAAGATCAGATGCAGGGGATTGAATTTCTTAAATCTCTTCCGTATGTTGATGCCGAACGCATTGGTGTGCATGGCTGGAGTTATGGTGGTTTTATGACACTGAACCTGATGCTGCGCCATCCCGAAACATTTAAGGTGGGAGTAGCCGGTGGTCCGGTTGTCGACTGGAGCATGTACGAAGTGATGTATGGCGAGCGCTACATGGATATGCCTCAGGAAAATCCGGAAGGCTATAAGGAAACAAATATGGCTAACCATGTTTCTGACCTGGAGGGAAAACTGCTTATCATTCATGGCGTTCAGGATGAAACAGTGGTAATGCAGCACAGTATGAAGTTCCTGCGCAGTGCCATAGAACAGCAAAAGCAGGTGGATTTCTTTGTTTATCCGACGCACCCGCACAACGTGAGCGGGAAAGACCGGTTGCATCTGATGGAAAAAGTAAGCAACTATTTTTTCGATAATCTTAGCCAGCCAATGTCATCGACGCAAAAGAAAGCGGAAGTAAAAGTTTATGCTCAATGATTAAAGGGATGTTCCGGTAAAAATAAATAGGGTTTAACCTTAACTTCAGTTTCAGGTTTGACTGGATTTGATATTTTTGCAGCAATTAATTTCATTTTATCAGATTGAACCAAAAAATTCCAGATATCCGGCGGTGGCAAATCACCTTTCTTATAGCATTTATAATGCTTCCGGTTTGTGGTTTATCTCAATTGGATGCAGATTCCATATCTTACCGGGATTGGTTAGCCGATAACCTGGAAAAGCCGGATATTGTATTTCTGAATAATCCTGATTTTTTTAATGGTAATTTTATTCAAAATAAAACGGCAGATGGCGTTGGTGAATTTATGAATCTGAACACTATTTTATTTTCACAACCTTCTGATAGATTGAATGAGTATTTCGTTTTTATTGATTCACTTCCATTAGCTCAAAAGCAAAACCTGGCAAGGTTATTCTCCGTTTATGAAAATCAAATCGGGCAAATTCTGTCAGAAGAAGGTTTGCCGGAAGAATTAAAGTTTCTGGTGCCGGCTTTATCGGCAATGAATCCGGAAGCAAATCTTTTTTCATACAGAGCAGGAGTGTGGCAGCTTTCTCATTTTCAGGCAGTCTGTAACGGGGCTCAAATCGACAAATTGGTTGATGAACGTTATAATGTGGAAAAATCGACCCGGTATACAGCCGCTCAAATCAAAAGCTATGTACAGGTTTTTGGCAACATTGATTATGCAGTTGCAGCTCTTGTTTTCGGCCCTGCCATAGTCAGAAATGCACTTGTTAAAGCTGGTAATGACACTTCCTTTAATAAATTTGTTTCCTGTATGCCGCAGTCGTTCGCTGAAATAATTGCTGGTTATCAGGCAATGGCAATATTTTTAACCCGGAACCATTGGGAAATAAATAACTCGTTGGCAGCACAACCCGATACGGTACGGATAATCGAACAAATGCATTTTCAACAAATTACCCGTATTACCGGAATTCCAACAGACCAACTCCGGTTTTTAAATCCTCAATATAAATTTTCAATTGTACCGGCAGGGGAGAAGCCGGTGAAACTTTTGCTTCCCGCTGGACTTCACGATGATTTTATGGTGATGCAGGATTCCATTTATCATGCATCTGATTCCACCTTATTTCAGGTGCTTACACAAAAAATTGAATATCCGCCGGCGCCAAACCGGGCATACCTGGGCGAGCCGGTAAAAAATCTTCAAATTGAGGGGCAGACAAAACTTACCTATAACTTAAAACCGGGTGATGTTTTGGGAGTAATTGCTGAAAGATACGATGTCAAAGTTTCGGACTTAAAATACTGGAACAACATTTACAATGAAAGGAAAATCCGTGCCGGACAAAATATTTTCATTTTTGTGCCGGATGAACAAGCTGATTATTATACTTCTTTTGAAACTGAAAACAAAACTGTAATAACTGCTCAAACAAATGTGCCGGAAAAAACTATAGTGTCGGAGTCGGATAAAATTGAATATGTGGTGAAGAATGGTGAATCTCCTTATATAATTGCAAAAAAATACAAAGGCGTTACGCCGGAATTGATTCTTGAATGGAACAATATTCATGATGCCCGGAAAATTCAGGTAGGTCAGAAACTAACAATATACATACTGAAATGAGGCCGGTAAAGATATTGTTATTCACTTTGGGAGTATTTATATTGCTGGCTTCGGCAATGTGGATTACACCTTCTGAAGGAGTGAAACTGGGAGAATTTACTTTTCACATGCCCACATTCAAGGAAATGTTTTTTGATGAAAAGCCTGAATATACGGATGTCTCAGAAATTTTGAACCATCAGTTCAGTATCGATTCGCTGGTAAATTTAAATACCGATTCGGTAGCTTCCGGTCATGTTGAAGTTATCCGCAAAGCCAGCTACGACTCCCTGGTCCGGTCGATTACGAGAATTGAAATGAAGGACAGTGCATGGGCTAACCTGCATCGTTTTTTCAGGAAACTGGAAGAAGATACGCTGACACGTATAATGCATTATGGCGACAGCCAGATTGAAGGCGATCGCATAACAGCATTTCTCCGGAATAAAATGCAGACACATTTTGGCGGAACTGGTCCGGGACTAAGGCCGGCATTACAACCATACAATTATGTGTTTAGTGCAAATCAGGATTATTCAGCAAACTGGAAACGATATCCAATATACGGAAATGTGGATTCGCTGGTGGAACACCGCAGTTACGGTGTAATGGGCGCTTTTAGCCGGTATGCTCCTTTAACCAGCGATACTGTGCCTTTTGCAGGTTCCATAAACCATAAGGCATTTTTAAGCATTTCGAAAACGGATATATCCTTTAAACGCACCCGCGAATACGAACATCTGAGGCTGTTTTACGGAAATACGAAAACCCCGGTTTATCTGAAGTTGTTTATTGAAGGAAGTCTTTTTTGGACCGATACACTTAAACAGGATGTGGATTATGCAATGACAGAATGTGATTTGCCGGATACCACAAGCCGGGTTTCAATGCATTTTGAAGGATTTGACGGGCCCGATATTTACGGAGTTGAACTGGCATCAACGAAAGGAGTAATTGTGGATAATATTGCACTGCGAGGAAGTTCAGGGTTAATTTTCACAAAAAATGATTTTGAGCACAGTCTGAAAATGTATAACGACTTAAGCCCTGATCTTTTTATACTTCAGTTTGGGGGAAACGTGATGCCTTATATTCAGGATGAAAAGGCGATTGAAAATTACGGCCGCTGGTTCAGACAACAAATCGAACGGCTGCAGTTGCTTTGCCCTGATGCTGCCATCATTGTAATTGGCCCGAGTGATATGTCGACAAAAGAAAAAGACCGGTATGTAACCTATTCGTATTTGCCCGATGTGGTGAATGTTTTAAAAGAAGCTGCACTATCAACAGGCAGTGGATTTTGGAATATGTATGAAGCGATGGGAGGCAAAAACAGCATGCCTTCGTGGGTAAATGCCGAACCGGAACTTGCACGACCTGATTATACTCACTTTTCGGCACGCGGTGCACGCCTGATTGCCAATATGTTTTACAATGCCCTCATTTTGGAATACAACAACTATCTGGAGGAAAAATAATGAAGAAATTAATCCTGATATTCTGGTCTGTACTGCATGTTGCGATTTTATTTGCCCAGGATGAGTCTTATTTATACCGGGTAAACCAGTACGATTTCATCCGCTACGATGTTAACCGGCTGCACAATTTTGGAAACGATTCCTATTCCCAAAACTTTTACGGGAAGCTCGAAAAGCTGGTGACTGAAGGTGAAGGAAAAATAAATGTTGTTCAGATTGGAGGCTCTCATATACAGGCCGGTACATTTTCAGGGCAAATAAGAAACCGTTTACAGACGTTTAACGGCGAAATGAATGCAGGCTGGGGATTTATGTTTCCATACCGGATGGCCCGCACAAATTCTCCTTTTGGTTATTATATCCGGTATTCGGGCAGCTGGCAAACCTGCCGGAATGTACAAAACCATAAAACGGCAGAACTGGGTGTGGGTGGAATTACCGCAACTACAAATTCACCGTTTACCAAACTTACTGTGTTGCTGGAAAAGGAAAATAACCTGGATTACAGTTTTAATAAAGTCCGCCTGTTCTGTCATTCGGAAGATGATAATTATTCCGTGTCGGTGGATGAATCTGTTTTAAAGGAAATGGTTAAAACAGATGATTTTATTGATTTTACCCTGAACCAGAATGTTGACAGTTTAACAATCAGCATAACAAAAGTGCAGGACAGAGAGGGGGAATTCACTTTGTACGGCCTGGTGACTGAATCGGCACCAAATGGCATAATATACAACAGTATTGGTGTAAATGGCGCAGACGTACCTGCTTTTCTGGAATGTACACTGTTTGAAAAACAATTGGCTTTGCTGAAACCCGATTTGGTGATTCTTGGTCTGGGAATTAATGATGCTTACGGGAGGCGGTTTTCGCAGCGCGATTTTGAAGATAACTATGAAAATTTAATTCACCGGATTAGAAAAGCTACCCCGGAAACCGCAATTATTTTTACCACCAACAACGATAGCTATCTGTACAGGCGGTATGTGAACAAAAACGGCGAAAAGGTGCAGGAAAGCATGTTTAAAATGGCTGAGAATTTACAGGCCGGCGTCTGGGATATGTATTCGGTAATGGGCGGTTTGAATTCAGTTGTGCTGTGGGAAAATAATCACCTGGCGCAGCACGATAAGGTGCATTTTACCCGGGATGGATATTTGCTGCTGGGTGATCTGTTTTTTAACGCACTGTTGCAGAATTTTGAATTATATATCCAGACTAAAAATAAATTAACCCTGATAAACCATTAACGAGTTGGATTTTCTTCAGCAAATAAATCTATCAGAATCCCTTAAAGGCATTTTTGAATACAATGAAGCTTCACCTTTAATCTTTACACGGTTTTTCTTCTGGGGATTCTTTGCCCTTGTGCTGGCTGGATATTCCCTGTTGTACAACAATAAAAGCCGTTCGCTGCGTTCGGGATATTTATTTCTTGCAAGTCTGTTTTTCTATTACAAATCAAGCGGGTTCTTCTTTTTCATCCTCCTTTTCAGCACGATAACCGACTATTTAATCGGCAAATGGATCTATTCTTCAAAAGATAAAACCTTACGAAAGATGCTGGTTGCGCTGAGTGTCATAGTGAATCTTTCGCTGCTTGCATATTTCAAATACTCCTATTTTGTGGTCGATAGTATTAATTCCATGCTGGGAACTAATTTTCATGTTGTAAATTATCTGGCGCAGTGGGCAAACGGTGCAACCGGTACCCATTTCGATGTTAACCAGATTCTGCTTCCTGTGGGAATATCATTTTTCACTTTTCAAACCATCAGTTATTCAGTTGATGTTTACCGGAACGAAACAAAACCGGTAAACAACCTCATCGATTTTGGTTTTTATGTCTCCTTTTTTCCGCAGCTGGTGGCCGGTCCAATTGTTCGGGCATCAGGCTTCATCAAGCAGATTTATGAGGATTATCACGTTTCGAAAGCTGAATTTGGATGGGCGGTATACATCATCCTTAAAGGACTGGTGAAAAAGATTTTTATCGGCGATTATATTGCAGTTAATTTTGTAGACCGCGTATTTTCAGATCCGGTCACCTATTCAGGTTTCGAAAATCTAATGGCGCTTTTTGGATACTCGCTGCAGGTTTATGTTGATTTCTCGGGATACACTGATATTGCAATCGGAGTGGCTTTATTAATGGGATTCCGGTTGCCGCAGAACTTTAATTCGCCGTATAAGGCACGTAATGTCGGCGAATTCTGGAAGCGCTGGCACATGTCGCTCTCATCCTGGTTAAAAGATTATTTGTACATCCCGATTGGTGGAAACCGCAATGGTTCGGTTTTTAGTTATTTAAGTCTGGGTGTTATTTTATCCATCATTGTGCTGCTTGCCGGAGAATTGATTTTAATTCCAATATTCGCCGGGGTAGCTTTGCTTTCTGCATTGCTTGCCCGTATATTCCCAGGAGTAAAACGTCAGATTGATACCAACATTAACCTGATGCTGACCATGTTGCTGGGAGGGCTTTGGCACGGAGCTTCGTGGCAGTTTATCATCTGGGGAGGATTAAACGGAGTGGGACTGGTGGTTTATAAATTCTGGAGAAAAATTAGCCCGTGGGAAAACCGGAGCGGCTGGTTTATCCGCATTTGGAAAATTGCAATCACCTTCAGTTTTATCACCTTCACGCGCATCTTTTTCCGTTCCGAATCAATGAATGTTGTAAAAGGAATGATGCAGCAGATTGGTTCAGGTTTTAAACTCTCCATTATTCCTGATGTATTGGTTGCCTACAAGTGGGTTTTCCTTGTCATGCTGTTTGGTTTCATCACCCACTGGCTCAGCCAAAGCTGGAAAGATTATGTGATGAACCGGTTTATTGAAGCTCCGCTTTGGTTAAAAATTATTATTTCGGCACTTGTTGTTATCATTGTTTATCAGTCCATTTCTGCCGAAATGCAACCGTTTATATATTTCCAGTTTTAATTTTGATTACTACTTTGAGCGGAGGCCGTTTCTGCTGTCAATTCTCATTTCCTGTTCTTAATTGGATACTCAATTTTATTTCACCCCCTCAATGTGGCTATTTTTCGATTTCAACGATCAAAATTATTATCTCAACGAAAAAGTTCTGTTTCAATACAATTCCCGTTCTATATTAGCTGTGTAAATTAAAAAAATCAATAGTATGAAAACGCGAAAATTACTAATCCTGTCGCTGCTTACAGCTTTTTTATCCGGTTGCGTGGTTTATTCATTTTACCCGCTTTATACCAAAAAAGATTTGTTCCCGAATAATATTCTAACCGGAACATGGATGGATGATGACAAAACAGAATGGAAATTCGAACATGTGTACAAGGGTGAGGCAATCCCGGAAAACATTGACAGCACCGCATATAAGCTGAATTTAAAATATGAAGGTGAAACGGATTACAGGGATTCCGAATTCAAGGTTCATGTAGTAAAACTGGGTGGTACCTATTTTCTCGATTTCTATCTTGAAGATTATATGGACGGTGATCTTGATCTTGCATCTTTTCATCTGATACCTGTGCATACATTCGCAAAATTAAAATTTACTGAAAACCAGCTTCATATTAATTGGTTCAATCAGGATTGGCTGAGGGAATTAATTGATGAAAACCGCATCCGTATTCATCATGAAGAGAATGACGATTTTATTTTATTAACAGCAAAACCGGCAGAACTTCAAAAGTTTGTAACAAAATATGTACATTCGGAAGAAGCTTTTAAAGATGGCATGGAAGCTATTTTAGCAAGAAAATAAATGAGGCAGAAGATAAAAAGGATATTGAAACAATGGATAAATAGCAGGTTCTTTCAGCACCTTCTTTTTTGGTGTCTTTCCTTTCTGATTTTATTAAACATCCTGAAGGTTTCAGCAGAAGTAAAACAAATCGATTTGATTTACACTGCAGTTTTTCATCTGCCGCTGGTTCTCATTGTTTACCTTAACCTGAAAGTACTTTTCCCGCTTCTCGAAAAAGAGTGGTATCTGTTATATGGTCTGTCGGTATTGGCTTTGATAGCTGCAGGTGCAGGATTCTATCTGTTGCTTTTTAATACACTAATCGATTATGTCTTTCAGGGATATTATTTTATTGCATATTATAATTTCCTGGACATATCGCTTTATTTTATCATTTATGTTTTTCTTACCGGATTATTCCGGCTAGCCCGTGGCTGGTTCAGGCTCCAGGAAATGGAAAAGGAAAAAACATTAAGCGAACTAAAGGCGCTGCGCTCACAGATTAATCCCCATTTTTTATTCAATTCACTCAACAGCATTTACAGCCTGGCGCGAAAAAAATCGAATCTGGTTCCCGAAAAGGTTTTACAACTCAGCGATTTGATGCGCCATGTTATTTATGAATCGGAATCTGATTTTATTCCGCTGGGCAAAGAGGTTGAAATGATAGGCAACTACATTGAACTTCAGAATTTACGTACAACTGAAGCCGGGAAAATAGAATTCTCAGTTTCAGGTCAAACGGATGGGAAAAAGATAGCTCCTTTCATTTTTCTGCCTTTCGTTGAAAATAGTTTTAAACACGGTGTAAAAGGTGGAAGTGAAAATCCGTTCGTGAAAATAATAATAGATGTTTCAGATCATGCCGTTTATTTTTCGGCAGAAAATAACAAAGGGAATACAAATGAACCCACAGATAAGAAATATAAGGGAATTGGCATTGAAAATGTGAGGAAAAGGCTGGAATTAATTTATCCGCAACATCATTCGCTGAACATTTTTGATGAACAAGAAAGTTTTAAGGTAAATTTACATGTTGAAATCGGCTAATATGCAATTCAATTGTCTAATTGTTGACGACGAACCTCTTTCGCAGGAAGTGCTGGTTGATTTTGTCAATGAATGCCCCGAGCTGAAACTGACAGGGGTATGTAAAGATGCGCTGGAGGCGGGTAAAGTAATGCAGGACGAAATGATTCACCTGCTTTTCCTCGATATTAATATGCCCCGGTTGTCTGGAATTTCCTTTGTTAAAAGCCTGAAAAATCCACCATTGTTTGTTTTTGTAACTGCCTATCCTGAATTTGCACTCGATGGTTTCGAGGTGGATGCAGTGGATTACCTCGTTAAACCGGTGTCGTTCGAACGGTTTCGTAAAGCCGTTAACCGCGCACTGGAGCGATTCCCGCAGGCGGTTAATGCGCTTCCGGATCACATTATGGTGCGCTCCGGTAAAAAGAATTACCGGCTCAACTTCGATGAAATCCTTTTTCTGGAAGCACAGGGTGATTACGTGAAATTTATAACCACAGAACATAAATTAATGGTGCACGGAAGATTAAAACAGTTTTTCATTCAGTTACCCGGCGATCAGTTTATTCAGATTCATAAATCATTCGTTATTTCAATTTCAAAAGTGGTTTATCTTGAAGGAAACCAGGTTAAAATCGGTGAGCATAAATTACCTGTCAGCCTGAACTACAAGGAACAACTGATGAATAAGCTGGGATAAGTAGTTGGAAATACGGAAAAATGAATGCATCCGAATTTATTTCAATACAGTAGCAATTAAAATTCCAAGGTAATTGCCAAACGCATATCCCGGGAATAATAATTTTATCCGCACCCTCTTTCAGGATTAAGCTACAGATGTGTGCCAGTTTACAGAAATAATAAACGCGGTGATAAAAATTTGCAGGAATAAAAAACAAGTCGTTTTAGAAATCAGTGAATGAATAAAAAACATTTACAGCTATCAGAATTTAAGTTAAATCTGTCAAACTATTTTAGGAAAGGTCAGCCCTCCGGGGATTAATCCGCGCACTCCGGGGATTGCTCTGTGCCCCTTGGGGATAAGGCTGCGCCCCCCGGGGATTGCCTCATGCCCGCGGAAAACTGCTCTGTAACCCCAGGGGATTGCTCCGTGCCCCCAGGGGATTGCCTTCCGCCCCAAGGGGATTGCTTTGCCCCCCAGGGGATTATTCTGTGCCCCTTGGGGATAAGTCTTTGCCCTTTGGGGAATACTCCATGCCCCCGGGGGATTGCCTTCCGCCCCTTGGGGATTGTTTTGCCCCCCAGGGGATTGCTCTGTGCCCCTTGGGGATATATCCGTGCCCCTTGGGGGAAATTGTGATTTGATGATTTTGAAATCTCCTGAAAGTGCCGTGGAGAGTGAAATTCAAGGTTCCGGGACAATCCGGCAGCATACTAATGTCGGTCAAACGGATTTTAAGTACCCGGTCAACGGGTATTTGTCAATATTCACAGGGATTGAAACGATATTCAGTATCCGAATTTATTTCAATACAGTAGCAATTAAAATTCCCAGGTAGTTACCGAAAGCATATCCAAGGATGCCAATAGTTAACCCGGAAATAATAACTTCCTTATTTTTAATGGCGCTTGCAACTGCCGGAACAAACGGGGGAGAATAGGTAAGTGCGGTAATGGCAATGATGGTGGTATCAGCATCCACCTTAAATATTCTGGATAATCCAACATGAATAATCATGGAACCAAAAACAACGATCAGCACATAAAGAAAGAGTTGTAAAAATTCAATTTGAAACATATTGTGAAGGTTGGCCATAGAAGAAACAACAAGTGAAAAGACGATGATAAAATACATGCCCAGCTGAAAACTGTTTTTCAGCCGGCTGATGGACTTTACCAGCGAAGCCAGTAACCCCAAAGTTGTAATGGTTAAAATAACCACTACTGTTTGTGCCGATTGGGGAACCAAAAAGCTCAGGCCGCCACCAATTGCAAAAATAAGAACCGATATCCCAAATGCTTTTAAGGTATCGGGTATGTTTTGACGATGGAAAAGTGTGTCATAGTTTTCCATTTGTTCTCCTTCTTCTGCCAGTTGAAAAGCATTCTCGCCTTTTTTAATGAGATCAAATTTTGGCAAAAATGTATGAAATACGCGTTGTGCAATTGTCATCAGAAAGAGCAGGGCTACAGCACCAATAATTAAATCATAGGTATGGGTTAGAATAAAAATATCAGGACTTACATTCAATGCGGTTCCAATTGCAGCTAAATTGGGTGTTCCGCCGGTATATACTCCAACCAGCATTCCCGCTACTTTCCACGAATCGGTTATTGAACCTGCATATAAATAATATCCTAAAAATACAGATGTCAGCAGAGAAATCATGGCAAGGATTAATGATAATACAGCACCTTTTGCAAGTTTTAACCAGCGTTTCAAATTCAATGAAAACAAAAGAAGCGGGAGGGCAACCGGGATAACAATTGTCATCAGCAATTCCTGTAATCCGGCAATTTGGTTGGCCAGCAGGTCACTTTGCGGTAATCCAGCCGAATTGAAGTATTTTATAAATTCTTCTTTCGGCAAAAAAGTCTGATGCCCCAGGATTTCTCTGAACCGGCTGCTTGGCGATGGCAGCAATCCTATATTTCCAACAATCAAACCAAGTATATAAGCCAAAACAACTGCTCCGGCTTTTTTTAGAATGCTGAATTTCTGACACAAATTGATAAGTAGAAAAGGAGCGAGCAGATAAAAAAGTACCAGGGATATGGTTATCCACATAAATTCCCGATTTAATTATTCGGTAACAAACATAACAAATTTTTTAATACTGAATGATACAGCTTCCTGTTGTTCATAAAAAGCTTTAACGGTTCAGGTAAACTGCTGATCTGTGAAATTCAGCCCAGATAGGTCCGAAAGGAAGAAATCACCCTGAAGACTCAACCGGTCAGTTGTAATGATGCTGAAGAGAATGAAGCAATTGAAAATTTGGCGGCAGCCCTTTTCTGAATTGATTCAAAATGATTGTTCCTTCATCAGGTTCAAAGGGCATATTTATGTATGATTAACTCCTGACCAAAGAGGGACCAAAGACGGATTAAATTCGGTTATAACCGAATTTAATCCGTCTTTGGTCTATCGTTGGTATAAGGGATAATTAATTTCGTCAACATGGCCGGGTGGATAACATTTGCCGTATCATTAGGATTTAGGCGAAATAATCAGGTTCGTTTCACTTTTGCCGGATAACGGGGTGCAATGGCATAAAAAAAGCACAAATTCGAAAATTTGTGCTTTTTTTATAAGTGATTACCTGATTAAAATCTGAAGCCAAGTGTAAATAAAACTTTATTTTTTACTGAATTAAATTTTGCCATAGAGGCTGCCGGATAATCGGTGCTGACTGGCGACGGATAGAGCGTGTCGAAATTATCAGTATCCGAATATCTGTATGCAACATCAAGGAAAAAACCTCCCTGGTGATAACCCAGTCCTGCTGAATATACAACAAGGTTTGCATCTGCATTGGGTTGTGAAGCATTAAATGCCTGTTCATTATAAGCTGATGGATAATACTCGTAACCACCGCGCAGGCTCACTTCATTGGTTACCCTTAATTCACCGCCAACCCTGATGTTTCCCACTGCTTTATAGGCTTCTGTTATGTCACTGTTTTCATCAATAAAATCATAACCGTCACCACCACGCCGTAAACTTGCTGAGCCATAATCAACATATTCATAGTCAACACTTATTAAACCTGCTTTTGCAATTACAAATGCCCCGCTTAATGTAGCGCGCAATGGAGTTTCAAGGTCGTAATCGTAAGTTGACGGATTATCCGGAACCACATCATAGCCTTGTGTATCACCTTCGTCATAAGTGACAGATGATTGCATTGACGTGTTAAAATCATCATGCAGGTTAAAGAAAGTAGGAGTATGAATTGCTGCTCCCAGGCGAATTTCGTTGATTGGTTTGAAAATGATTCCAAATTTACCATTGTAACCCGTACCGGAAGTTCTCAGGTGAGAATTGAATGCGAAATTATTAAAATACGGGATACCGTTATTTTCGTCTGCTTCGCGTAAAGTTGACGATTCATTGTAATAAACATCAACAACTCCAACTGAAGCACCAAAATACAATTTATGACCAAAATTTAACCCCATTCCGAGTGAATACTCATCTACTGAACCTTGTGTGGAATAGGTTTTTCTCTGACTTTGTCCGTAACCTGCGTCTTCAATATCGTGCCAGTAAATTCCTGTATTATCTTCCTGCAGCAATAAATCACTATCCCAGGCTAACTGTTCATAATAGTCACTCCAGTTATCTGCATTTGCATTATCAGCAACATAATCAAGGAATGAACTGTTGGCAACCGGAGCACCTGCAATTCTCACGCTGTTAAAATCTTTCAAACGATTATAACCAATACCTATATTCACACTTACAACTCCGGCTTCGCTGCTGCTCAACGTAGGTATTGCAGCTACGTAACTCAGGTTATTAAATGAAAATTTGTATTTACTGTCGTTCATCGTGTTACCCAGGTAAGACGATTCAATCTGATTCTGGCCAAATGCAGGAGTCAGGGCAAACTCACCGGCACGGTAGAGTCCCAAACCTGCAGGGTTAATACTGACTGATGTAAAGTCGCCACCCAGAGCCCCAAATGCATTTCCCATTCCGCCAGCCCGTGCTGTACCCTGAACCTGTGTTGATGAGTAACGTAAAGCATCAACCAAATCCTGCGCCTGCATGGAAAAAGGAACAAGTAATACAATTGAGAATAGTGCTATTAATTTCTTCATGGCAATATCAATTAAATTATTAATACTAAATTTTTGTGGCTGATTTATCATCTTCTTCCGGATGATGAGGAGGATGAACCTCTTGAACCACTGCTACTGCTTCCTGAGCTTCTTGAGCCGCCACTGGAACTGCCGGAACTTCCGCTGCTTCTGTAACTACCGCTGCTGCTGTTTCCGCGATAGCTTCCACTGCTGGAAGGAGCACTTCTGTAGCTGCCTGAACTGGAAGGACTGCTGTAACTTCTGGTTGACCCGCTGCTTGAGCTTCTGTTATAAGTAGAGCTTGAGCGATATGTTCTGCTGCTTGAACTTGTTCTTGGAGCAGAATAACGCGAACTTGAAGCGCTGCTTTTACTTACTACCCTTGGTTTTGTATAATTGGTAGAAGGTCGCGTATAATTACTTCTTGTAGTTGTTGATGTACCGGGACGGGTATATGTCTGCGTACGTGAAGAAGAATTTGTTGAACTTCTGACTGTAGCGCTTTTGTTATTTGTGCTTTCAGTGGTCCTTCTTCTTTCAGTTAAAACATTTCCGTTTGAAGTACGGGTTGTTGTTGCATTGTTTCTAACACCTGAACTTGATGAATTTCTTCTTGATGAATTCACTGCATCCTGTGAACCAGTGCTTTTATTTCTTGCAACAGTATTTGAGGAGTTTCTCCGGGCATCGTCATTTCTCACAACATTTGTACCTGTAGATCTTCTTTTCCCGTAGTTGTAATTATCTGAATTTGCATACCATCCACGGTTGTAATAATTGTGATAGCCTCCATAATAACCTCCGAGGTAACCTCCGTAATAGCCACCGTAGTATCCGCCATAATAAGGACTACCCCAGGCGTAATACGGGCTGTAAAAGGGTGAATATCCCCATCCCCAGCTTGAATACGGTGAATACATACCCCATCCCCAGCTGCTGTAAGGAGAATACCATGATGAATAACCACCATAAAAATAGGGATCGTAATACCAGCTGTCCCAGTAAAATGGATCATAAAAATAAGGACGGTGGAAACGCCGGATACGGTATGCATAATCTATTTCATCACCATCGTAATAATTGTTGATAACGTATTTTACTTCATCGTCGTTATAATAAACGGTAGTATCGCTCCCTTCCAAATCCATTTGCTCCATGTTGTATAACTGAGCATCCACATCGTCTTCAGTTCCTTCAAAAATGTAATTGTTCATGGTACTTGAGCCATCATCATTCTGCTCAATTTCGCTGATAATAAGCCGATCACCCGACTTTTCTTCAGCAGATTCCTCAGCTGCAACTTCTTCATCTGCTACAATGGGCGGAGGAACATCGCCCGGATTGAAGTAGATGTCATCAGTATACGAACTGCTGACATAACTCCCAGTGGTACACGCTCCGAAGAAGAGTGCCAGCACTGCAAAAATTGATAATTTAGATTTCATAACTTGTCCTCCCTGTTTATTTAATGTCAATAATATTTACTTTATTTGTAAACTCAAAATTATGCAATAGAAAACAAAATCTGTACCAATTTAAAGAAAATGGCGAAAGAATTGACACCACGCAAAGAAAGTTATTCACAGTGGTACCAGGATTTGGTAATTAAAGCCGACCTGGCCGAAAACTCAGCAGTGAGGGGATGTATGGTCATAAAACCTTATGGTTATGCAATTTGGGAGAAAATGCAGGCAGAGTTGGATCGCATGTTTAAAGAGACCGGACATGTTAATGCTTATTTCCCGCTGTTTATCCCAAAATCTTTTTTTAGCAAGGAAGCCGACCATGTTGAAGGTTTTGCAAAAGAATGCGCTGTTGTAACGCATTACCGTTTAAAACACGACGAGGAAAAAGGGGGATTAATGGTCGATCCGGATGCAAAGCTCGAAGAGGAATTAATTGTTCGTCCGACCTCTGAAACCATCATCTGGAATACCTATAAAAACTGGATACAATCGTACCGTGATTTACCAATACTTATCAATCAGTGGGCTAATGTTGTCCGCTGGGAAATGCGGACCAGGCTGTTTCTGAGAACTGCCGAATTTCTTTGGCAGGAAGGTCATACAGCACATTCTACAAAACAGGAAGCGATTGACGAAACGATAAAGATTATTAATGTATATGCAAATTTTGCTGAAAATTATATGGCCGTTCCTGTAATCAAAGGATTGAAGTCGGCAAATGAAAGATTTGCCGGTGCTGTTGATACTTATTCCATTGAAGCTTTAATGCAGGATGGCAAAGCATTGCAATCAGGAACTTCTCATTTTCTCGGACAAAATTTTGCCAAAGCTTTCGATGTTAAATTTGCGAGCAAAGAAGGGAAGGAAGAATATGTATGGGCTTCATCATGGGGGGTTTCGACCCGTTTGATGGGTGCATTGATTATGGCCCATTCCGATGATAACGGACTGGTGCTTCCACCAAAACTGGCTCCTTTTCAGGTAGTCATCGTACCCATTTACAAAAGTACCGAACAGCTGTCCTCTGTTTCCGAAAAGGTGGATGAAATTATTGCCAAACTGAAAGCCAAAGGTATTTCGGTGAAATATGATGATAATGACAATAAAAAACCAGGATGGAAATTTGCCGAATATGAAATGAAAGGTGTTCCTGTTCGCCTGGCTATGGGGCCGCGTGATTTGGAAAATGGAACCGTTGAGGTTGCCCGCCGTGATACGTTGCAGAAAAATGTAGTGTCAATCGATAATATTGATGAGTATATTGAATCCCTGCTGGATGAAATTCAACAAAATATATTTAAAAAAGCAGCAGAATTCAGAACTGCCAATACAACAAAAGTCGATACCTTCGATGAATTTAAGGAGGTTCTGAAAAATAAACCGGGCTTTATTCTGGCGCACTGGGATGGAACTTCGGAAACGGAAGAGAAGATAAAAGCCGAAACCAAGGCAACCATTCGTTGTTTGCCGCTTGAATATGAAGAAGAAGAAGGGGTTTGTGTTTATTCGGGAAAACCTTCGAAACGACGGGTGTTATTTGCAATGGCCTATTAAATTCAAAATATTTTTACAGGAAGCAGCTCAAAAGGGCTGCTTTTTTTTTAAATACCATTTACTTTGGTATTTTTAGTTCAAAATTTAAACCATGACTGAAAAAGAAGTTCGCGAATCTCTGCTGGAAGCTTTTGTGATAAAATCTACAGTTAAACAAAAGGTGTTTGAAAACACAAAGCAAACGTTTGGAATTCTTAAAAAAGTCCTGAAGAAACTGGAAGCAGATTATCTTGATATTGTAAAGAACCAGGTGCCTGATTCCAGTTTGCCTCTGTTTAAAGATAAAGGACCTTTTGAAGCTGAGTTTATCATTGGAGGAGATCTACTGGTTTTCAGTATGCATTCCAATGTTTTTGAATTCGATGATAAACATCCGGTATTAAAAACAAAATATGTTGTCGACGATCCCTTACGATCATACTGTGGTACGATTAACATCTACAATTTTTTAGCTGATTCGTTTAAGTATAACCGGTTCAATGATTTAGGATATCTGGTTGCACGGATTTTTATCAATAAGGACAAACATTTTTTTGTTGAAGGAAAACGGCAGACGGATGAAGTGGTTAAGGATTTTGCAATTGATGCCATTTCGCCCGGTGTTCTCCGGCAAATTGTGGAGACAGCTATTCAATACAGCATCGAATTTGATTTGCTTGTTCCGCCATACGACCAGGTGAAAATGGCTACCGTTGAGCAAATGCGTCAAAAAATGAGCCATTCAAGAATGACAACAGGTAAACGCCTTGGATTTTCTTTCAAAACCGATGATATATAGACAAGTCGTGGCTACGACTTGTCATAGAAAACCTGATGATTTTTAGAATTCCTTATAAATATTATCAATAACAATTTGAATATCAGCAAGGTCTTTTTCAAAAGTAGTTTTAAAATTCTCCCATTCCGGTTGCTTTACATTTTTTATTTCATGCATCCGTTTGTTAATCGAAACCTGTTTTGCTTCAAAATCATCAAGGGCAGAATTTTGTGCATCGGTTAATTTACCTCCCTTTTCACGAATTTTATCATTCAGGTCTCTCACTTTTTGATTAATCCCTGCAAGTTCCTCATTTGCTTTGGCAAGCAAATCGCACTGTGCCTGGTGAAGTTCTTCACTAACTACATTTTCAGTTGCAACTGCATTTACATCTTTTTGCGAATTGGATTCGCATCCTGAAAAAATAAAGACGCTCAATCCGATGAAGACCAGGCATGAAAATAATTTATTGGTTTTCATGATTATTTGATTTTTAAGTTTTTTATATTTTCTTTTTACGTTAAATAATATGGATAGTTATAGTTTGTATGTATTTAACTTATAGGTTTTTGCAGGCATGATAAAAATCATATTTTGTAGGTTTTGGCAAGTCAGTTATTTATTTTTACAATTAGGTTTTTGAGGGAGAATTTGAAAGGAAAGATGGAGCAAAAACAAGATTAAATTATGAATTACAAGGGTTGTATAAAAAATCTGTTTATGGTATGTAAAATTTATATATTTGGAAATAACAATTAATTAAGAAGTGCAACAGATATGGAAAAAGTAGTAGAAAGATTTATTCGTTACGCAAAAGAATATACAACATCAGATCCCGGTAGTTCAACTTTCCCCAGCACCGGGCGCCAAACCACTTTCATGAAAAAGCTTGCTGAGGAACTAAAAAGCATGGGATTAAGCGATGTGGAGATGGATGAATACAGTTATGTTACTGCTACTGTTCCGGCAAATGGAATTACCGGTGGACCTGTTGTCGGATTTATTTCGCATGTAGATACAAGCCCCGATTTTTCGGGTGAAAATGTAAATCCGCAAATCATTGAAGAGTATGATGGAAATCCGGTTCAACTAAAGAATGGAGTTGTTATCGATCCAAAAGGTTTTCCTGAAATACTGAAATACAAAGGACAATCTGTTATCACTTCTGATGGAACAACATTACTTGGCGCTGATGATAAGGCAGGTGTTGCCGAAATTGTTACAGCTGCGGAAATTTTGCTGAATTCGAAAGAAATAAAACATGGAAAAATACGCCTCGGCTTTACACCGGACGAAGAAATTGGCAAGGGCACCGACCATTTTAATGTGAAAAAATTTGGTGCCGACTTTGCCTATACCATTGATGGCGGGGAGATTGGCGAACTTGAATTTGAAAATTTTAATGCTGCAGGGGCAAAAATTGTGGTTCATGGAAGAAGTGTGCATCCGGGTGCAGCTAAAAACAAAATGGTGAATGCGTTACTTGTGGCCCATAAAATTATTGGAATGCTGCCATCCACTCAACGACCTGAGCATACCGAAAAACGGGAAGGATTTTATCATTTGCTTTCCTTTAACGGGAATGTTGAAAAGGCAGAATTTCAATACATAATCCGGGATCACGATGCAGATAAATTTGATAAAAAGAAAAAACTGTTACAGGAAGTGGTTCAGGTTGTAAATTTTGAATACGGCAGAAAACTTGTTGATTTGGAAATTACAGATCAGTATTACAATATGCGCGAAAAGATAGAACCTGTAATGCATATTGTTGATATAGCCAAAAAGGCAATGGAGCAGGCTGGTGTAAAACCAATAGTTAAACCAATTCGCGGCGGAACTGATGGGGCGCGGCTTTCCTATGACGGATTGCCATGTCCGAATGTATTCGCAGGGGGTCATAATTTTCACGGACCTTTTGAGTTTGTTCCCATTCCTTCGATGCTGAAATCAGTGGAGGTAATTTTGAATATTGCGCAATTGGCTAGTGTAAAAAAAAGTTAGTAATGCTGTACATATCAATTTCTGTTATTTAGAATTTGTAACTTTGTTGTAAACGTACTGAATATGAAAGTGGAAACAGAAAATAATGAAATCAAACTTACATTCTCAAAAAATGTACTGGACTGGACTGAAATACAGAATTTCATCGACTACGTCAGGTTCAGGGAAATAAATGGTTTGAGCAAAGCTACCCAGAAAGATGCTGATAATCTTGCGGACGAAATAAACCAAAGTTGGTGGGAAAAAAATAAGCATAAATTTGAAAAGTGAATTTAATTCCCGATTCAAATATTGTTATATCCGGATTGATAACTCCCAATGGTACCATATCAAAACTGATTTTTAAAGATTTAACAAGCAGTAGTTTAATTTGCCCTGTTTTTTTAATAGATGAAGTTCGGAGTAAAAATGATAAAATAATAAAATTGACAGGGTTAAATCAGGAACAGTTGGATGAACTTATTTTCCGCTTTTTCAGACATATTGATTTTATCGACAATGAATTAATTGATTTTGATTTTCAACAACAAGCCTACAATTTGGTAGCAGATGTTGATAAAAAGGATTTGCTTTTTGTAGCTCTTTCAATTCAAACAGGATATACTCTATGGACTGGTGATAAAAAGTTGGTTACAGGTCTTAAAAAAAAGGGGTTTACCAAAGCAATCGGAACAAAGGAATTAATAAAATTGCTTGAGCAACCAATAAAGTGATTTGGAAGCTTTAATAATATTTTTGCAGGGAATAAAACGAACAGGTAAAAATCAAAAATAAACTTCAATGCTTGACCGGTTTGTTGAATTTATAAATGAGAAACAGCTTTTTGATCCCTGGCAGAAAGTTCTGCTGGCGGTGAGTGGCGGAATTGACAGCATGGTGTTGTTGCATCTTTTTGAAAGAACCGGTTTTAATTATGGTATCGTTCATTGCAATTTTCAGTTGCGCGGTGAAGAGTCGGATGACGATGAAAAGTTTGTAAAAGAACAGGTGTTGATACAAGGTGTCCCATCGTTTTTTCAGCGCTTCGAAACCGAAGAATATGCAAGGATAAACGGAATTTCCATTGAAATGGCGGCGCGGGAACTGCGTTATAATTTTTTTGAAGAGATAAGGGTTGAAAATGATTTTGATTATGTTGCAACTGCTCACCACCAGGATGATTTAGTCGAAACTTTTTTTCTGAACCTTTCGCGGAAAACCGGAATTAAAGGATTGACAGGAATAAAGGAAAAAACGGGTACAATAATCCGTCCGCTGCTTTTTGCAAGCCGTAAAGCGATAAAAAATTATGCACGCGATAATTTTGTTGAATACCATGATGATTCAAGTAACAGCGAAGTAGTTTACCAGCGCAATTTTCTGCGGCATAAAATTTTACCCCTGTTTTCTGAATTGAATCCTGCATTCCGTAAAAATGCTATTGCGAGCATCGAGAATCTGAAGGAAGTTGAGAAAGTGTATGATTATTTTATTTCAGCTGAATCGGAAAAAGTAATTTCCGGGGATAATAATGAGCTGGTTTTTAGTATCGATGCCTTGAAAAGGTCTTCTTTTCCAATGTTGTTGCTGCTTGAATCACTTAAAAATTACAACTTCAATCCAACGGTAATCGAAGAGGTGTATCGAAGCCTGGATTCAGAATCAGGAAAACAGTTCTATTCCAAAACCCACCGTCTGGTGAAAGATCGCGGACAATTATTTCTTACAACGTTAAATGCGGAAGGAGAGCGGATATATTATCTCGAAAAAGATGATATTGAACTGTTTACTCCATTTGATTTAAGTATTGAAAGACACAATGCCAACGGTTTTAAAATCCACCGGGAACCAAATGTTGCCTGTCTCGATGTTGACACACTTGAATTTCCGCTGCTTATCCGCAAATGGCAGCAGGGTGATTATTTTCAGCCATTGGGAATGACGGGCTTTAAAAAGCTGAGCGACTTTTTTATCGACGAAAAAATACCGGTGCACGAAAAGGAAAATATCTGGTTGCTGTGCAGCGGCAAAAATATAGTCTGGATAATGGGCCGCCGCATCGATAACCGGTTTAAAATAACCAAGGAAACAAATACAATCTGTAAAATCGAAATAAAACAGTACCATTAAATGGTGTTTATTCCTTAAATCAATATTTTATACTGTAAATTTGACTTTACGAACTTTAAACTTTGAGCTTTGAACTTTGAACTTTAAACTTTAAACTTTCGGCTGACCTATGAAACGAAGAAGCTTTATTAAAAACAGCAGCGCAGCAGTTATTGCTGGCGGAACATTTCCATTGCAATCCTTTTCCTTTCAGGATGAAAAGAAATATTATCACCAGGGCAGGACTGCAGGTTACAAGGATTTCAGAATAATAGACGAAGGATTGAAAATCAAGTCCATCGAAACATTTACAAAAGGTCCGTTAAGTGTCGTAAAAGTAACAACTGACAATGGTAAGGAGGGCTGGGGTCAGATTTCAACTTACGATGCAGATATTTCAGCAATGGTGCTTCATCGTAAGGTGGCGTCCTTTTTTTTGGGAAAGGATCCTGCAAAAATTGATGAACTGACAGATAGTGCAGTTGAATTTAACCATAAATATCCCTGGTCGTTTGTAAACCGTGCTTTGGCAGGAATTGATACTGCAATCTGGGATTTGTATGGTAAGATTAAGCAAAAACCAGTGGTGGAACTTTTGGGAGGGAAACCACGTCCGTACCTTGTTTACGGCTCAAGTATGCGTCGGGATATTTCACCGGAAGATGAAGCAAAACGGCTGGTTAAATTGCAACAGGAGGATGGTTATAAAGCTTTTAAGATCCGAATTGGAAGTTCAACCGGAAGAAATGTGGATGCAAGTCCGGGCCGCACGAATAAGATTGTACCCACTGTACGGAAAGCTATTGGATGGGAAAGCGATTTACTTGTGGATGCCAACAGTTGCTATACTCCCGACAAAGCCATTGAGGTGGGGCGGATGCTGGAGCAAAATAAAATTTACCAGTATGAGGAACCCTGTCCGTGGTGGGAAATTGAATGGACAAAAGAAGTGACCGACGCACTGAATGTCGCCGTTTCAGGGGGTGAACAGGACAATGAACTGGCACAGTGGCGGAGGATGATAAATATGAAGGTTGTGGATATCACCCAACCCGATGTACTGTATCTTGGTGGAATTACAAGAACATACAGGGTGGCTAAAATGGCCGAAGAAGCGGGTTTAACCTGTGTGCCGCATTCAGCCAACCATGGGCTGGTAACCTTATTTGCCCTGCATTTGCTGGGTGCCATTCCCAATGCTCAGAAATATCTTGAATATTCAGTTGAATTTGATGAAGGTGTAAACAAGGATGCATATGCCATGTATGAACCACATTTAAAAGTCGTTGACGGGGCAGTACAAATTCCTTCCGAACCAGGGTGGGGGATTCAAATAAGGAAGGACTGGCTCGACAAAGCCGACCATCAAAAAAGTGAAGTTTAAAGCCTTAAATAAATGATCTCAAACTCCTCCCCCCGGGGAGGCTGGGAGGGGCTTCTATTCCCTCGAATGCAGCGCCACGCGGTTTCCTTCGGTATCCAGGATTAATGCCATAAACCCATATTCTTGCGATATTTGCTTTTTATCCTGAATCACCTTTCCGCCTGCAGGCTCAACACGTGCAAGTTCGTTGCTTAAATCACCGGAATGTGCAGTTAAGTAAATCAGTACACCATCTGCCGAAGGGATATAAAAATCGGGGTGTTTTACAAGCGAACCTGCCGCACCCGGTGCATCCTGAGCCATTGGAAACCATGCCATATCCAAAGGCCCCATCATGTGGCGCTCCAGTTTTACATCCAACACTTCTTCATAAAATTTCACTGCACGTTCCATATCATTAACAGGTATTTCAAACCAACCTACAGGATTGTTTTTCATAATAATTGAATTAAAAGTTAATACTATCATTAACAGTCGCTATTCAACATTGTTTTTTCCAAATCAAAATCTGTTTTTGCCCAATTACATGTTTTTACTGAAACCGAAGACTTTTTTTTTTACTTTATTCTATGATAAAATATTGCGGCTAAAACTTTCAGACACAAATTCAAATAATTAAATAATACATATCCTATTAAACATATTTCATGTTTTAACTGTAACTTTGGTTCTTAATAAAAATCAAATAAAATGGTAGAAATTGATAGAACAAAACCGGTTCTGGTCACCGGAGCCACAGGATATGTGGCTGGCTGGCTCGTGAAGAAACTTCTGGAAGAAGGATTGACAGTTCATGCAGCAGTAAGGGACCCGGCTAACAACCCTAAAGTGGCACATCTTAATGCATTGGCGGCAAAAGCTCCCGGTCAGATTAAATATTTTAAAACCGACCTGCTGAAAGTAGGATCTTATGCGGAAGCTATGGAGGGTTGCGAACTGGTTTTTCATACAGCTTCACCATTCACTCTTGAAGTTAAAAACCCGCAAAAGGAATTGATTGACCCTGCCGTGAATGGAACCACAAATGTTCTCGAACAGGTAAATAAAACAAAGTCTGTTAAACGGGTGGTGTTAACAAGCAGTTGTGCTGCAATTTATACTGATGCAACAGATTGTGCAAATGCACCTGGCGGAATGCTGACGGAGGAGGTTTGGAATACTACGGCTTCGCTCAGTTACCAGCCTTATGCCTATTCAAAGCTGCTTGCTGAAAAAAAGGCCTGGGAAATTAACAAGGCACAAAGCCGGTGGGATTTGATAACCATTAATCCAAGCCTTGTAATGGGTCCGGCATTTAATCCGGGGGCTGTAACTTCCGAAAGTTATAACATTCTGAAGCAAATGGCTGACGGCACAATGAAAGCAGGAGTACCCAAAATGGGAATCGGGCTGGTGGATGTAAGGGATGTGGCGGAAGCGCATTTTCAGGCAGGTTTTAATCCAAAAGCCAGCGGACGCTACATTACTTCGGCTCATAATACAGATTTTCTGGAGATGGCCCACACGCTGTTACCCAGGTATGGCGACAAATATCCAATTCCCAAAAAAGCCTTGCCAAAATGGTTACTCCTGGTTGTCGGGCCAATGGTAAACAAATCATTTAGCCTGAAATTTATAAGGAATAATGTGAATGTGAAGTGGAAGGCAGATAATTCGAAAATTAAAAATGAACTGGGTATTCAATTTCGCCCCATGAAAGAAACGATGGAAGATTCCTTCCAGGGGTTAATTGATGGAAATGTGATTAAGGCCAAAAGTTGACAATGAGAATTTATTTTGCAATCTTTGAAAAGGATTGCCTTTTATTATAAATAATTAAACCGGATTGGAATGAAAATTACTTTAATTTTTCTGTGCATACTGTTTGTCGCTGCTTCATGTTCTTCAGACAAAAAAGAGATGCTTTTTAATGGTGAAAACCTTGATAACTGGACCATCTATGTGGAAAATGATTCTGTTCAGCCTGAAGATTTTTTCTACTTAAAAGATGGTGTAATTGAAACCGTAGGAGTTCCGTTGGGATACATGAGAACCAATAAAGAATATTCCAACTACACACTTCATGTGGAGTGGCGTTATCCGGAAGAACCGGTAAACAGCGGGGTTATGGTTCATGTAACCGGGCCCGATAAAATTTGGGTAAGCCATTACCAGGCGCAGTTAAAACATCAAAATGCAGGTGATTTTATCATTCATGGAGTAGGCAACAGCGCTACCATCCGCGATACTACTTATACTTCCACTGAAGAAGTAAAACCGCTGATTCCAAAAGAACACCCGTCGAATGAAAAACCGGCAGGCGAATGGAACAGTTATGATATTACCTGCAATGGTGATGTTATTGAAATCAAAGTAAACGGCTTATTGCAGAACACAGCTACCAACTGCTCGGTTACAAAAGGCGCAATCGGTTTGCAGGCCGAAGGTTCCAAAATACAGTTCCGCAATTTATGGGTTGAACCGTTGGATTAAATCAACAGGGACGAAGAAAAGCCGCATCGGAGCGCATCCTCCTTTTTCAAAAGGAGGTGGTCCCGGGTAGGCGGGACCGGAGGATTTATATCTGTAATCTATTTTAGAAGATTGTGCTTAAAACCCCTCTTAATCCCCCTTTGAGATACGACTTTTGTATTCCAAAAAATAATCAGGTAATCAAAGGGGGACGAAGAATGGTATAAAAAATTTCATAATAGTATGTTCATATTAATTTAATTGTTAAATTGCAACCTGCTTAACCTAAAGTTGATACAAAAGAAAATAAACCAAAAATGAGAACCGCACCACATTTCAACAATTACGAATACTTCAGTACTGTTTCACCGGTAAAAGCGATATCCGTTTTACTGCCGGTTTCAATCCACTCATCCTAAAACCTGAATTTAAATTTAAAACAAAATCTTATGAACAAAGAACAGACAAATCATTACAGAATGATGCTCAACACCCAGGCAACACTTGATGCCAACACCGTTTTCTGGAACGGAATTATGATTTTTGTTGGTACCAAAAACGAAATCGATGAACTGATTCAGCGCGTTGCTGAAAAAAATGAGCTGACGAATGCCGACAGCAAAGCCGTAACCGCCGATAAGGGAAATGTACTGGAAGGTCTCATCCAGAAAATTCTGGGATTGTCGGGCACATTGCAGGCTTACGGCGCCATTACGGGCAATAGCATACTGGCTGACAATGTAAAAGTAACCCGGTCGGAAATTACACATGCCCGCGAAACCGATGTGGAAGCGCTGGTTAAACCGGTTACCGATGCGGCAAGGGCCGAGTTGGGCAATCTGGTGGATTACGGTGTGAGCGATGCAATGGTTACTGAAGCGGAAACTTCAATCGACCAGTTCAATGAGCTTATAGGCCGGCCCCGCACTATCCGGAACCAGGCATTTGCCGCCCAAACAGCACTCCAGGAACTGATAGATACAGCCATGAACATGCTCAACAACCGGCTCGACAAGCTCATGCTGCAGTTTCAGTTCAGCCATCCCGAATTTTACGACGAATACAAGCGGGCACGCACTATTGTGGATTAACGGTCTGCAGGGCATTTTTCCCCTTGCCGGATAAAGCCCCGGCAAGGGGAAATAACAAGGAATACGGAACGGGCGATAGCCAAAATCAGCACTTTCAGAAGAACAATTAACGAAAACCAGTCGCAAAGCAGTGAATTGAACGCGGCAAAAGATGAAAACCAGTTGGCGAATCCCGCATTTAACTCCGCCGGAAGTGAGAACCTGTTCGCCGGCAGTGAAAACCACTCCGGGAAGCATAAATGATACCCGGCGACTAATGAAAAGAATAGGAAACATACTGAAAACTACTCCGTGCAGCGTGAAATCAACTCCCGGATGATTGAAAAGTACTCCGCTGGTAGTGAAAAGTACCCAGGGTGTAATGTAAAGAACTTCCGGTCAGTAATTTACGACGGTATAAGAAGTGGTGACAATGCATGACAATAAATCATCGAAAACGAACATTTCAAGCAAACAATCATGAAGTACTTCGATATCATATAAAAACTTGAAATTATGGAAATAACTTTTTATGACAAAACTGGACATCCAAAGATTTATTTATCTACCGACCATGACAATTCTTTTTATACATGGGATGGGCATGCTGTTGCATATGTTTATGAAGATAAAATTTATGGATGGAAGGGAAAACACATTGGTTGGTATTTGGACGGAATAATGTACGAATTGAATGGATATAAAGTTGGTTCAATTAGAGAAAAGTGTCCTTATTCAGTATATTCTGAATATTCAAAATATTCAAAGTATAGCAGATATTCAAGGTATTCAAGATACTCTCCGGATTCAAGACCATCATTAAGTTCATCATATGCAAATATTGGCTTAGTGGACTTTATATCACAAGATAGAGTATAATAAGAGCAACGATAATTAATTTAAAATCAAATTATTCAAAATAAATCCAAATGAACACAAAATTTTATATCAACACAGAAGCAAATGATGATGATGCTTACCAGTTAGCAATGTCGTTTGCTTGTGAACTAGCTAAGAAAGACCAAGATGTTAAGAATATTATATTGTACATCCATACAAAACAAAACACAGGATGGTTTGAAAGACTATATGGCAATGATGTAGTTAAAAAGCTATTTAACGGAACGAGATTTAAAGATTGTCCTGCGGTATTCAAGTTTGAGACTAAATTGACATATCAGAAATCGCAATATGGTTCAGACTCTGATGTTGTAATATGTTGCGGAATAGATTCGGATGAAATTTTAAAAATAGATGATTATCATTCTGTTAAATACATTATTGCGATTCCTTGGTTAAGAAAATTAACTGAGAAATGGATAAAAACCTGGAATGCAATAGAAATATCAGGAAAAGAAAATACTAAGAAAGAGCAATATCCAGAGCCAAGTCCTATTGTGAAATTAGCAATGCAAGAATTGACAAATACAATTAACATGTCAACTGGGATAAATCATCCTATGGACAATTATAGAGCAAAAACTTATATAAAATCATTGCATAAATACGAACCTGAATTAAATCCCGATTTAGTTGGTGCATATCTGGTTAGAGAGTTAAATTGGGATACAAGACATTCTAAAGATGTGGAAAAAATGATTGAAACTCTAAATGAAGGTCGCTACTTTCGAGGAGGGCAAAAAACTGGATTGCAGAACTATTATAAACGCTGGAAAAAAGAATGTGAATAAGCAAAGCGCATAATATATGTGTAATTCATAAGGGTTTCAGAGGTTTTCGAGCATTATCACCCGCTTCTTTGGGTGGTGATTTGATAGGTTTGAAGCCCACAATCCATGGCGAAATCATACACTGAATGTTATGGAGCATCTTGAAAAAAGAAAAAAACATAATCCATAAAACCAATAATATGAAAATTAAAGATCTTGATTATTACGCAAAATTTATCTTTTCAACAGTATCTGACACTGGTGAATGCTATTCAACAACTGATAGAGAATTACTCAAGTTCGTCAAAAACAATAAAACAGGAGAAACAAAAAATGGTTTTAGCATTGGAGACGTGATAAAATTTGAACCCGAAAATAAACCATTCAAAATTACAGATATATCAATCAGGAGAATGGTTGATGACACTAAATTGCTAAAAATCGGACTTGATTTGTCTGACTGTGCAAATCAACAAGGAGAGCCTAAAGAAGCATTATTTCTTGTACATTTAACTATTGAAGCCATTTAACATGCTTTGAGCATTTGGATAGGTTGAATCAAACTTTGAACTTATGAAAATATTCCAATATTATTCCTTCTTTGCTTTTTCTTCCTAACATCTTTTAAGAATAAGGATATAAAAATACAAGATAGTATTCCAGTAAGAAGTTTCAAATCAGGGGAAACGATTTATGACATTCCTGTAAATAAAGTTCAAGAATTTTTAAGTGAGTTACCAGATGCAATAGAGATAAAATCCTTTATAAATGGGAAAGACACATTTAATATTCCAATTAATGAAACAACTGAATTTTTAAATTCTTTTCCAAATGCAAAACCTTTAACAATATACAATTTCACATCTTCAATAAATAAATTACATCATTATCTCATCCTTAAAGAGGGTTTTAATGTTCCGTTCCAGCAGTTCAAAAAAGACATGCGAAATGAGAAAAAACTTCATAAACTTTTATAATCTCAGAGAAAAGGATACTTACATTGTCTTTAAATGGTTTTAAAACGATTATAAATTGGCATCATGATAACTTGCCAAATGGAACAATTTTTTATTTTGACTTTTTTGTAACAGAACCAACTGAAAGGTTAAATCTATTATATAATTATTTGGAACCTAAAAATCCTGAGTTGAAAGATTACGGTTTTGAATCGTTTTGTAACGATTTAAAAAATGATTCTATTTTGAGAATACTTTACAAAGGTTTTGCTGACAAATACCCTGAATGGCATGACATGGGATTTAAAACTTTCAAAAAGGATTTATTAAATAATAACAAATCTAAAGAATTTGCATCTCATTCAGATAATGTTACGGATTTAAACCTTCATTTTCAAACAGATAAAATTAAAGTTGGTAATTCATATATTGAATTGCCCTTTCCCAGTGGATTTGTAAAAGTGGATGATTCAATGGGGAACCTACTTGAAACCGCAAAAAAATTATGCCCCGAAACAAACACCTTGCTGGCTTATTATATTAGCGAAGAAGATTATGCTAATTTTTTGGTTGATGAGAATCACATTTGTGAAAAATACATTTTAATTGAGGTTTTCAATGATTTGATAAATACTAATGTTGGGGCTAAAGATTACAAACACTTTCTCAAATAACATAAAGTAGATTACATTGACGAATTTAAGTTACAAATTAATGATGCCAAATAAAAACTTCGAAAACCTCTCGAAAATTGATGAACGTTTAAAAATGGCTGATTTTCAAATGGAGCCATTTGGCATCAGTTATGAAAGTAAATATTCGTTAAGTTATGGTATATTATCGAAATATCAATTCTCTGTGGACAATGCAAATTCAAAGGATTATATTGTAGCTGCAATATTGACAATTACGAGAATTGATAGCAAACCAATATTCTTGTTTCTTTATAAAACATACAATAGAAATGAAGATATTCAATCCCTGAAAGCTTTAAATACGACTTGGATAAAAGAAATAGAAAAAAGACAAACTCCAGGCGGTTATTTAGCAGAAATTGATTATGAAGATTATAAGGAAAGTATTCTAGCTATTCTAACCCTGAGCTTTATTTGGGCTATTTATTTTGCAACTAAAAAACTTAATCGAAAAGTAAAAAACAACTTAAAAAGAAAGTACAAATTGAAGATAAAAATGATTATTTGATTTTAATGAGCTTTTACAAGGGAGTGAGAAAATTAACTATAAACCAAAAAATGAAGAAATTGTATTAAATCCTCCAAAAAAACCAGAAAACACCAGAGAAACAATTAAAGTATCCAACCCCGAAACACTAAAAGTTAATAGAAAAACAAGATTTTTGCATTTTGTTGTTGATTTATTTGTTGCTTATATATTTTCATATTTTGTTGGTCTTTTATTAGGTATTTATCAATTGGGGTATATAATTGTGGACAATCAATATTTATTTGGGGCAATTGTAATGTTCGTTTTCTACTTCTTTCAAGAATACTTTTTCAGCAAAACAATTGGAAAATTTATAACCAAAACTCATGTTGTAGATAAAACAGGAAATAAACCAAGGTTTATATTGTTAGTTGTTAGAACAGTTTCAAGATTAATACCTCTTGAAGCAGTCACATATCTTTCAAAAGAAAAGAGAGGACTTCATGACATAATATCTACTACTTATGTAATAAAAGATTAAGTTTAAAATACAGTATCAGCAAATAAAATTGTAGTGATAAAAAAACAAATAGCTTTTATAAAAAAGAAATATATATGAAAACACCGCTCCCGCGCGATTTTATCGCGTGATTTTAAAAACCTTGCCGGGGGCCAGACTTTAAGATTTTGACTTTAAAAAAAATACCAGAACAAAAACCAGACTTTATCATGAAAAAAATTAAAATCACAAAGCGAGACATTGTAGTCTTCTTCTTGGGAGTTTTAACCGTATTTGTTTTTGACGTATTAATTAACTGGGAAGAAAACAAACAAGCCTTCCTCGATGGATATAATTCAGTAAGGGTAGAAAGTAGGAAATGACCAGATTCAGAATCAAAATATCAAACCTGTTCAGAAACCTGGTTCTAATACCCATCTTGTTTGTAGGGCATATCGTTTATGATTTAGGGATAGGATACTGGCTGTTCAAACTTGCTGGTGGAGTCAGAGTTAATCCTGACGGTTGGACAGCACTTGGTGGAATAGACTGGGCTTTCGAAACGCCTTTGTATGTCCCTGGAAGCTATATAATGGCTAAAAGTAATATTGGACCTTGTATGTGGGAAGGAGGAACCTGGGCTCTGCCTCTTATTGTCTGTGCATCTTTGGTTGTTGCTGTTGTAACAGGACAACTGTTACAAAAAATAGTAAACAGGGAAAAGAACAAATTCGGTAAAATGTATTGGAGGCTAATAGTAATTCTCCTTGGTTGGTTATTCATTCCGGTGCCTGTTGAAATGACTTTAACTTATGAGTTCACGGTTTTATGCTAAAAATCTTTGCCATTCCAAAAACCGTCAGCTCCACCGCTCCCGCGCGATTTCATCGCGTAATTTTAAAAACATCGCTGGCGCAGATTAATAATCCATGCCCTGCAACCTAAAGCACGAATTGCAAATTTGCGCAAGCGAGAGAAACTTTGGTAAAAACGGATACAATAAAAATTTAGATATTATGGAATCAAACAATGAAACAATACTTTTACGGGAGAAAGAAACAGAACCTACAGATACAGTATTGGAAAACGCTCTTGGTAAAGAACTTTTCAATGTCTATCAGGAATTAATTGAAATTTTTACGAATGAATTTGATTTGGAACCTCAATGGCGGTTTTACAAAGATGGAGGGGCCTGGTTGTGTAAAGTGGTTTTTAAGAAAAAAACTATTCTTTGGCTTTCGGTTTGGGAGAACTATATAAAAACAGGTTTTTATTTCACGGAAAAAACAGGATTAGGGGTTTTAGAATTAGCTGTTGATAATAAAATAAAAGAGGAATTTAAAGCAGCAAAACCTATAGGAAAACTTATCCCATTGATTATTGATATTGACCGGCATAAACAGATTGAAGACTTAAAAGAGGTTGTAAAGTATAAGAAAGGATTAAAGTAATCCCTCAATGATGAAGAAAATCGCATTATAATCTGTCCCCGGCAACCAAGCATCTCCTTGCCGGCACTGATAATAATCTGGGCTCTGCAACCAAAAGCACTGTGTTGTACAGGATTATGAAAAGCGATTAATTTTTCAGATATTTATGATTAAAATTTGTAAAAAATGACAACAGTAGAAAAAATAAGAAATGGATTGATAAATAAAATTTTATCGATTAAAAATAAAGACTTTTTAGAAGCACTGGACAAACTGGTTTCCGCAAGTTCGTCTGAATCTGAAACCGTAGAATTGACAGACGAGCAAAAGACAATGTTGGAAATGAGCGAACAGGATATCAAAAAAGGGAAGTTAATTTCACAGGATGCAATGGATAAAAGAAATCTGGAATGGCTAAACGCAATGTAGTCTGGACAAGAACAGCCGACCTTCAGTTTGTTGGAATTTTGGAATATTGGGTATCGGACGGATTTATTGGATAAAAAATTCGGGACTTTAATCCAATCTTTTCATATTTAGGGCTAAAAGCCCGGTGTTCTGATGTATGTCCCGATCCATTGGATAAATCCAACCGCAATTAAAAATCTAATTTTTTACACAGCCTGTAAAACAGTCCACTTCACCTGTAATCTGTAACCTGAACCCGAAACTATTCCTCCTCCTCCTCATTTGTCATTGAATACGGCCAGCTATCCTTTCCGGTTCCCCGGGTTTTATTTGGTTCGGCTGCCATGGTAAAATGAAGGTTCCCTCCTTCCATAAGGGTTTCATGCGAAATGTAGTTTTTATTCCATTCTTTGCCGTTTAGCCTGATGTCATCAACGTAAAGATTTTCTTTGGAATTGTTATCTGCATGAATGATGAACTCATTTCCGTTTTCGAGTTGCAAAGTGATTTTATTAAACAGCGGTGCACCAAAAACATACTGCCCCGTACCGGGTGCAACCGGATAAAATCCCATGGCGCTGAAAACATACCATGCCGAAGTTTGTCCATTGTCTTCATCGCCGCAATAGCCATCTGCCTGCGCATTGTACAATTTGGTCAGTACTTCGCGTACATGTTTTTGCGCTTTCCAAGGCTGGCTGGAGTAGTTGTAGAGGTAAATCATGTGCTGTATGGGTTGGTTTCCATGCGCATAATTTCCCATCCCGGCAATCTGCATTTCGCGGATTTCGTGAATCGGGAAACCATAATAAGAATCATCGAAAATGGGAGGCACCACAAAAACTGAATCGAGCATGGCAACAAAATCGTCATCGCCACCCATCAGTTCTTTCAATCCTTCGATATCCTGGAAAACACTCCAGGTATAATGCCAGCTGTTTCCTTCGGTAAAAGCGTCGCCCCATTTGTAGGGGCTGAACGGTGACTGGAATGTACCATCTTCGTTCTTGCCACGCATCAGTTTATGTTCCGGGTCGAATACATTTTTATAGTTCAGTGCCCGTTTTTTGAACAGATCAATTTCTTCCTGCGGACGGCCAAGTTCCTTTGCCAGCTTCCAGATGCAGTAATCGGCATAAGCATATTCAAGAGTGCGTGCGGTATTTTCGCGTATTCCCACATCATAAGGAATGTAGCCAAGTTTGTTGTAATAGCCGGCGCCAAAACGGCCAACTGAGGTTACATCTTTATTATATCCCTGTGTATTTTTCAGAATCGCATCGTAAAGTGTTTGAATATCGTAATCATGATTACCTTTCAGGTATGCATCTGCGATTAACGAAGCCGAATTGGAGCCAATCATGCAATCACGGTGCCCGGGACTTGCCCATTCGGGCAGCCAGCCACTTTCTTTGTACGTGTTTGCCAACCCCTCCATGATGTGGGAATTCAGCTCCGGATACATCAGTGTGAAGAAGGGGAAAACCGCACGAAAGGTATCCCAGAATCCATTATCGGTAAACATATACCCAGGCAATACTTTACCATTGTAAGGACTGTAATGCACCACCTTGTTGTTGGCATTGATTTCATAAAATTTACGCGGGAAAAGCAATGTCCGGTAAAGGCTGGAATAGAATGTACGCTGCTGTTCATCGGTGCCACCTTCCACCTTTATTTTTGAAAGTTCTTTTTCCCAAATAGCTTGACCTTCATTTTTAACGTCGTCAAAGGTTTTATCGCCAATTTCACGCTGCAGGTTCAGTTCAGCCTGTTCCGGACTAATAAACGACGAAGCCACTTTTACATGTACCTTTTCACCCTTGTTGGTTTTAAAACCGATTGCAGCACCAGTATGAAAGCCGCTGGCCTCATTGGTATTCTGCAGGTTTTTTCCCTCCCAGGTTTGGGTAACCTCAAAATCTTTGTCGAATACTGCTATAAAGTAATTATGGAAATTTCCGGGAACTCCGCCATGATTATTCTGGCAGTAACCAACTATCTTTCGTTCTTCGGGGATGATTTTAACAGAAGAGCCCCCATCAAAAGCATCAAGCAAAATCCAGGACTGATCTTTATCAGGGAAAGTAAACCGGAAGATGGCAGCCCGTTCAGTGGGTGTTACTTCAGCAGTTACATCATAATCGGCAAGGTATACACTGTAATAATGAGGGTGTGCAATTTCAGACTTATGTGAAAACCACGAGGCCCTTTTATTTTCATCAATTTTCAAAGAATCTGTTTCAGGAAGGAACGAAAAAGCAGCATAATCATTAATCCATGGACTGGGCTGGTGGGTTTGTTTGATGCCACGGATTTTATAGGCATCATATGTATAACCCCAGCCATTACCCATTTTGCCGGTTTGTGGTGTCCAGAAATTCATTCCCCACGGACGCGCAATTGCCGGATATGTATTTCCGTTGGATAAAGTAAATTCAGAATCGGTTCCCATCAATGGATTGACCAGGCTGGTTAACTGAACTGATTCATTTTTTGCAGAGACGCGACGCATTGCATCTCTGCCTGGATTTTGGCACCCAAACAAAATGGTCAGGGTGATAATAAATGCTGTATATTTCATTTTTAAAAAATAATGATTTGTTACAAAGAGACGCAATGAATTGCATCTGCCTTGTTTGAAACGCCAAATGCAGAGATGCGATATATCTCAACAGAGACGCAATGCGTTGTTTTCTGTCAGAGACGCAAATTTATTGCGTCTCTGACAGAAAATCATGAATATGGAATTTTTACAATTCTTTGATTTTAACATTTCTGAACCACACCGGGTAACCATGATCCTGCAAACCAATATATCCTTCTTTGGCAATTCCTTCTGTAAAGCCGGGGAAACTTTTGAATTTACTGTTTTGCACCATTTTGTCCCATTCAGGAGTCCATAATGTGTAGGAAAGAACTTCTTTTCCATTTTGAATGTGGGTGACTTTACCATCTTTAACACGAATGACAATTGTGTTCCATTCGCCGGCCGGATTTACAGTAGAAGGATCGGCAGCAATCATATCGTAGAGCGAGCCTGCCAGATGGCTGTCAATTTTATTGTCGGTGGCATCTTTATTGTCAAGTACCTGTACTTCCGGAGCTGCATAATAAACTGGTTTCCCCGGCACTTCCCGAACATTGAAGAAAATTCCTGAATTAGCCATTTTGCTTGCTTTCCAATCGACAGACAATTCAAAATTCTTGAATTTTTTATCACTGAAAATAATATCACCATTTGCACCCTGCCCCGGATTTTTACCTTCACCTGTAAATACCTTCATTGCATTGTCTTCAATTGTCCAGTTGGCGGGCATAGCGGTACCGTTGCATTGTCTCCATCCATCGAAATTTTCGCCGTTAAACAATAAAACCCAACCCTCTTTTTTTTCTTTTTTCGAAAGCTCATTCACTTTTTGAGCTGAAGAAGGAAGTGCAAATAGCACAGCAATTACAATAGATAAAGTTGTTAAAATATTTTTTCTCATGATTTGAATTTTAAATCACCGTGTGGTGAATTGGTTAAAAAGTTTCTCTGTCTAATTTTATTTTCAAATATAGTTATTTGTAAGAATGATTGATTAAAATAGCTAAAAACCTCACGTCTTTCTTCACATTTATTCCAGTGAAAGAAATATAACTTGTGCTGCAATTCAACAATTTTTCAACTATTAAAAGGATGTATTGTTAAGCATTAAAACATAAAGATTTTAAAAATCAGAAAAATGAAAATAGCAGTCACCGGCGCGAGTGGTCATTTGGGATCAGAAATAATAAATGCTTTGGTTCAGCAATCAGGTAAGGAGAAAGTGGTTGGAATTACCCGCACACCTGCAAAATCAAAACATTGGGGAGTTGAAATCAGGCAAGCCGACTACAACAGTGCGGAGGAATATGAAAATGCCCTGCAGGATATAAATACAGTTTTACTGATTTCGGGAATGGATGCGCCGGAAAAACGGATCGAACAACACCGGAATGTAATAAATGCAGCAAAATCAAATGGTGTGAAAAAAATTGTTTACACAAGTTTCTTTGGAGCAAAGGGAAGTACGTCATTTGATAAATTGCTGGAAAGTTACCGGCAAACAGAAAAAGATATCAGGGAAAGTGGCCTTGAATGGTCAATAGGAAGGGACGGCTTATACATTGAACCTGATGTTGAAAACATTGACAAGTACAAGGAAGCAGGTGAAGTTGCCAACTGTGCAGGTAATGGACTGGCATCATATACCACCCGCAGCGAACTGGCTTATGCATATTCCAAATTGATTTTAAACGATGACAGAAACGGGAAAATTTTCAACCTTGGCGGTGAAGCAATTACACAGCAACAGTTAACCAATTATCTGAACAAAACCTTTAATTCCCATTTAATTTACCGGGAATTAAGTCCACAGGAATATCTTGAATTTCAGAAAAAGGAGAATGGAGAATTTATGGGAATGATAGTAGCCGGCATTTATACAAAAATCAGAAACGGTGAATTCAATATGGATTCAGATTATGAAGCCGCGGCAGGAAGAAAACACATCAGCTGGGATAAGTACTTTGAACAATTAACCTAATTATTTTTTATAATAATATTAACTTCTAATCGAATAATTTTTGATAAACATTTTTTTAAAATAAATTCAATTATCCATAAATGCACATGAACCCGATGTTAAAATCTGTGTCTACCAGTCAGGTACTGGAATCACTAAATAAGGAAAATATAAAAATCATTGATGTTCGCCCGGTTGATGCTTACAACGGTTGGAAATTAAATGGTGAAAAAAGGGGAGGGCATATAAAGGGAGCCCGCAATCTGCCGTTAAAGTGGACAAACTATATTGACTGGATTGAAATTGTACGATCTAAAGAAATTTTGCCTGAACATAAAATAATCATTTACGGCTATACAAACGAAGATGCTGAAAAGGTTTCCAGTTTATTTTTCCAGGCAAATTATTCTGATGTAGTTATTTATTCCGGTTTTATGGAGGAATGGTCATTAAATGAGGAATTGCCAATGGAAAATCTTACCAGGTATCGGCATCTTGTTTCGGCAAAATGGGTAAAAACACTCATTTCAGGTGGAATGCCACCGGAATATTCAAATGATAAATTTGTGGTATGCCATGCACATTACCGCAATCCCGATGATTATAGGAAAGATCATATACCAGGTGCCATTTCGCTGGACACACTGGAATTGGAATCACCGGAAACCTGGAACCGCCGTTCACCTAAAGAGTTGAAGAAGAATCTTGAAAAATTAGGCATAACTGCTGATACAACGGTTGTTTTGTATGGCCGGTTTTCATTCCCAAAAAACGAGGATCCGTTTCCGGGAAGCAGTGCCGGACATCTTGGGGCTATTCGATGTGCATTTATAATGATGTATGCAGGGGTAAAAGATGTACGGGTGTTGAATGGCGGAATGCAGTCATGGAAAGATGCTGGTTTTGAAGTAACCACTGAAGAAACCCAACCGGTTCCGGCAGACGATTTTGGCGCTGAAATTCCCGTAAATCCGGAACTGGCGGTGGATGTGCCGGAAGCAAAAGAAATTATCCGTTCCGATTCTGCTGAACTTGTGAGTGTGCGAAGCTGGCCTGAGTGGATTGGCGAGGTAAGTGGTTATAATTATATTGAGAAAAAAGGAAGAATTCCCGGTGCGGTTTTCGGAAATTGCGGTACCGATGCTTATCATATGGAAAATTACCGAAATGTAGATCATACAACAAAAGAATTTCATGAAATTGCCAAAAACTGGATGGAAATTGGAATTACTCCGGACAAACATCTTGCATTTTACTGTGGTACCGGATGGCGCGGCAGCGAAGCATTTTTTAATGCCTGGCTAATGGGCTGGCCACGGGTTTCAGTTTTTGATGGCGGCTGGTTCGAATGGAGCAATGATCCGAGCAATCCGGTAGAAACAGGTATTCCTGAATTAGTTAGTCAATAGTTTTATTTAATGTAATTCTCCTGTTCCATAAAATATTAAAACCACATGAATTTTACAAATACAGCAATTTCACAAAAAAAGAGCGTTCGGATTAAAAATCTTCTTCCTGAGATGGGGATTGATTTAATCCGGATGGAAATTGTGGAAGGATTAACTTCCGGAAAAAAACGAATTTCAAGTAAGTATTTTTATGATACAAGGGGGTCCGGATTGTTCAGGGATATCACTTTTCAGCCTGAATATTATCCAACACGAACAGAAAAAAGCATTTTAACCCAAATCGCACCAAAATTGATGAACGGAAATTCATCGATGGAAATTATTGAATTGGGAAGCGGAGATTGTTCCAAAATCTCTATTCTGTTCCATGCAGTCAATGGCAACCATCATCATATCAGTTATATTCCCGTTGATGTAAGTGAATCTGCCATTGAAGAATCTGCCAGAGAGTTAATGGTCCGGTTTCCACGATTGAAAATTGATGGATATGTGGCCGATTTTATGCGGCAATTGCAACAAGTTCCACGCTCAGAAAAACCACGGCTGATTTGTTTTTTTGGAAGTACAATTGGAAATTTCTCAATGAAGGATTCAAGAGACATACTACAAAATCTTGCGGAAGGATTAATTCCCGGTGATTCGCTGTTAGTGGGCTTCGACCTGGTAAAACCAGTGGAAATTTTAAATGCTGCTTACAATGATTCAAAAGGTATTACACAAAAATTTAATAAAAATATTCTTAATGCAGTAAACAATATCATTGGTTCTGATTTTCAGTGTGATGATTTTGACCATTATTCAGCATTCAATAAAGAAAAGTCGCGGGTGGAAATGCATCTTGTTGCAAACAAAACATGCATGGTAAATTCACCATTTTTCGATAAACCCCTTCTTTTTGTTGAAGGTGAAAAAATACATACTGAAAATTCATATAAGTTCTCAGTACCTGCAATAGAGGATTTAATAGAGAATACCGGATTAAAAATCAGTGATATTTTTACTGATTCAAATAAATGGTTTGCACTGGTGAAGTTGAGTGTTTAATTTTCCGGGTTGCGTCTTTTTATTATTTTTAAAGTTTAAAAGGCGCGAGACAATGGAGAAAAATCATCTTATTGAATATTATGAGCGAATTTATGGCAGACAATTAACTGATGCCGAAAATAAGTTGATTCAGAAATCGTTCAGAAAAGAATCCATTCAAAAAAAGCAACTCATATTTGGAAGCGGCGAAACTAATACCCGACACTATTTCATTGAAAAAGGTTTACTTAGAATGTATGTGATTGATTCATCGGGAAAGGAATTCAATGTACTTTTTGCTGCCGAAAACCAATGGATTGGCGATTTGGCAACTCCCGCAGAAACTTCTTTTTATCTCGATGCTTTGGAAGACAGCGTTGTTTATTCGGTAACCAATGAAAACCTGAATATAATCACCAACAACTTTTCATCATTTGTTAAATACATTAAACGGTCCTACATTTTTTTGCAAAAAAGGCTTGTTTCAATTCTTGTGAATAGTGCCGAAGAAAATTATGAAGAGCTTTGTGAAAATCATCCCGAATTGATTCAGCGGTTACCGCAATATCACATTTCTTCCTATTTAGGCGTTACTTCAGTGTTTTTAAGTAAAATTCTTTCAAAAAGAGCACGTAAAAAAGACTAATTGGTGTTTTTATTAAACTAGTTTATTTTTTCCTCTTTCTTAAGACTGTATGTTTGCAGTATAAATTTTAAAATTAAAAAAATGAAACGAATTAGCTTATTAACAACGATTGCAGTTTTTCTTTATATGGGAACTATGGCAGCGAACCTTGAAAACGAAAAAACTGTTTACAAGGTTCAAACCGAAAAAAGTAATGTAACCTGGAACGGTAAAAAAGTTACCGGCGAACATAACGGCGCAATAAATCTTGAAAACGGAAAAGTTGTGTTTCAGAATGGAGAAATGGTGAGTGCCAGCATTCAAATTGATATGAATTCAATTTCAAATTCAGATTTAACCGATGCTCAGTGGAATAAAAAACTTGTGGATCATTTAAAATCCGATGATTTCTTTTCAGTTGAAAAATTTCCGCAAGCTACTTTTGTATCTACAGGTTTTGAAAGAAATGAAAATAGCAATTCTGGCGCAGACTACATTGTAACCGGCGATTTAACGATTAAAGGAATTACTAATCCGGTTTCCTTTCCTGTAAATATTGAAGTTGGAAACGGACAGTTGAGCGCTACCGGAACAGCAGTTCTTGATCGTACAAAATGGGATGTAAAATATGGTTCAGGCTCAATATTTAAAGGTCTGGGTGATAAAATGATTTACGATGAATTTGAAATAACATTCAATCTGGTTGCCAATTCAGAAACAGTGAATTAATGACGAAAACAGTGAAACAATTATTATTACTTGAAAAGGATTTAGTCTGTAAAGATTAGATCCTTTTTTATGAAGGAGGTCTTATGGACACATTAAAGACGTTTTCAAAAATTACAAAGAATTTACCGGACAGGGAAAAAAAAATGCCGGTACTTTTTGTTGGACATGGTTCGCCCATGAATGGTATTGAAAGCAATGAATTTTCAGACTACTGGCAGAAACTGGCAAAAGAAATGACCAAACCTTCTGCCGTCTTGTGTATTTCAGCACATTGGTTAACCCGAGGAACCTGGGTGACGGCAATGTCTGAACCGCAGACAATTCATGATTTTGGTGGATTCCCTAAAGAACTTTTCGAGGTTCAGTATCCGGCGCCCGGAAAACCGGAACTGGCAAAAGAAATTAAGGAAATTGTAAAATATACCAATGTTGGTGAAAACCACGACTGGGGCCTGGATCATGGTTGCTGGAGTGTGGTTAAAAATATGTATCCCGAAGCGGATATTCCGGTTTTGCAACTAAGCATCGATTATTATCAAGCGGCACAGTATCATTATTCACTGGCACAGGAGCTGGCCGTTCTGCGGAAAAAAGGTGTTTTGATTCTTGGAAGCGGGAATATGGTGCATAACCTGCGCATGGTTGACTGGCGGAAACTAAATGATACCACATTTGGTTATGACTGGGCACAGGAAATAAACGAAATATTTAAATCGAAAATTTTACACCGGGAACACCAGTCGCTTATAAATTACCGGAAACTGGGAAATGCGGCAAAGCTTGCTGTACCTACTCCTGATCATTATTTTCCACTGCTGTATGCACTTGCCCTGCAGGACAATAAAGATTCAGCAGAATTTTTTAACGATAAATATGTGGCAGGCTCACTTTCCATGACTTCTGTAAAGTTATCCTCACAGGCTTAAATCTTACCAGATCGTTCAAAATATTCAGTAATTGTTTGAATATATTTTTCATAAGCTTCAATTCCGGTTTCAGTTATTCGAACAGTGGTTAACGGATAATTATTTCGAAATGATTTTACCACTTTGATGTAGCTGGCATCTTTCAGTTTGGAAAGCTGAAAACTAAGATTTCCTTTTGATGTATCGATATTTTCAAGCAGAAACGAAAATTCGGCCGTTTTTACTCCAAGCAAAATGGACATAATTGCCAACCGTACCTGAGAATGTAACAAAGGATCCAGATTATTAAACATGAATTACTGTTTTTTCCAGGCTGTTAACATCAGAATCCCGGGTACTATAAAACAAATCACCTCGGCAATTGCCCGAATTAAAAACTGGATATTTAAATCATAATTGGATGCCCAAACTGCTGCTCCCCACATAATAATTCCGCCGAGAGTCAAAATATAATAACGGTAAATTCCGCCGGTAATAAATAACGCGAAACCAATCAGCACCATTTGAATAGGTTGAAGCAGTGTGAAATTTACTTCCGAAAGAATTCCCTTTGTAATTATTACTACAAGGTTATGGGCAACAACCACACCAATCCATACATACCTTGTTGAAATGGCGGTGAAGGTTGTAGCCTTTTTTCTTCTGAAAAATATGAACCAGATGGTTAATCCAACCACACCAATTCCAATTAAAATTTGAAGAGTATCCATTAAATTGCGCATCCACCAGGCCGTTAATGTGACTGAATTGTAATAGTTCCATAAGTTTCCAATAGAAAATACAACTCCCCAGCAAATCAGCAAAATACCGTCATCCTTTAAGATTCTTTTGGTAGTTTTTAAAGTAGCTTGAATTGTTTTTAAGGTTTGCTTTTCATCGAATTGGCTGTTTTCGGCAGTAATTGAATTCATTTTTTTGTTTGTAAAATTAATTAAGTTTGTGATACAAACCAAATTTACCAATAAATTTTTATGGAACACAATTGTTCATGTAATTCACAGGATTTTATTCCCTGATTTTCCATGTTTAGTGTTGATAATCTATTGATTTAGCTGTTGGCATTAATGAGAGTTTAATTTAAGGTCTGTTTAATTATTTCTCCTGTTTTTCAACTGTTTCAACGTTATATTAACTATGTATTTTCTCCTTTTTAAATTCGTACTAAAGTCGTATTAAATTCGTATTAAATTCGCACTAAATTCGCGATTTCGCGAATTTAGTGCGAATTTAATGCAAGTATAGCGCGAATTTAACGGGGAGCAAATACCTCCCATTTCCCTTTCGGGTTTATGGATGAATTTCATTTTGAATTGTTCATTTAACCTTTTAAGTTTTCATTGAAAAACGAACAGGGAATGTTGATATTCATGTTCTTTTCCATCGAAAGAAAGCTTTCGGAATTTTTAATCTAGTGTACAATGATTATCTATCCAGGTCATTCCGGAGTTTTAATAACAAATGTTAATACAGGATTTTGTTCATTGAAATCAACTGTTTTTATCCGGTAAATTTAAACACAGGCTGTTGATTGTGAATTGGGTCAGATAAGCCGATAATGTTCATGAAAATTGCCAAAAGTTTTACAGGAAAAATGAACCTCGTATGTTGATTCATTTGGTTTTTCTTTTTCCTGCGGGGAATCTGCCGGATTTAAGGTGGATTCTGGCTGAATCTAAAAATCAGGTTAATTGAATATTCTCACATTAAATACTAAACCTTTATTTTTGTTCACCGGAAACGGTTCTTTTTATACATCCATTTTAAACAACTGCAGTTTATAATTTTGTGTCGTTGTTAATATTATTCGATTATCACTTTTTTAATCCATGATTTATTGCCTGATAATACATTCACCAAATAAATTCCCCGTTCCATTGAACTGGTATTTATATCGATTTCATTATGCTGTATTTGTTTTTCATCCATCAGCTTACCGAAAGTTGAAAATATTTTAATCTGGTATTCATGATTAAAATCTGAATGAGGCATTTGAATTTTGAAACTGTGGCTGCTCGGGTTCGGAAAGATTTTAATATCATTTTCTGTAATCAACGGAAGTGCGCTGGCGGTAATATTTTCTTCCACTCGTGTAAGACTGATGTTGTCGATATAAAACTTTCCGGTAAAATTACCAATCCCAAAATACAACCTTGTATTTTCATCATCGCGTGGCATATCCAAAACCAATTCGTAATTTTCCATAGAGGAAGATATACTTACCCATTTTGAAATGTGTGTGCTCCAGTCTGAATAATTTTTTGAAACTGTAATTAAAAGTTGTTTTTGCTGGTCGGCTTTGGCATCGAATCTCAGCAAATATTTTCCTTTTTTCATTGCAAGTCCCAACTCCTGAAACCCAAGTTGCCAATCGCTGTTGGGCGAATGGATTACATCCGTTACAAAAATTCCATCTTCAACCGTTGAGGCATATTTTATGGTTTCATTATTGACATAGAATGACCATGAATTCCGGTTTTCATCAAACTGTCCGTTGCTTAGCATTTCACCTTTTGGAGAAAACTGCGGTTGAAATTCCATATCTTTCCGGAGAATAAACGTATAGGGATTCGCACGGCTCTGATTTTTCCAGGCTTTAAACTGAAAATTCGTATCAGGTACAGCAGTCAGCGTAATTTCAGTTCCTTCGGGATATGAATCAAGTTTGGGTGTGATTTCCACTGTTCCTCCTGTTGCAGGATTTATGTTCAGCGAAAAAGGCCCGTCACCTTCCTGCAACTGGTAAACCCTTACATAATCAATTAAAAACCGGTGCGGAAGCTTTGAATCGTCAACACCGTCATAACCTCCCCAACTTCCGCCATAGGCAAGGTTCAGAATGAGATAGAACTTTTTGTTGAAAGGCCAAATCCGTGGATCATCTGCCACTCTTTTTATATTCATGATATTTCACATCGTTGGCATACCATTCCATTTTTTCCGGTGTCCAAACCAGTGTATATTTTATAAACTGATTGTAAGGATTTACAATTGTGCTCGATCGTTTACCGCTCGACTGATGGCCGCTTCCGTCGGTTCCTTCAAAATGAACGGTATAAAACAGGTTCTGCGGTTCCACGCCAATGTACTCCATGATATCGATTTCTCCACTCCGGGGCCATCCGCCATATTCGCTGTTGGTAGGCATCATCCAGAGGGCAGGCCATGTTCCTTTTCCGGTGGGCACTTTTGCACTTATTTCTACTTTCCCGTATTTCCAGTCGCCAATTCCATTCGATGCAAGGTCGGCCGATGTGTATGCAGCGCCATTGTAGTTTTCCTTTCGCAATTCAATGATTAAAACCGAATCTTCAATTCTTGCATTCTCTGACCGCGCTTTGGTGTAATACTGCAGTTCGTTATTTCGTAATTTCCCAACTTCATAATTCCATTTTGTTGTATCAGGCAATCCGGGCGAATTGAACTCGTCATTCCAAACCTGAACATATTTTTGTCCAAATGACTGAACCCGCCAGCAATAAAAACAATAAGATAAATAGTTGATTCTTCATTTTCTATGGATTGGATTTTAGTTTTTCTTTTATTTGAAGCAATACTTTAACGTCGTCATATTCCTGACAATGTCCTGCCATTGGTGTAAAAGTAATTACTGCATCTGATTTTGGATGGGTGGTATTTTTCAGCATCTCATCAAAGACACGCAGGGCAGGATTGAGATAATAGTTATCCATGTCGGCGCCCCAAACCCATATTTTCCCCTGAATCTTTGGTCCCAGTTCCTTCCATCCGGTTTCAACTAAATGTGTTAAATCATATTTTCTCCAATATTCCGCAACTGAATGATCAATATCACCTGTAACAGGATCGAAAAGTGGCTGCGGCAATCCATCCTCGCCTTTTGGACTGTAAAGGGCTGTAAATGCACTAAATTGTCCTCCGGAAGTAATATAGGAATCGGTCTTTCCCAAAACATTTTCAAACTGAATGAAATCTTTCTGCGAAACGGCAGGTTCACCTGTAACATCCCTTACAACCGGCCGCAGGTAATCAAACTCGTTGTAAAAGGCATTTTCATCCTTGTAAATATTTATCAGCTGAAAATTGTTGAATTCAACCGGATCGGGGCTGTAGGAAAAACATCCGGCAAAAAAATCAGGATAAATCAACTGCAAAGCCAGTGATACCCAGCCTCCGGTGCTGCACCCTTCTACAAATCTTGATTCGGGTGTTCCCAGACCGCGAAATTCATTTTCGATGTAAGGGATTAATTCATCTGTCAAGGCTGTTCCGTAAGGACCACTGTTTTCTGAATTTAACTGGTAGCAATCTCCAAAAGGACCGAAACCATCCAGAAATACATTCAACACTTCCGGTGCGTCATCCGAAAGCCACCAATCCATGTGCCGCAACATTCGGGATGCACGGGTATAACGTCCGCCGTATCCGGCAACATTATACCGCACCGGGTATTTTTTATCCGGCGCATCAAAATAGCTTTTAGGAAGGAAAACGGCTGCTTTTATATGTACTTCCTTACCCCACCATTCCGTTAAAACCTGACTTTTGATATCGACTTCCTTCAGGTATTTGTTTTCTGCAAGCATTTCAGGTTCTGTAATTTTTGAAAGCGGGAGTTCCACCTTTTTATTTTCGTTTAAATTAACAGACATGGTTTCGCTGTATAAATTTCCGGGAACATTAATTCCGGAATTCCATTCATTCTGATCCCATAAAACCTGAATCTTATAAGTCCCTGCCGGAAGGCTGTCCAGCGAAACATCAATAGATTTGGTGGTTTCGGCTGAACCATCAAATACAAATTTCTTACCGGATGGCCAATTTTCAATATTGGTTGCAAAAATCATATTGGTGGCTGACGGCCAGGTATTAAACCGCGGCTCACGGCTGCCTTTGGTGATAAAAAGAAAAATCCGGCCGCTGTTTTTAAAGTTGTTCTCTACTGTTTTTGAAACCGAAGTGGTTACGGTTAAGGAAGCTGTCTGTGCAGAAATTTTGGAAACAAAAAAAATGGTGCAGCAGAGTATAAAAAATATAAAGCTTTTCATCAAATTTGAAATTGGTTTAATGATCGATAAAAGTAAAAAAAGTATCCGGTACCTCTGAGGTAAAGTTAATAAATTATCGGACTGCTGATTTTGTAACCATTGAATAAGCCGAAACCTTTAAAGGAATAATTTTATATTTGTTTGCTGAAATTTATATACAAAAAAATCGTACAGAAATGACTGAATTCAACTATCAAAAACCATTTCCCATATTAAAAGATGATACAAGTTACCGGCTGCTAACCAGGGATTTTGTTTCCACGTTTGATGCTGGTGGACGAAGAATACTGAAAGTTGAGCCGGAAGGTCTTGAACTCCTGGCACGGCAGGCTTTTACCGATGTATCCTTTTATCTGCGGCCGGCGCATCTCGAAAAACTTGCCAATATTTTAAAAGACCCGGAAGCAACGGACAACGATAAATTTGTTGCCCACACCATGTTATTGAACCAGGTAGTATCTGCAGAAGGTGAATTGCCTACTTGTCAGGATACGGGAACGGCAATAGTAATTGGTAAAAAAGGTGAAAATGTTTTCACCGGCGTAAACGATTCCAAACATCTTTCGAAGGGGATTTATGAAACCTATAAAGAAGAGAACCTCCGTTATTCACAGGTGGTCCCTTTTTCGATGATGGAAGAAACAAATACAGGTACCAATCTGCCGGCTCAAATTGATATTTATGCGGAAGAAGGCGATAAATATGAATTTCTGTTTGTTACAAAAGGTGGTGGTTCGGGCAATAAAACATATTTGTATCAGCAGACCAAATCGCTGCTGACAGAAGAAAATCTGGCCAGATTCGTTAAAGAAAAGATTATGGATTTGGGGACTTCTGCATGTCCGCCGTATCATTTGGCCCTTGTCATTGGCGGAACTTCTGCTGAAGCAACTTTGGCAACAGTCAAAAAGGCATCTGCAGGTTATTATGATAATCTGCCCAATAAAGGGAATGCGGGGGGACAGGCTTTCCGGGATTTGGAATGGGAGAAAAAGGTGGAGCAGATTTGCCGCGAAAGTGGAGTAGGAGCTCAATTTGGCGGAAAATACTTTGTACACGATGTGCGGGTTATCCGGTTACCGCGCCATGCTGCTTCATGTCCGGTGGGTCTTGGAGTTAGCTGCAGTGCCGACCGCAACATTAAAGCGAAAATTACTGAAGAAGGTATTTTCCTGGAAGAGCTGGAGAAAAATCCTGCACGTTTTCTTCCAAAAGCGGCACCTCAGATGCAACCTGCAGTGGATATTGATCTGGACCGGCCAATGGATGAAATTCGTAAAGAACTTTCCAAATATCCCATTAAAACACGGTTGAACCTGAATGGAACCTTAATTGTAGCTCGCGATATTGCTCATGCACAAATCAAGAAAATGATGGATGAAGGCAAACCAATGCCTGAATATTTTAAGAAGCATCCTGTATACTATGCGGGGCCGGCAAAAACACCCAAAGGAATGGCCTCCGGAAGTTTTGGGCCAACAACTGCAGGACGAATGGATCCCTATGTTGATTTGTTCCAGAGCAGAGGTGGTTCGATGATTATGCTTGCCAAAGGAAACCGTTCGCAGCAGGTTACCGATGCCTGTAAAAAACACGGTGGTTTCTATTTAGGCTCTATTGGCGGCCCGGCAGCTATACTTGCAAAAAACAGCATCAAATCGGTTGAAGTTATCGATTTTGAAGAATTGGGAATGGAAGCTGTCCGGAAAATTACAGTGGAGAATTTCCCCGCCTTCATCATAGTAGACGACAAGGGAAATGACTTCTTTCAACAATTGTAAAAAGCAATACGAATTATTGTTGGGATAAGGATTCCGGCGGACAGGCCCGCCTTCATCATAGTAGACGACAAGGGAAATGACTTTTTTCAGCAATTGTAGATAATTAAAACGATTTATAATTGGGGAAATTGATTCCGGCGGACAGGCCCGCCTTCATCATCGTTGACGACAAGGGAAATGACTTTTTTCAGCAATTTCGGGTAATTGTTTTCGGAACAATTGAACGGGAAAAATGAAGTGTCTGTTAATCATTTGAAAGAAGGCATTTATATTTACAGGTTTACTATAAAAGAATCAGTAAAAAGTGGAAAAATATTCGTTCATTAAAATGAAAGTGAATATCTTGTTTTGATTCCTGATGAATGGCGGATTGCTTATTCTGATATCGCTTTTGAAAGCATTACCAAAATTCATGAACATAAACAATATTGAAAACGCAGTTAATGAAATGGTATGAATAATTTAAAAATCACGCTTGTACAGCCCGATATTATTTGGGAAAATCCGCAGGCCAACCTTGAAAGATATTCTGAAATGCTTGCAAAGTCTGAAGCCACTGATGTAATTGTATTTCCGGAAACTTTTACTACCGGATTTACGATGGCTTCGGAAGAATTGAACGAAACTATGAACGGACATTCTGTAAACTGGATGAAAAACCTTGCAGCTGAAAAAGAAGCTTCAGTAGTTGGAAGTTTAATCATTAAAGCGGATGAAAACATCTTTAACCGTGCAGTTTGGGTATTTCCTGACGGGAGAACGGAGTTTTACGACAAGCGTCATCTTTTTACAATGGGAGAGGAGGACAGACATTTTACCCGGGGAAGTAAAAATTTAATTGTTGAATATAAGGGCTGGCGGTTTTGTCCTTTGATTTGTTATGACTTACGTTTCCCGGTATGGAGCCGTAACACCGGAAATTACGATGTTTTAATTTACATGGCCAACTGGCCTTCACCCCGGCATCATGTATGGAAAAATCTATTGGTTGCACGAGCTATCGAAAACCAATCCTACTGTATCGGCGTTTCGCGTTCCGGTTCTGATGGTGCCGGTATTAACTATCTGGGAGATTCGGCAGTGGTATCGCCAAAAGGTTTTGCTGATTTTATTGGAGAACAGGAAGCCATTCAAACAGTTGAACTTTCCTATTTTGAATTACAACAGTTCAGGGAAAATTTTCCGGTGCTGAATGATCGGGATGTATTTAAAATTTTATAGGATTTAGCAATCAAACTATTTCTTTGGTCTTTTGAATAAGAAATATATTGTAGTCCGACGGGGATTTATGAATGGCAATGGTGTAAAATCGTGCTGCATAAAACAGCACGATTTATTCTCACTGTCACCATCACCATCACCACCCGCGCTTTCGCCCTGTTTTGCTTCTGTTTACAGGCGTTTTAAGGCTGGTTTTGAATCCCAATTCCTTACCTGTTCTTCTACCTCGGGTAAAATCTGTAAGTTCAGTTTCTTGATCATTGTTGCACCTGCCTGCTTTTCTTCCGGTGGCAGATCCTTTTCCTTCTGGTCCTGTTCTATCTAATCCTGGCATCTTTTTTAATTTTAAAGTTTTACATCCTGTGCTTTTAACACTTCCTTTCTTTACAGGAAATTATTTGCCGGCGAGCATTAAGCAATTAAAATTACCGGACATTTTTAATTTACAAACTGTTTTAATATTATCATTATTTTATACACTAAAGTTTAAAATATAAATTTAATACATATCATTTAAAAATGCCAGTTTAAATGAATTTAAATTGAATATTTGTTGTATTTAAATATTTGGTTTTTAAAAATTATTACTCTTTATCTTCCTTGAAATCTTCTTTTATGTTCAGGTCCAAAATATTTTAAGCTCATGCTTTGACTACCTGTTTTAAGATTTAGTACGCTTTAAATCAACAACTAATTCATTTTAAATTGTGTTAATGAATAGGATATTGGATTTAGTTCTGTTGCATCAGTAATTCCTGCTTTTTGAAATTTATCCGTTTGATTTTAATGTCAAATGGCGTTCTCTTTTTTATTGTTATCTTACTTATGCTATTTATTCATGTGGAATTTTATAGCTGAATCAATCTGTGTAATTCAATTGTATTATCAAATAAATAACATTTATTAATGCACTAAAGTTAAATAAATACCTTAATTTTGTATAAAAACTAGTAAATGAAAAGACTGTTTTATATTACATGTTTCCATGCAAGTGTTTGGGGAATTCTTGGATTTTTTATTACGTTGTTATTTGGTTTTCTTGCAGCAGTGGCAGGGTTATCCGTTGATTTATTTTATTTGGCATTAATTGCTTTTGCAATTACCGGAATAATAACTTCGGTCTTTTGCATTATTAAATGTTATAAAAAATCTGAAGGATTTTAATTGCAAATGAATTTTAAACTCGCTTTCAAATGGTATTCAATTGTTTTTAAAGCTTAAAGGGTTGAATTGTCAGATAATTGATAAATCAGTTGGTGAATAAAATTTTCCTTTTTATCCCTGAAAAGTTAAAGTTTTTCTAAAAAAGATTAAATTTGCAGCGCAAATAAAATAACGGGGTGTAGCGCAGCCCGGTAGCGCGCGTCGTTCGGGACGACGAGGTCGTCGGTTCAAATCCGGCTACCCCGACCAGGAACCAACCAGAAAAGGTTGGTTTTTGTTTTTATGTATGTTTGTAATTTGACGAAGTTAGCAGTTCACACTGATTATTTGAAGCGGGTGGGCAGACCATAAACAGTTTCTTTTAGCTGGCTTTTTTATAAGAAGGAATACCTGAGGATTGTATTTAATAACAACCTGCATTATCCTGTTTGGAATTACATCCGCATAATTTGACCTTGTTTCCGGTGTGGAAAATTCTCCCTTCTTTGTACCCATGTTTAGGTAATTTTGACACATTTTAAAAAATAGATAGTTGAATATAAGAGGCATAAGTTGTTGGTTCAAAATTTGGCACCGATAAATTTTGACACACAATTATTAACTCAAAATTTAATTGCTATGTTTTATCATGTAAAAGAATTACAATTTAATGCGCGGGTATCAAAACCCGACATTCGTTTTGCCAATTTGCTTCTTGATCAGTTTGGTGGGCCAAATGGAGAATTAAAAGCGGCCATGCAATATTTTGTGCAGGCGTTTGCTGCAAAACAGCCTCATCCCAAAGAATATGATCTTTTAATGGATATTGCAACGGAAGAATTCAGTCACCTTGAAATTGTTGGTGCAACAATTCAGATGTTGTTGAACGGAGTGAACGGAAAGTTGAAAAACGCAGCAGACGAAGCCGAAATCATGCAGTTGCTTGACGGTAAATCCGGTAAAGAACAAATGATTCACAATGCCATGACCAACCCGCAGTTTTTTAATGAAAGCGGAGGCAGCCCTATGCTTACTGATGCAAATGGAAACCCCTGGAGTGGAACTTATGTAACTGCAAACGGGGAGTTAACTGTTGATTTACGATCGAATATTGCGGCTGAATCGCGAGCCAAGATTGTGTATGAATATTTAATGCATCTCACTGATGATCCATATGTAAAAGAAACCCTGATGTTTTTAATGACCAGGGAGGTTGCCCATTTTCAAATGTTTGAGGCAGCTCTGGATAACATAAAAGATAATTTTCCGCCCGGAATTCTTCAAAGTGATCCACGGTACAGCAACAAATATTTTAACATGTCAAATGGAACTTCAGCAAAAGGACCATGGAATGAAGGAAAATCTCCGGGTTTGGGAGAAAGTTGGGAATACATTGAAGATCCCGTTTCGCATGTTTTGAAAACGAATGGTTTACTGGATGAAAAGGTTAAAGGTTCTGAACGCACGCCTGAAAGCGCAAAAGAGAAATCAGTAAAACTGGCCAAAGAAAAAGTTGCAGCAATTAAAAAGGCAGTTCCTGAAGGTGAAAACCAATGGAACGGTTACGACAACTTAATAAAACCAGTCGATGCAAAACAAAGAAAGCAACAGAATTACTATTGAATATTATACCGATCCCTTATGTTGCTGGAGTTGGGCTTTTGAGCCGCATTTGGACAAATTGCTTCAGAAACATTCTGATTTTGTTGATTTCAGGTATTTTATGGGAGGGTTAATTCCGGATTGGAAATCATATAACGATCCATTAAATGATATCAGCCGGGCGGCACAAATGGGGCCGCTCTGGCTTCACGTTTCGAAAACCACCGGAATGAAAGTTAATACCGAAATCTGGCATGAAAATCCGCCCGTTTCTTCATATCCTGCCTGTATTGCTGTGAAATGCGCACAACGACAATCTGAAAGTATTGGCTATGCTTTCCAGAAGAAAATGAAAGAGGCTGTTATGCTGCAGGGACAGGATATTTCAAAAAGCAGAATTATTTTTTCATTGGCTGAAGAATTTTCACTGAATGAAAGTAACTTTGATAGCGAACTTTTTAGGGAAGATTTTCGAAATGGGAACGGAATTGAAGATTTTCGAAATGATTTGCTTTTAAAAGAAAAAAACGGGATAACCCGGCTGCCTGGTATCATCCTAAAAAACGAAACAGGAAATGGGATAGTTATTTTAGGATACCGGCCGTACAACTTGCTGGAGGAAATATTTTTCGATTTTCAAAACAAGTCGAATAAGAAAGCGGTGAAATAATCTTAACTATTTTAATTTGAAATCCATTTAATTCTCTGTCTAAAATCACAAATTAATATATTATTATCTCCATAGCATAACCATACCAAAGACGGATTAAATTCAATTATTATCGAATTTAATCCGTCTTTGGTATAGGGATGGTTAGTTCCAACACACCATCCTGATGGGTAGTTTTGCAAACCAGAATTATAGGATAAACCTGATGTAGTTCACATTTCAGGAGACAGAGTTTTGCTTCCGGTTACCTGATCCTGAAGTTTACAGAAACTTTGCAATGAAAATTCCGGTTCCTTGGCAAACCGGACAAATATCAGCCCCCGTGGCGGACTTTCGTAAGGGAAATATAAGTCATTCCATCCTCTTGTTATTTAAACGGCACTGCAAACCTTTAACAGCATGTACTGGATGTTCGTTTTGCTCATTCATGAAAGGTTTTTACATGGGAAGTTTGTACAGCTTGTTTAAATGTGGCACTGGAATTACAATGAAGTTGAACTACTCAAAAACAAGTTTCAGTAAAGAAGAAATACATCAGAACTCCGGCCGGTTGATTTTTATTTATCTTTTTTCTTGAAAATACCCTTAATTTTTCCCCAGATGGTTTTCTCTTCTTTGGTTTCAGATTTTGTTTCGCGCTGAGGTTTTTGTTCCAAATCATCGTTTTTATCTTTCTTCTTAAATATGTCTGCCAGGTTGAATAACCGATCTTTCAAATCAAGTACTTCACGATATTCCTGAACATTAACCTGTGCAAGTAACTCGGGGCCTGGGAGTGCGAATCTGCTGTTTTTCAGCGATGCGTATTTCTGATCGTTATAAGTTTTACTGAAAAATTTACCAACAATTGGTAATGCCATATAAGCCCCCTGGCCGTATGTAGTTGTACGAAAATGAACCCGTGGATCGCTGGCGCCTACCCAGCAGCCGGTAACCAGATTTGGAGTCAGGCCAATAAACCAGCCGTCGGAATTGTTTTGTGTTGTTCCTGTTTTTCCTGCAAAATCACCAGGTACCTTGTAAACCGTGCGAATTGCATTTCCCGTTCCTCCGTTTACAACAGCTTGCAACATTTGAATCAGCGCCCGGCAATTTTCAGGAGAAACAACCGGTTGGGTGGAAGTTGGATAACTGAATGTTTCAAGAACATTTCCTTTGTTATCGGCAATTTCAAGAAGGTAATGTGTTTTTACGGGAACTCCGTCGTTTACAATCCCGGCATAGGCTTCTGTCATCTCTTTTAAAGAAACAGATGCAACACCCAGAGCCAGCGACGGAAAGTGAGGTAAATCAGCAGAAATGCCCAAATCTCTTGCAATTTCGATGGTGTTATTTATACCTGACTCCAGTAAAACTTCAACTGAAACTGTATTTACAGACTGTGCAAGCGCTCCTTTCATCGAGTAATAACCGCCATATTCTTCATGCGAGTTATGTGGCGTCCAGTCATCATATTCTTCGTAGACCTTCAGTTCATTTGTAAAATATTTATCTGCTTCAATACCACTTTCAAGGGCTGACAGATAAACAAAAGGTTTAAAGGTTGAACCTGTTTGCCGGGGCGCCGTAACATGATCGTATTTAAAAAAACGAAAATCGATACCCCCCACCCAGGCTTTTAGCGCTCCTTCATGTGGATCGATTGCGATAAAACCTGCATTCAAAAGTTTCTGGTAATGTTTTAGTGAATCAAGCCTGGAAATTGTTGTATCTTTTAATCCATTCCAGGTAAATAATGTTGTATTTATATTCTTTTCATATTCCTTCAGGATTTTTTTATAATTCTCATCCGTAACATTTATACTGCTGAAATCGCCATTGTTATGAAGTGCACTTTTTAAAATCGCCTTATTTTCATTAAATATATCCCTGTTTTTCCAATGGTTATCAAAAACATTTTGAAGATTTTTCATGTATTCTTTAACTGACAACTGGGCATAATACTGCAGGTTGTAATCGATTGTTGTTGAGATTTTAAGTCCATCGGTGTACAAATTATAAGGTTTACCATCATCATTGGTGTGGGTTTCGCACCAATCAAGCAATTGTGGTTTTAGCAATTCGAGGAAATATGGTGCCGGGCCCTGGTTGTACGAAATAACCCTGTATTTTATTTCAAGTGGTTCTGCTTTATATTTTTCTGCTTCTTTTTCAGTAATATAATCATATTTAACCATCTGATCGATCACAACATTTCTCCGGCCTTTTGCTCTTTCGGGATGAGTTCTTGGATTGTAATAATTATTTGCTTTCAGCATTCCCACCAATACGGCAGCTTCATCAACATTCAGTTTTGCCGGGTGTTTGGAAAAGAAACGTTCAGAAGCGACTTCAATTCCGTAAATGTTTTCAGCGAAAGGAACAGTATTCAGGTAAAGAGCAAGAATTTCCTCTTTTGAATAAATGCGTTCGAGCCTGTAGGCAATTATTGCTTCACGGAGTTTATTTACCGGCACGGATAACGGGCCGTAATCAACCCTTGGAAAAAGGTTTTTTGCAATTTGCTGGCTCAATGTACTTCCTCCGCCGGCACTGCTGTTTTGCAACAAAATGGATTTAACCAGTACCCGGAGAAGGGCAATTTCATCGATACCACGATGCTCATAGAAACGGGCATCTTCAGTAGCAATCAGCGCATTGATAATGTTCGGGGAAATTTCATCGAAGTTGACATTGCTCCTGTTTTCCACATAATATCTTCCAAGAATTTTTCCATCAGAAGAAAATACTTCGGATGCTACCGGATTATTAATCAAATGCAGTTTTTGTTTGGAAGGTACCGGCCCGAGAATTCCTAAAAAAACAAGTATAAAAAACAGTCCGCCGAATGCCACCAAAATTAAAAATGCATATCCCGAAAACTTCCAGAATTTTCTTCTGCGATTGTTTTTCTTTTTCTTATTTGAATTCCGTTTAACTGTTTTACTCTTTCCTGTATTTGTTTTCTTTTTTACCACTTTCTTAATTTTTGCACAAAATTACAATTATAAACGTATTGTATTCCTAAATAATATGCAGCGCCTGTTTTCAAAACAAAAAACAGCGTCATTTGTTAATGGTCTGACTTTATGCAAAATGCATAAATAAGTTTGAAGAGGAAATCCCCAAATTGAGGTTAATATCCCCAGGTTTATTTGATAACAGTATTAAGTTTAACTACCTGTAAATTGCTTTTTTTCAGCTGATTAACATAAGGGAGCCGGACAAAGGCATACTTTTGGATTAACCCTTTGCCGAATATTGTTTATGTTGAATTAGTTCACTGACTCAATAGGTTATTAAAAAATGATAATGAATGAAAAAATTTTTAATTTTTTTACTGCTGCTTCTATTTTCAGGAATTGCATCAGCACAATATAAATATGCTGTTGGTGTTCGTTCCGGTGGTACTTCGGGTATTACAATTCAAAAAAATTTTGAATACACAGCCATTGAGGGAATTCTTGGATTTTGGAACGACGGGTTAAGTATTACTGCTTTGTGGGAAAAAAGGACAAATGCCTTTGGTGAACCTTATTTTTACTGGTATTACGGAGTTGGCGGACACGTTTCAATTTACGGAGAAAACTTTAAGGGTTACGGCGGCCCGGCATGGTATCATCATCCGCGATCAAACGATGATGGAAACGGGGATTTGGGAGTTGGAATTGATGGGATCTTAGGTTTCGAATATAAAATTCCCCGGATACCATTTACTGTAAGTTTAGATGTCAAACCAAATTTTGAAGCTGTTACCGATGGTGGTTTTGAGTTTTGGATAGATCCTGGTATTGGAATACAAGTTGTTTTTTAATATGTAAGACAATTTAATTCTCATAAATTTATGAAGAAAACATTTTTGATATTGTTATTTATTGTTACAGCCGGAATAACTTCTGCCCAGTATAATTTTGCAATAGGAGTCAGGGCAGGAGGGACCACCGGAATTACTTTAAAATGGAACAATGAAAACTCTGCAGTTGAAGGTATTATAGGTTTTTGGAATGATGGTTTTAGCTTTACCGGTTTATGGGAGAGAAATGTTGATGCCTTTAATACCAGTGGTTTTAACTGGTTTTATGGTTGGGGCGGACATGTGTCGGTTTATGGTGAGGAGTTTGATGGTAAAAGCGGTCCGGCATGGTTTAATCATCCAAATTCCGATGGAAAAGGCGACATGGGTTTTGGATTGGATGGAGTTGCCGGCCTTGAATATAAAATAAAACAAATACCTTTTGCTTTTAGTGTGGGAATAAAACCCTATGTTGAAGTGGTAACAAACGGAGCTTTTCTATTTTGGATTGATCCAGGATTTGGAATTAAGTTCACCTTTTAAGATTATCTCCGTTTTATTTCACATCGAATTTAACAATAACATCAAAACCACTGTCATTTGTTGAATTATTCAGTTCAAAAAACAGGAAACGGAAAAGTTCATATTCAAGTTTTACTTCATATTTTGCCATATCTTTTTCATCCACCTCGCCAAACCGCTGTTCGTAACTTACAAATAAATCGTTTGTAATGTATTTTCCCACAACTACAGTTGCCTTATCAAATCCACCCTCACTTTTTACTTCAATATAATCCACATTCAGTTTGTTGCCTAAAAAGCTGGTAAGCTGGGAAGATAACACGGAGGCAGCGGCTTTTTCTGCAAGGCTTCCACCGCCCGAACTTTGCACATTATCCTGCTGCGACATGGATAATTCATTCAGGCTTCTTCCAAAAACGATGTACGAAAGAGCATCACCTTCGCTGATTGCGCTGCCATCGAGTTTAAAATCAACTTCCGGCTCTTCTGCTGTACCCGAAATATTAACCGTAAGTTCCTGTTCAGCTTTCTGGGCATTGCGAAAGGTGTAAGAAGCAGTTATATTTAATTGTGGCAGCATTTCTTCTCCTCCCTGAAAATTAATTGAACCTTCGTTAATCACAAAGGTTTTTCCCAACAAATCATATTGACCACGTACAACACTCACTGTCCCAAACAATTCAAAAAATTCACTGCTTTTTCTTAATTCAAGTTCACCTGAAATTTCAATCCGCATGTCTTCATTTTTAATCCAGGTGTTTTTGGGAATCCGGATACGCAGGTTACCTTCAAGATTATTGAAATAGTTAAATTCGACAGTATCGGGTGTTACGGGTTCAAAAGTTTGAATATCTAGTGTATCCATAGAAATTGTCATATTTTCCACTTCCTGCACAAGGATAGGTTTCGGGATTTCAGGAATGTTCATTTTTCCCATCATTCCAAGTACTGTGGGTAAATAGATTTCGGCCTGCGGAATTTTTAAATCCCCGTCGTAAACCACATTCCCTTCTTCTCCGCCGAGACTTGCATTGCCACTTACCTGCATATTAAACTGCGGGTGGTTAACCAGATTAAATTTATTAAAATCGAAATTAATTTGTGATTGATTAATTTTTCCTTCATAAAAAGCAGATTTAAAATCAATCTGACCAGTGCCGCTGAGATATCCATCTTCTGTTCTGATAAACAATGTATCCAGTTTTATTTTATCGCGAAGAAAATCTAACATTCAACAATATCTGGTTATAGTCAATTCCATATTCATCAAATGCAAACGATGCATCTACAAGTCTTAGATTTCCTTTCGGATCAGGTTCCTTTACTGTTCCTGTAACATCTATCTTTCCTTCAATAAATCCATTGATATCGCCTGCAATGTTAAAAGTTTGCAATACTCCAAGTGAAAAATTACTTACGTTAAGATGCGCATCGAGCGGTGCGTTATCATCGAAATTATAACCCATTGTATCGAGGTTAAGCTGAAGCGGAACCTCTGCTTTTAAATCAAACCTTCCACTGTCTTGCGGTACAATTAAAGCATCTGCTGATAACTTTTCGTTTTCGTAATTAAAATTTCCGTGGAAATCGGTAAAACTGTATTCATTTAAGGTTGCGCCATCCATATTGAAATTTGCAGCTACATTTGGATTTTCAGCAGTTCCGGTTACATTCATATTCAAATCAAGTTTGCCGGATGCTTCTGTATCCACATTAAGCAAATTCAATAATTCACCGATGTTGATATTTGCAACTTCAAGTTTAAAATCTTCCTGTCCCTTACGACTTATGTTTCCTTCGGCAAAAACATATTGCAAACTGTCAGTGCCTTGAGATGCCAGTCTGAAATTCTGAACAGTGTAGTTTACCGAATCAATTTCGATAATCGCAGGTGCCTGTTGCAGCGCCCACTGCTGGTTTTTATATTCGATTTGCCAGTCGGAAACATTCAATCTCAACTTATCTCCTGGAACTACTCCTGTTTCAATTTGTGTGTTTAAATCCTTATTGGCAACACTGGCTTCCAGAAACACTGAATCAGGAGTACCGTTAACTTGTGCTGACAGTGAATCGAGCTTAAAATCGCCGGAAATAAAATCATATGCAACAATATGGGCATCAAAAATTGTATCTGTTTTTGTCATCTGTCCTTCCGCATCAAGTTGCAACTCCGAAAGTTTCAAATCCTGAAATTGAGTTTCATCCAGGTTCACAGTTGCTTTAAGGTGAAGCGAATCGGCAGTTCCGGTTAGTTGTGCGTCAATATTTCCGCTGGTTTTTAAACCTTCCAACGGAATGTAACTTTTAAATGCGCTGACTCCATCAATTTTTGCAGTTAGCTGAATATCAGAACTTGAATTCATGTTGTAATTACCGCTAGCTGCAAGCGTAACTGAATCTGTTTTCAACCAGAGTGTATCAATCCGGACATTTTCATTCCGGTATTGAACGTCGGCAATTAAAGTGTCAATATTTATATCCTGGAAACGTGAATCAGAAAATACAATTTCGGCATTTGCAGAAAGTTTATCGGGGTCAAATTCCCGGCCGTTGATTGTTGCATCTAGATTCAGGTTCGAACTTAAACTATCGTTTCCCAAAAGCACAGCCAGGTTCAGGTTTTCTGTGGATAAATCCAGGCGGTAAACAGGATGTTCCAGCATGTTTTGAATATCCGGGTCAAGCCTGAATTTACCAAATTCTCCGTCACCACTTACAATTCCACTTAAATTTCCATGGTCAAGATCAATATCGACAAGTATTTCCCTGAATTTTTTGTCTTCCACCACTGTTTCGCTAAAATCGGCTATAAAAGTTAAACTTGCATCGGCAGGTTCAATCCCATGGCCCCGGGTATTTAACTTTCCGTTGATGTAATAATCCATTTCTGAATCGCCAAGCCAGTGTGCCAGTTCAATGTTATCCAGTTTCCCGTTCACATCGTAACTCAGCAGAATTGTTGAATCGCCGGTTAAATATTCAACAAGATTTGCAAAAGATGCATCTATTGCAATTTGCTGGGCTTGATCTTTTAAATCAACATTTAAGTAGGCTGAATCCTTGTCGAGGCTTGCATCGATTTTTATAACAGGTTTTGCCGGCAAATTAAAATCTGCTATGAAATATTTAAATTCAGCCAATTGCAGAGCTGTAGTTTCAAAATGTGCTTTTCCTTTTTTATATGGTTCAGTTTCAAATTCTGCCGAACCTGTAATCTGGTTTTCTGTTGTTTTCAGGAGAAAATCATTTACCTCAATGTGATCCGAATCGCGTAAAAAATCAAGATTGAGTTGATTTACATTGAAATCAGGATTTACAGTGGAAAACGTAAAATTATTTAAATCTGCTGTTTGCCTGTCACCCACCATTCGTAAAGAAAGGTCTGTATTTAAATTTTGTACCTGCCGTGGAAAAACAGTATCCAGTGCATTTATTTTTATATTCCCGTCGATTATATTGAAATTTTTCAGAATAACATCCATCCCACCTGAAGTTGCAGTATCCGTTTTTTCGGGAGTGGGTTTCATTAGCTTTTGCACATTCCAGGTTGAATCTTTATATTGTTTCACAAAAAAATAGGGTTTGTCAATTGCCGCCGATTGAATATCCAGCGTTCCATTAGTCAACGACCAAAGATTGTAATTTGCAGCCAGTTCTTCAATAAATGCAACAGTATCATTTTCATAAGTCAACAGCACATTTTCAAGAGAAAGGCTTGAAAAGAAATTACCGTCAATCCGGCCAATGGTAAGATCTCCATTGATAAATTTGGCTGCCTGGTTTTCTGCTATCCGTGCTATTTTATTTTTCACCGGACTTGTTTGAATGAGCAAAGTAACCAGCAGTAACAGAAAAATTATTCCGAGGAAAAACCAACCAAGAAATTTCAATATATATTTAATTCCTTTTTTCATATTAAAATGCTTGTCCTACACTTATAAAGAACTGAGGACTTGTTTTTTTGTTCCAAAGTGGAAACCCAACATCAAAACGCACCGGACCGATTGGTGTTTCTATCCTTAGTCCCGGTCCGGCTGCATAACCTAAATCGTTAAGATGATAGGCATAAGAAGGTCTCCAAACATTTCCGGCTTCAAAAAATCCTACAACACTTAGTCGCCAAAAAAGGGGATAACGTACTTCGAAATTACTTTCGAAAATGGTTTTGCCACCCAGCGGAGTTCCGCTTTCCCGCTTTGGCCCTAATTGTGAACGGGCCCAGCCGCGAATTGAATTACTGCCACCGGAATAGAACCGATCTTCAACAGGAATAAAACCGCTGGTGTCGGCTGAAGTAATTCCTCCTGCCATAATCCGGTATGCAAGTACAACAGTTCCAATTTCGTAATAGGTATTGAATTCGCCCCAAAGCCGGGTATAGTTGAACGTACTTCCAAAAATATGTCCGTTTACCTTAAAGCCTACTGAAGCCCTGATGCCACGTTCGGGCGAAAACTGGGGTTCTGAATTGTCGAAAACTGTCCCCAGTAACACTCCTGATTTTTTGTATGGAAATTTATCACTTTCATAATCGGTAAATTCTTCATCTCCAGGTTCAATCCGTTGTTCCACATCTTCATAATAATAAGTTAAACGGGTTGTCATTGAAGAGGTGAAAATATAACCAAATGGAACATTAATACCATATGTACGTGTATTGTAACCTGGTTCTGCATTTCGTTTTAAGTACGGATTTAACGAGACAGAAAAACCATCCAATCCCAAAAACTGTGGTTGAATCCAGCGTAACTGAACATTGTATGGTTCGAGGGCAGAATGTTTTGCAAAAAGATTTACCCGGCGTGCTCCTCCCAAAAATCCTCGGTACGTTAAATCAACAAAAGTCCGGAATTTTTCTTCGGTGCCATAACCTGCACCAAAACGGGTTGTTAACCGGGGAGCTTCTTCCACATAAATATCTACAGGAATCGGGCTTTTTCGTGTCTCAGCATTTTTTTGCGGTAAAACTGAAACCACCCTGAACAATTGCAAAAGGTACAGATTCTGACGTGTTTTATTCAGTAGAGTTTGGTCGTATAATTGTCCCTTTTCGTATTTTAGTTGTTTCCGGATAAATTCTTTTTTAACATTTTCATTACCAGAAATGGTTGTTTCGCCAATGAAAGTTTTCGGCCCCGGCTGAATAGTGTAATTAATGCTGGTGATGTGCTCCTCAGGTTTTAGATTTAAATTGTAACTCGCATTGGCATAGGCATATCCAAGGCTTTTAAATGCATCTTCAATTTCCTGGATATCTTCATTAATTGCTTCATCACGAAACCTTTCATCTTTTACCAGCTGAAGCTTTTTTCTGATTTTTTCAATCAGCGAATCATTATCTACATGATTCATTTCTTCCGTAATATTAAAAGAAATGCTATCTATTAATACAGGTGGACCTTCTTCCACTTCGAATGTAATTCTTACGGTTTCCTTTTTGTCATTCACTTTTAAAGGTTGAAGGGATGCATCAACATTTAAAAATCCTTCGCTTTGATAAATCCGGATTAACCGTTCCAGATCAAGATCAATAAGTTCTTCGTTGTAAAGTGTTGGTTCCTTTTTTGTTAAAAGTTTTTCCAGGTATGAAATTTCTTTTACTGCCATTCGGCTTATTAGAAATTCTTTATCCAAGGTTTTGTTTCCTCTGAAACTTACCTTGCGAATTTCATAGTTTTCCTGTGCCAGCAATTGCATGCTTGCTATCAGGGTCAGAAAACCTATAACTATTATTTTTAGAAAGCGCATTAATTAATCAAACAAATCCTTTTAACCGGAAAGTTTCTGTATTCTGAATCTATATTACCGGCCCAATATCAGTTATTTTATAAAACACGAAGTTTATTAATTTGTTTTTGCCGAATTTATGTAAGGAATTCATATTTCAAAGTGCTATTATTTGGCTGATGAATAGAACATTTGATAATCTGAAAAACAGGTGCAGTATTATATTTTCCCCAAAAGTTGGGAAGATCTTCTACACTCTTTGATTCTTATTTTATTTTACCAAAATTATGAAAAATATTTACATCCAGGTTTAAGTTTCTGTAAATAAGCTTTTTATTCTGAATAAAATAACAGAAGTATCTCATATCCTCAAAATTGTTCACTTTTTGTTTTGAAGAATATCAATTGTTAATCGGAGTAATGAATGAAATTTCATAAAATTTTTCTTGCGAAATTGTTTTTGCCGGCATAAGTGAGATTAAAATTTGAACAACATTTTATGAAAAAGAAATGGATTTGGATTTTAGCAATAGCAGGAGTTTTAATTGGATTTCGAATTGCGTTGCCGTTTTTAATTAAAGATTATGTAAACAGAACTTTACAAAATCTTGAAGGATACAGTGGTTCGGTTGAAGATATTGATCTTGCCCTTTTCAGGGGCGCCTATGTAATTGACAGTGTTACCATTGTTAAAGAAAAGGACAGTATATCGATACCATTTATCACTATTGCAAAAATTGATCTTTCTGTACATTGGAAAGCATTATTTAAAGGGTCAATTGTTGGCGAAATAATTTTGAATCGACCTGATGTGAATTTTGTAGTTGAACAAGGTAAGACAAAACAGAATGGTTCGGAAGCAGATTGGACAGAAACATTGAAAGATTTGATACCCTTGAGAATTAACAGATTTGAAATCAATCACGGAAACATTGCTTACAAGGATTTTAGTACAAATCCGAAGGTAAATGTGTCTGTTGAAAATTTGCATTTGCTGGCCACAAATTTAACAAATATTGAATCTAAAGAAATAGCATTGCCCTCAGAGTTGGAAGCTACAGGGACTTCGGTTGGTGGTGGAAATTTTAACGCAAATGCAAAACTCAATGTATTAAAAAAGGTTCCGGATTTGGATTTGAATTTTGAATTTGAAAATATTGATATGACAGCTTTAAACGATTTTATAAAAGCGTATGCAAATGCTGATGTGGAAAGCGGAACTTTCAATCTGTATACAGAAATTGTAGTAGATGACGCCAAATTAACCGGTTATGTAAAGCCAGTGATGGAAAACCTTAAAATAATAAGTTTGGATAAAGAGGAAGGAAATTTCTTTCAGAAAGCCTGGGAAACATTGGTTGCAGGTGTTGCTGAAATTTTCGAAAACCAGCCTAAAGAACAATTGGCTACCCAGATTCCATTAAAAGGAAGTTTGAATAATCCGGATATAGGAGTGTGGCCAACAATCTGGAACATTTTCAAAAATGCATTTATTGAAGCATTGAGCAAAAGATTGAATAATTCAATAGATTTTTCAGAGCAACAAAATGAAAAAGAGTGAGATCATACATATTTCACATGAAGTAAATTTATCGTTAATTAAAATTTTTTTAAAATGAAAAATTCAATTTTGAGTCTAATGGCAGCATCTCTGTTGTTGTTAACAATTCCTGCACAATCGGGTGCTGAAGAGGAAAAAAGTAATGTCGCAGTTACTGAAACCAAAACTGAAGTAGCTGCCGAAGTGAATGGCCTTGTGGATCGCCTTGAAGAAATTAAGGCGATGGATCTGTCTGAACTAAGTTCTTCAGAGAAAAAAGAACTTCGTAAGGAAGTCCGGACAATCAAAAAGGATTTAAAAGATTATAGTAAAGCAAATGCTGATGCAAATGCAAATGCAAATGCAACCGGAGAAGGTGAAGCTGGCCCCGGAATTTATATTTCAGGAGGTGCTATTATTGTAATCCTGTTATTGCTGCTGTTGCTGTAGGTGGTTGTTTTATTCCGGAACTACTTCAAATTAATATCCGGTACTCGTTTTTCTCTGTAGAAAAGCTGTCGTACTTTTCATTTACAATTATATTGCATCTGGAAATGCGGCAGTTTTGCTTTAACTAATAATTTTATCGTTTAAAATATTCAGAACGGTTATTTCATTTTGGTTATAGAGCCGGCTTCTGCTGGGCCTTTTGGGTCTGTAATCATTCAGGTTTTCATTCACTGCAACCTCAAGAACTTTTGGGTGAATATAATATTTTCTGCAAACAGCAACTGTATTGTTTAATTGCTCAGCCACCAGTCGCACCAAAGTTGGTTCCGGCTTTTTACGTGGATTTTCATTGCAAATTTTCTTCGCCAATGGTTCAAGTTTTACTGCTAAAACTGTTCCTCCCCAGGTTCTGAAATCCTTCGCTGTAATGTTTGTTTTTGAAACTTCGCGTAAATAATCATTTACATCCTGCGATTTTATCGGAACGTATTTTTTGCCGGATTGATAACGGAATATTTCATAGCCTGGTAATTCGGAACATTTCTTCAACTGTTTTTTTAATGTGGGATGACTTATTTTTATTTTTCTGAGTTTTCCGCTTTTAGCAGTATATTTAAGAAGCAAGCTTTTTTTTTCCTCCTTTAAATGCTTTTTTCTCAATGTGGTTAATCCATATGTTCCATTTTCATTCATGTAGGATGTATTTCCCACACGCAGGTACAATTCGTCCATTAATTTTATGGCAAGAGCAGTAACTTTCTTTTTATCCCATTTTCTCCGGCGCAAATCTTTTTTAAGCTGCATTCTGATTCTGCCTAGCTTTTTGCCAAAGGTTTTTAATTCATCATATTTTATCTGTTTTGAATAATCAATCCATTCGGAATGATAAAGATATTGTTTTCGTCCTTTCGAATCTTTACCTGTAACCTGAACATGCCCTTTTGGATTTTTGCAAATCCATACATCATTCCAGTCAGGTGGAATTACAAGATTCTGTATACGTTCAATTGTTTCCGGATTGGATATTGTTTCTCCCTGTGAATCAACATACAGGAAGTTATCATCTTTTTTAATCCTGTTAAATCCGTCAGAATAATCGCTGACATAAATCAGCGATTCCGGAAATTGCTTTTCTTTCATTCTAAAGTTTTATAAACACCTGCCGGCAACGAAAACAGGAAATAAAGTTTAAAGGATGGACTAACTATTCCGCAGTGCCTTAATAAGTTCTTTTTTTGACATTTTACTGCGTCCTTCAACACCAACCTGTTTTGCCTTATCATAAAGTTCCTTTTTCGAACGCTCTTCATATTTTTCACTTTTGCCACCTTTTTCACCTGAATTTTTGGTGTTGGCAATACGGGCAGATTTTTGTTTACTGTATCCTTTGTCGCGTAAAGCCTCATATTGCTTTTCATTCTTAATACGTGATGAATTTTTTTTATTAGGCATAACATCTATTTTTAAGTTTCCAAATAAATCAGATTTTAGCAATTTCTTCAATTAATTTGTTATTGAAGGCATCCAAATCACCCGGATTTCTGGATGTTATAAGTTTGTTGTCTACAACCACTTCTTTATCCACCCAGTTTGCACCTGCATTTTGTAAATCTTTTTTAATTGAAGAAAACGAGGTCATGGTGCGTCCTTTTACTACTTCAGCTTCTATTAGCATTTGCGGCCCATGACATATAGAAGCTACAAGTTTATTTTTATCAAAGAAACCGGAAACAAGTTTTACTGCTGCCTGATTTCTTCTTAATTTATCCGGATTAATTACTCCTCCCGGCAAAACCAATACATCATATTTATTGGCATCGGCTTTATCAACAGTAACATTTACCTTAATTTCCTTACTCCAGTTACCATGGTTCCATGCTCTGATTTGTCCATCTTCAGGAGCTATTATATCAACTTCGGCACCACTGTTTTCAAGTGCTTCTTTAGGCTTAAACAGTTCCGATTCTTCGAAGCCATTGGTGGCAAGAATGGCCACTTTTTTACCTTTTAACTTTTCCATGTGTTGTTATTTGTTGTTGTGTATTTTTTTCTGAAGGATTAAAAAAACCAGGCATTTAAGGTTACCTGGTTTATTTCGGAAATCTAGGCATTTTCGATGAATTTGCTGACTTCTTCTCGTGTTTTACCAGTCTTTTTTTGAATACGGCCAATAACTTCATCCTCCTTGCCCTCGGTGTATTTTAAATCATCGTCGGTTAAATTACCGTACTTCTGTTTTAGCTTTCCACTAATAATGTTCCAATTTCCTTTCATCTTGTCTGTTGTTGCACTCATCTTTTAAAATTTTTAGTTAAACATTAATATCTATCTGTGTTTGATCCTTTCGGGTTTTGTAGAAAGGTGTTCAAATTTTCATTTTATTCTGCAAGTAATCCATGTAATTGCTGGATAGCTACTTTAATTAAACGTTCCTGCTCTTCGAGTATTTTTTGCAGGTATTCCGGCACTGAAGGATCGGCTGAAACTTTTGAATATACTTCAAGGGCTTTTTTTTCACCCGACATTGCTTCTTCGATTACCTTATCTCTTTTATCGCTGCTAAAAGTAGATTTGGTAGCCAGCCACGTCCGATGGAAAAATCCTTTTGCTGTACCGTTGCCATTAAATTCAATACCCATTGTCAGTGCTTCATTTTTTAAGTTTTCAATAAATCCCTTTCGTTGTTGAGAGAGTCTTAGAAAAAGGGTTTTCATGCTGTTATCATCAATTTTACCTGCAGCAGTTTCATATCCTTCAACTCCATCATTGCAAATGTCAATTATCTTTTGCAAATCATTTTTTATTTCATTTTTATCCATATTTAAATTTTCTGATTGTTAATCATCATATTCTTTCTGATCAGTATTGTTCATAAATGTTGAAGTAATTTCTGAACCATCAGCACCATAAGAATCAATAACAGTTCCTTTCAATCCTGATTTGGTTTTTACCACATACAGAATACTACTGTCGGCAGGATTGGAATCGCCTTCAAAACGATGAAACTCTTCCAGCCTTACCTGCGAAGGTTCAAATTCTGCTCCTTTGCTGTTGGTAAGTTTTCCATTTTCATTTACCCTGAAATTTGCAGTATATCCTTTTTTCTTCAAATCTTCTGTAGCTTCTGAAAGTGAACTGTACTGATTGTTATTCATTTGTTTATTTATTTTGTATAAAAATCAATAAATTAAACTGCAATTGATTATGTTTAAACTTCTGATTACTTATTGAAAAATCCTGCCAAATTTATATTGAAAGAAGATAATTTGATTTTATTTTCTAAACTCCACAGAACATAAGGTTTTACAGGTATTTTAAAATAATTTTCAGATTCCTGTTTTCTTTTGTTCATGGGGAAATGTGTGTATCATTTTCCTCAAATGGGTTACCTAATCCACATAATAAAGGTTTTTTGAAAAAGGTCTTCTTCTATCCATGTCTTTTTAGATAACCTTATTTTCGGGCTGCTTTAAATTGCATTTGCCGGAATTGACTGAATTCAAGATGTTCCGGACTTTTCATTTGTGCTGTGGCATAATTTTTTCAGGATACTGATTATTGTCTTAAAAATTATTTATGAAAAATCAGGTCTTGCTTAAAACAGCAGTTAGCCTCTTTATTGTTTCGTTGTTTTTGTTGGGAATCATTTTAGCGCGGGATGTTTTAATTCCCCTGTCAATAAGTGTATTATTTTCTTACCTTTTATTACCAGTTGTTTGGAGAATTGAACAAATGGGATTTCATCGAATTATTTCCGTTCTCATGGTTATTATAATGTCGCTGGTTGTGGTGATTATAATCGCATTTTACTTTTCTGTCCAAGTGTCGAAGGTTCAAATAGATTTGCAGGAAATCAAAGAAAAAGTAGTAGAGAAAAGTGATTCTCCCAAAGAAAAGATTGAAAGGAAGTTTGGAGTAAACATGAGGACAATGGATTATTACATTGATAAGGCTGTCAGTACCCTTACCGGGAGTCTTTCTGAAGGTTCGGGAAATTTTGTTTCTTCAACAGCGACTACAGTTTTTCAAATTTTTATTTTACCGGTTTTAACTTTTTTCCTTTTGTTTTACAGGACAAAAATAGCTTATTTTATTTTCAGACTTGTAGGACGAAAGCACAAGTTAAAAGCCTTAAATATTTTACGTGAAGTATCAACAGTTGCCAACCGTTACCTTGCAGGACTTTTAGGTGTAGTACTTATTTTATCTGTATTAAATACTCTTGGCTTAACCATTATAGGTGTGCCGCATGCATTGGTGCTGGGAGTCGGAGCAGCCCTTTTAAATCTTATTCCTTACTTCGGAACTTTAATAGGTGCATTGATACCGATTTTTTACGTACTGATTTCCATGCCGCATCCTTTAAACACAGCTATCCAGGTGGTAATAATGTTTATAATCGTTCAGTTTCTCGAAAATAATATTATAACACCAAATGTTGTTGGAGGCAATGTAAGTTTAAATGCTCTAACCATAATTCTTGGCCTGTTATTTGGCAACCTGATTTGGGGAATAGCCGGAATGCTCGTTGTTATTCCATTTATAGCAATCATTAAGATTATAATGCGGAACATTGATAGTTTGAAGCCTTTTGCTTATCTTTTAAGCAGTAGGGGTTTACATAATCAAAAAATAAACTATCGAAGATCGTTTCTGAAGTTTAGGGTGAAAATTTCAAAATTATGGCGGAGAAAAAAGTAAGGCGAAGGTTGAAAGAAAGTTTTAAGATTTTTAAGAAATCAATTTCAAATTACGGAACGAACAGACCGGTGCAACTCGCCGGTACAACTGCATACTTTGCTATTTTTTCGATGGCTCCGATTTTAATAATAATCATTTCAATTTTTGGATACTTTACCGGCGATGCAGCAATCCGCGATAAACTTTTTGACGAGTTAAACAAACTCATTGGAGCCGACAGTACAGAAGTTCTAAGGAATGCAATTGATAGTTACAACCTGGCCGAAAAAAGCGATACCGGAACTATCCTGGGAATTTTGTTTTTTCTGATTTCTGCAACTACTTTGTTTAGTATCATGCAGTTGTCTATTAATTTTATTTGGAGGGTGCAGGTGAAATCGAACTTTAAAATGGGGCTCTTAAACCTGCTAAAAACCCGTATTCTCTCATTTGGTGTAATTTTGTGTCTTGGTTTTGTTATGTTGATTTCATTAATAATTGATGCTTCAATTGCTTTTTTAAAAGATTTCCTTAATGCACATTTAAGTTTCAATTTTGTTGTAATTGCTCAATTTATTAATGTTGGCTTGTCGTTAACAGTAATTGCTGCTGTATTTGCTCTTATATTCCGCTATTTACCCGATGTACATGTTAATTGGAGTGCAAGTTGGTTTGGAGCAATATTTTCATCCATTTTATTTGCTATCGGAAAACTTTTAATTGGAATAATAGTTGGAAATAGCAGTATGGGAGTAATATACGGAGCGGCGAGTTCATTTGTGGTAATTTTAGTCTGGATTTATTTTGTTTCTATTATTTTTTATTTTGGAGTCGAATTATCCCGCCAGTATTCACTTTTTTACCATCACAAAAATAGACCGGCTAAATTTGCTGTTCCGTTTGAAATTCAAAAGCTAAATTAGATAAAGACTATTCTTCCAGATTATTAATTTCTTTCAGGATTTCTTCTCTTGATTTTCCGGTTTTCTCATGGATGAGCCGGATAAGTTCATTTCTAATTTCTTCCGGCTTTGATAACTTATCTTTGTCCAGGTTTTTAAGCCTGAGTTTTAACTTATCCTCCGAAATATTTTGATTTCCCTTCAATCTCATATATGTGACTTCATTCATAAAATATCACTTTCATCTTTATTCTCTAATTTATACAATTCTAAACCTCATTTGTTTTGATTTTTCAATAAATATTTAACGCAATTGATCTGCAAGATGTTATTACTTTACAGATTTTTATTTATTCGTTTGCACAGGCAGAGACTTCAGTGAATCAACATTTGCAACCGGAAGTTTTTTTATTTTTAGGATAATATCATTAATGATTTTCCTGTCGCTTGTGTTTTGAAGTTGGTTTTCGGTGGTTTCAGTCAGAGCTGCTAAATGTGCAGTAATTGTATCAGAAAATTCCCTTACATTCATTTTTAAAACAGCATGAAAGAAATCATAAAGCGCAACGTGTATTTCCAAAGAATTTTCAGCATATTGCCGAACAGGTGTTATACAATCAAAAAGAAGAATGTTTATGTCCGGAAGCCTCTGCAATAAGCGTATTTCTTCCTTTTTATCCATAAAGAACAGATAAGTGCCGGCAGTTAAAACTTCTTCAAAAAGTAAGGTTAAAAAACGTATCGCTTTTAATGCTGTACCCGGATCATTTATTCCCGGACTTAAAGCTTTTACTGCAATTTCACTTATTTTTCGCATTCCAAAATAATACTGATCTTCATCATCGGCACTGTTGGTTAAGATAAAATGTTCAAGAATTGTTTTCTTAATGTTGAAAGGTACTTGTTCTTTGTTAATTTTTACAAGTACAGTTCCACTTTTAATAAATTGACCCGAATAGAAGCAAATTTCAATTTGAAGGGAATGATTACGCAGAAAAGTTAAAATTCCCCGGATATTTACAACCTGGTAATATCCTGTTTTATCAGCAACTATTTCATCTTTCCACCAATTTTGTATGTTTTCTTTTTGTATCAAATTGTTTGCTAATTTCTGTTTTTTTACTTTTTTGATTTGATTTCTGGTCCGTTTTAAAATATCGGTTAGAATATTTTCAACTTGAATGGATTGGGAAATAGAATGAATAAAATAGATAAAAAGCCCAAGGGAAAGAACAGCAAAAATCATTGAGAGAAGAATCCCCAATGAAGGCAGATTGATTCCTGAACCAATTTTAATAATGAGTATAAGTGAAAAAACAATTGTACCCATATAGAAACCCAGCACAATCTGGTGAAACTTTTGCGCTACAAGTTGTGGGAGAACACGGGGAGACAATGATGCTGAAGTCCTGTTTAATACTACCATTACCATTGAAAAGCTAAACACAGTGAGGGAAATAATGCCACCAATAATTGTGGTTAAAATCATCCGGGCGTTATCGGCTTCCAAAATCAGAAACATTTTTAATGAATCCCGAAGTTGGCTGGTGTAACCGCTGTTTTCTAAATTAAAGATTAAAAGCCCCAGTATTAATGAACAGAAAATCATTAATGTTGGAATAAAAGCGATACTGTAAACCATACTTTTATATATCCTGTGAATATAACTTAGGACTTTATGCATTGTATCTTTCGAAATTTATTTGAATTTATCTTCTTTTGAAAAATTCAACATAAGTATTTATCTTTTTAAAGTTACGAATGCTATTTAAAAACCACAACAACGCTTTTTATTCCGCTAAACAACGATAACCACCAATAGTTAACCACTGATTTTTTTACGTTTCGTTCAGCCGAAATTTCACCTTTCTGATATGAATCGCCTTCTCTATTATCATTTCTTACGGCAATTGCATCAACAAAAAAAGATTTGATGGATTCTTCTGAATTGTCTTCTCTGTTATACATGGTGAAATCAAGGTTTTCGTACTTAAAAATTAAATTTCCGGTTGAACTTGTGTAATTATACCTGAAATCGAAAGCCAGTTGTTTAATCTGGCCGCTATTAATTTTCACTGCCGCAACTGGTCTGATTATCTGATTAAAAATGGTTGCCGGAGTTGGTTCAAGAGTTCCGCTGGCCTGATAAGGTTCATTATATTTTGGATTTGGAAAAACAAAATCCGCATTCAAAGTGGCCTTATTCATTATATTTGCGCGGGCCGAAAGTGTGGTTTTTCCTTTGATCAGACTGTCAATGGTACTTACATTCGTAAATTTTGCATTAAGGTTGTTAAATGATATTGAACCTGCTTCATCTGCATTTTTCACAAATTGTTCGTATTTAATGTTGCCGTTTTCAATTAAAACAGAATCGGAATGAAGAGCAAATGGTAATCCTTTAATCATATCCATTGGAAGTTTTGTATCCGGTTTCTCAGGAAAGGGGAGTCGTTTATCTTTAAAGACTTCAATATCAAAATTATTAATACTGCACTTTTCAAAAATTACGGCTGTATCCTTTAATGCAGCATGTAAATCAATTTCTTTTATTTTTAAACTGTCAATCTGCATGTTAATCCAGGATGTTTCAACACCGGTTATATGTCCAATCTCGAATTTTGAATGTTGAGATGTAATATTTAATTCAGCCACATTTAATTCCCGACTTTCTGAATTAAACCGGATATTGTTGAAGAACAGTGAGTATAAGTTTTTCTTCAGTGCAAAAAAGCCTTTACTAATTTTTAAATCCACTTCATCTAAAAACACATTTCCGAAGGCATAATTGCCGTGTCGTACACTATCGGTTGTTAATTGCCGGATATCAATATCTAAAACTGCAGAAAAAGTAGTATCAGGTTTATCTTTTTGTTCTGTAAGCAGATTAATTTCCAATTCCGGTACTTCCAGATGTTTAATTAATACAGTTCTTTTTTCTTTCCTTGTGGTATCTGCGGGAGATTCACTGTCGTTTTTTCCGTAAAAGTTAATCGTTGGTCCTGAAACAGTAAATTTATTAACCACAATTTCGTTACTTAAAATTAAATGGATAAGATGAATTCCTGAAAGTTTTGCGTTTGGAATTACAACATTATTATGAGTACCGGCAGCTTTTAAATCAGCATCTTTTAAAGTTATCTGTCTTTTAAGCAGGTTGGTTTCAATGGTTTGGCTGCTTAATTCCAGTGAAGCAAATTTTAATCCGCGGATGTTCTTTTTTGCAAGACGGGAAAATAAAAATGACCCGGCTATGATTAGGAAAATTACAGCGGCAATAATTATTACTACTGTTGTAAAAATTCGTTTCGATTTTTTCACCGGGCCCTTTTATAATTTGTTATGGCGTATGACTGATTATCTATTTCTTTCTGCTGACTGTTAAAATAAGTCCGATAACAGCAACAACTGCACTTATAATTACAGGTGTCCAGTTAGCACTGCTAACTGCTATATCCATTCCGAGAAAGCTAAAACTTTCGGAATCACCCAGGGCTTGTATTCCAAATACAACAAGTCCAACGATTCCTAACACAAGTAAAATAATTCCGGCAACTTTCATGTTAATTCGATTACGTTATTTTATAGCTTCCGTAACTTATAAAATTATGCCAATTATTTCTGTCTTTTTTATAATAATTTGATTTTCACCAATTTTACAAGTGTATTGTCTGTTTGGCAGGTTAGTATAAATAATATATAAAACTTTAGTTGGGAATTGTTATCCCCAATCTGAGGTTTAATTCCTCATTTTTTTACAAACAATATTAACTTTTGTTTTTTTAATACCTTATGTTGAACAATTCCCCACACTGAGAAAATTAATCTACATAAAAGTGGGGTTGCATGGTAAGTTTCGGTGAGTAGGATTTTTAATAATTGGATTATTCAATACCTTTATAATCAATATAATATATATTCAGTCTGATGGATAATAAGATTTTTGGCACCATTTTATAAAGTGACAAATGAACTAATTGTAAAATGTAAAAAAGATGAAAACAAAAAAGTGGATGATAGCGATACCAATTGTAGCTCTGTTATTTTCAGGAGCCTTTTACTCTTGCAATAATTCACCCCGCACTACAAACAATGATACGGAAGAGACGGTGAATGATGCACAGGATGAAATGAATGACACACAGGAAAAAATTAATAACGAAGTTCGCGAATTAAGAGAAGATTTAGATAATATATCGGATGATGATCCTGAATTTTCTTCTAAGGTTGAACGTGAAATCAATGATTTCGATGCCAGGCTGGAGGAATTAGGTGATGATATTGAAGAAGCTGGTGATAATGTTAGCAACGAAACTAAAGAGGCTTTTAACAATTTGCGTCAGGAAAGCCGGCAATTGAAAAAAGATATTCAGGAATGGAGCGAAAACGCTGGTGATAATACTGAAGAATGGGGAGAAGATTTAAAAGAAGAATATAATGAATTCAGACAATCAGTCAGAGATTGGGGAAATTAATACACTTGTTCATTTTTGTAGGTTTAGTTAGATTTAAGCAGGAGGGCCGCCTGGCTCCCCTGCTTTTTCTGTATATTTTAAAATTAAATGAATTCTATAAACAACGCTTACGATATAATTTCTGAAAAAGTAGCAAACTGGATTGAGTCTTTCATTGCCATGTTGCCTAATTTCATAGTCGCTGTGCTTGTTGTTTTGGTGTTCTATTTTATTTCAAAACTTGTTGTAGCTTTTCTCTCAAAAACAATCTTTCATTTTTCCCACAATGTAGCAATTAACAAACTTATTGAATCATTGTCACGAATAGTGATTATGACGATTGGTTTATTTGTGGCACTGGGGGTTTTAGACCTCGATAAAACAGTTACTTCATTACTGGCCGGAGTTGGAATTATGGGACTTGCACTTGGATTTGCGTTCAAAGATGCTTTGGCCAATTTCATCTCGGGAATTTACATTACCTTAAAAAGTACAGTAAATGTTGGTGATATTGTTAAATTTCAGGATTACTACGGGACAATTAAAGCTATTGGTTTGCGTGCCATAAAAATGACAACCTTTCAGGGACAGGAAGTGGTGATTCCAAATCGCCTGATTTTTGAAGAAGTTTATACCCATTTTACGGTAAACAAGGAGCGAAGAATTGATTTGAATGTGGGTGTGAGCTACGCTGATGATCTGCAGAAAGTGGAAAATTTAACTCTCGAAGCAATAAGAAAAATAAGTTACCTGCAAAAAAATAAACCCATTGACCTCTATTACCAGGAATTTGGGGACAGTTCCATCAATTTTGTCATTCGCTACTGGGTTGAATTTAAAAAACAAACTGATTATCTGAGAGCTTTGCACGATGGCATTAAAAATATAAAAGCTACTTATGATGAAAATGACATTACCATTCCTTTCCCGATTCGAACATTGGATTTTGGAATTAAAGGGGGACAAACCTTGTCGGAAATGAAGGTTAATCTTAACAATTTACAAAAAACGAATAAAGATCTATAATAATTTAAACCGTTAAAAATGGCTGCAAAAACTATCACAGAAGAATTAACCCTGCATCACGATGAAATGCGGCAGATAATTAAAGAGGTGAAAAAAGAAAGTTCCAAATTTATTATTTTAAAGAAACACCTTGATGTGCACCATGAGCTGGAAGAAGATTTATTGTTGAGTTTACTCAATAAAAAAGACGATATAAAAGATGATTCTCTTGAATCACAGGAGGAGCATTTCGTTTTAAACATTTTACTGCTCGATTTGGCCGACTTTCCAAAAGACAGCCCCCGGTGGAAAGTTAAATTTGGAGTTTTAACTGAAATTATAAATCATCATCTTGATGAAGAAGAGGAAGATTTATTTCCGGAAGCGGAAAAAAGACTTTCAAAAGAAAAGCAAGTGGAATTGGGGCAACGTTTTGCAAAACTCAAAGAAAAAAGAATTAACTTGATGTTGGAAACCTAAAATTTGTTTCTATGGAAAATAGAATGATAACTGAAATGCTGGCTGATCATCAGGTGAAAATCAGCAGGTTAATCGATGACCTGGACGATGATCATTCTAAAATTGTTCTGCTCAAAAAGCACCTTGCTATTCATCACAAAATGATTGATGAATTAATGCAATCCCTGATGTTGAACGTATTAATGACAAGTGAGGAAGAAAATCCGTATCAGCCTTCGATATGGAACAAAAAACTTAAGGTGTTGCGCGAAGTAGTGCAGTATCATTTAAAAGAGGAAAAACATGATTTATTTCCACGAGCTGAAAAATACATTCCTAAGGATAAACTGAAGGATTTGGGAACTCAATTTTCTCAGGAAGAAGATACCACAATTAAAAAATAGAATAGTTTTTTAAAATATTTACCCAAACACTAAAAGTTCTATATGACGTTGATATTTTTGCGCTACACGTAAAAATTCAACGTCTTTTTTTTAATGTAGTCAAAATTGAAACAATTCGCGGGCAAAATACCAGGACATCATTCCCGATACAATTAACTTCAGGATTGTACCTGCCAGAAAGCCAATAAATGAGCCAAATCCTGATTTTAATGCAGCAGCAGAATCTTTGCCTGCTGTAAGTTCACCAATTACAGCCCCTGCAAAAGGGCCGATAATAATTCCTACTGGTCCCATAAAAAGCAATCCTGCAATAAGCCCAATCATGCTGCCCCAAACTCCACGCCTGCTGCCACCAAACCGTTTGGTTCCCCATACCGGAACAAAGTAATCCAAAATATACACCACCACAGTAATGACTGCCCAAATAATCAAAAAACGTTCGGTAAACTGGTAGTGCTCAGTAAAATGCAATAGCAATAAACCAATATAACTTAATGGCGGGCCAGGAATCACAGGAAGTACAGCTCCAAGAATTCCGCTTACAATGAAAATGATACCTGCAACTATAAAAATGTAATCCATAAAAGTAATAATGTTGAACCGAAATTACTCTGGTTTTAATCGTTAGTAAAAATCTTTTAGTTTCGAAACAATTATTTCTGATACCTGTTCAGCACCGGAATCATTAAAATGAGTAGCATCTTTCCAATAAGTTTTATTGTTGATAATGCTGTCGGGAATGTAAACTACATCAGCCAGTTGACGATAGTAATCATTTATCAGCGGGTATTTCAGGTGTGAACCCGACTCAGGCAAATACAAAAACAAAACTTCACAATTGTTTTGAGCTGCCAGTTCAATTATTTTTTCAAGGTAATGTTTTGAATAATTTAACTCAGTTCTTCGTAAAAGTGCAGGTATTGTCTTATTCAGGCGGTTTCGCCAGTTATTTTGGTTTTCATCCAACCACTCAGTCTCTGCAATGATTTGTGATGGGCGGTAACCAAACGCCGGAAAGTTTTGACGCAATTCATATTTCAAATTAAAGAATCTGGTTTTCATGTATTCAAAGCGGACAACAATACCTTTGAGTATGGAGCCCGGAAAACGCTGATTAAATAAAACAAAAGAATTAAAAAGTTCAGAAGTTCCGGCGAGATAAGGGAAAACCGGATGGCTTTTTTTAGGTTCATCTTCATAAACTTCCACTACAAGAATCTCTGGATTTTTATGTTGAAAAAGATCTTTCAGCATGACATACTGAACGTCTCTGCCACGTCGGCAATATCCGAAATTTACTGCATGGATTCTTGTGCCGGTAAACCGGCTGAGTTCGTTTTCAATACGTTCATCCATAATTGCACTGCCGGTTTGAGAAGCGCCGGAAAATACAATATCAATGTTTCTTTCATCTTCAAAAACACGATGATAAATCCAGCTCGCTTTGTCGTCACATTCACCTTTTACAAACCGGTAACTGAATTTTTTATCTACAGGAATTACAAACAGCAAAATAATTCCGGCAAAAAAGGGAAGCAAAAAAACAACAATATATTTTATGAATTTCTTCATCCTCAAAATTGAAAATAGATAAATTGTGGCGCTGATTTTATTACGCCAAAGAACAAAATCATCATCACAAGCAAATAATAAAACCCCCACCTGAATGGGGCAGGAGTATGTTTTACCAGTTCGGCAAATGTTTTCTTACCCATAAAAAACTCAGTGAAGAGAAATAATGGAAAAGCAAAAACCAACATTCTTGCCGGTGCGGTTAGATTTCCTGTTTTCATTAAAAGTTCAGCAAAACCTGAAAAATCAGTTAAACTTTCATTTGCCAGCTTTCGGATTAGCAGTAAAACCTGATTTCCGGATTCGGCTCTGAAAAACAACCATGCGAAATTAACCAGGACAAATGTTATTATTCCACCCAAGATGGTTTTAATTTTCCGGGGAAGGCGAAAAAGTGGTGAAACAACCTGTTCGGAAGCGTACAACAGACCATGCACAAAACCCCAAATCAGGAAAGTAATGTTGGCACCATGCCACAAACCTGAAATAATAAAAGTTACAAGTATATTTTTAAAACGATTAACCTGATTTACACGACTTCCTCCAAGCGGAATATAAACATAATCACGAAACCAGGTGGAAAGTGAAATGTGCCAGCGGTGCCAGAAATCACGAAATGAACTTGAAAAATAGGGTGTACGGAAATTGATCATCAATTCAACACCAAACAAACGGGCAGTGCCGATAGCAATATCCGAATAGCCTGAAAAATCACAATAAATCTGAAATCCAAAAAGCACTGTAGCTGCAATAACAGCTCCGCTGCCGAAATTCTGGGGAGCACCGTAAACAGCATCAGCAAGTACCCCCAGTTGATCGGCAATTACCATTTTCTTAAAAAATCCCCACAACATCAGTTTTAATCCTGACGTGGCTTGCGGATAGGAAAAAACAGGTTTTACCTCAAACTGTGGAATTAACTTTTTCGCCCTTTCAATCGGGCCGGCTACCAACTGTGGAAAAAAAGCGACAAAGGTAAAAAATGTAAGTGCTGATTTTGCAGGAACAATTTCGCGACGGTAAATATCTATCGTATAGCTGAGCGTTTGAAAGGTGTAAAAGCTGATTCCAACCGGCAGAATCACATTTAATGAATCCCAGCCGTTATGGGGAAAAGTATTTCCGGTAAGGTTTCTAAATGATTCGATAAAAAAATTGAAATATTTAAAAAAGAACAGGATTCCAAGATTTATAAACAAACTGAGTAACAAAAGTAACTTCCTGTTTTGTTGCTTTTCACAGCGGAATAAATAGCTGCCGATAATAAAATCGGAAGCAGAACTGATGAAAATCAGAATTAAAAACCGCCAGTCCCACCAGCCATAAAATACATAGCTGGCAACCAACAACACCCATTTTGACAAAATATTTGAAACAGCAGCTGATTTCCAGTATATAATAAAAACAATAAGCAGAAAAACAAGAAATGCTGTTGAGTTGAAAAGCATTATGGTTAATTTTGTTCGAAAATATAAATTTACTGCTTCACTGGAAAACCAGGAGCGGGATTAGAAGCTAACAATTAATTGTTAATTGTTTATTGAAAAACTTATACTACCGCTTGATTATTTCTTAAAAAAGTCTTTTCTTTGCAAGCCGTAAAAATAACGTGGTAGTAAGTACACTAAAGAAATAAATAAAATGTCACGAGTTTGTCAGATAACAGGTAAAAAAGCAATGGTCGGCAATAATGTTTCCCATTCAAAACGCAGAGTTAAAAGGACGTTCGATGTAAACCTGTTCAAAAAGAAATTTTATCTTCCGGATGAAGATCGTTGGATTAGTTTAACGGTTTCAGCTGCAGGAATCCGCACCATCAACAAAAAAGGTGTGCAAGCTGCTCTTCGGGAAGCCAGAGAAAAAGGATTAGTAGAAAAAAATTAAAAGATCGTGAATAATGGCTAAAAAAGGAAAAGGCAACAGAATTCAGGTAATTTTGGAATGCACCGAGCATAAAGACAGTGGAATGCCCGGTACTTCACGATACATTACCACCAAAAACAGGAAAAATACTCCTGAACGTTTGGAAATAAAGAAGTATAATCCGATATTGAAAAAGGTAACAGTTCACAAAGAAATTAAATAAGATAAGCTATGGCAAAGAAGGCAGTTGCAACATTACAGAAAGGTGCCGGTAAAGGCTATTCAAAAGTGATTAAAATGGTCAAATCAGATAAAACCGGCGCTTACACATTTAAGGAAGAAGTGATTCCGAATGACAATGTAAACGAATACTTTAAGAAATAAAATCAAAGGTATTACATATTTGCAAAAAAAGCTTTCATCTTGTGGTGAAGGCTTTTTTTGCATTCTGCAGGATATCATCTTTATTGCAGGAAAATTTGCTAAATTAGCCACTATTAATCCAGAAAGAAATGGCATTATTCGGAAGTTTTACAAGAAATAAAAAAGAAAACCTCGATGAAGGGCTTTCCAAAACAAAGGAAAGTGTATTTAAAAAACTGGGACGTGCTGTAGCAGGCAAGACCAAAGTAGACGATGAAGTTCTTGATAACCTCGAGGAAGTTTTGATTTCATCGGATGTAGGTGTGGATACAACAATAAAAATTATTCGCAGGATTGAAGCGCGTGTTCTTCGGGATAAATATATGGGAATTGCTGAGCTGAATACTATTTTGAAGGAAGAAATTGCTGCATTGCTTGAAGAAAATAATACGGAAGATGTTTCAGGTTTCGAACTTCCGGAAACAGCCAAACCATATGTTATTATGGTTGTTGGCGTAAATGGTGTGGGAAAAACAACAACCATTGGAAAACTGGCTTACCATTTTAAGCAAAACGGCAAATCAGTTGTTTTGGGTGCTGCCGATACTTTTAGAGCTGCGGCTATCGAACAGCTCGAAATTTGGGCCAACCGAGTTGATGTGCCGCTTGTAAAACAAAGAATGGGCTCCGATCCTGCTTCTGTTGCTTTTGATACTCTTTCTTCGGCAAAAAATAAAAATGCAGATGTGGTAATCATTGATACCGCTGGTCGCCTGCACAATAAGGTGAACCTGATGAACGAACTCTCCAAAATTAAAAAGGTAATGGATAAAGTAGTTCCCGGAGCACCACACGAGGTTCTGCTGATTCTTGATGGCTCAACCGGACAGAATGCATTTGAACAGGCCAAACAATTCACCAAAGCAACAGAAGTTACTGCACTGGCACTGACAAAACTTGATGGAACTGCAAAAGGCGGTGTAGTGATTGGAATTTCAGACCAGTTTAAAATACCGGTAAAGTATATTGGAATTGGCGAAAAAATGGAACACCTCCAGATATTCAGACGCCGCGAATTTGTGGAATCACTTTTTTCTTCATAATGCCTGAATTAAATAAAGCAGGAATAAAAATCATCATTGAAGAAGAAATCCGGAAAACTGAATTACTCATCAGTGAATATAAGGATCTGACTTTGCCAGTGGAACCTGAAAATGCAATTGGACGCATTTCCCGAATGGATGCAATTAACAACAAAAGCGTTACCGAAGCGGCCCTGCGAAAATCAAAAGATAAACTTTACAAGTTAAAATCTGTCCTTTCCAAAATTAATGATGCTGATTTCGGGATTTGTATCCGTTGTAAATCTCCTATTCCAATTGGAAGGATACTGGTCATGCCACAATCCCAAACCTGTGTCCGCTGTTCGCACTAAAACCGGACTATTACTTACTCTGATTCAGAATCAGATTTCGTATTGTTAATGAAATGATTTGCCATACCAAAAAGGGGAATTTTATCCGGAACATCATCAATGTTACAGGCACCGGCAATTACAATTCTTTCTTCAGGATAAATTAAAACTGCTGCACTTCCACCTGCAATACTGCCGCTTCTTCCGTAAATGGGAGTTCCGTTTTTGCTTTCCAACAACATCCAGCCGTTTTCGAGTTCAACATTCTTTCCATCTAAAAGCATTTCCGGCTCAAACATTCTCCTTTTTACACCTTCAGGTATCTTATCGGAATATAAAACCGCATTCCCCAGTTTAACCAAATCTTCTGCAGTTGAAAGCAGTCCTTCTGAAGGAGCTTTGTACCTTGTATCCTGGAATATTGCATTTACCACCTGGAATACAAGATTGTGATCGAAATAATTGGTGCGGTTCTTAATCGGAATAAGCGGATTATCTTCAATTGTATTTTCTATTTGAAGTGAATCGATAATATATTCCTGAAGCAATTGGTGGAAATTTTTACCGGATGCTTTTTCCATTACCGCTCCCAGCAGATTGTAGTTGTACATGCTCAGCATCTGGATTGTTCCGGGTGGAACAGAAAGAGAGTCAATATTGATATTTTCGATTCCCTGCTGCAGATCAACATGAAGTCCTCGCCACTCTTTTTCTTTTAATGAAGGTGTCCGTATTCCGGAACTGTGATTTGCAAGGTGCCGAAGTTTCAATTCGTAATTTGTTTCAGGAAAATCTTTAAGATAGGTTTGAATTGTTGAATCAGGATGAAGTATTCCTTCTTCAGCCATCATCTGGTAAATCAGAGAAGTAAATAATTCAGAAACCTGTCCGATTCTGTATTTTGTTGCACGTGTTGCCGGAACTTCCAAATCTTTCGAAGCAAGACCTAATCCCTCGGAATAAACAAGCTTTCCATCTACAGAAACGGCAAATGATGCGCCAGGAACAACATTACTCGCCATAAAAAAGTATGCATTTTTGCGTGCTGCCTTTATTTCATCAAGATATTTTCTGTTGTAAAAAACATCTTTTTTTTCCTTCCTGCAACTACTCAATCCTGTTAATACAGCCAAAACAAACAGGCAGCAAAACAATTTCCTTTGTTTCATACTTTTGTTTATTGGAATTAATTAAACTGCGCAAAAATAAAGATTTCGAAATTATATTACAGATTTGAAAGAGAGAAAATCAGTCAGAAAAAGGTTAAACGAAATTCTTTTTGTTCAGTAAATTAAAGAAAGCTACTTTATAAGTATTGCTTACCGGTATTAATTTGTCCTTGATTTTAATTGTATTGTTTTCAATATAATCAATTTTATCTACCGAAATAATATATGATTTATGTACCCGCACAAATTTTTGAGGGTCCAGTATTTCCTGGATTGTTTTAAAATTCAGCAATGTCATAATTTTGCTGTCTTCGGTATGTATTTGCAGGTAATCGCGCATACCTTCTATGTACAGTATTTTTTTGAAATAAACTTTCACAGTTTTATTGCCCGATTTTATAAAAGTGTATTCAGGTTGCGCAGGTTCATGAGATTCTGCAGACTGATGATGCGCTGGCTGTGTTTGTTCTTTCAGAAAACGGGCGTACACTTTTTCAACTGCCTTTACAAAACGCTCAAATGGAATTGGTTTCAGTAAATAATCCATAACATCCAGTTCGTAAGCCTTAAGCGCATATTCATCGAATGCTGTGGTGAGTATTACATACGGCGGATCTTTTAGTGTCTCGAGCAATTGAATTCCGGTAAATTCATCCATTTGAATGTCCAGAAAAATAAGGTGTACTTTATTTTCGCGCAAAAATGAAAAAGTTGAAAGTGCATTGTCGAAGGTGCCCATCAAATTTAAATAATCCAGTTTTTCGGCATACCTCTGAATTTTCTTTAAAGCAAGTATTTCATCGTCAATAGCAATGCAATTCATTTTCATTTTAATGGTAATTTTATATACACATCAAATTTATTCTTTTCGCTTTTAATATCAAAAGTATGGTTTTCTTTATACAAAAGCTTTAATCGTTTTTCCACATTTTTGAGGCCGGTTCCGGTGCCGTTATCAGGGAGTTTAAAATCATTACGTTTCACATAATTTGAAGTTGTCAGTTCCATTGAATTTTCGTCTATACGAAATTCAATCCGGATACCCGGATTATCCACCTGTTTATTGCAATGTTTAACTGCATTTTCAATGATCGGAATAAAAAGCAGTGGCGGAATTTGTTTCCCCGCATTCTGACCATTCACCTTGAATTCAAGAAACTCCGGATCTTTGAAACTCAATTTTACCAATTCAAGATAATCGCGGATATAGTTAAGTTCTTTCTCAATAGTTACCCTTTCTTCTGCAGACTCCTGCAACATGTAACGCATTATCTTTGATAAAAGAAAAATCGCATTTGAGGCTTTTTCCTTGTCCTCAAATATAAGCGAATCAATGTTGTTTAATACATTAAAAAGAAAGTGCGGATTAATTTGCGAACGTAAAATGTTTAATTCAGATTGTGCTGTTCGTCGCTCAAGTTCCGACTGCGTTAGCTGTATATTGAAAGAATAGCGTAAAAGTTTCATTGCCGATGCAAGACCAACAATCATAAAATTCGATAATAACGAATAAAACAATTCTACTGTCATTGTTCTTTTGACTGTCCAAAAGCCTAACGCAGGTTGAATGTTAAACTTTACATATTGCGAAGCAATGACATTCAATGAAATTGCCACCGAAATTCCAAGCAGGAAAAGTAGTAAACGCCTGTTTTTAAGTAAAAACTTCGGGATAAGAAATTCAATGACAAAATATACCGTAACAATATCAAGCGGAAGATAAATAAGATTAATGAATGCATCGGAAAAGTCACCCGTAGTAAGCACGAACGGCATGGTGTAAAATGCGTAAATAAAAATCCAGAACAGGAGGTGACTTAAAACCCGGTGTTTAAATATATTCATTACGGTTTAAATGCTTTATAAACTGCAATTTTACATGAATTATCTGAGAAAATCAGCCGGTTATCTGCAAAGATTCATTAATAATCGTCCAAAAGCAGTTATCGGATTTTTTATTGAACTTGCCGGTAAAACAATCAATTTTGCAGATTCTTTTCAAATGGCCACTGTTGTTTCTTCTTTTTCTGAACGGGCAATTGTTACAGCTCCGCAACTGTCGCTCCAAACATTTACCGAAGTGCGGATCATATCCAGTATTCTGTCAACTGCCAGAATCAGTCCAATTCCTTCGAGAGGCAGACCTACTGCCGAAAGCACCACTGTAATCATTACAAGTCCTGCCATTGGAATTCCGGCAGCACCTATTGAAGCAAGCAACGCTGTAAATACAACCAGCATTTGCTGCAAAAAAGTTAAATCCACACCATAAGCCTGGGCAATAAACATGGCTGCCACACATTCATATAATGCAGTTCCGTCCATATTGATTGTTGCTCCCAGCGGCAAGGTAAAACTTGTTATTTTGTTTGATACCCCGCTGTTATGCTCCAGCGCTTCCATTGTTAGCGGCAACGTAGCGCTTGATGAAGATGTGGAAAAAGCAGTAAGCAGGGGAGTAGCCATGTTTTTAAGGTGGGCAAAAGGCCTTGCTTTTCCTACAATCCGCACAATTAAAGGCAGTGTGATTAATGCATGAACCAGTAAACCAGCTACCACACACAGACTGTATACCGCCAGGCTTCCGGCAATGCTTGCCAGCTGGTCGGAATTACGTGCCACTTCCCGTGCTACTATTCCAAAAATACCCAGTGGTGTGAATTTAATGATGAACAGAGTCACTTTCATCATTACTTCAAAAACAGCATCAAAAAATGTGGAAAGCGATTCCTTGTATTTTACTGAAACCTGTGTTATAAAAAAGCCAAACAAAACAGCAAAAAAGATAACAGGAAGAATTTCTCCTGTAGCCATCACATCCACAATATTTTCAGGAATCAGCCGGTAAAGAATATCTTTCACTGAGCCTGCATGTTCAGCCAGACCTTCCACCTCTTTTGAAAAACCAAGATCAACACCTACACCAGGTTTTATGATGTTCACAATAATTAATCCGGTTAAAATGGCCATTGTACTGGTTGCCAGGTAATATGTTAAGGTTTTTAATCCAAGACGGCCCAGATTTTTACCTTCGCCAATACTGGTTACACCGCTGATAATCGAACTGAAAATAAGCGGAATGATAACCATTTTTAGCGAACGCAGAAAAATATCGCCCATCCAGGCCACATATTCAACATTGTCCGGAAAGAAATAACCAAATAAAACGGCAAGGATTAATGCGATCAGAATTTGCCAGTGAAGTTTGATTTTTAGAATATTCACGCTGTTTAGTTTTATATCGAAAATAAAGAGTTGCTAAATTATTGCTTTTTGCAGATATGCCAAATTATGTTTTAACGGAATTCGGCATTTGGTTTTAAGTGGCCCCTGATTTCATTTATTTTAAATAACGTTGTTTTTACAATCCGGCAATCGAAATTTTAATCTCAATGGATTGAAACTTCTTTCCGCTGAACCCTGCAAAAACACCAAGGTTACCTGCAAAAAAGATGTTGTTCAGGCTGTAGCCGCTTTCCCAGTAATTGCGCAAAGATGGTGTGGTTAAATAATTTAAGTGAAGACCTTCGCTCCAGGTGCGGCGGTTTATAAATGAAAGATAACGCAGTAACAGGTATTCTGTGCGAAACTCACCACCAATAGTCAGATAATTTTCAGAAGTTGACGGTAAGTAATCGTTCAACAGTTGAAAAGTGTGGCTAAATGATTTAAACGAAACCGGAATTTCGGCAGTGCGAAAATGTTTGTATTGTGAAAAATGCAACTGTTCTGCTTTGAAAAACACTCCTGTGTTAATTTGCCAGATAATTCCGGTTCCCGGGGAAAGGTTCGCTTCCTGGTTAAAACTTAATTCCAACTGGCTGAAATCAGAAACTGATGAAAGCAAACCCGGAACTCCCTGGTTGTACGAAAGCCGGATGGAATAAAAATCGGATACCGAAAGAAATCCCGATTTTTCAATCCATGGTTTCCTCTGGTATTTAAGATAATTTGCAGAAATTCCGTAAACAAAGCTTAATTGTTGCATCAGTGCTCTGCTGTCTTTTGTTAATCCTTTGGGTATGTTGGGTGAGTAATCTTTTTTATCTGATAAAACATAAGTAGTATGGTTTTCAAGCGGAAAGAAATGATTGTATTCAACTTCGGCAGCAATTTTCCAGTTCCTGTTCAGCTGTTGTAAGGTGTTTATTCTTAAAAAGGAAGTTTCGTAAAGTTTCATGTAGTTTTGAGCAAAAAACCATGAGCTGATGGCGTTCCGTGTCGGACTAATCCCTAAATCATCAGGTTTAAAATCGCGGCTTATTTTTCCAAAATCAATTTTTATGTCGTTATTTTTCAATAAATCGAGCCTGCTTTCAACACTCCAGAAGAGTGCTTTCCGGTTAAAAGCATAACCAATTCCGGGATTTATACTGATGGTTTTTGCAGAAGCCAGTTTCGCCCAAAAGTGAAACTGCTGTTTGTATTTATATCCGTCAACAACATTGAAACCGAAATTTCCAGGATTGACTAAACCGTCATAACCAAAGGAAATCATGGTATCCGGGCAAAAATCATTATTGCCGGTGATAATTTTCTTCCAACCCGCTTTTTTCTTTTCGGTTTCATTGGAAACGGAATCAACAGCACTATCGGAATGTGTTCTTAAGGAATCAGTAAACTGATAGCTTCGAATTTCGGCAGGAGTTAATGGGATGGTCCGCACAGAATCCCAGTTTTCTCTTTTTGATATCAGCGAATCAACTTCTTCTACTTTATAGGAATTGGATTTAGGGACAATCGTGCTGTCTTTGTATTGTTCTTTAAGAATTTTACGGTTCAGCCGTCCTGCTTTCCGCACATCGCTGTTGGTAAGCTCTTCCTTTGCATTTATATGAGCCACCTGATTCCGAAGTGCAATCTCCTTTTCACTTAATTCATGTATTGTATTTTGTACAGAGTCGGACTGAAGATTTCCTGCCAAATAATTTTCTTCAATGTTTTTATACTTCAGTGAAGCGCCGTAGTAAAATTCACCCTTCAATCCAAGAATCGAAAAATCACCATCAATTAAATGGGAAACCGGCAGCCAGTTTTCATTGCCCAGATTATCATATTGTTGTTTTATGCTGTAATTAAAAAATTCGATGCCCGATTGAAAATCAATATTGTAGAGACACCACAATTTATCAACAATATACATGTAGCCGCTAACAAGTTCATCACTTTTTCGTTTTGGCTCCACTTTTATCTTAAAAATATCGGAATTGCCGCTTGTAATAAATCCTTCGTACCTGTAATTGTAATGTTTAAGTGCCTGCGGCGAGAGCGGTGAAATCGACTGGTTGGGACGCTCCTCGTAAAAATTTGAAGTAATCAGTTCCATTACCGGAGGTTCCTCAAAACCCACAAGCGATGAGCGTTTGCTGATTACTTCCTGCTTGTATTTTGAAGGATAATCGTAGGTTATTTTATTATGCGATTCAATGACATAAGTCCGGTCTTCCTGCAATACATCCTTCATTTTTTTACCCTCTATTTCTATTTTATTTTGATAGAACTTCGGAATGTTGGTGAATGTAAAATTGCTTTTAATGTACAAGTCGGCTTCATAATGTTTTATTTTTTCTCTGTAATAAGCTGCCTTTGCCATCGCTTTCCGGACAATATAGTAAGCTGGATCTTCCTTTCCCGGAAATACTTTAACTTCTTTTATCTCAAACTCCTGACGTTGCATGATTATTTCAAGATGAAGGCTGTCTGAATTCAGCTGAACCTGCTTTTCAACCTGCAAATATCCCAGTGAGCGAATTGTAAAATGGTAATAACCACGTGCCAGTTGTATGGAAAAATTTCCTTCTGAATTGGTAATGGTTCCTGCCTGTAATTCCTGTACAAAAACAGTGGCATAAGGAACCGGTTCGTTCTGCTGGTTGATAATCCGGCCGGTTACCACCTGCCCGGAAACAGTTGAAAATATAAAACAAAACAGGAGTAGAATACAGGTTGAACCTAATCGAAAAGACATCATAATCATTAAAAGTAGTTGTTGTTAAAATTATAAACAAAGGTGAAGATTTAAATCATCACCTTATCTGAATTTAATCAACAGAACTAAAGATTTAATTCTGCAGTACTTAAAATGAAAAATACTCCAAAGGAGAATCGGCAATAGTTCAGGTTCTTATAGTGTTTATCCTGGGAATTATTAAAATAATATTATGGAAATAAATTGGAGAATTCTAACTAAGAATTTTTAACTTTAAACAAAAAACGAAAAGCGACCCCTTTCGAGACCGCTTTAAATGTTTTCACAACGGAATAATCCTTATTGTGAGTTGCTTCAAATTGTAGAACCAAAATTAGCTATAAATAATTAAACCGCAAATATTATGAAACGAATTTTAGGATTAGACTTAGGAACCAATTCAATAGGTTGGGCACTTATTGAACATGATTTTGAAAAAAAAGAAGGGGAAATAAAAGGATTAGGAAGTCGGATTATACCAATGGATGCTGCCACCCTCAGCGATTTTGAAAAAGGGAATACCATTTCTCAAACTGCTGATAGAACCAGGTTCCGAAGTACCCGGCGTTTATATCAAAGAAATGTATTGAGGCGCGAACGTTTGCACCGGGTGTTAAACATTGTGGGGTTTTTACCTGAGCATTATGCAGAGAGTATTGATTTTGAAACTCGTCCCGGACAGTTTAAGAACGGTTGGGAACCAAAAATAAATTACAGACATTCTGATTCAAAATGTAATGAATTCCTGTTTAAGAAAAGCTTTAATGAAATGGCTCAGGAATTTAAAGAGCGTGGTCATACCAGAAAAATTCCACACGACTGGACTATTTATTTTCTAAGGCAAAAAGCACTAAAAGAAAAAATAAGTAAGCAAGAACTGGCCTGGGTGATTTTAAATTTTAATCAAAAAAGAGGCTATTACCAATTGCGTGGAGAAGAAGAGGATATTGAAACAATTCGTAACAAAACCGAAGATTTTTATTGTTTACAAGTTACTAAAGTTGAGGAGACAGATGAGAAAAATGCAAGGGGAACCTGGTATAATATCATTTTAGAAAACGGATGGGTTTACCGCAGGCAAAGTAAACAGCCTTTACAAAATTGGGAGGGGAGTACAAAAGAATTTATTGTAACTACGCATACTGAAGACGATGGTACACCCAAAAAAGATATAGAAGGTAATATACGTCGGAATTTCCGCGCAGTTGATTCTGAAAATGATTGGATTGCAATTAAAAAGAAAACGGAACACGATATTCAGTATACCCAAAAAACCGTTGGGCAATACATTTTCGATTCATTATTGAAGAACCCTTCACAAAAAATCAGAGGCAAATTAGTTCGAACAATCGAACGAAAATTTTATAAAGAAGAGCTGGAAGAAATACTTTCAACTCAGGCTAAATTTCATTCTGAATTCAAAAACAGGGATTTGTATAAAGCTTGTGTTGATGAATTATATCCTAATAACGAATCACATAAGGAAAATATTAGCGATAAAGATTTGATTTACCTGTTTCTCGAGGACATTATTTTTTACCAGCGTCCTTTAAAAAGCAAAAAATCGAGTATTGCCAATTGTCAGTATGAAACGCGAACCTTTAAAAGATTTACAACTAAAACGGAAAACGGGCAAGCTATTAAAAGAGTAGAAATTATCACAGAACCCTTGAAAGGAGTTCCCAAATCCAACCCTTTGTTTCAGGAATTCAGACTATGGCAATTTCTTCGTAATTTACGAATATACCAGCGGGAAGCTGATGTTGATGGAAAAACTGAAATTGACATTAATGTTACAAATACATTTTTGCCAGGGGAGGAAAATTGGGTGGAACTATTTGATTTTTTAAATTCTCTTAAAGAAGTTGACCAGAATCAACTGCTTGATTATTTCGTAAAAAAGAAATTGCTAACGAAAAAAGATAAAAACAATTACCGCTGGAATTATGTGGAAGATAAAAAATATCCAAGCAATGATACAAGAGCCCACCTGATTTCACGTCTTGGCAGAGTGGAAGGAATCGATGCTGAAGAATTTTTAACGAATGAGACAGAACAACATTTATGGCATATCATTTATTCCATACGTGACAAAAAAGAATTTGAAAAAGCTCTTAAAACCTTCGCAATAAAATATGCTATTGATGTTGATTCATTTTATGAGCAATTTAAAAGCTTTCCACCCTTTAAGAATGAATATGCCGCTTATTCTTCAAAAGCTATTAAAAAATTGTTGCCTTTAATGCGCCAGGGAAAATACTGGGATGAAATCAATATAGCGAAAGAAACTTTTAAGCGCGGTAGTGCTATTATTGAAAGACTTCAAAGTATTGATTTTAATTCTGGAAAAATTGATGAAACCATTGCTGACGATGATATTCCAAAACCTGTACTCAAGAGTTTTGCCAAAGTTGAATTCAATAATTTTTATAGGGGTCTAAATACTTATCAGGCCTGTTATCTTATTTATAATCGGCATTCGGAGTTAAGTGATTTAATGCAATGGACTAAACCGGAAGACATTTCAATTTATCTGGTTGAATTTAAGCAGCATAGTTTGCGTAATCCCATTGTGGAGAAGATTGTAACAGAAACACTTCGTGTGGTTAAAGATATTTGGGAATATTATGGCAACAGTTCCGAAAAGTTTTTTGATGAAATTCATGTTGAACTTGGTCGGGACTTAAAAAATCCGGCAAGCAAACGCAGCGAAATTTCAAGCAAGATTGCAGAAAATGAAAATACAAATTCCAGAATCCGGGAACTTTTGGAGGAATTAAAAGCCGATTCGGGCATTCAAGGCGAAGTAAGGCCATATTCACCCAGCCACCAGGAGATTCTGAAAATTTATGAAGAAGGTGTTTATCAGAATCCAAAAGCCAATTATCAAAGTTTAAGTTTGGATGATGTTGAAAAAATCCGAAAAAACAGTTCACCCTCCAAATTGGAAGTTATTAAATATAAACTTTGGCTCGAACAAGGATACGTTTCACCTTATACAGGGAAAATAATTCCCTTGAGCAGGCTTTTTACCACCGACTATGAAATTGAACACATTATTCCACAGTCGCGATATTTTGATGATTCACTGAGTAATAAAATAATTTGCGAAAGTGAAATTAATGCGTTAAAAGACAGAAGAACTGCCTATGAATTTTTAAAAGGTGAGAATGGAAGAATAGTCGAGTTGGCAGGAGGAAAATCTGTGAAATTGTTTTCTATCAAGGATTACGAATTGCATTGTAACGACTATTTTCAAAAAAACAGAACTAAACTCAAAAAACTATTAAGTGAGGACATCCCGGAAAGTTTTATCGATAGACAGTTAAACGATAGCCGGTACATTAGCAAATTAGTTAAAGGATTGCTGAGCAATCTGCTCAGGGAATATAATGAGCAGGATGCTACATCTAAAAATTTAGTGCCAGTTTCTGGTGCTATAACTTCCAAGTTGAAAAATGATTGGGGGTTAAATGATAAATGGAACGATATTACTGCATCGCGGTTTCAGCGCATGAATGAATTGACCCAATCGAATGATTATGGAAATTGGGATGAAAATATTAATGCTTTTCGTACTACAGTGCCACAATCAATTGTGAAGGGATTCAGTAAAAAAAGAATTGACCACCGGCACCATGCGCTTGATGCACTTGTAATTGCCTGTACAACGAAAAATCACGTAAATTATATTACATCTTTAAATACCCAAAGAAACAATTATAGTTTGGTTAATAAACTCAGGCATGTCGAGAATAGACAATACCAGGATAGAAAAACAGGCGAGTTGAAAACCAGATATGTACCAGGCAATTATCTTTTGCCATGGAATTCATTTCCGACAGATGCTCATGTCTGGCTTGCAAAAACAGTAATTAGTTTCAAACAAAACCTGCGGGTAATTAACAAAACCAATAATAAAACATGGCAGTGGGTGCAACAGAATGGGAGATTAAAAAAGGAATTGGTGGTACAAAATAAAGGCGACAATTGGTCGATAAGAAAGCCAATGCACAAAGATACTGTTAGTGGAACTGTAAATGTGAGAATTAAAAAAGAAGTTTCTTTTGCTAATGGTATAAAGAATTGGGAGAGCCTGATTGATAAAGACTTGAAGAAAATAATCCGGAAATTTAAACTGGAAGGAAAAAGCGATAAAGCCATTAATCAGCATTTCAGGGATAATCCATACTTGCACGACAATAAATCGGTTTCTAAAGTTGAAGTGTATTCATTTACTCAAAATGCGACAGCAACACGAGTAACTTTATCTGATAAATTTACTGCGAAACAATTAGAGAATGTAACCGATTCAGGCATTCGTGCTATTTTGGTAAAACATGCCGAAAGTTTTATTGATAAAAAAGGAAAAGAACATTTCGAACTGGCATTTAATCCGGAAGGATTAGAGGAATTGAATGGTAATTTAACCCGATTAAATAATGGGAAAGCACACAAACCAATTTATAAAGTACGTATTTATGAAGAAGGAAGTAAATTTCAGGTAAGTGAATCCGGAAATAAAAAGAAAAAATTTGTTGAAGCTGCAAAAGGAACCAATCTCTTTTTTGCCATTTACTGGAATGAGGAAAAACAAAAACGTGAATATGAAACAGTTCCATTGATTGATGTTATTGAGTACCAGAAATGGCGTGCAACTCTTCCGAACGAAGAACAAAAGATAGCGCCCATAATTCCGGTCAATCATGAAAAAGGCAAGTTCTTATTTTCACTTTCACCCAACGATTTGGTTTATGTTCCAACGGAAGAAGAATTAATAAATCCGGGAATGGTTGGTTTTGAAAATCTGACAAATGAACAGAGTAACAGGATTTATAAAATGGTGAGTTGTACTGGCAATGAATGTCATTTTGTTCAGAATCATGTTGCAGCTTTAATCAAATCCTATGATGCAAAATCAAAAATTGGGGAATTTGGTAGTTTAAATAAAATGGAAATTGATTTAAATGGTTTACGCGTTAAAGAATGCTGTTGGAAATTAAAAATTGATCGTTTGGGAAACATTACAAAAGTTATTAAATGATTGAACTGGAACTTACCAGATATTCTCGTTTTAAACAATTTATCGGATGACTCTGAGTTATCCGATGAATAACATCCGATAAGTGGAGACTGCAAAAAACAATCAATTATTCAATTTGAAAAAGGTCATATTTATCACATTTACAACCAGGGTAACAACCGACAGATGATATTTTTTGATAGGGAAAATTATCTTTTCTTTTTGCGAAAAATTAGAATTTATATTTTACCCTATGCAGATATTCTTTCCTGGTGCCTGATGCCCAATCATTTTCATTTTATGGTGTTGGTGAATTATGAGGATTTGCCTCTTGATAGCGAGGGTTTCGCTCAAAGCGAAGCCCTCGCTGATATTAATTCCCGTCGGCGTACTTTTAACAGTTCCATTGGAATAATGCTGCGGTCTTATACAAATGCAATTAACAAACAACAAAAACGAACAGGCGCACTATTCAGAAAAAATACAAAAGCCGAATGCATAACCTGTTCCGATGGAATTACACCCTCATTTTTTAATACCAGTTCCGGAACGCAAATCAACATTATCGATCCGGAGAAGCAGTATCCGGAAATGTGTTTTCATTATATCCACCAAAATCCTGTAAAAGCCGGTTTGGTGAAAAAAGCGACCGACTGGGAATTTTCTTCAGCTCGTGATTATGCGGGATTAAGAATTGGGAAATTGGTGAATAAAACAGTGGCACAACAGTATATTATTGATTTAAAATTTGATTAAAAAAGCGAGGGCTACGCTCAAAGCGAAACCCTCACGGTAAATTGCTTAATCAAACCATTATGATAAAACGTACCCTCTATTTCGGAAATCCGGCTTACCTGAGTTACAAAAATGATCAATTGATTATAAAAATACCGGAAGTTGAAAAAAATGAAAAAATACCTCAGGGAATGAAAACAAAAGCTGTGACAACAATTCCCATTGAAGATATCGGCGTGGTTGTTTTGGATAATCAGCAAATTACAGTAACGCAAGGATTACTGGCTGCTTTTTCAGAAAACAATGCAGTGGTAATTAACTGCGACTTTAAACATATGCCATTTTCATTAATGCTTCCTTTTGCCGTACATCATGCTTATACAGAGAAACTGCGGTTTCAATTTGAAGCATCAGTTCCGTTAAAAAAGAACCTCTGGCAGCAAACGGTAATTTCCAAAATATCCAATCAGGCAGCCCTTTTGGAAAAACTGCAACTGGATGCTGCACGGCTAATTTACCTGAGTGGAATGGTAAAAAGCGGCGATACAGAAAACTGTGAAGGCAGGGCTGCTTCTTATTATTGGAAAGTAATTTTTGACAATGAAACTTTGGAATTTGAGTCTCAATATGAATCTAAGTTACCCCGGGACGTGCGCAGTAATTCATTTAAAAGGCACCGTTTTGGCGAACCGCCAAATAATTTACTGAATTATGGATATGCTATTTTGCGCGGAGTAGTGGCGCGTTCGCTTGTGGCCAGCGGATTACTAACTGCCATAGGTATTCATCACCGGAATAAATATAATCCGTATTGTCTGGCAGACGACCTGATGGAACCTTATCGTCCGCTTGTGGATGAACTGGTTTTAAAAATAGTGGAACAGAATCAGGAGATCGATCCGCTAACACCGGCATTAAAAAGAAAGTTATTGCAAATTCCGGTGATGGATGTAAAAATTGGCGGACAAACCAGCCCGTTGATGGTTGGAATGCAACGAACCACAGCATCGCTGATGCAATGCTTTGAAGGAGAATCGCGAAAGTTGGTTTTTCCTGAATTAAGTTGAATGTTTAAGCGAGGGTTTCGCTCAAAGCGAAGCCCTCGCTAAAATGATTACATGGAATTATCACGATTAAATCAATACCGTATAGTGTGGGTTTTTGTATTTTTTGATTTACCTACGGATACTAAAAAAGATAAACGCAACTACACCAGGTTTCGCAAAAATCTGCAAAAAGATGGTTTCACCATGTTGCAATTTTCCATTTATACCCGGCATTGTAACAGTCGGGAAAATGCTGAAGTACACATCAACCGTGTAAAATCGTTTTTACCACCCAGAGGGGAAATCATAATTTTTACCCTAACTGATAAACAATTTGGAATGATGGAATTTTTCAGGGGAGAGGCGGAAACAGATCGTCCCGAAACCCCGCAACAATTGGAATTATTTTAAGCAAGCGAGGGCTTCGCTTCAAGCGAAACCCTCGCTAATGCATTGATGAACGAAAAAACCGCCTGGTTTTATAATGCCAGACAGTTCCCCAGCATTCATTTTTTAATCCTGTTTTATAATCTAAAACATTTTTATCCAGTGATTTAACCAAGGAATGCTGTGTCAAAGATCGATAAAATACAATTTGAAAGCAATTCACAACATATTAGCTAATAGTGCATTATCAATTGCATGCTGTGTCAAAGATCGATAAAATACAATTTGAAAGCAATTCACAACTATGATGCAAATGTCAGTCAATTGCACATGTGCTGTGTCAAAGATCGATAAAATACAATTTGAAAGCAATTCACAACTAATTACATGCAACTGTTCACAGAATTAGCAGCTGTGTCAAAGATCGATAAAATACAATTTGAAAGCAATTCACAACATGCATGTATAGCTGACATTGACATTGCATAGCTGTGTCAAAGATCGATAAAATACAATTTGAAAGCAATTCACAACCAGTATCGTGAATAGTCAGCATTCATGATAGCTGTGTCAAAGATCGATAAAATACAATTTGAAAGCAATTCACAACAGATCGATGTAACATGATCGTTTACGATTAGCTGTGTCAAAGATCGATAAAATACAATTTGAAAGCAATTCACAACCATGTTAGCATCATGCTTGATAATATTGTAGCTGTGTCAAAGATCGATAAAATACAATTTGAAAGCAATTCACAACAGATAGTAATCAGTATACTTGAATGTACAAGCTGTGTCAAAGATCGATAAAATACAATTTGAAAGCAATTCACAACGTAGTAATAAATGTTCTTGATAGTTTAAGCTGTGTCAAAGATCGATAAAATACAATTTGAAAGCAATTCACAACTGATATGGCAGCATATCAGCTATGGATAGTGCTGTGTCAAAGATCGATAAAATACAATTTGAAAGCAATTCACAACAATCATGTACAACTGATTTACATCATGTAAGGCTGTGTCAAAGATCGATAAAATACAATTTGAAAGCAATTCACAACCGCAGGTATACGTTTCATACGTAGGATTGAGCTGTGTCAAAGATCGATAAAATACAATTTGAAAGCAATTCACAACTGCTAAGAGTTCATGCAGCTATGCAATTAGCTGTGTCAAAGATCGATAAAATACAATTTGAAAGCAATTCACAACCCGTTAGCTAATTGCAGGTTTTAAATGCATAGCTGTGTCAAAGATCGATAAAATACAATTTGAAAGCAATTCACAACAGCATACGTACATGCGATATTCGATGGTATACGGCTGTGTCAAAGATCGATAAAATACAATTTGAAAGCAATTCACAACACTCTGGCGACTTCAGATTGCGGCCAGCTTGCTGTGTCAAAGATCGATAAAATACAATTTGAAAGCAATTCACAACTACATGATTCACGTTATGATTCGGAGTATCTGCTGTGTCAAAGATCGATAAAATACAATTTGAAAGCAATTCACAACAGATATAGCACGACACGGTATCAATGATGTAGCTGTGTCAAAGATCGATAAAATACAATTTGAAAGCAATTCACAACAAATTGGCAGTGGTTTCGACTGATGCTTTATGCTGTGTCAAAGATCGATAAAATACAATTTGAAAGCAATTCACAACACACTAGAACATATTGCTGTAATACAATAAGCTGTGTCAAAGATCGATAAAATACAATTTGAAAGCAATTCACAACGAACTAGCGTACTAGCGATGATATCAGTTATGCTGTGTCAAAGATCGATAAAATACAATTTGAAAGCAATTCACAACAAGCTTGATCTTCGAGTTCTGCATGTCAGCTAGCTGTGTCAAAGATCGATAAAATACAATTTGAAAGCAATTCACAACAAGCTGTATCTTCGAGTTCTGCAATCAGTTAGCTGTGTCAAAGATCGATAAAATACAATTTGAAAGCAATTCACAACACGGTATGATAATGTGATACTGCGAGTTGGTAGCTGTGTCAAAGATCGATAAAATACAATTTGAAAGCAATTCACAACAACAATTCTTCAATATATTCAACCGGATACGCTGTGTCAAAGATCGATAAAATACAATTTGAAAGCAATTCACAACTGATTGATTGAGCCGGGGCACTCGCCGGATGCTGTGTCAAAGATCGATAAAATACAATTTGAAAGCAATTCACAACACCGCGCGGTAAGATACCTGAACACATTGTGCTGTGTCAAAGATTGATAAAATACAATTTGAAAGCAATTCACAACGCATGCGATTTTGCCTTTGATAGCGAGGGTTTCGCTTGAAGCGAAGCCCTCGCTAGTCGTTTACATTTACAACCAGGGCAACAACAGACAGAAGATATTTTTTGGAAGGGAGAATTATTTATTCTTTTTGCGGAAAATTAAAATTTTTATTTTGCCTTATACCGATATTCTTGCCTGGTGCCTGATGCCCAATCATTTTCATTTGATGGCACTGGTGAATTATGAGGATTTGCCTCTTGATAGCGAGGGTTTCGCTCAAAGCGAAGCCCTCGCTGATATTAATTCCCGTCGGCGCACTTTTAACAGTTCTATTGGAATTATGCTGCGGTCTTATACAAATGCAATTAACAAACAACAAAAACGAACAGGCGCACTATTCAGAAAAAATACAAAAGCCGAATGCATAACCTGTTCCGATGGAATTACACCATCATTTTTTAATACAAGTTCCGGAACGCAAATCAACATCATCGATCCTGAGAAAAAGTATTCGGAAATGTGTTTTCATTATATCCACCAAAATCCTGTGAAAGCCGGTTTGGTGAAAAAGGCAACCGATTGGGAATTTTCTTCAGCCAGAGATTATGCCGACTTGAGAAACGGGAGTTTGGTGAATAAAACAGTGGCAAAAGATTATTTCATTAACCTTTGAATGAAACTCATCCGATTTGAAATTGAGATAGTTGATGAAACTCATCCGATGACTCAAAGTCATTGGATGAGTTAAAATATGCAATGAACGGTTTTTCCTTATACTCTCTCCGGTTTAAATTCGGTCTTTCTTCGCATTAAATTCGCAGTTTCTTCGCAGTTCATTCGCGATTTCGCGAATGAACTGCGAATTTAATGCGAATTTACTGCGAAGAAAGTCCCAATAAACCCTGTCTCTGATATAGCGGTGGACCCTCTTAAAACCATTTATGGAATTGGTAGTATGAAATCACAGAAAGGTGCGGCAATTTTCAAATCACCGGATTGTTGACAGGCAAATAAATAATTCCCGTCGGGGTGGTGATTTTCAACCTACTTAAATCCGATTCAGTTAAATAACCACATCATTTGGCAAAATTATTAAAGACATTTCAAATGCGGGAACAAGGATGAAATTAGCTGTTTGCTGACTACTTCAGTGTTTCACAATCAGTTTGCCGGAAACTGTTTTTCCTTCAGTTTCAATTTTCAAAAAATAAACCCCATTAATTAAATTGGAGACCGATAGGTTTGGTGAGGATAAACCCGAACTATGCGATACAACCTGTCCATTCATATTCAGAATTGTAACTGCATCCGGAACTATTCCGTTGTAGTTGTTTATATGGAAGAATTGATTTGCAGGATTGGGGTAAATAAAAAATTCAGTGGTTTGTTGATTTTCCAGGCGTTGAATTATTCCGTGTTTAAAGACAACGCTGAAATCAAGGTTTCCGCCATTACTTGCCAGTTCAATTGCAGTGGAATCATTTTCGGAGTAAACAGGGGAATGAACTACCGAAAAGGTGTAATCTTCTGCGCCTTCCAGTTCAATGGTTTCATCAAAATTGCTGTTAATTTCATGAATATCGTTAAATGCAGCAGTGGAAAACTGAAGCAAATCATTGCCCCTGTTTGTCACTGTTATTTTGATGGAATCCGAATTACCGGAACCGGATGTAGAAATTTCATCATACGCCACCAGCATCAGCTTTGGTTCAATCACTGAAGTGGTAGACAACCCGGTGCTTTTCCATGCATTTATGCCACCGCTCATTTCATATACTTCGGCAAAATTCATATTTTTCATTTTTGAAAAAGTGCCGGCGCTTCTTCCTCCAGACTGGCAATGAATGAGATAGGTTTTATGTTTTGGCAAAGCATTCAATTGATCATCAAAATCAGAATCATAGTAATTGCGGTTTATCGAACCATATAAATGGTCCGGATTCCATGAGCCGGGAGTACGAACATCCAGGATAACAAAATCAGGATTTGTTTCATTGGCTTGAATTAAACTGTCACTTTGAACTGCACGTAACGTTTTATAAATATTTTGTGCAACTGACTGATTATTAATGAACATTATCAGTATGGCTGTTAAGATCAGGAGGTAAATTTGCTTCATCTTTTATCAGGTTGTTGATTTTTTCGGTTGCTAAGATACAAATCATTACTGCTTTTGAAAATTGAAATTCAAAATGGTTTTAACTGATTAAAAATATTTTTATCTTGCAGCACAGTACAGGACAGCATAACTTTTCTGAAACGGCTAACTAATAGCTGATAATTTTTCAATTGTTGAATTTCTGGTTTTCTAATTTTTAATTTTTAATTTCTAATTACTAACATATGGCAAACAGGTTAATAGGAAGACTACCAAAAGTTGGAATTCGTCCGGTAATCGACGGACGGGAAGAAGGAGTGCGTGAGTCGCTTGAAGTACAAACAATGAATATGGCGAAAGCGGCTGCAGCGTTGATAAAGGAAAACCTCCGGTTTCCGGGTGGCGAAGAGGTGGAATGTATTATTGCAGATACAACAATCGGTGGAGTGGCCGAAGCTGCATTGTGTGCCGATAAATTTGAGCGTGAAGGAGTGGCGGTTTCTTTAACTGTTACCCCCTGCTGGTGTTACGGAACAGAAGTGATGGATTCCAATCCGTGGATACCAAAGGCGGTCTGGGGATTTAACGGGACCGAACGTCCGGGTGCGGTATACCTGGCTGCAGCCCTGGCTGGTTATGCCCAGAAAGGTTTACCGGCTTTTGGAATTTATGGCCGTGATGTACAGGATGCCGGAGACCAGAAAATTCCCGGGGATGTAAAGGAAAAGATTTTGAGATTTGTACGTTCGGCTCTGGCAGTGGCCCAAATGAAAGGAAAATCGTACCTCTCACTGGGATATACTTCCATGGGGATTGCAGGTTCAATGGTGAATCCCGACTTTTTTCAGGAGTATTTGGGAATGCGCACCGAGTTTGTAGATATGTCGGAAGTGAAACGCCGTATCGATGAGGAAATTTACGATAAGGAGGAATATAATAAAGCGTTGAAATGGACAAAGGAAAATTGCACGGAAGGAGATGATTATAACAGCGCTTCAAAACAAATGGGCCGTGAAAGAAAAGACTGGGAATGGGAAATAGTTGTGAAAATGACACTGATTTTCCGGGATTTGATGATAGGAAATCCTCAACTAAAAAAGGCTGGTTTTGGAGAAGAAGCATTGGGAAGAAACGCAATTGCCGGTGGTTTTCAGGGACAGCGGCAATGGACAGATTATTATCCGAACGGCGATTTTTCTGAAACCATTTTAAACAGCTCGTTTGACTGGAATGGTATCCGTGAAGCTTTTGTATTTGCCACCGAAAACGACAGCCTGAATGCAGTTCCAATGTTGTTTGGCCACTTACTTACAAATACTGCACAGATTTTTTCTGATGTTCGCACATACTGGAGCCCCGAAGCAGTAAAACGGGTGACGGGAAAAGAACTGAAGTGGCTGGCAAAAGACGGAATTATCCACCTGATTAATTCCGGGTCAACCACAATGGATGCCACGGCTCAGCAACACGACGAACATGGCAAGCCAATTATGAAACCTTACTGGGACATCACAGAAGAGGATGTGGAAAGGTGTCTGGAGAATACAAAATTCTGTCCTGCCGAACGGGAATATTTCAGAGGCGGCGGGTTTTCAAGCCAGTTTAAAACTGCAGGCCAGATGCCGGTGACCATGTCAAGGGTGAATCTTGTAAAAGGACTGGGTCCGGTGCTGCAGATTGCAGAAGGGTTTACCGTTGAACTGGAAGATGATGTGCATCAGATTCTGGATAAGCGAACCAATCCTACCTGGCCAACGACCTGGTTTGTACCAAAGTTAACCGGCAGTGGCGCGTTTAAAGATGTATATTCGGTTATGGCCAACTGGGGGGCAAATCATGGTGCAATCAGTTACGGCCATATAGGCGCCGATTTAATTACACTGGCTTCCATTTTGCGCATTCCGGTGTGCATGCACAATGTGGATGAAGACAAGATTTTCAGACCTGCTGCCTGGAGTTCTTTTGGAGAGTCCAAAGAGGGCGCCGATTATAGGGCTTGCGCTAATTTTGGGCCATTGTACAAATAAAAATTTTGATAAGTCATACGCTCCCAGGGGAGCGTGTGGCTATATTATTGAAGCATATTTTTTTAATTTGAATAATGAAATCAAGCATACTGATTTATCTGTTTCTTTTTTTATTGTTAACTGCCGGACCTGTTGCGGCAGACAGCATTAAGTATGTAAATGCTACAGAATTTCAGATAATTGGAAAAGGATTTACCAATACACAAAATGCATACGATCGGTTACCTGCTTTTCTCGAAGGGAAAACTCGTCCTGCGGTTTGGTCATTGTCGAAAAACTGCAGTGGGCTTGCTGTCAGGTTTCGGACCAATTCTCCGATAATAGCAGCACGATGGGAAGTTTCACACGATGTAACCATGTACCATTTTGCCCCAACCGGCATTAAAGGTGTTGATTTATATGGGTTGCGAAACGGAGAGTGGCAGTTTATCAGTTCCGGTGGCCCCAGGGAAAAAATAACAACAGCGGTTTTAGTCGATCACATGGATGGAACGGACAGGGAATATATGCTGTACTTACCGCTTTACGACGGATTGGAAAAACTGGAAATCGGAGTGGATGAAAAAGCTGAAATCGGCAATCCCCTGGTAGATTCTCCTCAAAAAAGAAAACCTGTTGTATTTTACGGAACCAGCATCACACAAGGGGGATGTGCATCCCGAACCGGAATGTCATACACCAGTCAGTTATCGCGAATGCTTAACAGGCAGACTGTCAATCTCGGGTTTAGCGGCAATGGTCAGCTCGATTTGGAGATTGCTGAGGTGGTGGCCGGTATAGACGCTTCCTGCTTTGTGATCGATTGTCTGCCAAATGCCAGTATCGAACAAATCAACGAAAAGTATGAGCCGTTCCTGGAGATAATTCGTAAAAAAAATCCTGATACTCCCATTTTACTTGTTGAAAATGTTCCTTATACTAAAAGGTTTTTTGATCCGACAGTAATGCAAATCTTCCAGGAGAAAAATAAAGCCTTAAAACGCGTATACCACAACCGCAGAAAGATAAAAAGGGATCGCAATATCTATTATATGGAGGCCAAATCACTGATAGGTGATGATAATGAAGGCACTGTTGATGGGGTTCATTTGACAGATTTGGGATTTTTCAGGATGTCCCAAAATATGTATCCTGTTCTTAAAAAATTAATAAAATAAAGCAATTGAAATGAATAAATTTTCCCACCCACTGGTAAAGATAATTTTGGTTTGTTCAATCCTTTTAAACATTTCATGTAATTCCAAACCTAAAAAGCAAATGTCTGAAAATATGGAAACAGCAGAAAAGGGCACTTACGGTTATGATTTGTCGGTGTTACGAAAACATGGAGAACCAGTTGAGCTTGTAAATGGCAATTCAAGGGTTTTGCTTTCGGCCGAATACCAGGGGCGGGTGATGACAAGTACTGCCGATGGTGTAAACGGTAAAAGCTATGGCTGGATGAATTATGATTTAATTGAATCGGGCCGGGTGCTGAAACAGTTTAATCCGGTGGGAGGTGAAGAACGCTTTTGGCTGGGGCCCGAAGGGGGGCAGTTTTCCCTGTTTTTTAAACCCGGAGATTCTTTCGATTTTGAAAACTGGGCAACACCGGCAGCTATCGACACTGAGCCATTTGAAATAATAAGCGTTTCGGAAACCGAAGCCGAATTTTCCCGGTCAATGGCTATTCCCAACTACAGTAATTTTACATTCCGGTTTGATGTAAACCGAAAAGTGAAGTTGCTGACCTTCGATGAGATTAAGGATCTTTTGGGAATCAGAATGAACCAGGATGTCAAAAGCATTGGATATACCACTGTTAACCAGCTTGAAAATACAGGCGATAAGGAATGGACAAAAGAAAACGGACTCATTTCAATGTGGCTGCTTGGGATGTTTAATCCTTCTCCGTCGGTTACTATTTTTATTCCATATCATACAGAAGCAGAATCGGATTACATTGTGAAAGATGATTATTTTGGTAAGATTCCTGAAGATAGGCTGGTGATAAAGGAGGGCATGATATATTTCAAGGGGGATGGTAAAATGCGCGGGAAACTGGGAATTCCACCGCAAAGGGCAAAACCGGTTCTGGGAAGTTATGATGCCGAAAACAAAATACTGACTGTGGTAAAAACACAGATTCCCGGAGACAATGCAGATTACGTGAATTCGGCATGGGAAATCCAGGATCGTCCGTATGGCGGCGATGCCATTAATTCATACAATGACGGGCCTCGCGAAGATGGCGGACAGCTTGGGCCTTTTTACGAGTTGGAATCTTCGTCGCCGGCAATTGCTTTAAAACCTGGAGAAAAGGCTGTATTCCGGCAGTCAACTTTTCATTTTGAAGGAACCGAAGAGGAATTGAATGCAATTTGTCAGCAGATTTTCGATATTACACTTAATGAAATTACCTCTGTATTTCAGTAATCAGTTATGCCTGATTTTAAAATCGATATTAATGAGGCAGCCGGACAAACCAAGGTTCAGCAATTGGTACATTCCATAACGGAAGCTATCAGTGCCGGAAAGTTGAAAACCGGGGATGCACTGCCTTCGGTCAACCAGTTAAGCAGCGAAAGCGGTTTTTCGCGTGATACTGTTTTTAAGGCGTACAACATTCTTAAAAAGCGGAACATTATTGAGTCTGCACCAACAAAAGGGTATTTCGTCACCGGCGAATCATTTAAGGTTTTTATGCTGCTCGATGATTTCAGTGCGTTTAAGGAACAGTTGTACCAGTCGTTCAGGCAAAACCTTCCTGAATCGTATTCTGTCGATTTGCTGTTTCATCATTACAACAGCGAGGTTTTTCATCAACTCATTCAAAACAGCCTCGGGCGTTACAGCATTTATATTATTATGAATATCGAACATAAAAGCCTTGACCCGCTGCTCAGTAAAATTGATACTAACAAATTGCTGATTCTGGATATGGGGAAACCGGAAAATCAAAACAGTAACTTTCTGGTGCAGGATTTTTACGAATCGGTGAAAAAATGCCTGGAGGAAAGCCGGCACCTTCTTCAGAAATACAATGAACTGGTACTGGTTTATGAAAAAAACAGTACGCCTCATCCTGCCGAAACAGTAAAAGCAGTAAGCAGTTTTTGTAAAAAACAGGGAATGAATTTTCGGCAAATTAGCAGGATCAACAAAGAACTGTTGCGAAAGGGTCAGGTTTATTTTGTGATTCGCGATTCTGATTTGGTGGAAATCATCAAGTTGTGCCGTCATAATAATTTCACTGTTGGAAGCGATATTGGAATTCTTTCATACAATGATACCCCAATGAAAGAAATTGTTGGCGGCGGAATTTCAGTAATATCTGTTAACTTTGAACAAATGGGCCGGCTTGCTGCTGGTTTCGCTAAAAACAAGCAGCCGGTCGGCAAAGTTTTACCAACTTTTTTAACTTTGCGCGAATCGCTGTAGCGGTAATGCATTTCATCAATAAAAATTGTAAATTGAATTTAAATATAAAATATATTGAAAATGAAAAAACTAAACCTGATTTCAGTAATCCTTCTTTTTGCTTCGTTTACCGTGCAGGCACAGCAAATGTTTAAAAATTATTCTGGCCAGGATGTTGGCAATCCGAAACAAAAAGGAAGTTATCAGTTTGACAAAAAGATGCAGAAATTTACCCTCGAAGGCAGCGGTTACAATGTATGGTTTGATCGCGATGAATTTTATTTTGTACCGCAGAAAGTGGAAGGTGATTTCATCCTGTCGGCCAATTTAAACTTTTTGGGTGAAGGCGTGGATGCACACCGGAAGATAGGCTTAATGATTCGGAATTCAAATGCCGAAAATGCGGTGTATATGGATGGAGCAATACATGGCGACGGACTAACATCACTGCAATACAGGGAAACACAGGGGGGCGAAACACTTGAAAAAGCTTCGGAAACCAAAGCACCGGGTTTTGTTCAGGTTGAACGGAAGGGGAACGAATTCTTTTTCAGAATATCGAAAGATGGTCAACCTTTAGAGGAAGTTGGAAAAGTTGAACTGGAAATGGATGACCAGGTATTGGCCGGCATGTTTATCAGCTCGCATAATGCAGATGTAAAGGAGAAAGCACAGTTTTGGAATGTACGGCTTGAAAAACCTGCTGCCGAAGGAGTCGACGGTTACCAGACACAATCACCCAGCCGTCTCGAAATTCTGGATGTGGAAACCGGTTTGCGGGAAGTCATTTACGAAACCGATACACACATTGAAGCGCCCAACTGGTCCAGAAACGGTAAATTTTTAATTTACAATTCAGGAGGAAAATTGTACAGATTCGATCTGAAAAAAAGAAAATCTGAAGTGATAAATACAGGAAATGTAACAAATAACAATAACGATCATGGCATTTCCTTTGACGGCAACATGCTTGCAATCAGTAGTGGCACCAATGATAATGGTACCAGTCATTCCATCGTCTATACAGTGCCTGTAAAAGGTGGAACTCCCAAACGAATTACCGATGAAGGCCCGTCATACTGGCACGGCTGGTCGCCCGACGGGCACTGGTTATCCTACTGCGCAGAAAGAAACGGCAATTATGATGTATATAAAATCCCTGCAAATGGCGGACAGGAAATACGTTTAACTACAGCCGAAGGTTTGGATGACGGACCGGAATTTTCACCGGATGGAAAATATATTTATTTTAATTCAACCCGTACAGGAATGATGCAAATCTGGCGAATGAAACCCGATGGTTCAAATCAGGAGCAGGTTACAAAAGATAATTTCCAGAACTGGTTTGCACATCCGTCACCAAATAATAGTCAAATGATTATGATCTCCTATCCACCGGAAGTACCTGCAGCTTCGCATCCGCACAACAAGCGGGTCATGTTGCGTACAATACCTGTTGGAGGTGGTGAAATCAAAAGTGTGGCATTTTTATATGGTGGCCAGGGAACTTTAAATGTACCGTCATGGAGCCCCGATTCAAAAAAGGTGGCGTTTGTTTCCTATACATATTAAACTGAATTCAGTATAAAAACAGCCGGAAAGCTATTGGTTTTCCGGCTGTTCTTTTTCATAGAAGTTGAAATCCAGACTGGCTGTTCTTGCTTCTGCTGATGGCATTGGCGGCAGTGGTTCACTCGGAATGGGTTCATACCAGAATGTTGCCGACGACCAGTCATCATCGCGTTCGTACAAACAGCAGCCAATCTGCTGAATGGTAACCCTGCATTCATTGTTCCAGTAAACCGGGTCGGGGAGATGCCAGCGGTACATCGAAATATATTCCTGGCTGAAATCAACCGTTTCTCCCGATTGCAAATCTTTTGTCTTGTATACCGAATCGGAACTGTACAGCAAATTGCATCCGTTGTACATGAATGTCGTTTGTTGAATTCCGTACGACAGGCCAATATAATCTTCGCTTCCGGTTCCGTTGATGGTGGGGAATTCATCGTCGCCATCCTTGTATATTTTAATTTCCCCTTCGCCCCACCAGCCGGGATGCAGTGTCCGGATTCCAATCAACGCACCCAGGAATCTCCCTTTTCCGGTTCTTTTTGGCAGCAGTTCAAAATCTTCTTTCATGGTGGTTGGATTTTCCCTGCGGAAACACACATGCATCCTTCCCACATCTTCAGGATGTTCGTCGTGAATGGTATAATCAATTTGGTAAAACAGGGTAAACGGATGGTCAGATTCATTTGTGATTGTAATTTTTGCATTTTTTGTAAATGGCATGGGCAGCCAGAAATTAAAAGCAGCATTTTCGCCAACCGAATGTACTGCCGATTCATAGGATTTAACCATACCGTGTGCAACTCCCATCAAATCGCCCACCGGGCATTCGATGCTCGGATGTTCCTGTCCGTCCCACCATGCGCGGAGAACTGCCGAGCGGAGAATCTCACTTCTTCCTTTTCCCTGCATCCATGGAAAATCAAGCCATTCGCCGGTCATCCAGATATGTCTTATCGTTCCGGATTCACTGATATCGCACAATACCACTGATTCGCCCGGTTTAATCTGTCTTGCCGGAGCACCTTTTCGTCCCACGCCAAGATTGCTTGCAGCCTGTCCACCTTCACCCGGTGCGCCTGTCGGATTTTCAAAGGAAATGGAGCGGCTTTCCAGTTTCGTATTTAAATCGAACAGGTTTTCCTGTGGCTGGATTTGCGCGGTTATCGTCATGCAGGTGAATACTGAAGCAACAAGAAGCAGAATTTTATTCCGTATCATAATTTTAAGTTTATTGGTGAAACAACAAATTTATTGAAATCAAAGCATTCCAAAAAGGTTTTATTAAAAACTTACAAAATTATGTTTCCTTCAGGCAGTACCGTTTATTCAAAATCATAATCAATATTTTTGGGAAGTGGTTCAACAGCAAGTTTCATCCATTTCCCCTTTATTTTAATTACAACAATATCGTTGTCGGTATCATAAAAAATGGTTCCGTTGCCGCATTGTTTCAACGCCTTGTAATTGACATGCTTTGCACTTTCTTTAAAATTAGATTCGTCGTCCCCTTTGGGCTTTTCTTTCAGTAGGTCAGATTTACCAATATTACCTAATGTGAGCGTGTTTGTAAGCTGCAGCGAACCGTAAAATATTGCTCTGTCGCGGCTGAATAGAAACGAATGTTGCCGGACATCGGAACCTATCCGGAACCAGTTGTATGCTTTTTCTGAATGATTGTATTCAGTTCCGTAATAATAGAGTTCAGCTACCGGCCATTCATTTTCCACATGCTTGTTAACCAGCATGGTGATCCGCGATTTATCGTCACTGGCATAGCCTTCAAAAACATGAAATCCCCAGCGCTTTTTATATTTCTCGTTTTCATTACCCCGCACCTGTATCATATACGGAGTACTGATAATTCCATTAACGGTTGTATATACCGGAGTGTATTGCTTATCAAAACCAAAATTATATCCGCGCAGGTTCCATTTGTCCCAGGTAGTATCAACATCGGAAAATAATTCAACTCTGTATTTTCCTGAACTTTCAGAGCCCTCAATGAGGCGGAAGTAATTTGATCTATCGGTAGATTTGTTTGAAGACTGTCCCGCAACATCAATGAACAAGAGTATGAATAAAAAGACCGGTAAAATTGTTTTCATGTTGGATAAGATTTTTATAAGATAGTATTTCGTATTAATAACAAAAAGTAAGGTAACAAAATTTATCAATAGGTTTTATAAATTTGGATTCGCAGAGGGGATATAAGTGAAAAAGGTGGTTGCGCCACTATACGTCGGCAGTTTCGTCTGTTGGGCATTTAATTCCACAAACGGTAATTCTTCGTCTTTAAATCCGGTATTTTATTACCACCTCAACATGTCATAAAAACAGTAGGAATTGAAATTGGAAAATGAAATTTCAGCGATTTTATTTAACTTGACCACATAATTTTGAAATCAAACGTACAATATGAAAACCAGGTTTTTCTTCGCCCTCTTTTTAATACTGACTGTAAATTCACAAAATGCTTCGAGCCGGGACTGGATTACCTTAACAGATAACTGGCGGTTTACCAAAGGCAATCCTGAAAATGCGCAGGCAGTAAACTTCGATGATTCATCGTGGGAACTGGTGAATATTCCGCACGATTGGGCGATTACCGGCCCGTTTAATGAAGATGAACCTGGAAATACGGCTAAACTTCCGTGGAAAGGTGAGGGATGGTATCGCAAAACATTTCAGGTGGATGCAGCCGACAAAGGTAAAATTGTCTATTTTCTTTTTGATGGAATTATGACACAACCGAGGATTTATATCAACGGGAAACTGGCTGGCGGCTGGGATTACGGCTATAACAGTTTTTACCTGAATGTGTCGGAACATATTGATTTTGGCAGCCAAAATACTATTGCTGTATATGTTGATACCCGGCAACACGGCAGTCGCTGGTATCCCGGAGCGGGAATATACAGGAAAGTCAGTATGCTGATTACCGATCCAGTACATACTGAAATTTGGGGAACTTATGTTACCACCCCTGAAGTTACGGATGCGTACGCAGATATCCGTGTTTTGAATACGGTAAATAACTGGAGTTCGTCCGAAAAAGAAGTAGTTGTGGAGGCTCAGGTTTTAAGTCCGGAAGGAATAAAAATAGCAGGCTCCGAAAACAGAAAGAAAATCGGGGCAGGCAATTCCCTTGAATTTGACTACTGGTTTACGGTTCCAGGCCCAACCCGCTGGGATGTGGATGATCCTGTATTGTACAGCATAAAAACCATTGTTAAGGAAGGTGATAAAATACTGGATGAGAAAACTACTCCGTTTGGCATTCGCAGTTTTACATTTACTGCTGATAATGGATTTTTTCTCAATGGAAATCATCTTCAGATAAAAGGAGTAAACCTGCATCATGATCATGGACCGCTGGGTGCTGCTTTCAATACGCGGGCGATGGAACGTCAGCTCGAAATAATGAAAGAGATGGGTTGTAATGCCATTCGCACAAGTCATAATGTTTGCGCCCCTGAATTACTTGAATTGTGCGATAAAATGGGATTCATTGTATTTAATGAGGCTTTTGACAAATGGGATGATAAAGCCGATATTACACCTGAAACTGATTTTTATGAGTTTGGTGAGCGTAATATCCGGAATTTTATGAAACGCGACCGCAATCATCCTTCCGTATTTATCTGGAGTGTGGGCAACGAAATGAGCGACATCCAGGGAAACATTGACAATGGGTTGCAGAAACTGGCAGCCATGGTCGGTTACGTCAACAGGTACGACATTTCCCGGCCGGTAACCATGGCGTGCGATCAGGATGGAAATGCTTTCTGGCGCCATTTCGATTACTACGATATTCACGCCTGGAACTATGATCAGCGGTGGGAACCTGCCCGAAAACTGGACCCTTCAAAGGCAGTCATTATAAGCGAATCGGCATCAACAGTCAGCACCCGTGGCTTTTACGAACTGCCCCTGCCGGAAAAGCAGACAGATTTTACAAAATCAAACCAGGTCAGTTCTTACGATTTAAATGCTCCCTACTGGTCCGAAATTCCGGATGATGATTTCATGTGGCAGGAAAATGCAGATTATATTGCCGGAGAATTTGTCTGGACCGGGTTTGATTATCTTGGCGAACCTACACCTTATCCTTCATCCCGCAGTTCCTATTTTGGTATCGTTGATTTATGCGGAATCCCCAAAGATCGTTATTATTTATATCAAAGCCACTGGAGGCCTGAAAAAGACAATGTTCATATATTACCACACTGGAACTGGTTGGGCTACGAAGACAAAAATGTGCCTGTATTTGTTTATACAAACGGGGATGCAGCTGAACTTTTTTTGAATGGCAAATCGTTGGGCAAACAGCATAAAAAACCAAAGTCGGAAATCTCAACTGAACGTTACCGCCTGATGTGGCCTGATGTTATTTATGAGCCGGGCGAACTAAAAGCAGTAGCTTACAAAGAAGGAAAAGTTATCGGGGAAACAATGGTGCGCACTGCAGGAGCACCTGCTCAAATAAAACTTACTCCCGACCGGACTGCAATAAATGCCTCAGGAAACGATTTGAGCTATATATTGGTGGAAGCATATGATAAAGATGGTAATTTATGCCCGCTGGCGGATAACCTGATTCATTTTGAAATCAAAGGACCTGCTAAAATTGCAGGAGTGGGAAACGGTAATCCACGCTCTTATGAGCCATTTCAGGCTGATTACAGGAAATTGTTTTTTGGCAGGGCCATGCTAATTCTTCAATCAGAAAAACAAACACCGGGAACAATTGAAGTAACTGCCATTGCCGATGGATTGAAGACTGACCTCATCGTTATTGACAGCAATTAAATTTTTAAAATATAAATTAATGTGGTGACTTTATAAAAATTTATTTCTAAATTTCAAAATGATAATTATATCTGTTATAAATGATATAAATGCTAACTAACATTACTAAACGGGAACTTAAAAGTGGAAAACCTGAAGCTTATGAACAGGTTTTTCGCCTGCTTTATCCCCGTTTGAAAGGATATTGCGGTTTATTTATTTCCTCCAAACACGAAATTGAAGATATCATCCAGGAATGCTTTATTACATTGTGGGATAAACGCAAATCAATACGTTTGGAGGAATCGGTTGAAAGTCTCCTTTTTGTAATGATCAGAAACCGCTGCCTGAATGTATTAAAAAAGTCGAAACTCCATAATGGAAATACACAACTGGAAAACCTTAATATTGCCGAATTGCAGTATTTATATCAACTCGATTTCATGGAGAGGGAAGAAAAAAGCCTTGAAGAACTAATGATTGAATCTTTTAAAAAAGCTGTCGATGAGTTACCCCTGAAAATGCGGGTAGCATTTAAAAAATGCAAGATAGAAGGCCAAAAACAAAAGGTTGTTGCTGAAGAAATGGGTGTCAGTGTAAAAATGGTAGAAAAGCACATTTTAAAAGCCAAATCTCATATTCGTAAAAAACTAATAAAACAGTATCCCATGTTTGTGATTTTAATTTCACTTTTGATGAATTAATTTGTTGCTGGAAGTAACTGTGCTCATAAAAATAAATTTTTCACTTGACCGGGTAGGGTTTTCTTCAACCTGTTTGTACTCCTTTTAGAACCAGATTTATGAGAGCTTTAGTTTATAAGTACATGGATGGCCGTGCCACCGAAGCTGAACAGGCAGTTTTACTCGACTGGCTGCATATTAAAGAAAACCGCATAGTTTTTAAAAGTTATAAGTTAGACTGGGAAAATAATCTGGATCACCGATTCCGTGATAGGGAAAGTCTGGAAAGCTGGAATAAAATTCAGGCTGAAATATTTAACAAGAGTCTTTTAAAATGGCAGCAAACACAAAAAGTTTCTAAAATTTTTAAATATGCTGCCATTTTCTGTTTTGTTGTTTCAATTGTTGGAAGCGTGATGTATTTTACAGGAAATTCTGTACCGGAACCTCAGCTATATTACGAAAGTTATGGCAGAAAAAGGGCACATCTCCAAAATTGAACTTCCAGATGGATCCCTTGCCTGGCTCAATTCAGGTTCTGTAATTTCCTACAATAACAGGTTTGCTTCGGATAACAGGGATATTCAGTTAAGCGGTGAAGCTTATTTTGAGGCTGCTGAAAACAGTCAAATTCCAATGGTTGTTAATTGTGGAGAGTTGAAGGTAAAAGTTGTTGGTACCAGGTTTAATGTCTCTTCTTATCCAGAGGCGGAAGAGATAGAGGTTACGCTCGAAAAAGGCGCAGTGGATTTGTCTTTTTCTCAAAAGGAATCTTTTCATAAAAAGCTGAAAAAGGGAGAACAGGCCAGATTCGATTGTAAAAATCAAAAACTTACTGTACAGAATGTTAATACAGCGAGGTATACATCGTGGAAAGAAGGAATCATCAATATTTACGATCAGCCGCTTGAAGAAGTTGCAAAGCGCCTCGGTACAAGATATAATCAGCATTTTATTGTAAATCCGCAAATTAAAGATTTCCGGTACACATTTACAATTAAAAACGAATCTCTTGATGAAATTATCCGGTTAATGGAAAAGATAACACCTGTGAAAGCAATACAAAAAAATATAACAATTGAATTTCAACCTGATAAAAGCAGAATGAGAAATACCGGTGGTTAAGTAATTTAAAGCCGGCAGTGCGGCAACACTACCGGCCTTTACTTATCATCGGCAAATGATAAATAATTTAATTATTAACTAAATCAGTGTAAAACTATGAAAAAAATCCAAATCGGGGGAAGGGGAAAACCTTCTCCATGGAACAAATGCTTTCGGCTTATGAAACTAACAATTTTGTTCTTCATTGTTGGGCTAATGCAGGTTTCGGCCAGCGTTTACAGCCAATCCGCCAAACTGACACTCGATATGGAAAATTCCCGGGTGGCTGATGTTCTGGATGAAATCGAAAAGCAATCTGAATTCAGGTTCGCATACAGTTCCGAATTGATTGATATGGATCGAAAGGTTACGGTTGAAATCGATAAAAAGAATATTGATGAAACTCTGACTGCACTTTTCGAAGGAACCAGTGTGAAATATGCGCTGTTCGATCGGCACATCATGTTGTATCCGCAAGAAATGGATGAAGCTTCTATCGATTTATCGGGATGGAATATTGATGCTCAGCAGGGAATCGTTTCGGGAACAGTAACTGATGAATCCGGTGAACCACTTCCTGGTGTAACCGTAGTAGTAAAAGGTACAACACTGGGAACGGTAACAAATGCGAATGGGGAATATTCCATTACAAATATTCCTGAAAATGCTACTTTGCAATTTTCATTTGTAGGGATGAGGACGAAGGAAGTTGAAGTTGGAAATCAATCCGGTATTGATGTGAAAATGGAAGTGGATGCAATCGGGATTGAAGAAGTAGTAGCCATTGGCTATGGAACCATCAAGAAGAGTGATTTAACCGGTTCAGTTACATCGGTAAAAACAGAAGACCTTGATAACATTAAAATGCAATCAATCGATCAGGCATTGGCAGGACGGGCTGCAGGTGTACAGGTAATTCAGTCGTCGGGGGTCCCCGGATCTGCCCCGGCAGTCAGGGTGCGTGGAACTACATCATTACAAGGGGCCAATGAACCGCTCTATGTGGTTGACGGCTTTCCTATCTACGCAGGAGGAGGAAGCGGAAACGCAGGTACTGCGGCAGGTTCATCAAATATCAGTGGTATAGCCAATATTAATCCAAATGATATTCAAAGCATTGAGATACTAAAAGATGCATCTGCAACATCTATTTATGGTGCCAGAGCCGCAAATGGTGTTATTTTAATCACAACGAAAACCGGAACTGCAGGAAATGACAAAGTTTCATTTTCGGCCGATTACGGATTTCAAAGTGTTACTAAAAAAATGGATGTAATGGATGCTTACCAGTATGCAGTCTTAAAAAATGAGGCATATACAAATGAAGGTAGTGCACCGGTTTATTCCACATCTGATTTGGAAGAAATACAAAACCATCCGGAGTTGGGAACCAATTGGCAGGACGAAGTTTTTCAGGTTGCTCCCATGCAGGAATACAATATATCGTTTACAGGGGGTGACAGAAAAACAAATTATGCAATAACGGGTGGATATACCAAGCAGGATGGAATTATTAAAAGTACAGATTTTGAACGTTTTTCATCGAGGATTAATCTTACCCGACAAATGAAAGACTGGCTCAAAACAGGTACGCATATCTCAGTTTTCCGGATTTTCTCCAACCAGCAAAATGTGGATGGATTAGGTGTTGTTAACGGTGCAACTCAATTTAGCCCGATACTTCCGGTTTATTCAGGCCAGGGGTATTCTTTTCTGCCTACTTCTAGCGCCAGTGAATATACCCTGGTAAATGACGGTATTATTATTAACAATCCGGTTGCTACAATGAACGAAGTAGTGCGTCAAACGCAACGCAACGGGATATTGGGCGATATGTTTATGGAAATTAAAATTACTCCGAATTTAACAGCAAAGATTAAAGGAGGAGCTGATATCTCAAATGTTAAAAACGATACATATCTTCCGGGCAATACAAACGAAGGACAGGGGTCGAACGGAGTTGCAACCATCAGGTATAATTTAAACCAAAACTGGTTAAACGAAAATACATTAAGCTATGTAAATGAATTTGGTGCACACTCTGTCAGTGCCGTTGCCGGAGCTACTTTCCAGGAGAATATTTATGAATACGTTTTAGGTTCATCACAGGGATTTACCAATGATATCCTTCAGGAAAACAGCCTTCAGGGAGGTGAGACATATAATAGTCCGGAATCAGGAAAAACCAGATGGGGGCTTATTTCTTACCTTGCACGCGTAAACTATTCGTACAACGGAAAATATCTTGCATCCATTGCAGGCCGTATAGACGGTTCTTCAAGATTTGGGATAAACAACAAATATGCCTTTTTCCCCTCTGGTTCATTAGCCTGGCGGGCAAGTGAAGAAGACTTTATTAAAGAACTCAACCTGTTTTCGTACCTGAAGCTGCGTGCAAGTTTTGGTTATACAGGTAACCAGGAAATTGGGTTGTATAATTCTTTGCCAACAACCGGAACCCAGACTTATACTTTTGGAGATGGAACACTGGCTACTGGTGTTAGTCCGAACAAAATTGCAAATGCAGACCTTCAATGGGAGAAAACAGCACAATTTGACGCAGGAGTTGATATGGCATTTTTTGATAATCGATTAGGTTTAACCATTGATTATTATTACAAAAAGACAACAGAAATGCTATACAGCGAACAAGTGCCATTTACCACCGGGTTCACAGAATACTTAAACAATATTGGAAGTATGCAAAACCAGGGGGTGGAACTTGAACTCAGAGGCGATATCCTTAGGGGGAAATTCAAGTGGAATACTGACTTCAACTTATCTTTCAACCGGAACAAAGTACTTAGTCTGGCCGGCGTTCTGTATAAAGATGTTGGTGTTAACCAGGGACACCTGAAAATAGATCCGTGGTCAAGACGGTTATTTGTGGGAGAACCTATTGGTGCTTTCTTTGGATGGCAATTTGATGGTATTATTCAGGAAGGAGAGACCATAAATCAAACAATTAGCCAGGTAGGTCCAGGCAGAAGAAAATATAAGGATGTAGCAAGCGAAGATGATAATCCTGATGACGGTAAATATACCGGCGCACCTGACGGGGTAGTTGATAATTCCGACAGGCAGGTTATTGGAAATGCTTTACCGGATTTCATAGGGGGTATGAACAATAACTTTTCATACAAAAACATCAGTCTGAGTGTGTTTTTACAATGGTCTGTTGGAAATGATATATTGAACTTTGACAAAACACAATTAACCCTGCCAACCGGAGGGCAAAATGTGTATGCAGAAATGGTGAACCGCTGGACACCGGAAAATCCAAGCAATGTATTACCACTTGCAAGTACAAACCGTCAGATTGTTTTTAATGATTATTATATAGAGGATGGATCATATCTGAAAATAAAGAACATAATACTTGGGTATACATTTCCTAAAAACATGGTAAATTTTGTCGATCGACTTTATGTGTATTCGTCGCTTAATAATTTTATTACCTTCACTAAATACACAGGATTCGATCCTGAAGTTAGCTTGCATGGTGCATCAAACCTGACCATGGGAGAAGATTACAGTACATATCCTCAATCGAAAACTGTAATGTTTGGTGTTAAAATTGATTTTTAATAGTACAAAAATGAAAAGTTAATAGATATGAAAAAGTTGATATGTTTAATATTAATAGTAATACCTGCAACATTATTTAATTCGTGCAGCGATTTCCTGGAGGAAAATCCTGTTGACAGGTATGTGGTAAGCAATGTTTACACTGATGAACCGGGCGCCGTTGCTTCTGTTACTTCAATATACAATGGTTTATACAGTTTGTATGAAAGATTGATGTATCTCGTTTTCGACCTTCCGGTTGATGATGAAAAAAACGGTCTGGGAATGCCTAACCAATACCTGCAAAATCTGGAGTATATGCGTTACACACCAAACAACACATTTATAAGAGATTTCTGGAGGGACAGTTATAGCGGGATTTTCAGGGCAAATAATGCATTGGAACAAATTCCGGAAATAGAAATGGATGAAACCCTTAAAACCCGATTAATGAATGAGGCCAAATTTTTACGGGCATTGTATTTTTACAATCTGGTAAGGGCATTTGGCGATGTACCCTTACCATTGGGGACATCTGTTGAAGAAACAGTAACAGAACGTAAACCGGTTGCTGATGTATATGCTCAAATTATTGCCGATCTTACCGATGCTAAAGCCTTACCCAAAAGCTACAGTGGTTCTGATGTTGGCAGGGCAACTTCGGGTGCCGCTTCTGTATTGCTTGGTTCAGTATATGTTACCATGAAAAACTGGGGAGCAGCTGTTAACGAGCTGGGATCAGTTGTTAATAACGAAACAAGCTATGGCTATGGACTTTGGGATGATGTAAAAGATAACTACAGAGTTGCCACAGAAAATGGAAAAGAATGTATTTTTGCTGTACAATTTGATTCACCACCATCAAATGGTAATGGCGACATGCAGCTTTCAGGTCCAAAATATGCACTTCAGGCCAGGTATAAAACCCAGCAAATACCCGGACGTAATCAAATGAATGAAGCAGACATCCCCATCGAAGAACTGTATGCTCAGTTTAGCGATAAAGATCAACGAAAATTTGTTTACTTCAGTAAAGAATTTACAAGTCCAATAGATACAACTATTTATCGGGTTGATTTACCTCTTTTCACAAAGTCATGGGATGTAAATGAATACAATGCACCAAACTCAGCGGTTAACAGATTTATTCTTCGTTACGTAGATGCCCTGTTGCTTTATGCTGAAGCTTTAAATGAAAATGGTGATCCGGAAGCAGCATATACGCATCTTCAACGGGTTCGAAGCAGGGCATATAAAGGCGATCCGGATGGAATGTTAACTGGTGCCAAAACAAAAGAGAACCTGACAGAATGGATTAGAAGAGAACGCTGGATGGAACTTGTACATGAAGGTCAACGCTGGTTTGATCTGGTTCGCTGGGGTATTCTAAAAGAAAGAATGTTTGAACATGCTGAGAATGAAAGCAAGTTCACAAATTCTTTTGAAGCGGCACAGAAACTGCAAATAAAAGACAACTTCAAAGATGCTATGACATTAATGCCAATTCCTCAGGTAGAATTGGATGCAAATCAACTGTTGGTTCAAAACCCGGGGTGGCAGTAAAATACATTGGTTTTGGAAAAGAAAGTTTTCGGACAGCCCGAAAACTTTCTTTTTAATTAAATTGCAGAATTTTTCAAATGGATTAAATCAATCTAAATTAATAAAATTATGTTCCGGATCTTAAGCATCTCATTTGTTTCAATTCTTGTTGTAATATCATTAATTGGGTGCAATGCAGAAAAAGAAGAACTACAACGTCCAAACATCATTTTCATAATGGCTGATGATCATGCATATCAGGCAATTAGTTCATATGGAGGATCATTAGCCGAACTGGCACCAACACCAAACATCGACCGTTTGGCAGAAGCGGGGATGCGCTTTAACCATTGCCTCGTAACCAATTCGATATGTGGTCCGTCAAGAGCTTCTATCCTGTCGGGAAAATACAGCCATTTAAATGGATTTGTTGACAACACGATGGGTTCCAAATTTGATTTCAGCCAGCAAACCTTTACAAAAGTCCTTCAAAATGCCGGTTATAAAACAGCAGTAATTGGGAAACTGCATCTTGGAGGTACCCCGACTGGTTTTGATTATTACGACATACTGCCCGGACAGGGAAGATATTATAATCCGCAATTTATCAATCAGCAAGGCCAGTATGAAATCGAAGGATATACAACAGACATCATTACAGATAAAACGATAAACTGGCTTAAAGAAGTAAAAGACTCAACACAACCTTTTATGGTGATGATGTGGCATAAAGCTCCGCACCGTAACTGGCAGCCCGGACCAAACGAAATAGGCATGTACGAAGATACTACCTTTCCTGAACCAGAAACACTTTTTGATGATTATTCCGGAGACAGAGAGGTGGCTGCATTAAACAATATGTCCATTTCAAACTCAATGACCCTTGACCGGGACCTGAAAATGACAGACCAGCCACCACGTGAGATGAATGAAGAGCAGAAAAAAATGTGGAATGCTGTTTATGATTCCATCTACAACAAATTTAAAAAGAACAATCCGACAGGTAAGGATTTGGTAAGTTTTAAATACCAAAGATACATGAGAGACTATTTGGCCTGTGTGGCTGCAGTCGATAAAAGTGTTGGCCGGGTACTGGATTATTTAAAAGAAACCGGTTTGGACAAAAACACCATTGTGGTTTACAGTTCCGATCAGGGATTTTACCTGGGCGAGCATGGCTGGTTCGACAAACGCTGGATGTACAGGGAATCGCTTCGAACTCCGCTTTTAATTCGCTGGCCTGGAGTCATTCAACCTGGAACTGTCAATAACGATTTGGTTTCCAACCTCGATTTTGGAGAAACCTTTATCGACATTGCCGGTGCAAACGTGCCCGAAGATATGCAGGGCCGGAGCCTGGTGCCAGTGTTGAAAGGAAATACACCTTCCGACTGGAGAGATGCACATTACTATCACTATTACGAACATCCATCAGAGCATCATGTGATGCGTCATTACGGGATAACAACCGACAAGTATAAACTTATTCATTTCTATTACGACATTGATAAATGGGAATTGTATGATTTAGAGAAAGACCCGGAGGAAATGAAGAATGTATACAACGATCCGGCATATGCTGATGTGAAAAAAGAACTACTCCAAAAGCTGGAAAAACTAAGAGAAAAATATAAAGACAGCGATGCATTAAATCAGCACTTTATTGATGAATACAATGAAAAAGTAAAAGAGAATCCACGCATTGAGTATTGGAAATGATTTTCTGAAGAATAACAAAAATTATTAGATAATTAAGAGATTGTTTATTTGCAAAAAGATATCTAAACAAGTGAAGCTCATCTGGCGTTCTATGATTCAATCGCAATATAATTTATAATTTATGAAACTATTCTTTTCTCTCACTTTCTGTTACATTTTTTTTCAGCAATGCAAACCTAAAATCTGAATTTAAAAAAAGAGATAATTTTCACATCATATAACATCCGTCTGCAGACACTCATTGATGGGGTAAATGCCTGGACAATCAGGAAGGAGAAAGTTAAATGCGTTGATTACTTCTCCGTTTTTTGTAAAATTGTAAAAGATCAATTACTGTATTATCTAAAATATGAAACTATGAACCAACAACTCGTTAAAGTTTTTTCCATTACCGTTTTAGCATTAATTTTAATTAATTGCTCCCCAAAAAAAGAAGAGGCCCGGCGTCCCAACATCATTTACATCATGAGCGACGATCATGCTTACCAGGCAATCAGCGCTTATGGTTTTGGAATTAATGAAACTCCAAACATCGACAGGATCGCAAATGAAGGAGTATTATTTACACGCGCATGTGTTACAAATTCACTTTGTGCGCCAAGCCGTGCAGTTTTATTAACCGGAAAACACAGTTTTATAAACGGGAAAGTGGATAATGTACAACCGTTTAACTGGGACCAGAATAATTTTCCAAAAATCCTTCAGGCTAATGGTTATCAGACTGCAATGATTGGCAAGATCCATCTCGATGGAATTCCGCAGGGATTTGATTATTCAATGGTACTGCCGGGACAGGGAAATTATTATAACCCCGATTTTTTAATTAACGGAGAAAAAGTGCAAAAAGAAGGTTATGTGACAGAAATTATAACTGAAACTGCTTTGGACTGGCTGAAGAATAAACGCGACCAGGAAAAGCCATTTTGCCTGTTGTATCATCAGAAAGCACCACACCGGGAATGGTTGCCTGCTGAAAAGTATTACAAGCAGTATACAAAAATGAAGTTTAAGGAACCTGAAACACTTTTTGATGATTATGAGGGAAGGGGAACTGCAGCCAAAACGCAGGAAATGAATATTTTGCTGAACCAAAACTGGGCCGGCGATTCAAAGATTTATCCGGATGTAATGGAAAAACTGGGAATTGAAGAAACTTCAGACTGGGGAATCAGGGCATTTAACAATAACACCGGCCGGATGAATGAAGCCCAAAAGGCAGCATGGGATTCGGTTTATCGTCCGCTGAACGAGGAATTTGAACAAACATATCCCAACATAAAATCGGATCCGAAAGCCCTGATGCGCTGGCGCTACCAGCGCTACATGCAGGATTATCTGGCTTGTATTGCATCAGTGGACGAAGGAGTAGGACAGTTACTCGATTATCTTGATGAAGCTGGTCTGGCCGATAATACAATCGTTGTTTATACATCTGATCAGGGATTTTACCTGGGCGAACATGGCTGGTTTGATAAAAGGTTTATGTATAAGGAATCGTTCCGTACACCGCTTGTCATTCGTTATCCAAAAGAAATTAAACCTGGTACCAAAAGTGCCAAACTGGTGCAAAATCTCGATTTTGCCCCTACTTTCCTTGATTATGCCGGTGTTGAAATTCCGGAAGAAATGCAGGGTGAATCGTTCCGTAAACTCGTTAGCGGCGATACGGATAAATGGCGCGATGCTGCTTATTATACCTATTACGAATATCCTTCCATTCATATGGTGAAAAGGCATTACGGAGTGGCAACCGAACGCTACAAACTCATTCATTTCTATTATGATATAGATGAATGGGAATTGTATGATTTGGAAAAAGACCCAATGGAAATGCAAAACGTTTACGATAATCCCGAATATGCCGATGTTCAAAAGAATATGCATCAAAAGCTGAAAGAATTAAGGGATTATTACGGCGACAGCGATGAACTGGATCAAAAATACCTGAAAGCATATCTTGAATCTCAAAACCGGTAGTGGTATCGTAGAGAAATAAACTTCAATTTTAATTGATATGGGTATAAGAAGAGAAATAAAAAGTTTCAGACAGGTTTTTATTATTGGCATATTGTTCTTCAGTTTTGTATCAAAAGCACAAAAACCCAATATCCTGCTGATTATTTCAGATGATTTAAACACGAGGATTGGTCCCTACATGGAAATTGACAGGCACACTCCACACCTGGATAAGCTGGCCGGTCAGGGAGTGCGTTTTTCCAGGGCATATTGCCAGTTTCCGTTGTGCGGTCCTTCCCGTGCTTCCATTATGAGTGGTTTGTATCCTGAAACAAACGGAATTCTTCAAAATATCGACCAGCCGGGAAGTTACCGGAAAGAAACTCCCTCCCTTTCAAATCATCCGTCGATGGCTGGATTTTTCCGTGAACATGGCTATTTTACTGCACGCGTTTCAAAGATTTTCCATATGGGAGTTCCGGGTGGAATTGAACGGGGCGACCCGGGCGGTGATGATCCCGATTCGTGGGACTATGCTTACAACGTGATGGGGCCGGAAACACAAAGTCCCGGAATTCTGGAACTGCTTTCACCCAAAAACAGACATTATGGTTCCAATTTTTCACGTTTGATTCTTGCCGACAGCATGAAGGTCTTTCAAACTGATTATGTGGCAACAAGTCAGGCAATTGCAATTTTGGAAAACAGGGCAGGGAAGGTACCGGAAGGCGCAACAAATAAAGTGAAAATTAAACCCGATGCTCCATTCTTTTTGGCAGTGGGGCTTGTCCGGCCGCATGTTCCGTTAATCGCACCTGAAAGTTGTTTTCAACATTATCCTGAAGATGAAATGGAACTGCCGCAGGTAAAGATTGGCGATAATGTACCGGAAGAAGCCCTTCGCAGGCAAAATGAAAAGGTATGGGGAATGAATAACGAACAACAGCGGAAAACTATTGGCGCTTATATGGCCAGCGTGCGATTTATGGACGAGCAGGTGGGCCGGTTGCTTCATACACTCGATCAACTTGATTTGCGCAAGGAAACGATAGTCATTTTCATGTCAGATCATGGATATAACCTGGGCGAACACGACTGCTGGTCGAAGGTGAGCTTATGGGAGGGAAGTGTGCGCGTGCCGCTTATCATCTCAGTTCCCGGAAGTGAAAATGAATATGGAACAACCTGCAAATCCGTTACCGAGTTAATCGATTTGTATCCAACATTAACAGAACTTTGCGGACTTTCGTCAGAACAACCTGAAATCCTTCAGGGGGAAAGCCTGGTTAAATACATTAATAACAGCACCCTTTCCGATGAAAATGCAGAAGCATTTACCATTAGTTACAGCGGGCAGGCAGGTTCATTGATTTCAGGTGACTGGCGTTATAACCGCTGGGGAGAAGATGTTGGTGTAAAAAACGAAGAATTGTACAACCACCAGTCAGACCCCGAAGAAAGGTTAAACCTTGCAACCGATTCAAAATACAAACAAACCTTACAGCAAATGAGGGGTAAATTTGAAAAGGCGCGCAGTAAAGCACGTTCAAAATAAAATCAGATACTTCAAATCTGCAGGTAAAAATAATTACAAACAAGTGCCTGATTATTTGTTTCAGACTCTTGTTTTCAAAAGTAATTTTAAGTTCCGGATGCACCTTCCCGGCTTATTTATATTCTTTCTGTTTATTGTTCCTGTCCTATTTTTTGTATTTTAACGCGCTTAATACAATCAATATTTATCAATCAACTAAACAGATTTAGAAATGAATTTTAAGACCCTGATTATTAATTTTTTGTTCTTGTTTTGCATTTCAATTGTTTCCACCTCACAAAATAAACCTCAGTTTGATGTTCCGTTAAGTGATACAGTAATTGTCAATTCAGGAGCGGATTTCCTGTTCGTTTCCAATTTAAATGATGGAGATTTTGACGGACAGGATTTAACGTTTGAGGTGAATTCTTCTGAAGAATCCCTATTGAAAATTGATTCGGTTTCCTATAACAGGGGTGATAAAATGGCTGTAATACACGTTTCGGAGCAGGGAATTCCCGGAAGCGCTATTGTTACTGTCTCGGTGAGCGACGATGATGGTACCACTGCCAAAGATTTTCCCGTTGTGGTGTCGGAATACACGCACCATGGAATAAAATTCGAAATTCACGATGCTGTTTTCTGGCAGGAAGTGGTGCCGCTGAGCGAGACTCCGGTTTATGGTTCGGTTGTTCAATCCACCAACATGGCTTCGGCCTATAGTCGTTTAAACTGGGATGAAATCCCGCTGACGGTGAGTGCCGGTTGCAACGATCCGAATTTGTGCGACGGACATGATTTTGCAACTGGTTTTCTGGAGGGTTATTTAGTTCCGAAAAATAGTGGAGATTATACTTTTTACATGAACGGAGATGGAGATTATGCGCTGTTTTTAAGTTCAGATAAATCCTTTGAAAATGCAGATATAATAGCAGCGCAAAGCGATAATCATGGTAAAATCGGCGCTGTAACAGGTGGCAGGAAATCTGATCCCATTCCTCTCGATTCAGGAAAAGTTTATGCAATTTATGCAGTACAATGGAATATTCACCAGGAAAACGGCGGCATAAAATGGGAGTTGCCCGGACAGTTAAGTGCCCAATACATTGATGGCAAATATCTCTATCCTGAATATGATATCAATCGCCCCGAAAATGTGAATAATGTAAGAATTACTGCTACCGGCGACCGTTTTTTGCGTGTAGCCTGGGATAAAAGCAGTGATGACCAAAAACTTTCCGGATACAACATATACCTGAACGGTGCAAAAGTGAATCCGGCAGTTGTTTCAACAAGCGAGTATTTATTTGAAAACCTCAATGCAAGCACAAAATATTCAATTGCAGTAACTGCCGTAGACAAGGTGAGAAATGAATCGTTTGTTCAGCAAATTGTGAATGTTGAAACGTTAAGTCCGGATACAATTCCGCCAACACCACCCGTCAATTTATCGGCTGATGTTTCAACCGGACTGGCTATTCAGATTTCGTGGGATGGTGCAACAGATGGGCAAACTTCAATTTTTGGCTATCATGTTTATCTGAACGGCGAATTGTACAATTCCGATAGTCTGATAACTGTAAATTCAACAGTTTTAAAAGTCCTGACGCCGGATACAGAATACGAATTACAAATAGAAGCTCTGGATGCAGGGATGAATGTTTCGGAAAAAAGCGAAGTGTTTAAAGTCTCAACTTCAGCTTTCGATCCGCTGGATGAAAATCTTGGGATTAAAACCGGGAAACTTGAATTTTCAGCAAGTGCAATGTCGTATAATGAAGGTATCGGAATTAACCCGGATTTCAAAAGTGGCGAAGTATTTAATTCAGAACACACTACGTTACTTGAAGATTTACAACCTGGAGCTATCCGCTGGGGCGCACTCACAGCAAATCCGCTCAGTTTTTCTGATTATGTTGGAGCGGGAAAAAGCGTCACCATCGGCAAGTTTATTGAACGATGCAATCAGTTTGGTGCATATACTGCATTCTGTTGTGGTGTGGAAAACAGTACTGACTGGCGTAAAAACCCGGATACTTTCCTGCGTTTCCTTGAATACATCAACGGGCCGGATGATACTCCCGGCGGGAAATTACGGGTAGCAGAGGGTTATTCGGAGCCATTTTTGAAAAACAGTCCGGGATTGATTTTCGAATTTGGGAATGAAGTATGGGGCGCCAATGCCCACAATGCACAAATTGGGAGTGATTATAATGCCTATGCTGAGTGGTGCCGCGAAATGGCAGCGATGATGAAAGCCTCGCCTTATTACGATTCAGCAAAAATTTATTTAACCTACAGCTCCCGCTATCCGAGTCGTGAAAAAAGTTACGGTCTGAATGAAAAAATCATTGACGGGAACGATGGAATAGTAGATTGGACAGCACCTTCAGGATATTTAGGTGGAAATCTGAATTATGACCCTGCACTTCCTCCTGCAAATTCAGAGCTGGAATATTATGCGAATGTGCGTGATCTGGCTGATGACTTCTTAGGTGGAATGCTCAATTCTCATAAATATGAGGTCGATAAAACCGGCCGGCTGATGAAACAATACATGTACGAATCAAATACAACCACACCAACCTACAATGGCAGGCTGGGGCAGGCATTGCTAAGCACGGATTACTATCTCACATCAATGGAACTGGGCTCGGCAATTCCAACCGTATTTCATCTTACCGGCGGAGAGTGGAGGATCACTGAACCTGAAAATGATTACCGCAGACTGCCGCTGTTTATTACTTCAAAATATGTTAACACTCTGTGTAAAGGTGATGTGCTTTACAATACTTATACCTCCAACCAACAGGGTAAATCCTATCAGGGAGCTAAATTTTCAGCCCGACCAGTAGGGATTCATACCTACAGAAATGAACAGGGTTATTCCATCGTTTTCATCAGCCGCGATTATGAAGATGACCATTATGTACAGTTAGATTTTCCTGAAGAATTTTCATTCAATTCGGATGGTAAAATGGTTGTTATATCGGGTGAGGATTTCAGTACAAAAAACACAGTTATCGATTCTTCAACGGTTACTGTCGAAAACGGAATGGTAGTAAAAGTTCCAAAATATGCAATGGTGGTTGTTCATTTCGATGCCGAAAATATTGAACTTGAAAATCTGCCGCTGGCTTACTATCCATATCCACGGATTGAAAATATTGACATTCCGCAGGGAAATAAAACTTTCTCCGAACCCGGTGAGACCATTCCTTTTTCGGCAAAAATTACACCGGTTGATTCCTGGGATCGCAAGGTAGAATGGACACTGTTCAATAATTCAGGCAATTTCAGCATTTCCCAGTCCGGTACTTTCTGTTATGTAACTGCAGGGAACCGGTTGGAAAATGAAACTGATTCGCTGATTCTTAGATCATCCAGCCGGGATGGAAAGATTTATGATGAAGTGGTTTTGTACCTTCCAATAAACGTTGGTACGAAGAACATCAGTAAAACAGGTAAATTGAAAGTCTATCCAAATCCCGCAAAAGATATATTAACTGTTGAACTGAATGCAGACGATACGTTGCGGATTTTTAATATTCAGGGGATAAAGGTTCTGGAAAAAGATGTAACTGCCGGACGGAATGAAATCGACATTAAAAATTTATCACATGGAATTTATACCTTACAGGTTTCCGGAAAGTCGGAGCGTCTGGTAATAAGAGAATAAATTACGGAACAATTATAAAGCTAAACCGATGAAGAAATTACTATTTGCAGTTGCAGCTGTCCTGCTGTTTGGGCAGATAACTGCACAGGATGCATATACCGAACGGCAGAAAAGAACAGAGTGGTTCAGGGATGCCCGGTTCGGAATGTTTATCCACTGGGGGATTTATGCAGTTCCTGCCCGTGGGGAATGGGTGAGGAATCAGGAAAAATTATCAGTAGATGATTACCAGCCCTATTTCGAAACGTTTAATCCTGAGGATTATAATCCCCGTGAATGGGCAAAAGCAGCGAAGGATGCCGGTATGAAATATGCAGTTATGACTGCAAAACACCACGATGGTTTTTGCCTTTTCGACAGTAAATACACTGATTACAAAGCAACAAATACCCCTGCCGGACGCGATTTAATAAAAGAATATGTGGAAGCTTTTCGGGCTGAAGGATTGAAGGTGGGGTTTTACTATTCACTGCTCGACTGGCACCATCCGGATTATCCGCATTACGGCGACGGAATTCACCCGATGTCGGAAAATGAAGCATGGAAAGGAAAAAAACATAATTTCGATAATTATGTAACATACATGCACAACCAGGTACGCGAACTTGCAACCAATTACGGTAAAATCGATATCATGTGGTTCGATTTTTCGTATGGCGAAATGAGTGGTGAAAAATGGAAAGCAACAGAACTTGTAAAAATGGTGCGTGAACTGCAGCCTGAAATAATTATCGATAATCGTTTGGGTGGAAATATGGAAGCTGCAAATCCGGAACCCTTTGCCGGCGATTTCGAAGGACCGGAACAGGTAATCCCGCACAAGGGTATTTACGATGAGCTGGACCGCCCGATTCCCTGGGAAGCCTGTATTACATTGAACAATGACTGGGGCTATTCAACAAACGAAGATTATAAAACTCCCGGCGATATTGTAAATGCACTGGTAAATGTGGTGAGTAAAGGCGGAAATTTATTGCTGAATGTGGGCCCTGATGCACGTGGTAACATTCCTGAGAAATCACTTGAAATACTGGCAAAGGTGGGCGACTGGATGGATTTGAACAGTGAAAGCATTTATGGCTGTGGCCCGGCACCGTTTCCAAAACCGGAGTGGGGAAGGTTTACCATGCGCAATGATACTTTATACGCGCATATTCTTGATTCCAATACCGGACAATATTACCTGCCGGGAATGAAAGGGAAAATTAAAAATGCCCGGCTGGTTTACGATGGTCGTGAAGCTTTTATTGAGCCGTTTTGGCAGGGAAAACGGTCATATATTGCAGATGATGACATCTTCTTTAACATTGGCAAACCAATACAATGGACTTTTCCTGTACCCGATAGAATTGATACAGTTGTGCGGTTTGAATTAACCGGAAACTAACGTTGAATTGTGAATTTGTACAATAAATGAACGGCTCTAAAAGGTCAAATAAAAAATACAGTTATGAAGAAAATTTTACTTGTGTTTATTGCAATTGTATTGGGATGGAGTACCAGTTATGCCAAAAATTACTACGTGAATTCCGAATCTGGTAACAATGCAAACAATGGACAGTCGGTTGACAAACCTAAAAAGTCTTTGGACTGGTTTTCATGGAACACTACTTTTCTGCAACCCGGCGATACTGTTTTTGTGATGAACGGAACGTACACTGGAGGCAACCAGTTTGCCATACTTGCGTTACGGGCATCGGGAACAAGGGAAAAGCCAATCGTATTGACCAACTTCCCCGGACATAAACCATTGCTTAAACTAAACGAATACAAATGGGCCGGAATACATGTTGCCGAAGGGGCGCACGACATCGTCATTAACGGCTTAACAATTCAGGGATACAACCAGAATTTAACGCTGGAGGAAGCGCTTAATCAGCCGGGAAGTTGCCTGAACCCGGGAGGCTCGACTGACCCGAAGTTTAATGGTAACGGAATCGCTTTGGAAGGCAGAACAAATGGAAAGCACATTCACCACATTACAGTTTCAAACTGCGAAATTTTTGAATGCGGGGGCGGCGGTATTGCCGGACTGGAAGCAGATTATCTCCGGTTCGAAAACAACCTCATATACAACAATTGCTGGTACACCATTTACGGTGCCAGCGGAATTTCAAATTTAAATTCGTGGAATTACGACGAGCATAGCGAAATGGAATATTCAATGATCATCCGTAATAATATACTCTTTGGAAACCAGCTTTTTGTTCCCTGGGTAGGGCCATGCAAAATATACGATGGCAACGGAATTATTATCGATTCTGAAACCAATGAAGGCATGTCTTTTCCTGCATATTCGGGCAAAACATTAATCGAAAACAACGTGGTTTACGACAATGGCGGCCGTGGAATTCATGTGTACAAAAGTGCGAATGTTGACATCATCAGCAATACAAGCTATTTTAATTGTAAAAGCCCCGAAATTTCAGATGGTGAAATTACGGTGCAGAATGCTTCCAATATCCGTATTTTCAATAATATTATTTACGCCCGCGACGGCCAGAATGCAAACCTGCGTTACCAGGCACCCAATAATATCACTTTTGGAAACAACCTGATTTATAATGCTTCATCTTCCAAAATCGGATTTACAAATGAGACCGATATCGTTGGTCAGAATCCTGAATTTATTGATTCAGATTTATCTGATCCTGATTTACACCTGAAAGAAAACAGTCCGGCACGAAATGCAGGAACAAAAGCCGAAGGGTTATTTAGTGAAACTGACATCAACGGTATTTCAAGATTATCCGGCGGAGTTCCTGATATAGGCGCTTACGAGTTTAAGGAGGAAATAATCAGCAGCGCAGTTGCCTTGCCGGGAAAGCATCAAATCCGGATATACCCGAATCCGGCAACTGACAGAATTACAATTGATTTTTCCGGCAAAATGTTTCATTCAGAATTGAATTACTCGCTGATAAATTTGACAGGCAAGTCAGTTTTAACCGGAAAATTAAATCATGAAACTGATTATCAAACACTCGGTGTGGAAAATATAAAGGAAGGATTGTACCTTTTCAGAGTCTGGAATAACGAATATTTATTTGTTGAAAAAATTATAATTCAAGAATAGATCAGGATAAATAGATTTTATCAGCCTGAATTATTACGCCATTGGATGAATTTGCAGGATTGGGTTAAATGAATAATTTTACTGAAAGGAGCATTGTCTGGCGACCACAAACGGGAATGAATAATTTAATCATGCGGGTTCCACGGGTATTGAAAACCGGATATTATTACAGGCAAAATGTTTCATTGAAATACAAAACATTAACGTAATTATATTCTATTGAAAATAATCTAAGCCAATATGAACCGGAGAAAATTTTTCTGTACAACAGCTGCGATAGGAGCAACGTCATTAGCGCCTGCATTTACAACAGGAGCAATACAATCTCAAAACAGAAATACAACCATTGCCGGAATTGAGTTTTGGAATCTTTCTGGAACCAGGGGACCAAATGAAGGATTTGTAGGATGGATTCAATCGAATCCGGTGCATGTCTACGAAGGGTATGGTCCGTCAAAACCATCGAAGGAAGAAAAAGGATTGCAAGCTACCGGGGCATTGTATCTGAAGATAATTACAAATGATGGCCCGGAAGGTCTGTACGGCCCCGTTGACTTTGATACCGCTGCAATTGTTGAACGGCATTTAAAAAGTCAGTTGATTGGCAGGGATGCACTTGCAGTTGAAACCAATTGGGATCAGTTATACAGGATGTACCGTCATTCCCGGGCTGGATTGTATATGATGGCTTTGAGTGCAGTGGATAATGCTTTGTGGGATTTACGCGGAAGATATTATAATGCTCCCGTGTATCAGTTGCTTGGAGGGCCAACAAGAGATAAGGTGGAATATTATGCAAGTTGCCTTGGGTATTCAATGGAACCCGAAATGGTCAAAGAGAGATGTAAACTGATTCAGGATCAGGGATACAAGCATCAAAAGTGGTTTCCCCGGTATGGTGTAGGACAGGGAGCCGCCGGATTGAAGAAAAATGTTGAATTGGTTCGTGTTTTACGGGAGACACTGGGAGACGAAACAAATCTGATGTTTGATGCTTTTAACGGCTGGGATTTGGATTACACACTGGACTGGGCGCGCGAAGTAGAACAATACCGCATCGGTTGGCTGGAAGAACCATTTATGACAAATCAACTTGAATTGTATGAAAAACTGGCTGCTGAAACAACTATTCCAATTGCTACAGGCGAACATATTTACAACCGCTGGGAAGTGCTGGGCTTTTTAAAAAATCATTCGCTTTCAGTAATTCAGGCAGACCCGGAATGGTGTGGAGGAGTTAGCGAACTCGTTAAAATCTGCAATTTGGCTTCTGCATTTGGTGTGAAAGTAATTCCCCATGGTCATGGTCTTCATGCCGCCATGCATGTAATTGCGTCGCAATCTCCTGCGGTATGCCCTTACGGGGAATATCTGATGAATATCATGGATACCACGGGCTTTCAGAAGCATTTCTTTGAAAAAAATCCTCCGGTTACTGTAAACGGAACGATTGCATTAAGCAACAGACCTGGTTTTGGTATTGAGTGGGATGTATCGAAAATTGAAAAAAAGGAAAAAATAAGTTTTACCTGAAAAAAGTTCTTTATGAAAAGAATAATCATAAGCAGTATGCTGTTTTTAATTACCTGTGTTGCCGTTGGCCAGGTAAATCCAAATGCTACCCAAAATTGCAAAGCAGTTTACAACTACATTAAAAACCTTGGCGGGAAAGAAAATCGTGTACTGGTCGGGCAAAATTGTTATCACGGCAATCAGATTGATGAATATGGTTACGGGGAGCTTTATGAAGGTCTGCAAAAATCTGCAGGGAAATATCCATCGATGCTTGCAGTGGATTATGAATACGCCAAAATATTCACAAAGGAAGAACTGCATCAAACAAATCTTAAGCTGGTCGACCACTGGAAAAAAGGAGGGCTGGTCACCATCAACTGGACAGCCAGGCATCCCAACGGCGGGGATACACGGGTAAAGGACGATCCAATTGACTTGGGCACTTTGTTTGAACGCGCCGGCTGGATAACCAGGCTCGATGTAATAGGCAATGCGCTGAAAGAGTTGCAGGATTCAGGAGTGGTTGTCTTGTTCCGGCCCATGCAGGAAATGAACAACAACTGGTTTTGGTTCGGGAGCTGGCTCACACAAAATCCTGAAAATCCGGAGCCATATAAAACGCATTGGAGAAATTTGTACAATTTCTTTACAAACACAAAAGGGCTGAACAATCTGCTTTGGGTTTATTCACCAAATGAACATTACGATCCGAAATGGACAAAACCTGTGGATTATCATTATCCGGGCGATAACTATGTAGATATAGTTGCACCAACATCGTACAAGGAAAATCTTTCCATACCTGATTATGAAACGCTCAGAAAATTAGGAAAACCAATGGGAATCGCTGAGTATGGAAAGCCTCCCAAAATGGCTGACGGAACAGTTGATAACCGGGAATATATTGATAAAATTCGATCAGATTACCCCGAAATGAAGTATTTTGTGGTATGGCACAACTGGACAGGTGTGAAAATGGCCATAACAAGCAATAAATATGCAAAAGAACTGATGAATGATCCCTGGATAGTAACCCGCGATGAAGTAAACTATTCACTTTTTACTGAATTGAGAAAATAAAAAATCAATGAAATGAAAATAAAAAAACGAAACCTGTTATTCATTTTTATTCCTGTTCTTATTTTCATTTTTATAAAATCGGAGGCGAATATGACAATGCTTTCCGGTTCAATCCTGAAGGAACAGTTTGAAGATAAAATTTCGGAGACAGATAATTATGTCGAACAAGCTGTTGTTTATGTTTCCACGGCAGGAAATGATGAGAATCCGGGATCCCGGAACCTTCCATTCAAATCATTTGAAGCTGCAAGGAATTCATTACGTAAAACCGGGGCAGGTACAAGGAAAATAGTAGTGTTACCAGGCGATTATTTTCTTTTAAAACCGTTTGAACTAAATTCTGTTGACAGCGGATTTGTGATGGAGGCAGAACAGCCGGAAACTGTAAATATTTATGGGGGCCAAAAAATTACAAACTGGCAACAGGGCGATGATGGATTCTGGTATGCAGAACTTCCGGAAGTCAAACAAGGAACATGGGATTTTCGTTCGCTGGTGGTTAATGGCAAACTTGCAGAGCGGGCACGTTTTCCTGAAACGGGAACATTTCTTCATGAACAGGTATGGGACGTAAAAATGCTTCCTGCTGTTGCCGGATACTGGGAACGGCAACCATTGCCTGAAGAGAAATTAAAGATGGCTTACAATCCAAAAGACCTGCCGGATACTCTCGATATCCGGAATGCCGAAGTCAGAATATACCATATGTGGGACGAGTCGATGGTAGGGATTGCACAAAATGACACGGTTAAACACAGTTTTACTTTTACCAAACCTGCAACTTATCCTCCGGGGGCTTTTGGTGTAAAAAAATACGTTGTTTTCAATACACGCGAGGGAATGACTCATCCCGGACAATGGTACCTCGACAGGACAACAGGGCGCGTGGTTTACCGGCCTGCAAAAGATGTGGATATGAACAATGCAAAAGTAATTGCCCCGCGCCTCGAAACTGTAATTCAAATTGCCGGAACCAGTGATGAGCCGGTTAAAAATATTACCCTGCGGAATCTTTCCATTCAGGTTACAAATATTCCGCTGAAATCGGCCGGGTGGGCTGGCGGTTCATTTGAAGGTGCTGTAAGCATGAAGTTTGCCGGCAATTGTATACTCGAAAACCTTGAAATATTCAATACGGCAGGTATTGGCATTTCTGCAAACCAGGCGACCAACTGCAGGATTACTGATTGTTCTATCCATCATACCGGCGCTTGTGGATTTAAATTTTACCGGGGCAGAATCGCTTATTTCCGATAACCGTATCCATGATGTTGGTCTGTTTTTTCCAGGTTCCTGTGCATTGTACGTTACTGCCGAAAAGATGCACATCTGCAGGAATCAAATTTACAACGGCCCTTACAGCGGAATGATTTTATACGGCAGCAACAACCTGATCGAGGAAAACATCATTTCACGGGTGATGCAGGAACTGCATGACGGAGCAGCCATTTACAGCAGCGGAACCTCGGTAAGAAATTGCATTTTGAGGGGAAACCTTGTTCGCGATATTGTGGAAGTGGGACAGGGATTTGGCGTAAGTTCCTATTATTTTGACGAAGGAGCAGAAAATTGCCTGGTTGAAAATAATGTTTCCATTGGAGTGGGCCGGCCAACCCACAACCACATTGTATCAGGGATAACCTACCGCAACAATACATTTATTACTGAAGGGGATATGACAATTTCATTTCAACGGTCTGCCGGTTGCATTTTCGAAGGAAACACACTGGTTGCGCCAGGTAAAATCAATATCGTTCAGCCTAATGCATTTAAAACATGGAAAGACAATATCGTTTTCAGTAACAGAAATACTGCCGGTGAATCCTCTGAATTTACAATTGATTCAGCCATGCCACCTTTTGAAATACCTGCACGGATGAACAGGCCGGCTGTGGCGGTGAAGGTTTCAAAACCTCCTGTCATGGACGGAGAAATCGGAATGGAAGAATGGCCGGGCGAATTCCATACGCTGAACAGGGAACCATCGCGTTTGCCTGCAAGCGGTGCACCAACCCTTGTTAAGCTTTCATACGATAAAAACTTTCTTTATCTGGGAACTATCGTTACAATGTTTGATACCGACAAAATCAGTAGAGGAAATATTTGGGAAAAAGACGACGGGTTGGAATTGGCCATTGCAGGTAAATCACCCAACGGAAATCCGGTTCAGTTCGTTATACGCCTTTTTGCAGGTGATACGCTGATGTGCCCTGAAATTTCGGATGTTCCTGAGAAAGTGAACATGTTACTTGAAAAGGAAATACGCTATTCATCTGTTATCAAATCAAAACGAAGAGGCGGCGGATGGTATTCCGAAATGGCTGTGCCTTTGCACCTGCTTGGAATACAAACGGAACCGGGCCTGGAAGTTGCTTTCAATTTGAGCACCTGGTGCAACGAATATGGAAACTGGCACTGCTGGGAAGGAACACAGGGAATCAGTTCAAATACGGAACAGGCCGGTTTTCTTAGGTTCGAATAAACCGAAAGAATGAATATATTTGTTAAAAAGAGAAATAAAAGAATTGGTACTATTATACGACACTCTTCGACTACGCTCAGAATTAACGATCAGACTGAGGGCAGTGGAAGGGGATAACTCTAACTAAATGTAAAAGAATGTAAAACACTGTTGTCCGGTGAAAAATAAAAACCTGAGTGAAGAGATACACGGCTACTCCATTGACCATAACTAACCCCGGGATTAATCCCGGGGTTAGTTAAAACCAGGTGTAAGCGGGCTTTAGCCCATAATTTAAAGTTTTAACCGGATATTCATGTACAATAATTTAAAATAACTCTATTATTAGGACGAATATTAAAACCAGTTAAACCATGATTAAAAATATTTTCATTCAAAAAATAATTGTATTGGCAGGAATCTTTATCCTGTTCTTTTCATTCAGTGCCAATTCAAAAACGTGGAAATTAACAGACAACAATCTTGTGGTAGTTTTTGACGACCAAACCGCATTGCTTTCTGTTACCGACAAACGATGCAATAAAACCTGGCAGCAAACTGCTGTAACCGAAAATCTAAGGGTGGATAAAGTTGTTCAGGAGGGAAACGTACTGAACGTTAAAATATCAGGTAAATATCAGTTGGATGTAATTTTCAGACTGACTCCTGTTTCTGCACTTGAAGTGGAATTGGTTGCCGGTGAAAATATTGAATTTGAAAAACTCTCTTATCCGCCGGCATTTGAAACACCCGATAAAAATCACTACCTGCTTTTTACCGACAGCGAAGGTTTTTTACTTCGTGCCGATGATACAGAATACGGAATTGGCCGTCAGATTATGCATTCAATGCGCGGTTTGTCGATGCCGTGGATGGGGATTACCGATACTGCTTTTCAAACCGGTTACATGACAATAGTCGATACACCCGATGACGCTGAAGTGTGGGTGAAACGCTACAACGGGCTGATTTCATTCGGGCCGCTCTGGATTTCGCAAAAAGGAAAATTCGGCTACGCACGAAAAATCATTTACCACTTTTTCGATAAAGGCGGTTATGTGGCGCAGTGTAAGAAATACCGTGATTATGTGTGGGCAAAAAATCCCATCCCGCCAACTTTGAATGAAAAACAAAAGCATTTTCCTGCAATCGAAAAAATGATTGGCGCTCCGCATATCTACCTCTGGGATGATGCCCGCGAGTTGAGTTTTGCCCGCGAAATGAAAAAATCAGGCATCGATAAGGCATTTATCCTCTGGAACCCAAATCATCCGCCATATCCTGAACCCGGTTACGACAATGAAATTAAAAAACTGGGCTATTTGTCAGGAGTATATGAGCTGTTCAGGGATGTGCATTTGCAGGATACAATCGGTCAGATTGACCCGGATAACCGCGAGGGAACATGGCTGAACCGGTTTCGGTTCCCCGGTTTGTTTCATAAGGTAGCGCTTGTAGAAAAAGACGGAAAATATCACTATTCAGGATTTGGTTACGATACAAATCCGAAAACAGTTTTATCCATTATTCCTGAATTACGCACCGACCGCGAGATGGAAGTTTATCCGCATGAATCGTTTTTCCTCGACGGCTATCTTGCAAGCGGAATATTTGAAGATTACGGAAAGGAAAATCCCCTTACCCGCACTGAATACAAAGAAACTGTAATCGAAATGAACAAATTTTTTGCAGATAAATACAATTCAATAGTAGGAGTGGAGTGGGGAGCTGATTATGGTGTTCCAACGGTTGCCTACGCCCATGGAATGACAACGCTGCACCACATGTTGTATTCGTCACCCGACCGGAATAAAAAAGGTTCGGTTTACTACGTGGGCGAATGGGACAATCCGTCGCATCCATCGATTATGGTAGGCGAATATGTTCCCGATGAACATTATATGAAATGGGCGATCAATGAAAAAATACGTGTACCGCTGTACCAGCTGGTTTACCATGGAGCCATTGTGACCACCTGGCGCTGGGACGACAACAGCCACAACATGCCGTCCATCTGGTGGAAAAAAGATTTGTTCGACATGTTGTACGGAACTGCACCGCTTTGGTGCCTCGACCGTCCGCGGTGGAAAAAGTTCAGGCAAACTTTCATCGAAAGTTATCAAAACCTTGGGCCGTGGCTCCAACAGATTCAGTACGATGAAATGCTTTCGCATAAATTTCTAACCAATGATCATCAGGTGCAGGAAACGAAATTTTCGTCAGGGAAAAAAATTATCGTCAATTTTAGTGATGAAGATTATTCTTACGGAAACGAGACAGTAAAGGCGAAAGATTATCTGGTTGTTTCAGAAAGTTAGATAAATGCCTGCAGCCGTTAGGGAGCCCCACCTAACCTCCCCCCGTCTGTTCAGCCGGACAGGCCCGTCTGTTCAGCCGGACAAGCAAAGGGAGGAACAGGAATAGTTCACAGCGACTGAATATTCCCAACTCCCGCGTTATCCTGGCCACTAAAGGGCGAAACCCTCGCACTGTCACTTATCCTTTTAATTTATCATTTTTAATTTATCATTTCTCATTTATAATTGTATTCAATCCCTCGCTACCCCTGTCCCCCAAGGGGCGAAGCCTTCGCACTGTCATCTTTCCTTTTAATTTATCATTTATCATTTAATTTATCATTTATCCTTGAATTCAATCCCTCGCTACCCCTGTCCCCCAAGGGGCGAATCCTTCGCACTGTCATCTTTCCTTTTAATTTATCATTTTTAATTTATCATTTATCCTTGAATTCAGTCCTTCAGTCCTTCAGTAATTCAATCACGATTAATAGTTGCAAAAATGATATCTCCCGCTAATCCCCCGCTACCCCTGTCCCCCAAGGGGCGAATCCTTCGCACTGTCATCTTTCCTTTTAATTTATCATTTATCATTTATCATTTTTAAT
>CAWFMB010000027.1:0-120850 GCA_963816685.1 uncultured Prolixibacteraceae bacterium | reverse complement strand
CCAATTACAATGAAACAACAAATCCGAATCATACTTCACTGGGAATTTCAACAAATTGTGAAGAATGCCACACTACAAATATTGGATGGGAACCGGCATCATTTCCCATTCATCAGGATTTTTATGCCCTGAACGGTGCACATGCCACCATCGCAAATAGCTGTGCTTTGTGTCATAACGGCGATTACCAAAATACACCGGATAATTGCTACGGTTGCCATGCTTCGGATTATAACAGCACCACCGACCCGGCGCATGCCACGGCACAATTCCCAACGGATTGCCAGGCATGTCATTCTGAAACTGCATGGACACCTTCCACTTTTCAGCACGATTCGCAATATTTCCCGATTTACAGCGGAAAGCACCAGGGACAATGGAATAGTTGCGCAACCTGCCATACCGAACCGGCAAATTATGCAGTTTTTTCCTGCATAACCTGTCACGAGCATAACCAGGCTGAAACAGACGGTCACCACGATGATGTCCGGAATTATGTGTATAGCGCAACAAGTTGTTACGATTGTCATCCAACAGGAAGGGAATGAGATGATTAAAAGACAAAACTACATATTCATAGCGCTGGTTACAATCCTGCAGTGTGTTGCATTATTCTCAAAAGCGCAGTCCAATCAAAATTTTTTGGAAGGTGAGGTTTCCTATATCACGGGGAAAAATGTTTACGTTAAATTCCGGAATACAGAAGGTATAGCAGATGGCGATTCTCTGTTTATCCGTCAAAAGGAATTGCTTGTTCCCGCATTGGTTGTGCAAAACCATTCTTCGATTTCATGTTTGTGTGTTCCGCTGAATGATTTTTCATTTGAAGTTTCGGATAAAGTTTATGCCGAAGTTGTAAAACCGGAATTAAAGAAAGTGGCTGAAATTCAGAAAGAGGAATTGCCCGAAAAAGATGTGAATGAACAGGTAATAACCTCTCCTGAAACTGCAAAAGTAAAACATGAAAGTCAGCAGGATATTAACGGACGGATTTCCATCTCGTCCTATTCCAATATTTCGGGAACAGAGTCAGAAAATCTCCACCGGTTGCGGTACACCCTTTCAATGAAAGCAGAAAATGTTTCGGATTCAAAATTTTCACTCGAAACCTACATTTCATTTACACACAAACTTAACCAGTGGGATGTGGTGAAGGAGAACCTGAATGATGCATTGAAAATCTATAGTCTGGCATTGAAATACGATTTCAGTGAAACGTCAGCCTTATGGGCCGGCCGCAAAATAAATCCGAAAATCGCCAATGTTGGGGCAATCGACGGACTACAGTTTGAAAAACAATGGAATCATTTTTTTGCCGGTGCTGCAGTTGGCACACGGCCCGATTACCTGGAGTACGGCCATAATATTCATCTGCCCGAATACGGTGCTTATATCGGGCATTCGGGTGATACAAAAAACGGACATTTTCAAAGCACACTTGCATTTTTTGAACAACGCAATCAATCTAATATTGACCGGCGGTTTGTCTATTTTCAACATACAAATTCCTCGGTAAAGAACCTGAATATTTTTTCATCTTTTGAAATCGATTTATACAAACTGGAAAACGACATGCCTAAAAATGCATTAACATTGACGAGCCTGTACTTTTCAGCCCGTTATCGGTTTACCAGCCGGTTGTCGCTTTTTGGATCGTATGATAACCGGAAAAATGTGATTTATTATGAAACGTTCCGTAATTATTCCGAAGAAATTCTGAAGCAGGCCAGCCGGCAGGGATTGCGTTTCAGGGTGAATTACCGGCCGGTAAATTATTTGATTGTCAGTGTAAATGCCGGTACACGATTCCGAAAAGAAGAACCCCGGCCAACAAAAACATTGAACGGGCTTATAACTTATACAAGCATTCCCTGGATTGATGCCTCTTTTACCGCTTCGGCCAACCTGATGCAAACCACTTATCTTGACGGACGGGTTTTTGGCGGCCGCCTCAATAGAGATATTATTCCGGGCAAGTTGAGCAGCATGTTCCACTATCGCCATGTGAATTTTAGCTATTTTAACAGCAATTCAAATTTAAAGCAAAATATTGGCGAAGTCGATTTTTCATTCCAAATGAGTAAAAAATGGTACTTTTCTGTTAATTTTGAGGCGACTATTCAGGAAGGTGAAAATTATAACCGTTTATATTTTAACCTCCGCAGGAAGTTGTAATAAAGTATTAATTGTAAATAGTTAACAATAAAAATAAAATGAAGATGAGAATTTATTTGATGATGATTTTAGTGGTGGTTTTTTCTTCGTGTGTAAGAAATAAAAACGGGCAGGCTGTTCAAACAGTGGCGCCGTCAAATACAAATGTTTTTGAGGTTACTGAAGTAATTCAGGGCAGTCAGTACACTTATTTGAAAGTAAAGGAAAATATGAGTGAAAAATGGGTGGCTACAGCAAAAACAGAAGCAAATATTGGTGACGTGTTATATTATGATGAGGCACTTCAAATGAACAATTTTCACAGTAAAGAACTTGATCGGGATTTTGATGAAATTTATTTCATAAATCAGGTGAGTGAAAATCCAATTGCAGATCAAATGAGAATTCAACCTCCACATAACGGAAAGATTGAATCAAAAGCAAAAAGTGATATATCGCTGAATAAATCGGAAGATGAACTTACTGTTGCTGAAATTTTTGCAAATCCAAATGAATATACCGGAGATGAAATTCAAATTAAAGGAGTTGTGGTTAAAGTAAATAACGAAATTATGGGTAAAAACTGGGTGCATATCCAGGACGGTACTTCAAACGAAGGAAATTTTGATTTTACTGTGACTACTACCGATAAAGTGGAAGTGAATGATGTGGTTACATTTAAAGGTAAAATATCGCTTGAAAAAGATTTCGGTTCAGGTTATTATTACGATGTGATCATGGAAGATGCAACACTTGTCAGTAAAGAGATGAGTCAGTTGTAAAAAAGATAATTTCTACAATAAATAAAGGGGCAAAATTTAGTTTTTGCCCCTTTATTTATTTGCAGGCAGGGTAAGCCAGATAGTAAAATTCACCGGCTGTCTTTCACCGGCTGACTCTTACTGCCTGTTATTTCACCGGTTGGCTCTTCGTCACCCGATGAATCAAAGTATTTCACCTGTGTCTTTGCCTATTCCTCCTGTTCGCCTGTGCCTCTGCCTTCGCCTTCGCCAATTCCTCTTCTTTGCCTCTGCCTGTGCCTTAGCCTCTCGCTCGCCTATACTTCCCCTATACCTGGCCTATATTTAATTCGGACTATCTTCGGAGTATCTTCGCAGTTCATTCGCGATTTCGCGAATGAACTGCGAAGATACTCCGAATTAACTGCGAATTAACTGCGAAGATAGTACGGCCTTAGGTTAGGGAAGAACAGGCCATGCACTACACCTTTTAAGGTGAAATGGCAGCCTATAGCTTGATTAGATAAATCCGGATTGCTGTTTAAGCAAATACAAAGGCAGAGGGACAGACGTTAATCATCTTTTGAAATATTCTTAAAGCATAAATACCGGCAATTATTTTTAATGATTGGCATGTTTTCAAAAAAATACATATCTATTGCTATTTCCAGGGGATATTCTAATAATTAAAAGTTGAACTTTTAAAAGCTGATATCAGGAAATAATGTGCGGAGAAATGAAATAAAGGAAGAAGCGTTGGTAAAGGAAACCAATAATCAGATTCAGGTTCTTTGCTGCCTAATGGATAACCTTTATATTCTCACATTGGGCATCTTTAACAATCTTTCCTGCATTTTCCTTCCATGAATAAATATTCGGATATAAAACCGTCGCATCCTGAACGTCATTAAAAATAATGGCCGGCCGGACATCGTCGCCTTTGATGAAAAGCTGAATGTTGTTAAAAGAAATATTTTTTACATGTCTGACGAAAAAACCTGAAGCGGGCAGTACATTTCCAAAAATCCCGGCGGTGGGATATCCTTTATCATTTTCAGATACTTCCATTTGTGCTTCTTCTTCGTTACCGTTGCTTAAGTTGGTTATAAAGATGTTATTCAGGCTGATATTTTCAGCATACGTTCCCGGAATGCCGGTGATATTCGATGTTGTTTTTGAAGAAGTTGAAGCAATTACATTTGAGATAGTAACATTACGGAGTATTCCCATTCCCGGTTCTTCTGCATCGGGTGAATATTTCCGGGCACGGTTCCCGAGCCGGATGAAGATAGGGCAGCCGGTTTCAGATATGGTTATGTTAGTGATATTTACCTGGTCGAGCACGCCACCGTCGACCATTTCCAAAGAAATTGCCGACTGGCCGGCCAGCTGTCCATATATCGGATCTTTGTCGGCTGAAGGACTTACCGTGCAATTACTGAAAATAATATTCTGAAAGCCTCCGGTTGTCTCTGTTCCCATTTTCAGTGCGTTGCAATGCGATTTTACCACGCAGTTGGAAACAATCACATCTTTGCACGGACGCGGGCTTGTGCTTTTCAGGCAGATCCCGTCGTCATCACTATCCACAAAGCAATCCGTAACAACCACATCCTGACAGCCGTCGATATCAATACCGTCGTTGTTGTAATTGCAGTGGTTGTATACATTTATTCCTTCAATTTTAAGGTTGTCGCATGCAAGGTAGTGTTGCATCCAGCCTCCGGAGTTCAGCATATGTACACCTTCGATTCTTACATTTTTACAGTTGATAAGCTGAATGAGATGAGGCCTCGTGATTCCGGGTTCATCTCCTGTTTCAGCCCGTTCGAATGCGGCGCCCTGCCCGTCGATTGTTCCCTGTCCGGTAATTGCAATATCCGATTGTCCTTCTGCAAAAATAAGTTGTTTGGTTGCCTGCCCTGTACGAAGAGCAACATATTCAGGCTGTATACTCAGGTAATCATTAACATCCCGGCTTCCCAAAAGTGTCGCCCCTTTTTGAACTTCAAGTGTGACATCGTTCTTCAGTACCAGCGAACCTGTCAGGTAGTTTCCGGGAGGAACCAGCACCGTACCGCCGCCACTTTCGGAAACTTTATCGATAGCCTGTTGGATAATTTCACTGTTAAGTGTTTTTCCGTCAGATTTTGCTCCCGCATTCAGAATATTAATATCTTCGGGAAAACAATAATTTGCAATCAGGAGAAACAGGAGAATTAAATTCAGTATTTTCATATTTTATCAATTTGGACAGATGCAGTAAAATTATAAGTTTTAACAGAAATCAAACCAATTTTTTGTTTTTCAGTACAAATTCATTAATCGCTAAATTTTCATGAATTTGAAGTTAATGTATATATTAATTATCCCAATGAAAACCATATTGAAAATTTACTTTCCGGTATTTCTATCCTTCCGTTTGTCATGTAATAATTCAGTGAAATATTTACCTGGTAGTTTAAGGAAATCCGGAATTGTTTTACTGTTGTTGACTTGCTGTTCAATTCGTTCATTTTCAAGAGATACGAATATAGAAAACTGGACTTTTCTGGGTGGGATAACTCATCTCGGAAAAACGGAACTTTCTTTTCACAGTGCCAATTTTTTCAGGCACCGCATTGATGGATATTTCCTGAACCACACACAAATTTCACTTCATTTTCCGTCTAAATCAAATTGGTCGGCAGGTATTGCATACAAACAGGAATATGTTAAATTTCCTGATCGGTGGAGAACTGAATACCGGCCGATGCTGCATTTGTTTTACAAGATTAACGTCCGCTATCTAAACATCAGTGACCGCAGCCGCTGGGAATTCCGGATTATGGATGGCGGGCTAATTAACCGCTACCGGAACCAGATTCAGCTGGCTTATACCAAATCGAAAAAAGTGACGCCTTATATTTCAACTGAATCTTCATTTTATTTTAATCCACTCAATTACACCCGGCAGCGGACCATTGTTGGAGCAGAAATACCGTTAAAAAATTTTGAACTTAATCTTTTTGCCGGTCATCAGTTGAATGAGGATCTTCCGAAAGTCTGGAATACCACGTTTATGATCGGAACCGGATTAATGGTTCATTTTTGATTGGCAAGACCTGTCCATTTTCAATAACTGGAATAATTTAACGATGAAAAAGTTCTTCATGAACGATGTTTCCATTCACATCATAATGCTGAAATGTAAGGGTAGGTGTTCCGTTTATACGTGAAACTTCACCATGTAGGAATCCTCCTTTTACCCGCAGGAAACGATGTTCCGGCCGCACATCTTCCTGGCTCCAGCCTCCTGCATGTTCGTCGGAACCGGCGCCGCAACTGAATTCCCAGAGATTTGTTCCTTCGAAATGTGTTACATACTGCCAGTGCCTGTCGCCGTTGCACAGGTAAACGTTCTCAAACTGATTCAACCTTTCGCGCAACTCATCTCCTTCGGTTTGAAACCCTTCATTGGCGTAATTGTCGTTTTTGTTTTTTCGGTCGGGTCCCAATATCGGATTGGCATTAATAATTACCTTGAAAGTGGCATCTGATTCTTTTAGCGTTCGAAATAACCATTCTATTTGTTCGGCACCAAAAATTGTTTTTCCCGGTCCGTCGGGCACCGAATTTTTACTTCGGTAATTTCTTCCTTCGGTAATCCAAATCTGCAAATCCTTTCCCCACCGAATGGTTTTATAAAATTTGTCGTATGACGGAAACTGTTCTTCGTTAAATATTTCAAGTCCGCGATCCCAGGTTACGGTTCCGTATTTCATTCCCGGCCAGGCATCGTCGCGCAAAACATCATGGTCGTCTTTCATAAAATAGGAAGTTGTTTGCGTCCAGAATTTTCGTTGCAGTGGCAGAGCAAATAGCCGATCCCATTTAAACCGCATAATTTCTTCCGTTAGTGCATAAGGTTCAGGTTTATCGTAATATTCAACATCGCCGGTATGCACATAAAAATCAGGAAACATCTCCATCATGGCACTGTAGATTTTGTGTCCGCCGGTGGTATCTTTCCGCCAGTAATCATGGCAGGTAACCACGCAGAATTCAATATCTTCTTCAGTTTCGGCTGCAGGCGGAGTGCGAAAAGCTCCTTCAATTTTATCTGAAACTTTCGAATTTTTATCCATTCGTGCTTCCATCTCCACCACATATTTTGTATCCGGATTCAGTTTTTCGAGTTTCCACTGGTGGGTGAAATTTTTAGCAGTGTCAACCGCCACCCATTTGGTTTCGGTTTTATTATCCTGATTTGTCAGCGGATAGTATGTAAGTTTAACTTCACCGGTAGCTCCGGGACAGGCGCCAATCATATCGTCCAGGGTAAGACCTTCGGGAATTTGTGCTTTGTAAATTTCTTCTGGATTGGCATTTTCATCCAGCTTTCGGTGCTCCTCTGCCGAAGGCACCAGAAATCTGGCCCCGCTGGCACTTCCTTCCGGATTTTTTGTCAGCCGCGTCCAGAGAACAATCGAATGCTGGTCGGCCCAGCCGTTATGAAATCCGTTTCCGAAATACGGGCCATCGGTTTGTTTTTGGGTTTGGCAGGAAAAAAAGAGCAGGGTGAAAATTGCCAAAAGCAAATTTGTTTTTAATAATATAGTTTTCATTATATCAACTATTTTTATTCTGAGAAATCAGGTAGTCCGGCTTTCCATTCGTTAAATAATGCATCCAACTCCTTCACTTTATCCGGATTATCGGCTGCAAGATTTTCAGTTTCAGAAGGATCGGTTTCCAGGTTGTATAAATCCCAGTCGTTATTCAGGCCTTCCTTTACAATTTTCCAGGAGTTGGCATAACAGGCCTGTCCGTTGCTCCATTCCCAGAAAATTGGTTTTTCGCGCGGCGGATTTTCACCTTTAAAAGCAGGCAACAGGCTCTGTCCCTGCATTGGTGTAATTTTTTGGCCGTTAAATTCTGCAGGATACCTGGCGCCGGTAATTTCAACAAATGTTGCCATGAGATCGATAAAATGCCCGGGGAATCGTGAAAAGGTTTTTGGTTCAATTTTCCCCGGCCAGTAAGCAATCAAGGGCGTGTTGATTCCGCCTTCGTAACTGAAATTTTTATAATAGCGGAAGGGGGTGTTTCCCATATTTGCCCAACTGTGACCGAGGGAGGACCAGCGTGTCATGGTTCCGATTTCGCCGTAATCATCGGAAAGACGAACCATTTCAGCGGAAGCGCCGTTGTCTGAAACAAAAATTATCAGCGTGTTTTCATCTTTTCCAATTTCCTTCAATTTTGCCAGCACACGGCCAATGTTTTGATCGAGCCGGTCAATCATTGCTGCATAAACTTCCATTTTCCTGATTTCATCCCTGCGCACTGAATCGGGCAAAGTACTCCATTCTTCATATGTCGGTTCCGATAAAGTATATGTATCATCAATCAAACCAAGTTCTTTTTGTTTCCGGTAGCGCTGCCTGCGGATTTCTTCATAACCTGAGTCGTACTTTCCTTTGTATCTGGCGATGTCTTCGGGCCAGGCCATCAGCGGATCATGTGGGGCTGTGTAGGCAAGATAAAGGAAGAATGGTTTGTCTTCGTTTTGATACTCATCGAGCCAGCCGAGCGCGTATTTGGTAAAATAATCGGTGGTATAAAAATCTTTGGCTTCGGGTGTGTATGGATGGTACATCACACTGTCGATGCACCACCAGCGCTGGTTTTTGTTTCCCGGTTTTCCTTTGCGCGCAGGAGCGCCTTCTCCGGTCCGCTGGTTGCCCGGGTTAAAATGGTTACAGGCGCCGTCCTTTAATCCGTAATAACGGTCGAAACCGCGTGTCACGGGATTTTCCAACCCGTGATGTTTTCCCGACCAAAGTGTCCGGTAACCGGCAGTGCGAAGCACTTCGCCCAGTGTGACGGCATTTGTGATGGGATCATTGTATGACTTTGAATATCCGTTTTGTTGCGCATAAACGCCTGTCAGCAGACACGCCCGCGAAGGGAAACATTTTGAGGTATTGTGAAACTGTGTAAATCGTATTCCACCTTCGCCTAATTTATCAAGGTTCGGGGTTTGCACTTCGCTGCCGTAACACCCGATATCCGACCAGCCCAAATCATCGGCGACAATTAAAATGATGTTTTGCTTTTGCTGTTTTTCCTTGCAGGAGGTAAAAACTACGAGGGTGAAAATAAAAAGAATGAATGCCGGTTTTTTCATGATTCAGATTTATTACGCTTAAAATTAATTAAATCTGAAAAGCATTCATTCTCTTTGTTGGATTAATTCCTGAATTATTTTTTTTGTTTGAAATTCTGAGTCACCAACCGCTGGTGCATCCGGTTTAAAAATTCCTTGTCGTTAATTTCTACACCGACGGTACAATTTGGCGATTTTGACTCATCCACTTTTGTGAAACCTTCATCGTCGACATAAACAAACACCTCTTTCGTTTCGAAGAGCTCCGGCCAAAGGGCCATACCGACTGCCACCCCATCAAACATTTTGGGTTGAACAGCCCAGTCGGCGTGCCGGAACCACAATGAATAAAGTGCACTTACCGCATTGGTCAGCGGGGATTGACGCATAGAAAGTGCCAGCAGGTAATTTTGCGGATAAATTACGTGATCCGTAACATCCAGCGGTGCCAGGGTAATGTCTGCCCCGGAATTCATGAATTTTTTCGCCGCGGCAATACTTCCCCTCACATTCCATTCTGCAGATGGTTCGCCTCCTCCATATCCGGTTGTTATGGATCCGAACATTGAAATCACCCGTTTGGCTTTTTTCAATGCTTCCGGATCTTTATCAATAACATCACCAATATTGTCTACCGGGCCAACGGTAAACAGGATGATTTCGCCGGGATATTTGTTCAGCGTTTCGATAATAAAGTCAGAAGCCTGCTTTTTTTGTGGTTTCAGTACATTAAATTCTTCGGCCCAAATCATCTGCGGCGATTTTCCTTCCAATTGCGTATCTTCGCCAACTACGGAGGGAGTGTGCCTCCCCAGGTAAACAGGAATTTCATTCAATCCTGTTTCGTACAATATTTTGGTGGCTACCTGTCCGCGGCCCGGAGTATTTCCATGATCCATGCAGAATCCCAGAATTTCAAATTGTTCCTGACTGCTCAGCAGCAGCGCCATTGCAAATGCATCGTCAATATCGCCACCCAAATCACAATCAAAAATTACTTTTTGTTTTTGGGCAGAAACACTGAATGTTGTAAAAATTACGGTGGTTAATAACAGGATAATTTTTTTCATTTGATTCCTTTCTATTTTAAAAGTTGGGTCACATCAACAGATTTTTCAAGTACAGCAGTTGCGCCAAGCATTTTGCTGCGATTGCCCGGCAGAGAGCCGCCTACCTGAATTTTATATTCACCATTTCGCACTACCTTTTCGCCATTTTCATCTACCATCGAAAAAGAATCCTTATCCAAATCGAATATGATGGTTTTGGAAGTGTCTGCAGGCAGAGCGACACGTTTAAAAGCAATTAAGGAATAAAGGGGATCGCCTTTTCCGGCAAGTGGTGATGTGAGATAGATCTGGGCCACTTCCTCTGCATCAAAATTTCCTGAATTTTTCAAGGTAACCGAAACCTTTGCTTTTCCGTTTTCGGAAGAAATATTCAAATCACTGTATTCAAATGTAGTATACGAAAGCCCGAAACCAAAGGGAAAAAGCGGCTCTTTTTCCATGTACTTGTAGGTGCGGCCTTTCATTGAGTAATCTTCGAATGGGGGCAAATCATCTACCGATTTTGGCACGGTAAAAGGCAGCCGGCCGGAAGGAACAGCATCGCCAAAAAGAATATCGCCTACGGCAGTACCGCCTTCTTCTCCCGGATACCAGACATATAAAATGGCATCGGCAATTTCATATATCTCAGGAATGGCAATAGGGGAGCCCCCGGTTAAAACCACCACCAGCGGGTTATTCTGTTTATTTGCTTTTATTTTTTTCAGAAAATCGATTTGTGCCTGTGGCAACCGGATGTCCTGCTTGTCACCTTTTGTTGCAGAGGCCAGTGATTCACCTTCTTCGCCCTCCAGTAAACCACTGATTCCCATTACGGCTATGCAAACATCGGCTGAAGCTGCTTCACCGGTTGTCCAGTCGATGGGATTAATATTCTCCTGGAAAGGAAGCTGCCCGTATTTGTAATTGATGGTACTTCCCAAATTTATTTTATTTACGATACCGTCGAGAATGTTCACCGAGTTTCCGGTTACACCATAATAATTTCCCAGAAGAACGTCTTCATTGGCTGCCTGCGGACCAGTGACAAATATGTTTTTAATGTCCTTTTTCAGGGGGAGTACATTGTTTTTATTTTTTACCAGGACAATTGATTTTTGCGCTACCCGCCGGGCCAGTTGCCGGTGTTCGTCAGAATTAATAACTTCCGGCGGAATTTTGGCAAACGGTGTATTGTCGCTTCCGTCCAGCAGACCCAGTTTTATTTTTGTCTGCAGTAAATCCGCCAGGGCATTATCCAAATCTACTTCTGTGATCAGATTTTTATCCAGCGCCTTTTTGAGGCTCAGGAAAGTTCTTCCGCAATTCACATCCAAACCGGCTTTAAGAGCCATAGCAGAAGCTTCTTCCGGTGTTTCTGCCAGGTGGTGATCACGCCAGATGTCGCCAATGGCACCACAGTCGGAAACAATGTAACCGTTAAAGCCCCATTTTTCAGTTAAAATATCGTGTAGTAAAGTAGGGCTGGCACAGCAGGCTTCGCCGTTTGTTCGGTTGTAGGCTCCCATCACCCCTTCCACTTTTGCTTCGGTTACAAGTGCTTCAAAAGCAGGAAGGTAGGTTTCCCATAAGTCTTTTTGAGAAACCACAGCATTAAATTCATGCCGCAATGCTTCCGGACCTGAGTGTACCGCGTAATGTTTTGCACATGCAGCTACCTTCATGTAATTTGGGTCATCGCCCTGCAACCCGCGGACAAAAGCAACTCCAATACGCGAGGTTAAAAAGGGGTCTTCGCCATAGGTTTCCTGGCCTCGTCCCCATCGCGGATCACGGAATATATTAATGTTGGGCGACCAGAATGTGAGTCCGGCATACCGGCTGTAGTTGCCCATTTTTTGTGCAATGTTGAATTTTGCCCGCGCTTCGTCTGAAATTGCGGTGGCTACTTCATAAATCAGGTCTTCATCAAAAGTAGCACCAAATGCAATGGCCTGCGGAAATACAGTGGCGCGACCATTTCGTGCAACGCCGTGCAAACATTCGTTCCACCAGTTATAGCGCTGGATTCCGAGTCTTGGAATAGCCTCATTCACGTCGATGAGCTGTGAAATTTTTTCTTCAACCGTCATGGCCGATATCAGCTCCTGCACCCGCTGATCGTTAGGAAGTGATGTATCGAACCATACCATGTCGCCGGTATCTATGGATTGATTTTGTGCCCGAACACTTCCTGAAATCAGGATACATAAAATGAAAAGTGTTAAAAATCTGGTTTTCATGAGATCTGTTTTTTGATTTAATATTCTTTTACGAATTTACCGCATTGAATTAAAAGGAAAGGTTTTGAATGACAAAATAATTTTCGGCTTTTGTATCGGTTGCTAATCCGATTTCAACCGGCTCTCCCGATTTTTCATCGAAAAGCTGGATGGCAAGTTGATAATCTCCTTTTAAATTTTCCGGTAATGATACTTTATATTTTTCAGTTGAAATCCGGTTGGGCATCCAGTTTTTATTTCCGGAATTTTCAATTTCAAATTCAATAGATTTGGAAGAAGTGTCTTCCGGTATCAATTTTCCTTTTAACCGATATACAGAACAGGCAGGCGCAACTCCCTTATTTTGCCATTCCATTTCGAAGGATAATGCGTCGTTTTTATATTGAATAGTATTTACCGATTTTGGAAAATACCAGTACCCGCAGTGATTCAGCAACTCTATCGTTAAATCGGGATTTTCGTTCAACCATTCTCCCAGGTATCCGTGGAATCCGATATAGGTTGGATGAATCAGTTTCATGGCATTCCGGAACATTTCTGCACCACTGACCTTTATACCAGGGATGATTTCTTCTCCGTTTTTGCCTAGCCAGTATCCGCTCTTTTTTACCGAACCGTAATGTTCCAGCTCAAAAACAGTGGGGCGCGTTTTGTATACGACCTCAAAAAAATGCGGATGGCTTACTGTCCAGGTATCCAGGTTGTTTTCAACATACCAGGCAACCAGCGGACTGTCATCGCGCAGTGTGAAACCATTTTCAACTGCATAATCCAGCAACTTACCGACATCCTGCTCCGGTTTGTTCCAGTACAGTAAATCATCGGTAACCACCAGCTGGGTTGTTTTGTAGTTTTTCAGGTATAAATCCAGGTGGGTTTTAACCTCCTCAACAGTTGGCGGTATCCGTGTTGAAAAATGAGTATGTCCTTCGCCCCACTCGCCAATGCTGCCCACGTCGATGTAACGAACCCATGGTTTGCCATCGTACTTTCCGGCAAATGCCTTATGAAAATTATCCAGCTTTTCAAGGAAAACCGGGTCGTCCCAATCGGGTGTCCATGAAGCAGTTCCGAATTCAGGATGTTCGATTCCCTTCGCGCCGGCTTGTCGTACCCAGTATGGCGTAGCGTAACGGACACCATTTACTTCCAACGGAACACTGGTTGGTGCCGGGCCGGTTTCCTTGCATGTAATGCGAAATGAGATTTTATAGCCCTTCGGGACATATTTTTCCACGATATCATCGATATATGACCAGTCGAATTTTCCTTCTTCCGGCTCAAGATAAGCCCATGCCAGCCGCAGGTAGAGGTGATCCATTCCGGGAAAGGAAGTCAAATCGTTTTCATCCTGAATAAGGTATTTACCGACTCCGTTATCTAGCAGATGGTGGTACCAGCCTTTATCGGGATTAGCCAGCGGCCGGAGTGTGTCCCACTGGCTTTCAAGGTTTGTTTTAACCGGTTCGAAATTCGATTGAGAGCAGGAAACTGAGATTGCAACAAGGAATAAAATAAGTATATTTTTCATCGGTTTTTCTTAATTCCTCCCCTTAGGGGAGGTTAGGAGGGGCTTTTCTCGCTCAAAATACGGAATCCGGTCAATTGGTACCTCGATAGTGTATGATTTGCCGCCTTTGTATTTGGTACCATCATCGGCAATCCATTTCCCTTTCGGAAGTACCACTTCACGCGAGTAGCCCGGTTTATCAAGTGGTGCTACAAGCAGGTTTTCGCCCAGCATAAACTGGTCTTTTATGTTCTCAAATCCCTGTCCCGGGAAATAATATTCAAGGTTACAAATAATCGGTTCGCCGGTTTGAGCGGAATTTTGAGCCCGTTCAAGAATCAATGGCGTAAATTTATTGCGGATTTCCACTGCTTTTTTAACGGCTGCAAAATTTTTGGCATTCAACACCCGCCATGGAGCGACTGAAAACTGCATCATGGGCATCAGCGCATGGCATTGGGCGGAGCGTACTACAAGCTCCTCGTCGTATGTATCTAAATTCAAAAAGCTGCCGAATTCACCACCACCAATCATATCCGGACATGAAAAAGTGTAACCGGCCAAATTCTCAGCAATCATATGTGGAATTAACAGCTTTTGATCTTCCCATTTATGGCTTTTATCACGAAGCCGTTGTGCCAATGGTTGCCCTGCCATTTTCCAGCAGGCACGGTATTCGTTCAGCGGAAAATTCAACCCAAACTGCGCGAATAAGCGACAATGCTCATTCGGTGTGGCTGGTTCTTTACTCAAGGCATCCGGCGGATAAAAATCAGTATCACCTGCATCGAATTTAAAACCATCAACGCCGTAAGCCGAAACCAGCTGATTAAGTTGATTGTTAAACCAGTCAATCGCATGAGGATTTGTAAAATCGAGCAGGGCAGAATAGCCGTTCCACCAGTTAATAATGGCAGGATTTGTGGCTGTTTCCCATGTGGTATTTTCATTCTCTTTTTGAAGGAGAAACCCTTTTTCTTTCATCACTTCGCGCACAATTATGGCCTGATCGGCACTCACAAAAGGGCAAATCCACAGCATTACCTTGAAACCCATTTTATGCAGCTCATCCATCATTTTTTTTGGATCAGGAAACCGGCCGGGATGAAAATCCCATAATCCGTAATCTTCCTGCCAGGTATCGTCAATCATAAAGACTCCGGGTGGAAATCCATTGTCAATTATGGCATGGGCATATTTTAGCACATCTTCCTGGTTTTGGTTGTAAGTGAGTTCAATCCAAGTATTATACTGCGGAGCCGAAAACAGCAATTCATCAGGCATTTTACCGGAGGCCGGGAAATAATTGCTGGAGGTGAAATTACGGGCTTGCTGCAGAGTTTCCCCGTTTCGTCCTGATATAATCTTACCGTGAATATCCGAGATGACAATTTGATTTTCTTCGATGCTGAATTTATAAGGTTGTTCGCTCCAAACGTACAGTCCTTTGTTGCTGAGCAGCAGGGGCTGAATTTGATTCCCCTGGTTGTTTGCGTAAAAATTAAAACTGTAGCCGGCATTCAGGGGCATTTCTTCACCATCGGTAATTGTTCCCGACCAGATTTTTTCATCAGGAAGAAGCCTGATGATTTGATTTTGTGCGAAACTGGAGCTGGTTAGCAAAACCAGTAGAAAAATGAAGTAGTTTTTTTTCATATTAATGTTATTTGTTTTTGTCCATTTCTGCCAACTTAACTCCTCAGACAGAGAGAGTGTTGAAAGAACCGGGTTTTGCATCCACTTTTTTTTATTCTTTTATTCCAAAGAAAATAATTTTCGCTTCTGCATTTTTAAATGTTGCATTTATTTTAGCCAACCCGGAACTATCGATGGTGACTTCTGCGCCCTGGCTATTCCAGAAAGCCGAATCTACTTTATTCCGGGAAATATAGGTATAATTTCCTCCATGGCTTGAAAATATAACAATTGCACCTTTTCCGGTTTCCGGATTTACTTTTTCATAAACTTCAGGACTACCGCCAACCGCGCCATCGCGAATCATAGCTGTTTCAGTAATATCATTCCGGACTTGTTTATACATTCCAAGTGTTTTATTAAAAAATTTAATACCTTCAGTTGATATATCTGGTAAATCGCCCCAGATTCCGTTTTGTCCCAAAATTAATGAAGCTACTGCTATGGATTGGTTTGAATAGGGATCATCGGGAAGATAATGCGTTAAAAACAAAACAGACGGAATCCATTTATCAAAAGTAAGCGGAGTGCGGCATATCCATGTTCGTGCCGGGCCGGGATAAAAGAAAATATTCCATTGTCCGTTTTCACGATCGAATGGAATGTCGTAATTAAAGTAATAAGGCCCGTTATTTATCAGGAAATATTTTCCCGACGAAAGGAAACCGAGCCCTACTGTTCGTCCGCCTTCTGTAATATCAAAATCCACAATTGCATCGGGGCATTCTTTAACAAGTTTATCCACTACATACGACATGGAATTGCCAATTTGAAAAGCATATGAATCAGCCCTTTCTTCAGGAGTATTTTCAGGTCCTCCATGAAAATGGTTGGGATTGTTGCAGCCATACTGACCAATGGCATCCCATTTAAAATAAGTAACACCCAATTCATTATACAACTCAATTAGTTTATCAGCAAAATCATCGCGATAGGGACTAACAAGGCACATGCTGTAACTTTCTTCCGTTTCCCAAATCGGAAAGGGTTCCTGTGATTCTCCGTTCCAGGTTTGAATATTACCGGTATTTTTTTTCAACATGTTGCTTGAAACTGCTGCTACTGTTGGATTAAACCATAATCCAAGTTTCATTCCGTAACTTTTTAATTTTTCGCTAACTGATTTTAACCCATCGGGAAAACGTTGCTTGCTGGGCATCCAGTCGCCGGTTTTTTCAAACCATCCGGCATCCACCACAAAAACTTCAATTCCCATCTGATGGGCAACTTCAATCTCTTTCAACATCCGCTCTGAAGTCATATCCGCCAGGTAAGGCTTTTTGTACCAGTTGCGGTTTCGTTCCTGAAAATTCCAGGTGTTGTAAAAAATATATGGTTTTCTGCTCTCCCGATTCTGGCTCATGTGGTGCAATACAAAGCTTCTGTATTTCTCAGCCAGGGTTTCTTCGTTACCGGCAACCGCTCCTGTTTCAAACCATACCGACTCGAAAGATTCTGTGCCTAATTCAAACCCATTGTAATAATTTCCTTTTACAGCATTAAGTGCTACCGATTTATCGGGATGCAGACTGTATTCAAGAAAACGGTCAGGAACCTGGGAACCATGTTCATATGCGATTAAGAATGAATTTTTCCCATCGGAACTTGAAATAAGCGGCCCCATCACGCTAATACTGTCATTAAAATGTTTCGCATCCAGTTCTCTTTCCGACAGACAGAAACTGTGCACCATTTCATTAAATTCGGAAAAACGAACTTCTTTATTTTTATCAAATCCATCCAGTGATGCGGTGAAATAAGTTATTCGATCATGTCCGCCGGATTTTGTTAAACGATGCCGGTTAATGCTTCGCAGCAAGTATTTAAATTTTACTATTGGATTATCGTCGGCTACCTGATAAATAATTTGCAATTTAACATCTTGCAAATCAGCTAGATTCCCTTCAACCAAAAATTCATGCGATCCATTCTTCAGTTGATCGGTTCCTTTCAAAACATCAACAGAATCTAATCTGCCTTCATAAAGCTTTCCATCGATTTCAAACTGAGGGAAATTAAACGTAAATGTTTTTCCTGTAGCAGGAACAGTATATCTCCAAAGGCCATCACTATTGTTGATTAATTCAATTTTTAAGGAATTGGTTTCAGCTATTTTAATTGATTTTGAGTTGCATCCAAAAAGTATTACCATGCAACCAAATGATATAAAAGTTAAAGCTTTCATCGATTAGTTTTGAATGATTAGTTTTTTAAGTCCTGAAAAATCCTTCACCTTAACGATGTAAATTCCAGGTTGCCATTCTTTATTGATGGAGACAGAAAATTTATTTTCCGAAATGAGTTCAGAATGAATCTTATTTCCTAGCAGATTAAAAATTTCAATTGTCCTGTCTTTGTTATCTTTTTGAAGAAATTCGACATAAAATTGTTTTCTTGCCGGATTGGGATAGATGGATAGTAATTCCGGATTTTGTGCCAGTTTAACATTATCATATAAAATTTTTCCTTTTGCTTTTACCTGCACATCATCGAACCATACGGGATTCCACCAGGAGTAAAAACCAATTTTCCCGAAAGAAATATCAGGAGTTAATACCTGATTGAAAACAGTAGTATCATTTATTTTTACAGTTGTGTGTGAACCATCGTTGATAACTTCAATGGGAATATAAACACCTGCTCCGCCGCCGGTATATTCTGCAGTAGCAATTATATTTTCGTTTCCGTTTGTTATCATTTTTAAATAAGCCGTCTTAGGCGAGGCATCCAGTTCTAAAAGATAGAAGTTGTTTTCGTCGATATAATTAAAAAGCAGTCCGAAATTATTGTCCCAGTCGGATTTTGCTTTTGCTGAAAATGTATAATCCGCGAAGGTACTTCCATGATAAACTGAAGTTTCAATTCCACCGGATGTGGAATTCCTGTACTGATTGCTGATGATTTCCCAGCTTCCGGTCACCGGAATCCATTCCTGCGCCTCGCCGTCGTCAAAATCTTCAACGTAAGTAATTGTTCCGTCAGCATCTTTTACATTGATTGTGACGGGTGCAGATGTTACTGTCTGATTGGTGTTATCGGTTACTTTTGCAGTAATCGTATAGGTTCCTTCGGTAACATTCTTCCATGAAAAAGTGAAAGTGCTGTCGGTATCTTCACCCAGTTTTTCATCACCATTATAGAATTCGACTTTTGTAATTTGTCCATCCGGATCATTTGCATTGGCTATAATTTCGATGTCCTGAAGGTATTCGAAATTTGTATCATTAACAGGAGAAATAATTGAAATTACGGGCAGAAGTGAGGCCTGTACTTTCACCAGGATAGTAGCTGAGAATGCAGTATTTCCGGTATTATCGGTTACTTTTGCATAAAATTCATAATTCCCGGATTTAATATTTTCCCATTCAAACTGAAATGGCAATGATGTGTCTGCCCCCAGGAATCCGTTCTGACTAAAAAATTCAACTTTCGAAACCGGATTTTCATTTTGTAAAACTTCGGCTTCAAAAGTTATGGTTTTATTTGTCAGGAAAATTGTATCAGCGGAAGGATTTGTCATTTTAATGGTCATTTTATTTTCAGGGATTTCCTTCCAGACGCCGTAACAGCCGCCAGCGCACCATAAATCGCGGGTTATGGGATTTACACGCAAAGCGAAAACTTCATTGGCGCCATCGCCACTTTCAGTTCCGTTGTTGGTGCGCAAGTTTGGAGTAATAATATCCCATGTTTTTCCACCATCCATCGAACGTTTCACGGAAGCGTCGGTTTTATACATATTTTTTGGACCTGCGCAATAAACAATCTCAGGGTTATTGGGATCCACTGTCACAGTACTTACTGCCAGATTATTGTATTGATCTTTTGGTATTCGTGATGTAATTTCTTCCAGGTTTCCGTTTTCAAACTGAAATAATCTATCACCGGAAGTAACGATATACAGCCGTTTATTAATATGATCGACGGCCACATCATCAATAGTGCGAGGCAACGTAGCAACTACTTCCCAGGTATCACCTTTATCGGTAGATTTAACCAGACTGTTCCCGTTGGCACCGTAAACTTCTTTTTCACCGTAAAGATTTGCAATTATTACACCTTTGCATCCATCCATAGTTGCCCAGGTTTCACCCAAATCTTTGCTGTAATATTCACTGAAGTAGATGATGTCTGGATCTTTTGCATCGCCACAACCTACTTGCATTCCGTTGCAAACGAGTGATGTTTTGGTGAATGAACTTCCACCATTATGGCTGATCGTCAACACCCCTGGTTGGTGCCAGCCGGAAGCAACCTGCGTAACCAGTACATTTTCACTGGCTGCATAGGCACCATAAGTAAAACCACCCCAGCCCAATCCGCTGGCATTGCAATATCTCCAGGTTTCACCGCCATCATCTGTAAATGCACCGTTGTAATCCTGGGAGGCCACATACAACAAATCAGGATTTGAGACATTAAAATTAAATTTTCCGCCCACCAGAATTCCGGTGTATCCATTGGCATCCCATTCAAATTTTTTTCCGCCATCAGAGCTGCTGGTAATCCAGTCGCCGCCAAAAGCCCAGACTTTGTTTTCGTCGGTTGGATGCCATGCAAGTTCATGCTGGCGTCCATTGAAAGGCATGAAAGCATTTGTATTGTCCATTTTTGCTATTTGCCATGAAAACCCTCCGTTTACAGAACTGTAGATGGGTTTTGAATAATCGCCGGCACTGTTGCAGACAATTATTTTATCAGGGTTGGCAGGGCTTACTTCCAGCGCAACAACATTAGACGGATAATTTGTTGATTCAATTTTATTAAATGTTTCACCATTATCTTCAGAAATATACAACTCTCTGGCTGTGGTAACCCATACTTTTGATGGTTCGGTATAAACGATGGCTATGTCCTTGATAACTCCACTGAATACCTGGGAAAAATTTATCCCGCCGTCTGTACTTTTATATAATCCGGTAATTGTTCCTATGTAGATTGTTCCGTTATCAGGACTTACTTTTAATATGCAATCGCCAAATTCGTTGTTGATTTTACTCCAGGTTTCACCGCCATCGGTTGATTTAAATAAACCTCCTGCCGGATTCGACCAGTATGCAATTGCAGAATATCCAGGTTCTTCTGTGAAGCTGCTTCCGTCAAAACTTATTTGGTCTTTGTAATTGCGGTAGCCGGTATAATTTTTTTCAGGATGAACGTGTTTCCAGGAGGCTGCCTGATTGGTAGTTAAATAAATACCATGGCTGTTGTTTTCGATGCTGTTTCCACCAACAGCCAGTGCCCGCTGGTTGTTGTGCGGATCAATTGCAAAACCGCAATTACCTCTCGGATTGTAGCCGATATTGCAAGGTTCCCACAATTCTCCACCATTTGTGCTGCGGTAAATACCTCCAACATCAGTACCAAAAAGGAGAAACGAGCCATCAGTTTTATCTGCTTCAATGGCTTGAGGCCACTGACACCCCTCACCACCTGAATTTCCATTATCAATGATTTTTTGGGATACAAGCGGCACCGCTTCCCAGTTTTGGGCTTTCAGGCTAAAAACAAAAAAGATGGCAGAAAGAAAAAGAATATTAATTTTTAAGGTTTTATAAGACATGCAATAGTTTATTGATTTATTTATAATTTTTTTGAATGTATTCCAGCCACCACAAAATTCCGGGATTGCAGGGTGAACCGTTGCCACCGGGATCGGTTTTGGGAGGAATACACTGCAGCCAGGTCGATGCAAATATGTAACCCATACCATTTTTCAGGTGTTGATTAGTAAGCTGTAATTGTTCTTTTTTCTTTCCCTCTGTATATATCCCGATGTTGATGTAATTGTACAAGTTTTTTTCCTTGCTGTATGCGCCCCAATAATCGGTCATTGTTCCTTCGCTCTGTATGTATGGTTTGTCTTCAGCTTTATCGGAGAAATGCAATGCCAAATCTGCATTTGCAGGTGGCTTGCCGAAGTTGTTGTAACCAATCATAATTTCAGGATCAACCTTTTTACCCGCGGCAATCATTTTGTCAATGGCAAAGTTTTTAGCACGGTTAGCCATTCCTTCATTGTCAGGATCCACAAATACATTACGGTAATTATTTTCTGAAAGCCATTTTACTGTATTTGCCACTGCCTGATTTGCTTCATTTTGTGTCCAGCTTTCCCATTTGGCATTAGACGTTCCCCAATACAAACAACCAACCAAAACCACTATTTTACGTGCATTGCATGCTTCAATTATTTTTGCCATTCGTTCAGCATGAATACTATTCAAACTTCCATCTTCATTGTATCCTTTTACATCTCCAAATCTTGATCCCATAAAAAATACACTGATGGTATTTATTCCAAACGATTGGTACAGTTCGAGTCGATTAATCAATTCATTTGTGGTTTTATCCGAAATCAAAGCGTTTGAACAGCGTAATCCGATGACAAGAAATTCCTTGTTGTTCAGATAAGTTTTGTTTCCGTTCACAGAAAAAACATGATTTTCAGCCTGAGTAAAAATTGCTGTAAATAACAACAGCAGAATTAGTATCAGTTTAGTTGTTTTTAATTTCATGGTTTTCCGCTAAAGTTCTATTGTGAATTGATTGTCTGATTTTAAATGGTCATAATTAACGGATTGGGTTTTCAGTATCTTATCATTTTGTTTTACCGTAATTATATAATCGCCTTTAAATCCGCGGAATTCAATCTTGCCGTTTTTCTCTGGATTCAGGTTTGCAAGTTTGGTTGTCCAGTCATGATTTATCAATCTGTCAAGCGTTTTGTAAACCAGTTTTGGTTGAAGGTTTTCGTCCACCAGGCCTCCTTTTTCCTGCCAGATGTTGTCGTCCGACATACCCCACCAATTCACCGATGCCACGTCAGGAAACCCAAAACTGAGAGTGTAAACCATTTTTGCAAAATCAGCCTGCTCCTGCTCTGTCCAGGTGCCTGTTTTATAACCGCCCGTAATCGAATCTCCATTGGATACGGGAATAAATTCAGTAATATGCATTGGAAGTTTTAAATCTGAATACTTTTCAAAAGTCGACCAGATTTGTTCCGGCGAATAGTAATAACGGCCTTTATCTGGTTCGTGCGCCTGGATACCGACACCTGAAACCGGTGTATTTTTTTGTTGAAGCTCTTTTAGAAGATCATAAAATTGCTGCCTTAAGTTTTCATCGGCCACAATACCGAATTCGTTTAATATAAGCTGTGCATCAGGATTTGCTTTATGTGCCCATTGGAAACAGGAGTCGATGAAATCCGTTGTTTCTGACATTAAATTTGTTCCGGAGTATCGGTTGTCATTCCCAGAGCGGTTTTCAGCAATTGCTACATTCCAGTTTACTGTATTAATGGCTTCATTCAGTACGTCCCAGATTTCAATTTGGTTATTAAATCCACTTACAATTTCTTCGATTCGCTGCTTTAACAACTCCTTGCTGTCTTCCGCAGAATATTCGGAAAGCCAGCGTGGAGTGCCGGCGGTATGTGTCCAGGCCAGCGGATGGCCTTTGCAGGTGATATCGTTATCGAGGCACCACTGAACGACTTTTTCAATTTCATCGTGCTTAGTTTGTCCTGGCCGTGGCTCGTAACCTGCCCAGTAAAACGGGAAGACTGCAAAATTGAATAGTTGCTTAAAACGTTCCTTGAAAAGTTCTTCGTTGGCTGGTGAATTTCCGTGGTTCACTAAATCGAATATAATGCAACCGAACAGAAATTCGTGGGAAGTTTGTTCAACATCCACTTCAATGTTTTTCAATCCGCTTTTTTCCATTCCTTTTAGTTGAATTGAAAAATCGTCTTTTCGGTACTTTTCGATATTCGATTTTGCTTTCTGCAGGATTTTTTCATCCTTCAACTTCGTGCCGGAAATTTGTAATGCGTAAGCTTGCCCACTAAAAACAACCAGCAACAGGAAGTATAATTTGATTACATTCATAACAGGTTTCAATTGGTTTAATTGCAAAAATAGCTTTTCATTATTCATTCCTGAAAGAATTACAGGAATTTGATAAAACAAATTAAACATCTTCAACAGTTTTGTTACGTGTGTAAGCCGAATTTTTGCAGATTGAATATAAATTTTACCTGAAAGAAATCATTATTCTTTTTGCTTCCTTCATTAATCCGTTGATCTGATGCGTTTAGAAAAAGTTTTCGAAATTTAACTGAGATGCAACAGATCAAAAAGAAGGTGGGTAAAACTTCAAATCCATTTAAAAAATAACAGTTATAAATAGTACCTCAAACTGTGGATTGTTAAGAAAAATTTACATTTTTGTTGCATTATTTTTAATTCTAAACCTTTTGATTACAACTGAATCTTTAATAGCCAAATTTAATTCTGTTTCTTTGGAGGAAATTGATGAAGTGAAATTAATGAACCGTATCGACAGAAAATACTGGTTTCATATTTCGCAGCTGGATGAATTGCTTGAAAATTCAGTTCCTTTTTATGATATTCTTGAAATCAACAGGCAGCGCCTGATGAAGTATCAAACCATGTATCTGGATACTGTTGAGGATGAAATGTACTTAAAACACCATAACCGGAAACTAAACAGATACAAGGTAAGGCGGAGGAAATATTATTCAACAGATGGTGTATTTTTTGAGGTAAAATTCAAAACAAATAAAAAGAGAACGATTAAAAAACGTATTGAAAGCGGATTTGAAAATCCGGAAGTACGGAATTCGGAAAATCAGTTTCTAATACAAAATGCACCTTTTGAAGATTCATTGCTGGTTCCCAGCCTCAACAATAAATTCTACAGACTTACATTGATTCATAAAGGTCGAAAGGATCGGTGCACTATTGATATCCAACCAAAATTCTGGAATTCCAACGGTGAAATCCAGTTGGATGATTTGGTGATATTTGAATTGAAAAGGGGCCAAAGTCTAAAAGCATCACCGATGGTTGATTTGCTGCGGCACATGAAAATCAGGCAACGTGGGTTATCGAAATATTGCACAGGACGCGCTCTGCTCGATCCTGCATTAAAACGGAATGCCTTTAAACCACGGCTTCGCTATCTTGAAAATATGAATGAAATGATTTTAAAATAACTGAGGAATGAGTTTACAATTGCAGGATTTTTGGATATTGGCTATTCGATTTGGTTTTAACCTTATAGCCACATTTTTTGTTGTACTTTTATATGCACGAATTAGCAGGCGCAAAGAGTTTTATTTCAGCTATTTTGCTATTAGTGTCGCTGTTTTTCTGTTGGTTTATCTACTTGAAAATATTAAAATAGAACTTGGATTTGCACTTGGGCTTTTTGCCATCTTTGGAATAATCCGTTACCGCACAGATTCTATTCCGCCAAAGGAAATGACCTATCTTTTTGTAATTATTGCTGTATCAGTTATTAATGGTCTTTCAAAAGATTATTTTGGCTATATCGAAATATTCTTTGTCAATGTTTTGCTGGTCGGAACACTTGGTGCACTGGAGAAAATTTTAATGTTGCGGCAGGAAGATTCATTGAATGTTATTTATGAAAACATTGAGAATGTTCACAAAGATAAAGAAAAGGAATTGCTGGCTGATTTGGAAAAGCGGACAGGTATAAAAATTAAAAGATTCCAGATTGACCGGATTGATTTTCTGCGGGATGTAGCCCGTATAACCATCTTTTTCGATGTGAATGGAAAATCCTCAAAAAGGAAAGTGAATTCATGAGACGGTTATTTATTTTATTTCTGCTGTTATCTGTCTTCACCGTACCTCAATTACACGCAAAAACCAGGAATTTCGGAACCTGGATAGAGCTGGAATTTAAAAAGAAATTAATAAAGGATTTGGAAGTAAGTTTTGTGCCTGAATTCCGGTTTGACGATAATTTTTTAATGGATGAATATATGTTTGAAGGCGCGCTGGCCTACGAACCTTTAAAATTTTTGGAATTATCAGCTGCCTATCGTTTGGGAATAGATGTTAAAAAAGGGCCGGATGAAATGAGCCACCGTTTTGCTTTTGATGCCACAGGAAAAAAGAAATTTGACCGGACAGAGATTTCTCTGCGGACAAGGTTTACAAATTATCTGGAGTTGGAAGAAGGAAATGATTTCGGTATCGATTTCAGACCGCGCCTTAAAATGGAGTACAACATCAAGGGAAATAAAATTACCCCTTTCATCAGCTATGAGTTGTTCCGGAACCTGAGTGCAAATGAATTTGACAAAGGCAGGTTTGATGTTGGTGTCACCCGCGAATTGGGGAAAATTCATCGGGTGGGCATTTATTACCGGTTGCAGGATTATTTTTCCGATCGGAATTCATTAAATATTCTTGGTATTGAATATCGGTTGAAAATTTAATTTCTTATTGTCAGTTTAAGCAACAACTTAAAGTATCACGATATTTTAACAGGAGTACAACGTTCTTTGTACTCAGCAAACTGAAAAAGAAATGTCGCAGACGACTGTCGGCAAGCTTTTGTTCCGGAACATTTTCGTGCCGACGGTCATCCGCAACAAAAAAGCTCTGAACATTTTCATGCCGACGGTCATCCGCAACAAAAAAGCTCTGAACATTTTCGTGCCGACGGTCATCCGCAACAAAAAAGCTCTGAACATTTTCATGCCGACGGTCATCCGCAACAAAAAAACTCTGAACATTTTCATGCCGACAGTCATCTGCAACAAAAAAAACTCTGAACATTTTCATGCCGACGATCATCCGCAACAAAGAAACTGTGAACATTTTCGTGCCGACGGTCATTATTTTGAGCAGAGTAAGTTTGATTAATCAGCTGCAATCATATCCTTCAGCATTAAAATTTGAATTGAATGTGGTGAAATTGTAATAAAAAATGTAAACTTTATACCATTAACATAGAGTTTAACTAAAACTGGTTCGATGAAACAAATCATATTTTTATCAGCAATTGTAATTTTAATCATGTCCTGCAATTCAAAAACTGGAAAAGTGGAAAAAGATGAAGCGACAGTAAAACAGGATGAGCGAATGGAGTGGTGGCGTGATGCCCGGTTTGGAATGTTTATTCATTGGGGTTTGTATGCCGAACCTGCAGGGACCTGGAACGGAAAGCAGATTCCGGGAATCAGCGAATGGATAATGGCCAATGCTAAAATTCCGGTAAAGGATTATGAGAAGCTTGCCGAGAATTTCAATCCTGTGAAATACAATGCAGAAGAGTGGGTAAAACTTGCAAAAAATGCCGGTATGAAATACATCGTAATTACATCGAAACATCACGATGGATTTGCTATGTTTCATTCCAAAGCAAGCAGTTACAACATTTATGATGCCACTCCTTTTAAACGTGATCCGTTGAAGGAATTGGCTGAAGCATGCGATAAATACGATATGCGTTTGGGTTTTTATTATTCACAGGCACAGGATTGGCACGAATCCGGTGGTACCTATTTTAATATTGAGCAAGGTGAACCGCATTGGGATCCGAATTTAAAACGCGATTCACTAATGAATTATATCAATGGAAAAGCTGTTCCGCAGGTAAAGGAAATTCTTGAAAATTACGGCGGGCTTGATATTTTGTGGTGGGATACTCCGCGCGGTATGACGGAGGAGGCTGCGCAAAAGCTGCAGGATGTAGCCAGTGAGTATCCCGGATTAATTACAAATAACCGTTTGTATCGTCCCTGGCCCGGTGATTTTTCAACTCCTGAGCAGCATGTTCCTCCAACCGGGTTGGATTATGATTGGGAAGTGTGCATGACTATGAACACGAGTTGGGGATATAAATCATATGATAATAACTGGAAATCGGCTGAAGAATTAATTCGCATGCTGGCTGATATAGCAAGCAAAGGCGGCAATTTACTGCTGAATGTGGGGCCAACTGCGGAAGGTGAAATTCCGGATTCGAGTATCGTCAGATTAAAACGGATAGGAGAGTGGATGGACAAAAATGGTGAGTCGATTTACGGAACAACAGCCAGCCCGTTTTTTAAACTCCCCTGGGGCAGATGCACAAAAAGAAAAACAGATAAGGGCACCACACTTTATCTTCATGTTTTTGACTGGCCAAAAGATAGAATATTGCGGGTACCGGGATTGAAATCATTGTCAGTTAAAGATGTTTATCTTTTATCGAATCCTAAACAAAGTTTTGCTTATAAATTTGAGGATGGTGATATGCTGATAAACACACCTCCCGTCATTTTCGATCCGGTAAATACTGTTGTTGTTGTAAAAACCGGACGAAATATAGAAGTAACCAGCAATATGCCGACTTTAAAAGAAGGTGTTATACATTTGCCTGCTAACTTTGCCGATATTCATAATCCAGGTTACGGAACACACGCAAAACTGGAGGGAGCTGGCCAGGACGCAGTAATTAATAATTGGGTCGACCCGCGGGTCCGGCTTGAATGGATGTTTAATAATGAGGAACCCGGCAGATATAAAATTAAAGCTTTGATTAAGGCTGCAAATCCTTCGAAACTAAAAGTTACTGTGGGTGAGAATATGATGGAAGCTGATGTACAACCTAAAGGTGAGGATTTTTCAGATATTGAATTGGGTGAAATGGAAATTGCGGAAAGCGGTAATAAAATAATTTCATTTAATCCGGTTAATGAAAATTGGAATGAACTGGAACTTAAAAATGTTGAATTGGTAAAACAGGATTAATTTGTATTCCGGTCGTCAATATAGAAATCCGGTGTTGAAAATGATTCTGCGGGCGGCAAATTAAGAAATTCAATCTTGAAAATGATTCTTCATGATACTATAGCCTCTCGTTTACCACATTATTATAAATAGAGCCGAAGGTGAAACTGAATCCGAATTCTGCGCGGATTTCATAAGTAGTAGCAAGTTTCCGGCGTCTTAGCAGAACATCCTCAAGTGAGGCTCCCTCATTAGGTAGGTATAGTTGATCGTGAACCACCTGGAATTGAAGTTCGCTGTAAATTGAAAGTTGTTTCGTCAGCCGAACTGAAAATTCTGAGTCCATTGTAATTCTGTTATTCGAGAAATCATGAAAATAGTTCCTTGCTTCCAGTCGCGTTTCAATCCTTCCCCAGGGTTCTACAAGTTCAAGGTTAAGTTGCAACGATTCATGAAAAAGGGTTTCGTGCATTTTCTCAAAAATTGTTTCTTCGATATAATCATATTTTGAAACTCCAACAATATACCGGAACGTAAATACTTTACGGTTGCTGATATCCCAGGGAAAAATGTTGTATTCAATTCCTGCATCAACACCAAAATTATTTTTTACATTGATATAAGTGTCGGAAGAGTAATCACTAAAAATTCCGGCCGACCATTTCGGCGAAAGACTTTTGATGTATTCTCCGCGAATGTTTGTCCGGCTTTGCCTGTTTATTATTTTTTTCCCTTCATCAAAATAATTTTCCCTGTCAATGTTATGGTCTGCTTCAATTCGTGTTTTCCAGGATTCAGTAACTTTCTCAATGCGAAATTCTGTGTTTAATGAAAATTCATTCTGGCTTTCTTCCTTTTGATAGTCGCTGCCTGCTTCAATTCTAAATACCCATTTTTTCCAGGGATCTTCAATTGTGTTGTTGACATTCTTTATATCAGAATCACTAAAATCAATATTAATGCGGTTGAAAAAAGTGCTTTGAGCATAATATTGCAAAATACCGGCTTTTATAAGTTTAAACAATCCGCGTCGGACATCATCATCAGTTTCCGATTGGTCTGCCAGGTATTCATATTCATAATTTTGACCTTCCAGGTGGTTCAATCCGATAAAATTGAGGAAATATTTTCTGCCTCCGCTACCGGTTCTTGACGAACTGGAAAGAATATGAACATCAGCGAGTTGAGGATCACGTACAAAGGATACAAACTGGAGGTTTTGCCTCACAAAATCAAAATCACAATCCCAGCAGTCGAGGAAAAAGTTTAAGCGGTTTTCCTTTTCAGCATTTTCCTGCGAAAAAGAATCGGTTGAAATGAATGAAAAAGAGCATAGTAACAGTATTAAATAAAATGATTTCACTTTTAGTTATATTTTACGGAAAGCAACTAATGCCTGATTGATTTTTATCATAGCACATTCTTAGTTGACTTTGATTTTTATATCAGTAAATTCCAATTACGCAGAAAACATTCCGGTAAAATTAAAAAATCTACTATATGTAACGCACAATTAATAAACATGTTTGTTCCCTTTAGTATAACATATTTAAATGCACAATCAAATGGAATCAAATTCAATAAAGGATTATTTTATTACCCGGTTGAATGAAGGAGAATTTGGGGATTTAAAAGGCACCAATCTTTCGTTTCATCTTCCGGTAAAAGTTACATTTATGAATTTTGCCATTCGGACAATGCTTTCCAATAATGAAAAAATGAAAGATTTTGAATCGGTGGTGTTTATTGAAATGGAAAATAATGAATTTGAGTTGAAAGTGCTTCATAAAAGAATTAACAAAACCATCCGCGGCAAGTTTCATCCGATTGAATATAACAGCCATTACGAACCCGAACTTACCATTGAAATACTGAAGGGATTAAAGTTTTATGAAAAGGCGGCAATCGAAACCTTCTTTACTGTAAAAAAAGGTTGGGATTGGATAAAATCAAAAGTTAACAATGATGCGAAAGCATTGGATGCTCCCAAAGAATTCTGGAAACTGTCCGATTCAAAACTGATTCTGAATTTTCACAGACTGATGCGGAAACAGGGTTATGGATTTTTGAACCCACTCATAAAATGGGATGGTTTTTCAACAAACGACAACCGTTTAATTATTGATATAAGAATTAAAATTTGAAGATATGGATGCAATCATACACAGAATTAACGAAAGTAATTTAAGCGATTTTAAAGGATTGGCAATAGAAGGTGAAATCCCGGTTTCTGAAGATATACTAAATGATATGATTCAGATGGTTATGAAAAAAATGCAATCGTCGCAATCGTCCCCAACTGAAAAAGCTTCGGCTCCTTCATCCGGTGAATCTATTGATTTCGGTAAGATTTTAAGCAGTCTGGATGAAAAGGATGTAAAAATTTCATTTAAGGAAAAGTTTGCAATATTGAAATTGACAGCCAGAAAGTATTAAGATTTAAAATGTATGTATAACCAAAAGAACCACTTCTTATGAAATGGTTCTTCTGGCTATACCTGAATTGCAGTTAATTTTTATTTGTTCATTTCAGCAAAGTACTGATAAAAAAGCGGAATGGTTTTTATCCCGTTCCAGAATTGTTCAAGCGGAAAGTTTTCATTTGGAGAATGAATTGCATCCGATTCGAGGCCAAATCCCATTAAAATAGTTTTAATTCCGAGTACTTCTTCAAAGGTTGAAATGATTGGGATGCTTCCTCCTGAACGAACCGGGACAGGTGGTTTTCCATAAATACCGGTATATGCTTTTTCTGCAGCTTTGTATGCAGGAATATCAATCGGACAAACATAACCCTGACCACCATGCAGCGCAGTAACATTTACTCTTACCGATTTTGGAGAAATGTTTTTGAAATGTTCTATAAATTGTTCTGCTATTTTATGATGATCCTGGTTTGGTACCAGTCGCGTTGATATTTTGGCAAAGGCTTTTGAGGGCAATACTGTTTTGGCGCCTTCGCCTTCATAGCCACCCCAGATTCCGCAAACATCAAAAGAGGGTCGGATTCCGGTGCGTTGGTTGGTTGTGTAACCTTCTTCGCCTGCCAGTTCTTCCACGCCAATTGCCGACTTATATTTATCTTCATTGAACGGTGCTTTCCCGAGAAGTTCCCTTTCTTTTTCCGATACCGGCATCACATCGTCATAAAATCCCGGAACAGTAACTTTTCCTTTTTCATCCACCATTCCCGAAATCATGGAACAGAGTACATTTATCGGATTTGCTACTGCACCACCAAACAATCCTGAATGTAAGTCACGGTTTGGACCGGTAACTTCCACCTGCCAGTATGCAAGTCCGCGTAAACCGGTGGTAATGGACGGAATATCGGCTGCAATCATCGAAGTGTCGGAAACCAGGATGACATCTGCTTTCAGCATTTCCTTGTTTTGCCTGCACCATTTTTCAAGACTTGGTGAACCAATTTCTTCTTCACCCTCAATCATAAACTTTACGTTACAGGGAAGGGTATTGGTTTTTACCATTATTTCGAATGCTTTTGCATGCATGAAGCCTTGTCCTTTATTGTCTTCTGCACCACGTGCATATATTTTCCCGTTGCGTATTTCAGGTTCAAAAGGATTTGAATCCCATTTATCAATTGGGTCAACCGGCATTACATCCATATGAGAATAAACCAAAATAGTAGGTAAATCCGGTGATATTATTTTCTCACCATAAGTTACCGGATTTCCGTCGGTTTTATATATTTCTGCCTTGTCTGCACCTGCATTGAGCAGTAATTCTTTCCAGTATCCGGCTGCTTTTTGCATATCGGATTGGTGGCTTTTTACCGAACTAATGGAAGGAATCCGAATCAAACCAAACAGTTCGTCCAGGAAACGTTGTTTATTCTTTTCAATGTAAATGTTAATTTTCTCCATAACAGATTTTTTTACAAACTTCGATTTTAAAAATGAAAAATACGTTTTTCGGTTTGATCAGGAAAGGTCAAATGTCATAATATGTAAAGAAAAAGGGCAGCCAAAATTGGCTGCCCCTGATTTATTATTGATGGTTTGTTTTTTATTCAACAATTGCTTTAAATTTTGGATCTCCAAAGTATTTTGCAAATTCCATATCTGATTTTGCTGTTTCTTTCAGTTCAGGATTCATCTCAACAGCTTTGCTTAAATTTTCGTACATCAGGTTTTCTTTTGCAGTACGGGCACCAACAACTGCTTTCAGATAAGCATTCATGGCGCTGTTTGAATTGTCAGATGATTCCAAATCCTTTAATGCCCCATTATTGTCTCCGGCCATTATTTTTGCAAGGGCTGAATTTTCATCTTTGTAATCGCCGAAATAACGCACTGCCTGATTATAATCTGCTTTTTTAACATTTACAATTCCCTGGTTGTATTTTACTTCATTGCCGGCTCCGGCAGCAGCGCCAAAATAGGTTTCTGCACTGTCCATATCACCTTCGTAGAGTGCAACTGCACCAAGGTTATTTTTAACAACAGGCTCATCATTTTTAAGCTTTTCTGCTTTTTCGAACAATGGTTTTGCCTCACTGTAATTACCTTGTTTTACTTTGATATAGCCAGCATTATTGGGGCCCCTCCAATCATTCGGATACACCTTAATGAATGAATTATAGATATCAAGTTGTTCATCCAAATCTTCGAATAATGTTGCTGCATAAAGTAATTCTGCAGGATTCAATGAAGATGGATCTGATTTTGCCAGTGATTTTAATTCTTCATCCGTTTTACCAATAAGATCAACGCTTGTCAACAATTTAGCACGCCTCAACTGTGGTAAAATTTCATCGGCAAGTACAGTAAATGTTCCTGAAAGATTTCTGATTTCGCGTTCACGAACTTCAGGATCACTGTACATGGAAAGAACCCGTAAAATAAGTTCTTTATCCTGAATGTTGGATTGTTCAAGCAATTCACGGAACCCGTCCCAGTCTTCAGGTGTATATTTTGTTTTCAGGTTGATACCGATTCCTGCTTCTTTGAGTTTGCCAGCCATAAAATCTGATGATGTATTTTTACGTTTTGCTGCCAGATCGGTATTGAAATCGATATCACCATCAGGAGATGCATAAGCACTTACCTCTACATTTTTAAGATCGATACGTTCGTCTTCGTTTGCTTTTTTTGTATAGTCTTCCAGAGCAACAACATCGTCTGCTTCCACTTCTTCCCTGCGAAGATTGGCCCTGTTGATGATGTAGTGGATATCGGCAAGCATTTCGTCAGGAACGATTCTTTGGAACGGGTCGATATTCGGATCGTATTTTCCGGTATTATTTGCTTCGCGGCGAACTCCCAATACAGGCTTGGGCATATTGACAACCAATTCGCTTGTTGAAAGTACACCGTCGGCAATTTTAATTGGGTTAAAATCCAGAGTTTTAGAGCCTTTCGATGCTGTAATATTTACATACAAATCAGAATTGCGCATCTCTTTTTTGTAACCAGCCTCATCATTATAACTAAAGCTTCCACCTGTATTATAATTAATTACTTTGTTGTTGGCTTCCACTTTTTCTCCCTGAACTTTTACGGGGTCGAATTCAGTTTGTCCACCTTCATATTTCAAAACTGGAGTAATTTCAAGCGTAGCTTTTTTATTGAAGTATTTTGCCGGAAATTTACCGTCAATGGTGACATCTACTTCTCCTCCATGGGCTTCCAGTAATTCAGGGGTAACCTTAAATTGGATTTTGTCTGCATTCTTTTTCATTTTCTTTAAACCGGAGCAACCGGAAAAAAGAACCGCTACCAATGCAAAAATTAATAAAGGTTTAAAGTTGGATCTTTTCATATCGATATTTTAAAATTTTTATTGTTTGATTTTATCAGAGCACAAAAATAGCAAGCTTTTTTTTATTTGAAAGTGGCAGTACAAGTTTTTTATAATATTATTCTGTTTACCCCCAATTTATAATCACTATTAAAAATTGCTTCTTTTAAAACCTGATAATCATTGATGTTGTTAACAAAATCAATATTATTAATATCGATTATCAATACTGGAAAGGAGAAAGCATGTTTGAAAAAACTGAAATAGCCATTTTTAATTTTTTCAAGGTATTCACTTGTTATATTCATTTCATATTCCCGTCCTCGATTGGTAATGTTTTTAAGAAGTTTATCGGTGTCGGCATGCAGATAAACGTATAACCCAGGTTTAGGCATCGATTCGAAGACAATGTCGAAAATTTGCCGGAACAGCCGGTATTCATCTTGTTTTAAAGTATTTTCAGCAAAAATAGCTGATTTGGCAAAATAATAGTCAGCTATTAAAAACGAATGAAAAAGATCGAGATTAAAAAGTTCCTTTTTAATCTGACTGTAGCGATCGGCTAAAAAAGAAAGTTCAAGGGGAAAGGAATACCTCTCCTGATCATTGTAAAATTTTGGCAAAAACGGATTGTCAGCAAACTGTTCCCTGATTAGTTTTGCATTGAATTCAATTGAAAGTTTTTCTGCGAGAGATGTTTTCCCTGCTCCAATGTTGCCTTCAATGACAAGAAATTGAATTTGTTTTTTTAATTGAAAATGCATGTAAAACGTTACATTAATTTTTTCGACGATCTTATTTTATTATCTTTTATTCCTCCAATAACATAACCTGTAGCAAGTCCGCCAACAAAACCAAGCGAAAGTAAAGCCCATCCATGTAATGGGAAAAGTTTTAAAAGAAAATAACCGATTACTATTCCGCCAACCATTCCAAAAAAAGCAAAAAGGTAAGTGAAATAAAAAGGAGTATAAAATCCGTGTTGTTTTTGCATGTGGGAATTGATACGCCCAATTAACCTGTCGTACTCACGCCGTGGCTGCCCTGGAGTATTTATTGCAATATCTGTTTTGTCCACCACTTCTGTAATATTTATTTTCTGACTTTGGCAAAACGGACAACTTTTTGAAAAGGTTTCAGTGCGACGAATGTTTCGTTTAAACTCATCGATTCTGAAAAAACGGATATCCCTTTCTTTAACATCCTTCAGTTTTTCCTCTAACCGGGAAATAATCTGTGCATCCCATTTTTCCATTTTTATTATGATTTTTTAATCGTGAATTTCCCGAACCATTCTTACAGATTCCAAAACTAATAATTAAAGATGAAACAAATAAGCAGTTGAATGAATTCCCGGTAAGATTTTCATGTGTGGATAAAAAAAATAGCCGTTTAAAATAAACGGCTATTAAAAAAATTTATATTAATAATGAATTAACTAATCATTATCGCGCCGGGGTTTTCTGAAATCCCTGCGGTCATTGTCTCTGCGGTCATCTCTGCGGTTGTCGCGGTTGAAATTTCCGCCGTCGCGTCTGTCTCTTCCTCCTCTGTTGTCCCTGCGGTCATTATCGCTGCGTGGCGGACGATCACCTCTTGGCGGACGTTCTACATAGCCTTCGGGTTTTGGAAGTAACGCTTTTCTTGATAGTTTCAACTTACCGGTTCTTTCATCCACACCAATAAGTTTCACCTGAACTTCATCGCCTTCCTTTATGAAATCTTCTGCAGATTCCACTCTTTCCCATGCCATTTCAGAAACATGGAGCAATGCATCTTTTCCGGGAAGGATTTCTACAAAAGCGCCAAATGAAACTACTGATTTTACTTTGCCTTTGTAAATTTCACCAACTTCGGGCATAGCAATAATACCTTTAATGCGCTGTTTTGCTGCTTCAATTGGAGCAAGACCCGCACCCGAAATTTCAACCAGACCTACTTTGTCATTTTCTTCAATAACAATAACGGTTTGAGTTTCTTCCTGAATTGCCTGAATAATTTTTCCTCCAGGTCCGATAATTGCACCAATCATGTCTTTTGGAATTTCAATGGTTTCAATTCTCGGAACATTTGGTTTATAATCAGCACGTGGTTCTGGAATAACTTCCAGCATTTTACCCAGAATGTGAAGGCGGCCTTCTTTAGCCTGTTGCAGCGCCTGAGACAGCACTTCATATGAAAGTCCGTCAACTTTAATGTCCATTTGTGTTGCAGTAATTCCGTCGGCAGTTCCGGTAACTTTAAAGTCCATATCACCCAAATGATCTTCGTCGCCAAGAATATCAGACAACACAGCATATTTATTTGAACCTTTGTCGGTAATTAAGCCCATAGCAATTCCCGAAACAGGTTTCTTCATTTTAATCCCTGCATCCATTAATCCCATGGTTCCGGCACAAACAGTAGCCATTGACGATGATCCATTTGATTCGAGAATATCAGAAACAATACGAACGATATATGGCAATCCGTCAGGAAGCATTTTTTTCAATGCACGGTGAGCAAGGTTTCCATGGCCAATTTCGCGTCGGCTCAGTCCCCTGGGTGTTTTGGCTTCACCTACACAAAATGGAGGGAAATTGTAATGTAACAGGAATTTTTCTTTTCCCTGAACCGTTACATTGTCAATAATCTTAATGTCCATTTTTGTTCCCAAAGTTACTGAAGTCAGCGATTGTGTTTCACCACGTGTAAACAGCGCAGAACCGTGTGCACCTGGCAAATAATCGATTTCTCCCCAGATAGGACGGATTTCATTGGTTGCCCTTCCATCCAGACGAATTCCTTCGTCAAGAATCATGCGGCGCATGGCTTCTTTTTCCACATCGTGGAAATATTTTTTAATGAGATTTTCATGCAGCTCAAGATTAATATCTTCGTTTCCTGCATGTTTCTCTTTGTATTTTTCTATAAATTCATCACGCACTGCAGCGAATGAATCCATACGTTCCTGTTTGTTTGTAATTTGTTTTTTTGCAATATCATAGCAATCCTGATACAATTCAGATTTTACTTTATCACGAAGTTCTTCATCATTGTTTTCATGTGAATATTCACGTTTCACTACTCCAAGTTCAGCAGCCAGTTCTTCCTGAATGACGCAATGTTTTTTAATTTCAGTGTGTGCAATTTTAATGGCTTCGAGCATCACATCTTCCGAAACTTCTTTCATTTCGCCTTCCACCATCATAATATTATCAAATGAAGCGCCAACCATAATATCAAGATCTGCTTTTTCAAGCTGCGAGTAGGTAGGATTAATGATATATTCTCCATCGATTCTTGCAACACGAACTTCTGAGATTGGTGTTTCAAAAGGAACATTGGAGACTGCAATGGCAGCCGATGCTGCCAAACCGGCCAGTGCATCAGGGACATCATCTTCGCTGGCCGAAATTAAAGAAATCATTACTGCTGTTTCTGCATGATAATCTTCAGGAAAAAGCGGCCGTAATGCCCGGTCAACAAGGCGTGCTACAAGAATTTCATCATCCGAGGGACGGGATTCTCTTTTCAGAAAACCGCCGGGAAAACGTCCGGCTGCCGAAAATTTTTCACGGTAATCCACCGAAAGCGGCATAAAATCGACATCTTCTTTTGCTTCTTTTGCTGACACAACTGTGGCCAGCAGCATGGTTTCACCCATTCGAACTACAACCGAACCGTCTGCCTGTTTTGCAAGTTTACCGGTTTCAATGGTAATTGACCTGCCATCAGCAAGTTCGATAGTTTTAATTGTTGCGTTTACCATAATGTTTTTAAAAATTCAAAATTCAAATCATTTAATTTACAATGGGTGGTGAGGTTTTGCAATTTACAAAAAAAGAAAGGCAATACCAAAGCATTGCCTTTCTACTGTTATTTTTACTTACGCAGGTTCAACTGTTCAATAATTGAACGGTAACGTTCAATATCTTTTTTAATGAGGTAATCGAGCAAACTGCGGCGTTTACCTACCAGTTTAATTAATGCGCGACGTGTACTGTGGTCTTTTTTGTTTTGTTTCAAATGTTCTGTAAGGTGATTAATCCTGAACGTAAACAATGCAATCTGACCTTCGGCACTGCCTGTGTCTTGTTGGTTTTTACCATAACTGGTAAAAAACTCCTGTTTTTTTTCTGATGTTAAATACATATTAAAGAACTTTTATATTATACAATGTTTAAGCCGCAGCATCGCGTTAAATAACAACAGCTTAAAATTAACTGGTCGCAAAAGTAGATAAAAGTTTTTGATTTACAAATGGGAGTATAGTTTATTTAACTTGTTATTAAACATTTGCGGACTCTTTGAAATGATACATTTATTTCAGAAAATCCGGGTGAAAAATATCATCCGGACCTTCTTTGATGTCTTCTCATCCTTTGCCTTATTGAATATTCAGGGATATTGAAGATTATATGTTTATTGTCTTTCTTTACTTCTCTCCGTTGGCGACACTTGTGACGGCTTTACATTCCGCTAAAATCAACTCCTTCGAATAAAATTGAAGGAGTAAGCCATGAAGAATTTTTGTTTACATCGTTCCCAATCTCGCCAATGTTCGACCATAAATCCTTCATATTTCCTGTGATATTCATTTCGGAAACTGGTTGTGTTAATTTGCCGTTTTCTATCAGGAAACCTTCAATTCCGTATGAATAATCGCCGGATGTGCCATTGCTGTTGCCACCGTTGAATCCTGTTACCAGAATACCTCTGCTTACGGATTCAATCAGTCCCTGCAAATCTTTAGCGCCGGTTTTAAAAACTACATTTGTAGTGCTTCCGCTTGTAGGTTCCATTTGCAGTTTTTTGCCGTAATAGGTATCGATGTAATAGGTTTTCAGCACACCATTTTCAAAAACAGGTCGTTTTACAGTTGCCAGTCCTTCGCTGTCAAAAAATCGTGAGCCGCGTCCCGAAGGAATGAAGGGGTCATCAGTAATGGTTAATTTTTCTGAAGCTACTTTTTGTCCGAGTTTATCCATTAAAAAGGAGTTTTTTTGCTGTATTGCCGAGCCGTTTAGCGCTGAAATCAATGGCCCGAAAATACGTCCTACCTGCCGGTTCTCCACAATCATAGGCAGCTTTCCCGAGGCAATTTTTTTCTGTCCTATTTTATTTAATGCCCGCTCCAGCGCTTTCTGTCCGATTCCTTCTTTTGCAAGCTTGTTAAAAAATATTTCACTTTCTCCCCAGTCCGATTCAGGTCGCGCTTCATTGCTTTTAACCGAAACTGATGCGTTAATACCATAATATGAACTGGATGTATCTCCTTCAAAACCATTGCTGGTTACCATCACACGTTGGTTTAAACCATCGTAATAGCTTGTTGAAACCGAAATTATCCGTTCATCTTTTCCCAGTACTTCTTTTTCTGTTTTAAATGCCAAATCTATTTTTTGTTGCGGATCAATTTTATCGAATCCACTGTCGAGCGTTTCAAGACTTGCACCGTTGCCTTTGTAATACAGTCCGGGATCAGGCAATGTGCGAAATTCATCTTCCGACAAATATTTGGTACCGGCAATTGCTTCATCAATAAAATGTGCAAGATCCTCTTTGTTCAACCGGTTGGTGGAGTGCGACGAATATTTGTTATCCACATATAGCCGGATGGAAAGTCCGCTTTCAATGGCCTGTTCAAGTTTGTCAATCTTTTCATCACGCACTTCAACGCTGCTGCTTTTGCTGTTCGAAATGCTTACACTGACTTGTTGGGCGCCATTTTCAAGGGCATGATTCATGGCCCATTTTGCAAGGTTATATTTTTCTTCTTTTGTCATTATCTTCTATCCTTTAAATATTGAAAAAATTAAACTGAACCTCCGACGGTTAGTTTTTTAACCAAAACTGTTGGCAATCCACAGGTAACCGGAACAGATTGTCCGTCTTTCCCGCAGGTCCAGGTGCCGTTGTCGATAAGGTAATCGTTGGCTACCATTGTAATGTCTGCCAGCGCCTGAGGTCCGTTGCCGATAATGTTTATGTCTTTAATTGGCTGTGTTATCTTTCCTTTTTCAATAAGGTACCCTGATTTAACAAAGAACGTAAAGTCACCAGCGCCAATTTTTACTTCTCCATTACTGAAATTGTCGACATAAACTCCATAATCAACACTTGAAATAATATCATCTTTTGAATGCGGGCCTTTTTCCATATACGTTGCACGCATTCTTGGAATTGGATTGTTTCTGAACGATTCGCGCCGCCCGTTTCCGGTTGGTTCAACGCCATAAAACTTCGAGCTGATGCGATCATGGATATAACTGTTCAATACACCATCTTTTACAAGGTAGGTTTTCTGTGCATCGTTTCCTTCGTCATCAACATTGATAGAGCCTCTGTTGTTGTCAAGGGTGCCATCGTCAATAATATTAACAAAACTTTCGGCTACTTTTTTACCCATTTTATCGCTGAAAATTGAAGTCCCTTTCCGGTTGAAGTCGGCTTCAAAAGTATGCCCAATGGCTTCGTGCAACAAAATACCGGAACCTCCGGCACCCATAACAACAGGCATTTCACCGGCTTTTGGTTTTGTAGCTTCAAAAAGAATATTAGTTCTGTCCACTGCTTCAGTTGCCAGTTCATCCACCAATTCGTCGGTCAGCCATTCAAAACCTTTCCGAAACGATCGTGCAGAATAGGCATTTTCGATTTGTCCCTCTTTTTGCATGATACATACAGCGCCAAAACTAATCATCGGACGATAGTCGTACGTCAGCCGCCCTTCAGAATTGTAAAAAAGTACGTATGAACTTTCATCACTAAGGAATGCATTTACTTTTATTACTTTTTCATCGAGACCAAAAATTTTATCGTTTATTTTCTGAACAAACGGAACTTTATCCTTAACTGAAACTTCTTCCCACTTTTTGGAAATCCGGTAAAAATCCGAAGGAACTTTTTCTTTAACAGCACCTGCATTAAAATCTGCTTTTGTATTTGCAATATTAGCTGCCATTTTCGCTGCATTCAGCATAGCATCCTCTGTAACCGTTTCTGAGTATGCAAAACCGGTTTGGTCGCCTTTTAAAACTCTGATTCCAACACCAAAACCGATGTTTGAATATGCACGGTTAACCTTTCCGTCTTCCAGACCCAGGCTGTTGGTGGTTTTATGTTCGAAAAATAAATCGGCATAATCGCCGCCCTTACTCATAGCTGCTGCAACTACTTTTTGCAGCATTGCAGCAGAAACTTCAAAATGATCTAAATAACTTTTCACGTTTTCTGTTATTTGTAAATTTTGGCACGATTGAAGAAACGAAGGCAAAATTATGCCTCCTGTTACAGCCGCGCCACTTGTTTTAATAAAATTACGCCTGTTCAAGTTCATTTTATGGTTATTAAAATTTTAATACCTGTGATTTTATTTATGATGGTGTTTTAGTATTAATGTTGATAAGTAACCAAAACAGATAAAAAATTACACCTGATAACCAGAACAGCATCAAAAATACGATTTTGATTTGTTGCAGCACGATAATTTCAAATCAAATTATTATTAATCTGTTATTTGTTAAATTTAGGGGTAGTTATAAAAATTTTATATTTTTTATGAGATATGCCTGATTAAATAGAATGGGTTCCTGTGTAAAAATAAATCTGTTTTAAACAAAGGGTATAAGGCGGTGGGGGATGTTGACAAAAATCTACTTTTAATGTAAAATTAGTATTAATTTTTTACAAATTGCTACAAAAAGGGAGGGGCTAATTTCATATTAAAATAATTTTGCAGTGAAAAATGAGAAAATATCTAAATTAATTAATAAATAATTACATCATGAGATCAAAATTGGAATACATTTGGCTGGATGGTTCGGTGCCAACACAGCAGCTGAGAGCAAAAACCCGACTTGAAGATGATTTTAGTGGTAAGCTTGAAGACTGTCCAATCTGGACATTTGATGGTTCATCAACCTACCAGGCTACTGGCGGCGCGTCTGATCTTTTATTGAAACCGGTTTACATTTGTCCTGATCCGGACCGTAAAAATGCTTACCTGGTAATGAATGAGGTACTTAATGCCGACAGAACACCGCACAAAACAAACGGACGTGCAACTATTGAAGAAGAAGATGATGATTTCTGGTTTGGTTATGAGCAGGAATATTTCCTGTATGATCCGCAGACAAGGTTGCCACTCGGATTTCCGGCAGGAGGTTTTCCGGAGCCGCAGGGGCCTTATTATTGTGGAGTTGGCGGTTCAAAAGCATTTGGCCGTCAGATTGTTGAAGAACATCTTGATTTATGTATCGATGCAGGTTTGAACATTGAAGGAATTAATGCAGAAGTTGCTGCAGGTCAGTGGGAATTCCAGATATTTGCAAAAGGCGCAGCCAATGCCGGCGACCAGATATGGATTGCCCGTTTTTTAATGGAACGTACAGCCGAAAAATATGGTCTCAATGTTGAATGGCATCCAAAACCACTTGGAAAAGATTTGGACTGGAATGGTTCGGGAATGCATGCAAATTTCTCAAATGGGTTAATGCGTACATGCGGCGAAGAGAAAGTATTCAATTCGATTTGTGAAGCTTTTGCAAAGAATATTAAAGAACATATTGATGTTTATGGTGCATATAACGATCAAAGGTTAACAGGAAAACATGAAACGCAGTCGATTCTGCAATTCAGTTATGGAGTTTCCGACCGTGGAGCTTCAATTCGAATCCCTGTTGGAACTGTTGAAAATGGATGGAAAGGCCGGCTGGAAGATCGGCGTCCTGCTTCAAATGCCGACCCGTATAAAGTGGGTGCCCGCATCATTAAAACTGTTCACCACGCTGATATCTAGAAAGTAATTACATAAAAATGAAAGCTGTTCGTTATGTCAATGAACAGCTTTTTTCTTTTATAACCCTGTTATTCAACTACTGCAGAATTGCAAACAAACGTAGGTATAATTCCGGAACCGCTGATTCTGATGCTGGCCATGTCGGGCAATGTGTTTCCCGATAAAACAAGCGCAGTATCCAGACCAAATTTATTTCCCCCGATAATATCAGTGTATAATGTGTCACCCACCATTAAAATTTCATTTCTGCTGAGCGAAGTATCCTGAAGTGCCCGTTCGTACGCAAGAAGAAACATTTGTGCATCGGGTTTGCCAAACCGGATAAAATTTTTACCGATAATATTCTCAACCAAATCAGCGAGCCCGCCGATTGCAACCGAAATATCATTCTTATTGACCGGATAGTTGATGTCGGTGTTGGCAACCACCACCGTCATGTTTTTCTTCCGGAGCAGGTTGATTGTTTTGTTAATATCATCATTCCAGTTAAAACCTTCATCATCCAGAAAAGCAAATGACTCAATATGTTCAATTTGATCTAAATCGACATCCTTAACCGGAATTGTTTTCAACCCCGCTGTTTCAATGTAATGTGCAGAATTTACTGTGCCAAGATATGCAACAGAGCTGCCATGATTTAACTTTGTTTTAAAAAATTCCATAGCAAGCATTCCCGACGAAAGAATTTTATCAGTGGTAATATGTTTCAGCCCTCTCTCCTGATACCAGAAGGCCAGCTCTTCAGGACTTCGCGAAGAATCATTTGTAAGGATGTAATAGAAAATCCCCTTTTTTTCAAGGTAGTCAAACGTATTCCCGATTTCAGGTATTATTCCTTTGTGATTTTTGAGCACACCAAATGCATCGAAAAATACTGCTTTATAATTTTTTACTATACTCCTGAAACTTTTTATTCTCATTTAAATCTGTGTTATATTTTTAAAACCTTTAATATTTTTTCTACCCTGTAATTGTTGTCCAATGCCGGGAAATAGGTATCGTATGCTTCTTTTATCAATTTGCTTGAATAGTACTGGCGGAAAAAATAGGGGCCGTCTTTAACTACATAATTTAAAATGAAAAACCGGTAAGCTTCCTTTATAAACCGAACTTCAGGTTCAGTAAGTGGGTTTATTTTGTGGTACTCCTTTAAAAAAATCATGAAACGTTCTTCCATCAGCGGGTCGACAAGATAACTAAAAACAGTCCGATCGCCAACATCGGATACAACACGGCTGAAAAAATAGAAATCGAACACGCGCGATGCCACCCGAAACCAATCGTAATCCCACCTGGAATAAAACGTGCCATCTTTTGTAACCGAAAAATTGCCGATGTTCCAATCCACAAAAACAGGGATGATTTCAACCTCTGTGGCATAATTTACTTTGTCTGCATTATGTAAAAAAAGCTCGCAATGCTTTTGAATCATTGATTTGTGCGTGCTTTCCATTGCAATTTCGTTTTTATTTATCGATTTCAGGAGCCGGTGAATATCGGTAACTACGCTTTTGGTGGTACCGGGCAACTGATTGCTTACATTTCTGCATGCATTATGAAATCGTGCAAGTTCGCGTCCCGATTTTCTGATGTGCCGTTCTTCAAGCCGCCGTGGTAAACTGTATTTCGTTTTTATGGGGTTGTAAAAAATTACCCATGCACTATGCAGTTCCTGATGATAACGGTAAATAAACAACTCATTCCTTTTTACCAGCGCCTGTGCAAGAAAATTTTGATAAGGCGCTTCAAGATTGTTCGCCAGGTTGTTTATAATGATATGATCTTCCCTGAAATCCTCGAAAATTCCATAATCCGAGAGCTTTGCAAAAACAGGCTCCCGGTGATAGAATGAAACCTTGTAGACCTGGTTGGTGGAAACATGCGCACTTACATCGTAAATTCCCTTTATTTGGTGACGGTCACCATCAAATTCCTCCCAGGCAAGTTTGATTACCTGTACATAATCGAGCTTCTGCATATGTAGTTTTTTAGGATGCAAAATTAGCCGGAAATGTCGGATTAAATAATTTCGAAATATCTTTTTAATTCCCAGTCTGTAACCTGACCAGCAAACTGAAGCCATTCCCACTCGCGGGTTTGGATAAAATGATCTACAAATGAATCGCCGAACAATTCACGTGATATCTTTGAATTTTTCATTTTTTCTGTGGCTTCATGAAGCGAGGACGGAAGCTGTTTGTTTGCACTGTCCTTATAGGCATTTCCCTTGCTTTCGTTTATGGTGAGTTTAAGTTTGTTTTTCACTCCGTATAATCCCGAAGCCAGCGAAGCTGCCATTGCGAGGTACGGATTAATATCGGCACCAGGCACCCTGAATTCAGTTCTCGTGGATTTATTGTCTCCCGGAATTACACGAATTGCTGCCGTACGATTATCGATTCCCCACGAAACGGTTGCCGGAGCCCAGTCGCCATGGCCTATCCGTTTGTAACTGTTCACATTTGGAGCATACATGGGCATGATTTCGGGTAGACAAGCAAGTTGTCCGGCAATGTAACTCTCTGCAAAACTGCTTATTCCATTCTGCATTTTATCATCGAAAAACAGGTTTTTTTTGCCTTTTTTATCCCATAAACTTTGGTGAATGTGCCCCCCGCAACCCGGAAGTTTTGTATTCCATTTTGCCATAAAGGTTGCAGTCATATTGTGCCGGTAAGCAATTTCCTTTACACTGTTTTTGAAAAGTGCAGCTTTGTCGGCAGCAGCAAGTATTTCATCGTATACAATTGCCGCTTCGTAAACTCCTGGACCCGTTTCAGTATGGAGTCCTTCCAACGGAATATCAAACTGTTTAAGCAGGTCAAAAAGATCGGTGAGATAATTGCTGTTTAACGAAGTCCGCAAAAGCGAATATCCAAACATTCCCGGAGTTATTGGCCGGAGCTGGGTTGAATCGGAGAGGTTTAAATCACCCGGTATGCCTTTAAAATTAAACCATTCGGTTTCCAATGCGAAAAAAGGTTTAAATCCTAGCGATTCACAATCAGCAGTCACTCTTTTCATCAGGGTGCGCGGACAAACCGTTTCGTATTTACTACCTGTTCCGCTAAAATCGGCAAGGAAAAATGGTATTGAATTTTCCCAGGGTATTTCGCGGTATGTATCCACATCAATTTTTGCCTGTGCATCCGGATACCCGGTGTGCCAGCCAGTTAACTCCGTGTTGTTGTAACATACATCGCCCGAATCCCAGCCAAAAATTACATCACAAAAAGGAACATGTTTTTCAAGGGTTTCAAGAAATTTGTTTTTATGAATGTATTTACCGCGCAGAATTCCGTCAATATCAGCCACTGCAAATTTTATTTTCGATGTATCTGCTTTCTTTATTTTATCTGTTATTTCGCTTCTTTCCATTGACAATGAATTTTAAGGTAAAATAACTGATGTTTCAGTAAATATCAAATTCAATTGTTATTTAAAAAGCGGGATTTCTGAAAATAACCTTTAATTTATCTGTTGCTTAAAATGTAATTTAGGCCGAATCTGATTCTAACTCCATTCCTGTTTAGGGTCTTCATCTGAAAAAAAATAAAAAATTGATATGAATACCCCTTGTATTTTATGCTTCTGTTGTAAATTTTATATAAATTTTTACAAAATGCTTTTATTTTTGAAGGGAAGGATGAAAAAATGTAGTATTTTTGATTTGTTTTATTTAAAGAATTACATTTTGAAACTAAAGTGAAGAACTAATTAAAGCAGACAGATATGGCAAAGTTTAGATTTAAGGCACTGGAAGAAGTATTAAATCGTGAACCCGTGGAAGTTATAAGAGAAAATAATCTTGTTTCAGATTACTACGGGTTAATGGTTTTCGATCAGGCTAAGATGAAAAAATACCTTTCGAGGGAAGCATTTAAAGCAGTCACCGATGCGATTGAAAATGGGACTCCAATCGATCGAAAAATGGCAGATCAGGTGGCTCAGGGAATGAAATCATGGGCCATTGAAAACGGGGCAACCCATTACACCCACTGGTTTCACCCGCTCACTGACGGAACTGCTGAAAAACATGATGCATTTATTGTTCATGGTGCCGACGGAGGTGTAATTGAATCGTTTTCGGGCACATTGCTTTCGCAACAGGAACCCGATGCTTCCTCATTTCCGAGTGGTGGATTACGTCAGACCTTTGAAGCGCGGGGTTATACAGCATGGGATCCTACTTCACCTGCATTTATCAGCGAAACAACACTTACAATTCCAACAATTTTTATTTCGTACACAGGAGAAGCACTCGATTATAAAACCCCGCTGCTTCGTGCATTAAGTGCAGTGGATAATGCAGCAACCGAAGTTTGCCAGTATTTCGATAAAAATGTGACTTCAGTAAAAGCCAACCTTGGGTGGGAACAGGAATATTTTCTTGTTGATGAGGCCCTTTATATGGCACGTCCCGATTTGATGCTTACCGGCAGAACTTTGATGGGCCATTCGTCGTCAAAAGATCAGCAACTCGATGATCATTATTTTTCTTCCATTCCAACTCGGGTAAATCGTTATATGCAGGATGTTGAAAATGAGGCATATAAACTTGGTATTCCGATAAAAACCAGGCACAATGAAGTGGCTCCCAATCAATTTGAAATCGCCCCTATTTACGAGGAAGCAAATCTTGCAAACGACCATAATCAGCTGATTATGGATATTATGCAAAAAATTGCGCGGCGGCATAAATTCAGAATTCTTTTTCATGAAAAACCTTTTGCCGGAATAAATGGCTCCGGGAAACACAACAACTGGTCGCTTGAAACAAATACCGGTGTCAACCTGTATTCTCCGGGGAAAAATCCAAAATCTAACCTTCAGTTTCTTACTTTCGTTATCAATACTTTAAAAGCAGTTTTCGACAACCAGGATATTTTACGCGCAAGTATCTACAATGCAGGTAACCAGCACCGGCTGGGAGCAAATGAAGCTCCACCATCAATTCTTTCTGTCTTTTTGGGAACCGAAGTTTCGAAAATGCTCGATTTAATGGAAGAAGCAGTTGTAGATCGTAAAATGACACCTGATGAAAAAACTGCATTAAAACTGAATATTGGCCGTATTCCTGAAATCATTCTCGACAGCACCGACCGCAACCGTACTTCGCCATTTGCATTTACCGGAAACCGTTTTGAATTCAGGGCAATAGGTTCGTCAGCAAATTGTGCTTCCGCAATGATTGTTTTAAATACCGTCATTGCAAGTCAGTTGATTGATTTCAAATCAAAAGTCGATGATTTAATAAACAATTCGATAAAAAAAGATGAAGCTATATTCCAGGTACTCAAAAACCTCATCATCGAATCAAAACCCATCCGGTTTAACGGTGATGGTTACAGCGCAGAATGGGTAAAAGAAGCGGCCAAAAGGGGATTAACAAACATTAACAATGTTCCTGAAGCACTTTCTGCTTATTCGGCCCCTCATGTTTTAACCCAGTTTAAAAAATTGGGTGTATTTAACGAATCGGAATTAAAAGGCAGAGTAGAAGTTGAATATGAAAAATTTATAATGAAACTGCAGATTGAATCGCGGGTTTTAGGTGATTTGGCAATAAATCATATTGTTCCGACCGCGGTTGAATACCAGTCGCTGTTGCTGCAAAACGTGAAAAACCTGAAAGATTTATTTTCAAAGGAAGAATTTGAGCAACTTGCAAACGCACGCCTTGATTTGATAAAAGAAATCGGTGGCCACATTTCGGCAATAAAAGCCTTGCGAAAAGATATGATTGAAGCCCGGAAAGATGCAAATGTTATTGAAAATGTGGTAGAAAAAGCCAAAAGCTATGATAAAAATGTGCGGCCTTTCCTCGAAGAAATCCGTTATCACATTGACCGGCTGGAGCTGGTTGTGGATAATGAAGTCTGGCCGTTACCCAAATACCGCGAACTGCTGTTTGTAAGGTAGTTCAAACCATAAACCAGTAAAAAAGCCGGTATCGTTCAGATATCGGCTTTTTTACTGGTTGACATTCAAAATCCGGAATATCAAAGATTTTTTAAGTATGCCCATCTGAAGTGCCTGTCGTTTACTCTTTTTTACCAACAGTTTCTGCAGAAAAGCATGGATTAAAAAGTATGTAAATCCGGAGAAATCAATATTCATCTGAACGATCACCTGTATTTCAATCCAATGCGATGAGCCGGAAGAACGAATAATCCCATACCTACATCCTTGTTTTGGACGGATTAAATTCGGTTTAAATTTGGTTTAAATTTGATTATAACCAAATTTAATTCGAGTTTAATCCGAGTTTAAACCAAATTTAGTTAGAGTTTAATGCATAATTGATTTAATGATGCCCATAAACAGGCATGGAAATTTAAAACAACAGGATGCATTGGATTTAATGAGAATTTGTAATTCAGGAATTTTGCCGGATACGGGAAGTTGAAAGCCTTTCCTGGATTTGGCACGGGTTACAGTGGTGAACGAGCGGAAAATTGACCAGGAGAAAAATAAACACTTTTTCTTTCGGTCGATTGTTTCCGGCGATAACATCAAAGAAGGATGGGGATGAATTGGACAGGCAGATTATTAACCAGGGAATTTTCTCTTTTTTAAATTATACTTTACATGCTAAACTGACGTTATTTTTGTAGCCATTTAAAAAATAATTTACATTTACGTCCCGAAATGAATAATGGGTATGAATAAATACATCAGGTTAATTCTGTTTTCATTACTTATAATTATACTTGGATCATGTGGTGCCGGTCATTTTGGCCGTGACGCCCTTCTTTCGCAGAATATTGGGGAATATTACAAGGCTATTGAAAAATACAGGAAGGCCAGCCGAAAGGAAAAAGACCGTGTAAAGCGCAGGGAGTATGCATTTGCCATGGCCGAATGTTACCGATACATCGGAGATTATGAAAGAGCAGCATTATATTACAAGAATGCGGTCAGGCGTGGATATCCCAATCCGGAAGCCTTGTTTTATGAAGCCGAAATGTTAAGGGCGACACAGGATTATGAAGAATCAATAGAAAACTACAGGATGTATCTTGATTCCGTTCCGGGTGATGAAAGGGCACTGGCCGGGTTGGAGTCTATCCGGAAAACACAGGAGTGGGTGGCAAATCCTACCCGGCATATTATTAATCCAATAAAGGAAATTAACTCACGAAGCAGTGATTTCGGTCCTGTGTTTGTTGGCGGACGTGACAATGAAATCATTTTTACATCCACAAGAAAAGCCGCAACCGGAAAGCGTGAGAGCATGATTACAGGGCAGGATTATGCTGATTTGTTTAAAGCCACATTTAATATACAGAAACAAAAATGGGATGAACCGCAGTTGCTGGATGAAAACCTGATTGTCAACACCGAAGATGAGGAAGGAGCATCGTCGCTTTCATCAACAGGAGAGTTGATGATTTTTACCCGTTGCCGCTACGATAAAACCGAGCCCATGGGCGCTGAATTGTATTCTTCGTCGCAGTCGCGTGGATCGTGGTCAGAACCCATAAAGGTACAGGTTGTTGGCGACAGTATTGTCGCTGCACATCCGGCAATGAATCCGGATGGATCGGTTCTTTATTTTGTTTCGGATATGCCGGGAGGTTTTGGTGGAAAAGATATTTACCGTGCCCAAAAAGATGGAGGTACCTACAGTGAACCTGAAAATCTTGGCGAAGCAGTTAATACGCCGGGCGACGAAATGTTTCCGTTTGTGCGCGATAATGGTGAGTTGTATTTTGCTTCCAATTATCATATCGGAATGGGAGGATTCGATATTTTTAAAGCCGTTGAGGATGATCAGGGAAACTGGACGGTTGAAAATATGGGATCACCTGTAAATTCTCCTGCTGATGATTTTGGGATTGGATTTGTTCAGGGCGAAAACAAGGGGATGTTTACTTCCAACCGTAAAGGATCGCGTGGCGATGATTTGTATTCATTTCTTGTGCCTCCAAAAATTTTCAGGCTGGAAGGCGAAGTTTTTGACAAGGAAACCGGAAACCGTATTGATGGTGCATCCGTCAGGATTATCGGTACGGATGGAACGAATCTAAGGATGCGCACCCAGGATGGGAAATTTCAAATGAAACTTCAACCCGAAACTGATTATATTTTTGCAGCATTTAAAGATGGTTACCTGCGGGATAAAGCTGCTGCAACTACTGTTGCACTTGAAGACAGCAAGGATTTCAGATTCGAGCTGTATTTAACTCCTACCGATTCTCCGGTTAAGCTTGAAAATATTAATTATGAATTTGGCAGCTGGGAATTATTACCTCAATCTTTGGTGTCGCTTGATTCACTCGTTCAGGTACTTGTATTAAATCCAACCATCACTGTTGAAATTATGTCGCATACCGATCATGTTGGCAGCGACCAGTTCAATTTTGAACTTTCACAGAAAAGGGCACAAAGCGTGGTGGATTACCTGATTGAAAAAGGAATAAACCCACAACGGCTTGTTGCAAAAGGATATGGCGAAACCTGGCCAAAAACAGTTACCCGGAAACTTGCCCGGCAATACGATTTCCTGAAAAGGAATGATGAACTGACTGAAGATTTCATTATGAAATTAACACCCGAACAACAGGAAATTGCAGAAGGAATTAACCGAAGGACGGAGTTCAGGGTACTTTCAACCGATTTTATTGAGCGTTTTGATGCGGAGCCGGAGCAATAGGTTTATTATTGGATTTGTTTTTGATTAGCCTTTCTCCGGAAATATATACAAGGACATGGTGTAAGGCTGAAAGTATTCCCAATATCCATGCAAGCAGCTGTAGTCCTGAGAGGTAAAGCAGTACGGCAGCAAGACCGCTGATGAGCAATTCCTGAATCAGGCGTAAATATTCCGCTTTTTTCCCAAAGTTGTGAAAATCCACAAGTCCCCAAAATCCAAAGGCAACAACTGGTGCTCCAATTGTGAGTATAATTTTTGAAAAAGTATTCTGACCCGTATGAAGCCCCCAATAAATAAAAGCAAGAACAACACCAGTTTCCATAAAGCCCCGCAAGACCACATTAAGCCATTTTAATCTGTTCATTGTTTGCATTATTTTTTTATTGATTACTACTGGCAGGGATTATTTTGAATTTGTTGCCAGTTTCCTTGGCTGAGCAGATTGTTCGTTGTAGTTCTCTGCCCGCTGAACCCTGTTTTTATCTACCCAGAAAGCCCAAATAATAAACAACCACTGTAATTCACCTGCCCAGGCAATTGCTTTTACATTCGGAGGAGGAGGGCCCATCAGGTTACTCACATAGATGACAAGTAAAAAAATTATCATTGTCCAAAATCCGTACCTGCCGGCTTTATTTTTTGCTTTGGTGGATTTCATGTAAAATAAAAGACCGGTAAAAAAGATTGTCATCTCCAACAGAATAGCCAATAATTTATAATTCCATAATCCGAATCCCATAAATATTGAACTTCCGGGAAAAAGAGGCAGATCGGGAATATGAACCAGTAAATCAAGTACCCAGTGACTAAACACCACCAATCCAAGAATAATGGCTTCTTTATGTTTTCGTTTTACCAAAACATAAACAGTCCCGACTATAATTCCCCACAATACAGCCATGAACATACTGTGGGTAAATGGGTAATCAGTAAATCGAAGCGGCGCCATTGCGGTTATACCAGGTTCAATTTTCACATGTTCCCATCCAAGAAGTAAAAATGTTGGCCAAAGTAAATCCAGAAATTGTGCGGAGAGAAATAGTATGCCAAGTGATATTGCAGGAGCAGCCTTTTTTGCTCCCAATCCTATACCAAAATGACCAATAAACATCTTATTTCCTTTTTTTATTTATTATCGTTTTGATTAACAAGAGATTTAATTGATAGTTTACTTTACTGAATAAAATTTAAGGGATTTAAAGTTTTTTAACAAGGTGCCAGGACATAAGAATATATATTTAATTCTGCGTTATTCTTCTGATGCCATAATCTCTTTTAATTTTTTTATTTGTACAGGATTTCCAAGTACAAAAAGCTGGTCGTTGCGTGAGAGGATCATCTTGGGATCTGGATTAAAAACATAACGTGCACCGCTGATTTTTAATCCGATAATGTTAGCGCCCGAAATTTCCCTCACCTTTAATTCAGCAATTGATTTTCCGACAAACCGGTGGGCAAGGTTTTTGCATTCTACTTCTTCGAGGCTAACATCCTGAGATTTTTGTAACAGGATATATTCAAGGAATTCCACCACATCAGACTGATGTACAAGTTTGGCCATTCGCTGTCCGCCAATCCGTTCGGGCATAATTACATTTGTAGCCCCGGCTCGTTTCAGTTTCATTTGCGATTCAAATTCAGAAGCCCGGCTGATAATGGTTAAATTTGGATTGATGCTTCGTGCAGTGAGCACTACAAAAACATTGTCGGCATCATTTGGCGTAGTAGCTATTAGTGCACGCGCCTGGTTAACCCGGGCATTTTCAAGCACATCTTCATGTGTGGCATCGCCTTTAATGTACAGCCATTCCGCATTTTGCCTCACCCGTGTAATCACATTGTCGCGTTTATCGACAATAACAAACGGGACACCATGTTCTTCCAGTTCAATAGCAGCCTGTTCGCCGTTGCGGCCAAATCCAACAATGATAACATGGTTTTTAAGTACTGCAATTTTTTTATCCACCCTGTAAGTTTTTATATAATTTGCCAATTCACCGTCAAAAACAAACCTTGCCATATTTGAACCAACGTACGCCAAACTTCCGAGGCTGGTAAAAATTAAACCCATTGTAAACAGCTTACCTGACTGGCTCAATGGTTCACTTCCCACTTCTTTGAAACCGACAGTGGAAATGGTTATCACCGTCATGTAAAGACTGTCTAACAATGAAAGTTTTTCAATTAAATGATATCCAAGTGTACCAAAAAAAACAATTGAAACCAGCAACCCAATGCCAACTTTTACGGTCTGACTTGAAGCTTCCTGAAACTTGTTCTGCTTTTGGTTCATTTGTCTGTTTCCGGTATGATCTTTACTAACTTATTTCCGATTTGGCAATTTAAGCATTTTTTCTTTTCGCAATAGTTATTTTTTAGCTGGAGCAACGCTTGTGTTTCGAAGGCTGAACGTGCTTCAACACCTAGATTTTCCCAATTTCTTGTAATTGAATTTTTTTCAGGAGGCAGTTTTTCAAGAAAATCAAGTGCCCTGTTTTTAAGGTGGTGCATGTTCTGGTTTTCGCCATAAATAAAAAGGAACGGGATAACAACGTTTATAATGAGTATGTTTATTGATGTGTCGCCCAATTCGCGAGGCAACTGGTTACTGGTTTGCTTGTTGAACCGGTAGTGCGAATCCCAATACGGTGATGCTTTTACCCTGAACAGCTTTTTGAGTTCTTCAAGTGATTCAATTTCAAGTATTTTGGAAAACAAGCCGCTGGATTGGTGGATTAAAGCTGCTAGTTGCGAAATCCGGATAGTAGGGAAGTTAACAGGTCGCAAACGCATAAATTTCCAGAGGTGTGTTTCCAGGGGGTTTAATTTGTATTTTTTAAAAAGAAATGAATATTCTTCCCGCAATTGAAGGTAATAATCATCACCCAGCAATTCCTCATTTAGTAATCCTGAAGTTCCAAATAACAGTGCCTCCAGCTGGAATATGCTGTTTTTATTTTTTGCAAGCAGATTCAGTGGAACTGCTTTTGCAAGTAATTCAAATGGAAGGGCGTTTACTCTAAATCCGAGGGTACGGGCAAGAATCTGGTAGAAAGTTTCATTCCAGTTGGTATTGTTTGAATGAAGCCGGTTGATAATTTCGGAGGTTTTACTTTCCAGGCGGTCAATCATGAGCCGGTTAAATCCAAGTCTTAAAACTACCGGATCAATTCTGTAGAAGTTTTCTTCGCAGGCTATCCAGGTTTGTGCATCCAGAAGTTTGCTGTAGTTTTTGTTGTATTTATCGGGATAAATTAAAACCAGAGCAGGAATTATCTCGCCGTTTTCCCTGAATACCGGCTGGTCGGCTTCTTCAACCACATGAAGCACCACATTCTGATAGGCTTTGTCCGATTCATGTTTGTGCTTTAACCAGTCTGATGCTTTTTTGTGGATTTCGATGTTACCAGCCCATATGGTATCATCGATTTTGATTTTTGCATTGAAGAAATCAGGGCCCGAATTTGTATTTCGTTTACCGGTATTTATGATTTCCAGAAGGTTTCCATTTGTCGTTTTTAAATTATCGGAGTAAAAAAGTTGGTTTTCCCAGATAAACTGAAAAAATTCTTCCGGCAGATTTTTTGAAGAATTCATGCTTGCGGTTTTTTAAAATAAAAATACTGATTTATTTTAATACGAAGCTAATTCCCTGATTTTCTTTTGATGCAGGATATAAAAATGATGGTGCAAATTAAAAGGAAGAATTCAGTTTTTGAAAAATATCCCATATAACAATACCTGCACTTACTGAAACATTAAACGAATGTTTAGTCCCAAACTGTGGGATTTCGATGCTGCCGTTGCAGCAGTTTACAACCTGTTGTTGAACGCCTTTTACTTCGTTTCCAAAAACTACTGCAATTTTCCCGTTTGCCCCTGGTTTAAAATCGGGTAATGAAATGCTGCTTTCTACCTGTTCAATTGCATATACTTTATAGCCATTTTTCTGAAGTTGTGCTACTGCATCTTCAGTTTTTTCGACATATTCCCATTCCACAGAATTTTCAGCATCCAGTGCAGTTTTATGAATTTCTTTGTTGGGAGGTGTTGCAGTAATTCCGCAGAGGTAAATTTTTTCGGTAAGTAATGCATCGGAAGTGCGGAAGATTGATCCAATATTATTGCAGCTCCTGATATTGTCGAGCACCACCACTAAAGGTGTTTTTGATCTTTTCTTATATTCGGAGACTGAAAGCCGGTTGAGTTCGCTGTTTTTTAATTTTCGCATGACATTTGATTTTACCAGTTAACATTGGCTCTTTTTACCGGCATTGTCATGCAGCGTGCACCGCCGCCACCACGTGCAAGTTCGGAGCCGGCGATGGTTACCACACATTTTTTATAGTTTTCGGGGGAAATTGTGCCGCTGATTACATCAGTTGCTTTTAGGATTTCAAAACCTGCTTTATCCAGTTCTTCCAGTGTATGAACGTTTCGTTCGTAGCCAATAATTTTTCCCGGAGCAAAAGTAAGAAAGTTGGCCCCGCTATGCCACTGTTCGCGTTCCTGAACCCACAAATCCTTTTTTCCGCCGCAGGTAACAGGTTTTAAATCGAAGCCAAGCTTTTTTAAGGATTCAAGAATATTCAGCTGTTCTTCGATTTTGGATACTTTTTTGTTTTCAACCTGAATATATATCGTGCGGTAACGGCTTAATCCATAAACCACCGGGTCGTAAACCATGCAGGTATCTGTGTCAAGGAAGGTAAAAATCATATCGAGGTGAATAAACGATTCGGGAGAGGCCGGCAACTCCTGTACAATAATGTGCTGTGTTTCGTTTTTTTGAAGTTTGAGATTTTCTATTATAAAATCGATTCCCTGGGTACTGGTTCTGACTCCGGTGCCAATTACAAAAACATCTTCACGCGCCACCTGGAAATCGCCTCCTTCCAATACTGCCTTATTGTTGAGCGGAATACCGCCTATCGGTTTTAGCGGGTTTAAAGTTACCGTTTCAAAAAGCGGATGGTTGTTGAAAATCGCTTCCATAATCATGGTCTCCCTTTCACGCACAGGATTTGCCATTCTGCCAATTAACATGTTTTCGTTCATTCCCATAGCTGAATCTCGTGTAAAAAAAAGGTTGTGCAAGGGCTTCATCAGGAATTTTTCGTTGCTCAGGTAACTGGTCAGGCTGTTTCGTTCAAGAATTACGCCTTCAATCAAAAGGCCGGCAAGGTCAGCCGGTGAATTTTCGGCAAGTTGGTTTTCCATTCCCGAAACTCCTTCATGGCTGCAAATATCCCGCAGCAATTCTGTTTTTGTAATTGTATTTTCAAGAACTTTGCTTAAAAGTTCTTTAATTTCATAAACTGTGGATACTTTTCGTAAAACACCAGCCAGTTGTGCATATTCTTTTGAAGCAATAGAAAGGTTGAGAATGTCGCTGTATAAGGCACGCTCTGCATTTTCGGGAGTCATATTCTCAACTTCCGAACCGGGAGTATGAATTATTACGCCTTCAAGTTTGCCTATCTCAGAATTTATTTTTGTTTTCATTGATGGTGGTTTGATTTTTGGCGCAAAGATATAAACTTTGTATTTGCTATAATTGAAAAACGATATCTTCGTTTTAATTTGTGGAAGGATAAAAATTTTGAAAAGAATAATCGTCATATTAATAATTGTATTGTCTTATTTTACTGCTGCAAAGGCTCAGGAGAAAAAGGACACTACTGATTTTATGATGGGTTTCGTAAAAGAAGGCGATACCATCATTCATAAAAATATAAAAGAAGTAATCATACTTCCTGAAAAGCATTTCAGGAATAAACGTGTGGAAAGACGCTACTGGCGGTATGCGGCAAAAGTGAAAAAAGTGTATCCGCTGGCCCTTGAGGCAAAAGAACTGCTGGAGAAATATGAACCACTTTATTATTCGCTTGATGATAAACATGACCAAAGGAAACTGATGAAGCAACTTGAAAAACAGTTGATGGATAAACATTCAGAGGAATTAAAAAAATGGTCGATTTCCGATGGACGTATTCTTTTAAAGCTGATAAACCGTGAAACTGAACGTACGCCATATAGTTTGATACAGGCTTTCAGAGGCGATTTCAGCGCTTTTTTTTGGCAGGGTATTGCCAGAATATTTAAAAATGATTTGAAAGATGGTTATGAACCGGAAGGAGAAGACCAGTGGCTGGAAGAAATTGTGACTTTAATTGAATTGGGATATTTATAATGAATGATTCGCTGCGAACTTTTATTGCCGTAAAAATTGCTCCTGAAACAAAATTACAGGAGATGTTCAGCTATTTAAAAGAGTCACTACGCGATGAACAGATGAAATGGGTAAATGAAAATAACCTCCATTTAACGTTGAAATTTTTGGGTGAAACCACAATTCAGCAAACCGAAGAGATTAAGGATAAGTTGGAATTAATCAGACGGAATTTCCGAAGCTTTCCGATTGTTTTAAAAGGTTTGGGATATTTTAAAAGTAAAAGACAACCAAAAGTTCTGTTTGCACGAATTGAAGATGCCGGTCTGTTGAAAGCCCTTGCGTTAGTCATTGAAGAATCAGTTTCGGAGCTCGGCTTTGAACATGAAAAACGAAAGTTCAGTCCGCATTTAACTCTTGCACGAATCAGGGATTTAAAGGATGTTGGGAAATTTCACCGGTTGGTCGAAAGCTACAGCAATACCTTTTTTCAGGATGATGCTTTATCGGAGATTATTTTCTACCAAAGTATCTTAAAACCGCAGGGTGCAGTGTACAAGCCAATTGAAATTTTCAAGTTAAAGGATTGAGTTTATTTCCCGTTTCCCCCTTTGATACTGACCATTAAAGTGTAAATCAGGATTTTAAAATCAATATACAGCGAAATGTTTTTCAGGTACAACATGTCGAAAGGCAACCGTTCGAGCATTTCATCCACATTTGAAGCATAACCGTATTTCACCTGTCCCCACGAAGTTATTCCGGGCCTGAGTTTATGAAGGTGCGTGTAGTGAGGTGCTTTTTCCTTAATTTGTTCGATGTAATATTTTCGCTCCGGTCGCGGTCCTACCAGCGACATATCGCCTATAATAACATTAATAAACTGTGGTATTTCATCGAGGTGAGTTTTTCGAAGAAACCTGCCGATTTTGGTTATTCGCACATCATTTGAGCAGGAAAGCGCCGGTGTTCCGTTTTCTGCATCCAGCACCATGCTGCGTAATTTGTATATGTTGAAAGGTTTTCCGAAGCGACCAATTCGTTCCTGTTTATAAATAACCGATCCTTTCGAAGTTGCTTTTATAATAACAGCCAATACAATAAAAACCGGCAGAAATAAAATAATGGCAATAAGCGAAAACAATACATCCAGTAACCTTTTTGTGTTTTCCTGCCAGGCCGACATTAATCCGTTTGAGATTTTAATCAGCGGGCTGCCGTATATCGCATTCATTTTTACCGTACCCGAAAGGAAATCATACAGATCTGGAATTCCCCAAATGGTGATTTGACGGTTTTCAAGTACAGTTAAAATTTCGCTTAACCGTTTATGTTCCTTGGTTTCCAGGGCAACAATAACTTCTTCAATTTTATTATCTTCAATAATCGAATTCAGATCATCGAGTTTTCCCAAATTACTGATGTGCTGTCCCAGCAGTGAATCATCATTATTTTCTACGCCAACAAAACCAACAAACAAATTACCGGCAGGGCGTAGTTGGTTCGACATCTCTTTATATACCTTCACTGCATTTTCGTTACTTCCGATTAGCAGAGTATTGAAACCTATTTTTCGTTTGTGGATGCGGTGAATGGTTCTTGTCGTAAGAATAAGGCGAAACAGATAAGTAATTGAAAAATGAAGTATGAATAGGGTGAAAAAGAGCTGGTAATAATTTTTATAGGAATGAATAAAATCATCGAGAATAAGTGCAAAGAATATTACAACAACTCCTGAAAGTGAAATAATAAAAGTTTGCCCAAGTTCCAGTAATCGAGACCTGCGGTAGATATTTTTATAAAAACCGGTAATATAGTATGCAATTAACCAGAAGGCAGGAATTATGATCAATCCAAGATAAAACCGGGTGGTGAATTCTATTGGAATATCGATACCAAAACGCTGAGGTTCAATTACTGCTTTCCGATAGATAAAAAATACCGTCCAACTAATGATAGCGGCCAGAAAATCGAAAAACAAATATTTGGCTACCTGCCAGGTTTTGTTCATATTTTACTGGTTAAGTTTGTAGTGTCGCATGTTTGTAAACGAAGCGTGTGCAATATTATTGCTGCAAATGTAAAATTTTTTTGATGAATTATTCACCCGAAAACTGGGCTATTTTTTTGTCTATTTTTATAACCAACTGAAGAACATCCTGATAATCCTTTATGTCTGTAATTTTATTGTTGTTGTTTAAAACTGCATCCATAAATTTATCAATCTCAAGTACCGGCAAATAATTTACAAGGTTGATTGGAGTATAATTGCAGGTGTATGTTTTATTTGTGAAGTCGAGTACAATAAACTTGTCTTTTGAAAAAACACTTATTTTAAATTCATTTGCAGTTTCAAGTTTTCCGTTGTTTATATTCACAACAGTAGCATCGCCAAATTCAAGCCGCAGATTGTAAAAATCAAAGTTTTTTTGAGGAGGTTGAAATGTAACTGCACTTATTTTTTTGACATCAAAGCCTGTAATTTGCTTTAACATCAGGAGTAACGCGAAAAGTGAGTTTTTTCTGTTGAAACTGGTATTAAAACGGGTAATATCAAGAAAAGCAGGGAAACTTAAATTGTCATTCATCCATTGAATTGCCGGTAAAAAGTAAAATGGATTAACAATTTGAAATACCGTTTTTGCTTCGCTGGTGAGTTTTACAAGTTGTCCGCATTCTTCAATGCTCAGTTTTGGATATTCAGCGGCAAAAATGTGTTTGGATTTTTTCACCATCTCACATAAAATGCCAAACGGAAACAATGAAAAGTTACTAATCAGTAAAATATCTGATCGGCTCATCAGTTCAATCCGGTTGAATTCAGGGATGGTAAACTGAAAACTGTCAGGCTGAATGTTAATGCCAACCGATGATTTTCCGATAATCTGCACATTCTTTAATTTTTGAATGTGCCTGATGTATGGTTCAAGTAATTTTAAGTCGCCTATTATTCCAAAATTCAACATAGTACAAATATAAAATTCAAATGCAACCATTTGCGGAACAGGTGTTGGAATTTATCAACCATAATTGTTAATATTGAAAGAGCCTTTAAAATGATATTAAATCATTTCGGTTAAATTTGCAGACAAATAACATTTATGGCAGAAAACGATGACCTTCGCCACAAGGGGATGCGTAAAAAACTGGTTGAAGGATTGAAAATAAAAGGAATCAGGGATGAAAAGGTATTGGAAGCCATAGGGAAAGTTCCGAGACATCTTTTTATGGAGAGTTCATTTTTAAACTTTGCATACAAAGATCAGGCGTTTCCAATTGGCGCAGGGCAGACTATCTCTCAGCCTTATACTGTTGCTGTGCAGACACAGCTTCTGCAGGTTGAACCAAATGATAAAATCCTTGAAATCGGCACCGGTTCCGGTTATCAGGCTGCTGTTCTTGTTGAAATGGGAGCAAAGGTTTTTACTGTTGAACGTCAAAAAGAATTGTTCAGGAAAGTGCAGTCTTTTCTTGCTGAAATAGGTTATTATCCTGCATGTTTTTTTGGTGACGGATACAATGGTCTTCCCAATTTTGCACCTTTCGATAAAATTTTGGTTACAGCCGGGGCTGCTTCAATTCCGGAAGAATTAACACAGCAGTTAAAAATTGGTGGTCGACTGGTTATTCCTATCGGTACTCCAAAACGACAGGAAATGCAGGTGGTTATCCGTATTTCAGAAGAGGAATTTAAAACAGAAAAGCATGGAAAATTTGTTTTTGTGCCGCTATTAAAAGGTACAGTAAATTTTTAATAATGATAAAAGTTGAAAAATTTGTTGTAAATCCGTTGCAGGAAAATTCTTTCGTCCTTTCCGATGAAACACTGCAATGTGTATTTATTGATCCTGGTTTTTATTATCCCGAGGAGTTTTCCGAAATTAAAGAATACATTGCAGCGTGTAACCTGAAACCACAAAAAATAACAAATACTCATTGCCATTTCGATCATATTATGGGAGTTGAATTTATACGAAATCAATTTCAAATTCCCTTTTATGTTCATTCTGATGATAATTTCTGGATAGAGAAAGCAGTAACTCAGGGTGAAATGTTTGGATTTGAAATGCAACCTGTTTCACCTGCCGATGGGTTTTTTAAAGAAGACGAAAAACTGAAGTTTGGCAATTCTGAACTTCAAATTATACATGTTCCGGGTCATTCGCCGGGTCATGTGGTTTTTTATAATGAAAAGGAAGGATTTTTAATTGCCGGCGATGTTTTGTTTTACGGAAGCATTGGCCGGACAGATTTGCCCGGGGGTAATTTTGAGACTCTTGTCGCTGGTATTAAAAGCAAGCTTTTTCAACTTCCACCTGATACAAAAGTTTACTGTGGCCATGGACAAGAAACAACGATAGGTTTTGAAAAAAACAGTAATCCTTTTTTAAAATAAAGATTCAGAAACTTATAAAATATTCTCATTCAAATAAAGAATTGGTTTAAAATCATTTTTTCCATAAACTGCAAACTTTATACTTGCAAATAATTCACTAAAAAACAAAATAAATGCCTCACGATACTTTTGAAAACAGACACATTGGACCACGGACAAATGAAATTGAAGAAATGCTTGGTTTTATCGGGGTTTCTTCCCTGGAGGAATTAATTGATCAAACTGTACCGTCAAATATCAGGCTAAAAGGGCCATTGAAGCTTCCGGAAGGTTTAAGCGAACGCAAATACTACAGGCAGATTTTAGGTTTGGCCGCAAAGAACAAAGTATTTAATACCTATATCGGTATGGGATATTATGACACTATTACTCCTGCAGTTATTTTGCGTAATGTTTTGGAGAATCCGGTTTGGTATACTTCGTACACACCCTATCAGGCGGAAATTTCGCAGGGAAGACTTGAAGCTCTGTTGAACTTTCAGACAATGATTTGCGAACTTACATCAATGGAAATTGCAAATGCGTCACTGCTTGATGAAGCTACTGCGGCAGCCGAAGCAATGGTGATGATGATGAATCTTCGCTCGCGTAAAATGGTGAAAGACAATGTAAACGTTGTTTTAGTTGATCGAAAAATGTGGCCGCAAACAATTGATGTACTTCAGACAAGGGCAGCTCCATTGGGTATTGATTTGAGAATTCAGTCTAAAGAGGATTTTGAATTTGCAGAAGAGGTTTTTGGCGTCATTATTCAGTATCCAAATTCCGACGGTGAAATTCTGGATTATTCTGAATGGGTTGAAAAGGCGCATGAAAAAGAAATTAAAGTTGCAGTTGCAACCGATTTACTTGCACTTGCTGTATTAACACCTCCCGGGGAATGGGGAGCTGATATTGTTTTTGGCAACAGCCAGAGGTTTGGTGTCCCAATGGGTTATGGCGGACCGCATGCTGCCTTTTTTACTGCACGCGAAGAATTTAAACGTGCTATGCCTGGCCGTATTATTGGCATCACAAAAGATATCCATGGAAACAGGGCATTGCGGATGGCGCTGCAGACACGTGAGCAACATATAAAGCGTGAAAAGGCAACATCGAATATATGCACAGCGCAGGCTCTTTTAGCTACTATGGCCGGTTTCTTTGGTGTTTATCACGGACCCGAAGGAATTAAAATGATTGCTGAACGGGTACATAATATCGCAGCTTTTCTTGCAGTTGAAATTGAAAAACTAGGATATAAACAGTTGAACAGCAGTTTTTTTGATACTGTGCGATTTGAATTGCCAAAACGAATAAAACGGGAAGATATCGAATGGCTTTCCCTTGAACTTGAAATGAATTTTAGGTTTTTTGACAACGGTGATGTTGGAATCAGTATTGATGAAACAACCAACCGTGAGGATATGACCTGGATTCTTGAAGTTTTTGCAAAAGCTGCAAATAAAAAGTGGCCTGTCATTCATGAATATCCTGAAGGATATGAAATTGATGAAAAATTTGGCAGGAAAACTGATTTTATGAAGCAGGACGTTTTCAACAAGTACCGTTCAGAAACTGAAATGCTTCGATATATAAAAAGGTTGGAACATAAAGATATTTCGCTTACACATTCAATGATTTCATTAGGCTCGTGCACTATGAAACTTAATGCAGCAACTGAAATGCTTCCGTTAAGCTGGATTGAATTTAACGGAATACATCCGTTTGTTCCTAAAAATCAGGCCCGCGGTTATCATGAAATGATGGAAGAGCTGCGTCGCGATTTGGCTGAAATTACAGGAATGGCCGATGTTAGTCTAATGCCTAATTCAGGAGCCGCCGGCGAATATGCAGGGTTGATGGTCATCCGCGAATATCACAAAAACAGGGGTGAAGAAAAACGCGATGTTGTATTGATTCCTTCTTCAGCACATGGTACTAATCCGGCAAGTGCAGTAATGGCAGGTATGAAAGTGGTAGTTGTTGGGTGCGATAAAAACGGCAACATCGATATAGAAGAGGTTCGAAAAAAGGCTACAGAATATAAAGATTCCCTTTCTGCATTTATGGTGACATATCCATCCACTCACGGAGTTTTCGAATCATCGATTGTTGAAATGTGCAGTATCATTCATGAAAACGGAGGACAGGTTTATCTTGATGGCGCAAATATGAATGCCCAGGTAGGATTGACAACTCCGGGAATGATTGGAGCCGACGTGTGCCATTTAAACCTGCATAAAACATTTGCAATTCCACATGGCGGAGGCGGACCCGGAGTTGGTCCGATTGCAGTTGCAGCTCATTTGGTTGAATTTTTACCTTCGCACCCGATAATGAACAACGGCCATATTGGAATTAATGCAGTTGCCGGCGCTCCCTGGGGAAGTGCTTCGGTTTTAACCATTACGTATGGTTATATAAAAATGATGGGCGCCGAAGGTTTAACCCGTGCTACCAAAATTGCCATTCTTAATGCAAATTATATTGCAAAAGCCCTTGAAAAGAATTACGGAGTTTTATATACAGGAGAAAATGGGCGCGTTGCTCACGAATTGATTCTGGAGTGTCGTCATTTGAAAGCTTCTTCCGGAATTTCAGAAGAAGACATTGCCAAGCGTTTGATGGACTTTGGTTTTCATGCTCCAACACTTTCATTTCCGGTGCATGGAACGCTGATGATTGAACCAACTGAAAGTGAATCGAAACAGGAACTCGACAGGTTTATTGATGCATTGAACACCATTTTCCTTGAAATAAAAGAGATTGATGAAGGAGTAGCAGACAAACAGGACAATGTTCTGAAACATGCTCCACACACTGCCGAAAAGGTAATTATGGATAACTGGGATTATGGTTATTCGAGACAAAAGGCTGCTTTCCCTCGCGATTGGGTGAAGGAAAATAAATTCTGGGTACCTGTTGGCCGTGTGGATAATGCCTGGGGCGACCGAAACCTTATTTGCACATGCGGAACGCCAAAAGAATATGAATTGCTGAATGAACAATAACATCAACCTCTGGAGATTTCCGGAGGTTTTTAACTTTTTATAATGATTGTATTTCCCAATGCTAAAATAAATCTTGGACTTCATGTCGTTTCAAAAAGAGCAGACGGCTATCACAATCTTGAAACTATTTTTTATCCGGTAAAACTTGCTGATGCACTTGAAATGATTGAATCAGATAAAACCGGTCTTTCATTTTCAGGAATGAAGATTGGTGGTCCGGCAAGTGAAAACCTGGTTCTTAAGGCTTATCATTTTTTAAAAGAAGATTTTGATTTACCCCCCGTACAATTTCATTTGCACAAGGTTATTCCATTCGGAGCAGGTTTGGGAGGAGGTTCTTCCGATGCAGCTTTCGCTTTAAAAATGTTGAATGATTATTTTGATCTGGGTTTAAATAGTGCTGGTTTAAAAAAATATGCTGCAAGAATTGGCGCCGATTGTTCATTTTTTATTGATAATCAACCTGCGTTTGCCGAAGGAATTGGCGATAAACTTGTCGCGTATCAAATCGATCTTTCCGAATTTCATATTGTAATTCTTAAACCAGATGTTTCTGTCGGTACACCTGAGGCATACAGAAATATTATTCCCGGAGCGCCAAAATTTAATTTACATGAACTTGCTGATCTTTCACCGGATAAATGGAAAGATCATGTGGTAAATGATTTCGAAAAAAGCATTTTCCCACAGTATCCGGAAATAAAAGAATTAAAGGAGACATTATATAGAACCGGTGCGGTTTATGCTTCCATGTCAGGCAGCGGCTCGGCTGTTTATGGAATATTTCGCCATTTACCGACTGATTTCAATCTATCCATACCTAAAAGTATTTTTATTTACCGGTAATTTCTGTCATTTACCGACCTTAAGATTTCGTTAACAAAGTTTTCGTACATTTTAACAAAATACCTTGTAACCTTTGCACAAGTTATTAGTCTATTAATTTGTAAACAGTTTTAGAAAAACAAGAAAACAGAAACAGAAACATAAAAACAGAAAACGATGAAAACAATTAAATTAAGTATCAGACAGATTGTACCGGCTCTATTTTTTATCCTTTTAATTTTAGGTGGAAATGTAAATGCAAAGGGAACAGAAGTTGCAATCGCCTCAGGGCTTGAAAACACAGTTGAATCAGAAATGATAGTTGAAGACTGGATGGTAAATGAAAATTACTGGAATGTTGCAGAAAGCACATTCGGTTACACGGTGGAAAATGATGCAGATCTGCAGGTTGAAAACTGGATGACAGATGAAAACACCTGGACACTTTCAAGTGTGGTTTCTTTGGAAGAAGAAACAGAAAATGAATTAACTTTGGATAACTGGATGGTTAACACAGATTATTGGAATAATTAGAGGTTTAGTGCGAATAGTTAGGTAGAATTTGGAAGAGGTTGTCGGTTTCGGCAGCCTCTTTTTTATGGATACAACAAGATTTCAGAAGAAATTATGTTATATTTTAGCATTGGCTGATGTAAAAACTGAAATGAAAGCATTATTTAAAATCGGCTTGTTTTATTTACTGATGTTGTCGCTGTGTACAGCAACAGCACAAGACGTTTCATTTTCGCAGTTTTATTCCAATCCTTTATACCTGAATCCTGCTTTTTCGGGATCGGTAGACGCTCCCAGAGTGGCATTGCAATACCGAAACCAATGGCAAAAATTTGATAATGCTTATACTACCTATAGTGCAGCTTTCGATATGCCTGTAAAAAAGTTGCAGGGTGGATTTGGATTTTTTGTAATGAATGATGCTCAGGCTAATCATATTTTGAATTCTTTTCAGTTAAATTTAATTTATTCGGTTTTTGTTCGCTTAAATAAAACGTATTGGTTAAATGGTGGTTTTCAAACTGGTTTTAACCAAAATTCCCTGAAAACGGATCGTCTGGTTTTTCCTGATAATGTTGATCCATATTTCGGAAATCATGGTATTTCCGGCGAGCTGCAATATTTAACTGATCCGAATTATTCATATCTGGATTTTTCAACCGGAGTTTTGATTTACAGTGAGAAATTATTTTTTGGAATTGCAGCTCATCATTTGGCTGAGCCCCGTCAATCTTTTTATTCAGGACAGGAAGATGTTGGAAAGTTATACAGGAAATATACTGTTCATTTTGGGGCAAAGCTGCCAGTTTATTTATATGGCCACCAACGAAAGAAATTTGATATCTCGCCACAATTTGTTATCCATCAGCAGGGCGATTTCAGTCAGATAAACTATGGAGTTCTCGCAACAAAATATGGATTAACTCTTGGAACCTGGTTTCGGCAAAATTTTGATTTCCGGTATGATGCTGTGATTTTTCTGGTTGGTTTTTTGAAAAATAACTGGCAATTGACTTACAGTTATGATTTTACTGTTTCGGGTTTATGGGGCGATACAGGAGGAACAAGTGAAATTTCACTTTCATTTTTTTTGGGTCAATCAGAAAGCAAGCGGAATTTTCCTTTTTACAACAGATACGAGGAGCAATTTGGCAGCCGCTAAAAAATGGTTACCGCAATAAAAGTACCTGTCCTTTTTGATGATGTTCAAATCCTTGTACGTCAATAAAATCTGAAATCCAGATATAATTTCCTGTCGGGGCAGGATTTCCGTCCTGGGTTGTTCCGTCCCATGGATAATCGGTTGAGGTGGTTTCAAAAATAAGCTGACCCCACCGGTCATAAACTTTCAGTTTGAAATTAAACTGGTATGCATTTTTTCCAACGGGCATAAATGTTCGGTTTACTTCAATGGGACTGTCCGGCCTGAACGCGTTGGGAGTGTATGAAGATGTTGGTAAAATAGTAACAAGAAAATCAGTGGTATCGGTGCAGCCACTTTCAGCTTCTGCAATTAATTCGGTGGTGAATTCACCTAAACTTTCGAAAGTATGGATCGGATTAATCTCATTTGAAAACTGGTTGTCGCCAAAGTCCCAATAGTAATAGGAAGCATTTACCGACATGTTGGTAAAAGTGATATCCGAATGTTCAATCATTGCCACGGGGAAATTCACTTTGAAATTAGCGCTGGGTTTGGGGAAAACAAAAATCCAGTTGTTTTTAATTAATGTATCAGTGCATCCTGTTTGGGCAGAACTTGCAATTAATCCAATATCAAACTTTCCTGAATCCTGAAATTCGAAAACATTAAAATCACCTTCAGGATAAGGCAAGGTATCTGTTATCCAGTTAAAAGTAAGCAAATCATCAAATGGTTCAGCCACTAATTTGGCCGAAAAAGGGATGCAGCCTTTTAAAATTTCGGTAGAAAAATCGAAGTTGGGTTTTCTCTTCATGTGAATTTCAGCCGTATCGCTAATACAACCATATTCATCAACTGAAAGCCGGACAGTTCCTGTGGGCTGGTCTAAAATTACTGTAATCGAATCGTTTCCATTCCCCACCTGATGTATTCCTTCAAATTGCCAGAATGCAATGGTTGAATCAATATTGAAAGGATAATAAATTTGGGCAGAATCGGGATAACAAAAATTTGGATCGGCTGAAATTGCTGCCGTTGGAGTTTGGAAAACTTTTACCATATCGTCTATTTGGAAACCAATTTCGCAACCTGAAACCAGGTTGGTAATAGAAAGAGAAACATCATAAAATCCGGGTTGCGAGTACGAATGGCTTGGATTTTGCACGTTACTCACCGGCGAATTATCACCAAAATTCCATTTAAAAAGCAGGGAATCCGGTATCTGGAGTTCTCCTTCAAAATAAACAATAAGGGAATCGCAACCTCTTGATTTTGCCGTTTGCATGATAAAATCAGGATTCGCACCAATTTGTCTTCGGGTAGTATCACTGAAACAACCGTTTTCTTCCACAACCAGTTGAAGCACCGGGTTAGAATTATTTATTCCCAATGAAATACGGTAGTTGTTCCATCCAAGTGAATCGATCAGCTGGCTACCATCAAAATCCCAATTGTATTGCGCTGCGGTTCCCGAATTTCCAGTATAAGCAATTTCACGGGAATAATTTTCACATTCGTCATTCGGGTTTTCAACAAAATTAAAGGAGGAGGAAGGAACCGGATAAAACGAAACATGAAATGTGTCGTAAGTTACACAATTGTCAATAGTGGTAAGTTGATAATATACTTCATAATCACCCCAATCCGGTACTTCAATATTTGCCGAAGTATGTCTTTCATCTGAAAGGATAAGCTGTGAGGGATTGTCAGAATACCAGTTAAAATTTCCTTCAAAACTCCATATTGAATCCTGCACGCCAGTAAGAGACAAATTTAAAGTTGTTGTTTTTTTTCCGCAAACAAGTACATTTTTATCTGTTTCGATATCAGGTACTGGGAAAATTACCATTTTTATTTTGTCACGGGCCGTACAATTGTACTTGTCAAAAACCGTCACCTGGTACTCACCGGTTTGGCTGGCGAGGAATGTTTGCGCTTCAGAAAGAGTATCCCCCGATTCATTTTTCCAGAGATATTTTTCGAAACCTGCTTTTGCATCCAGTTCAATGGAAAAAGGTTCACATTCACCCGGAATATCGTCGCCGATATTCGTTACCGGATGGCTGATGTAAACAAAAACTGAATCTTCAAGGATACAGCCATCTATGGTACTTGCTTCCACAAAATACCATCCCTCTTTATTAACTTTTATTTTTTGTGAACTTTCGCCGGTATTCCAGTTGTAATTATCAAAAAACTGACCGGCATCTAGTGTTAATGTATCGCCATAACACAGCAGCATGGTATCCCGCTCAAAAAATAAGGTGCTGCTTCCTTTCCACAATTCAAGCATAAAATCGAGGTTAAATCCGACTCCATAGCCGAAGGATTCCAATCCTCCAAAACCATAAACATAGGCAAGAAAGCCATCATCCGACAAATTTTGAATACGGTGTACATTCGGATCAATTTCTTTTTGTGCAAATGAATATTCACTGTTTTTGGGAAAAGGCTGAAATTCATCCTGAAAAGGAACGCCATCGAATTGCATCGAATTTAAACTTCTGGTTTTGGCAACAACATTCACGAAATATTTTTTAATGCCTTCGTAATTTTCAATATCCACTTCAGGTGATTCGTAAGTAGCAAAAGTGACATCGTTTTTTGTTTGTGTAACTGAACTGAGAATGATCATGAAAGGATCACCGTCGCCACCGCTGAAGGTACTATCAACACTGTTGGACTGACTATACTGAACCACAAGAATTGGTTTGTCGGCAATAATTTGTTTTGGGTCATCATTGTAAAAAACCACTTCTTCGAATCCGCCGCGATCGACAATCAGGGGCAAACGTCCGGTAATCTGAACGTTTGTATTGTCTTCGGCTGCTAAAATACGGTATCGGTCCATTTCACGGCTTTTCAATGGCACTGTAAAATACTGCCGGCCCCAGGTATGCACTGGAGGAATCTGTTCAAAAAGATGATCCCAGCAACAATTTCCCGAAGGAACACGGGTGGCCAGTGATCCTGAATAAAAAGCTACCGGTTTATTTGATTTAATAAAGCTGCCGGTTAAATCTCCCTGACCAGTTTCCCTTGTGTTCAAATCATTTTCGGATTGTACCTGATAAACTTCTCCCTTATTCAATTGAACTGTAAATGTTGAATCAGCAGGTTTTAACAAATGAGTAACTTTTGATGGAGTAATTTCTACTGTAGTGGAATCTTCAGCAGCAACAATTAAAAATTCACTGTTTTTACCATTACCAAACGCCGGATCAATATCGGGATAATAACAAACAGCAAAATATTCTTTCCCCAGCGAACCTACAGGATAAATTAAAGCCACATCGGCAGAATTCACGTCCCAGCTGAGCGCATAAACATTTACTGGTTTTTCGGCAATCAGATGAACTCCTTTGTCCTGAACTGTTTCTGAGCCAACTGCTTCTGCCAGTTCCCACGGAATTTTTATCTGGAGGGACTGGTTTGCATTCACTGTGTAACTTCCGAACAGGATTTCAGATGACCCGGTAAAAAGCTTGAAATTCGTGGTTTCACGTGCAGAAACAGAAATTTCAATAAAATGATAAAGACTTTGATTCCTGTTTTCCATGAAACCGAACCAAAAGTTTGTGCCTTCAGTAGATTTTGTACATTGGTCTGCTTCAGTTTGTGCAAGTACAAACACAGATACAAAAACAAATAATATGGCTAAATAAAATTTGTTCACTTCATTTCTTTTGATGCAATCAAAGCTAATTATAAAAAGAAAACCGCACAATAATTTGAAATATTGTACGGTTTCCGGTTGAATATTTTATTCTGAATTTATTTGATTGCTATTGGTTTTATTTCAATCATCAAAAATTTGCGTGGAATAACTTCATCCTTTTTTATGAAGATTTTTACAATCTGGCCATCAAAGGGCATTCTCACCTGGTTTTGCATTTTCATTGCTTCAAGCAACAATAATGTTTGACCTTCTTTTACTTTCTCCTTCGGCTTAACAAAAATATCAATCACCGTTCCGGGGATAAAAGAATAAATATGATTTGGATTGGGCGCTTCCCAATTTACTCGATTTTCAAACTTCCACGTGTACGTAGTTTGGTAAACCGCTCCTTGGATTATCAAAGGTTTTAATTCTTTTTTATCAGGCATATTGCTGTATTTTAAGATTAAAATGGTGGAATACCATGTTTTTTAGTTGGAAGAAATACACTTTTATTTTCTGAAACTTTTAGTCCGTGTAAAATTCTGCCCCGGGTTTCTTTGGGTTCAATTACTTCATCGATGTATCCCTGGGCAGCGGCAACATAAGGATTTGCAAATTTTTCTTTGTACTCCTGAATTTTTTGCTGTCTTACTTCTTCCGGATTTTCTGCTTCTGCAATTTCTTTACGGAAAACAATGTTGGCAGCGCCTTCAGGGCCCATCACGGCAATTTCGGCAGTAGGCCATGCAAAAACGAAATCGGCACGTAAATGTCTTGAATTCATCGCGATGTAGCCTCCCCCGTAAGCTTTCCGGAGAATAACTGTAATTTTGGGAACAGTGGCTTCACTGTAGGCATATAATATTTTTGCACCGTGGCGAATTACACCTGCATGTTCCTGATCTACTCCGGGAAGATATCCGGGAAGGTCTTCCAATGTAACAATCGGTATATTAAAAGCATTGCAATAGCGAATGAATCGCGCAGCTTTATCAGAGCTGTCGGTATCCAGTACACCGGCAAGTACCATCGGCTGATTTGCAACAAAACCAACTGTTTCTCCATCCATTCTTCCAAAGCCGATAATAATATTTGGCGCAAAATATTCCATTACTTCAAAAAATTCAGAACCATCAGTTATGGTTTTGATTATATCACGCATTTCATATGGAATTCTGGCGTCTGCCGGAACAATGTCTTCAATTTTCTTACCTTTTTTTGGCGGTTTTGGTGGGAATGCCATTGCTTTAGCAGAATTGTTTCGCGGAATATAGCTGATTAGTTTTTTTATCTGTTCGAAACATTCAAGTTCGGTAAGAGCAAAGAAGTGGGCATTTCCGGTTAATTCGGCATGAACACGTGCACCTCCTAGTTCTTCCATTGAAATTTCTTCTCCCAAAACCGATTTAATTACACTTGGCCCTGTAATAAACATTTTGGAAATATTTTCAACAACAAATACGAAATCAGTTAACGCCGGCGAATAAACTGCACCTCCTGCACATGGACCAAGTATTACCGAAATTTGTGGGATTACTCCTGAAGCCAGTGTATTTCTGAAGAAAATCTCACCGTAACCAGCCAGAGAATTTACTCCTTCCTGTATTCGCGCACCTCCCGAATCGTTAATACCAATCAAAGGAACTCTCATTTTAAGTGCATGATCCATAATTTTAGTGATTTTGCGGGCGTGCATCAAACCCAGCGAACCACCTGCTACAGTAAAATCCTGAGCGAAAATACAAACAGGTTTGCTGTAAATAGTTCCTGTCCCGATAATAACCCCGTCACCATGAAGTACCATGGAATCCATACCAAAATCTTTGGCGCTGTGCTCAACAAATAAATCGTATTCGTGAAATGAGTTTTTATCTAATAGGGCGAGAATACGTTCACGGGCAGTGAGTTTCCCCATTTTTGCCTGCTTTTCAATGGCTTTGTCTCCACCACCTTTTTGTACTTCTCTTTTTCTTTTCCGAAGATCAAGAACGTTGCTTCTTAATGACATAAATATTTGTTTTAATTATCAAATTCTTTTCAAAATGAAGGATGTTGTTTTAAATATCTGAAAAATTTCAGCCGGGGCAAAATTAAAATTATTTTTTCATTGTAACCTTTAAACTACTTTTTGCCCTGTTTAAATCATAAAACAATGATGCCGGTGCATCGAAAAATAACACTTATTGTTTGAAAATCCAGATTACCGGGCAGCCCAGCGGAAAACAAAAAAGGCAATCAAACTGTAAAAAAGATTGGGAATCCAAACTGCTATCAAGGGTGGAGTATTTCCGCTGATGGCAAAAACAGTGGATATTTGCATAAACAGTATGTATGAAAAACTTAATAACAATCCCAGGCCAAGGTGAAACCCAAGTCCACCTTTTATTTTGCGCGATGCAAGTCCGGCACCAATTATTGTTAAAATAAATGCTGAAAATGGTCCTGCAACCCTTTTATGTTTTTCAATCTGCCATTCTACTGTATTTACCCCACGCATCTTCATCAAGGCAATTTCCTTTTTCATTTTGGGCGTGGTAAAATTTTCCATTTCATTTTTCATCGTTTTGTAATCGGCTGGTGTCATGTTGAGGGTGGTATCCATCCGGTAACCACTTTCCAGCTCTTCGTAATCGTCGTGTATTGTCCGTTTCCACCAGTTGTTAATGATCCACTTTCCGGTTTCCTCGTTCCATCGGATATTTGCTGCAGTAAGCTTTTCCACCAGTTTTGAATCTTCAAACTTTTCAAGGGTAAACCGGTAACCGACATTGCTCGAATTGAAACTCTGCATGTAAATGTAAACTCCCGGTTCAATCTGCCGGTGAATGTTTCTTTCGGTAACATCGCGGTTGTTGTCGATGTAATTTTGCCTGAATTCATTCAGTGTTTTGTTTGCCGGGGGAATCACATAATTTCCGAGCACGTAGGAAAAAGAAGCCAGTACAAATGCAGAAACCAAATAAGGCCGCATCAGTCTCGAGTAGGAAACCCCGCTGCTTAAAATGGCGATGATTTCGGTATTGTAAGCCATTTTCGATGTAAAATAGATTACTGCAATGAAGGTGAAAAGCGGACTGAACAAATTGGCGAAGTAAGGAATGAAATTCATGTAGTAATCAAACACAATTACTTTTCCCGGAATATCTTTTGAAATGAATTCATCCAGGTTTTCAGAAATGTCGAAAACCACAGCAATGCTGATAATCAATGCGATGGCATAGAAAAAAGTGCCAAGGAATTTTTTTGTGATGTATATATCAGCTGTGCCGTAAATCTTCATGATTAATTATAATCTTTCTTTTAATATGGTTACCATTTCACTTTTCCATCTTTTAAAAGTGCCCTCCAATATTTTTTGCCTTGCAGTTTTCACCAGCCACAAATAAAAAGCCAAGTTATGCTGACTCGCAATCTGTGCGCCAAGCATTTCATTTGAAATAATCAGATGGCGGAGGTATGCTTTTGAATAACCATCTACAAATGAAGTTCCATTTTCATCGACAGAGGAGTGGTCGTTTTCCCATTTTTGATTTCTTATATTGATGGTACCTTTACTTGTGAAAAGCATCCCGTTTCTTCCGTTTCGGGTTGGCATCACGCAATCGAACATATCCACACCGCGGTCTATTGATTCGAGAATATTTACCGGTGTGCCAACTCCCATTAAATACCTTGGTTTGTTTTCAGGCAAATCAGCAGTAACCACTTCTGTCATTTCGTACATCACATTTTCAGGTTCGCCAACCGAAAGTCCCCCGATAGCATAACCTTCTGCATCAAAGGTTTTTACATGAGCTACTGCCTGTTTCCTTAATACCGCAAATGTGCTTCCCTGGACAATGGGGAAAAGTGTTTGATCGTAAGCGTATTTTGGTGTTGTTTTGCTAAATTGTACAAAACAACGGTCGAGCCAGCGCTGAGTCAGTTCAAGTGATTTTTTAGAATAGTTAAAATCGGCATCGCCTGGCGTACATTCATCAAAAGCCATCATGATATCGGCACCAATCGAACGTTGAATATCAATTACATTTTCGGGTGTAAAAACATGATATGAGCCATCGATATGCGACTGGAAACGGGCGCCTTCCTCACTTAACTTACGGATGTCTCCAAGTGAAAAAACCTGGTATCCACCGCTATCAGTTAAAATTGGACCGTTCCAATTGTTAAATTTATGCAGCCCCCCTGCATTTTCAATTATCTCAATTCCAGGCCGCAAATAAAGATGGTATGTATTTCCAAGAATAATTTGTGCCCCAATATCTTCTTTTAAATCGCGGGAATGAATTCCTTTTACAGAACCGGCAGTGCCTACCGGCATAAAAATCGGTGTTTCAATTTTTCCGTGCCCTGTTGAAATTGTTCCCGCCCGTGCCCTTGAGTCTTTTAAAGTTGTGATTAATTCAAAGTTCATAAACCCTTTTTCGAGGTGGCAAATATAGCCATTAAACTTGAATTTGAACCAAAACATTGGCTGCTCAACGTGTTAATAAATTTTAATTAGGCACACTTAAAATATCAATCCTTAAAATTTTGAAATTGTTATGAATGTTCTCATTTTTGACAATTTAAAAACAACTGCCTTTATTAACAGAATGATTGAAAATATTCAAAATACATTTTTACAGCTAAGCCAAACCGAACTCTTTATACTCATCTTATTTGCAGCGGTTTTCTTTTTCAGGATGTTGTTTCTTTTTTTATTTACCGGGCGGGTAATTTTTCATAAAAAGAAGGTGGAACCTGAAAATAAAGAAGCCACACTCTCACTAATTTTAACGGTTAGAAATGAAGAACAAAGTCTGAAAGATCATTTGAGAAAAGTTTTCGATTTAAAAAATGCCGAATTTGAAGTGGTTGTTGTAGATAATTTTTCAGATGATAATTCACACTGGGTATTGAATATGATGAAGAAAGAACATGATAATCTGAAGGTTTCATCGTTAAATCAGGAAACAAATCATTCAGTAAAAATAGCTCAGAATATCGCATTGAAAGCTGCAAAAAACGATTGGATAATTGTGGTTCCTGCTTCAGTAACCGGTTTTCAGGAAAATTGGTTGCAGCGTATTATTGCATCTTTGGATGAAAACATTCAGGTTGTTGTAAATTATTCGAACGTAGTAAAAGGCAGCGGATTTTTTAAACAATTGTACCGAACTGAAAACTTTTTTCAGCAGTTAACCAGCAGCGGGTTTATTTTGTGTGGATTGCCGTTTGTTTATACTGAAGAAAACATTGCATTCAGAAAAGGAGATTATTTTAAAACCGGCGGCTACGGGCAGAAAATCAGGGAGTTTTATGCCAATCTTGAATTGCTAATCAACACGTTTATTAAAAGGAAAACCACCATGGTTATTTTTAATAACCAGACTGCAATATTTAAAGACATTCCAATTGAAAAAAACGATTATTTCGATTTGATTAATAAACAAATCAGGATAGAAAGATACCTATCATTTTGGCGTAAAATTATGCTGCGTGTTAACGGATTTGTTCATCTTATTTTTATTCCTTTTTTGATGTTCTTATTCTTCTTTATTCCAGGCATTTGGATTGTTTTTACTGTTGTTTCAATTCTGTTTTTGGCTGCTTTTTCGTTTATCATAAAAACAGCATTAAAACGTTTGAACGAACGTAATTTATTCTTATCTTCGTTATTGTACGGAATTTTAGTACCATATTTTAAATTATTTTATTACTGGTATTTTAAAGTTTATAGTCGCAGGCAAAAATGGAGGAGCAAAAATTAAATCTGTCGGAAAAAGCACGTCAGGATTATGACCTGGTGAAAATGGCCATTAATGGTGATGAAAAAGCTTTTGCCTGGTTGCTCAGCCGTTATAAAGACACCATTTATTTTATGCTTCTTAAAATGGTTAACAACCGCAGCGATGCTGAAGATCTTACCCTTGAAGCATTCGGTAAAGCTTTTAAAAACCTGCATCAGTATTCACCCACGTTTGCTTTTAGCACCTGGTTGTTTAAAATAGCATCAAATAATTGCATTGATTTCCTTCGTAAAAAAAAGGGAACTCATATTCCGATTGAAAACAACAACGAGCAGAATGATAATTCAGAACAAATAAAATTAAAATCAAAAGATCCCAATCCTGAAGAAAAACTAATTCGTAAACAAAAAGCCATTTTGTTGCATAAAGTTGTGCGGCGGTTAAAACCAAGGTATCGTACTCTTGTGGAATTGCGTTATTTTCGCGAGTTTTCATATGAAGAAATAGCAAGAGAATTAAATTTACCGCTCGGAACTGTAAAAGCACAGCTTTTTAGAGCTCGTGAAATGCTTTTTAACATGATTGAAAGCACCGAAATGGGAACCTACGATTAATGCCTTTATGGAACAAATTTTAAAATATTTTCCACTATTATCATCTGCACAAAAAGAGAAGTTTGAAAAACTTTTGCCGGTTTATGCTGAATGGAACAGCCAGATCAATGTTATTTCTCGGAAAGATTTTGCCGGTTTATATGAACGGCATGTGTTACATTCGCTGGCTATTGCAAAATTTATCAGGTTTACTGCCGGGACAAAAATATTGGATGTGGGAACCGGCGGTGGCTTTCCCGGAATTCCGCTGGCTATATTTTTTCCTGAAGTAAAATTTCACCTGGTTGATTCTATTGGTAAAAAAATAAAAGTCGTAAATGGAGTTGTTGAGGCACTGGGTCTTGAAAATGTTACCGCTGAACAAATACGTGCCGAACAATTAAAAGAGAAATATGATTTTATTGTCAGCCGTGCTGTAACCCGTTTACCGGAATTTGTAAAATGGGTACAAAAGAATGTTTCTGAGAAGCAACGAAATGCTGTTCCAAATGGAGTTTTTTACTTAAAAGGAGGTGAATTATCAGTTGAGATTAAACCATTCAAAAAGAACATTATGGTACAAAACCTACTGGAATATTTTGAAGAAGATTTTTTCGAAACAAAGAAGTTGCTGTATTTGCCTTTGTAAAAAGCTGTTATAATTATTCAATTTGATATACTATAAATATTCGTCCCCAAATGAAACACCCATTCTGCGGGCTTTGGATACCAAATTATTATCCTGCTCAACAAGTCGGAGGTTTCCACCCACTTCACTTAACGGCACAGTAATTAATTCGGAGCGGCTCATGGCTACCATTGTACCGAAATTTCCTTCGGCAATGCATTGAGCAGTGTACGCGCCGTAGCGGGTGGCTAAAATCCGGTCCATTGGTGTTGGGCTTCCACCCCGCTGAATATAACCCAAAACAGTTTCCCTTGTTTCAATTCCGGTGTAAGTTTGGATAGCCTCCGAAATATGAGATGCAGCCGATCTGTTTTTAGGATGATCAATTCCTTCGGCAACCACAACAATTGAATAGGGTTTATTGTCTTCGTAACGGCTTTCGATTTTTTTACATATCGAACGAATATTGTACGGCAGTTCAGGAATCAGAATGATATCTCCACCACCTGCAAGTCCTGAGTAGAGGGCAAGCCAGCCGGCGTGATGTCCCATCAGTTCGATAATCATTACCCGCTGGTGAGAGTTAGCTGTTGTATGTAACCGGTCAATTGCATCAGTTGCAATTTGCACAGCCGAATCAAATCCAAAGGTGATATCCGTTCCCCACACATCGTTATCAATAGTTTTTGGAATGCCAATAATATGTAATCCCTCCTGGGCCAGCAGATGAGCCGTTTTCATTGTTCCGTTTCCCCCAATGCAAACCAGACCGTCGAGACCAAGGTTATGATAATTTTCAATAATCTTCTCAGGTTTATCGTTTTCCGAACCATCATCTTTTACCAGTTTATACGGCTTTTCTCTTGAAGTCCCTAAAATTGTTCCGCCAACTGTTAAAATACCGGATAATTGTTCTTCTTTTAATTCAGTATAGTCGTTGTTAATCAAACCAAGATAACCTGCATTAAAACCAAGTACCTGCATTCCGTATTCCACGATAGCAGTTTTGCCAACTCCCCGGATTGCAGCGTTTAATCCCGGGCAATCTCCTCCGGCTGTCAATATTCCAATTTTTTTTGGTTTGGTAGAATTACTCATAATCATGGTTTTTAATATATCCTTGAATAAATTTGAATTCAAATACCGAATTTACAAAAGAATATCGGAAATTGTTATTTTTGTAATTGTCGCTATTTAATAATTACTGTAAATTTAAGGATAACAGAATTTCTGTATTGAACGGATTTTACTTTATTTTTGTAATTAAATTTTTCGTAATTGAAATTTTAATTTTAAAAACCATAAAAAATGAAAAAAGTATTTTCTTACCTAATGGCAGGTACACTTGTTTTTGGTATTTCGTGCCAGAGTGGGCAAAAAAAACCGGCTGGTGAATCCGAGGAAAAACAAGCAACAGTTGAAGAAGTTGGGCCTAATGAGTTAACAGAACAGGAACAGCAGGAAGGCTGGAAACTATTATTTGATGGTGAAGATCACGAAAACTGGCGTGGTGTAAACCAGGATTCATTCCCGGCAGGTTGGGAAGTTACCGATGGTACACTACATTGTATTGGTTCAGGAATGGGAGAAGCCGGCTCACAGGCTGGCGGCGATATTCTTTACGAACAAAAATTCGGTAATTTTGATTTGAAGTTTGAATATAAAATTTCGGAAGGTGGAAACTCCGGCGTGATGTATCTGGGACAGGAAGTGGAAGGCGATCCGATTTGGAAAACTGCACCCGAATACCAGGTGCTGGATAACGAAAGACATCCGGATGCACAACTCGGTGAAAACGGAAACCGCCAGTCAGCTTCACTGTACGATTTGATTCCTGCCGATCCGCAAAATGCCAAACCTGCCGGCGAATGGAACACAGGCGAAATCCTTGTGTACAAAGGTACTGTTGTACATAAACAAAATGGTAAAACTGTTTTGGAATACCACCTTTGGACGGATGACTGGAATAATCTCGTTAAAGATTCCAAATTCCCGGAACTAAACCCGGATTGGGCCAATGTTGCCAAGGAAGGGTATATTGCTTTGCAGGATCATGGTGATGATGTTTGGTACCGCGGTATTAAAATCAAAGAATTGTAGATTTTTTCTGATACAAAAAGAAAAAGGCTGTCTGGGAAGGGCAGCCTTTTTTAATGGAAAAAAACACCACAACTTTAAAATTTTTAGCTGCTTTTAACCGTTTATAAGCTTCGCTATTTAGAAAATTTTGGAATTGTTAACAAGCGTTAGAGAATTTTCATACAATTTCAACTTATGTTTGTAAACGATAAAAACCTTTAATTAAACTGTATTAAACCAATTTCATGCTGAAAATACTTTTTGTTAATCTGCTGCTTTTCGGATACATCACAGTCCAGGCGCAAAATTTCAATGTCAGCGGTTATATCCGCGATAAATCCACCGGTGAAAATTTAATCAATGCAAATATCTACGAACAAGGCTCATTAACAGGAACCATCAGTAATGAATATGGTTTCTATAGTTTATCGCTGCCAAAAGGAACGAAAATACTTGTATTTTCTTTTGTTGGATACAAAAAGATGGAAGTTGAACTGACGCTTGTTTCAGATACCACAATAAATGCGGAACTGGAACTTTTATCTGAACTTGAAGAGGTGAAAGTTTACGGAAACGAAGTTTCAAAGGTGGAACGCACTCAAATGAGCATGGTGGAGTTAACTACATCCGATTTAACCAAAATCCCTGTTTTACTGGGTGAGCCGGATGTGCTGAAAGTCATCCAGTTGCTTCCGGGAGTGCAGTCGGGTACAGAAGGTACAAGCGGCATTTACGTGCGGGGTGGCGGACCTGATCAGAATTTGTTTTTACTGGATGGTGTCCCTGTTTACAACGCCAGCCATTTGTTCGGATTCTTTTCAGTATTCAATTCATCAGCCATTAATACTGTGAAACTGTATAAAGGTGGTTTCCCTGCGCGGTTTGGCGGGCGGCTTTCTTCAGTTGTCGATATAAGGATGAAAGAAGGAAACATGAAAGAGTTTAAAGGTGAATTTTCGTTAGGATTGATTTCTTCCCGTTTTTCAATAGAAGGGCCAATTAAAACCGACAAAACATCGTTTATTATTTCGGGTCGAAGGACTTACCTCGATTTGCTGGCACGGCCGCTAATGAAAATAGTTAATAACAACACCGAAGGTTCTGACTATACCGCCGGGTATTATTTCTACGATTTGAATGCAAAAATCAATCATATTTTTTCAGAGCGAAGCCGGCTCTATTTTTCATCGTACCTTGGACTGGACAAAGCTTACACCACTGATGAAGGTTATTACGTTGACAATCATATCCGGTTTAATGAACGAAGCGAAAACAGCCTGAAATGGGGAAACAGTACAAGTGCATTGCGGTGGAATTATGTTTTCAATCCGAAATTATTTGGCAATGTTACTTTAACATACAGCAAATACAATTTCAATGTTGGTGAAGAATGGTTTATTTTGAATACACGCGAGAATACCCGGAGTGAAGATATTTTCGATTACGATTCGGGAATTGATGATTTTGCCGCCAAAGCCGATTTCGACTTTTTCCCCGGCCGCAATCACGCTGTAAAATTTGGTTTGGAAAATATATTTCACACCTTCAGCCCAGGTATAAATCATGTGAAATATTCCGACGGGGAAGCAATTGGTGAAAAAGCCGACACAACGTACGGAAATCAAAACATACGCGCCAATGAACTTCGGCTTTATGCAGAAGATATCATTGATTTATCGCCGAAATTTAAAATAAATATTGGCGGGCACTTTTCAATGTTCAACGTTCAGGGAAAAGCATATACTTCTTTTGAGCCAAGGGCTTCATTGCGTTTTCTTGGTTCAGGAAAATGGTCGCTGAAAGCATCGTATGCTAAAATGAGCCAGTATATTCATTTGCTTACCACTTCTACAATTAGTTTGCCTACAGATTTGTGGCTGCCGGCAACAAAACTTGTACGACCGCAGATTTCTCATCAATGGGCTTTAGGTGGTTTCTACAAGCTTCCAAAAGGATTTGATGTTTCGGTGGAATTGTTTTATAAAACCATGGATAATCTCATTGAATACAAGGAAGGAGCTTCATTTTTGGGAATCAGTGCCGGTTGGGAATCGAAAATTGAAACCGGCAGGGGCTGGGCATACGGTATGGAAATGCTGCTTGAAAAAAACATCGGGAAAACAACAGGATGGCTGGGGTATACTTTATCAAAATCGGACCGGAAATTTGAAAACCTGAACTTTGGGGAAGTTTTTCCTGCTAAATACGACCGCCGTCACGATATTAGCCTGGCACTGACACACAAATTCAGCGACCGTATCGATGTTGGCGCCACCTGGGTTTTTGGAACAGGAAATGCCACAACACTTGCCCTGCAGAAATATTCTCCCGGTTATTACATCAATTCAATGGGTGGTAATGCTGAAGTTGAATATTACGGTTCACGGAATAACTACCGGCAGCCCAGCTACCACCGGCTGGATATTGGTGTAAATTTTCATAAACAGAAAAAACACGGAATTCGAACCTGGACATTAGGCGTTTACAATACCTACAGCCGCCAAAATCCGTTTTACCTTTACTGGGGATACGATACCAAAGGCGGCTATAATGAAGAGGGCTGGTATTATGAAGATTCGGAGCGCGCTCTGAAACAGGTGAGCCTTTTCCCATTAATTCCGTCTGTTTCCTATAATTTTAAATTCTGAAAAATGAAAGCAACAAAACGCATATTATCTTATCTGGCTCTTGCAGGTTTAATTGTTTCGTGCGAAAAAACAATTGAATTTAAATCGGATTTCATTCAACCCCAAATTGTGGTCAATTCTGTTTTAAGGGCAGGAACCGACCGCGTTATTGTGCAGGTGGAAAAAAGCAGAACGGTGCTGGATGATAAATCTTTTTTCGAAGCATTGCCCGACGCTCAGGTTACACTTTTCGAAAACGGTGAATTTGTTGCCGAATTAGGGTATTTGGCTGTTGTTGATACTTTTACGGAATATCTGAATTACGGTGTGGTTAAAAAATATCCTTACGAACATGGTGTGTACATCGATTCATCATTCATTGTAAAACCGGGTTCAACTTACCGGCTGGAAGTGACAAATGATGGTTTCGAGCCGGTGGTTTGTGAAACCACAGTTCCTTTTCCGGTGACTTTAAACAAGCTGGATTACAAAATGGAAAAAATCCCGGATCAATATATGGGAAATATATACAAAGTGAAATTAAACCTTCAGATTGCCGATCCTGAAAATGAAGATAATTTCTACAGGATTATGGCCTTTAAAAGTCGCGGCATAGAACTGGCATTTTTTAAGAACGGTTATTATTATGGTGGCGGTTACGGTTATTATTCGCCATACGATAACCTCGATAGCCTGGCTATAACCGACACAATCATCCAAAGCAGGGAGTATCCGAATTTTGTATTTTCCATGGACCCCGTTTTAACTACCAATGCAAATGCCGATGTTTTGGGCACCGAAGCAGATATTAATGAATTCTTTTCCGATGAGCTGATGAACGGCAACTATAATTTGTCATATTGGATGAATACCTATCGCGATGTTTATACTCAATTCGATGAATACCTTGAAATTACCACAATTATAAACAGCCTTTCGCGGGAGCTTTATCTGTATTCCAAATCAAGATTGCAGCAATCACTTGCCGATGGAAATCCCTTTGCGGAGCCGGTTCCTGTGTATTCCAATGTTGCAGGCGGACTTGGTATTTTTGGCTCGGAGTCAGTAAATAATATGCGCGTTGTTATTGGTGAATATCCGGTAGAAGGGAAAACTTATATCGATGAATATGATTACCGGCGAATTGATTATTCGTACTAATTAGTTCCCGGTATTTGTATTCAATCTTCTGCTTCTGTTGCCTGCAGACTATGGATTTTGAGTCTCCGTACAACAACAGAAGCATTTTTACCGGGGATTTTGTGTCTCCGTACGACTACGGAAGCATTTTTACCACAGAATTTATGTCTCCGTACAACTACGGAAGTATTTTTACCATGGATTTTATGTCTCCGTACAACTACAGAAGCATTTTTACCATGGATTTTGTGTCTCCATACAACTACGGAAGCATTTTCGCCCCTGTTTCGGTCATATCAACAATATACCAACAATATAAAATCGCGAATTTACCCCGTCCAAAGTATAGGGAAAGTATAGTGAAAACAGGTACAAAACTGCTTTGGCTATTGTTTGGATGCATTAAGATTAATGGTTACACCGCCTGAAAGTTTAAGATATCAAATATTTTGTTGTTTTTGAATAACTTAATTGTGAATCAGTTGTTATAGTTTGGATTTTTTTTGCATAATTCTAAAATCTTAAATTTTTTTTGAATGAAAGTAAACGAACAATTATTTCGAATTCTTATTGAGGAAGGATTCAGCAAGGGAAATACAGCAGTATTTGATCAATATACTTCTCCGGGTTTTGTTGAACATCAATATGGGTTTTCTACCCCGGATGTTGAAGGTGTAAAAAAAGCCATCCTCGGATTACATCATGCTTTTCCCGATTTCTCATTAATTGTAGAAGATTTAATCAGCAATGATGATAAAGTCTGGGGGCGAATGACAGGAAGAGGGACCCATAAAAATCAGTTTGGACCATTACCACCCACAGGAAGGAAGTTTGAGATTACGGTTATTGATATTATGCGTTTTAAGGAGGGTCAGCTTGTGGAGCACTGGGGAGTTCCTGACAGGCTTGCATTAATGGAACAATTGGGGATGAAACCTCCGCCAAAATTAATTATGAAAATTTTAAGTTTGGTCAACCGAAAATAGTATTGTGGTTAATGATAATCCAAAAAACTGAAAGGCAAATAAATGTCCATCTTTTTGATCTGTTTGTCATTGAATCAATTCTTGCAAATCAGATAATCCGGTTACTCAGGGAAATAACCTGAAGTATTTAAAATTCTCTGGAAATCATTGTTTTTCATTAACTCCTGAATTGTTGTCTCCGGGTTTTCATCCATGAATTTCCTAACGATTTGCCACCCCAGCCAGATACCTGTTCTTCCGGGAGATTCAAGCGGAAAACCACTGGTCGTAGGGCTGTCGTTGATGTATCTGACAATGTCCATCCGTTTATTGGTGTACAATAAATTATTTTCTACAAGATAAGTCCACATTTGTGCCTCATTATTTTCACACCATTCCACTTCTTTTTCGGTGTAGCCGATTAACAACGAATCTGCAGTTTCGGGAAGTAAGGCTTCTGTGAAGTACATCAGCTTTCCCTGGTAAATCATGTTTCCAAGCAAATTGGTCATGTTATCCGCCGGTGGAAATTCAGTCATTCCCCACGCATAGGCAACATCCGCCGGAATTTTTTTCTGATGCATGTTTTTTATTTTATATGCAGGGGTGGTACTTAAAAGTTTATAGTATTTACAGTTGCGGCCAAGATATTTGTCCAGACTGATTCCGATAATGTTTTCAGCTGTTACTACTGATTGGTTAAAACCCGAAATGTAGGTGTAAACAACTGGCAATTCTTTTTCCGGAAAATGGAACTGGAAATATTTAAAGGCCTTATTGATCGCTTTTTTTGTTTCCTCGAAATCAGAAAATTCCGTTTCAACAAGTTGTTTTGCATTTAAAATCATTGTATCGGTGAGGAATGTGGCCATATTTTCAGCAAAATTATCATCTTCAATTCCGCCAATTCGGATTATCCGGTAGGTGAAAAGGTCAAAAAAATCGGGCTGCTTTTCCCGTATCGTTATCAGTTCCTGAAGCGTATCCTGCATTGGGATTGAAAAAAGTTCCTGGCCAAACCGCACAAATTCAACATCTTGTTTAATTCCGGAAATATCTACTTTTAACCGGTTTTGTTTACACGAAACCAGCAGAATTACAAAACTGATAAAAAACAGAGCACGAAAAAAAAACTTCATATTACAGGAATTTTAAATCAATACGCTTAAGTTCGTTTATTATTGCGAAATTGAAGCAAAAATAGGAGATTTGCAATCAATAAATATGTTGAAAGTTTAAAGTTTAAGGTTCAGAGTTTTTCCTGAAATCTTTAATCTTCGAATAATAAAATCACTTTATGAAAATTGCAATTGCACAATTAAATTATACAATCGGAGATTTTGAAGGGAATGCGGCAAAAATGATTTCAAATATTGAACGCGCAAAAAATGAAGGCGCTGATTTGGTTATTTTTTCCGAGCTTTCTGTTACAGGCTATTATCCGCATGATTTACTGGAGAAAAGAGAATTCATAAATAGGGCAGAAAAAACAGTTCAGCTGATTGCTGAACATTGTAAAGGGGTCGCTGCAATTATTGGCGTTCCGCTGGTTAATGAAAACGAACAGGGTAAAACATTATATAACTCTGCAATTTTTTTAAATGATGGAAAAATTCAGTCTGTTCATCATAAAACGTTGCTCCCAACTTACGATGTTTTTGATGAATACCGCCATTTTGAGCCGAACCAGGAATTCCATATTGTTGAATATAAAGGGGAAAAAATAGCAGTTACCATTTGCGAGGATTTGTGGGATGAGCAACCCACTGCCAACGAATTTGGAAAAGACAAACTCTATCAGGTTTCACCTCTGCAGGAACTGTCGAAATTTAACCCCGGGTTTGTTGTCAATATTTCTGCTTCACCATTTTCGTATAATCAGGAAAGCTGGCGGAAAGATGTTCTGGTTTCAAAGGCAAGAAAATATAAATTACCGGTTTTCTACGTAAATCAGGTTGGAGCACAAACAGAATTGATATTCGATGGTGGTTCGGTTTATATTAATTCAGAAGGTGAAATTGTAAAGGAGCTGAAATATTTTGAGGAAGATTATTTAGTTGTCGATTCAAAAAATTCAGGTCAGCAAAAGTTGCAACCGGCAACTGATTATATCCAAAAGATTCACGATGCGCTGGTTTTGGGAATCCGCGATTATTTCAGGAAAATGAATTTTAAGCAAGCCACACTAGGTCTTTCAGGTGGAATTGATTCGGCACTAACGGTAGTTCTGGCGGTTCGCGCTTTGGGAGCCGAAAATGTGCGGGTATTGCTGATGCCTTCAAAATATTCTTCGGGACATAGTGTGGAGGATGCCCGGAAACTGGCAGAAAACCTTGGAATAAGGTATGATGTTTTGAGCATTCAGGATGCTGTTGATGAATTTGATAAAACACTTGCCCCGCTGTTTGAAGGAACCACTCCCGGAGTGACTGAAGAAAACATTCAGGCGCGTGTTCGGGGAATTCTTGTAATGGCAGTTTCAAATAAATTTGGCCATATTTTACTGAATACAACCAATAAAAGTGAGTCGGCAGTTGGTTACGGAACTTTGTACGGCGATATGAATGGCGGCCTTGCCGTTCTTGCCGATGTGTATAAAACCGATGTGTTTAAACTTGCCCGTTTTATCAATCGGGAGCAGGAAATTATTCCTGAAAATTCGATTACAAAACCACCGTCAGCCGAACTTCGTCCGGACCAAAAGGATACTGATTCGCTGCCCGAGTACAACGATTTGGATCAGATGTTATTTAATTTCATTGAACTGAATAAAACACCGGCAGAAATTGTTGCCCTTGGCTTCGATTCTGATGTTGTGAACCGGATAATCCGCCTGGTGAATATGAATGAATATAAAAGGTTTCAGGCAGCACCTGTTTTGAGGGTAAGTTCAAAAGCATTCGGATTTGGCCGTAAAATGCCATTGGTCGCCCGGTATTAGTTAAGCGGTTAATATGGTTTTAAATAGGTGGGCCAATTCAATGTTTTTATTACATTAAGACTTTAAATTTGCAATTTTAAATAGGAGCAATTTTCACAAAATTTTTAACTTTGAAGCAGTATTTAATGCATACTTTTCCATATGTCAAAGTTAAAAGCGGGGGTAAAGGATATTGCAGAAAACCCGAATTCAATATTTTATCTTTTAAATCGGGATGAAAAGGAAGAACTGAGTAATCATATTTCTTTCGCTCAATACAAAAGGAATGAATTTGTATTTAAGGAAGGTGAAAAACCATCCGGTTTCTTACAACTTATTGTTGGAAAAGTAAAAATTTTCAAGGAAGGAATTGGGGGCCGCGAACAAATTATCCGCATGTCGAAACCTCTTGGTATTATTGGATACCGGTCGCTGCTTGCCGAAGAAAATCACATTGCTTCAGCAGTTACGCTCGAAGAATCGTTGATTTGCACAATAACTTCTGAATTCATTGTAAATACAGCTTTAAAAAACAGTTGGTTTTCTCATAAAATCATCAGGAAACTGGCGCGTGAACTTGGCTTTTCAAATGTACGGACCGTTACACTTACCCAAAAACATATCCGCGGGAGACTGGCAGAATCAATAGTATTGCTGAAAAACAAATACGGTTTCGAACCCGATGGATTAACCCTGAAGGTTTACATTTCGCGCGAAGATATTGCTAATTTGTCGAACATGACAACTTCGAATGCTATACGGACGCTTTCCACTTTTGCCAACGAAAATATGATTGCTATTGACGGCCGGAAAATTAAAGTGCTCGATGTGAACCGGCTTGAAAGGGTCAGCAAACTTGGTTAATTATTCGTGTAAATAAATCCGTTTTACCCGTTCTGAAATCCCGGTTAGAATTTCGTAAGGAATTGTTCCTGCATTTTCGGCAACTTCAGAAACCGAAATTCCGGTACCAAAAAATTCTACCCGGTCACCCTGCTCAACATTTATATTTGTAACATCAAGCATGAGCATGTCCATGCAAATGTTTCCAATTATCGGAACCTTTTGTCCGTTCACCATTGCAGAACCTTTTTTATTTCCAAGTTTCCTGTCCAATCCATCGGCGTAACCCAAAGGGACAACAGCAATCCTGCTTTCTTTCTGAACTTTGCCTTTCCGGCTGTAGCCCACAGTTTCGCCGGGATGTACATTTTTTACCTGCGAAACTGTACTTTTCAGGGTGCTGATATTTTCAAGTGGTAATCCTGTCACAGAAACACCGTAAAGGCCAATTCCAAGCCGGACCATTTCATACTGCTTTTCAGGAAACCTTTCAATTCCGGCTGAATTCAGAATGTGCCGGTCTATTTTAAATGAAAATGAATTTATTATTTGAGAATAAAGAGCTTCAAATTTTGAAAATTGTTCGTTGGTAAAATCATCAAATGAAGGATCATCACTTGCGGCAAGGTGTGAAAAAACTGATTTTATTTTTAAACTGTCTGATGATTTTATTCTGTTGATTACACGAACTATTTCATCTTCGGTTTTTAATCCAAGCCTGTTCATTCCTGTGTCTATTTTCAAATGAACGGGAAAATTTTGCAAAGCGTTAGCTGTTGCAATCTTCAGGAAGTCTTCCAAAAGCGGAATACTGTATATATTAGGTTCCAGATGATAATCGATGAGGTGTTGAAAACTGTGGGATTCAGGATTCATCACAATCACCGGTGTTTGAATTCCTGCATTTCTCAGTTGGACACCTTCATCAGCAACTGCAACTGCAAAATAATCTGCATGTTGAAACTGAAGAAGTTTTGCGATTTCAGTGTCCCCACTTCCGTAGGAAAAAGCCTTCACCATTACCATGATTTTTGTTTCAGGCTTCAGCAACTCTTTAAATGTATTCAGATTATGAACCAGGGCGTTCAGGTTAATTTCCAATACAGTTTGATGCGCCTTTTGCTGCAGCAACCATGATATTTTCTCGAATGTAAACGAACGGGCGCCTTTAATCAGGATTGCAGAATCGCGAAACCCGGCGCGGTTAAAACTTTTTTCAAATTCATTCAGCGATGAATAAAAGGTTGAAGGAAGTGAGAAATCATTTTTACGGGTTAAAATTTCAGGACCAATTCCAATTAATGCATCAATTTTCCATTCTTTCAGTATTTGGTTAACACGAACATACAATTCATCCCTGGGAATCCCGGTTTGCTGAATATCCGAAAGAATTACAAGTTTTCGCAGGTGTCCCTTTTTTGCCTGTTGGTGTAAAACAGAAAGTGCAATCGTTAACGAAGTAAAATCAGAATTGTAATAATCATTGATCAAAAGGTTGTTGTTGATTCCTTGTTTTATTTCAAGTCGCATAGCGACAGGCATTAATTCTTTGAATTTTGAAATGAATCTGTTCTTGTTCTGCACTAATTCGAAACCTGCAACAAAGCAGTGGCACGCATTTTCAACAGCAGAATCATCAGTAAACGGAATAATGAATTTGTAACTTTTGTTCCCGGTTTGTACTTTTATTTCGGTGGTGCCATTTTTATCCGAAGCCTTAAACTGAAATTTAGCTTTTCTGTTGGTTAATGTCCAGGAAATTTGATCAATGGAATGCTGATTGCAAAAATATTCAGCCTCCTTTTTTAATACTTCATCATCAATTCTATAAATTAACTTTTGGGCTTGTATGAATAACAACAGCTTTTCAGCTATCTTTTGTTTTTTGGATGTAAAATTTTCCTGGTGTGCATCTCCGATATTGGTGAAAATTCCTAAATCAGGTTTGATAATTTCTGCAAGTCTGGCCATTTCTCCGGGTTGTGATATACCTGCTTCAAAAATTCCGAGGTTGAAGTTTCCGTTCATCAGCAAAACAGATAATGGCACTCCAATTTGGGAATTAAAACTTTTAGGACTACGTACTATTGAAAACCTGTCACACAATAAATCGAAAAGCCACTCTTTAACGATCGTTTTTCCGTTACTGCCAGTAATTCCAATTACCGGATAATGATATCCTGCGCGATGAAAAGCCGCCAGTTTTTGCAATGCTGCAGTGGTGTCTTTTACCAGAATAAAATCAGCATTTGTATTCATATTTTCTTCTTCAGAAACAACAAATGCACGAACTTCTTTTTTTATAAGTTCAGGAATGTAATTGTGGCCATTGTTGCGTGGCCCTTTTAAGGCAAAAAACAGAACATTTTCTCCTTTGAAAACTGTACGGCTGTCTGTAGCAATCAGTGATATCCTTTGATTTTGGAGACTGGATTGTTTCACCAGTTTTCCATTAATTATTTGTGCTGTTTCCTGTAAAGTGAAATCAATCATTTCAACTTTTGTTATTTTATTTACTGCAGATTTATTTAGTCCTTTTTAAGTTTTCGGTCTCGGTTGCCTTTAAAAAACAACTGCGGCAAAGCGGCTCGTATTGTTCTTTTTCGCCAAGCAATACCACCTGTTCTTTTTCTGAAAGCCGGTGTGAGAATTGAGCAATACTTCCGCAGCGAACGCAAATAGCATGAACTTTTGTCACATGATCGGCAACTGCCATTAATCCCGGCATTGGTCCAAACGGAATTCCCTTAAAATCCATATCCAATCCTGCCACGATAACCCTGATCCCCATATTTGCAAGTTTCACCACCACTTCCACCAATCCTTTATCGAAAAACTGGGCTTCGTCAATTCCAACAACATCAACATTACCGGTAAGAAGTAAAATATTGGACGAATTTTCAACAGGTGATGAGCGGATGGCATTTTCGTCATGCGATACAACTTCGGTTTCCGAATAGCGCACATCGATAACAGGTTTATAAATTTCAACTTTCTGGCGTGCAAATTTTGCCCTTTTCAACCTGCGGATTAATTCCTCGGTTTTGCCTGAAAACATGGAACCCGTAACAACCTCGATATTGCCAACTTTTTTATGGCTGTTTATATCCCTTTCAATAAACATTTACGTTATATGAATAAGAAATTAGTATTTTTACAAAAATAATCTTTAAAAAATAACAGCCCTGCAAAGAATGGAAAATAAAAAATTGCTAAAAATTTTACGAAAAGATATGAGTGAACTCGAAGAGCTGATTGCAGATGTTAAAATGCAGAAAAGTTTCAACGAGTTTGAAATGGAATTTATCCACACCCGTGCAAAAGGTGTAAAACAATTGATTCATTTAATTAATCTGAATGACAATGACGATCAGGATACTCCGGTTTCTGTAAAAGAAGAACGGTTTGAACAGATAAAAGAAACAGTTGCTGAAATTCAGGAAAGCATTGTTGAACATCAACCGGATACAGTTGCTGAAGTGGAAGACACAAAGGAAAAAGAAATTGTCTTGAAAGAAGAAGTTCAACCTGTAGTGGCAGAAGAGAAATTCCTGCCAAATGAAACAGAAGAGCAAAATAATGAAACAGAAGTATCTCATCAGGATGAAAATGAGGATGACATGTTGCAGGAAGAATCGGAGATAACACAGGCAAATGCAAGATTAGGCGATAGTTTCCTGAAAGGAAAATCGGTAAATGATATGATTCCTGACCAAAACAAGCTGGAATTTAAGTTGTCGAACAGGCCGGTTAGCAGTATAAAAACATCAATAGGTATTAATGACAGGTTCCAGTACATTCGTGAATTATTCAATGGGAATTCAGAGAAATTTGCCGAAACAGTTACTGCGCTCGATTCAATGAATGACATTAAAGAAGCAGTGGATTATCTGCGACAAAACTTTAAATGGAGGAAAAATGAAACCAGTCTGAAATTTGTTCATCTTGTTAAACGAAGGTTTCAATGATTAATTCCGGTAAACTTGTATTAGTTCCTACACCTATTGGCAATCTCGAAGATATTACATTGCGTGCATTAACTGTTTTAAAGCAAGCCGATTTTATTCTTGCAGAAGATACCCGGGTTTCATCAAAGTTATTGCATCATTTTTCAATTGAAAAGAAATTGGTTCCGCACCATAAATTCAACGAACATAAAACTGTGCAATCCATTGTTTCAAAAATTGAAGCAGGCAATTTGGTAGCAATGATTTCGGATGCAGGAACTCCAGGGATTTCCGACCCCGGATTTTTACTCGTGCGGAGTTGTATCGAAAATAATGTTGAGGTTGAATGTTTACCCGGTCCGGCAGCATTAATTCCGGCACTTGCCGTTTCAGGTTTGCCAACCGACAGGTTTGTTTTCGAAGGCTTTTTGCCGCAAAAAAAGGGGCGGCAGAAAAGGATGCAGCAACTTACCGGCGAAACACGAACGATGGTGTTTTACGAATCGCCCTTTCGCCTTGTGAAAACACTCACGCAGTTAGCCGAATTTTTGGGAGAGGAAAGACGTGCCTGTGTTTGCCGTGAACTCAGTAAACTGTTTGAGGAAATAAAACGGGGAACTTTGAATGAGCTGCGTGACTATTATTCGGAACATCAGCCCAAAGGTGAAATTGTTATTGTTGCGGAGGGTCAGCCGAAAAAGGAAAAGTCAGAAGAATTAGTAAAGGAAGCAGAATAAGAATTCATGCCGTTTAATAAATACAAACACATTTTTTTTGACCTCGATAACACTCTTTGGGATTTTAACCAGAATTCGGTTTCGGCAATGAAACAGACTTTTGCCCATTACTCCATTTTTGGCCAAAATGTAGATTTTGAATACTTTTTTGAATTGTATTCAAGAAATAATAAACTTTTATGGAATAGCTACAGGAATAAAACAGTAACAAAAAAAGAGCTGATTGTTAAGCGATTTCAGGATACCTTTGATGAATTGAAAATAGCAGGGATTAATCCGGAGGAAATTAACAATTACTACCTCGGATGCATGCCAAATCAAAACAGATTAAAGAATGGTGCACAGGAAGTATTAAGCTATTTAAAAAGCAAAAGATATCAATTGTACATTATTACCAACGGTTTCAGGGAAGTGCAGTATAAAAAATTACAAAATTCGGGGATTGATACCTATTTTAGGAAGGTATTTATTTCAGAAGATATTAAAATGCCCAAACCGGCTTATGAGATTTTTGAATACGCAGTTAAATCGGCTAATGCCGAAAAAAAACGAAGTATTATGATTGGTGATGATTGGGAATCAGATATTATTGGAGCTCTTAATTTTGGAATAGATGCTGTTTTTTATAATCCATTATTAACAGACGTTCAGGAAACAAATATAACAAAGAGCAATCAGAATAATTATTTTAACATCAGTGAACTAGTTCAGTTGATGAACATTTTATAGTTTACGTACAGGATTTTGCAAGCTACAGATTACTGATTTGACCATCGGAAATGCTGCAACCTGTGATGCATGATTAAAATTTATTCTGAATATTATAGAAAAATAAAAAATTTATTTATTTCTCTCCAACACTTACTTTTTAATTAAAGATGCTATCAGATTCTGTCAATTTGAAGTTGTAAGGCCCCAATAAAACAACATATTTTTTTTGTAATTGAATTCTTTTTTTAAATTTGCCATTGTTAATATTTTTTAACATTTGAAAGTTAATTTAAAGGATAGTTGGTTATATCGTGATAGTAGTCTGTAAACGCTTGGGGGAGCGTGATTACTGCACGTTAATAGGTAACACTTTTTATAATTTTTTTATAGCTGTTTAATTAATTAATTTAAAACTATTTCTATGAAAAAGATTGCACTTTTTTTGTCGATTCTCCTTTTCATGGGAAATTTGGTTGCCAATGCTCAAACGAAGGTTTTAACCGGGACGGTTACTTCGGATGAGGATGGTGCGCCAATTCCCGGGGTTTCGGTATCTGTGAAGGGAACAACCCTTGGAACTATTACCAACATTAATGGTGAATTCAACCTGCAGGTTCCGAATGACGCCAAAACATTGGTATTTAGTTTTGTTGGGATGAAAAATCAAGAAGTCCAGATTGGTGATCAAACCAATTTTGCCGTGAGTATGGAAGCCGATGTCCTTGGAATCGACGAGGTTGTTGTAACTGCTCTTGGTATTTCGCGTGAAAAACGTGAAATTACCTACCAGACACAAGGTCTGAACAATGAGCAATTGTCGGTTGCACAGCCCACAAATGCAGCCACAGCTTTGGTTGGTAAAGTTGCGGGTCTGCAGATTAACATCCAGGATAATGGTGTTAATCCTTCAACTCAAATTCTTTTAAGAGGTTTGCGTTCTATCAGTGCTGATAACTCAGCCTTAATTGTTATTGATGGATCGCAGGCAAATTTGGGCGCATTTAACGATTTAAACCCAAATGACATTGAAAGCATCAACGTATTGAAAGGTGCTACTGCAGCGGCTTTATACGGTTCATACGCTGCAAACGGTGCTGTTTTGGTTACTACCAAAAAAGGAGCAGTGGGACAAAATTATATCGTTGGGCTAAATTCCGCCGTTACTTTCGAAGAAGTGGCTTACATGCCGGACTTTCAGACTGAACATGGTACAGGTTGGGAAGGCGCTTATGACAATATTGAGAATACAAACTGGGGTCCTCGTTTTGATGGTACGCTTCGTCAGATCGGACCAACATTCCCTGATGGATCTTATCAGGAAGTTCCTTACGCACCGGTTCAAAACAACCTTAAAGATTTTTATAACCGCGGTGTTACCATTCAAAATACAGCATATGTAAGTGGTAGTTCAAATAACAGCAGAATGTATCTTTCTGTTGGACAACAAGATGTTACAGGTATTGTTCCGAGTGATGAATATCAGCGTTATACTTTCAGGGTAAATGCAAGCAAACGCATTAAGGATATTGAAATTGGTGCAAATATCAGTTTCATGCAGGATAAAACAAATGTTGTTGGAGAACATATCGGAGATCAGGATCGTTACTTGTACTGGTTTATCTTAAATACTCCTGCAAACATTCCGTTATCAAGTTATAAAAACTGGCGTACAGATTTGTATGCTACACCTGATACTTATTACAATGGTTATTACGAGAACCCTTATTGGGCTGTTGATACCAACCGCGATATTGATAATACGAGCAGGATTATTGGTAACCTGAGAGCACTTTGGGACATTACAGACTGGTTAAATTTAACCGGTAGAGCAGGTTTAAACCGTGTTTCAGGATATGGAAAATACTGGCGTGCCGCACAGGATTTTGACCCTGATTTGCAACCAAGCCATTCAAGAGTATCTTCATTTGTTACTGATTCAGAATTCCAGACCAGTACTATCACAGGTGATGCAATTTTCAATATTGATTATGATTTCACCAACGATTTTACATTGAATGCAAACATCGGAGCTTCTTTATACTCTATTGATTCGAGAAATTCAGAAATGACAGGAAGAAATTTAAGTATCCCTGATTTTTACGACATTTCAAACCGTACCGGCGAACTGGAAGGTTTGGCGGACGGATACAAAAAAAGAACCTACGGATATTTTGGTGATTTTACCTTTGGGTATAAAAACTACTTATTCCTGAATTTATCAGGCAGGAATGACTGGACTTCCACTTTGCCGGAAGATAATAACAGTTATTTCTATCCTTCAGTGGGTGTATCCTTTGTAATTTCTGATGCAATCAGCAGCTTGAAAGACAGTCCTGTTTTATCTTATGCAAAAATTACAGCAAGTAATTCTACAGTATACAACGATTTAGACCCGTACAGAATTAATGAAACCTACTCCCAGTCAGGCTCGTTCCCATATGGAAGTATTAACGGTTTCTTTTTAGCCAACACAACAGTTGACGCCAATATTAAAAAGGAAAAACTCAATACAACAGAAATTGGTTTAAATCTTGGTTTGTTCGAAAACATTATTTCACTTGATGCTACTTATTTTACAACGACTACAACCGACCTTATCACAAATACAACTCCGTCGGATGCTTCAGGTGCTACAGGTTTCCTAACAAACATCGGAGAATTGCAGGGAAGTGGTGTTGAAATTAATTTCGGAGCAACTCCATTCAATGGTGAATTCAGATGGGATATCAATGTTAACTATACTTCAAATGAAACTGTAGTTAAAAAAATTACTGACGATTTAACTGAAGTTGCAATTTCTACAACTGCAACCCGTGGAATTTATGCAATTAAAGATATGGCATTCCCGCAGGTTAAAGCTTCATCTTATGTACGCGACGATCAGGGACGAATTGTTGTGGATGCAGTAAGTGGTAATCCTTTGGTTGGCGAAATGATTCCGCTGGGAAAAACAACTCCCGATTATATTGTAGGGTTAACAAATACTTTCAATTTTAAAGGATTCACATTCTCGACAACATTCGATTACAGAACAGGCCATGTGTATTACGCACAGCTGGCTGATCAAATGGAATTTACAGGCCGCGGACAGGAAAGTGTTTCTGCAAACCGCCAGGATTTTGTAATTCCGAATTCAGTTATTGAAGTAAGTGACGGCGTTTATGTTGAAAATACCAACATCCCGATTTCTGATGGTATCATGGGATTCTGGCAAAATACCTACAATGAAATTAAAGAAAACTATGTGAGAGATGCAACAGCGCTTAAGTTAAGAGAACTGGCTGTTAGCTATACATTGCCATCAAGATTTTTGAATACTACACCAATCAGCAAATTGAGAATTGGTTTTATAGCACGCAATGTATTTACATTGTTACCGGAAGAAAACAGGTTTGCTGACCCGGAATTCAACAATAGTACAAACAGCAGTACGAACTACAATGCAATTGGTATTGGAGGATATATACAATCACCTCCAACAAGCTCCTATGGTTTTAATGTAAATATTGAATTTTAATTGTAAAAATCATGAAGAATAGAATTTTAAATATATTGATGATTGCCGCAATTCTTTTTACGGCATCATGTAAAGATTATCTGGATGTAAACATCGATCCAAATAATCCAACGGTTGTAACTCCTGATCTGATTTTACCAGTTGCTCAGACCTATACTGCAAATTACATTCAGGCTGACAGGTACACAAACTGTTTCGGAAATATGATGATGTATAACTGGAGTCAGAGTGATGGTTATTCATGGTACACCGAAGAATTCCTGTACCTGGTAACTCCTAACTTTTACGATCAGCTTTTCGATTATGCTTATTCTTCCGCATTAAAGCAATACAATGCTTTGGACCAGTTCGGAAGTGAATACGATAATTACAAAGCAATTGAAAAGATCATGAAAGCTTACCATTTCCAGATGCTTGTTGATATTTATGGAGATATTCCTTATTCAGAAGCATTGGGTAGAAGTAAAAACCCAGCACCTTCATATGATGATGCAAAGACTGTTTATGAAGATCTAATGGTTCAGCTGGACTCAGCTATCATGATGATTGACGGAGCAGTAGACGGTGAAGTACCGGGTGATGATGATTTTATGTTTGAAGGCGATATGACCCAATGGAAAAAATTTGCCAATACAATAAAATTAAGAATATTGGTTCGCCAGTCGGATATGGCCGGACGTGAGGGGTACATTAATGCTGAAATGGCTAAAATAACAAGTGAAGGTTCAGGTTTTATTACCTCCGATGTTTTAATTCAACCTGGTTATGTTCAGGAAGAAGGAAAACAAAATCCGATGTGGAATGCATACGGACAGGATGTAGCAGGAACCTGGACGATGAACCACAAGGCAACCTGTGCTACACAGTACGTGCTTGATTATTTAATTGCAAATAATGATCCAAGGGTAAATTATATTTATGAAGAACCCGAAACCGGTCATCTGGGTGTTCCGCAGGGATTGGAAAAATACGATGATCCTGTTGTTGACCAGTACGAACCTTCAAAAGTTTCAAACATTGGCCCTGGCATCTTAAAAGGACCTGATATGGGAGCAAATATTTTCTCGTTGGCTGAATGTAAATTTCTTCAGGCTGAAGCTGCATTAAAAGGATTAATTTCTGATGATGCAAAAACACTTTACGAAGAAGGTATCCAGGCTTCATTTTATTACCTGGGTCTTGACAGTGCTCAAAATTATTACGGACAAACTTCAAAAGAACTCGTTAACTGGGGAGCATCTGATAATAAACTTGAAGCAATTATTACTCAGAAGTGGATAGCATTGAATGGAGTTACAGCTATTCAATCCTGGTTCGACTACAACCGCACCGGCTATCCTTCAAATCTTCCGGTTTCAAGAAAATCAGCAAAACCAGATCGACCGGTAAGATTAATGTATCCGGCAAGCGAATTATCTGCAAATGCTGCTAAAGTTCCGACTCAGGCAGATCCGTTTACAAATAAGATTTTTTGGGCTAATTAAAAAAAATGACAACCATGAAAAAGATAAATTATTTTTTACTATTGATTTTATCACTGGCTGTAGTTCCATCGTGCCTTGTGGATGATGGGGCAATGACAGATGATTGGGGTAATGGTCCAAACTTAGCTGGATTCGAAGAAAACTCAATGACTATCGGAGGCATTGCAAATGGCGATACCTATGATTTCAATATTCCGATGAAGGTTGCAGGACCCACAAAATCCGATGTGTCGCAGGATGTTACTGTTACTGTTGAAGCGGATGCGTCTTCTACAGCAATTGAAGGAGTTCATTATACAATACCAAACAAAACCATCACCTTAAGTGCAGATAACAATTTGCTTGGATTATTGCCAATTAAACTTTTAACAGAAGGTATTGAAGCTCCTTTGGCTGAGTCACCGGTTCTGGTTTTAAAAGCAGTAAGTGCAACAGGTGCAGATAACGTGATTGCAAATGGCAAGAAGTTAACTATCGACCTGAATTACCTTTGTAATTCAGAACTTGCCGGAACATACGATGCTACAATGGTTTGGACAAATTATGACGGTTCACAGACAACCCGCGAATTTGTAGATGTTATTTCTGAAACAGGTGTCGGACAATACCGCACTTCAGAAGTTGGTCACTGGACTCAGGATGATTTGGGCGGCACTCCCGGTTTTACTTTCTTCGATGTTTGTGAAGTAATTACAATTCCGGGACAAAACCTTGTGGATACGTATTCCAACTGGGTGGAAGGAACGACAAAAGGTTCTTATAATAAAGAAACCGGTGTTTTACATGTTGAATACTCAATCTGTGTATCTACAGGATGTCGTCAGTATGTGGTCGACTATGTCAGGCGATAGTTATTTATAAATGCTAAATTATTTTAAAATGAAAAGATTATTGAATTATAAAATAGCTCTTGTCCTTCTTACAATGGTAATGGCCATATCGTGCGACAAGGATCAAGAGGTAAGCCCGGTGGCAGATCCAAACTTAAAGCCGTTGGCTACAATTACTGAAAAAACAAATTATGATGGGGGCGTTGTTAACGAATACAACGAAGATGTAATTGTTTTTGATGTGACACTCGATAAAATGATGGATGAGTCGGTGACCTTCACTGCCCGTCAGACTGGCGGAACTGCAACTGAAGACGATTATGAAGTTGTTAGCGCTGTTATGGCTCCTTATTCTACAAGTGTCGAGGTTAAAATTATCATCAAGAACGATGCTATGATTGAAGAGCCTGAAACTATAGAATTTGAAGTAGGAAACTTTGGTGGTGTTGCAAACCGTTATGTGTTGCATCCTGATACTGAATATCCAAAGTTTACTGCAACTATTGAAAGTCAGAACCCTGAGGGTTTGGTGGTTCAGTTTGGTTGGGAAGACCCTGCAGAAGGACACAGCGATTTCGATATGCTGGGTATTTCTGAAGCCGAAGGTGCATGGTCTGCAGCTGCAACAGCCGATAATCCTGAAATTTCAACAATGGTTGAAAATGGTGATGCTGACGGGGTGTATTTAATCGGAATCGATCCTTACGAATTAATAGGTGATGCTGCAAACTATACAGTAAAGGTTCAAAAACCTGACGGTTCAATTATGCAATTCGATGGTGTTTTTGACAGTGCCAAAACTTCTACCTATACAAAAGATTATTTCGATGCATGGGAAATGGATGTTTACAGGTTACTTAAAATCGTTAAATCAGGAAGTTCGTACACTGTAACTCATGAGCTGCCTCAGTAATAAATTAAACCGGTAACCTTTAATTCTGGAAGGTTATCAAATACAATACAAAAAAGGCTGTCTGCAAAGACGGCCTTTTTGTATTGTATGCAGTAAATGGTAAACAACCTGGTGGTGAAAGGCCACTATTTGGGTTTGTAACTGCCTGCCATTAGCCAACAGCAAGAGTGTCCAGTGAAACAACATTCCTATTTCTGATCCCTGTTTTTTATCAGAAGTGAGACAACATTCACCCTTTCGCCCGCAGTCTTTTCATAGAAGTCTGACAGCATTCACCATTTCGCTCGCAGTCTTTTTATAGAAGTCTGACAGCATTCACCCTTTCGCTCGCAATCTTTTTATAGAAGTCTGACAGCATTCACCCTTTCGCTCGCAGACTTTTGATAGAAGTATGACAGCATTCACCCTTTCGCTCGCAATCTTTTTATAGAAGTCTGACAGCTTTCACCCTTTCGCTCGCAATCTTTTTATAGAAGTCTGACAGCATTCACCCTTTCGCCCGCAGTCTTTTTATAGAAGTGAGACAGCATTCACCCTTTCGCTCGCAATCTTTTTATAGAAGTCTGACAGCATTCACCCTTTCGCTCGCAATCTTTTTATAGAAGTCTGACAGCATTCACCCTTTCGCTCGCAGTCTTTTTATAGAAGTGAGACAGCATTCACCCTTTCGCTCGCAATCTTTTTATAGAAGTCTGACAGCATTCACCCTTTTGCTCGCAATCTTTTTATAGAAGTCTGACAGCATTCATGTTTCGGCCCGTGTTTCTGAGGGTGTAAATTAGATTGTGTAAACTATTATGGAATATGACTGTGGCATACATTAATAAAGGCTGCCTTTGTGATACAGCCTTTTGTTTGGTGTGCAGTAAATTGCAAATAACCTGGTGGTGTTCCTGTCTGATAACGACTCTCACTAACAATCTATCCCGTTTATCAGGCTAATGCAGATATCAAATCTGCCACTTTCATTTTTTCCATGTTAAACGTAAATTTAATATTGGCCGGACAGAGGAATAAAATCCTGAAGATGATAAAGGTTTAAACTACATTGGTAAAACACAATGCAGCATGATTCGAGTTTAATTTCATTTCGGTACTAACATCTGTTTTTGGCCAGGCAGGTTGTTAAAAAATATAAAATACAACAGATTATTATAAAGTATTTTCATAATGAAATACTTTTTTTAATTTTGCTTCCGTTAATGATTTTTAACATTTAAGGAAAATTTGTTTTACCGTGAGTAATCATTAAACGCTTGGGGGAGCGTGATTACTTCACCTTTTAAGGAAACACATATTATTTTTTTTATAGCTGATTTATTAATAAATATTTTAAAACTATTTCAATGAAAAAGATTGCACTTTTATTGGCGATTCTCCTTTTCATGGGAAATATGATTGCCAGCGCACAAACCAGGATTATAACCGGTACGGTTGTAGCTTCGGAAGATGGCACTCCAATTCCTGGAGTTTCGGTATCTGTAAAAGGAACAACAATTGGTACAATAACCAGCGTGGACGGGGAATACCGTCTGGAAGTTCCTAATGATGCCCAAACAATCGTATTTTCCTTTGTTGGGATGAAGACAGTTGAAAAGCCGATAACCGGCACGGTTGTCGATGCAGAAATGGATCCGAATGTAATAGGGGTTGATGAAGTTGTTGTAACAGCTTTAGGTATATCCAGGGAGAAAAAATCACTGGGTTATGCTTCAACTTCTATAGGAGCAGAAGAAATTTCAGAAGCACAGGTTGTTAACCCAATGAATGCTTTGCAGGGAAAGGTCGCAGGTATTGACATCTCAAGTGCCCCTGGGCCGGGAGCGACACAAAATGTGATTATCCGCGGGGCTTCTTCTTTTGGAAGCAACCAGCCACTTTACGTAGTTGATGGAATTCCGATTACAAATTCACAGGTAACTACCGGTAGCGCATTAAATAATAATGTTGACTTTGGTTCAGGATTAAATGCTGTTAACCCGGATGATATCGAAACTATGACGATTCTGAAAGGTGCTGCTGCAACCGCTTTATACGGTTCGAGGGCAGCAAATGGAGTCATCCTGATTAAAACAAAATCCGGAAGAAATACAGGAGATAAACTCCAGATCAGTTATGATGGTTCAATTTCAGTGCTGAATGTTGGACGTATTCCAACCCGTCAGGATATGTTTGGACAAGGCTGGAGCGGATTGCATGCACTCGATGAAAACGGAAACTGGGGACCTGCATATGACGGGAGCGAGCGCGTTTGGGGTAATATCGTGGATAACAGCCAGCTGATAAAACCTTATGCATTTGTTGAATCAAGGGTACGTGATTTTTACGATTACGGTATCAGTCATAAAAATTCTGTGTCAGCTTCAGGTGGCGATGAAAATACCCAGTATTTTATGTCATTCTCTCACAATAATACCGATGGTGTTTTGCCTGATGCAACAGATACCTATAAAAGAACTACACTTTCAACAAAAGGAAGTCAGAAATGGAAAGGACTGACATTGAGTTCTTCGGTAAACTACAGTAACGAAAACACGAAAGGTGTTCCTTCCGGACAGGGAAGTTCAGTGTTCAGAAGCCTATGGGAAATTGCCGAGGATTATTCAATTGTTGATATGAAAGACTATCACAATAAATTTTATAATCTGAATAATTATTACACTCCTTACGGAGTCAACCCATACTTTTCGTTGTTTGAAAATGGTTCAGAGCAAATCAGGCACAAACTGTACGGAAAAGTGCAGGCTGATTTGGAAATTACCGATGCTCTTATTTTTACCTACCGTTTTGGAGGAGACCTTGAAAATACTAATACCGAAAGCTGGCAGGCTAAAATTGATATTCCTGTAGAAGCGCCAAGTTATAATGCCCAGAAGAACCAGCCCGGTAATTATAATGTAAATAAAAGAACACGGTACGAAACCAACCACGATGCTTTTTTCAACTACAATGAAGATTTATCTGAAAGTTTGAATCTGACAGCACTTGTGGGTACCAACATCAACGAAAGAGGTTATACAAGAGTAAGTGGCGCTGTTACTGCTCTTGATGTTCCGGGATATTACAACCTGCAGAATGGTACTGCCGATGCAATTGCTACACAGTATTATGAAAAAAGAAGGCTTTATGGTGCATATGCAAACGTTCAGCTTGATTACAACAATTACCTGTTTTTTACTGTAACTGCACGTAATGACTGGTCTTCTACTTTGCCCGAAGATAACAACAGCTATTTTTATCCGGGCGTAACTGCAAGTTTTCTTGTTTCAGATTTTCTTGAAGAAAGAGGACTCGATATGTCAGACTTTGATTTGTTAAAAGTTCGTGCTGCCTACGGTTGGACAGGTAACGATGCAGGTCCGTATGTTGTTTATCCGGTTTATGAAAAAGGATATGTTACAAATCCCGGTTATCCGGAAGTGGACAACCTTGTTTTTCCTCTTGACGGAACCAACTCCTGGATGATTAGCAACCAGTTGGGAAGTCCGAATCTGGCTCCCGAAATTACAAAGGAATTCGAACTTGGACTCGAAATGAACATGTTTGCCAACAGACTTGGTTTCGACATTTCGTATTATAATAAGTTAACAGAAGGTTTAATAAGCCTTCAGCCACTTGATCCATCTTCAGGTTATACATCGATTGTAAGTAATATTGGCGATGTGCAAAACCAGGGTATCGAAGTATTGCTTTTTGGCTCACCGGTAAGAACACGGAATTTTGCCTGGAATATGAGCGTTAACTTTTCAAAAAACAATAACCTTGTTAAAAGTTTAACCGAAGGCGAAATAAATCTTGGTGGCTTCGGAGGTGCAAGTATTGTTGCCATTGAAGGCGAAGAAATGGGTTTATTTAAAACCCAGGTGACGCAAACTGTTGAAATTGATGGTGTGGAACACATCGTTGTTGACGGAAATGGAATGCCAGTTGCAACTCCTGATGAAGTTGTTTTAAAAGACAAAAGTATAAATGAGAAATTCAGGGCAGGTTTTACAAACAGTTTCGCTTACAAGAATCTTACTTTAAGCGGAACATTGGATTTGCGTTACGGAGGTTACATTTATTCATACCAGAAAGATTATATGCACTGGACGGGTAGTGGCCCTGAAACAGTATATAATAACCGCCAGCCGTTTATTGTACCCAATTCAGTGATACAGGTTGGTGATGAATATGTGGAAAACACAATTCCGGTGGCTTCAACTAACCTGCATACATTTTACAGTGCAGGTGGTTTTCAGCAAACCGATGCGTTTTTCATCGACCGTTCTTATCTGAAACTGAGAGAAGTGGTGCTTTCTTACGATTTGCCCAAAGGAGTTGCAAATCGTATTGGAATGAACAATGTTGCTGTTTCGTTTGTAGCCAACAATATTTTGTTGTGGACACCGGCTGAAAACCAATACATCGATCCGGAAACAACAACGTTTGGAAATGATATTTCGGCAAAATTTGGTGAGTTTGGTGCAAATCCAACAAACCAATCCTACACTTTTGGTTTATCATTTACATTTTAATTCTTAAAAATTACAGGATTATGAAATTTAAAAAAGTTTTATACATAACACTCATCTCATTATTACCCCTGATGGGATGTAATGATTGGCTGGATGTCAACAGGGATCCAAACAACCTGAATGAGTTGAGCAGCCCCGAGGCAGTAATGCCTGTTGCACAGGTAAGTATTGCCAATGCATTAATGGGGTGGGATATGGGTTTTGCCGGAGCATTCTGGTCGCAATACTGGACCCAGGACCATACTTCATCGCAGTTTAAATTCCTGGATGAATATGATGAAACAAGCTTTAATACCGCGTACAACAACCTGGTGCCATTTGCACTGAACGATTTAAAAGCGATTAGAGAAAATTCTGAAGAAGGTTCAGGGAATTACCTTGTAGCTGAAGCACTTTCCATTTTTACCTGGCAAATTGTAACCGACACCTGGGGCGACATTCCTTACTTTGAAGCACTTCAGGGAGATGAATATTTATTCTCGCCAAAATTCGATTCGCAGGAATCAATTTATGAAGATTTGCAGGCACGGATTGATGCATTGCTTGCAATGGATTTTTCTGAAGCTACATTAAACGATGAATACGACTTTATCTACGGTGGGGATGTGGATTCATGGCTGGCTTTCGCCAAATCACTCAAACTGAAACTGATGATTCGCTTGTCGGAAACTCCGAAATTCAACCTTCAGGAAGCTGTTGCCCTTGCAAACTCAGGAGGGTTCATTACCGAAACGGCAATGATTCATGGAAACATCTGGGAAGACAAAGACACTAAACGTCATCCGATGGTTGAATTCTATGACGCAGGTTACTTCGACAATGTAATTGCGAGTATGACTTTTGTGCGTTATCTGACTGCCAACAATGATCCACGCATCGATAAACTGTTTGTTGCTCCCTCTTCAGGAGGCCATCAGGGATCGCTTCAGGGTGATTTTGCTTATGAAGGAGATACCGACAATGACGGAACACCCGATCAGCAGGAAGATTACAGCACAGTGGAATTTGATGTTACTGCCGATATTCCTCTGATGTCAGTTTGGGAAGTGGATTTCTATCTGGCTGAAATTTATGCCCGTGCAAATGACCCGCGTGCAGAGCAGTTTTACAACGCAGGTGTCCAGGCCAACCTGAACTACTGGAACATCACCGATACAATTACAGGTGCCGGGGGTTATGCAGAATGGCCAAACGGAACAGTGGAAGAAAATATCAAAGCAATTGCCATGCAGAAATGGGTAGCTTATGCAAATCTGCAGCATCTTGAATCATTCCTTGAACGGAACAGAACAAAGTATCCTGCCGTAAACCCGGTACAGGTGACAACACCGGCTGACAGAAATAATATCTATCTTAATTTCCCGGTTGGAGATTTAGTGCTTTCAGTTGCAGGACTGGGTAAATTAAGTGGTGATGTTCCGTCATCACCCATTTATCCTAATGCTGTAATTACAAGAAACACCAATAAACCGCAGCAGAAAACAAACCTTGCACAGGATGTTTGGTGGGATCAGAAAGAAGGTAAATAGTTAAATTTTAATTCAAATAAAATGAAAACGATATATTATTATTTAAGTTTTATTCTCCTTTTGGGCATTGCATCGTCCTGCGAGAAAGAGTCGGAAGGGCTTTCGCGGATTACCCACTATGTAGATATTAACCTCGACGGTGATAACACAGTTTCGGTGCCGCTGGGCTCAGATTATACCGAACCGGGTTATACTGCATTTGAAGGAGAAACAGATGTAACGGGGCAGGTACAAATTGAAGACAATATCAATACTTCTGAAATTGGTGTTTACGATGTTACATACACAGCAGTAAATGCAGATAATTTTCCATCTTCAAAATCGCGTACAGTGGTAGTATATGATCCCTCTGCACCGGATATTGATTTAAGCGGAACTTATGCAACAACTACAGTTCGTACAGAAGCTGATGGTACAAATCCTAGGCCCCGAAGCCTTGAAATGACTTTGGAAAAAGTAGGAACGGGAGTATTTTATGTTAACGGGCTGATGGGCAATTACTATTCCATTGGTTCGGATTATGGTCCGGCTTATGCAATGAATGGTTATGTGAACCTGAACAGCGATTATACCTTCTCTTTAATTACAAGTCATATTGAAGGTTGGGGCGATGGACTGGAAGATTTCAGAAATGCTACTTATGACCCTGAAACCGGCACAATTAAATGGGACGCTGTTTATGCAGGCGCCGATATTTTTGCTGTAACAGGTACAAAAAAATAGTTCAACAATTAAAACGCGATTAAAATGAAAAGAATAATTTATAGCATATTTAGCGTCTCATTGCTTTTGTTCCTCTTTTCTTCATGCGATGAAGAAGTGGATATCTGGGAAAGCTCCACAGGCGCCCTCGATGGAAACTGGTATGTTTTGTACAACCACAGCCAGTATGGTACCGATGCATTTGGTGTTGGTTATACGCCGGTTTACACCTATAACACTGCAGCAGATAATGGCCAGGAAATATGGATTACAGATCAGGATAACTTTTGGTCGTATAAAGTGCGTATTCCTGCCAATCCGGAAAATCTGACTTTCGGAAGTCCCGATCCTGTTACGAATCAGGTTGATGGATATCCTATACAGGTGAGGGTCAGCAATGGTAAAGTAATTAAAGATGCAGTAAAAATGCCTTCAGGTGTAATGGCCGACAGCATTTATTTCGAAATCTGGTTTGAAGACCTGGAAGATGAAGGTACCGGTATTCCAAACGATACCCTTTTTGTGGGCGGTTTCCGTAAAACAGGTTTCGAGGAAGATGAACCATAGCATATAATTGCAGAATAAATAAAAAGAGGCATCCGGATTGGGGTGCCTTTTTTTGTTGAAGCAAAATATCTTTTCCCCCGGCAGATTAAATTATGATGACCTGAACACAACATTGGAATTAGCGGAAAATCAAATTTGTATTGGCTTTTAACCGGATGGGGTTGTGAACCGGCGGGGATACTTTAACCGGAATAAATCCGGGAAATTGTTTCAGTTACAAGCTTATTATCTCCAGCTCCGGATTATACTTCTTAACTAAATAATAACAGGAGGAACAGGTGTTTTTTTCCACTCATAAAATTCAGCCTGGATAACCCACCTTTCCTGCCATATTTCTAAAGCCAGGTACATTTCTTCTATGCTGTATTTTTGATGCTTCTTTATGGATTAAAAGTTTACTCCATTTTTATAACTAAAAAAGACTGCCTGGCACATGATTAAGCTATACTAAACTTGAACCAAACTCATATTAAAGTCGAATTAAAGTTGGTTATAATCGAATTTAAACCAACTTTAATTCGACTTTAGTATGTCTTTGATAGGAAAAGGACAGCAGTCTGATATATCTGATGATTTAGGCAGGTTTCGGGAAATAATGAATAGAGCTAAATGACAGGTATCTGAAGCTGATGATTTGTTTTTCTCCTTTTCAATGAAGAAAAAATGCATTCAGTATCAAGGATAAAATAATGTTGTTTTTTCCGGCAGACTTCAGTTAAAATTTACTTCATTTCACAACTGCCTGTTTCCGGATAAGCAAAATTAACATTAAATTCCAGCAATTTGCCGGAGCTCTTTAGGCAACTGATTTTTTCAATCTTCATTCATTTTCAGTTACTTTGTTGCATCAATCAACTGAAAATGATATAAAACGATAGCGGTAATTTAACAGAATAAACTCCTGTTACAAACCCAGAGTTTTAAGTAGTTTTAGAGAAAAGGTAAAAAGTTAGTTTTGAGTTAGGACGCTAAAAAGCTGTCAGGTTAAAACCAGGCAGCTTTTTTTCATTCGCTGTTTTTCTTTTTAAGTTTTTTGAAGAGTTGGCCGATTTTTTCGGAAGGCGAAAAACGCAAAAGGGTAACAGATGCAGCTTCGTTACGTAAATTCCGGTTGTTTTCCGTCATTACCTGCATGGCCGGTTGTTGTTCCACTTTAATTTTGGTGTATGATACTGGTTTTATTTCTGTAAGTGACGCCATATTTTTCCTGGCAAGATCGTAATCCGTTTTCCGGTTGGGCGAAACATCCACCTGCGGAATATTTATCTGGTCTGGTTGTAATATGATGACCGGATTTTTCAGCAAGTTAAAAACATTTACTTTTTTTCGGATAAATGCAAGATGTGCAATAACAAGCGAATCTCCCGGTAATACGCTGATTTCAAATATGCCGTTAGGTTTGCTGATGCTTAGCTTTTGGGTGCGGAAATTTAGAATATATGCATCCGAAACAGGATGTGAAGTCGAATCCAATACCTGTCCTTCCAGTACAAATTCTTCCTGTTGCGAAAAACAGGTAATACAACTGAAAATGAGAATCAAGGATGTCAGGTACTTCATGTTATAACGTTTTAACCTATGCAAGTTCGTGATTTTCAGTCTGAATTTAGTTGAAAAATAGCTAAAGAATGTTAAGGGCAGGTTTTGTGACCGGACAATAATCCTGACAGACATCATGAAAGTTAAATGTCGTACGTCTATTAATATCAGGAAGGCTGTAAAGTCAACCCATGATATATTTTTCTTTGCTTCCAGTAGCTTCAGGAGATTCTAATTTGTTATTTTTAACTTCAATACCGAAAAGTAAATTAAAATGCATCCAACAGTAAAATTTATATTTATCCTGATTTTTGGTTCTGTTCTTTCTATCTTCAGTTTTGGTCAGTCGGGAAATCCTGCAAACAGGTATTTAGATGAGTATAAGCAATATTTAAATGCCACCTGCCCAATTCAAAAGGACAGCATTAAACATTTTGTGTATTTTGCCCGCGACAGGGATGCTATGCGTAATCACCCGTTTTTAAAGATTCCGGGGTTTGAGGGAGCACAAATTATGTATTCGTGGAAAGAACTGGAACCCGAAAGAGGAGTGTATGATTTTTCTGCAATAGAAGCAGATTACAACTACCTTCGTGCAACTGGAAAGAAACTGTTTATACAGTTGCAGGATGCCACATTCAGTCTGAATTATGTTGGTATCCCGGATTATTTACTTGCAGATGAATATGAGGGCGGTACTATTCAGCAGCGCAACGATGAAGGGGTTGCGGAAGGGTGGGTGGCCCGGCGCTGGAATGCAGGTGTGCATAATCGTTTTGCTTTGTTACTTGAAACTTTGGGAAATGAATTTGACGGACGAATTGAAGGAATCAATCTGCAGGAAACAGCAATCGGAGTATCGCAGAAGTACGATTCTGCCTTTACACCGGAAGGGTATTTGAATGCTGTAAAGGCGAATATGCTTGCGCTTAAAAAGGCATTTCAGCAATCTGTAACCATGCAATATGCCAATTTCATGCCGGGGGAATGGTTGCCATGGGAGGATAAAGGATATCTTCGATCGGTTTATGAGTTTGGTGAGGAAACCGGAGTTGGACTGGGAGCGCCGGATTTGATGGTTCAGCGAAAAGGACAGCTGAATCATGCCCTGGCTATGATGCACGAAAAGAAATATACTGTACCACTTGGAATCGCGGTGCAGGATGGTAATTACATTGGACAAACAGGTTCAGACCGGATACTTGAAAAAAGGGAAAATATTGTTCCTCTACTCCATGCATTTGCCAACGATTTTCTTCATGTGGATTACATGTTTTGGGTGAATCAGGAGCCTTATTTCAGCGAAGATGTGGTGCCTTGCTTTACTTCGGAATAATACCTGCCGGACACAGCACAACCAATGACCAATGACTATTGCAAGGTTGCCGCTATCGGCTGCAAATCACAAACTAAACGTATTCCACCATTACTTTTTTAAAGAATTTATTCGAAAGAATTTTTACAATCCGTTGTACAACAAATTTCCGCAGTTCAAGTTCCAGCGGTTGTTCCGGGTCCTGGTGTGCCCAGTTGATGCGGGTTCCTACAATAATATCAATACTATCATGCTGAAGAAGCAGTTTAACTACCTCTTCAGGGGGACTATCGAGCAGGCGTGTATCGCTGTCGAAATTTACAAGGATTTCTTCTATTTTACCCAGTGTTAAAATTCCTTCAGTTACCATTTCGAATCCTTCCATTTTTGCACTTGGCGGAAGTGATTCGAGATTTTTGGCGCCGTGCATGATTTCCACTTCAAGGTGAAGTTCGCGGGCAATGATTTCGGCAGTGGTTCCGCCGCAAATAATTTTTTTCCCTTCGAAATCCTTAATACGACCCACAAAGTCGTAATCTTTTATTTTGTAGAAAGGCGGACCGGTAATCAGCATAAATTTCCGAGGTTCCCTGAAATAGATGACTCCGCAGGTTGTATCGTCCTTCACAGAAAAATTGTCATTCATGGAGGCCTGGTTTATTATTTTCCGCGACAGTTTTGTTGCCGAAATTCCGGGCATCCTGTTGATTTGATTCAAGGCAAAATCTTCTGTATTTTCGATTCCCCATCCCATTGGATACCGGTTATTTCCAAGCCCTGACTGAGTTATTCCGTCCGACATAAAAATTATTCTGTCTTCCTTGCGGGCGGTAAATTCGCGGCATCGCAACAGCTTGCCCAGGTTTTCTTCACCCCTGATTTTAAGTTCGTATTCTTTGGGTTGAAAAGTTTTGCCGTTCCGCAAAATTAAAACCGGCGGATTATCGTAGTTGATAATGCGCACCTGTCCATCGGCTTCCATTTCAATGATGGTAAATGTTGCATAGTTTTCTTTGCCATCGCTGCTTTTGGGAAGCGCTTCCATGATTATTCGTGCAGCAACCTCTGGCTTTGTATGAAATTTGGTATAATTTAACGCCATTGTTACAGTAAGGGTTGCCAGCACGCTTGCTTTAATTCCGTGGCCTATTCCATCGCTCAATACAAGAATGGTGCGTCCTTCTTCCCGGATAATGTTTGACCTGAAAACATCGCCGCAGGCAATTTCACCCTTTGGACGTTTTTGCTGAACGTCAATTTCAACGTGATAATCAAGGTTATTCGTCGTCGTCATACCTGTACGATTCAATAATTGAGTTAAGCAATTCTTCAGTTTGCGCAGCATTTTCGCCCAGCAGCGAAGCTATTTTCTGCACGGTTTCGATATTTTGTTTTTTGATGCGTTGCGCCCTGTTGATAATTTCGTCGCGCACCAGCAGCGGAGCCGACATGTCGCGGATGACAGCACCAACTACCTTGTTCTTATACAATGAAACCACTGAAACATGCAGCAATTTATTGCGGAATTTAATATCCCGTTCGAGTATTTCTCCGTCGGAATGCAGGATACTTGTCAGCATTTTGAAGATAACATCAGGAACCAGCTGGTTTACATCGGCGCCTTTTAATCCGGGAATAGTTTCAAAAAGCTCTGCGGATTCTTCTCCCATTAAACGGGCAAAACTTTCGTTGGAATCAATCACTTTATGAAGGTGGTCCATCATTACTATTCCAATGTTGATTTTATGCATCATGTGTGAGGAAATTTCCATCGACTCCTGTGCTTTTTCAAGGCGTTTTTCGGTTCGTTTCAGTTCGGTAATATCGTTTATTGAGCCAACAATTCCCACAATATTATCTTCATTATTGCGGATTACTGCTTTGTTCAGGATAATGTTGTGTGTGCTGCCATCTTTCTGTTTTACCTGTGTTTCGTAAATCTGAATGTCGGGATTGGCCAGCAGTTCCTTGTCTCTACCTGAATAAATTTCAGCCATGTGTTTTGTATGGATTTCGAAAACCGATTTGCCAATAATTTTTTCGCGTGGGAGACCAATGAAGAGCTCTTGCGATTTATTACACATCTGGTATACACCATTCAGGTCACGGTAAAAAATAGGAATCGGCAATGCATCAATGATTTTCTGGTAAAATTCCGGATCATCAATATTTCCTGGCAATGAAAAAGATTTATCGTATATCATTTTTGGTTTTTTGATTAGATTCTGAAATTTAATGTTCCCTGAGTAATCCTGCTAAAGTACAGCATCTTTTAAGAATGGTTGTGTTATTTTTTACGGGTATAATACAAATTTTATTTGAAAGAATAAATGCAAATCGTTTCAGTAAAATATGTTTCAAAACATAGTTCAGAAAACATGTTCAAAAACATCATTTCTTAAACGTTAACAATGCATTACCAAATGGTTTGAAAATATATCATCTGTTGCAAAATAGCGAAATTTACCCTGGATTTCAATAAACTTTTATCAATGAAAAAAATTAAATCACCGGATGATCTTAGAAGGATAAAGGAAGATATCTTACAGGAAAATTCAACCGATTCAGTGCTAATAAAAATAGGCATGTCAACCTGCGGGATAGCATCAGGTGCACGTGAAATTATGAATATTTTGCGTGAAGAGTGTGAATTTCAGGCCATTGATGCTCAATTTAAACAAACCGGATGTTTGGGATTTTGTTACGCTGAACCAATAGTTGAAGTCCAGCTTCCGGGAACGGAGTCAAAAGTGTTTGGATATGTCGATAAAAAGCGTGCTAAAGAAATTGTTGAGAATTACATTATAAAAAGAGAACAGGTTGAAAATGAAATAACTGTTTCTTTCCGAACCATCAATGATTAAATGCAGAAACATGAATACCGAAATTAAAACTCAAATCAGGATTGCACTACGAAATTGTGGTGTTATCGATCCGGGAAATATTGAAGAATATATTTCTCTTGATGGTTATTTTGCGCTCGGGAAATGTCTTACTGACTACACTCCCGAAGATGTAATTGGCCAAATAAAAGATTCCGGTTTGCGCGGTCGTGGAGGTGGGGGGTTTCCCACGGGTTTGAAATGGGAAATTACCCGGCAATCCGTGGCAGATCAGAAATATGTGGTTTGCAATGCCGATGAGGGTGATCCCGGAGCATTTATGGACCGTTCAATTCTCGAAGGTGATCCGCATACGGTCATTGAAGCAATGGCGATTTGCGGATATTGCATTGGCGCTGATAAAGGGTTGGTTTACATCAGGGCTGAATATCCTCTGGCTATAGAACGATTGCGGGTGGCAATCAATCAGGCAAGGGAATATGGATTGCTGGGTAAAGATATTATGGGTACCGGGTTTAATTTCGATGTTGAACTGCGGCTTGGAGCAGGTGCATTTGTGTGTGGCGAAGAAACCGCACTTATTCATTCAATGGAAGGTTTGCGCGGCGAACCGACTTTTAAACCGCCGTTTCCTTCTGTTTCAGGTTACAACGGGAAACCAACCAATGTAAACAATGTTGAAACATTTGCGAATATTCCGGTTATTTTAAATAAAGGAGCGAGCTGGTTCAATAAAATTGGAACTGAAAAATCAAAAGGCACAAAAGTATTTGCACTTGCAGGGAAAATCAATAATGTGGGACTGATTGAAGTTCCAATGGGTACTACCCTGCGTGAAGTGGTTTATGATATAGGAGGAGGAATAAAAGGAGGCAAGGAATTTAAATCGGTGCAAACAGGCGGACCTTCAGGAGGCTGTCTTACCAAAGATTTTCTGGATACTCCCATCGATTACGACAACCTGCTGGCTGCCGGTTCGATGATGGGGTCAGGGGGTATGATTGTGATGGATGAAGACGATTGTATGGTTTCCATTGCAAAATATTACCTCGAATTTACTTTGGAGGAATCGTGCGGGAAATGCACTCCCTGCCGTATCGGAAACAAACGGTTGCACGAAATTCTTGAAACGATAACCGAAGGAAAAGGAAAGGAAGAGGACCTTGAACGTTTGAAACTGCTCAGCAACGTAATAAAAGATACTTCGCTGTGTGGTCTTGGACAATCGTCACCCAATCCTGTGTTGTCTACAATCAGTAATTTTTATGACGAATATGAAGCCCACGTTAAGGAATCCAGGTGCCCGGCCGGACAATGCAAGGCACTTTTAAAATATGAAGTTGATGAGGATTTATGCACCGGTTGCACGCTCTGTTTCCGTAACTGCCCTGTAGGAGCGATTACAGGCGAGCGACGGCAGCCTCATTATATTGACCAGTCGCTTTGTATCAGGTGTGGCGTATGTTATGAGAAATGCAAATTCAATGCAATCCGACTCAATTAACCCTGAAAAACAGAACCAATGGATACAATTCAGTTATTAATAGATAATAAACCGGTGGTTGTAAAAGAAGGAACAACCATCCTGGAGGCAGCTTCCGGAATTGGGGTACATATTCCAACGCTGTGCCACATGAAACTCCACGATCTTAATATCGAAAACAAACCCGGCGGATGTCGCGTATGTGTCGTAGAAGTTAAAGGAAGAAAAAATCTGGCGCCTGCATGCTGCACAGAAGTTTCTGAAGGGATGGTGGTAAATTCTCATTCCATTCGCGCTGTAAATGCACGGCGGACTGTGCTGGAACTGATACTTTCGGATCATCCTGCCGATTGTTTAATCTGTGCCAAATCGGGCAATTGCGAACTGCAAAGTATTGCGCATAATCAGGGAATCCGCGAAATTCATTTCCCGGGTGAACAATCCACTTACCGCGAAGATACTTCACCTGCGATAATTCGTGATGTGGATAAATGCATCATGTGCCGCCGCTGTGAAATGATGTGCAACGAAGTGCAAACTGTTGGAGTGCTTTCGGCTATTAACCGCGGTTTCCAGGCTGTTGTTTCACCGGCTTTTGAAATGAACCTCGACCATTCGGTTTGTACATATTGCGGACAATGTGTTGCTGTTTGTCCGACCGGCGCATTAACTGAGGTGGATGAAACCGGCCATGTAATACGTGCCCTTTCCGATCCTTCAAAAACAGTAATTGTGCAGACAGCACCGGCAGTGCGCGCTGCATTAGGCGAAGAATTTGGTATGGAAACAGGTTCCCTTGTTACGGGGAAAATGGCGGCTGCTTTGCGCAGACTGGGTTTCGACTATATTTTTGATACTGATTTTGCCGCAGACCTTACCATTATGGAAGAAGGTACTGAACTTGCTCAGCCGCCTGATCAAAGTTTCTGGAAGGTGACAACGATGTAAAATTGCCAATACTTACTTCCTGTTGCCCGGCCTGGGTGAAATTTTTTGAACATCAGTTTCCGCAAATGAAAGACATTCCTTCAACTGCCCGTTCACCTCAGCAAATGTTTGGCAGCATTGCAAAAACTTATTTTGCCGAAAAAATTGGAATTAAACGCGAGGATTTGGTGGTGGTTTCCATCATGCCTTGTGTGGCTAAAAAATATGAATGTGGACGTGATGAATTTAAGGTGAACGGTAATCCGGATGTTGATTATGCTCTTACCACCCGGGAACTGGCCGCTTTAATTAAAATATCGAATATTGATTTTAAACGGTTACCAAATGAAGAATTTGATCAGCCATTGGGTGAATCAACCGGAGCCGGAGTTATTTTCGGTACCACCGGAGGAGTGATTGAGGCTGCAGTAAGAACAGCCTATGAATTATATACAGGAAAAGAATTGCCACGGCTCGATTTTCATGAATTACGCGGTATGGAAGGCCTTCGAAAAGCAACTATTGATTTTAACGGATTACCGGTTCATATTGGAATTGCTCATGGTCTTGGAAATGCAAGAAAACTACTCGAAGAAATTGAAGCTGGTAAAAGCGAATTTCACGCCATTGAAATTATGAGTTGTCCCGGTGGTTGTATCGGTGGCGGTGGCCAGCCGTATCACCATGGCGATGCATCGGTACTCAAAAAGCGACAGGCTGCTTTGTATGAAGAAGATGGTAACAAGAAATTACGCAAGTCGCACGAAAATCCTTACATTTTGAAACTTTACAAAGAATTTCTTGGAAAACCAATGAGTGAAAAGGCGCATCATTTACTACATACAGAGTATTTCGACCGGACTTAAGTAATAAAAGTTGTTTGTTGTTGCCGATAATTGTTTGAGAGGTTATAAACTACATAAAATGCCAAAAATAAAATTAGCTGAAAATACTGTTCAGGTTATACAGGATATTTGCACCGAATTTGAAAATAAGGAGAGCGAATTGATAAATGTATTACATAAGGTTCAGGGAAAACTGGGATATTTGCCTGCAGAAGTACAGGAAGTAGTTGCCCGTGAATTAAAAACACCGGTGGCAAAAGTGTACGGAGTAGTTACTTTTTACAGTTTCTTCACCATGATTCCAAAGGGTGAATTTCCGGTATCAATTTGTATGGGAACTGCCTGTTATGTTCGGGGGGCGGAACAGGTGCTTGCTGAATTTAAACGCCAGTTAAAGGTTGAAGTTGGTGAATCCACTCCCGACGGAAAATTTTCCCTCAACTGCCTGCGGTGTGTTGGCGCCTGCGGACTTGCACCTGTTGTTCAGGTTGGTGAAAAGGTTTACGGGCGTGTGGCTCCAACTCAGGTGAAGCAAATTATTGCAGAATATCGTGAAGAATATACATCGGGAGAGATTAAAACTGCCTGATTATCTGTGTCATTTTACGGGTTGGCAAATAGCCGTATGTACGGTGCCAGTTTATAAATGAAATTCGGGTTAAACTCAGGACAGGATTGCTTTAATTAACCGGGATGACAAATTACAAACAGGAATTTCAATCACCCCATCTGTTAATCAGATCTTTCCGGCAGCTTTCAGCAATATATGGATTTTTAATTGCCGAATTTACGGCTTCTTTTTGAGGCTCATCCGTAAAAAGCAGTTCAAATACTTTTTGTATTGAAACGGAATCTTTTTGTTCCAGCAATTCCATTTTATCACCGGCTTTTACATCGCCATTTTTTAGTACTCTGAAATAAACCCCCGGGAATCCGGATTGAATAAATTGCTTAACCACAAATGGATTGCCGAAACGTATGCCGAGTTTGTAACAGGGCTGACGGGGTTGGGTTGCCTGTACTACTGCATCACCGATTTGGAAAACGTCGCCAATAAAAACTTCAGCCTCATTTAGTCCTTCAACGGTAAGGTTTTCACCAAACATTCCCCATGGCATTTCCAAATCAGGATAATATTTTTTCCAGTATTTGTAATGATTGGCTGAATAAGAATAACATGCTTTATCGCAACCACCATGATGTTTGCGATCCATCACATGGTCTTTTTTCACATCTTCATTCCCCAAAAAGACAGAATCTTTGATCGGGTATTTGTAAATACCGGTTTGGACTTGTTTTCCATTCCATTCAATGGTAACAGGTTCACCAATATTAACAGAAATGATTTTCATAATTGTTCTTTTTTCATCCGTTTTGGAGAGATTTAACAGGTTTTTTATACCATTTTCCGCTCTTTCTTTATGTTCTCGTAGGCTTGATTTACTTTTTGGAATTTTTCATTGGCTGCTCTCTGAAAATCCTCTCCCAGATGACTTACTTTATCGGGGTGGAATTTCATGGCCATTCGCCGGTATGCCTTTTTTAATTCTTCGTCTGTTGCAGTAGATTCGATTTCAAGAATTTTGTAATCAGAATTTGTATCGCGCACAAACATTGCCAGAATCGACTGGAAATCTGAATTGCCGATTCCCATTTGTCGTGCCATTTGTTCAATCATTTGCAACTCTGTGGGATCGACAAACCCATCGGCTTGTGCAACTCCAAAAAGAAAATGCAGCAACTGCAGGCGTGCCGAATAGTTCATATTTTGCTGAATCTGGCGGCATACTTCATTCACCGGGATATTTTGTTTGAGTATGTCGCGCAGCATTTTTACGGCTTCCACTGCTGAGGCTTCGCCAAAGTTCTGCACCATAAATTTCTTAACATATTCAAGTTCCGATTTCAGTACACGTCCATCGGCTTTCATTACTGCTGCAAGCAGAACAAGAAGGCTCATCACATATCCGCCGGTTGTGGTACGTGCAGAATAACCAGTTGGCCTGCCTGTAAAATAACCGGTACCTCCGGTTTGTATTTCGGTTGTGGTTCCGTCAACAATGGATCCGATAATAAATCCGAATATTGCTCCAATAGGTCCGCCTACTGCCCATCCAAGGCCGCCGCCAATCCATTTACCAAATTTTGCCATCTTTTCTCAACTTTTTATCAATTTCAATAATTTCAGGAAGGATTAATTTATTATTGTCGTTTTTTAAAACTACAGTAGCCATTTTTATTTTTTTTTCATCTGACCACTGTTTTGCAATTCGTTCCCTGATTTGTATTTCACTTACTCCATCTCTGTTCATAACCCGCGCAATCCGCAGTTGTTCGGGTGCTGTTACTAAAATGGTGAAATCCATCATTTCATAAAAACCGCTTTCGAATAATATTGCAGCTTCATGAATTACATAAGGAGATTCCTGTTTTTCAACCCAATTCAGAAATTCATTTTTTACTTCCGGATGAATTAATGCATTTACTTTAGCAAGCTGAACTTCATCATTAAAAATTATACCGGCAAGTTTTTTTCGGTTAATACTTCCATTTGGGAAATAAACTTCATCTCCAAAAAGATGAATGATTTTGGACTTTAATTTATAGTTCGTATTCAAAAGATCTTTTCCAACCTGGTCAGCTTCAAAAACCTGTATTCCCAAAAGTTTAAAAACCCTGCAAACAGTAGACTTGCCACTGCCAATTCCTCCGGTTATTCCAACAATAATTGCCATTTTTACTCTGTTTCAATCAAATATTCCACACTGGGTGGTGAAATTCGAAGCAGTTGTATGAAATCTGGTTTTTTGCTTACATAAACTTCAAGTGTCTCGCTGGTATTTATTGAATCGTAATCCACAAACAATTGAAAATCTGTTGAGCGAATATCTTCATAATTGTTTAAACCTATTAAAAATGATATACTTACTTCTGAAGGGAAGATTTTAAAATTTATGTCTTCAGGTTTATTTCTTATTTCTAACGGAATTTTAAATTCCTTTTCAGTAAAACGTTCTACCGGTATTTTTAGATTTGCTTTTTCGGGTGAAACTGTTGTTTTATCAGGATGTACAATATCCACTGCAAGTTCTACCTCGTTTCCAAGTTTTTCAAAATTTACAGTTTTTGTCTTAACAATATTAACCGTATCTATAATAGCTGCAGGTCCTGTAATTTGCACACTGTCGGGTTCCACAATTACCGAACCTGTAAGAAAAAACTGCGGTTTTAAATCGATATTGACATCGGCTTTTAATGGAATTGATTTGGTATAGAGGCTATCAAACAACAGGGTAATTATTTTGGGACTGATATCTGTAACTTTTATTTCGCTGCTTACCTGTTGCGAAACCAGCCTGATTAAATCTTCTGTACGAACATTTATTAAATTTCCTTCTTGTTCCCCGTCTTTTGCAATTGAAGTTAAATCAAGAACGATAGGAGAATATGAAAATGAAAGTTTATGACGAAGTAATGTAAATCCATGTGCATCAACTTTTAAATCAATCTTCGAAGGTGGATTATTGGCTAAAAATAATTTCCCGGGTGGATTTGTATATTTAACTGAATAGGAAACCGTTGTTGAATAATCCTGGCTCAATGCATTCAGAAACCATAAGACAGTAGCAATTAAAACACAAACCATAAACACAACAATTCGCCTGTCGTTTCTGATTTTTTCCAAACTGAAAAACCCGATAATTTCTTTTAGTCTTTTATTCATTTTCTGTCAGTCATTCGCAAAATTAACGAAATCTGCCAAAACCGAATCATAAGTTTGTATTTAATGGTTTATCTTTATATCATTACCTTTAAAAAGCGATGGAAACTGACTTATATTTAAATCAACCGGAATGCCAGAAAATATTGCAGGGCATTTGTAGGTGAAATGAAATAAAAAAGC
>CAWFMB010000026.1:0-142646 GCA_963816685.1 uncultured Prolixibacteraceae bacterium | reverse complement strand
TTCCCTGAAGTTTATTCACCCGGTGACTTTGAAGTCAACGGGTGAAGGTTCTGATGGTTTCTCATTTTTCAGGGATGAAAGAGAAAACCGTCACCGCCACAATTTCCGAAGGATAATTTGACCAAATCTTTTTTCCCTGGATAATGGTTAACTTAAGAAGGGATTAAATTCGAATTAAATTCGGTTTAAATTTGGTTTTAATCAAATTTAATTCGAGTTTAAACCATATTTAATATGAAAATAGTTTATTCCAGGTATGGGGTAATTGCCGTTAAAAAAAATGGCACGATGAAACGCTCAACTTATGACGAATCCAAAGGCTACATCAGCAACAGTTCATTTTTGAAATTGAATAATTAAAAAAGGGAGGATGCAGGTTTACGCACAACCATTCAGCATCTATCCCGTTTCTCTGCTATTCCGGTAATAATTTTGCCGGGAGGATCATGCGTAAACTTATCATTTGATAATTTTCATTTTCGGCACATCTATTTATTTTCCATCTTTTTCAAAGAAATTCCTATTTTTGGATTGGAATTGTAAAATATGTGCAGGGAAAATCTAAATCGAAATAAATCATGAGTGAACTACTTTCAAAAATCGCAGATTGCATTGAATTTGGCAAAATTAATAAAACTTCTCCTTACCCGCCTCAGATGAAAGGTCAGGATGGCGCCGATGAACTGACAAAACAGGCACTGGATGAAGGAGTTTTAGCCCAAAGAATACTTACCGAAGGATTGATGGTTGGAATGGAAAAAGTGGGTATAAAGTTCAGGGCAAATAAAGTTTTTGTGCCCCAGGTACTGATGTCGGCAAAAGCCATGAGCACCGCAATGATCCATTTGAAGCCCTATTTTCTTTCCGGGGAGGTAAAACAAAAAGGAACTTTCATTATTGGTACTGTTGAAGGTGATTTACACGACATCGGTAAAAACCTTGTTTCGATGATGGTGGAAGGAAACGGCTGGAAAGTCGTTGACCTTGGAACGGATGTGAAGGCGGATCAGTTTGTTGCGGCACTTAAGGAAAATGAAAATGCTTTTGTAGGATTATCGGCGCTGTTAACCACAACAATGGTAAACATGGAGAAAATTACAAAGGCAATAAAAGATGCAGTTCCCGGGGCAAAAGTGGCAGTAGGCGGTGCTCCTGTTACTGATGATTTCAAGCAAAAAATTGGTGCTGACATTTATTCACCCGACCCTCAGGGATTGGTGGAATTTTTAAATGCAGCAGTGGCATAAGATCAGATGATCAGAGGGTTAAATTGGAGACACCGGATAAGAGGCACAAGATTTAACAGACTGATTTGAGACTCAGGACGCAGGATCGGTGACACAGGAGTTTTCGGTGTGAAATGCAGGGTTTTGACCCGGAGCTTTAAATTAAATTCAGTATTTCCGCTTTTAAAGGTTTTAATATCCTGAATTATTCGATTGACCTTGTTTTTATTAGCTTGTTCTTCCACAGTTTCCAGTTTTGAATTAAATCAACTGATAGTCCTGATTCTTGAAATTTATAATTAAAAATCTCATATTTGCCGGTCTTGCATCGAAATGTTTTACATCTAAACGTCTTGCATCCAAAAATCTTCAGTCCAAAAGTCTTGTGTCTAAAAATCCTGTATCTAACTGTCTTGTGTCTAAAAGTCATGTGTCTAACTCTCTCAAAAATTTAAAAAATGAACGGACTCGAGTTAATAAAAAAGACATTTGCACTTCAGCCAACTGAACGAATTCCATGGGTACCTTTTGTTGGAATTCATGGTGGATTTTTAACCGGAACTGATTCAGAAACATACCTGAAATCATCGGCAGAAATTGTAAAAGGTGTAGGTAAAGCAGTTGAAGAATACAATCCCGATGGAATTCCGGTAGTTTTCGATTTACAAATTGAGGCCGAAATTCTTGGATGCGAATTGCGCTGGTCGCCACATAATCCGCCGGCAGTGGTTTCACATCCGCTTGCAAATGGCAAAAATTTGGCTGACTTAAAACTGCCTTCTCCAAACGATGGCCGTATTCCGGTTGTTCTTGAAGCAACTGCCCTGCTTCGGAATAAATTTCCTGAATTGGCACTGTATGGATTGATTACCGGACCATTCACTCTTGCACTTCATTTAATGGGGACCGATATTTTTGTGAAGCTTTTCGAAGCGCCGGATGAAGTAAATGAGGTGATGGAATTCTGTACAAAAGTTGGTCTTAAAATGTCGGAATATTTAATTGAGGCAGGTTGCGATGTGATTGCCGTTGTTGATCCGATGACAAGCCAGATCGATCCGCTGACATTTGAAACATTCGTAACTCCGTTTGCGGCGAAGATATTTTCCTTTGTCAGGGAAAGGCAAAAACTCAGTTCATTTTTTGTCTGCGGTCATGCCCAGCAGAATATCGAAGCCATGTGCAACTGCCTTCCCGACAATATTTCGATCGATGAAAATATCCCGCTCAGTTATGTGAAAGAAATTGCACTGAAAAAAGGAATCAGTTTTGGCGGGAACCTAAGGCTGACGGTTGTTTTGCTGATGGGTTCCAAAGACGATGTCCGGGAAGATGTGCTGAATTGCCTTGATTTGGGTGGAAAAACAGGCTTTATTCTTGCTCCCGGATGCGACCTGCCGATGGAAACGCCACCCGAAAATCTGAAGGCAGTTACAGAACTCGTATACGATGAATACCAGCAGGATGTGGTGCGGGCGCTGGAGAGAAATGAGAATACGCCGGAAGTATTTAACATGAAAGAATACGGGCAGGCCGACAAGGTGATTGTGGATATCATTACACTCGATTCCGAATCGTGCGCACCGTGTCAGTACATGGTGGAAGCGGTGAAACGGGTTGCTCCGCAGTTTGAAGGGGTGGTGGAATGGCGCGAGCATGCCATTAAAAAAATGGAAGCTGTAACCTTCATGTCATCGCTTATGGTAAAAAATATTCCGACCATTTGTATCGACGGGAAGATAGCTTTTGTATCAAAAATTCCGCCCCGCGGCGAACTGATTGCAGCTATTCAGAAGCGGATTAATGAAAAGCTCAGGCTGAAAATAAAATCCAAGCGCAGTGAAATACTTGTTTTGTGTGAAGAGAAGGAGGAATGTAAAGAGCTTACAGAAAAAATCAACCGTGCATCTACAGAACTTGGAAAGGATATTGAATTAAAAATCATATCCGACAAGACTCAAATGGCTGCTTTTGGCGTTGTAAAAGGACCGGCGGTAGTTTCAGTAAAATACAAATTAAAATCCGAAGGCAATAATCCGTCACTCGATGTAATAAAAGAATGGTTAAAAGAATTGTAAGATAATTAGTAAATTAGCTGGAAAATTAGCAGACAATAAAAATGAAGAAGGCAACAAAAATATTAACTGAATTAAAAAATCTATTGTATAAAAAACTTGGTGATGATTTGACAGACGTTATTTTGTTTGGTTCACAAGCTTATGGCGGAGCTCATAAGAATTCAGACTACGATTTTTTGGTTATATTAAAAGAAAAGCCTGACTGGCTGCTAAAAAGAAAAATTTCTGAATATTGTTATGAATTGGATTTGAAATACGAAATTTTTGTTGACATTCATATTCTTGGTGAGGAAGAGTTGCAAACTTTGAGGGGAAAACAACCCATTTTTCAAACGGCATTGGAAAAAGGTATTTACGCATGACAATTTCTGAGAGTGAAAAGAAGGCGCTTATCGAATACAGGTTGAAGCAAGCATTTGAAACGGCTGAAACCGCTCAGTTACTCATTCAGAACAGGAAGTTACCGGCTTCCTTAAACCGAATTTATTATGCAGCTTTTTATAGTCTTCTTGGTCTGGCTCTAAAATACGGGTTTAAAACTTCAAAGCATTTGCAGCTAATAGGATGGTTCAATAAAAATTTTATTGCGACAGGAAAAGTGGATAATGTGTATGGAAGAATACTCCGTGACTGTTATGAGTACAGGAGAACTGCCGATTATGATTCCTTTGTGGAATTCGACGAGAAAGATATTCATGTATTGTATGAAGAAATGAACGCTTTTATAATAAGAATCCAACAATTTATTAATGAAGATTGAATAATGGGTAAAATAACCGACCAGATAAAAAAAGGAAAAGTCATGGTTTCCGACGGTGCATGGGGAACTTTTCTGCAGCAAAAAGGAATGCAACCCGGCGAGTGCCCTGAGGAGTGGAACCTCACGCATCCTGACGATGTGCTGGACATTGCTAAAAGCTATATTGATGCCGGCGCCGATATGATTGAAACCAACAGTTTTGGCGGAACAAAATTCAAACTTGGAGAAATACGGTCTTGCAGCCAAGGTTTTTGAGTTAAACAAAGCAGCAGCGGAAATCAGCCGGATAGCTGCAGACGACAAATTTGTACTGGGGTCGGTTGGCCCAACGGGCAAAATCCTGATGATGGGGGATATTACTGAAGATGAACTTTATGAAGCGTTTAAAGAACAGGTGAAGGGATTGGAAGCCGGTGGTGCCGATGCAATTATGATTGAAACCATGACCGATCTGGAAGAAGCATGTATTGCAATCCGGGCAGCCAAAGAAAATACAAAGTGTGAAGTATTTTGCACCATGACTTTCGAAAAGACTGTTGATGGTGAATTTCGCTCGATGATGGGCGTTGCACCTGTTGACATGGTAAACACAATCATCAGTGCGGGGGCTGAATTAATTGGCGCCAACTGCGGAAGCGGAATTGCCAATATGATTGGTATTGTGGAGGAAATCAGAAAGGCAAATAAGGAAATACCGGTGCTTGTTCATGCAAATGCAGGTATGCCCGAGTACCGCGATGGCGAAACTGTTTTCCCTGAAACGCCGGATGAAATGGCAGGTTTGGTTCCAAAAATAATTGCTGCCGGTGCAAATATAGTTGGTGGTTGCTGCGGTACTACTCCGGCGCATATTTCAAGAGTACGACAGGTCGTGGATAATAAGTAACAACAGGATTGTCTCCCACGTAAGTGAGAATCTCATAAATTGAAGCAGATTCCCGCCTGCGCGGGAATGACAGAAGAGATGCAAAAAATACCTTTTCATATAGTTTCAGGCTTTTTGGGAAGTGGTAAAACCACTTTTCTGAAAAGGATTATTGATGAGTTCTCAGGAAAGTTGAAACTTGGAATTATTCAGAATGAATTTGCACCGGCAAATGTTGACGGGGCAGAATTAAAGCGATCAGGTGCTCAATTTGATTTACTTGAAATCAATAACGGATCAGTTTTCTGTGTTTGCCTGTTGGGTGATTTTGTGCGTTCGCTTGAAAAATTTATTGATGACCATCAGCCCGAAATACTCATCATTGAAGCTTCCGGTTTATCAGATACCACTTCCATTGCCGAAGTTTTATCTTCCGGAACACTTGCAGATAAAATTTACCTGGCTTCCAACTGGTGCATTGTAGATGCGCCTAATTTTGCAAAGTTAGGTTTGATGAAACAACGGGTTGCTCATCAATTGCGAATGGCGGATATCGTATTGATAAATAAAACCGATTTAGCAGGTAATAGTGCAACAATTCAGGAAGAAATAGAAAAGATAAACCCATTTGCTGAAATCCTGTTTTCTGAATTCTGCAGTATTGATTTTAATCCGGGAAGTATTGCGAGGAATAAAATATACTTCGAAGAAGTAAAAGCGATGCCCCGACCTGAAATAAATTCAATGGTTATAAAAAGCGGAAGGAAACCTACGCGTGAATCGTTGTATGAATTTTTACAGAACTGGGCTCCTGAGGCATTTCGAATCAAAGGATTTGTTAATCTGAAGGAGGGACAAACAGTTGCAGTGCAATGCACATTCGGTACAATTGAAATAAAACAAACAGAAAACCAGTATAACCCAACCGAGCTTGTCGCGCTTACCGACAAATTTACACTTCGTGAGTGGAATAAATCTTTCAGGGAGTGTACATAAACAACATTTAAAGAATGTGTTGTTTAAATTCAGATGAATGTTGTGGAAATATTCAACTTAAATGTTCTTAGAAACAATTTAAATTAGTTATTTTCGACCTTCCTTTTTGGGAGTAACAGACTGTTCATCTACTTTTGTGCCTTATTTGTAAAACAACCAAAATTAAATATCAAAATATGAGCAATTTTTTAAATGCTTCTATTGGCAGAAAGTTTCTAATGAGTATAACCGGACTCTTTCTGATATTGTTTGTGGCAGTGCATTTGGCAGTAAACCTGCTGTTAATTTTTGATGATCGCGGCGACTTGTTTAATGAGGCGGCTCATTTTATGGTTACCAATCCTGCTGTCAGAATTATGGAGCCTATATTGGGATTGGGTTTTCTGATTCACATATTGTGGTCGTTTATACTTGAATACCGCTATTGGAAAGCGCGGCCTGTAAAATATAAAAAGAAAAATCCGGGGGCAAACAGTACATGGGAATCCAGGAATATGTTCGTACTTGGTGCGTTGGTACTTGTATTTTTAATCATTCATATTATTAACTTTTACTGGGTCATCCGGTTTAATCCGGATGCAATGGAACCGGCAACAATTTCGGGTGTGGAAATGGAAAATACCTACACTTTGATTGCCGAATTGTTCAAGGACAGTTTAATCTATGATATTTTTTATGTGTTGGGAGCTATTTTACTTGGATTTCATCTTTCTCACGGATTTTGGTCGGCATTTCAAACGCTTGGCTTAAATAATTCGCATTGGATGAAAAGGTTGCAGGTAATTGGTAAAATATATGCCATTATTGTAGCTGTAGGTTTTTCTGTTATTCCCTTGTATTTTCTTATTAAATTTTAATGCTGAAAAAGGATGTGGTTATGAGCATATTAGATTCTAAAATACCGGAAGGCCCATTGGCTGAAAAGTGGAACAATCATAAATCAAAAATAAAAGTTGTTAGTCCGGCCAATAAACGTAAACTTGAAATTATAGTTGTTGGCACCGGTTTGGGAGGTGCATCTGCAGCAGCTTCTTTAGCCGAACTGGGATACAAGGTAAAAGCATTTTGCTATCAGGACAGCCCCAGACGTGCGCATTCAATCGCTGCACAGGGAGGTATTAATGCAGCAAAAAATTATCCGAACGATAACGATTCGGTTTTCAGGTTGTTTTACGATACGATAAAAGGGGGCGACTACCGTTCGCGCGAAGCTAATGTTTACCGGCTTGCCGAAGTTTCACCAAATATTATTGATCAGTGTGTGGCTCAGGGTGTTCCTTTTGGCAGGGAATACGGCGGGTTGCTGGCCAACCGTTCTTTCGGCGGAGTGCTGGTTTCACGTACTTTTTATGCACGTGGTCAAACCGGTCAGCAATTGTTGCTTGGAGCTTACCAGGCGCTTAACCGGCAGATTGCAAAAGGGAACGTTGAAATGTACAGCCGCCACGAAATGCTTGATGTGGTTAAAATTGATGGAAAAGCACGCGGAATTGTTGCACGCGATCTGATAACAGGTAAAATTAAACGCTTTGGAGCTCATGCAGTTGTAATTGCTTCAGGTGGATATGGGAACGTTTTTTTCCTTTCAACAAATGCAATGGGAAGTAATGGGTCTGCAGCATGGCAGTGTTACAAAAAAGGTGCATTTATGTCGAATCCAAGTTTTGTGCAAATTCATCCGACATGTATTCCGGTTCATGGTGATCAGCAGTCAAAACTGACCCTGATGTCGGAATCACTGCGAAATGATGGCCGTGTTTGGGTTCCGAAGAAAAAAGAAGATGCTGAAAAATTAAGGAATGGGGAAATACGGCCGAATGATATTCAGGATGAAGAGCGCGATTTTTATCTCGAACGCCGCTATCCTTCTTATGGTAACCTTGTTCCGAGAGATGTAGCTTCGCGTGCAGCCAAAGAACGCTGTGATGCAGGTTATGGAGTTAATGCAGAGGGGAAAGCTGTTTTTCTTGATTTTCAGTATGCAATAAACCGTTTGGGAAAAGATGTGATCAAAGCACGTTATGGGAACCTTTTCCAGATGTATGAAAAAATAACAGACGTTGATCCTTACAAAGAGCCAATGATGATTTATCCTGCAATTCACTATGCAATGGGGGGAACATGGGTTGATTACAACCTGATGACGACTGTACCAGGATTATATTCCATTGGTGAAGCAAATTTTTCAGATCATGGTGCCAACCGCCTGGGTGCTTCAGCATTGATGCAGGGACTGGCTGACGGATATTTTATTCTTCCGTATACCATTGGTGATTATCTTGCAAATGAAATCATGGTTCCACCGGTTGATATTAAAGCACCCGAATTTGAGGAAGCTGAAAAAGCAGTGAATAACAGGATTGAAAAGTTGTTCAACATAAAAGGGAGTAAACCGGTGGATTATTTTCACAAAAAACTGGGCCAGGTGATGTGGGATTATGTTGGAATGTCACGGAATGCTGAAGGATTGAAAAAAGCAATTTCGCTTATAAAGGAAATTCGTGCAGAGTTCTGGAAAGATGTAAAAATCACAGGCGAAATGAATAACCTGAACCCTGAACTTGAAAAAGCAGGAAGGGTTGCCGATTTCTTTGACATCGGGGAATTACTTGCACGCGATGCGTTAGACAGAAACGAATCATGCGGAGGTCATTTCCGTGAAGAATCAGCTACAGAAGAAGGCGAAGCACGACGCGATGATGAAAATTACACGTATGTTTCGTGCTGGGAGTTTAAGGGAGAAAACCAGGAGCCCGTTCTGCACAAGGAAGATCTTGTATTTGAGAATGTAAAATTGACACAAAGAAGTTATAAATAAGCCTCCTCTGTCCCCTAAAGGGGGAAATTTGCTTCCCTTTGGGGAGGTTAGGAGGGGCTTCAAAATCAATTAAAGATGGCTGATAAAATTCTTAAAAAGCTCAACATAAAAGCCTGGAGACAAAACAGCGCTTCGGAAAAAGGAAGATTTGAAACGTATACAATTGAAAATATTTCAACAGGTTCTTCTTTCCTTGAAATGATGGACATCCTGAATAACAAGTTGATTGAGGAAGGAAAAGATCCAATTGCATTCGATCATGATTGCCGCGAAGGAATTTGCGGTACCTGCAGTTTGTTTATTAATGGACGTGCCCACGGACCGGACACCGAAATTACAACCTGTCAGTTACATATGCGAAGGTTTAAGGATGGGGAAACAATTACTGTAGAACCATGGCGTGCAGCTGCTTTTCCTGTAATTAAGGATTTGGTGGTAAATCGTACAGCATTCGAGGAAATTCTACGGGCCGGAGGTTATATTTCAGTAAATACCGGTGGTGTTCCCGATGCAAATTCTATTCCTGTTTCATATGAAGATGTGGAGGAATCAATGGATGCAGCGGCTTGTATTGGTTGCGGCGCCTGTGTTGCTGCCTGCAAAAATTCATCGGCAATGTTGTTTGTTGCAGCAAAGGTTTCGCATTTGGCAAAACTGCCACAGGGAAAGATTGAAGCAAAAAAGCGTGCACAAAGCATGGTGGCAAAGATGGATGAAATGGGCTTTGGTGGCTGCACAAATACCCGTGCCTGCGAGGTGGAATGTCCCAAGAGTATTTCTGTGATGAACATCGCACGGCTGAACCGTGAATTTTTGGGAGCAAAATTAAGCCAATAAATTCTTTAATATTTAAAATGTAAACCTTTCCGGTTGATGGGAAGGTTCTTTTATTTTCGAAAGACCCTGAATACAGAAAGCCTATAAATTTTTATGACTATATTTTACTGAATGGGTGCATTTTAATTTATTCACACATGATTCAATGAAAAATTAATTTTGCGAACAGCAGGAAACTTCGCAGGGGTTTTGTAAATTCGTACCTGTAACTTTTCAATTATGCCATACAGAAGATTACCAACTACCGACAAAGCCCGGTTGCGTGCGATGAATGCAGCATTAAAAATCGCTTCAGATAAAGATGTGAAAAGACTTGCGTTTTCAGCTCATGCTTTGGAAGAACTTAAAGTTGTTTCCACCACTTTTGAAAATGCATTGAAACAGTATGAAGCCGATATACAGGTTCAGTCAGAAAAAAACAAAAGTTACAGGGAAATTTTTGAGAAGGCGCAGTTGTACGTTATGCATTTTATTCAGGTTTTGTATATGACCATTCAACGCGGTGAATTGAAAGAAGAGATTTTGTCCTTTTACCAGCTTGAAGAAATGAATGGAAATGTACCTTCATTAAATACTGAAGAAGATTTGCTTAAATGGGGAAACAATATAATTGCGGGTGAACAAAAACGCATGCAAAAAGGTGGCAGCCCTGTTTACAGTCCTTCGATAGCACTCGTGAAAGTTAATGTTGAAAATTTTAATGAGGCTGCAATTTTTCAGAAAAACCTTAAAAGAAATACGTTACGATCATATGAAAGAATGCAGAAGTTACGCCAGTCGACCAACGAATTCATAAGCCGCTTGTGGAATGAAATTGAAGCAAATTATGGAGCAGAACCCTCTAAAATCAGGCGACAGCGGGCTCAGCAATATGGTGTGGTTTATGTTTTCAGGAAAAAGGAAAAGAAGAAACTCAAATCGGGAGATTTGCAGACAGATTTGCTATTCGATTTCGAATAATTTGAAGTTGATTAGCGGCAAACGATAATTTTTATCGGGATTTTTTACCTTCCCTTTATTGTGATAAGAACAATATCATAACCTGTATATTTTTCTATCTTTGCATTCAACTTAAACCGATTTGCAATGAGATTATATTTTCTTTTATTTACAACAATAATATTCCTGACTACTGCTTGTACCAACAATTCGGAAAAGGAACGCATCAGACAAAAATTTACCAAAGAATGGAAATTTATACTGGATAATTCAGAACAGTTTTCCTCGCCTGATTTTGATGATTCGGACTGGCGGGTGTTGAATCTTCCGCATGATTGGAGTATTGAAGGTGAATTTAGTCGCGAAAATCCGGCATCACCAGGTGGCGGGGCACTTCCCGGAGGAATTGGCTGGTATCGCAAAACGTTTCAACTTTCCGAATCAGAAAAAGAGAAACTTATTTTCATTGATTTCGACGGCGTTTATCAAAAGGGTGAAGTCTGGGTGAACGGGCATCATTTGGGTATGCGCCCTTACGGATACAGTTCGTTTCGGTATGAATTAACACCTTACCTTAATTTTGGTGGTGCTGAAAATGTAATTGCAGTAAAAGTCGATAATTCTGAACAGCCGAATTCCCGATGGTATTCGGGTTCCGGAATTTACAGGAATGTATGGCTGGTAAAAACAGGGAAATTATTTGTGGATCACTGGGGGACATTTGTTACCACTCCCGAAGTCAGTAAAGAAAAAGCAACCGTTTCGATGGAAACAAAAGTCGGGAATCGTTTTGAAAGTCCTGTAAATGCAACGCTTAAAACGTTGATTTTTGATAACAATGGAAAATTGGTTGCAGAAGTTGAATCGGCTCAGTCCATTGATACAGGTTCAGAAATTACTTATTCACAAAACCTTGAAATAAATAAACCTGATTTGTGGAGCATCGAAAATCCGGTGCTTTATAAAGCAATATCTGAAGTATACAACGACGGCAAACTAACTGACAAGTATGAAACCAATTTTGGGATTCGTTATTTTGAATTCGACCCAAATGAAGGGTTTTCATTAAACGGGGAAAAGGTGAAATTGCTGGGGGTTTGCCAGCATCACGATTTGGGATGCCTGGGGGCTGCAATTAATACCCGCGCCCTGGAGCGTCAGTTGGAAATTCTCAGGGAAATGGGCTGCAATTCTATCCGCACTTCGCATAATCCACCGGCACCCGAATTGCTCGATTTGTGCGACAGGATGGGATTTGTAGTACAGGATGAAACTTTTGATATGTGGAGGAAAAAGAAAACACCATTCGACTATTCCCGCTATTTTCCGGAATGGCATGAACGCGATTTGACTGACCATATTTTGCGCGACCGGAACCATCCGTCAGTAATGATGTGGAGCATAGGAAATGAGGTTTTGGAACAGTGGGATCATGTAGGAGCAGATACACTGGATATTCAGGAAGCAAATTTTCTGCTGAATTTCGATAAAAATGTAGATGAAAGTGTTATCAATTCGGGCGAAATGTCGGTCAATTCATTGCTGACTACAAAGTTGGCCAACATAGTTAAAACCCTTGACCCAACCCGTCCGGTAACTGCCGGATGTAATGAAGTTAATCCATGGAACAATTTATTCAAGTCGGGGGCACTCGATATTTATGGTTTTAACTATCATCAGGATAATTTTGCGAATTTTCATGAATCATTTCCGGGTAAAAAATTAATAGTATCTGAATCAACTTCCGGTTTAATGACGCGTGGTTTTTACCAGATGCCTTCCGACAGCATGTTTATCTGGCCTGACAGTTACCCTTCGAAAGGAAAACCATTCGGGAATCCGGAGCAGCAATGTTCGTCTTACGACAACTGCCATGTTCCATGGGGTTCGACTCATGAAGAGAGTTGGAAGATTGTAAAAAAATACGACCACATTGCAGGAACTTATATCTGGACCGGATTCGATTATTTAGGTGAACCGACTCCATACTGGTGGCCGTCGCGCAGTTCCTATTTTGGAATTATAGATTTGGCCGGTTTCCCAAAGGATATTTATTACATGTATCAAAGTGAGTGGACGAATAAAGATGTGCTGCACATCTTTCCGCACTGGAACTGGGAGCCACAGCAGTTAGTTGATGTCTGGGCATATACAAATGCCGATGAAGTGGAGCTTTTTCTCAACGGAAAATCACTTGGGACAAAAAGCAAGGTTGGCGATGATTTGCATATTGTTTGGCAGGTCCCCTTTGAACCGGGAACTTTAAAAGCAGTTTCCAAAACCGATGGTAAAATTGTTTTGGAAGAGGAAATAAAAACTGCCGGTAAACCGGCGCAATTAAAAGCTACTGCCGATCGCAGCAATATTTCTGCCGGTGGTGAAGATTTATCGTTTATTACCATTGAATTGCTTGATGAAAATGGAATACCTGTTCCGAATGCAGGAAATCAAATTCAGTTTTCTGTGGAAGGGGATGCAAAAATCGTAGGGGTTGACAACGGAAATCCGGTAAGTCACGAATCAATGAAGGGCACCACCATCAAATTGTTTAACGGGAAATGCCTTGTTGTGGTGCAGGCAGGAGAAAATACAGGAAAAGCTGTTTTAACAGCTTCTGCTCAGGGGCTTGAAAAGGGAACCACCGAAATTGAAATGAACTAAACATGGGATCTGGAGTTTCCAACTGCAACTTTTCAACAACGGATTTGGAAAGTGCGGTTCCCAAATCTGTCATTACGGATGAGGCACGAATGAGAAATCTCTTTAATTGATAAAAGATCTCTCCTTCTTTATTGAAATGTCAGGTTTTGTGAATGAATAAACAACATCAACGTATTAAAACATAAATATTTAATCATGAAACGAACATGTTTGCAGATAAACACAAATATCGATGAATAAGTTACATGTGAGTTCCCTGCCCGATGGTCAGGCAGGCATCGGGTGAGAAAGTGGTTGAAAGAAATAAAGTTTAACCGACAGTTAATTAGAAACTTTTAAAATTTGTACAGATGAAAAATTTAATTTTAGTCATTTTGTTTTTCTGGTTAGCCGGAGAAGCAGTTGCTCAGCTGCCGCAGACTTCCGGTGCGCCAAATCAAAAACTGTTAAATGAACCCATTGATATCAGTGAAGATTTCAGGAATTTTTCGAATACCTATTTTTTAGCTGACAGCCTTACTTCGTTTAATCCGGAAACTGGTCAAGGTGTGGTAAAATGGCAGCGAAATGCTTACACAACCCGGCAGGCATTCAACAATATGCTTGCAGGATTGAAACCGGTTGAAGGTAATGAATTCCCGGGAGTGGAGTACGAAGCAAATCCGAAGCTTCCGTTTTTTCTTGAATTTGTATCACCGAAAACAGTGCGTATCCGCATGAAATCAGGGTTTGAAGTTGGTCCTGAGGAAAAGTCACTGATGCTAGTAAATGGTTTTGCACCAAAAGATAATTCATGGAAATATACCAAAATTGATGGTGGTCATAAGTACACCAGTGAATATGGTTCGGTCATTCTGCACACCTTTCCGTGGCATGTGGAATTTTATGATGCAAATGGAAAACTGCTGACCCAAACCAATCATGCTGCCGATAACAGCGGCACATTTACTCCGGTTCATCCATTTTCGTATGTCCGCCGTTCTTCGGACTACTCGCGCAGTATGGACGCAGTTTTCACCTTATCTCCGGGAGAAAAAATTTATGGCTTGGGAGAAACATTTAAGGGATTCAATAAGCGTGGACAAAAAGTGGTCCTTTGGACTGATGATGCCAACGGTGTACAAAATGAAACCATGTACAAACCCATTCCGTTTTTTATGAGCAGCCGGGGTTACGGAATGTTTATGCATACCTCTACGCCAATTACCTGCGATTTTGGAAAATATTTCGATGGTGTAATGTCGCTGATGATTGGAGATGAAGCACTTGATTTGTTTGTTTTCCTGGGTGAACCCAAAGAAATTCTGGATGAATACACCGACCTTACAGGGAAAGCTGCCATGCCGCCCCTCTGGTCGTTTGGATTGTGGATGAGCCGCATTACCTATTTTTCTGAAGAAGACGGAAGAAGAGTTGCTGCAGAATTACGTGAAAACAAAATACCTTCAGATGTCATTCATTTCGATACCGGCTGGTTTGAAACCGACTGGCGCAGTGATTATAAATTTGCACCTTCTCGTTTTAACGATCCAAAAGATATGATCAGCGATTTGGACGAAATGGGCTTCAAAGTGAGCTTGTGGCAGTTGCCTTATTTTGTTCCGAAAAACGATTTGTTTCCTGAAATCATTAAAAAGGGGCTGTTTGTTAAAAATGAAAAAGGAAATGTGCCTTATGAGGATGCAGTGCTTGATTTTTCGAATCCGAATACAATAGAATGGTACCAGGGTAAAATTAAAGGCTTACTTGATCTTGGCGTTGGTGCAATAAAAGTTGATTTTGGCGAAGCTGCACCGGCAAACGGATTGTATGCATCTGGCCGTACCGGTTTTTACGAGCACAATCTTTACCCGTTGCGTTACAATAAGGCAGTGGCCGATATTACAAAAGAGGTAACCGGCAACAACATCATCTGGGCCCGTTCGACCTGGGCCGGAAGTCAGCGTTATCCCCTGCACTGGGGCGGCGATGCTGCAAATACAAATACTGCAATGGCTGCAACTTTGCGTGCCGGTTTGTCCATCGGATTATCGGGATTTACTTTCTGGAGTCACGATATTGGTGGATTTGTTCAGCGCACGCCTGAGGATATTTACCGCCGCTGGTTACCGTTTGGATTATTAGCATCGCACTCACGTACACATGGAGCGCCGCCAAAAGAACCCTGGGAATACAATGAAAGTTTCAATGATGCATTCCGGCTTGCCGACAACATGCGCTACCAATTGATGCCGTACATTTATGCGCAGGCAAAACATTCAAGCGAAAACGGCTTGCCAATGATGCGTGCTTTGTTTGTGGAATATCCGCACGATGCGGGTTCATGGCTGATTGACGATGAGTACCTTTTTGGAAGTGATATGCTGGTGGCGCCTTTGTTTGAAAGTGTAAACAGTCGTGATGTTTACCTGCCTGATGGAAAATGGATTGATTACCAGACTGGCAAAGTGTACAACGAAGGGTGGCATCATATTGAAGCCGGCAAAATTCCGGTGGTTGTACTTGTACGTGACGGTGCGGTAATCCCGCATATCAAACTGGCGCAATCAACAAAAGACATGGATTGGTCAAATATTGAACTGAAAACGTATGCCGCCGATGCAAAATCGGTCAAGGGATATGTTTGTTTGCCTTCTGACCAGAAACTGGTGGAAGTTTCGCTTGACAAGTCAGGGAATTCATTCAAGCTCAAAAGCAATCCGTTAAAAGATGAAGGTGTGAAATTTAAAGTGGATTAATTTTGTCATTCTGAGCGTAGTCGAAGAATCTGTACAGGATTTTTCGACTATGCCTGAAAAGACATAACTTGTTGCGATTTTGAATTACCAACTAAACTTTCTCAACGATGAAAACAATAAAATCGATTTTATTCTTTCTTCTATTCGTTACTTTCTGTTTGTCAGTCTCTGCGCAGCGCTACAAAAATTTTAATGTTGCTGTTTATTGCCGCGCTTATGAAGTGGAGAAAATGAGCGATCCCAACTGGTTGAATTCTGTATGGGATACCCTCTCAAAACAGGTACATGTGGACAAAATCTACCTCGAAACCCATCGCGATTTATTAATTGTTGATGATGCAACGCTGGAGCAGGCCAAAACGTTTTTTCAGGATCATGGTGTAAAAGTGGCTGGTGGAATTACCTATACTATCGACGAAAGCAACAATTTCCAAACGTTCTGTTACACCAATCCTGAGAACAGGCAAAAGGTAAAGGAAATTGCAGAACATACTGCCAAACATTTCAATGAATTTATTCTTGATGATTTTTTCTTTACCAGTTGCAAATGCGATTTATGTATCGAGGCAAAAGGTGATAAAAGCTGGACAGATTACCGGCTGGAACTGATGAAGAATGCGGCGGTTGATTTGGTCATTAAACCTTCAAAAGCAATCAATCCAAATGTGGAAGTAGTCATTAAATACCCAAACTGGTATGAACATTTCCAGGGATTGGGATTTAATCTTGAGGCCGAACCGAAATTATTCGATGGGCTTTATACCGGCACCGAAACCCGTGACCGCTCGTCTAATCAGCATTTACAGCAATATCTTAGCTATGAAGTTTTCAGATATTTCGAAAACCTTAAACCGGGTGAAAACCGTGGCGGTTGGGTAGATACCGGCGGATTAACTTACATGGATCGTTATGCAGAACAACTCTGGATGACATTATTTGCCAAAGCACCCGAAATTACACTTTTTGATATCCGTCAGATGAGATATCCGTTGCGTCAAAACCTTCGTGCAGAGTGGCAGGGGAGTGGTTCACTTTTTGATTTTGATGAAATGATGAAACCCGTTAAGCTGGAGGACGGCAGCACCTTTCAACCGGTAACAATGGCAAGGGCAGCCGGTTATTCACTCGAAATTGTAGACAATGTTTTGGGCGCCCTCGGAAAACCGGTGGGTGTAAAAAGTTACAAACCCTTCCATTCGGTTGGCGAGGATTTTTTGCAGAATTATTTTGGTATGATTGGTATTCCCATCGAAATGGTTCCTGAGTTTCCTGAAAATGAACCGGTGGTTTTGCTCACCCAAACTGCATCGTTCGATCCGCAGATTGTTGATAAAATTGAAAAGCAATTGAAGAGTGGCGGAAGTGTAGTTGTAACTTCCGGATTTTATAAAGCAATGGAAGGAAAGGGAATTGAGGACATTGTAGAATTACGTGTAACTGATCGGAAAGCAAATGTAAAGGAATTTACTGCCGGCAGGGGACCTTCGGTTAAAATAGAAAAAGAAATTCTGATTCCGCAGATGAATTACCTGACCAACGATTCATGGGAAGTTATTTCAGCGCGCGATGATACCAACGGCTGGCCGGTACTGCATTCTGCCGATTATTCAAAGGGAAAATTTTATGTGTGGACAATTCCTGATAATTTTATCGATTTATATATTTTACCTGATAACGTTTTAAATCAATTGCGGCAAACTGTAGCAGGAAACCTTGATGTTCAGATAGAAGGACCAGGCGAAGTGAGTTTGATGGTTTACGACAACAATTCGTTTGTTGTGGAATCTTTTCTAGACAAAGCAGTTACAGTAAAAATATTGCTGAATCCTGAAATGAATCAAATAACAGATGTTGCCTCCGGTGAGAACCTTTCAGGGCAATCCAGGAAAGCACCTGTGTTTAGAAACCGGAAGTTTGGAAAAGATTTTACGGTGTTTGAAGTGACGCTGCAACCACATTCTTTTAAAGCGTTTAAATTTTAAAATATTACCGGTGCTGCTTAATTGCGATTAAGGTTACTGCTTGTCCGGACTATTTAACTGAAGTTGATTTCCTCGGTTTTCTTTTTTAACCAGGAAAAGGAAAACCAGCACCAGGAGAAGGCTTATTCCTGCCATGTAAAAGCTATCGGAATCAGCGCCATATTTCTCTATATCGGGACTAAGTATTTTTTTATCGATTAGAAACATAGCCAGTACGGCGAATGTGTTATTGAGGAAATGGCCAACTATTGGAAGCCACAATGAACCACTCCAAACCAGCAGGTATCCAAACAGCACTCCAAGCAGCAATCGTGGAATAAAACCGTAAAACTGCAGGTGCAGCGAACTGAAAAGAATTGCAGAAATCCAGATTCCCCAGTGATGACTTTTGGTCATGCGGGTAAAAATGCGCTGGATTACACCACGAAACAACAATTCTTCTCCAATGGCCGGAAGTAAGGCGATCATGAAAAGGTTAAATGCAAGTCCTCCAATATTTTCAACTTTTAAAAAAGCTTCGGTAATTTCTGCTGCTTTTTCTTCGGCATCCTGCATCCACTGTTCAACTCCTGAAAGCCATTCAGGTAAAACCATTCTCATATTTAATTCGCCGATAAAATTAATAAAAGGTGCAGCTGCAAATGTTAGAAGAAGGATCAGTAATAAAGAAGAACCATTTACTGGTTTATTAAGGTGTAAGTAATCAGATGATTTTCCATGAAACAGCCAGCCTATTACAAATGGAGGGACAATAAACAGCCCAATGGATTGCACCACCTGAAAATATTTCATCAGCCGGATACTTTCCGGGTTATTTAAATCATTTATTGTCGGCAGACTTAAAACTGACTCAAGATTAAACAGTGGAATTGCAATTATTAAAGAAACCACCAGAAAGGCCAGAAAACTAACCAAAATTACGAATGCTGAAAACATCAGTTGCGAAAATGGTTTCATTCCACGGAATGCAGTAAATGCCATTGTATAAAATTTTAGGCAAAGTTAAAAAAAGAGATGGATTGATACGGATTGGAATGGTGCCTGAAATTGTTTATCCCTGTCAATCTCTGTTAATAAGTGCAGCAAGGTTACGGCAAATCAAAAATAATCATCAATATTTTTTATTCAATCTCCCTTATTTTAATATTCCGGAACATAGTAAGTCCGCCATGATCCTGAAATCCGATATGACCGGTTTTGGCTTCGCCGTAGTGCGGTGCATCGGCCCATTTGCTGTTGGCTTTGTTCTTTTTCCATTCATCGGACCACAATTCATATTCAACAACTTTTTTACCGTTGAGCCAGTGCTCCACATGTGGATTATTGATGATAATCCGTGTTGTATTCCATTCATCCAGCGGTTTAACTTCGCCATCCTGAGGAGGATTCATGCCATAATTGGAACCACTGTATTGCGAAGGCTCCAGTTCATCCGGCCAGCCTTTTCCGTCAATAAGCTGATATTCGGGACCCGATTCATAAATAGCATTGGTCACACCTTCCTGCACATGGTAAAAAACACCTGAATTGCTTTCCGGCGCTACTTTCCATTCCAGCGTCAATTCAAAATTATCGTATTGTTTTTTTGTGATGATATCGCCACCATGATCGGAACCGACACCGGAATTGTGCAAAACACCATCAATAATTTTCCAGCCGGTGACTTCGCCGCCATTAAACATTTTCCAATTGTCGAGCGACTTTCCATCGAAAAGCAATTCCCAACCTTCACTTTTTTCTTTTGATGTGAGCGTATTCATTTCGCTTTCATTTTTTTGTGCTGATGAACAGGAGAAAAGTGCAAGTAAAAATGTGATGAGGAATAGATTAGTCAAGTTTTTCATTTGCTTATATTTTTAAATTATAACGTAATCCATACATGGCTGCAGCAGATAATTATTATTTTATGCAGGATTTCAAAAGTTCTTAAAAGTACAAATTTCACTTTCAATATTCCAATTTAAGAACCTTTGTTTTTATGCCGGGTTAATTTTTTATTTATGATTATACGTTTAAAAAATGATTAACAGGCAAATTGTTCAGCATAAGAAATCAGAGTTTCCAATTTTACCCGAATTGCCGGATTGGTTATCTCTGAAAGATTTGTTTATTCAAAAAAAATGGGGATGATTTTGATTTTAATCTTAAATAAAAATTAGGTACATTCGCCCAAACTCCAATATTGCTGTTTATGAAAAATATTAACTTCTTTTTAGTCGCAGTTTTCGTCTTGATTTCATCTGCTGTTTTGGCTCAGCAGGATATCATTCTGAATGTTGTTCAACCTCCTCCTTTCCAGGTCTCTGCGAATGGTACAGATACTACGGTTTTCACCGGAGAATCGATTAATCTTGGTTATAATCTTGATGTATCGGGAGGTTCGGGTAATTATGAATTTTCCTGGACGGGAGGTACTTCAATCGGTAATCCAAATGTCAGGAATCCTGAAGTTTCACCAGAAGCCACTACTGTATATTCCGTAACTGTTTTGGATGAAAATGGTTGTTCTGCAGATGTCCAGTATAAAGTGGAAGTTTTAAAAACTGTTGGAATTTCGGCAACTGTTGTAAATAGCACCAATTGTCTTGGCGGAGGATCAATTAATGTAGAGGTTTTGGATGGAATGCCTCCCTACAGCATAAATTGGTCTAATGGGGCCACATCAAATAAAATTTCGGATTTAACACCCGGAGAATATATTATAACAGTTACTGATTTTGCAAATCAGGTACTCACCGACACTTTTGAAGTTGCTGAAGCTGACCCGCTTGTTGCCGGTTTCGAAATCAGGGACACAGTTATTAATGATGAAAGTCAAAAAATAATCGATATTTCTGTTAACGGCGGCACACCTCCTTATTCTTACGAATGGCCGGATAATCAAATAACAGAAGATGTTACAGTTGCAGATTCAATTCAAAGTTATCCGGTTACAATTACCGATGCAGACGGATGTTCCCATACATTCGACATTAATTTAACTGCCATTGAATTAACAGAAAAAGGAAGTATGTTGCTTACCATATTCCCTAATCCCAGTAATGGAAAGTTTAACTACAAAATTAACAGTGATATTCCCGGGACAATTGAAATCTTAATTACAAATATCGAAGGGAAACAAGTGCTGTATAAGGAAATCAGTAATTTTTCAGGATATTATACAGGAGAGGTGAACTTGCCAAAGGTTCAGGGGGCATATCAGTTTACTGCCAAAACAAAAGCTGGTTTAGTCACAAAAAAATTTGTCATTCATTAATTTCCAATTCGAGTTACTATGAAAAAAATATATACAATTATTGCTGTACTATTTCTTACAGTTCCCGTTGTTAAATCGCAAACGCTGTATACAAAGTCGGAAGCAATTAAAATTACAGGTGAAAACCTGAGACTAATTGTACCCGAACACCGTGGTAAAGTGCAATGGCAATATAGCAGTGATTCACTTGACTGGATTGATATTCTTGATGAGGTGACAGATACTATGGAACTTTCTTTATTTGATACAACAGGTTATTACAGGGCCAAAATCACAGAAGACAATTGTTTCCCGGTATATTCGGATTTTGGGTTGTTTAAATACTCGGTTCCGTCAATTGAAATTCCTGATTTGGATGATGTAGGTCTAAATTCAGCTCAAATCAGTTTTAAAATGACGGATAATGGCGGTGCAGTTATTACATCCAGAGGATTTTACTGGAGTGATACAAACACAGAACCAAATCAATCCGATAATATTGTCACCACCGGAAATCTTGTTACATCAGACAACGGTGAAGTTTTTACCGCAACTATTAATGGGCTGCAGGCAAATACAGTATATTATATCAGAGCGTTTGCTGTTAACAAAAAGGGAACTGCATTGGGTGAAGTTATTAATTTTACTACTTCAGTAAATATGCCGGCAGTACTTACGCACAGTGTTTTGGATGTTGCTTCACGAACTGCACGGTTTAAAGGTGAAGTTACAAGTGACGGTGGATCCGAAATCACAGCAAGAGGTTTTTACTGGAGTACCACTGACAATACACCGGATAGTAATGACAACATTGAAAGGGCAGGATCCGGATTGGGAGTTTATTATAAATCGGTGAGTGGGTTGCAGCCAAATACAAAATATTACGTCTGCGCTTTTGCCTCCAGTGCACAGGGAACTACTGTTGGTGTTACCAAAACATTTACAACCACCGAAGAAATTCTCACTGAATCAGATTCAATACTTTATGAAGGTAAGAAATATAAAATTGTAAAAATTGGAAGTCAGTGGTGGATGGCCGATAATCTTGCATATTTACCAACAGTCAACAGGTTGGCAAATGGTTCGTTCACTGAGCCCAGGTATTATGTATATGGATATGACGGGACTGATGTTTATGCTGCAAAACAAACTGGAAAGTATAAATCTTTTGGTGTTTTATATAACTGGGAAGCTGCAAAAACAGCATGTCCTTCGGGATGGCACTTGCCCACGGATACTGAATGGGAACAACTGGCGCAGTTTGTTGCAGAAAATAAAGGAGGAACTAAAAATGCAGATGGAACCTGGTCAAATGTGGGAGGACAACTGAAGGGGAAAACAGGCTGGTTTGTTAACGGAGGACTTGACAGTTATGAATTTAAAGCTTTGCCGGGAGGTTATCGCGGATTGGGTTATGAAGCGAAAACTTCAAACATTCTTGATTTTTACGGGTATTACGGAATGGCGGGATTTTGGTCCACTACACAAGTTAACAGTCAAAATGCATGGGGACGATTAATGATCCTTGATAGCTCTGATTTTATAAGACCTTTCAGAACCAAAGATTCAGGAACAAGTGTTCGTTGTGTGAAAGATTAAATCTATTTTTCAGGAAATAAAAAAATGAAGTTTTAGAATCTAAAACTTCATTTTTTTTGCCCAATCCATTCAGACTAAAAAGGCAAATCATTCGCCTGATTTTCGTCGGGCTCCGGCGGAATATCTTCCAGACGAAATTCCGGAGGAGAATCAGGTACATTTGCCGAAGCAGGTTTTTCTATTTTCCAGGCATTTATGTTGTGATACCATTTCCCGTTAAATTCCCGCGATTCAAGATTAAAAGAAACTTCCACTTCTTCTCCGGTTGTCATTCCCTCAATAAGCGAAGTTTTATCGTTAAATAATGTAAAACAGACCTTCTTTGGAAACTGCTCGTCTGTTTCTATTACAAACTCTTGTTTTTGCCACTCTTTTCCTGCCCGACTCACTCCCGATTCGGGTTTTAAAATTTGTTCTATTTTCCCTTTTACTTGTAAACTCATGAAGGCGAATATAAAAAAGAAACCCTTTGCAGAAAATAATACAAAGGGTTTTTTATTAAAAAATATGAACTGTTATTCTTTCACGATTTCAAGTAATTCAACATCGAAAATAAGAGCTGAATTTGGGCCGATATCCGCGCCTGCACCACGTTCACCGTATGCAATCAGCGAAGGAAGGTAAATTCTCCATTTTGCTCCAACTTTCATCATTTGCAATGCTTCTGTCCATCCAGGAATAACCTGATCTACTCTGAATACTGCCGGCTCTCCGCGTTCTACTGAACTATCGAATACTGTTCCGTCAATTAATTTTCCGGTGTAATGCACTCTTACGCGATCTGTTGAATCGGGTTTTTCACCGGTTCCTTCCTGCAACACTTCATACTGTAAACCACTTTCTGTAGTTTTAATACCTTCGCGTTGTCTGTTTTTTTCAAGAAAATCATTGCCTTCTTCCAGATTTTTCTGAGCTTCATTTTCTCCTGCTTTTTCAAAATAGGCTCTAACTACTGAATCGGCTTGCTCACGTGTCATTGCAGCTTCTTCACCTTTAACTGCCAAACGAAATCCGGCCGCCATTGCATCAATATTAATATCTTCTCCACCTGGTGCATTTTCTATTTGTTGCTTGTTATTGGCACCAACAAGCACACCAATTGCATATCCAACAGAATCAGTGGATGTTTCAAGATTTACATTATTTACAGTTGCATTTTGTTGACAACTCATTCCGACAACAGCTAAAAGGATTGCCGAAAAACTAACTAATCGATTTTTCATGGTTATTAATTATTTAAATAATTTCTATTAATTCAACATCGAAGACCAAAGTGGTATTTGGTTTTATTACACCACCTGCTCCTTGTTCGCCATAAGCCAGTTCCGGTGGAATAAAAAGGCGCCATTTTGAACCCGTCGACATCAGTTGAAGTGCTTCCACCCAACCCTGAATTACACCATTCACAGGAAATGTTGCCGGTTCTCCCCGTTCAACAGAACTGTCGAAAACAGTTCCATCGATTAAAGTTCCATGATAATGACATCTAACGGTATCGTTCATTGAAGGAATTTCTCCTTCACCTTCTTTTAAAACTTTATACTGCAATCCGCTTGGCAATTCAATCACTCCTTCTTTATCCTTGTTTAAGGCTAGAAAGGTTAATCCCTCAGCCAGATTATTTTCCTGACCTGTATTTATTTTTGCCATAAAATTTTCGAGGATTTCATTCGCTTCTTCAGGTAGCATTTTAGGCATTTCGCCTGTAAACGTGTCGTTTAATGCGGCTAAAAAAACATCAGGATTTACTTTTTTTACTCCTGATTTTATCAAATTTGAGGCAACACTCATCCCCAATGCATAACTAAATTTTTCGAGTTCTCCGGTTAATTTCTTATCCGTCATATTACTTTTTGTTTTAAAGTTTGCGAAGATAACGTAATTTTTTGGCAATTAAATCTTTGACAAGAGTTTTATTCCTCTTAACATTTCTTTTTTTCCGGGCGGTCCTGGTAGTCGTTCCATAGTAAAACCTGCTGCTGCAAGTTCCCTTCGAACCTGACCTTTTGCACTGTAAGTTACGAAAATACCTTCGTTCAAAGTTTTGTTATAAATTGTACTAAATATCTCAGGACTCCACATTTCCGGTTGTTTGTCGGGTCCGAATGCATCAAAATAGATAACAGAGCAATTACGAATTGTGTTCAAATCAGAAACAGTCAAATCCAGATTCAATTTGCACAAATGGAAATATTCTGAAATTTGTACCGGTAATTCCCATTTGCAGTTTTGTATTTCGCGAAAAAGAAGTTGAGCATATTGTGAAATCATTTTTCCGTAATTTAATTTATCAACTAAACTCTGTTCCAGCGGATATTTTTCAACGGAATAATATAATGTGGGACGCTTCATCTCTTCTGCTTTCAATGCAGTAAGCAAACAATTTAAGCCTGTGCCAAAGCCAATTTCCAGGACAATGGGAGAATCTGAATGCTGGTGTAAATAGCCATTTTGAAGATAAACAAAATTTGACTCGGTAACTGCACCGTTTAATGAATGATATTGTTCATTTATATCTGGCAGGTAAAGAGTTTTGGAACCGTCGGCTGTTTTAATGACTTCATATTTTTTCATGAAAAACAGAATGTAGTTGTTCTATATAAATCTAAAATTTATACTTTTAGTGTGCAAATTTATAAAAACTATGTTGGTACGGTTATTTAACGAGAATCCAAATCCACGAGATATCAGGCAAGTTGTGGATGTTTTAAGAAATGACGGCGTAATTATTTATCCGACTGATACAGTTTATGCAATTGGATGTGATATTACAAATACAAAGGCTGTTGAAAAAGTTGCACGATTTAAGGGGATAAAAGTGGAGAAAGCTAATTTCTCATTTATTTGCAGCGATTTAAGTCATATTTCTGACTATACAAAACCAATTTCGAATACTGTTTTCAAACTGATGAAAAAGAATTTACCGGGACCGTTTACCTTCATTCTGGAGGCAAATAATAATGTTCCCAAGTATTTCAAAGGAAAGAAAAAAACAGTTGGAATACGTGTTCCTGATAATAATATAATTCGTGAAATAGTGTATGAACTTGGAAATCCAATTCTTTCCACTTCCATTCGAAATGACGATGATATACTTGAATATACAACTGACCCTGAATTGATTCACGAAAAGTATCAGGATGTTGCGGATATTGTTATTGATGGTGGTTACGGACAATTAACTCCATCCACTGTAATTGACTGTACCGGCAATCAGATAGAAATCATCAGGAAAGGAAAAGGAGTTCTCGAGATGTAATTCTTACTCTTTCCAAAATGAAGGTGAAAAAAGTACCAATACAGTAAATAATTCCAGCCGGCCAAGCAACATCAGAAAAGAGAGAAACCATTTTCCAATTGGTTTAATATGTAGAAAATTTTCGGCAGGACCAACTGAGCCTAATCCTGGTCCTATATTTCCCAAACAGGTTGCAACAGCTCCCATTGAGGATTCCAGCTCGGGTTCAATAATGATAAAAATCACGGTACTGAAACCAAATATGATGAAATAAAACATGAAGAAAGCCAGCACATTGGTAATAATTTTGGCATCAACTGAATGCTTGTTGAATTTTACAGGTATAATAGCGTGAGGATGCAGCATACGCCGTAATTCATAGTAGCTGGTTTTAATCAGAATCACAATTCTCATTATTTTAATTCCACCACCGGTTGAACCAGCTGAGCCTCCAAAAAAGAAAAGTGCGAAGATCAGCAGGGTTAAAAGCGGATGCCAAATTAAATAATCGGCTGTAGCAAAGCCGGTTGTAGTGATAATTGAAACAACCTGAAAAAGTGAATCCCGAAATGCCTCTTCAATTCCGAGTTGTGCTGTAAATAAAAGTCCTGCAAAAATAAATAAGGTAAAACCAATGATAAATAAGCTGTAATATTTAAATTCTTCATCACGGAAAACACGGCTAAATTTTCCTTTTATAGCAATATAGGAAAGAGTAAAATTGGTTCCTGCAAAAAACATAAACAGGATAATTACATAGTGAATAAACGGAGACTGCCAGTAGGCAATACTTGCCTGCTTTGTTGAAAAACCACCGGTAGCCATTGTAGTAAATGAATGGCAAACAGCATCGAAAAAAGACATTCCACCTAACCAGAGTAACAGTGTTTCAACAATAGTAAATCCAAGATAAATTACCCAAAGTGTTTTGGCAGTTTGTCTTATTCTAGGACTTATTTTATCGGGTGTCGGTCCGGGAACTTCTGCAATAAACAGCTGCATCCCGCCAATTCCGAAAACAGGTAAAATTGCAAGCGACAAAACGATAATACCCATTCCGCCTAACCATTGTGTAATGCTCCGCCAGAATAAAATTCCATGTGGAAGTGCTTCAATATCTTCAAGAATAGAAGATCCTGTTGTGGTAAATCCTGATATGGTTTCAAAAAAAGCATTGGTGAAATTGGGTATTGCACCACTGATGATGTAAGGAAGGCTGCCAAAAAAAGAAAAGACAATCCAGACAAATGATACAATTATAAATCCTTCTTTTTTTCCAATATCCTTGTTAACTTTCGAAGTGAGTAAGATTATTGCTGTTCCAAGAACCATATTAATTCCGGCTGAAATTAAAAAGCCGGTTTTATCATATTCATCGTAAATAAGTGAAACAACAAGTGCCAAAAGCATTGCAAAGCCTTCAACAAACAGCAAAAATCCAAGAACGCGAAAAATTATTTTGTAATTCATGCTTTGGCAAAAACTTCGAATTTACTTAAAAAACTTTTCTAATTTTTTAATTCCTGAAGGAAGGGTAAAAACCACTACTTTATCACCTTCTTTTATTTGGGTATCGCCATTTGCAATATAACCTTGTTCACCGCGGATGATTCCACCGATTTTGGCTTCATCCGGAAACCCTAAACTTTTAATTGGCTTCTGCGTAATCTTTGCATTTGGTTTGGCTATAAATTCAAAAACCTCTGCATCAGAAGCAGTGAGGCATTTAACCTTTGAAATCGCAGCATTCAATGTAAACCGGTAAATATAACTTGCTGCAATCAGTTTCTTATTAATAATACTTCCGATATTCATATTTTCGGCCAGACCCATAAATGCAAGATTTTCAACTTCGGCAATTGTACGCCTCACACCTACAGTTTTTGCAAGATGGCAACTCAGGATATTTGTTTCGGAATTTCCTGTAGTGGCAACAACTGCATCCATTTTTTCAAGCCCTTCGTCCTGCAGCAACTTCAGGTTTCTGCAATCGCCGTTGATTACAAGTGCATTTTCCTGACTTTCAGCTACAAGCCTGCATTTTTCAATATCACTCTCAACTACTTTAATCCGATACTGATCGCCTAACTTTTCCACAGCTTTCTGAGCTATCCGGCTTCCACCCAAAAACATAATATTTTTTACTTCGAAGGTTTTTTTAGCTGTTAGTTCGAATATATGTTGCTGTTCGGCACGGGTGGCAATAAAAAAAACAATGTCGCCATTTTTTATAAAATCAGTACCATTGGGAATGATGGTTTCACTTTCACGATTAATGGCTACTACCAACATTTGTTCGTGTTCCTGCCCCAATTCCACAAAAGTTTTATTTAAAATGGGTGCGTCCTCTCTGACTTTTATACCCATCAGCAGCAGTTTTCCATTTGAAAACTCAATTAACTGCCGGGTTCCGGTTTGTTTAACTGCTGCAACAATTTCTTTGGCGGCCAGACTCTCAGGATAAATTAATTCATTAATTCCCATGTGGTTGAGCTTAAATCTGTACCGTTCTTTCAGGTACTCAGAATTGTTAATTCGCGCAATTGTACGCCCAACTCCGAGATATGATGCCATTGAACAGGCCAAAACATTTCTTTCTTCGAAAGGTGTAACCGCAATAAATAAATCTGCTTTTGCTAAACCGGTTTGTTTTAAATCCTGAAAGGAATGGGCAGAACCGGTGTAGGTCATTAAGTCTACATCACTGCTTATTTTAGCTAATTTTTCAGGCGAGTCATCAAGTAAAACAATGTCATGTTCCTCATTACTAAGCATTCTGGCTAAGTGTGTACCAACTTCTCCGGCACCTGCAATAACAACTTTCATTCCTGTATTTCTCTTTTATTAATTGTTACAAAGTAAGATATTAACTTTTGAATTACCAGCAAATCATATTTTTTTCTGTTTTCTTCCGGTACATTTAATATATAAATCACCATTTTTTTATATATGCGCCGCTTTCTTCAAGAAAATGAAACTTTGATGCATAAAATTCATTTGTAATATTTTCTTTTTTGTTGGTGACAATTTTATAATTTAATTCATTCTCATTTGGAATTTCATTGAAGTTTAAAGGATTAATTAAAATATCGGGTGAAATAGTTTTTGGAAATGAATTTAAATCAGGTGAAAATAATATTGTTTTGCCCTCAAATTTCATAATCCCGTTTTTTTGGAAAAAGTAACCATCTTTAAAATTATCATTGCATGTCAGATAAATTGGAGTTTTCAGCATTAATTTTTTTACTGTAGTGTTAATCAATGTGAAGGAAAAATCTTCATGTTTCATTTTCTTTTCGGAAACAATGTAGTTTGTCTTACCAGAGATAAGATGAATGACTATGTTTTCCGGATGATTATATACGATTAACTCCTTTTGAAATGCATTATCAATTTTAACAGCCATAGAGAAAATAAAAAGGAACAGAGTAAAAACAAGTGAAGTTTTTAAATGACTGTTATTGAGTTTATTAAGGAAAATGAAAAAGGAAAAAAGAATACTCAAAATCAATACAAATTCAACAGTTGATATGGATACATGGAATACTGAATACGGGAATGACTCAATAAATAACAGCATTTTGAACATCCCGAAAATAAGATAATGAATACAAAACGATAAAATTGCAGATATTATTGAAACAGAACTGAAAATCAAAAGTAAAAATCCAAGTGGGATTAGTACCATTACAACAGGAATAACAAAAAGGTTTGAAATCCAGAAATAGGTTGGGAATTGATTAAAATAGTAAATGGTAAAAGGGAAAGTTGCTATTTGTGCGGCTACCGAAACCGTTAATAGTTGCCAGAAAAAACGTGGAATTTTATTTTTAATGATAACCAGTTTATCGAATTTTGGTTGTAAAAATACGATACCAAAAACAGCCGAATAGGAGAGTTGAAATCCCACTTCCGACAGGTTATTAGGGTTGATAAGTAACAGAAAAAATGCTGAGCCTGCCAAAGAATTGTAAATATTAACCTGACGATTCATGTTTGTTCCTGTCACCAAAAAAGAAAACATGGTTGCAGCGCGCGAAACAGAAGGTGATAATCCGGTTAAAAATGCATAAACCCAAAGAGAGGCAACAATTATCAATACAAAAACGATTTTACCTGTTTTGTATTTTTTAAGAAAACTTAATAAAGATGTTAATACCCAAAAAATGATACCAACATGTAATCCTGAAACAGCCAGTACATGCATTGCTCCAGACGAGGAGAATGTTTGCTTTGTCTGTGGATCAAGTTCAGCCTTATAACCTAAAGTTAAGGCAGAAATTATATTCATTTCATTATCTCCCGGAATTTTGTTTCTGTAAATTTCCAACAGTTCAGTTCTGGTTTTTTCTGCAATCATTTTTAATGAAAAAGAACTTTTCAAATTGGTTTTTTTCCAGCTTTGCGATGAAAGATAAACCTGACGGTAAATGTTTTTTTGCTGAAGGAATTTTTTATAATCAAATTCGAATGGATTTCCAAAATTTGTGATTAATTGCGGTGATGCATTAAAAATGATAACATCTCCCGGTTCAAGAGATGCTACATTTGCCTGCTTTGAAAAATAAACAAGCATTTTTTCATTTGTTGGAAAAACAGAATCATTTTTGATGAATGCATTTATCCGAAGTAATGATTTCCTGCTGTTAGCTTTTTCAACCGGTGTTTCCAGAATGGTTGCCGTATATTTGCCATTGGGGTAGAATTTAGGTCCTTTATTGTGGAATGAATACACTGTAACACCTAAAAAAAACAATAAAATATGGACACCAATTCCGAATAATGTGGAAAGCTTATAGCTGTAAAAATGATTCAACAGCAATAGTCCTGCTAAAAAAAATGCAAATGCAATGAATGTGGATTGATTTGTAAATTCAATGGATGAAGCTACAAAAATTCCGGTTACAAGAGCAATTGAAAGCCGCAGAAAAGGTATTTTTTGAACAGTTTTTTCCAACTGAATTGGCATGAATGAATGCTATCATCAGAACGGAAATACCGGTAAATAGTTACACTTATTTTGCAGGAACTTTTATCTTGTAATGAGGTGTTATTTTTCCGCGGGCAATACTGTTTAATTTTCCTTTAAGCAATCTTTTTCTGAGAGGTGACAAATAATCCACAAATAAAACTCCTTCCAGATGATCATATTCATGCTGGATTATTCTTCCGGCAAATCCTTTGAAAACTTCATCGTGTTCATTAAAATTTTCATCGAAGTATTTTATTCTCACCACGTCAGGCCGAACTACATCTTCTCTTATTTCCGGTAAGCTCAGGCAACCCTCATTCATAACCCATTCATCGCCTGATTTTTCGATTATCTGAGGATTAATAAATACCTTTTTAAAACCTTCCAGTTCGGGTTCTTCATCGGCTCCTGAGCTTGCATCAAGTATAAAAATCCGAATCGATTTTCCAACCTGCGGAGCAGCTAGTCCAACACCATCGGAATAATACATGGTTTCCCACATATTTTCAATAACTTCGTTTAGCCCTTCCAAATTCTTATCAACAGGTTCGGCTTTCTTTCTTAAAATCGGGTCTCCATATACTGTTATCGGATACTTCATCTTTGATTTCGTTTTTGTTCAAGGTAACTTTGTAAGATTATTGTTGCGCTAATGGCATCCACCATTGTTTTATCCCTTCTCTTTTGTTTTTTTACTCCTCCTTCAATCATGGTTTGGAATGCTATTTTAGATGTAAACCTCTCATCAATAATTTCCAATTGAATATTGGGATATTTAAGTTGAAACTTCTTGAGGAACGGATTAATGTAAATAACAGCACTTGACGCTTCGTTGTTCAATTTGCGCGGATAACCAACCACAACCTTTTCCACCTTCTCTTTTTGAAAATATTCATCTAAAAAATTCCAGATGGTATGAGCCGGAACAGTAGTTAAATTGTTGGCTATTATTTGAAATGGGTCTGTAACAGCAATACCCACTCTTTTTTTCCCATAATCGATAGCTAAAACTCTGGCCATATTATTTACTTGCACGGCTGCAAAAATATAGAGAATATTTAAATATAAAAAATTCTGTAAGTTTCTTATTATTAATGTTTAAAATGCTGTGATACCAAGGCTTTACTTGTTTGGCATATCGTTTGTTATGTTTGAGTTTATTACCGGTATTTTAAATTAGGCACCTAAAAAAAGCAAAACAAATTAATCGTTGAATTTAAATTTAAAAAGTCATGAAACCAATAAAAATAAAACTGATTGTTACGGGCTTTATTTTGGCAACAGTTATAATAACAGCAGGAATTCCTGCTTCTGCTCAGCGCAGGCAAACCAACAGGGAGGCGCAGGAACCGAAAGATGACAAACAGATAAAAAGTACAGTAAAGCAAAAAAGTACTTTTCGGGATTATGATTCATCACGGAGAAGTTCCGGTAATTCTTCGGTCAAACGTAACCAGGAAGTAAGGCAAAAAAATGCACAGGTGCCAACACGTGCTGAAAGCCGAAGTAATCGTTCAGTACAAAAAACAACAACACCTGACCGTCAGAATGAACCAGGACGGGTAACCACAAAACCGCCACAACAACGAAGGGAAACTACTACTAGGTCCAATGCTCCGGTTACCCGGGAAAGAACACAGGCTGTTCCAAATTCCAACAGAAGAAATAACAGCAGTTCCCAACGCAATTCAACGGTTCAACCGCGGCAAAGGACAAATAACTCCGGTTCAGCAAACAGCAGGTATGATAATTCCAAAAGAAGAAGTTCCATACAAAACTCGGGTCAGGCAACCAGAAGACCAAATTCCGGAAACCGTAACAATATGTATCAACTGGATAAAAATGACAGAAGATATTCAGTAAACCGAAATTATAAAGGGAATGATCAGAACTGGTCGGGTAGATACAGGTCAAACAACAGACACTACAATCAGTTTGACAGAGACTATTTCAGGCATTATGATTACCGGAAATACAATCACTGGAATCATCAGTGGGAAAATTATCGCTGGAATTACAATAGCTGGATAGATTATTACAATGGTTATCATCCAAGATCATACATGTATCACCGGAATTATTATCATCATCCTGTATATGGCCATGTCATTCGTAAATTTGTTCACAGGCCGGTAATATTTGTTCATAATCATCACCGTTACTATGATTACGATGGTCATTTATTCAGATTTTACAGAGGAGTTGGTTATGTGTTGGTAGATGTTCCGTTTGGACTGGTGGTTGAATATTTACCAGCCGGTTATGAGCAGGTTTATATTAATGGTTATTTATATTTCAGGGTTGGAAATCTGTTTTTTGAGAATACCGATTTAGGTTTCCGTTTGGTTCATTATCCCGAAAGGTATTATGCTTATAATGATGATTTCTACAATGAAGGTTATTATGATGATGATTTATATTATTAATAATATTTGAATGTAAATAAATAAAAACTGCCGTCACTGGCAGTTTTTTTATATCTGCTTTTAAAAGATATTGTTTTTTCAAATGTTTTTATTGATTTAAATATTATTTTAACTGTATTTCTTTGAAGTTTTTGTATATTTTTACTAAACCAAATAACCAAACAAATGAGTATAAATTTAAAACGTGATCAAATCCCACAGCAACAGGCTCAGAATTGGAGGATGAATTTTTCAGAAGAAGAAAAACTTACCTTTAGTTTACTTGTGCCGCCAATAATTCTTCAGAAAGAGACATACAAATTATTAAATGGAGAAGATGAAAACAGGGTAAGAATATATTTAGGACTTGAACAGGAAAAAGTGGATGGTAAATATGTGTTATCTGCATTTGCAATTTCTGCATTTCTTTTGGGTAGTGGTGATGTTTATGCTGATTACGAAACTCCTGTTTTTAAATTGGGGAAAATTAATGAGAACTTTTCATCTAAAACCAACGAAGTAAAAGAAAGTATAAAAAGGTACCGCCAGTGGCGTGAAGGTGAACTGGATGCAGAAAATGTATCAGCTCCTTTCAGGAAATATATTTATCCGAATGCTTATTTGCTGACCAAGTTTGAATTGCACGAAATCTTTAATACCCAGAATTCTCAGGAAGCACAAATAAGTTTTGGTATTTCAAAAACAATGAATCTAATGATTTATCCCGATATAAATGAATCACGTATGGAAGATGATTCTTCCGAAGTATTCGATTTCTGCCGTTTATGTCCTCCATATTGCGATGAACGGAGTATGTATAATTCTTAAATTCAAATCAATTTCTAAAATAGTATAAACTTTTTAAATTTGCGTCTGATTTAAACTTTCCGGTTAATATTAAAAAAATGCCTGATGCAGGAAATAGTGAAATAATTCTGATTTATCTAACAGGCACATTCGGAATGCTTTTGCTGGCAGGTGCAGTTTTTTTCTTTTTTGTTACCTATCAAAAAAGGTTGTTAAAAAAAGAATTGGAATTGAACAGAGTAAAATCAGAACATCAAAAAGAAATTCTTCAAAATACAATTCTGGCTCAGGAAAAAGAACGGACACGGGTTGCACGGGATTTACATGACGAGGTAGGAGCAATGCTATCTGTGGTTAAAATGAATATTGCACGAATCGAAAAAAAATCGGGAAACGATTCGAAGGAACTTGCAGTTGAAACAAAAATCTATATCGATGAAGTAATTGGTCAGGTTCGCCGGATTTCACATGCTTTATTACCTCCCTCTCTCGAAAAATTAGGATTATATTATGCTTTGAAAGAATTGGTCAACTGGATTGCCAAATCCGGACAATTTGAAGTTGAATGCTGGTCAAATAGTGAATCCACACGGTTTGAACAGAAAAAGGAACTGGCAGTGTTTCGAATAATCCAGGAATTGCTTAATAATTCAATCAAACATTCAGAAGCTTCAACTGTAATTATAAAATGCAGATTTTCATCTGGTCATCTTGCAGTTTCAATATGCGATAATGGAAAAGGTTTTAAAATGAACGAAGAATTAAATGGATTAGGATTAAAAAACCTTGAAAGCCGTACACAAATCCTGGACGCCAGATTTAAAATGAAATCATCTCCCGGGAAAGGTACTTTTGCACTTCTTTTCTTTAATATTGAAACCTGATTATGGAAAAACAAAAGTTTGATGTTGTAGTTACTGATGATCATGTTCTATTCAGAAAAGGTGTGATTTCACTTCTTTCAGAATTCAATATTGTAAACAAAACGTATGAAGCCGGAAATGGAATCGAGTTGTTGGAGCTGCTTGAAAAAACCCATCCAAAACCGGATGTCATCCTGCTTGATTTACGCATGCCTGTAATGGATGGAATTGAAGCCCATAAAAGTATTAAAAGCATTTATCCCGAAATAAAAGTTATAATCCTTACCATGGAAGATGATGAACAAATGATTCTTTACATGATAAATGAGGGTGCAAACGGATACCTGCAGAAAAATGCCGAACCTGACGAACTGGAAAGGGCGCTTTCAAAAGTAATGAAATTGGATTATTATTTTTCTGAAGAAATATCAGTATTAATTTTAAAAAACCTTAAAAGTTTATCAAAGACAGTAATATCCCGCAGGGATGATTTTTCTTCCCGGGAATTGCGGGTACTTCAATACATTTGCAGAGAATTTACCACTACCCAAATAGCTGGTGAAATGGATTTGAGCATTCGGACAATCGAAGGATACCGCAAGAATTTGTTTGAGAAAACCGGTTGCCGAAATGTTGCAGGTTTGATAATTTTTGCATTAAAGAACAAACTTGTTATCATGTAAAAAGGGGCTCTGGTCAGAACCCCTAATCACGGATGATCCGCGAAAAAACCTCAGTTTGCATCAAAATTTCGAAATGGAGGGACCATTTCGTTGACCAGATAGAACTTAAATTCTGATGAAACCTTCAGAGGTCGTTTCATGTGTATGTACAGGCTTTCGATGTTGGGCACCTGGGAAATATTTTAATAGATTGATTTTTTTCATTCCTTTCATTTCAAATTGTACTTGCAAAGTTTAAAAATGAAGAGTAACAAAAAAAGCGTGTTTCTACGTATTAAAATCATACGTAGAAATACGCATTTCTTCATGTGGAAAATACGCATTTTTTCATGTGGAAAATACGTAGCCCGCATGGTTGTTTATGTGTATGAACAATTTAGAGGCACAAAAAAAGCCGCCCAAAAATGAGCGGCTTTAATATTTTGTAGTTTATGTACTATTTAATATTTGCTTGTGCAGCTGCAACACGTGCAATCGGTACACGGTAGGGAGAACAACTTACATAATCCATGCCTACGCTGTCGCAGAATTTAACAGATGATGGTTCACCACCATGTTCACCACAAATACCAATTTTTAAATCAGGTTTCACGCTGCGGCCTTTATCAACACCCATTTTAACCAGTTGTCCAACACCAATTGGATCAAGAACCTGAAACGGGTCGTTTTTAAGTATACCTTTTTGAATATAAACCGGGAGGAATTTTCCTGCATCATCCCGTGAATATCCAAAAGTCATCTGTGTAAGGTCATTTGTTCCGAATGAGAAGAATTCAGCAACCTCAGCAATTTCATCTGCTGTAACAGCAGCACGTGGAACTTCAATCATTGTACCTACAAGGTATTCAATTTCAGTTCCTTTCTCCTCAAATACTTTTTTGGCTGTTTCGTTAATAATGTCAGCCTGAAGTTTTAGTTCTTTAACAGTGCCAATAAGAGGAACCATAATTTCAGGACGGGCATCCACACCTTTTTGTTTCAGATTAACAGCAGCTTCAATTATAGCCCTTGCCTGCATTTCAGTAATTTCAGGATATGTATTTCCCAAACGGCAGCCTCTGTGACCCAACATCGGGTTAAATTCATGCAGGTCTTCTACAAGTGCTTTAACATCTTCAACTGAAATTCCCATTTCATTTGCCATTTCCAATTGATTTGCTTCTTCATGAGGAACAAATTCATGCAGTGGCGGATCAAGTAAGCGAATGGTCACACCATAGCCAGCCATCGCTTCAAGGATTCCTTCAAAATCCTCACGCTGGTAGGGCAGTAATTTTTCCAATGCTTTACGTCTTTTTTCTTCTGTCTTGGCAAGAATCATTTCGCGCATGGCTTTAATTCTTTCCCCTTCGAAGAACATGTGTTCTGTGCGGCAAAGTCCAATTCCCTGAGCTCCAAATTCGCGTGCTATCCTTGCATCTGCAGGGGTATCAGCATTTGTGCGAACTTTCATTCGGGTAAATTTATTTGCCAAATCCATAATTTTTCCAAAATCGCCGCTGATGTCCGGGTCCATAGTTGCAACTTTTCCATCATAAACTTCTCCGGTTGAGCCGTTTAATGAAATCCAGTCACCTTCCATGAATTCTTTTCCATCGATAGTCATTATGCGGGTTTTGTAATTTATTTTAACAGCACCAGCACCTGATACACAACATTTTCCCATTCCGCGGGCAACTACTGCAGCATGTGAAGTCATTCCTCCGCGAGCAGTAAGAATACCTTTGGCAACGTGCATTCCTTCCAAATCTTCCGGTGAGGTTTCAACACGTACTAATATTGACGCAGGATATTTATCTGCTTCATCTGCAAAGAAAACAACCTGTCCGGTTGCAGCACCTGGCGATGCAGGTAAACCTTTTGCCAGAACGTTTGCATTTTTCATTGCAGAAGTTTCAAATACCGGATGAAGTAATTCATCAAGTTTATTTGCATCAACACGTGATAATGCAGTTTTTTCGTCTATTTTACCTTGCTCCAGCATGTCAACAGCAATTTTTACCATTGCAGCGCCGGTACGTTTACCATTACGGGTTTGCAGCAACCATAATTTGCCTTCCTGAATGGTGAATTCAAGATCCTGCATATCGCTGTAATGATCCTCAAGTTTTTGCTGAGTATCATTTAATTGCCGGTAAATTTCAGGCATTGTTTCTTCCAGTGAAGGATACTTTGATGCTCTTTCTTCTTCGCTGATTCCCTGCAATCTTGCCCATTTTTTTGAACCTTCCAGTGTTATTTCCTGAGGTGTTCTGATTCCGGCAACAACATCTTCTCCCTGGGCATTGATTAAATATTCACCGTTAAAAACATCTTCACCGGTAGCGGCATCGCGGGTAAATGCAACACCAGTTGCTGAACTTTCACCCATATTACCGAATACCATTGCCTGAACGTTTACTGCAGTTCCCCATTCATCAGGAATCTGCTCCATGCGGCGGTAATATATTGCCCGTGGATTGTTCCAACTGTTAAATACAGCACCAACTGCTCCCCAAAGCTGCTCCCATGGGTCAACCGGAAAATCTTTGCCGGTAACTTTTTTTACTGCTGCTTTAAAACGGGCAACCAAATCTTTTAAATCTTCGGTTGTAAATTCTGTATCAAGCTGAATTCCTTTTTCTTCTTTTAATTCGTCAATGATTTCTTCGAAAGGATCACTTTCTTCTTTACTTGCAGGTTTCATCTCCATAACCACATCACCATACATTTGAACAAAGCGGCGGTAAGAATCCCATGCAAACCTTGAATTTCCTGATTTTTTTGAAATACCCTCAACTGCATCATCATTCATACCCAGGTTTAATACTGTATCCATCATGCCTGGCATTGATGCTCTGGCACCTGAACGAACAGACATTAAACATGGATTTTCTTTGTCACCAAAAGTTGTTTCTGTTAGTTTTTCAACACGTGCAACTGCAGCTTCAACTTCGCTTTTGATAGTTTCAAAAGTTTTTGCCTGACCCTGTTCGTTATACATGGTACAGACTTCGGTAGTAATTGTAAATCCCGGAGGAACGGGAACGCCTATTAAATTCATTTCGGCGAGATTTGCTCCTTTGCCACCTAAAAGGTCTTTCATGTTTGCTTTACCTTCGGCTTTCCCTGCTCCAAAGGTATATACATACTTTGTCATAAATTTGTATTTTTTATTGTTATTGTACTAAGAATTTTCAAATAATTACGGGCTGCTAAAGTAACGCTATTTTTTCATAAAAGAAACTATATTTTTGTTTTACGAAAAGTCTCCAGCCCTTTGTCACCAATGTATTCGGATTGTATTTTTATTACTGTATTAATAAATTGTAAAGTTCGTACAACAGAAAATTTGAATCTTTTCGTGCATAATTCAAAATCAACACAAGCATTTAAACTTTTAGAACATTCGAAAAAATGTGGCAAATATATTAAAAAATGTAAGGAATAAGTCAATAAAATTTGTTGTTTATCTTTTTGAGTGTAAAGGTTTAACTTTCTTTAACTTTGATTGAGTTGTGTTAACGCTTTTATGTCTTAATTTTGTAATAACGATTTGAGAGATAGTGTGTTTTTTCATAGAAAATAGATTTGGTTAGGTTAGAAAACAGGAACGGTTATTCGTTCCTGTTTTTTTTTACAACTTCTGCCAAATGTTCATCTTTTATCTATTCTTCCAGAAATATTTTCACATTTGGACAGTAGCTTGTGACATATTGTCTATCAGTTGTTTATGGTTTGTTTTTTGATACAGGAAATCAAATTTAAAAAGATTGAAAAATGAACTTAAACAATTTTACAATAAAAGGTCAGGAAGCTATTCAACATGCTTTTCAGGTCGCACAGGGAAACAATCAGCAGGGAATTGAAACAGGACATATATTAAAAGGCTTATTACATTCTGCCGAAAATGTGGTTGAATTTTTATTGAAGAAGCTGGATGTAAATATTGGAATGTTTTTTCAGGCCCTCGATAAAATTGTTGAATCTTATCCAAAAGTTACGGGAGGTGAACAATTCTTATCAACAGCAGCAAACCGGGTTTTGCAAAAATCGGTTGCTTTGGCCCAGGAAATGGGCGATCAATATGTGTCAGTTGAACATATTCTGCTTGGTTTGCTTGATGCAAATGATTCTGTTAGCCGCTTAATGAAAGACAACGGAATTTTAAAAAAAGAATTACAAAAAGCCATTGAAGAACTTCGTAAAGGTTCAAAAGTTGACAGTCAGACTGCAGAAGACCGGTTTAATTCGCTGAACCGGTTTGCACTAAATTTGAACGAACGTGCGCGCTCCGGGAAACTTGATCCGGTAATTGGACGCGATGAAGAAATTCGGCGCATTCTTCAAATTCTGTCAAGAAGAACAAAGAATAATCCAATTTTAATTGGCGAACCTGGTACAGGAAAAACAGCAATTGCCGAGGGACTTGCACACCGGATTGTCAGGGGCGACGTCCCCGAAAACCTGAAATCGAAACAGGTATTTTCGCTTGATATGGGCGCCTTGATTGCCGGAGCCAAATATAAAGGCGAATTTGAAGAACGGTTAAAAGCCGTGGTTAACGAAGTGGTGCAGTCAAATGAAGAAGTGATTTTGTTTATCGATGAAATTCATACATTGGTTGGTGCAGGAAAAGGTGAAGGCGCCATGGATGCTGCAAACATCCTGAAACCGGCTCTTGCAAGAGGTGAATTACGTGCAATTGGGGCCACAACTTTTAATGAATATCAAAAATATTTCGAAAAAGACAAAGCTTTGGAACGCCGGTTTCAGGTTGTAAAAGTTGACGAGCCGGATACATTAAGTGCAATTTCAATTTTGCGTGGGATTAAAGAACGGTACGAAAGTCATCATAAAGTGCGTATTAAAGATGATTCAATTATTGCAGCCGTTGAGCTTTCACAACGTTACATTTCCGACAGATTTTTACCGGATAAGGCCATTGATTTAATGGATGAGGCTGCAGCAAAACTTCGGCTTGAAATGGATTCGGTTCCGGAAGAACTGGATGAAATTGAACGTCGCGTAAAACAACTTGAAATTGAGCGGGAAGCTATAAAACGGGAAAAAGATGATAAAAAACTTGGCTCATTGAACGAAGAAATTTCAAATCTGAAAGAAGAACAATCGCGACTAAGGGCCAAATGGCAAAGCGAAAAATCTGTGATTGATTCCATTCAGAAAAAGAAAGCTGAAATTGAGGAATATAAATTTGAAGCCGAAAATGCGGAGAGGCAAGGGAATTACGAAAGGGTGGCAGAACTGCGTTACGGAAAAATTAAGGAAGCCGAAAATGAGATTGAAAAATACCAGGCAGAATTGGCACAATTAAAAGAAGGCGATAGTTTAATTAAAGAAGAAGTTGATGCTGAGGATATTGCTGAAGTTGTCGCCCGCTGGACAGGAATTCCGGTTGCAAAAATGCTGCAGAGTGAGCGTGAAAAACTGCTTCATATGGAAGAAGAACTTCACAAAAGGGTAGTGGGACAGGATGAAGCAATAGCCGCAGTTTCTGATGCTGTCCGCCGAAGCCGTGCCGGATTGCAGGATGAAAAACGCCCTATTGGTTCCTTTATTTTTCTCGGTTCAACAGGTGTGGGTAAAACCGAACTGGCCAAGGCATTGGCAGAATATATGTTTGACGATGAGAATATGATTACAAGAATCGACATGTCGGAATACCAGGAAAAATTTTCAGTTTCGCGCTTAATTGGAAGTCCTCCCGGATATGTTGGATACGACGAAGGTGGCCAGTTAACTGAAGCTGTGCGGCATAAACCTTACTCAGTTGTTTTGTTTGACGAAATAGAAAAGGCACATCCCGATGTTTTTAATATTCTGCTGCAGGTTCTGGATGATGGTCGTTTGACCGATAATAAAGGAAGAGTAGTGAATTTTAAAAATACTGTAATCATAATTACTTCCAATCTTGGTTCGCATTTAATACAGGAAAGTTTTGTAAATATGGATGAAGATAATCAACAACTGATTTTGGAACAAACCCGCAGTAAATTAATGGAATTGCTGCGTAAAACTCTCCGGCCCGAATTTTTAAACAGAATTGATGAAACTATAGTTTTTACGCCACTTTCAAGAAAGGATATTAATGAAATTGTACGTCTGCAGTTCAATCAGGTGGTAAAACGTTTATCGGGTAAAGATGTGAAACTTGAAATTACCGCCAAAGCAACGGACTGGCTCTCATCCTTAGGATTTGATCCACATTTTGGAGCCCGGCCAGTTAAAAGAATTCTTCAGAAGTACGTATTGAATGAATTATCAAAGCAGATTTTATCGGGTACTATTCAAAAAGAAAAACCCATCATTATTGATGTGGAAGATTCAAATCTTGTATTTCGAAATTAAATTCCTGAATTAAAATATACGGGTAAATATACATGCCGGCTGAAACAACAAAATGCTTCAGACCGGCATTTTTTTTGAAGTATTATGTACAGTGAATGCAACGCAAGATAAAATCCGGATTTAACCGGTGAATAAAGACATAAAAATGAAGAAAAGGTTTTTTTCGTTTTACTGAAGAACATACCGTGCTTGCTGAGCCCGGTTGGGCTTTTGCATCTCTAACATCTTCCGGTTTACGGAAAGGTAAGATATTATAAATTCAAACCTGTCCTCATAATTGGAGCCACACTCCCGGTTGATAACTTTTTTTTCTCCCACTCATAAATTTTAATCATGAATTATCGGATGGATCCTCTTGCTTCAAATCCGACAGGAGCAATAAAAGGAATACATCATCTCTATACCAGGTCATATTCAAAGTCGGGTTAAATTCATACCAAAGTCGGATTAAAGTCGGTATTTACCGAATTTAATCCGACTTTGGTGCGACTTTAGTACGACTTTAGTACGACTTTGATACGGCCTTAATCAGTCTTTGGTATAGTGATAATATAAAATTGGCAGGGGTTGGAGATGATTGAAATTTTCCTTTTCCTGGTAAAATATCCTTCAAAACAGATTCTTTCAAGTCAGTTGATTCATTAAGTTTATGTGATGATATTCAATATCCTTTCTTTAAAACTCAATTAGTGTAAGACTTTATAAATTGTTATTCGGTTCACCTGTTAACCAGATGATCTTTGAAGGCGTAGTATAATGATTTGGAAGAAACGGAGCAGTTCCAATCCTGAAAATATAATTCAGTATAAATGGAGTTTTGGAATTTATGTATGCAATGAATGGAAGTGGGCATATAAAGAATAAAACAGGAGGAAAATCATATGATTTTTCTCCTGAATGAATTGCAATTTCTAAAAAATTTGGTTTAACTATTCAGCATCATGATGCACCAGGTTGGTCAGTGCCACAGTATATTGTTCCGGATGCATCGAATATTTTATTTCATAATTCATAGGATACCAACCCTCAATTTGGAATGCAGATGGTTGTCTGACGGTAAATTCAGCATCAGGTTTCCAGTTCAGATAAGCAATTGTAACCATAGGTTCCCAAAATATAAATTCACCTGCATAGGATCCCCAGATAAATGTTTGGGTAAAAATTCCGTCATTTGGATCAGGAGTGTTTTCCGGAGACAACAGATCTATCCAGTGGGCACCCATTTCAGGCACTACCCCGGGAGTCTCGAAATATGCCGGTGGCCAGTATTTCGTTTCAGGAGGAGTGTCAAATTCGCTTGGAGCTTTTGGTGGAATTGCCAGACGTTCTTCGTTTGAAATGATGTAGAAGTGAAAGTCAAAATGCGGCAAATTATAAACTCCGGGTGGTTCATGTCCATGAGGATTCCAGTCAATTAAAGCATGATCATAAAATCCCCATCCTTTGTTTTCGGGAAAATAAAGAACATAGCTTGATGGTTCTTCAGGAAGACGCTCCAGCGCTTTAGCTGTAAAATTGATCCCCACTGATTGTGGATCTCCGTTTTTGTCAACCATTACCCACGCACGTGCCACACCATGTCCTATTTGAACAGTGGGGCCATAAAATGTATTCACATTTTGACTTTTAAGTTCGGCAGCCGGATTTTCAGTCAAATCTTCATTGACTAACAATCCACCTTCATTTTGACATGCCTGCAGAAATGCAACTGTGGCAACTATCAAAAAAACAATTGAATACCTGAAATAATTCTTCATAAATTAATAAGATTTTAAATAGTGATACAATTTAAGACAGTTTTGTCTTTAATCCTATAGCTGAAATGTTAAAATTTAGAATTTTAGTGCACAATAGTTTTTGTAATTAAAGATAAAAAAGTGTTAAAATGTTGTCGAAATGCAGTAACTTGTCATTCATTTAAAAAATTTTATACAATGGAAAGCAAAAAAATAATTGCAGTTATTGGGGCAACCGGTGCTCAGGGAGGTAGTTTGGTAAGAGCTATATTAAAGGATAAAGAGAATGAATTTAGTGCAAGGGCAATCACAAGAAATTCAGGTTCAGACAAAGCAAAAGAACTTGAAAGACTGGGCGCGGAAGTAGTTGAAGCAAATGTAGAGGATAAGGAAAGTTTGATAAAAGCTTTTAAAGGAGCTTACGGAGTGTATTGTGTCACTTTTTTTTGGGAACATTTTTCTCCCGAAAAGGAAAAAGAACACGCTAAAAATATGGCTGAAGCGGCGGCTGAAGCAGGAGTTAAACATGTTATCTGGTCAACTCTGGAAGATACGCGAAACTGGATTTCGGTTGATGATGACCGGATGCCAACGCTTATGGGCAAATATAAAGTACCGCATTACGATGCAAAAGGTGAATCAAATGTTTTTTTTAAAAACAGTGGTATTCCTTATACGTTGCTGAATACCTCATTTTACTGGGATAATTTTATTTATTTTGGAATGGGACCGCAAAAAGGTCCGGATGGAGAACTTGCAATTTCGTTTCCAATGGGTGATAAAAGATTGCCTGGAATTGCTGCGGAAGATATTGGCAAAACTGCTCTTGGTATATTTAAAGCCGGCGATAAGTATGCAGGAAAATCAATTGGAATTGCAGGTGGTAAGCTAACAGGTAAAGAAATGGCTGATGCTTTTTCGAAAGCATTGGATACAAAAATTCATTATAATGATGTTCCACCGTCAATATTCAGAGGATTGGGTTTTCCCGGAGCTGAAGATTTGGGAAACATGTTTCAGTTTAAAGCTGAGTTTGAAAAAGAATATTGCGGTGCAAGAAATATTGAGGAGACACGAAAATTAAATCCTGAACTGCAATCTTTTACTGAATGGCTGGAAAATAATAAAGCGAAAATTAACATCTAATCATATCTCAGGATTCCCAATTGAATCTGATGTTTAGTCAGACGCAAAGTGGTAAAAAATTCCACAGGTTGGGGATATAAATAGACAAAACTGTATTTTTTTTCATTACCTGATTTTAGCAGGAAGCAGGATTTTTACTGCTTTACATTGGCTTTGAGACTTATCTCAACAATTTGGCATGTTGTTGGATTCTCAACGATGCAATGTTTATATAACAATTATGAAAAGATTTATCAGTTTGTTTATTGTACTTATAGTAACATCCTGTAGTACTGTTCCGCTAACCAACAGAAAACAATTTACAGCTATTCCCTCTTCTGAAATGCTGGCGCTTAGCAACCAGAGTTATAACAAGGTTCTGCAGGAGGAACCTTTATCCGGCAACACTTCTGAAGTCCAGGAAATAAGAAAGGTGGGACAACGGGTAACCAATGCTGTTGAAAAATATCTGGATGAGATAGACAGGGAAGAATTAATTGCAGGTTATGAATGGGAATATAATCTTATTGAGGACGATGTTTTAAATGCCTGGTGTATGCCGGGAGGAAAGATTGCATTTTACACAGGGATTTTACCCGTATGTAAGAATGAAAATGGAATTGCTGTTGTCATGGCGCACGAAATTGCCCATGCCATTGCAAAACATGGAAACGAACGAATGTCGCAGCAACTGGCTTTGCAGTTGGGTGGAATGGCATTATCGCAGGCTTTACAAGAGAAAAGTGAAACAACCACCCAGTTGGCAATGACTGCATTTGGAATTGGTTCGCAATTGGGTGTTATACTTCCATACAGCAGAAGTCATGAAAAGGAAGCCGATGAATTAGGTTTGTATTTTATGGCGATGGCAGGTTATGATCCGCGGGAAGCGCCGCTGCTTTGGCAACGAATGATAGAAGCCAATTCCGGTAGCGGTACCCCTGAATTTTTATCTACTCACCCTAATCCACAAAACAGAATAAAACATTTGGAACGAATTATGCCTAAAGCAATGGAATTTTACAATCAGAACAATTAAACTGAATGAAATGAGTATTGCAGGTGTGAATTATTGTATAAATCATTGGCAAACTGCACATACATAGTAATGTATTTAGATGAAAAACAAATTTTCAGGAAATTCTTTTTTTAATTATTTAAATAAAGTTGGCGTATTCGGGAAGAAATCATGGAACCGGATATTGCAAAACCGGCGCTATATCTTTTGGGGAATTTTAGCTGTGATTATTTTCAATCTTGCAGTGGTTGTTGCACTGATTATAGCTATAAATCATGGTGCTTTTGGGCCAATTCCCGATAAAGCCCAGCTTACCAGTATCGAAAATCCAACAGCTGCCGAGATTTATACAGCCGATTCGGTGATGATGGGAAAATATTATCTCCAAAACAGAATGGATTTAAAACGAAACGAATTGACCCCAATAATTACAAAAAGCCTGATTGCAACTGAAGATAAACGTTTTTACAGTCATCATGGAATCGATGTAAAAAGTCTTTTCAGGGTATTGATTAAAACAATAATGCTTCAAAAGGAAAATTCAGGGGGCGGAAGTACAATAACCCAGCAACTTGCAAAAAATCTTTATCCACGAAAAGATTTTGGTTTTGGTTCAATTGTAATCAATAAAATCAGGGAAATGGTAATTGCAAATAAACTGGAAAAACTATATACAAAGCGGCAAATTCTTTTACTTTATCTAAATACAGTTCCTTTTGGTGAAGATACTTATGGTATAAAAGCTGGTGCATTAAGGTATTTTCGTAAAAATCCAAACCAGTTGAAAACAGAAGAAGTTGCTATGCTTGTTGGAATGTTAAAAGGAACTTCAATTTATAATCCCCGTTTGAATTACGACAAATCATTAACCCGCAGAAATGTTGTTTTGCTTCAAATGTACAGGTACGGGATTTTAAATAAAGCAGAAAAAGATTCTCTATCGGACCTGCCTGTTACTTTAAATTATTACAGGTTTCCTGTATATGCGGGTGTGGCGCCATATTTCAGGTCGCAAATGAAATTTTACATCAATAACATCCTTGATAAAATCAATAAGGAAACCGGTTCTGATTATGATTTGTATACAGACGGATTAAAAATTTATACATCCATAAATTCAAAAATGCAGGAATATGCGGAAGCTGCTGTAAAAGAGCATTTAATGGAAATTCAAAAGCAACTCGACACGCAGTGGGAAAATGCAGATTGGGAAAAAAACAGGAAACTTGCGGAAATATTACAAATAAAACTTGGCGATAGAAAAAATGACAGTGTAAGCATTAAAAAGCATACGAAGATTTTTGATTGGCAAGCCGGTTCAATTGATACAACAATGAGTCCGCTTGAAAAGGTCATGTATAACATGAAATTGCTTCGTTCAGGATTTTTGGTAATGGATGTAAATACAGGTGAGCTAAAAGCGTGGGTTGGTGGAATTAATCATGAGTTTTTTGAATATGATCATGTCACAGCCCAACGCCAGGTTGGGTCGGTATTTAAGCCTTTTGTATATCTGGCAGCGCTTGAAGAAGGAATTAAACCCTGCGATTTTTACAATAACCAACGATATATTTTTACGCAGTTTAAAAACTGGTCGCCACGGAATTCCACGAATGAATACGAAGGGATGTATTCGGTGAAGGGAGCACTCGCTCATTCCATAAATACTGTAAGTGCCAAATTAATTACCGAAGTTGGTATATCAAGAGTTAAAAATATAGCCAGCAGGTCAGGTGTGCAGGCTAATCTTCCGGATGTTCCGTCGCTCGCGTTGGGTACAGCCGAAATTTCGTTGTTTGAACTTGTGCAGGCTTACCAGACAATTGCGAATAAAGGAATTAAAGTAGAACCAAAGTTTGTTGTAAAAATAGAAAATATAAATGGAGAAATTATTTACAGGTCGTCGAAGGAAGCCAATGTAAATTTTATCAGGGTGGCCAGTAAGTTTAATTTCGAGACACTCATCGAAATGATGAAAAATGTAGTTAATCAAGGAACAGGAGCAAGGTTGCGGTACAGGTATCACATTAATTCTGATGTTGCAGGAAAAACGGGAACCACACAAAACAATGCTGATGGCTGGTTTATCGGATTTACACCCGATTTGGTTGCCGGTTGCTGGGTTGGAGCAGAATATCCTGCAATTCATTTTAAGAATGGAAGATACGGACAGGGAGCTTATACTGCCTTACCAATTTGGGCAGGTTTTTTTAAGCGGCTTTACGAAGATGATCATTTTAAGTCCCTTGAAAAAAGCAGGTTTTCGATACCGGATTCTGTTAAATCATTGCTTCAATGCGAAGATTATCTTGAGCCGCCCGAATTAAAAGTCATACAAAAACAACCGGCACGTGGTGTTACAGAAAATACATTTTCAACGCATTAAACTGTATTGACACAATAATAATTTAGAAGAGGTTAAATTTTATATAAAAAAATCAAAAAGGGATTAATGTTAAAAACTTAGATAAAAATGAGTCAAATTTTTAAAATTAAACCAAAACATAAAAAATATATTCGGCTGGTTGCCGGTATTCTTATTCTTGTGCTTGGTTCAATTTTTATGCTTGTTCCCTTTATTCCGCTTGGATATCTGTTTTTAATTGCAGGTTTATTTTTGCTTTCGTACAAAATCCCTTTTTTCAGGAAGTTGATTGACAAGATAAAACGTAAGGATAAAAAAGGTCGTGTTGAGAAAGTAGAAAGAAAGGTTGATGAAGGTGAAAAAGTGATTGATGAAAAATTGGTTGATCATCATCAGGAAAACAGCAATAAAAAGAAAAATGGCCACCGGTAAATAGCAGTAGCAAGATATTCCTGTTATTAAAAAATATTCATAAAACAGTTTCACCGATATGAACTGGAATCTTTATATAAATTTTATGGTAGCCGTAATCGCTATTATAAATCCGCTTACTATTCTTTCGTTATGGTCGCAGTTGACTTATGATGTGCCGCGCCGGGTGCGACTTCGGACTGCAAGTATATTAATTGGCTTTGCATTTATTGTTTTAACCACCTTTCTTACCGGCGGAAAATATATCCTGGATTTTTTCTCTATTGATTTGATGGTTTTTAAAGTAGCAGGAGGTATTCTGTTACTGACTACCGGAATTAAAATGGTGGAAGGATTAAATGTAAAAATGAAAGATCATGAAGATGGTGAGGGAACACCATTTCAAATGGCTAAAATGCGTTTTCGCAAAATTATCGTACCAATGGCTATACCTATAATTGTTGGTCCGGGCTCCATAACCACGATGTTATTGTTTGGTACAGGTTTAAACTGGTGGGGCGACTATGGAGTCCTTACTTTAATCCTGTTTGTATTTTTAATTGCTTTGTTGGTTGTTCTTGTTGCCTCATCATGGATTGAAAAGAAAATCGACACTGTTGTTTTTACTGCGATTACGCGGTTACTGGGAATTATAGTAACTGCAATTGCCCTTCAGTTTATTCTTGAAGGATTGGGCCAGGTTTTTCCCAACTGGTTGAACAGTAATTCACCTGTATACGATTCAAATGGCAATACACTTAACCAAAATTAATTGAACAAAAGAGGCTTAATATCTCGGTTTTGAGCTTTTGACTAAAATTAAAATGTAGATATTAATCCCCACTTTGTAGAGATAAAGTACCACATTACATCCAATTTAATATCACTTTTATAAAATTCAATTTAATGAATATCAGTCTATTATCTCTTATTGTAAAACATAACTAAATTATGGCACAGAAATTCCATGCTAGTAAATGTAATTCTTTAAATAACAGATTATGAAAAGAAGACATTTAAATTTGAGCAGTATAGTTGCATTTCTGCTCATCTTATTTATTCCGATTAGTTGTAATACCTCAAAAACTCTTCAGGGTGGAGCAGTTGGTGCCGGAGCCGGGGGAGCCATTGGTGGAGCCATTGGTTCAAAATCAAACAATACAGCAAAAGGGGCAATACTCGGAGCTGTTATTGGTGGTACAGCAGGAGCGCTTATAGGTAAATATATGGATAAGCAAGCAGCAGAACTTGATGAGGATTTGGAAGGTGCTGAAGTTGAACGGGTTGGAGAAGGTATAAAAATTACTTTCGATTCAGGGATATTGTTTGGGTTTGATTCTTCCAAACTTACTGGTCCCGCAAGTGAAAACGTTTCAGAACTGGCTGAAACACTTAAAAAATATGAAGACACAGCTATTCTTATTGAAGGACATACTGACAATAAAGGAACTGATTCCTACAACAAACAATTGTCAGAAGAAAGAGCTAAGGCTGTTTCAGACAAGTTGGTTTCACTGGGCGTGAAAAATGCACGGATTACAGAAGTAGGTTATGGAGAAAATCAACCTGTGGCAGATAATTCAACTGACGAAGGAAGAAGACTTAACCGAAGAGTAGAAGTGGCAATTTACGCCAATGAAAAACTAAAAGAAGCAGCAAAAGAAGGTGAGTTAGGGAATCTTTAAACACAATTTAAAATTATCAATTATGAAACACACACAAAAATTATTACTTATTGCAATAGCGCTCTTTTTTTCAACAGCTGCATACAGCCAGTACTCGCACCTGGGTGTTAGAGCAGGGTTAAACCTGTCAAACATGACTGTTGAAGGAAACAACGACAGCAACCTTAAATACGGATTTCATATTGGACTTTTTGATAAAATGATGGTGAATGAATCATTTGCTGTTCAACCGGAACTCTTGTATACATCAAAGGGATTTAAAAACAATTTTGATGAAAGTCTGATAGCAGATGGGCAGGCAAATTTTAATCTTAATTATATTGAAGTACCTGTAAAACTGGTTTATAACCTTTCCGAAGATTTTGAATTTCAGTTTGGTCCGTACTTTAGTTATCTGGTGAATGCAAATGTAGATACAGATGCAGAAGTACTGAATTTTTTCAATATTGATACAAATGATGATATAAATCGTGATTATTTTAATGCATTCGATTTTGGTTTAACTGCAGGTCTTGGGTTTACACTCGACCCGGTTGTTTTAGGTTTTAACTATAATCTTGGATTAACAAAAGTTGCCAAAGATGATGAGCCTACTCAGGAGATGCTGGGCGATGCAAGAAATACGGTTATACAAATTTATGCCGGATTTATTTTTTAACCTTAAAATTAAATATTATGCTTAGATTAATTATTATTTTTCTTGTAATTGCCCTGGTTGCCGCATTATTTGGCTTTGGGGGAATAGCAGCTGGTGCTGCCGGGATTGCTAAAATTATTTTTTACATTTTTATTGTATTACTTCTAATCTCGCTAATTGCCGGCGGAGTCAGAGGTTTTAAATAAATGACTTAGTTCCCTGTTTTTTTTTACTAAATGGAATAACTGGATTTAATAGAAATGATTTCATTTTTATTATCCGGTTCCATTGTTCTACAATTATTTACTTTGAGAAGCTTCCTGAGAGGAAGCTTTTCATTGTGTTTTGGAAAATTTATCAACTTCCCTGGATTTGTTGTTTAAGCCATCCCGGGCGATTTGTTGTAATACCTGCAACTCCAAGCCGGGTCAATCGTTTGGCTTCCGCAGGATCATCAACAGTCCAGGCAAGTACTTTTAAATTATTTTCCTGTGCCATTTTCATGACTTCTTCATCAATCATATTATATTGAAGGTTGACTCCGGCAAGTCCTGCTTCGGCTGCCTTTTCCATTTTCTTTTTTAAGCCCGATTTTGAAGAACTTAACCAGTAGCATTCATTTTCGGGGAATTCTTTTTTTGTACGCACAATCGTATTCCAATCAAAACCAATAAAAACAATTTGCATCCCTTTTTCACTCTTTTCAAGGTTTCTTTTTAGATGAGGCAAAATCTCACTCCCGCATTTTATCTCCACAACCAGTTTTTTACCTTCCGGAATTGTTTCAATAATTTCTGAAAGAAAAGGTATTTTTTCCCCTGCAAATTTTTCATCTTTCCACGAACCTGCATCCAAATCGCGTAAAAGCATGGAAGGTGAACTTTCTATTGTCAGATTTTTTTTACCTGTACAGGTGCGCTTAGTGTCTTTGTCATGAATAACCATCACGCGGTTGTCTTTGGTCAGGTAAACATCCACTTCCACAGCATCAGCTCCTAATTCCCATGCCAGTTTTGCCGAAGCAACTGTATTTTCAGGTGCAAGATACGAAGCGCCTCGATGGGCAATAAACTGTTGCTGTGCAAATAAACCAATTGAAAACAACATGGATAAAATTGTTATTTGTAGTTTCATGTTTTCTTGTTTAAAAATCGAAAGTATAAAGTAAAAATAATTCTGTCGAAATTTACGTTAAAAAACGTAGTTTTACTGCCTCATTTACGAATTATGAGTTCTTCATTCTCAACAAATATTGGCATCTTTTTTTTATCCCGAATTGCCCGCCTGCCATTTCGTTTGATATATGTCCTGTCGGGTGTTTTATTTGTAATTCTTTACTATGTTATCGGTTACCGCAAAACGACAGTAATAAAGAACCTCCAAAATTCGTTTCCCGAAAAGAACAAAGCAGAAATAAAAACCATTTCAAAAAAATTCTACCGCTACTTTGCTGATTTAACCATGGAAGTGATAAAAATGGTTAACATGAAAAGCGAAGATTTCAGGGAAAGGATGGAATTTGGTAATCCTGAAATTCTAAATCATTTTTTTGAACGTGGTCAGAGTGTTGTATTATTAACTATGCATTACTGCAACTGGGAATGGGGCAGCAGCATATCGTTGTTTATGAGACATAAAATTCTGGCCGTTTATAAGCCTTTACACAATAAAAGATTTGACATTTACATGAATAAAATCCGTGGAAATACAGGTTCTGAATTGATATCAAATTCGAAAATTTTGAGAAGGATTAATGATGCACAAAAGAACGGTGAACCTGTGATTATCGGATTAATAGCCGATCAGACCCCACCTGTCTATCATAAGTTCTGGATGAAATTTTTGAACCAGGAAACCATGTTTTATCAAGGGCCTGCTGTACTTGCAAAAAGATTTAATTATCCGGTTCTTTTTCAAAAAATAGAAAGAACCGGCAGGGGAAAATACAGATTAACGACTGAACTTTTGAGCGAGAATCCGGCAGAAATGAGTGATACAGAAATTATGAAAATTTATATTGACAAAATGGAAGAAGTGATTCATGATAATCCTGAATTTTACCTCTGGTCGCATCGCCGGTGGAAACATAAAAGGCCGGAAAATATTCCCGTTCAGGAATAATAATCTTAATTTAAATGGTAGATAAGAATCTTGAAAAAGCGGATAAACGTTTTCATGAAAACTTTTTTAAAAAGGTTTTTAATCGTTTAATAGTTGGTATTCTTGTTTCAATTTCACGCTTACCTTTTTTTGTTATTTACAGGATTTCGGATGTTTTGTTTTTTCTTTTACAGTATGTAATTAAGTACCGCCGAAATGTAATTCTCGGCAATTTGCAGCATGCATTTCCGGAAAAGAGCGTGCAGGAAATAAATTCAATTGCACGAAAGTTTTATCGCCATTTATGCGATTTGATGCTTGAAACGGTGAAAATGCATGGCATGAGTAAAAGTCAAATCAGCAAACACATAAAATTTGAAGGTGTTGAAGCATTTGAGCAACATTATAATAACAACAGAAGTATGATTGTTTTGGGCATGCATCATAACAACTGGGAGTGGGGAAGTGCTTTTCAACTTGAAATTAATCACCAGATCATATCGCTTTACAATCCGGTTCGCGGAAACAGGGCAATGGAAAAATTCATCCTGGATTCACGGGAAAAATGGGGAGTGAAGTGTGTTCCGGTGCATAAGTCGGCGCGTAAGGTTCTTGAATTTAGTAAACTAGGAAAGCCAACTGTTTTGTGGTTGGGGGCAGATCAATCTCCACCGGCAACTTCAAAATTCTGGACCATTTTTTTGAACAGGGAGGCGCCTTTTTTTTCAGGGCCTGAAAAAGTGGCCGCAAAAACGAATCAGCCGGTATTTTTTCACCATACAAAAAAAGTTGGCCGTGGTAAATACACAGTTTTGCTTACCCCACTTGTTGAGCAGCCAGCAGAAGTTGAACCAAAGGAAATTTTATTGAAATATATCAGGAAAATGGAAGAAGTAATTCAGGATGAACCTGAATATTACTTATGGTCGCATCGTCGTTGGAAACATAATCGACCGGAAGATGTATCGCTTACACTATAAAGTGCAGCAGAAGCAGCCGGTGAAAAACCGGGAAGTAAAACAGCAGTTTTTAACTGTTGGTTACCGGCTACTTCTGCTACATTTAGTTTTTACAAAAAAATGTTGTTTTATTTTTCTGCCCGCACATATTCATTAATGTAATGAGCCGCAACTTTCCCGGCCTGAATGGCATGAACTACAAGGCTGGCTCCTTTTTCTGAATCGCCTGCTGCAAAAATTTTATCTACTGAAGTTTGTTTGTTTCCATTAACCTTAACATTTCCACGATTATCATATTCAACACCCAGACTATCCAGCAATCCGCTGTGCACGGGTTGTGTAAAACCCATTGCCAGTAAAACGAGATCTACATCCATAACTTCATTTGTTCCGGGCAATTCTTTTAAAATCCACTTTCCGGTTTCATCTTTTTCCCATTCCACCTTTACCAGTTCCACCTGTTTTAATTTTCCGTTTTCACCTATAAATCGTTTTGTGGAAAGGCTCCAGCGCCGTTGGCAACCTTCTTCGTGAGAACTGGAAGTCCGCAAAACATTTGCCCAATAAGGCCAGGGATCATTTGCAGTTCGTTTTTCAGGAGGTTTTGGCAGAATTTCAATTTGTGTTACTGATTTTGCATGCTGGCGATTTGAAGTTCCAACACAATCGGAACCTGTGTCGCCACCACCAATAATCAGTACATTCTTATCTTTTGCTGTGATTCGCTGACTTTCAGGAATTGTTTGCCCTGCTACTTTTTTATTTTGTTGTGTAAGAAAATCCATGGCAAAATGAACTCCTTTCAAATCACGTCCTTCCACCGGAAGATTTCGCGGATCTTCTGCACCAACTGCAAGTAAGACAGCATCAAAATTAGTTAATAAATCATTTTTCGAAATGTCAACACCTACATTTGTATTTGTTTTAAATACGATTCCCTCGTCAACAAAAAGTTCCAGACGACGGTCAATAACTCTTTTATTCAATTTAAAATCCGGAATTCCGTAGCGAAGCAGTCCACCGATTGCATCACTTTTTTCGAAAACGGTAATCCGGTGCCCGGCTTTATTCAGCAAATCGGCAGCTGAAAGTCCGGCAGGACCGGAACCAACAATTGCAATATTTTTTGTAGTTCTTTCGCGTGGTGGATTTGGCTTAATTATTCCGGCATCGAATGCCTGTTCAACTGTAGCACATTCATTTTCACGAATAGTTACAGGTTCTTCATGAATTGCAAGGACACATGAATGTTCACAAGGTGCCGGACAAACTCTTCCCGTAATTTCAGGAAAACTATTTGTAGAATGAAGAATATAGTATGCTTCTTCTTTATTTCCTTTATACAATGAATCCTGCCATTCCGGAATTTTACTTTCCACCGGGCAAGCCCAGTGGCAAAATGGTATTCCGCAATCCATGCATCGTGAAGCCTGCAACCTTCTGTCTTTTTCATTTAAAGTTTGCTCAACTTCACCAAAATCATAGATTCTTTCTTTGGCAGGTCTGTATCCCGCTGGTTTCCGCGGAACTATCATAAAACCTTTTGGATCTCCCATATCTAATAGCTCTGTTTTTTTAGTTTGAATATCTGTTTATTCGTGACGGGAAGGATCATCTTCCGTTAATTGTAACTTCTTTTGAAGTTCAAGAAGTTTTTGTTCTTCCAGTACTTTTCGGTATTCAAATGGAATTACCTTCACAAATTTGGGCAGGTATTCTTCCCAATTGGTTAATATTTTTGCTGCAAGCGAACTTTGGGTGTAAAGCAAGTGTTTGTTAATCATTGCCTGCAGTTCGTTTACATCTCCTTTATCTTCCACCGGCACCAGGTCTACAAGACCTTTGTTGCAGAAGTAATCAAAATCACCCTTTTCATCCAGCACGTAGGCAATTCCGCCACTCATACCTGCAGCAAAATTTCTTCCTGTATTTCCAAGAACCACAACGCGACCGCCTGTCATATATTCACAACAGTGATCACCGGTACCTTCCACCACAGCATTTGCCCCGGAGTTCCGAACGCAGAAACGTTCACCGGCTACCCCACGAATATAAGCTTCGCCGCTGGTAGCACCGTAAAACGATGTATTTCCGATAATTATATTTTCTTCCGGTTTAAATGTGGATCCTGAAGGTGGGACAACAATAAGTTTTCCACCTGACAATCCTTTGCCGATATAATCATTTGAATCACCTTCGAGCCTGAAAGTTACACCTTTTACAAGGAAAGCCCCGAAACTCTGGCCTGCAGTGCCATGGAAAGTGCAGTTAATAGTATCTTCAGGTAATCCTTTTTCGCCGTAACGTTTTGAAATTTCGCCGGAAAGCATTGCACCTGTTGTGCGATCTACATTCACAATTTTATGTGACATCCACACTTTTTCCATTCCGCGGATTGCTTTTTTGGCTTCCTTAATCAAATCGAAATCCATATGTCCTTTTGTAGGACTTGCATTTGTGTGTGTATTATGAATTGCATATTCTTTTGCTTCTTTAGGGACATAAAGTAATCTTGAAAAGTCAACATTCCCGGTTTTCCAGTTCATTACTTCCTTGTCAACTTCCAATAGATCAGTCCGGCCAACGATGTCTTCAAATTTCCGGAATCCCATTTCAGCAAGATATTCCCTGATTTCCTGTGCTACAAACTTAAAGAAATTGATGGTATATTCTGTTTTACCAATGAATCGTTTTCTCAACGTTTCGTCCTGCGTGGCAATTCCAGCCGGACAAGTATTAAGATGGCATTTGCGCATCATAATACAGCCAAGCACAATTAAAGCAGCAGTTGAAAAGCCAAACTCTTCACCTCCCAAGCATGCAAGGGTAATTACATCGCGGCCATTTTTTATCTGACCATCGACCTGGAGTTTTACCCGTCCCCGGAGGTTATTTAAAACAAGCGTTTGTTGTGTTTCGGCAATACCCAATTCAACTGGCAGACCTGCATGTTTAATTGAACTTGCCGGGCTTGCACCTGTTCCACCGGAAGCACCTGCAATGATTATAATATCTGCAAATGCTTTTGAAACACCGGCTGCAATTGTACCAACACCACCTTCGGAAACAAGTTTTACTGAAACTTTTGCTTCAGGATTTGTGGCTTTTAAATCATAAATCAACTGGGCAAGATCTTCAATAGAATAAATATCATGATGAGGCGGTGGTGAAATCAATGTAATTCCCGGAGTTGAATTTCTTGTTTTAGCGATTATTTTATTCACTTTAAAACCGGGCAACTGACCTCCTTCTCCGGGTTTTGCACCCTGAGCAATTTTTATCTGCAATTCTTCTGCATTCATCAGGTAGTTGTTTGTAACACCAAACCTGCCTGAGGCTACCTGTTTGATTTTGCTGTTTCGATCGGTTCCAAAACGGGATGGATCTTCACCTCCTTCACCGGTATTGCTGCGGCCGCCAATTGCATTCATGGTTCTGGCCAGCGTTTCATGAGTTTCAATACTGATTGAACCGTATGACATTGCCCCGGTTACAAACCGTTTCATGATTTCTTCTATCGGTTCAACTTCTTCGATTGGAATAGGATTTTTTTTATGTTTAAAACAGCTGCGGATGAAGGCAGGTTTACTATTTTGCTTATCAATTAAAGCACTGTATTCTTTGTATTTGAAATAATCGTTTGTACGTGTGGCCCACTGCAACAAACCAACTGATTCAGGATTCCATGCATGATGTTCACCATCTTTTCTCCATACATATATTCCATTGTTATTGAAAAGCGGAGGTTCGGGTGAATTAACCGGACGAAATGCTTCTTCATGAAACATTGTAGCTTCCTTACAGATTTCTTCCAGCCCGATGCCATCAATTTTTGAAGTCGTTCCTTTAAAGTATTTATCGATTAATTCTTTACTCACACCAATTGCCTCAAACATTTGTGCTCCGTGATAACTGCGAAGGGTAGAGATTCCCATTTTGGAAAGTACCTTCAGCAAACCTTTATCAATTGCTTTTATATAATTTTTGCGGGCTTCTTTATATTCCAGTTCAATTTTTCCATCATTTACCATTCGTTCTATAGCGGCAAAAGCAAGATAAGGATTTATTACACTTGCACCGTAACCAAGCAGGAGCGCAAAATGGTTCACCTCGCGGGCTTCAGCAGTTTCAACAATAATTCCCACCTGCATTCTCTTTTGTTTTTTAATAAGATGGTGGTGAACTGCAGCTACAGCCAGTAATGAAGGAATGGCAGCCTGATTTTCATTTATATTTCTGTCAGTAAGTATGATGTAATTTTTTCTTTTGTCGACAGCTTCTTCTGCATGTCTCAAAATTTCGTTAAACGAAGCTTCAAAACCTTTCAGGCCTTCTTTTACAGGAAATACCATCGGAATGACTTCGTGAGAAAACATTTCATCCTTTAAATCCTTAATTTTTCCAAGGTCGGTGTTGGTAAGAATAGGGCCCAGGAATTTTATCAACTTGCAATGATCAGGTGTTTCCACAAGAATATTTGAATGCAATGAACCGATGTAATTTGTCAGTGCCATTACAAGCCCTTCGCGAATTGGATCGATAGGCGGGTTTGTTACCTGAGCAAATATTTGCTTGAAGTAATCGAAAAAACGTTTCGGTTTATCGGAAAATACAGCCAGTGGAACATCATTTCCCATTGAACTTGTTGGTTCGGCTGTAGTTTCGCACATGGGTTGTATTAAGCCGTAAATATCTTCTTTAGAATATCCAAAAGCTTTTGCGTATACATTAAAATTATCGATTGAAGAAGGAACCCGTTGCTTTACTTTGATGTCTTTCATGAGCATCCGGTTTTCTTTTAACCACATTTGGTAAGGATTCCTGCGGCTTAATTGTTCTTTAACTTCTTCGTCGGGAATAATAATTCCAAGTTGTGTATCCACAAGAAGTATTTTCCCGGGACGCAAACGTCCTTTTATTTTGATTTCATCGGGTTTGAAAGTTTGCACCCCAACTTCGGAGCCCATTACAATCAAATCGTTTTTGGTTATTACATAACGCGATGGGCGCAAGCCGTTTCTGTCGAGTGTGCCACCAATATAGCGGCCGTCTGAGAAAACCATAGAAGCCGGGCCATCCCAAGGTTCCATTATTGTTGAATGGTATTCATAGAATGCTTTTAAACTTTCCGGTATCGGGTTTTTTTCATTAAATGATTCCGGAATCATCATACAAAGTGCATGAGACAGCGAGCGGCCCGTCATATGCAGGAATTCAAGCACATTATCAAAAGAAGCGGAATCTGATTTTCCTTCTTCAATAATTGGAAGGAGTTTTTTCAGGTCTTCGCCAAAAACTTCTGATTTCATGAGTGCTTCGCGTGCCTGCATCCACAGACGATTACCCCGGATTGTATTTATTTCGCCGTTGTGGGCAACAATCCGGAAGGGTTGTGCCAAATCCCAGGTAGGAAAAGTATTTGTGCTGAATCTTGAATGAACAAGAGCGATTGCACTTTTAAATTTGTCGTTTTTAAAATCCAGATAATAATTCTTCAATTGTTCGGGCGTAAACATGCCTTTATAAACGATAATCTTTGCTGATAAACTGGGTTGATAAAAACTTCCTTTATGTTTTAAATCCGACTCTCTTATTTCACGTTCTGCAAGTTTTCTTACGATATAAAGTTTTCTTTCGAGTGTGTCACGTTCAAGATTTGCTTTTATAAAAACTTGTTTTATTGCAGGTTCTGTTGTTTTTGCAATTTCTCCCGGCGCAGAACCATCAATTGGCACATCGCGGTAACAAATCAGAGTTAATCCTTCATCATTAATATGTTTTGATAAAATATCAAGACATACATCGGCTTCATTTTTTTCTTTCGGCAGAAAAACAAGTCCTGTACCATATTTCCCAGGTTCGCCAACATTTAAATTCAATACTTCCGCAAAATATTCATGAGGAATCTGCATAAGCAAACCAGCACCGTCTCCTGTTGAGTTATCGGCACTTGTTGCACCACGGTGATCCATATTACGGAGAACTTCCAGTCCTCTCTTAACGATATCGTGTGATGGTTTACCTTTTATATGAGCCACAAACCCAATCCCACAACTGTCATGTTCATTTTCAGGGTTATACATTCCCTGTTCTACAGGTAATCTCATCTCTGTCATTTTTTTCTTTTTATATTCATTTTTATTACAAACAGTTACAGCTAACCGGAAATTTTCACCAGCCGCTGTAAATTTGTTAGTAAAATCTAACTTTTTGTAACGAAGTGAAATCAAAAATAATTATTCGCTAAACATCTTACAATTAAAATCAGGTAAAAGTGTGTTAAATAACATACTCTTAACCTTCATATTTTAAAGAAAACAGAACAATAAATGGCAGAAAACATGACATTTATCACATTTTCAGGTATTTAATGATTTTTAGCTAATTAATTGATTTATAGAATTTTCTATTTCCTTAAAGTTGAAGTTGGCGATTATATTATTTTTTTTCTCCTCAACTTTGTCCAAACATAAATTTCCAATACTTCCCTCGTGAGTGTGGTTTATTTTTTTATCCGGTTGAAACTCGCCCATTTCAATATTTTCGCCCACCAGTCTGTATGCTTCCCTGAATGGAATTCCGCTTAAAACCAACTTGTTTACTTCTTCAACGCTGAAAATGAAATTGTATTTTTCATCCTCAAGAATTTTATCATTTACTGAAATATTTTTCAATGCAAGGTCTGCAATATTCAGGCAATCATTCATTTCAGTAAAAATGGGCAAAAATACCTCCTTGACTATCTGCATATCACGGAAATATCCACTCGGAAGATTGTTGGTAATTAATGTTATCTGGTGTGGAATCCCCTGAATTTTATTACATTTTGCACGGATAAGTTCGAATACGTCCGGGTTCTTTTTGTGAGGCATAATACTCGATCCTGTTGTGAATTCTGCGGGCAGTTGTACAAAATTAAAATTCTGGCTTGTAAAAAGGCAGACATCAAAAGCAAGTTTCGATAAAGTCCCTGCCAGATTCGCCAATGCGAATGATACAATTTTTTCAACTTTTCCACGGCCCATTTGTGCATACACTACATTGTAATTCATGTTGTTGAAACCTAACAAATTAGTTGTCATTTGCCTGTTAAGCGGAAACGAAGAGCCGTAACCTGCTGCAGAACCAAGTGGATTTTGATTGGTAATTTTAAAAGCAGAATGCAACAATTCAAGGTCATCGGTTAAACTTTCGGCGTAAGCGCTGAACCACAAACCAAAAGATGATGGCATTGCCACCTGAAGATGGGTGTAGCCGGGCATCAAAACTGATTTTGTTTCTTCACTTCGGGCCAACAAATTCTCAATTAATTTCGCGGTGCTTTCCACTATTTCTTTTATTGCTTCACGGGTAAGAAGTTTCAAATCAAGCAATACCTGATCGTTTCGGGAGCGGCCGCTGTGGATTTTCTTTCCCAAATCGCCAAGTTTTTTTGTGAGCAAAAATTCAACCTGAGAATGAACATCTTCAATATTCTCGTCAATTGTAAAGTTACCTGAAAGAGCTAATTTGTAAAGATTTTTTAGTTCTTTAAGCAATACCGGCAGTTCATTTTTTTCGATTAACCCTACTGATTCAAGCATTGTTATATGTGCCATCGAACCTAATATATCGTAAGGTGCAAGGAAAATATCGAGCTCCCGATCTTTCCCAACCGTAAATTTTTCAATGGCTTTGTTTACCGGTATTCCTTTTTCCCAAAGTTTCATTCGCAATAAATAATTGAATTTTTAACAAATATATTTAATTCAGACGTTATCGCCCCATGTTTGAATAAAGAGTGCAAAATCTTTTAATAATTTAAACATGATTCTGTTAAGTTTTGCAGCGAAACCATGTATTCATTTTTCAGTTTACCGGCTTCAATTTTATAATTACTGAAAAAAATGCCACTTTTGCGCTGCAATTCAGTAAAGGAAAGGTTTTGCAGAGATATATTATAATTTGTTGCTTTTGTTATAATTGCTAACCTGAAAAGATGAAATTTTCTGTTCCGCCAAAATATTCCTGGTTAATAGTGCCAATCCTTTTTTTGCTTTTTTCGGCACCAGGAGCACTTGATTATGTTTTTCATTTTCCGGATGAAAAATATTATACCGACGCAGTTTTACAAATGATGGACAAAGGCGACATTTTTACGCCTTACAAAGCAGACGGCACACCTCGTTTTTTCAAACCGATTATTACCTATTGGGTTTTAATCGGGAGTTATGAAATGCTGGGGGTAAGTACTTTTACTTCGCGTTTATTTTTTTGGCTGGCCGGTGGCTTATTGATTTCCATTGTTTATTTTATGGTAAAGTCACTTACAGCCAATCAAAAGACAGCAATGCTTGCAGCTTTTATAACAGCCTCAAATCCATTGGTGTTAATGAGCGCCAGCCGTTCAATTCCTGATATTTTACTTGTACTTTTTCTAACAATAAGTGCGTGGGGTTTTCTTGAAATTTTAATAGCCGAAAACCCACAGATAAAATATTACTGGTTTGCATACCTGGGAGCTGCACTGGCATTTGAAACAAAAGGGATACCTGCAGCTGCATTTGCCGGAGTGAGTATGCTGTTTCTTGTTTTAAATCCATGGAAACGAAAAAAAGTAAATCAGATTCTTGAACCTGCTTCTTTGATTACAGCTATTCTTGTTGCATTGAGCTGGTTTATCATTATGTATGTCGAACATGGTTCTGATTATCTTTCGTCTTTTTACAATGATCAGGTTGGTGGACGTGTTTCTTCCAAAACTATGCAGGTACTGAAAAATACATTTCTTGGAATTGTGAACCTGCTTGTTTTTTTGATTCCCTGGATTTTTATTGTTTTATCAAAATCACGAAGTTTGAAATCTTTTATATCAGCATCCGATAAAAAAACCAAGGCGATTCTTGCATTTATATTTTTGTGGGTTGTGCTGGTAATTATAATGTCGGGAGCTGTGTTTAAATTTTATGATCGTTATCTTTTGCCTGTTATACCATTGGTTTCATTGTTTTTTGCAGTTATTTTAACAGGTTCCAAAACAAAAGGAAAAAGTTTAACATTGACTGTTTTTCTAGGATTAACAGTTTTTTTATTCTGCATTAATATATTGTATGCAGTTTTTATTTTGGCAGATAAAGTTTTACTTGCAGGGATTGTTGTTGGCGGAATTGCACTTTTGATTTGGTTTTCGGGAATGTTGAAGTCTGTTTCGGAAGAAATTGTTCTTGCAAATTTAATTTTGTTGCTTTATTTTAACGTTTTTGTTTTGTTGTACCCGCTATTAATGCCAAATCCGGGGGAGCAACTTACAGAAGAGTTATACAGGCAGGATATATCCCCTTCTGAAAAAGTTTATGTTTACGGCAATATAAGGGCAGCTTCCAATATTCGTATTCACAGTCACCATAAATTGAATGTTGTAAGTATGGATACAATTTATGCATTGCCGAAGGAGCCTGATCATTTCCTTGTGTTTTCAGAAAAGGAAAAGAAATTTTTGAATTTAAAGGATTATCAGGTTATAAAAGGTTCTGAAGAGTGGAAACGTGTTCCGTCAGAAAAATTCCCTGGTTTCCTAAAGGATGCGGTGCAAAAATTAAAGGAAAGCGGAACAGAATATTTTATTGCAAAGCCAATTGAATAATGAAAAACCTGGGTAAAAAGCATTACCTCATTTTAGCTGTTTGGCTGCTTTTAAATTTATTGCAGTCGGTATTTACTGGTTTGCATTCCGACGAATCGTATTACTGGATGTATTCTGAAAATATGGCCTGGGGATATTTCGATCATCCGCCAATGGTGGCGCTGCTCATTCATATTGGTCACTTGTTGTTGCCTGGCGAAATTGGAGTCCGGCTAATTCTTGTTTTGCTTTCTACAGTAACTCTGGCTCTTTTATTTAATGAATTAAACGAGAAAAAAGATCTCTTTTTTCTAAGCATTTTTGTATTTTCATTTCCACTCATTCACACACACATTGCCGGTTTTTTAGCTATTCCTGATATTCCATTGTTGTTTTTTACTATGTTGTTTCTTGTAGTTTACCGGAGTTTTCTGGCGCAACCTAATGCAGGGAAATCAGTTTTGCTCGGAATGATAACCGCAGCAATGATTTACAGCAAGTATCATGCTTTTCTTGTGGTCGGGCTGACAATACTTTCGAATCTGAAGCTTCTTAAAAACAAATTTTTCTACCTGGCTGTGGCTGTTTCTGTTATTTTGTTGTCGCCACATGTATTCTGGCAGATAGAGAACGAATTTCCAACATTTAAATATCACCTTGTTGAACGTGCAAAACCATTTCGTTTAAAATATGTTTTTCCCAATTTAATGAACCAATTGCTAATGGCAGGACCATTAACCGGTGTTTTAATTTTTTGGAAACTTTCAAAATTCAAAGTTAAAAATGATTTTCAACGCGCGATGATTTTCAATATACTGGGATTTTATATTCTTTTCTTTTTGCTGAGTTTTAAAAACAGGATTGAAGCACATTGGAGTGCTGCAATTATGCCAATGCTGATGATGGTAACTTATCCATTAATGTCAGAAGCGACAAGAGTTAAACTCTGGTTTAAGCGGCTGGCCGTTCCGGTAATTATTCTGATGTTTATTTACAGGATTTACCTTGCTTTGGATATAATTCCAAATGTTGGTCATACAAAAATTACTTTTTACAACAGGGAAGCAAGCGCATTTGAAATCAAAGATAAAGCCAATGGCAGAAAAGTTGGTTTTTTTAATAATTATGCAGCAATTAGCAACTATATATTTTACACAGGCGACTCGGCTGTTCATCTTTCGACACCCGATTACAGATTTTGCCAATACGATTTATGGAATGATGAAAAATATGCCGAAGGTGAAAAGCTTTTTGCATTGCAATCAAAACACCTTAATCCACCAATCCTGATAAAAATGGCAACTGGTGAAATGAAAGGTTTTATTGAAATTGAAAAGTTTCAGTCGTTAAAACATTTACTGGTTAAACCTGAAAAAATTGTGGATAGTGAAAGCGCAGTTACTTTTTATATTGAATTGAATAACACGAGCAACCGCATTATATACACCAGACATGTTTCTGAACCTGCTTTAGGGATCATGCAAAATGGCACAGAATTTTTTGTTGTTTCTCTCACGCAGTCATCTGCAAAAAAGGAAATTAATCCGGGAACAACTGCACTTCTGGTTTTTTCTGTGCCTAAGAATTTATTCGATACCAGTCATTCTTTGACTATTTACACCCGTTCAAAAAATAATGTGAGGGGAGAATTAATTACAATTCATCCAAATGTTATAGCAGGAAAATAGTTTTCTTTCCAATCTTCCTGAGAGTAAATATTCCTTTAAATTTTCTGGTGAACGTAAGATCAGGACTTCTTCATTTTTGAGGCATTATTTCATTTCATTCATTTTGCTGAACTTTTTGATTGGTGTTTATGGAAATATGAAATCAATACCCAATAATTTCTGATATTATTCTAATAAATGTGGTTTAAAATATCAAAATGATGAATAAATAAGCCTAATATTAAAAATTTGTTAACAGGAACAGTAGCTTGATGTGATTGTAGGGTATTATTCGAAAAAACCACTCATTTTTGGAAACTAATATAAAATAAACAGGGTTAATTTTTAGTTTCATGCATAATATTAAAGATATATGGATAAAATATAGGGGGTCTATTAAAATATTAATAAATATAAAAATGAAATTATGAGATGGGTATTTAACAATTTAAAAACTACAATTATGAAAAAGACATTACTTATTACATGGTGTTTATTGCTGTTTCTGACAATTATTCCAAATGTAAAGGCGCAGGAAATGAATGTTGGCCTTGATATCTACAGCAGTTATGTCTGGCGGGGAATAAAATTTGGAAACGGAGCAGCTTTTCAGCCAACAGTTGAATTCAGTACAGGTGGTTTTGCATTAGGTGTTTGGGGTTCTTATTGTGTTTCGGACGAAGAGGCCGCTGAAGCCGATCTGTATGCAAGTTATGGATTTGATGTTGGTGAGAACGCATCACTAAGTTTGACTGTAACTGACTATTATTTTCCAGGTCCTGGCACTGAATACTTTAATGGCGACAATCATTACGTTGAACCGATGATTGGGATTGGTGCGGGTGCATTTTCTTTCACGGCAGCTTATATGTTGTATGATGGTGCAGGAACAAACGGAGACGGTTCCGGCGACCTTTATCTTGAAGCAGGAGTTACTGCCGGGACTGTAGGTATTGCAGTGGGCGGCGGTAATGGCCAGTATTCAATGAAAGATGATGCAGGTTTCGACATCTGCAATATTGCTGTTTCAACTTCAAAAGAATTAAAAATTACAGAAAGTTTTTCGTTACCGTTATCCGGAGCAGTTATACTGAATCCATCTTACGAATCATTTCACGTAGTCGTAGGAATTTCACTTTAATCATTTAAAAATTTTATGAAATGAAAAAGATTGAAGCAATTATAAGAAAGTCAAAATTCGAAGAGGTAAAAGATGCACTCTATGATGCCGGAATAGAATTCTTTTCATTCTGGGATGTACGGGGCGTTGGACAGGCTCGCGAAGGCCGTGTGTATCGCGGAATAGTATACGATACAAGTACAATTGAACGAACAAAGCTCTCCATAATCGTTCGTGATAAAAACGTTCAGAAAACGGTTCAGGCAATTTTAGGTTCAGCCCGCACTGCGGAAATCGGTGACGGTAAGATTTTCGTCATTCCCATTGAGGAATCATACCGCATCAGAACCGGTGAACAGGGTGATGAGTCGCTTTTTATCAAAGGGAAAGAAGAATAATAACCACAAAAAATAATTAATCATGGAAGAAACATTACAAGGTTTACAAATTGGAATTGATAACATGTGGTTATTGATCGCCGCATTTTTGGTGATGTTTATGCAGCCTGGATTTGCAATGGTTGAGGCTGGATTTACACGTTCGAAAAATACTGCCAATATCCTGATGAAAAACTTAATGGATTTTTCGATAGGATCAATATTGTTCTGGATTATTGGATTTACGCTGATGTATGGTGATTCAATCGGAGGAATAATCGGAAAGCCTGACCTGTTTTATATGAGCGACGGTTTTGGTGATAATTATGCTGATTACGCTGATTTATTCTTTCAAACGGTTTTTGCTGCTACAGCTGCAACAATTGTTTCGGGAGCAATGGCAGAACGCACTGAATTTAAAGCTTATTTGATTTTCAGCATAGTAATAACAGTTGTTATTTATCCAATTTCGGGTCACTGGACATGGGGCGGAGGCTGGTTAAGCCAGTTGGGTTTCCATGATTTTGCCGGCTCTTCAATTGTTCACTCAGTTGGTGCCTGGGTTGGCTTGGCCGGAGCTGCGATTATCGGACCTCGTATCGGAAAATACGGAAAGAATGGTAAGCCAAATGCTATTCCTGGTCACAATCTCACATTGGGTGCACTGGGTGTATTCATTCTTTGGTTTGGGTGGTTCGGATTTAACCCTGGATCGCAATTGGCTGCTGCCGGTACTGAAAATGCAGTAAGTATTGCTCATATTGCAGTTACCACAAACCTTGCAGCTGCGGCCGGTGCAATTACTGCAATGATGGTTGCCTGGGTGCGTTACAAAAGACCCGCACTTTCTATTTCGCTCAACGGCGCTCTTGCGGGGTTGGTTGCAATTACTGCAGGTTGTGATGCTGTTAATCCGGTAGGTGCATTATTGATTGGGACAATAGCAGGCTTCATCCTTCCATTTGCAGTAGAATTTTTTGATAAAATTTTAAAAGTTGACGATCCGGTTGGCGCAGTTTCAGTGCACGGTGTCAGTGGTGCCTTTGGTACGCTTGCTGTTGGCTTGTTCTCTACTTCCGAAGGTTTGTTTTACGGAAATGGAGCAGGTTTGCTTGGCGTTCAGGCAATTGGAGTGTTAACTTTCTTCGTTTGGGCTTTTGGTGGCGGATTAATTCTGTTCAGCATATTAAAAGGTGCCAAAGTGCTACGTGTTTCCAGAAGGATTGAAGAAGAAGGACTTGATGTATATGAACATGGGGAAAGCGCCTATAATTAACCTTCCTGCATATTTAGTCTGTAGCTGTCTGTTGAGGATTCGTCCGCCCGCCGATTGGCGGGTGGGGCGGGTCCCTTTATAAGCCTTTAGTTTTGTACTAAAAAAATGTTAACCCCCAATCACTTTTAAATCAATCAATAAAAGGGGTAGTTGAATAGTTTGGTTAGAAATGCAAAAACCGGTTTGCCCAAAAGGCTACCGGTTTTTTGTTGAAAAGTTTTAGTGGATTTTTTTCTGTTTTTATACTTCAACATTTTCAGAATGCTATTTTTGTCCTCACAAAATAAATAAATATGCAAATCTGGTTCGAATGTAAAGTTAAATATACAAAGGTTTCTGAAAGCGGTAAGGAACAGGTGGTTACTGAAAATTTCCTTTTAGATGCAGTTTCTTTTACTGATGCTGAAACACGGATGATCCGGCAGATGCAGCAGATGGTTAAAGGTGAATTCAATGTTACCGATATCAAAAAATCAAGAATTGGAGAGGTATTTCCTTACGATACCGGCGAATGGTGGTTTAAAGCAACAATTAATCTTGTAACCATCGACGAAAATGCCGGTAAGGAAAAGAAACTGCGCACTTATTATTTGGTAATGGCCGACGATATTAAGGAAGCACTCGAAAGACTGGATGAAAGTTTATCTTATTTAGTTATTCCGTATATAATTTCTTCGATCTCCGTTAGTACAATTATCGATGTATTTCCTTATGAACCATCGGAATCTGTTGTTCCTGAAGGTTTTGTTCCATTGGAAACAGAAGATGAATAAATGTTTTCAACCATAATATATTTGGTTAATGTCCGGTGGTCTCAACTTCCGGATTTTTTTTGTTTGTAAATCAGTTGTGGTTATTTAAAATGCGTTGAAAATAATGCTTCCAAATATCTCCATGTTAATCAAAACATAATTGTTTAGTCCCGGTTTTATTTTCAAAGGCTTATTTTTTTATAAGGATAATGAATTGTATAATTTAGAAAAAGAATCAAAAATCGTATTGGAATGAAAAGTAGTAAAGTTAAAATAGAAAAGCCGAAAAAGAGAGACAGAAAAGAAATGATGCAGTACATTAACCTGCAACTTGCAGCATTGGGACAGCCACTTTATAATTTCGACAGCGACGAAAGTTCACGTTTTATTTCACTGACAGAAGGTTTGATTAGTAGTTTCAGGGAAAAATCACGCTTGTTATCCGATCATCTGTCGCCTGTTGATACACGAATACAGAATTTCATTAACGACTATTTAAAGGATGTTGATATTGATAAATCCTGTAAACTTCCCGGTTCTACATTTGTACTGAATCAGCCGGGTCTGGCGAGGGAAGTCAGTTTGCCAGCAAATGGCGATACTTTTAAAAATGATTTGGTAAGTTCTTATCGCTTAAAACAGGGAATTTTAAATAATCCTGCAAAAGATAAACGGACAACAAAAGGTACTTTTCATATAGTTGAAGGAGGTCTGCCAGTGGCCCTCGATAAAATAGAAGTTCCTAAAATTGCCTTTGCCCATATGCTTCACGAGGCGCTGCATCCTTCAGATGATATGAATATTTTACCATTTACATCGAATCAGGAAAATAAGGCAAAAATTATGGTTTCGCTTTTGCTGCGGCCAGTAGTTTGTCCCGAAGTAAAAGGGATAGTTAGCGAAAAAAGTATGGAAGTTCGTTTTTTTGCTCCCGGAAGTCTTGTCAGCAATCTTGATTTTGTGGAATCCATTTTTGGCAATGCGGGTGATCATAATCTTGCCGAAAATGATGCTGCACTTGATTTTGAACACTGGACAGGTCACACCGGCTGCATTATTCTGGCGCCCCAGCTTACCAATTTGCGTAAAAAAGATATTGGACTTCCGCATTTTGATAAGGCAACGGAACGGCAGAAACAAGAAGGAATATGCTGGAAAGTAGAAGATGAACTGTATAATAACGGGGGTGCATTCAAGATTACCTGCCGTGATGAAAGGGGAGTAGTTGTTACTTTAATTGCCGATAACTATTATGGATATTCGAAAAAAGAAATAAAAACACAAATCAGTTATTCTGCAAATTTATATGGTTTGGTTGAGGAAGAACATGCCGGTGGTGCAATTGCATTTCCTCGTGGAAACATGGGGGACAATGTTTTTGGAAAACCATTTACTGCAAAATTTAAAAACTGTTATTCATTTGAGGATGTAAAGAGATTGCTGACAGGAAAAATTGATGTATATCCTGAAAATTATGCAATTGATAAAAAGTATCCCGACATCTTTTATATTCCTGAACATGCTGATATTGATATTGAAAAAAGTACAATTAGCTGGTATTACAAAGGAAAAGAAGAGATATTAAAACTGTCACCACAAAAAATTTATGTGCATCCGAGCGGGCACAAGTTTCAATTGGTAAAACACCCTGAACAGCAGTTGTGGCGAATAATTGATACTGCACCTGAAGGAATTTTCTGCCATAAACCCAGCACTGTATCAGGAGGTGGTAAATCTGAAATTTCGAAATCGATGCAAAATGCAATAAAATACGGAGCTTTTTATATTCCGGATTTGGAGGAAGATTCAAAACAGGCTGACATTTTAATCAATTACGATTATTCGCACCGTTGGAAAGATATTCGGCCTGATGCGGAACCTTCCAGGCCTTTTTTAAGTCCACACCGCACATTGGGCTCAGCAGTAAAATTGTTGACTCCCTCTGATCAGTACAACGATGAATATAACCGTTTTCTTGAAAGTATTCCGGCACATGTACGAACTTTGGCCTTATACATCAAACGTTTGTACCGGAGCCATCAGGATCAGGGATCGTGGAAGGAACATTTAAATGTTGAAATTGTAAACGGCAGAAACGGAAACGCACTTCGTTACAAACACAACAGAATTATTGCCAGTTATGTACGGATCGGATTCAATCCCGAAGGAAAGTGGTATTTGCATAAATTAAGGTCAGATTTTATTCCAAGTCAGAAAATACAGATGGAAGATGATATTTCGGCAACCATAACGTTGCCGGCAAGTCAATTGAATAATCTCAATCCTGAATACACCAACAAGAGCCTTAAACTAGTGACCAACTGCGAATATTTTCTGTTTCAACGGCCCGATGAAGCGATAATTCGTGGCTACGACAAAGAAACAGAAAGAGATATAGTTGAAAACAATACATTTCTCACCAATTATGAACCGCTTACCAGACAGGATGCAATCGAACTTTATGAAGATGCAATTAATTTTGATCAATACACCGAACCGGTTCAGAAACTCATTATCCGTGTTGCAGAAGGAGATAAAGAAGGATATTTTGCAATACCATCACACACGCGAATAGTGGATGGTACACCTACTAATAATCCCCGTTATTTGCAGAATAATATTTTTAAGCGCGAAACGCAGGATACTTATCTTGCAGAGACTGGAATAAGGTTATTTCGGAAAATTGAACCGGATCAGCCGGTACATTTTCCTGTTAATGCAGTTCTTCCGGGCCGCAGGAACAATCCTGCTGAAAAAGCTGCCGGAATTCGTCCATTGAGCGTTTATAACCCAATTCATTATCAGGAAATTCCTGAATTGTTTATGGATTTCATTTGCAGCCTTACCGGAAAATCGCCATCAACTACCGGCGCAGGTTCAGAAGGTGCACTGACCAAAGGACCTTTTAACATGCTGGTACCAACTACCGACCTGAATAATGCACTTCTTTCATATATTTTAACCGGTTATCAGGGATTTAGTTCGGCAGCCGGTTATGTTGGACAGGAAAAGCGTTTTGACCATGATATCAGTATTTTAATTCCGGAAATCTGGGCCCGCCTGGAGCCGGAAGATCGGGATGCAAAAAAACTCATTCAAAATAATTCACTGGAGAAACTGGAGGATTTTGAGTACAAAGGGAAAAAAGTTTTGGCAAGCAGGTTGGGTTACCGAATCACCAAAAACTTTGCCTTTCGTTGCATGAACCGCCTTTTCGATGAGCCACTTGCTGTTTTTAACGAACGAATGTTAAAACCCGAACTGCAAGGAATGGAAGAATTTGTTGATGGAATAAATAACATTGTGGAAGCACAGCAAATTGTTGCACAGCGTTATTTTGCTGAGGGTAGTGATGCAGCAGCAATTCCACCTCTGAAAATCCTGCTGCATGTTATGGCATTTGGAAATTTTGAAGGAAAAGAACTTTCTGATCCTGAATTACGAAAACAGTTTGAACGGGATGAGGTAATACAATCTGAATGGTATTTTGAAAGATTGAAACTAAAACAAAACAAAGATGCAGTTTTTCTTAAAAATCAAATTAACTACTTAAATAAATTTAAGAGAACTCCGGGTAATGAATCGTTGCTTGAAGAAATGAAGATTAACAACCAGATTGAAAAGGCAATGAATCAGCTTAATTATGTAGAGTCAGAAAAATATATTCATGATTTAACGGGTACAATTGGTGCTGATCCATTGTTCAAAAAGTGATAGTAATTTCGATTTTCAAATTTAAACAAACAGCCTGTAAATATTTAGAACAGGCTGTTTGTATTATATATTAATGGAGATAGGTTAGAGGTTCACCATTACTTTATAGAAATTAAATTTCTCGCGTTGTGCCGGATCGAACTGATAATATGCAATTGCAATCCGGCAAATATCCTGAATGGCTTTATAAATTTCAGCTACTTCTTTTTGTCCGTAAGTGTTTAATTCAGTTTGTCCTTCAAGCATTTCAAAACAATCCTGATAGTTTTCTATTTGGTTGGCAACTGCGATAATGTTTTCAAAAACAGAATCCACAGTTCCTTTGGATGTAACTTTTCTGCGGACTTCATTATTCATATTTTCCCTGAATTGAAGAAGGAACTTACACAGACTCAGGTGATCGCCATTTTTTGCATTGCTGAAATACTCCGTATATCCGAACTTTTCGAAAAAATACTTAAGAAATTCTTTTTCATTTTTAAAATCAACTTTTACAGAAGCTCGCAATACCTTGAGGTTTTGCAGGCCTGCCACCATTAAATCATGCCACTCTTTATATTTTTCATAGTCAATACCATCTACATTTTCAGCATAGTGTTTTTCAATAGTATCTTCAATCCAAACATTTAAAGATGTTGCAAATTCCGGGTCCCACTCTTTACGAATTCTTGACAATTCGAAGATATTTTCTTTAAAAGATTTTGCAATTTTCCGGCAAGTAAGAATTGTTGCTGTACTGGTTGAACATAAAGCTAGTGTTTCCATAATGCAGGTTTTTTTGATTAGCAAATGCTATTACAAAACTACCAACTTATGAAGAAATATCCTTCTCAAAGTCAATTTAATATGAATGTTTTACAGTTATGTTATGAAACATAGTTTCACAACATTTTACAACTGAAGGGGTGGATAATGATTTCTATTTATGACGTTTTTTTAATTCGCTGACAATGTCCTCAATTCGAAAACCTTTATGAGAAAGGAGAACAATTAAGTGATACAACAAATCGCCTGCTTCATAAATTAAATTTTCGTCGTCGTTGGCCATGGCGCCAATGATTGTTTCCACAGCTTCCTCTCCAACTTTTTGGGTAATGGTCCGTGTTCCTTTTTTAAACAATGAAGTTGTATATGAACCTTCGGGCATTTCCTGCTTTCTTTTATCGATAAAATCCTGCAGAAAGCTCAAAAACTGCACATCTCCTTTCGGATTGATTTCCGAGAAACAGGTGTCTGCTCCGGTGTGGCAAACCGGCCCGACCGGATTGGCTTTAATGAGCAATGTATCATTGTCGCAATCGATTAAAACTGAAACGACGTTAAGGAAATTTCCTGATTCTTCTCCTTTTGTCCACAGACGGTTTTTGGTGCGGCTGAAAAAAGTAACTTTTCCAAGTTCCTGTGTTTTCTTTACGGCTTCATAGTTCATAAAACCAACCATCAACACTTTCATTGATTTGTCATCCTGCACCACCGCAGGTATCAAACCATTCAACTTTTCAAAATTTATCTGACCGATGTTTTCCAGTTTATTCATGACTTCCAATTTGTTGCGAATATACTATTTGAGTTTAATTACCGGATTACAATTCCATTTTCTTTTAAATACTTTTTTAAAGATGGAATGGGAATTTCGTTGTAATGAAAAATACTTGCTGCGAGTCCTGCGTCGGCTTTTCCGTTGGTAAACACATCCACAAAATGTTCTTTTTTACCGGCGCCACCTGATGCAATGACCGGAATTTTAAGCATATCGGCCATTTTTGCAAGTTGCTCATTGGCAAAGCCATTTTTTGTTCCGTCATGATTCATTGATGTGAACAAAATTTCTCCTGCACCGCGGTCTTCCGCTTCTTTGGCCCATGCAAATAATTCCTTATCTGTGGGAATGCGGCCGCCGTTTACGGTAACTGTCCAATAATTACGCTCATCACCTCGTGCATCGATAGCCACCACTACAAACTGGCTTCCAAAATTTTGTGCCAAATCATCAATTAACTTTGGGCTTCGTACTGCCGAAGAGTTTATTGAAATTTTATCGGCACCTGCACTTAGCAGTTTTTCTGCATCGCTTAGTTCACTGATCCCTCCGCCAACAGTAAATGGAATATTTAAATGTGCTGCAATTCGTTTTACAAGTTCCACAAACGTTTTCCGGCCCTCATGAGTAGCCGTAATGTCGAGGAAAACAAGTTCATCGGCACCATCACTGGCATATTTTGCCCCCAGTTCCACCGGATCTCCAACTTCCTGGATATTTACAAAATTGATTCCTTTAACAGTTTGTCCGTTGCGGATATCCAAACACGGTATGATTCGTTTTGCAAGCATATTACAGTTCTGAGATTTAATGTTAAAAGTTTAAAGCCTGTTTTCAAAACCAATTAATTTATTCATTATCAGGCCAACCACAATTGCCAAGGTAAATGAAATCAGTGTGCCCAAAAGAAAATATTCAGCCTTTTTGTTTCCGTCATCGCGGGTATCGTTAAAACGGAACACAGATTTGGCAGCAATTAAAAATCCGATAGCGGAAAACTGTCCGGTGGTAATAAATATCAAAATCAGTACCCGTTCCATAATTCCTATCCATCCCGAAACATCAAGTTGAAAAGATTTCCCTTTTTCCGGCAGAAGTACACTCAACATTTTTCCGGTTAAAATTCCAAGTGGACTGGTAATTAAAATGAATCCGGTTGCATAAAGCCAAAACTGCACAGCGCTGACAGGAATTTCAATTTTAGGTCCATAAATAGTTAAAATCAAAAGAACTACAACATGCAATAATTGATCGGCTAGAAAGGACGGAATATTATCTTTTATTTTTGATTTAAAAAAGTCAATAATAATGTGAGTGACAAAAATTACAGGGATAAACCACCACAGATTTAACTGAAAAGTAAAAGCAACCGGAAGCACCGATGCAATGGCACAATGCAAAAACATTTCCTTCGATTTTAGTCCTTTTTGCTTTTTCTGAAGGACCCATGTACCGGATTGCAGCCAAAAGTCGGCAACCAAATGGCCTGCCAGCAGAGGAAGAAATATACTATTCAAAAGTTCCATATTCTTTATCGATGATTTGCTTGTATCTTTTTATAAACTTTTCAATCGCTTTCCAGTTGGCTGCTTTTAATATTTTACTTACGGCGGGTTGTGAAATTCCAAGTACTTCGCCAATTTGTTCCTGAGGCATCAAAGTTGTTGTGGTTGTTTCTTCGGCAGCAGTGGAAGGTTTATCCATTTGTTCTTTAAACATCCCTGCCAGTTTATGAAAAATAACATTTGACTGAACTGAAGTTAAGTTTTTTATCAGGGAATCAGCCATGTAACAATAGGTTTCAAATTCTTCGTCCAATTCCGGATTTCCTGTTGTAATAATAATCCGAAGTCCCTTTTTTTTAAGTTCATCCAGCGTTTTTCCCGAACGTTCAAAAGCCGTTCCGCCGGCAAGCAACACATCTTCATTCCATGTTGAAATTTCACCTATTCCAATGGAAATGCGTACATCATTGGCTTCACTCATGCGCCTTAATTCAATTCTGAATTTTAATGCAAACAATAATGCTACATCTGGTCTGACAGCAACTTGAAAACTGTCGCCACGGTAAAATTTAAGTTCTAAAAGGACATCTCTCCCAGTCAATTCAATGAATCTTTCCTGAATTGTCTGTTTCTGATCTTCTTTTAATATTGAAGAATTAACAATATCACCGGTAATAACTGCTATTTGTATTTTATTTTGCACTTTACAAATATAACCTTTTTTGGTTATAAGTTAAAATATAACCTTTAATAGTTATATTATGCATTCTGAAGATTATATTTTTCTATTTCCTTTAAAGTGATTTTCCCTTCGTAAATAGCTTTACCGGTTATAACACCGGGAACTTTCAATTCAGACAGCTTAAAAATATCGTCCATCGAAGAGATTCCTCCACTGGCAATGATTTCAACATCCGGAAGTTTTGCAAGTATTTCAGCATATAAATCAAACGAAGGGCCATTCAGCATTCCATCGCGGCTGATATCGGTAGAAATTACCTTTTGAATGCCTTCGGAATAAAATTGTGCAATAAAGTCAATTATTCCTAGTTCAGTTGCTTCCTGCCAGCCACTCACCGCAATTTTTTTATCTTTTGCATCGGCACCAAGAATGACTTTTTTACTGCCGTATTTTTCCAGCCAGCTTAGAAATGTATCTTTTTCTTTTACTGCAATACTGCCGCCGGTAATCATTGCAGCACCTGAATTAAAGGCAATTTTCAAATCTTCGTCCGATTTTAAGCCACCGCCAAAATCGATGACGAGATTCGTTCTGGTGGAAATTTTTTCAAGTACTTTGTAATTTACAATGTGTTTGGCTTTTGCTCCATCCAAATCTACAAGGTGCAATCTGCTTATTCCTGCTGTTTCGAACATTCTGGCCACTTCCAGTGGATTTTCATTATACACGGTTTTTTGGTTATAGTCTCCCTGGGAAAGTCGCACACACTTTCCTTCAATGATATCGATGGCCGGAATTATTTCAATCTTTTTATTCATTTTTACTTTTTAATACCTGGGCTCTACTTGTCATTTCGAATCTAAGGAACGAAGATGAGAAATCTGTTTTTGTAAGAAGAGATTTCTCCTTAAACTTCATAGAAATAACAACATTAAATAAGTTTTTAAACAGGTTCAGTATAACCTTTATTCAACTATTGGTCTTCCAAAATCATTTTCAACACGGCCTGAGCTGTAAATTCCCGGTTAGCTGCCTGAGGAATTACAATGGAATTGGGGCTGTCGATTACTCCATCGGTGACAATTACATTCCGGCGTACGGGCAGGCAGTGCATAAACCTTGCATTGTTTGTAAGCTTCATTTTTTCTTCATTTACCGTCCACCCAAAATCTGTTGAAAGAATTTGACCGTAACTTGAATACGATGCCCAGTTTTTTGCATAAATAAAATCGGCGTCTTCAAATGCCTTTTTCTGGTCGTATTCCACTTTCAAATCACCTGTAAACTGAGGCGCCAGTTCATAACCTTGCGGATGGGTGATTACAAGTTCATAATCGGTTTCTTGCATCCACTCCACAAATGAATTGGCAACTGCCTGTGGAAGTGCTTTCGGATGCGGTGCCCAGGTAAGTACCACTTTCGGACGTTCTTTGGTTTTAAATTCTTCGATGGTTACCAAATCGGCAAAACTTTGCAATGGATGACGGGTGGCGCCTTCCATGCTTATCACCGGAACACCGGAATACTGAACAAATTGGTTAAGTATTTTTTCAGAATAATCAGTTTCCCTGTTTTCGAAACGTGCAAACGCCCGCACACCAATTACATCGCAGTACTGGCCAATCACAGGAATAGCTTCAAGTAAATGTTCCGGTTTGTCGCCATCCATCACAACTCCAAGTTCCGACTCCAGTTGCCAGCCGTCTTCGCTAACGTTCAGCACCATTGTATTCATTCCCAGGTTCATTGCTGCTTTTTGGGTGCTTAACCGGGTGCGTAAACTTGAGTTGAAAAATATCAGCACCATGGTTTTATTTTTTCCAAGATGCTGGTATGCAAACTTGTTCTTCTTTACATCGAAAGCGATTTCAACCGCCTTTTTTAAATCAGGAATATCTTTTACTGAAGTGAAATTTTTCATACTGTAATAGTCAGAAGTTTATGAAGTTTAAATTACCTGTTGTTTAATAATTGTCCGATTTTTTACCTAAATCGCAAACTGATTTTCCTTGTTCATCCCAAACCTATGGGGAGCAGAGAAAATCAATTCGCTTCCGCCAACCGGAGGGCCCGATTTTTCGAGTGATTATTTAGGCCGCACCTGCCCGTCTCCCTCAATGATCCACTTGTAACTTGTTAGTTCTTCGAGTGCCATCGGGCCGCGGGCATGCAGCTTTTGAGTACTTATGCCGATTTCTGCCCCAAGACCAAACTGTGCACCATCAGTAAAAGCAGTAGAGGCATTGGAATAGACAGAAGAAGCATCAATCAATTTTTGATATGTTTCAATTCGTTCAACATTTTCTGTAATAATTGCTTCGCTGTGTTTCGATGAATTTTTATTAATCTGTTCTATGGCTTCATCAAAACTGCCTACAGTTTTTACCGCCATTTTTAATGAAAGAAATTCTGTGCCGAAGGATTCCTCGGTGGCTGGTTGCAACAGCTCCTGCGGATATTTTTCTTTCAGTGTCTCATACGATTTTTCATCAGCATAAATTATTACTTTTTCTTTGGAAAGTTTATCAGCAAAACCAGGCAATTCATTCAGACGGCTTTCGTGAATAATTAAACAGTCGAGGGCATTACACACTGACGGCCGCCGTGTTTTGGCATTATAAATAATCTCGCGTCCTTTTTCAGCATCGCCAAATTCGTCAAAATAGGTATGGCAAATTCCAGCTCCGGTTTCAATTACCGGAATCGTCGCATTTTCCCGCACATAATTAATAAGTCCCTGGCTTCCCCGAGGAATTATTAAATCGATATAACCATGTGCCCGCAACATTTCGTTGGTTTCATCGCGGCCCGCAGGTAAAAGGGCCACTGTATTTTCGTCCATATCATGTTTATTCAACACATCTTTTATGATGGAAACAATTGCCTGGTTGGAGTAAATTGCATCACTGCCACCTTTAAGTACGCATGCATTACCCGATTTCAGACAAAGCGAAAACACATCGAAAGTTACATTGGGGCGCGCTTCATAAATAATTCCGATGACTCCAAAAGGTACGGTTATTTTTGAAACTTTCAATCCATTTGGCCGCGTGGTATTCATCAAAACTTTTCCTACCGGGCTTTTTAAATTAGCCACGTTTCGGATGTCTTCAGCGATCCCCTTTATCCTTTCTTCTGTTAATTTTAACCTGTCGTATTTTGGATCTTCAGGGTCCATCCGGTCCAAATCCTTTCGATTTTCAGCTAAAATAAAACCAGTATTTTCTTCTGCCAATGATGCAAGTTCAAGCAATACCTCCTTCACTTTTTCTTCCTGCACGAGGGTTAATTTACGTGAAGCCGCCAATACATCTGTAAGTTGTTGTTCAATCTTCATCTTTCAGTCTTTTATATTTTCTCTCCTGTAATATCTGCATACAGCAGAGGTCTTTTTATCTTAAAAAACCCTCTCTCAGGGGAGAGAGAGGGAACCTGGAATCCGTTATAATTAAGGCATAAATAAGGGAGATAAGGATAATTTGTCATCCCAGGCTATTTTTTTTAACTTTCAATATACAAATAATCGTAATGAACCAGGGCTTTTTGTTTTTCTGATTTCTTTTCAAGTTCTATTTTTTCTGAGCCATATTGAGCTCTTCCAAGCCCTACAATATGTCCCGATTCATCTATAATTTTTATCAGGTCCCCTTTTTTGAATTCGCTTTCCACACGCACTACACCCACCGGAAGCAGGCTCACTGCTTTTTCTGAATTCAATGCATTAAAAGCGCCATTGTTGATGATCACTTTCCCCTTTGCAAAACCATCTGAATATGCAATCCATTTTTTTACTCCACTTGATGTTTTCTTGTTGGGTTCAAAATAGGTGTGCCCTGTTTCCTTTTTATCATCGAGTATATCAATTAAAATATTTTCTCTGGAGCCATTTGCTATGTGAACACTAATTCCGGAATTGGCAAGTTTTTTAGCTATCCTGAATTTTGTTACCATTCCGCCCCTTCCAAAATTTGAATTTTCTTCCGAAATTTCAGGCTCCGGCTGATCAATGCTGAATTTATTAATTAGCCGGGCATTTTCATTTTTGGGATGCGAATTATAGACTCCATCGACATTGCTTAAAATAATGAGGGCTTCAGAATTTACCATGGATGCAATCAATCCCGATAATTCATCATTGTCGGTGAACATTAATTCGGTAATTGAAATTGTATCATTTTCGTTAACAATGGGTATAATTCTGTTTTCAAGAAGTGTTGAAATGCAGTTCTTCATATTGAGATAATGTCCGCGGCTCGAAAAGTTCTCTTTTGTGGTTAATACCTGGGCACAAAACAGGCCATGTTCGTTAAAAAAATCAGAATAACGGCTGATTAATTTCACTTGTCCGAGTGCTGCCCAAAGCTGCCTTTTCGAAACTGCATCAGTTTTTTTCAAAGGTGCAAGTACTGCTTTTCCCGCGGCCACAGCACCCGAAGAAACCAATATTACTTCTATGCCATTTTTATGCAGAAATGCAATTTGATCCACCAAATGTGCAATTCGCGAAACGTTTAATGTTCCGTCTGACTTGGCTAAAACATTACTGCCAATTTTTACTGTTATTTTTTTATACAGAAACTGCATCTGTTTTATTTCGTCGAATTTTCAATCTTTTTATACGAAGCCAGAACGCCCTGAATTAATGATGAACTGAAGCCTTTGTGTTCCATTTCGTTAAGGCCGGTAATTGTAATTCCCCGCGGAGTCGTCACCTTATCTATTTCGCGCTCAGGATGATGCCCGGTTTGAAGAATCAGTTCGGTAGCGCCTTTAACCGTTTGAGCTGTTATAAACTGAGCCATTTCGGCACCAAAACCAATTTCAATGCCTCCCTGCATTGCTGCACGAATATACCGCAGCGCATAAGCAATACCACATGAAGAAAGTACTGTTGCAGCAGCCATTAATTCTTCCGGAATTTCAACAGTTTTGCCTAATTTATTAAATAAATCAAACACGTATTTTTTATATAATTCAGTGTTTTCATTTGCCGAAATACAGGTGAGCGATTCTTGTAAGGCAATTGCTGTATTTGGCATCACCCTGAAAACAGGAATTTTTTCACCGGCCATTTTTCCCAATTCGCTAATTCCAACTCCCGCAACAATCGAGATTAGAATTTTTTCTGAATTCAGTTCTGCTTTAATTTCGTTGATAACCTGCTCGATATGATAAGGTTTTACTGCAATTATAACAACATCTGCAACTCTGGCAGCTTCGCTGTTGCCGGCAGAAATATTTATCCCTTTTTCCTTCATCTCATCCAGTACACTTTCTTTCCGGTCGGAAACAAAAATGTCAGAAGCGGTTACAAATTCAGATTTTAAAAGCCCAACCGCAATGGCTCCTCCCATATTTCCAACACCTATAATTGCAATTTTTTTGTTTTTCATTTTTAATTTAATTAGAACGAATTAGATATTTTGCGGTTCATTTTTTATTTCGCCACAGCCGCACTTGAAACTTCAACAAAAACCTTCACAAAAGCTTTTAAAAATACATCAGCTTCTTCAATACTCAAATTTAAAGGTGGCAATAATCTCATTATATTTTGTCCTGAAACACCCGTGAAAATTCCATATTCAAAAAGTAATTTATTTCTTAATTCCTGCACAGGGAATAAAAATTCAATTCCAATCATCAAACCTTTTCCCCTTACTTTTATTTCCGGTGATATTTCCACCAGCTTTTGCATCAGATAACTGCCTGTTTTTTCTGCATTCGCAACAAGTTTCTCCCGGTGAATAATATCGAGAACTGCAATACCTGCTGCACAAGCTAAATGATTTCCGCCAAAAGTAGTTCCAAGCATTCCCGGCCATGGAATAATTTCAGGTTGAATTAATACTCCGCCGATCGGAAATCCGTTGCCCATTCCTTTTGCCACGGTAATTAAATCGGGTTGAACATCAAAATACTGATGGGCAAAAAACTTACCGCTACGACCGTAACCCGATTGTATTTCATCGAGAATGAGCAGGCTTTTATATTTTTTAGTTAACTTTCCCAGTTCAGTAATGAATTGTTTGTCAGGAATATTAATGCCACCGATTCCCTGGATTCCTTCAAGAATTACCGCTGCAGTTTCACCTTTTTTTAGTTCGCTTTCAACAGCTTTAATATCATCAAAAGGAAGAATCATGGCGTTATCAGTTTCATTTACAGGCGCCACAATTTTGGGATTGTCAGTTAAGGCAACAGCGGCGGAAGTTCGCCCGTGAAATGCTTTTTTAAAACTGATGAACCGCTTTTTACCTGTGACAAACGAAGCAAGCTTTATTGCATTTTCATTTGCTTCGGCACCTGAATTACACAAAAACAGCTGGTATCCGGGATAACCCGATATCTTACCCAGTTTATCAGCAAGTTCAAGTTGTAAAGGATTTTGAACCGAATTGGAATAAAATCCAATTTGTTCAAGTTGTTCCGATATTTTTGAAATATAGTGTGGATGACTGTGACCAATTGAAATTACAGCATGGCCTCCATACAAATCGAGATACTTTTTACCGTTTGAATCCCAGAGAAAGCTGCCTTTGGCTTTTACAGGGGTAATATTGAAAAGTGGATAAACATCAAAAGGTTTCATTATTATTCTATTTTAGAAAGCTACCGGTTTCAAATTTAATCCTGTTTTTTCATTCAGCCCAAATATTAAGTTCATATTCTGAACTGCTTGACCGGAAGCGCCTTTAATTAAATTGTCGGTTAAACTGATTATTACAAGCTTGTCATTATGTTTTTCGAGATACAATACAGTTTTGTTGGTGTTTACAACCTGTTTTAATCCCGGATTGTTTTCGGTGAGAAAAACAAAAGGATGAGTTTTGTAATATTCTCTATAGAGTTCGTAAGCCGTATCAACTGTGCCTTTAAACGTTGTATATGCCGAAACAAATATTCCGCGCGTATGATTTCCCCGAACAGGTACGAAATTGAAATCACTTGTAAAATCCGGCTGTAATTGTTTCAGGCTCTGTAAAATTTCATCCTGGTGCTGGTGTTCAAAAATTTTATACGCCGAAAGATTACTGTTTCGCCAGCTAAAGTGCGAAGTTTCTGTCGGTTGTTGTCCTGCGCCGGTAGAGCCTGTAATTGCCTGAACATGAACTTCGTTATGCAGTAAATTTTTGGCCGCCAATGGTAAAAGTGCAAGTTGTATTCCCGTGGCAAAGCATCCGGGATTTGCAACTTTCTGTGCTTTCTTTATTGCGTCGCGATTAAGTTCAGGTAAACCGTAAACAAAATCATTTCCTTCTCTTTTGAGTCTGAAATCATGGCTTAAATCAATAACTTTCAGAGATTCATGAATAATATTGTTTTCAATAAATTCCTTCGATTTTCCATGCCCCATGCAAAGAAAAATTACATCAGCTTGTGAAAGGGGTAAATCTGCTGTGAATTTCAATTCTGTATCACCCAATAAATCCACATGAACATCCGAAACAAAATTCCCGGAATTGCTTGAACTTTGTACAAAAGTAATTTCCACATCCGGATGATTCAGCAAAATTCGGAGTAATTCACCTGCTGTATATCCCGCTCCTCCTACTATTCCAACTTTTATCATTTGAATATTGATATCGATTAACGAATGGTTAATGATGAATTTTGTTTATAAATTGATATTTCTTCTAAATTGTATTTGTTCATTTTGTTCAGCATATTATCATTTTGTTTGAAAAATCGACATTCTGCAATCGACATTGGTCATTCGCCATTCTTTAGATTTTTTTATTCACTTTATGGTAAATCTTTAATGAATTCGACAGGATTTTAGTAAATCCTTTTACATCATCAGCCGACCATGCTTTTACAGTTTCACCATATTCGCCAAAACCTGATTTCATTAAGTCATGTTCTGATACGATTCCCTGTAATTCAAAATGGTAAGGTTTCAATTTAATTATCACTTTCCCGGATACATTTTCCTGAGTCGATTCAAGAAATGTTTCAATGTTGCGCATCACCGGTTCGTGGTACATGGCTTCATGCAGAAACATTCCATACCAGTTTGCAAGTTGCTCTTTCCAGTAAATCTGCCATTTTGTAAGCGTATGTTTTTCAAGTAAATGATGGGCTTTAATAATTAAAAGCGGAGCTGCAGCTTCAAAACCAACACGCCCTTTAATGCCAATAATTGTATCACCTACATGAATATCGCGGCCAATGGCATATTTTGAGGCAATTTCTTCCAATGCCTGAATTGCTCCGGGGCCGCTGGCATACGATTCTCCGTCAATGGTTTTAAATTCCCCTTTTTCGAAGCCAAGCTCAATGGTCTTTTCTTCAGCGATCTCCATTTGGCTGGGATATGCACTTTCCGGAAGACCTTTATCCGAAGTCAGTGTTTCCTTTCCGCCAACACTTGTTCCCCACAGTCCCTGGTTTATGGAATATTGCATTTTAATAAAATCGTCGTCAACCCCATGTTTTTTAAGAAATTCAATTTCTTCATCACGGCTCAGCATTAAATCGCGGATGGGTGTGATTATTTCGATTTCAGGTGCCAAAACCTGAAAAGTTAAATCGAATCTAACCTGGTCATTTCCGGCACCTGTGCTCCCATGGGCAATATATCCAGCCCCTGTTTTTTTTGCATAATCAATGGTTGCAATTGCCTGGAAAACCCGTTCCGAACTTACTGAAATCGGGTATGTGTTGTTTCGCAAAACATTTCCATACACCATGTATTTTATGCATTTATTGTAATAATCTTTAGTAACATCAAGTGTTACATGTTCTTTTGCACCCAGTTTATATGCTTTTTCTTCAATTGCTTTTAACTCTGTTTCTGAAAAACCACCTGTATTTGCAATTGCTGTGTAAACTTCAAACCCTTTTTCTTCTTTTAAATATTTAACACAAAACGATGTATCCAGTCCACCGCTAAAAGCCAGTACTAATTTTTTTGTCATTTTAAATCTCTTTTATAAAAGCAGGAAATGCCGGAAAACTTATTTAAAACTATTCATTTGATTCGCAGTTTGCACCTTTACTGCTTAATATAACCGGTGTTTCGTTACTCTTTATTTTGTTCATCTTTACTAATGGATTCTGCTTGTTTTTTTATTCCGCTTTTCGGTTTTATTTTCTGAATGACATCCATCAGGCTGCGTTTACGGATGCCATTCACGTTTTTGGCTGTCTTTTCCCAGGCCGGATCATACAACATGCCGGTGCACAGACATTTGGTTTTTTCCATGCGGGTAAGAATGTCATAGTTTACACAACCTTTGCAGCCGTTCCAAAACATTTCATCAGTGGTTAATTCCGAAAATGTAACAGGGCGGTAACCCAGTTCATGGTTGATTTTCATGACGGCCAGCCCGGTGGTTAAGCCAAATATTTTAGCTTCCGGATATCTTTTTCTCGACAGGTGGAAGGCTTTGTCTTTAATTGCTTTTGCCAGTCCCATCCCGCGGTATTCAGGCACAACAATCAAACCTGAATTGGCAACAAATCCTTTGTTTCCCCAGGTTTCAATGTAACAAAACCCGGCAAAAATGTCACCGTCGAGAGCAATAATTGCTTTCCCTTCTTTTATTTTAGTTTCAAGATATTCGTTTGATCTGCGCGCAATACCAGTGCCTCTTTGTTTTGAGGCGGCATCAATTGCATCGTTTATCTCGTCAACATATTTAATATGTTTCTCCTCTGCAACCTCAATTTTCAACTTTTTCAACTCTTTCACTTGTATATAATTAATTAATGTTTTATTAATCCCGTTTTATAATTTCTTTACCAAATCCGGCATTATTGAAATTAAAGCATTTATTAAATCTGATTTTGTAATTCCTTCACGCTGGATAATTAAAATAGTATCATCGCCGGCAATTGTTCCAAGAATTTCCCAGCGGTTTGAACTGTCGATAACAACTGCAATACTGCTTGCATAACCCGGCAAAGTTTTCATTACCGCAAGGTTTCCTGAAAACTGCAAATCGCGAAATCCACCTGCAAGGTAGTTTTCACGGGATGGAATCTGAGCACTTTCTGCCGCATCATTTCCATTCCCGGGAACTGTATACACATATCCTTTTACAGGATGTGGCATTTTTGCTACCTGCATAAATTTCAAATCGCGCGACAAAGTAGCCTGGGTTAAATCATATCCATTCTTTTTCAATGCATTTAATAATTCCTCCTGGCTGTGCACATTGCCGGCTGCTATTAATTTCCTGACTTCCTGTTGTCGTTGTACCCTGTTTTTCATTTAAAAAAATTACTTCTTATGCACTGTTTTATATCTATACATGCCAAACAGTTGATAGCTGCAATTCCTGCCATATCAAAGTTTATTTCATTCATGAATAAATATTCATTTCTTTTGCAAATTTATACATTATATTCCTAAAACAAGAAAAAAGTTTAAGAAATATTATTAATTTTGCACCGGTTATGAAATTAACATGAACATATTGGCATAGATGGGAAAGAATAGTGATAAAATTGATAATTTAGAAGGAATGCGTTTGAACCGGTATCGGTACAAGCGCATTTTTTTAATAGAATAGTTGAAAATGTTAAAAGCAAAACAAGCAAAACTCACTCTTGAAGACGGAACCGTTTTCACTGGAAAATCATTTGGAAGTGAAACGGCAGTTGCCGGTGAAGTTGTTTTTTATACCGCAATGACCGGTTATCCCGAAAGTTTAACCGATCCTTCGTATACCGGGCAGATTTTGGTTTCTACTTATCCGATGATTGGAAATTACGGTGTTCCTTTCAATGCAACTGAAAATGGGATTCATAAATATTTTGAATCGCATAAATTGCACATTTCCGGTTTGATTATCTCCGATTACTCATTTGAATTCAGCCATTGGAATGCTGAAAAAAGTTTGTCGCAGTGGTTAAAGGAGTACGATGTACCGGGTGTTTTTGATATTGATACCCGTGCCTTAACAAAAATTTTACGTGAAAAAGGTTCAATGTTGGGGAAAATTGAATTTGAGGATCAGGAAGTGGATTTTTATGATCCAAATCTTGAAAACCTGGTGGCAAGGGCAAGTTGCACTACACGTGAAGTTTACGGAGACGGGGAGCACCGGGTAGTGCTGATTGACTGCGGAGTGAAAAACAATATTATCCGCTGTTTACTAAAACGCAATACAACAGTCATTCGGGTGCCATGGGATTATGATTTCTCAAATGAGGATTTTGATGGTGTTTTCATATCAAACGGCCCGGGAGATCCGGCCATGTGTTCCGAAACAGTTGAAAATATCCGGAAAGTGATAGAAAGTGAAAAACCAATAATGGGTATTTGTTTGGGAAACCAACTGTTGGCACGCGCTGCAGGAGGCGATACTTATAAACTGAAATATGGACACAGAAGCCATAATCAGCCGGTTCTGCTGGATGGCTCACAAAAATGTTACATCACATCACAAAATCATGGATTTGCAGTGGCGACAGAAACTTTACCCGACGACTGGGAACCACTTTTTACGAATGTGAATGACCAGACAAATGAAGGAATCAGGCATAAAACAAAGCCATTTTTCTCCACGCAATTTCACCCGGAAGCTTCAAGTGGACCAACCGACACGGAATTTTTATTCGACGATTTCATAAACAAAATAGAAGAAGGTAAAAAGGAAAAGTAAAATGATTAAAACTCATATCAGAAAAGCAATAGTGCTGGGTTCAGGAGCATTGAAAATTGGCGAAGCCGGAGAATTTGATTATTCGGGTTCGCAGGCTCTTAAAGCCCTGAAGGAAGAAGGTGTCGAAACTGTTCTTATCAATCCAAATATTGCAACTATTCAGACTTCGGAAGATATCGCCGATAAAATTTATTTTCTTCCCGTTACTCCTTTCTTTGTTGAAGAAGTTATTAAAAAGGAAAAGCCGCAGGGAATTTTACTTGCTTTTGGAGGACAGACAGCTTTAAATTGCGGTGTGGAGTTATACAGAAAAGGAATTTTTGAGAAATATAATATTGAAGTTGTTGGTACTCCTGTTCAATCCATTATAGATACTGAAGACCGCCATATTTTCGCCCAAATGCTTGGAGAAATCAACGTTAAAACTCCCATCAGTATTGCCGCTGAAAATATGGAACAAACAAGGCTTGCAGCAAAAAAAATCGGTTTCCCGATAATTATTCGTGCAGCATATACACTTGGTGGTTTGGGTAGCGGTTTTTGCGAAAACGATGAAGAACTTGAAGCACTTGCTTCAAAAGCATTTTCCTATTCCCCGCAAATCCTTATTGAGGAATCAATAAAAGGATGGAAAGAAGTGGAATACGAAGTTGTCCGCGATAAGTTCGATAATTGTATCACTGTATGTAATATGGAAAATTTCGATCCATTAGGCATTCATACCGGTGAAAGTATTGTAGTTGCTCCTTCACAGACCCTGTCAAATTCTGAATACCATAAACTCCGTGCAATTTCAATAAAAATTATCCGCCGTGTGGGTGTTGTGGGCGAATGTAATGTGCAGTTCGCTCTCGATCCGCATTCCGAAGATTACAGGGTAATCGAAGTCAATGCAAGATTGTCGCGTTCGTCGGCACTTGCATCGAAAGCTACAGGATACCCGCTTGCTTTTGTGGCGGCAAAACTTGGTTTGGGCTATGGTTTGCACGAACTTAAAAATTCGGTTACAAAAGTTACAACAGCAGCCTTTGAGCCTGCCCTTGATTATTGTGTGGTGAAAATTCCGCGCTGGGACCTGAATAAATTCATAGGTGTCTCAAAAACCATTGGCAGCTCCATGAAAAGCGTTGGCGAAATTATGGCCATTGGGCGAACATTTGAAGAAGCAATTCAAAAAGGAATCAGGATGGTTGGCCTCGGAATGCATGGATTTGTTGCAAATAAACAGGAAATCAACATTAAAGAAATTGAGGCAGAACTGTCGAATCCGACTGACCGGCGCATTTTTGCCATAGCCGAAGCCTTTGCAAATAATTATACCATCGATGATATTTACGAAAAAACAAAAATCGACCGTTGGTTTCTTCATAAACTGAAAAACATTTACATCCTGAAAGATGAACTGGAGGTGTACAATTCACTTGAAACTTTACCGCTTGATTTATTGAAAAAGGCAAAACAGGCAGGTTTCTCAGATTTTCAGGTGGCCCGTCTTGTCTTAGACAGTCCGAACAATGAAATTCATGAAGATTTACTAAAAGTGAGGGCTTTTAGAAAAGCAAACGGTATTGTGCCGGTGGTTAAACAAATTGATACCCTGGCAGGAGAATATCCTGCTTTAACCAATTACCTGTATTTAACCCACAACGGAACTGAAAATGATATTGAATTTTTTGATGATAATAAATCAGTAATTGTTTTGGGTTCGGGTGCATACCGGATTGGGAGTTCAGTTGAATTTGACTGGTGTAGTGTAAATGCAATCAATACAATCAAAAAGGAAAATTACCGTTCGGTAATGATCAATTACAATCCTGAAACGGTGAGCACCGATTACGATACCTGTGACAGATTGTATTTTGATGAATTGACATTCGAAAGGGTAATGGATATCATTGATTTGGAAAAACCCTTTGGAACAATGATTTCAATGGGAGGGCAAATCCCGAACAATCTTGCAATGAAACTGCACAACCAGGATGTGCCGGTACTTGGCACTTCACCGGTAAAAATTGACAATGCAGAAGATCGTGAAAAGTTTTCCTCGCTGCTCGACGAGCTTGATATTGATCAGCCACGATGGGCTAAACTTTCAACAACAACCGAAATTCATAAATTTATTGATGAAGTAGGTTATCCGATTCTCATTCGTCCATCATATGTGCTGTCAGGGGCGGCAATGAATGTGGTTACGAATCCGGATCAATTGGAAAACCTGCTGCAAATGGCTGCAGATGTGTCTAAGGAACATCCTGTTGTTGTATCTGAATTTATTGAAGAAGCGAAAGAAATTGAAATCGACGCAGTGGCACGTGACGGTGAAATTATCGCCTATGCAATTTCTGAACATGTTGAATTTGCCGGAGTTCATTCGGGTGATGCCACCATAGTTTTTCCTCCGCAGAAATTATATATCGAAACCATAAGAAGAATTAAACGAATTGCCCGTCAAATTGCCAAAGGCCTTGAAATTACCGGTCCGTTTAACATGCAGTTTCTTGCAAAAGACAATGATATAAAAGTGATTGAATGCAACCTTCGGGCATCACGCAGTTTCCCGTTTGTTTCGAAGGTGATGAAACTGAACCTGATTGAAATTGCCGCACAGGTGATGCTTGGAGTTCCGGTTGAAAAACCTGATAAATCACTTTTCGAACTGGATTATGTGGGAGTTAAAGCACCACAGTTTTCTTTTGCCCGTTTATTGAATGCCGACCCGGTGCTTGGTGTTGATATGGCTTCCACAGGCGAGGTAGGTTGCATTGGTGAAAATTATTATGAGGCCATCTTAAAAGCAATGCTTTCAGTTGGGTACCGGATTCCGGTTAAAAATGTGCTGATTTCTTCAGGTCCTTCACGTTCGAAGGTTGAACTGCTGAAAAGTGCGCAAATGATGCAGGAAAGAGGTTACAACTTGTTTGCCACTGAAGGTACGCATCGTTTTTTCAGCGATAATGGCATCGCAACCACTTTACTGCACTGGCCCGATGAGGAAGATCGTTCGCCAAATACAATAAGCTATATCAGGGACAAAAAAATTGATCTGGTGGTCAATATCCCAAAAAATTATACAAATCGCGAGCTGAACAACGGATATAAAATCAGGAGAAATGCAATCGATTTTAATGTACCACTGATTACAAATGCGCGGGTTGCAAGTGCATATATTTATGCAATTTGTAAAATGAATATCGAAGATTTGACAATCAAAAGCTGGGATCAGTACTAAAATCAGTTGCCACTTAGATTTGTTCGAGTGCCTGTTCTATATCGGCAATTAAATCTTCCACATTTTCAATACCCACTGAAAGGCGCAACATCGTGTCGCGGATGCCCGCTGTATGGCGTTGTTCTTCCGGAAATTCAGCATAAATAGTTGAATAAGGATGAATTATCAGCGATTTGTTGTCATTTAAATTCGTGGCGCGGCGGATAATTTTCAGGTTGTTCATGAATTGATAACAGGCTTGCTTCGACTCAAGATCGATTGTCATTATCGTTCCCGGAATCCCGCAAAAATATTTTTTTGCAAGTTGATGGTTTACATCGGTTTGTAATCCGGGATATCCTGTCTTTTTTATTTTTGAATTCGACAGAAAGAATGCTCCCAAAGCCAGGCAGTTTTTAAAACACTTCTCCACCCGCAGTTCAAGAATATCCAAACCCTGAATTTGTAATTTTGCCGTGTGAGGTGACATGCTGCCCCCTGTATTTCGGTAAATATTTTTCCGCAGTTTGACCATAAATGCTTTATCCCCAAATTTTTCAGTATAGTTTGAAAAGTTTGGATTTAGTTTCCAGTCGTAATTTCCATGATCGATAATTGCTCCGCCAAATGAAGTCGCACCGCCGGAAATAAATTTTGTCGTAGAAAGTACTTCGATATGAATTCCAAAACTTGCTGCCCTGAATACGTTTGGAGGAGTAACAGTACTGTCGGTAATCAAAAGGATGTTGTGTCTTCGTGCAACATCCGAAAGCAGCTCAATATCCGGAATTTCAAGCTGAGGATTGGTTACTGTTTCAAAATAAATTGCCCGGGTCTTACTGTCAATAAGTTTCTCAATTTCGGTTTTATTTTTAAGTGATGAAAAGCGGGTTTCAATTCCAAATTCGGCAAATGTTTGGTTGAAAAGTGAAAAGGTGTGGCCAAACAATTGGTTTGATGAAATAATGTTTTCACCTGCTTTGCAAACAGCCATTATTGTGTTTGAAATGGCGGCCATTCCCGAGCTGACTGCAAGTACTGCATAGCTTTCGGTCAGCGCTTGTAATTTCTGTTCGAAATATTCTACAGTAGGACTGGATGCCCTTGAATAAGTATGTGCAATATATTCTCCCTTAAAACTGGCTTCAATTTGTTCGGCCGAATCAAATTCAAAGGCAACCGATTCATACAGATGGCATTTGTAAACTTTTATGCGGGTCGTTTTTCGAATAAGGAACATTCAGTGAAAGTGTTGTAAAGCCTGGTTTTTTCATCTGTTGTTATTAATTGTTACACAATTTTCATTTAGCAAATATAAGAAACACGAAATGAAGGTATTTGTTGGATGTACCGAAAAAGTTAAAGTGGTTGAGTAATAATTTCACCTTTGATAACGCAAATCTTGCGCTGGATGCTATGTCGCCGACGATGAACCCGCTGTTGAAGCTGTATGGCTACTTAAACGGTTGGAGGTAATTCCGGAGATGAATTGTTCATTTTCACTTCTTTTCTTTGTCGCAAATGGTTGCAAATTGTTTTTTCATACCGCCATCTTCAACTGTGATTTTAATTTTTTACTCTGCATGAGGAACATGAATTTTTATATTTCCGTGTATACCGCAGGCATTATTCTTATACCTGTCAGATATTTTACTTATACTTAAGTCGAACTAAATTCGAATTAAACTTGGATTAAATTTGGTTATAACCAAATTTAATCCAAGTTTAATTCAAGTTTAAACCAAGTTTAAACCAAGTTTAAATAAAGTTTAATACGTTTTTAATAATTTATTGTGATAGCTGCAAGCAGGGAATTAATGGATTTAATTCCGGCTGTTTTTTTTGAAGCAGAAGGAGCAGGATATTGGAGCAGGTTGCAATGACCAAAATAAAAATCCGGCTATAAAAAATTGATTTATAGCCGGATTTGTAATTTATTTGAGGTCTCTGGCGGAAAGTATCCAATTACTCTTTTTAATTAAAAACAAGTATTGAATCACTTGTTTATTTGACTTTTAATCAAGTATAATAAAATTGATTGTAAATAATAAGTAAAATACTTGTCCAAAAGTGTAACAATTACTTTAATTATCGTAATAAACAGTAAATAAATACTTTTTAAACGATAATGCATGGAAGATTTTAACAATAATAAATTTCGAGTGAAATTGCATAAGGAAAACGATTATTACCGTATCCATGTTGCACATCCAAATTTCAAAAGCAGAGTTAGAAAAAGAATTGGAGACCGAACATTTGAAGATGCTGATAATATTTATTTAAATATCAGATTTGAACTTGGGAAACAATTTCAAAATCAAGAAATAACCAAGCAAAGCGTTGGTGATTTTATCGATACAAGAATAAAGAAGAAGATAAATATGTTTTTGGTTTGCAGCATTTTGAAGTTTATAACATTGAATTAATCTGTATATACCTGAATTAATGCCAGTCGTTGTAAATTTATAATTACCATAAAAATCAAAACTCGTTATAACTGCTCAACTTCTAAACCACCGATGATTTTCTCGGTAAAGATAGAATGTTGTCCTTCTCCCTGAATATTATCCTGTTCATCGATAAATGCATACTGTATTGAATTGGAAGCGGTCAGGATTACAAGTCCTTTCCCATCAAAACTATCTTTTACTCCTACTGTACTATCAGATTTCATAACCATACCTTTGGCAAACGCTCCGCTGTAACAGCAATCAAGAATCAATACCTGCTGTTTTGACCAAGAACCACTCATTACCTCATTTATTCAATTCGCTGAAATGGCTGATGACCTCAGAAAATCAAGGTGTTTATCATTTTTTACAAATCATTACTTATTATCAAGGCTATCTGCAATAGCTTTTGCATCCATTGCTCTTTTTAATCTCCATTTACTAGCAGAATCAAGTTTATAAGCCTTCATATAATTTTCATATGCACTTCGGTAATCTTTGACATTAGTAAAGTATTCACCTTTGGAATCGTATGGATTGGGGTGATTTGGTTCAAGTTCAATATATTTGTCAAAAGCAATTGCAGCTTCTTCATACCTTTCATTCCGCATATAGATATAACCAAGTTGATTATATAATGGAGCTGAGTTATCAACATTTTCTATTGCACTTTTTATTGTTGCTATTTGACCATCTACATTCTTTATGATTCCTTGAAAAAATGAGAGTTGGTAATATGCAAAAACATCTTTGGGATATATTTTTACAAGTTCTCTGCCAATATCAGTAAGGTCACTATTAGGATTAACTAGTAATTTCGACATGGCATCTTTAAGATGTAACTCACCCTTACTGAGTTTAGCATTACAGTTTGTCGCTCTCTCTCCAAATTGTTTGAATTTATTATCGTCAGTAGTAAAACTAAATAAGGCTAATGTATAATTCGCCATAAAAAAGTCAGAATCTTTTTTAACCGCTTCAAGCATTTTCTCCTTGACCTGATTTATTCTAAAATCGTCAAATGCATCCCATGCTTCATTATACAGAGTCCTTGCAGTTTCAGAGGAAGTAGTAATAGGTATTTTTTTATCTTTTGGGGAAAAGCTGTATTCTAATCCTCCAAGGATGATGATTAAAAAGTAAATTGTAAAATTTTTCATGACAGTTAATTTTTGGTGAACATACAAGTTACGAAATAACTATCTGAAAAGCAATGGATTAAAATGAATGGATATCATTATTGCAGCATGTAATACAATAAATGACTGCTATAGAATACAAAGATTAAAGGGCAATCAGAATTAGCTATTTACTTAACCTTGGCAAGAAACTCTTTAGCAGGTTTAAATGATGGGATATTATGTGCAGGAATAATAATGGATGTGTTTTTTAATATGTTCCTTGCAGTTTTTTCTGCCCTTTTCTTTATTATCATACTGCCAAAACCTCTTAGGTAAACATTTTCACCATCGACTAATGAATCTTTTATGGTTTCCATAAATGCTTCTACGGTCTTTTGAACAGTTACTCTTTCAATCCCAGTGTTATTGGAAATTTCATTTATTATATCTGCTTTTGTCATGATATTATTTTTTGTAGGTTGTTTCAATTAAGCGTCATCCAAATGTATTTAAAAATATTGACAGAATGAAATATTGCTCTAGTATTTAGCAAGTTACGAAAGATGAATTTTTTGGACAATAATAGGTAAACAAGACCCTAAGACCTATCTGTATTAATTAACTAATTTTACACCCAGAATTAATGAAATCAAAAACTAATTCTTAGGGTTAAAGATGGTACTGATTCTTTTTGGAATACCAGTAAACTGTTGTTAGGCTGATAAATTATTTGATTGCCAAATTCTAATCTGGCTGCCCTCTTTTTATTTACTGATGCTGATATAAAGAGTGGGATGCTTGCTATATCCATGACAAGACCAGCTAACACAATAAATCCATAAATGTCAGCTTTTTGGTCATTACCACCTTTAAGATTTCCATCTTCAAAACTCATAAAATTTTTATCAAAACCAATTGCTCCTACAATGGTCATTGTTGTGCCTGTTCCCAAGAGAATCCAACCTGCTGTATTCTGATTTTTACTTTTTTGCCAAAGGTAATCCCTGTCTAATATGTAATTAGTCGTTTTCTGACCATATAGATTAATAACAATAAATAAGAATGCGAGTAAACTGATTAATCTTTTCATGTTTGCTAATTTTTGGTTAAAAAAAGTTACGTAAAATCAAGAATGTGAGCAAAAATTAGCGAACTAAATATGCTGATTTTTTTGTGTTTTTTCCTTTAATTCGGATTTGTCTGCTGAAACTTAAAGAGTCTGAATTAACCACCTAACCAATACCCAGTCCAATAAGCAAGTTGCTTCCATAGAATAGTTGATGGGATTAAAATTAGTATTGGTATCCAAAGAGGGATTAAATCACTTTCACGATGCTTCACACCCAAATAAACAAAATATGATACAAGTAAATCAATAATAACTATGACGCCAACTTTGACCCATACTAAAAGGGACAACTTTTCATTTTCATCTCTACTGACAAGTACTAAATATTGATTAAATTCAATTGCAGCATAGGCAAGAATAGCACAAATAACAATTATGCCAAGTAGTCCAATCTTACTATATTTTTTTAATAATTTGTCATAATAAATAACCAATAAGATTGTTCCAGTAACAAATACAGGAATTGCCAATAGTGCAAATATTGGTGTGTCAATAAATACAGCACCGATAAATACAAAGATGTATCCTATAATTCCAAACTGTTTTTTCATTGTTTGAATAAACATGGATAAAGAATATTCTTCGTTATCTTGATTCATAGGTCTATAATGCCTTCAAGTTCAACATGCAAGTTACGAAAAACCAATATAATGGTCAATGTTAGGAGAATAAGATAAGCTGATACAATTCCTATAAATAACTAATTTTACACCCAGAATAATATTTATATGTACATCACTAATTTTAAGCACTTTCTCGATGAAAATGGCAATATTCCAAAAGACATGCCCAAAGAAGCACGTGAACTCGCCAATTTTCTTGCTTTATTAATAGATGATGCAAGCACGGGTGATTATGATGCTGAACCAACAATTAGGTGCATTGAAAAGAAGTGTGAAGGTTTAATAGTGCCAACATTAATTGAAGAAAAAGAAGAAATTTACTGGAAATGCGTTGCCTGTGGGAACAGAGGTGTAATTTCAAATTGGCGTGGGACAAAATGGGATAATAAATCAATTCGATGACAGACACTAAAATTCATTTTCATAAATTACAAAACAACTGAATCACGGTTATAAATTTTTCGTTGAATCGATATGTCAGGAAGTATTAATTTCAATATCGAATCAGTATGGGAACAGAATGATAATTTTCAAATGTTATTCAGAAAAATCTTAGAGCCAATCATTGATGATTGTGTCACTCGTGCTTTAAGTAAAGTACAATCAGTTTCCATTGCTTCAAGGTTTGATTATTCATGGTTGCTAAATGCAGTAATAATTTGATTTTTAATATTAACTATTAGAGGTAATAATGTAATAAGAGAAACATATAAACACGTAACTAATTACTTCATTCTAATTAAAAATCGTATATTTGAAGTAAATAATTACGTAATGGCAAAGGTTGACATTCAACAAAATTTCGTGAAAGTACTTCAAAGCCTTGAAGAAAAGGGGATGAAGCGAACAAATATTGCTAAGGAAATAGGTTATACAACGACAACACAGTTGAATAGTACTATTTCTGGTCAAAGTATGCTTTCTACAAAAGCAATAGTTGGTCTTATTGAAAACTTGCAAGTAAATCCTACATTTCTTTTTCTGAGTAAAGGGGAAATGTTTATAAGTGATGAAACCGAATTGGAACAGATTAAAAAAGAATACTCTGAACTCCAACGAAAATTCTTTGCAAATCAGGATGACTTATTAAAATGTAAACAAGAACTTGAAATAGCAGTTCGCAGGTATAACAAACTTATTGATATAACAAGCATCGCATTGGATAAAAACGCAAAATACTGACGAAAAAAAAGATAAAGATTAACAGTTCATTGAATACGATAATTAGAGTAAGTATTTACCTAATATTAAAGGATAGGTAAAAATAAGTAATGGATTACTTTTCGGCTTTTGTCCCAAACGTCCCAAAGGTTGTCCCACAACAAAAAAGACCCCCTGTAAAAACAGGAGGTCTGTCATGGGTTGAGGTCTCTGGCGGATTCGAACCGCCGTACGCGGTTTTGCAGACCGCTGCCTAGCCACTCGGCCAAGAGACCATTTTTAATATTTCAATACAGTCAGGGCTTTTCGCGGTATTTCCCGGCAACTTCGGGACTAGCCACCCGGCCAGAAGACTGTTTTATTTCGGGTGCAAATCTAAGAATTTTTACTGTTTACACAATAGTTTTTTAAAACTCAGTTAAGTTGAATTCAAATTTCAACCAACAGTAATTATCATTCTTCAATTTGTTTGTTTAAGCTTTCAGCGAAGTTTTTCCCAGTGTGAATTTAAGAGTTTTGGAGATTTATCTGTTTGCAAACCGTTAAAGTTTGTGCCGAAAACTTCAGGTTTTGGGTTTGTTCCTTCAAAAAGTTTCCGTTTTATACAGTTGTTATTACTTTTTGTACAACCGCCTTCGTTCAAATGAGTGTATACTGAGAACATGACTTTTGTTTAATATGACAGCTTCAAATTTACTGAATTCTGTCATTCATTATTTGATAAAAGTCACCTTTTACAGCTGTAAAAACATATTATAAAACATAATTTCCGGGAACGAAAACGGAAAATATTATTGTGTTAATGCAACACTTACTTTTTCTATCTGACCTCCCATAGGCGGATTTAGTTTTGAAACTTTAACAGTAACTTTCTCAATTGCAGAGAATTCATTTTTCAGTGCATTAAGTATACGATGGCAAACATGTTCAAGTAAATGTGACTTTATCTTCATTTCTTTCTGAATAATTTCATAAGCCTTCTGATAATTTAATGCATCGCTTAAACTATCTGAATTAGCTGCTGGTGTGCAGTCTGCCTCAATTGAAACATCAACAAGAAAATCGTTTCCGACAACACGTTCAGCTTCAAAATGTCCGTGGTAGGCATAAAAATGCAAACCTTCCAAATTTATTTGTCCCATACTTTTTTCTGCGAAATTAAGAATAAGTGATAAAAGGGAATTAATTAACGGCTGTTAATCAGGTTGACAAATGATTTTTTAATTTTGCTGTGATTAAACAAAGGGTTAAAATTTTTATAATGATAAATAACAGCGCGGAAAATAAAGAGCCGGTAAAAAAATCAAATTTTATTCATTCTCAGATTGAAGCAGAACTCAGGCAGGGAAAAAACAATGGTCGCGTGCACACAAGGTTTCCGCCCGAACCAAATGGTTATCTGCATATTGGTCACGCAAAATCGATTTGCCTTAATTTTGGGATTGCTGAAAAATTTGGCGGAAAATGTAACCTCCGTTTTGATGATACCAATCCTTCGAAAGAAGAAACGGAATATGTTGATTCAATTATGGAAGATGTGCATTGGCTGGGTTTCGACTGGGGCGACAGGTTGTTTTATGCTTCTGATTATTTTGATAAACTGCAGGATTTTGCCATTCAGCTGATAAAAGAAGGAAAAGCGTATGTTGATGATCAAAGCGCTGAAACCATCAGCAGCCAGAAAGGTACGCCAACCCGGCCGGGTTTTGAAAGTCCGCACAGGAACCGTTCGGTGGAGGAAAACCTTGAATTGTTTGGAAGAATGAAAACGGGGGATTTTGCCGAAGGGTCGCATGTTTTGCGGGCCAGGATTGATATGGCCTCACCAAACATGCACATGCGCGATCCGATTTTATACAGGATTATGAAAGCACATCACCATCGTACCGGCGACAAATGGTGTATTTATCCAATGTATGATTTTGCACACGGACAGTGTGATTACTGGGAAGGAATTACCCATTCAGTTTGTACACTCGAATTTGAAGTGCACCGCCCCCTTTACGACTGGTTTATTGATCAATTGAAAGAAGGGGATTATCGTCCGCGGCAGATAGAATTTGCCCGGCTGAATCTCACTTATACTGTGATGAGCAAACGAAAATTGCTTGAACTGGTAAAAGAAAAGCATGTAAAGGGCTGGGACGATCCACGGATGCCAACCATTTCAGGATTGAGAAGAAGAGGTTTTACGCCTGAATCAATCCGTAATTTTTCGGAAAGAATAGGCGTTACCAAAGTGGATGGAGTAGTTGATGTTTCGCTTTTGGAATATAGTGTTCGCGAACATTTGAATAAATCTGCCCAGCGGGTGATGGGTGTTTTAAATCCGCTTAAGGTGGTGATTACAAATTATCCGGAAGACCAAACCGAAGAGATGGATGCAATTAATAATCCTGAAGATGCGGAAATGGGAACAAGGAAAGTACCTTTTACCCGGGAGCTTTATATCGAGCGGGATGATTTTATGGAAGAACCGCCACGCAAATTTTTCCGCCTGGCTCCGGGTCGGGAAGTGAGGTTGCGTTATGCTTATTTTGTAACCTGCACCGATGTGATTAAAAATGAAGAAGGTGAAATTACAGCATTACTTTGCAAGTATGATCCGGCTTCAAAAGGTGGAAATTCTCCCGACGGACGAAAAGTAAAATCCACCTTGCACTGGGTTTCGGCCGAGCATGCTGTAAAAGCTGAAGTACGGTTATATGATCGCCTTTTTAATGATGAAGAACCCGATGGTCATAAAGAAGTGGATTATAAGGAATTTTTAAATCCTGATTCGTTAAAGGTATTGCCCGAATGTTATATCGAACCTTTTGTAAAACAGGCACAACCACTTGATAATTTTCAGTTTGAAAGACTGGGTTATTTCAATGTTGATTATGATTCCACTACCGAAAATATGGTATTTAACCGCACAGTTCCTTTGCGGGATTCCTGGTCGAAAATACAAAACGATTAACAAAAGCAGAAGCAGGTTATTCACCTGCTTTTATTTTTAGTGGAGCAGAATTTAACAATTCGCCGATTCATTCCCTGTGTTAACCGAATGTTAAGGAGCTGCCTGTTGTGTTTTATATATATTTGAATTACAATTTTATAAAAGACAGCAAAATGGAAAATAACGTGCACAGGGATAAACATAGAAACGTACTTGCATTTGTTTTAATTGGCATTGGAATGTTGTGGATTCTGCGCCACCTGGGTGTCTATTTTAATTTTCATGTTTTTTGGGATAATTTGTTTTATCCGTTCCGTACTGTTTTTCACAATCTTGCAGGTTTTATTTTTTCATGGCAAATTATATTGATAATTATTGGTTTGGTTTTAATGGCCGGCCGACGTTCAATTGGAATTGTACTTGTAGTTATTGGCGGAGTTTTTCTTCTTCCAAAATTATTTTTCTTTCCCCATTTTTCTCTTTCCTTTTTGTTCCCGGTTTTATTAATTGGTATTGGGATTGCAATGGTGGCGAGGGTTCTGTGAAAAGTTTATCTGTATGCAAAAAGAAATAGATATGAAAAATGAATTGTAATAAAAATCAGAAATAACAAGATAATGGAAAGAGATAGCGGTTCTAACAAGAGATTGATGTTCGGGGTGTTTCTAATAGCACTTGGCGGTTTCTGGATAATGGTTAAATTGAATTTGATTCCGCCTATTTGGGACGATATCCTGATTTCGTGGCAAATGCTTTTAATCGGAATTGGAATATTTTCGCTCATTGGCGGAAACAGGACTTCCGGAATTATTCTGATAGTAATTGGCAGTTTCTTTCTTATTCCCGAAGTGATGACCATCCCTTATGAGTTAAGGAGGATTGGCTGGCCATTGCTGATTATCGGAATTGGCGTTGTTCTTCTTGTTACCCATCATAAACGAAGTGATACGATGCCGCCTGAACCGGGAAAACACGGAATGAATTATTTTGATGATTTTGTGATTTTTGGCGGCCGCGAAATATTTATTAATTCCCAGAATTTTTATGGTGGAAAAATAACTTCAATGTTTGGTGGTGCCGAGTATGACCTTCGGCAGGCTAATCTTTCGCAAAATGGTGCAGTTGTAGATTGTGTTAGTATATTCGGTGGTTGCGGGTTTAAAGTACCCCCCGACTGGAATGTAAAAAACGAAGTCACCACTATTTTTGGCGCCTTCAGCGATAAACGTGGTGTATCGGCTCACAACATCGTTTTTGATCCCGATAAAACATTGGTAATTAAAGGATTTAGTGCTTTTGGCGGTGTGGAAGTTAAATATCACTGATGATGGATTTTAAACATCCTTTTATTTCACGGCCAAAACTGGCAGTTTATTACAGTTTATTCTGGATAGTGCTTTCCGGTGGTTATGTTTTGTTAAAGTGGCTGGCCTATGGTTATAATCCGGGTGTGGCGCTGCTTGAGGTATTTGCCTTGCCATTTTTATTTGCAATCGTTGGAATGCCAATCTGGTACGTCATAAAATTCAGTACACTCGAAAATAATACTGTTGCCAGAATTGTACTCACTCATATTACTGCAGCAACGATTATTGTTTTTATCTGGCTTTATCTGGGCCTTGTCATTATCAAACTGTTACATCCCTATTCAGAAATGTGGCTCGACAACAGCTTGCCGGCAAATATTTTTGCCGGATACATGTTCTACCTCATTTACGTAATTTTCTTTTATGCTGTCAATTATTACCATGGATTCAAGGAGAAGCTTAAAAATGAAGGTGAATTGAAGTCACTTGTAAAAGAAGCAGAACTGCATGCACTTAAATCGCAGATTAACCCGCATTTTCTTTTTAACAGTCTGAACAGCATTTCATCGTTGACCATGACCGAGCCTGAAAGAGCGCAGGAAATGGTTATTAATCTTTCATCTTTAATGCGCTATTCACTAAAGCACGACCAGGAAGAAGAAGTGACTTTTGCAGAAGAAATCGAGAACAACAAGCTCTATCTCAATATTGAAAAAGTGAGGTTCGGAAATAAACTGAATCCTGTTTTTGAAATTGAAACGAAATGCCTGAAATTGAAACTACCTAATATGATTTTACAGCCGCTTTACGAAAATGCAATAAAATACGGCGTTTATGAAACCACTGAACCTGTGGACGTTGTTACGCGGTGCCAGTTAAAAGATGGTGCCCTGGAAGTTACAATCAGCAACAATTATGATTCCGGAATCCGCAGTAAAAAAGGAGAGGGGATAGGATTGCGCAACATACGCGACCGACTTCAGATAATTTACGGTAATCCTATGCTGATGAAAGTGGAAGACAACAAAAAGGAATTTAAAGTAACTTTGGCTATTCCTCAAAAATGAATATTATGTCAGAAAAATTACGAACTATTATTGTTGAAGACGAAGAACTTGCCCGTAAACTTTTAAAGTCGTTCCTGAATTCGGCGGAAAATGTGGAAATCATAGCGGAATGTGAAAACGGTTTTGAAGGGGTGAAAATGATAAACGAGCTGAAACCCGACCTGGTTTTCCTCGATATTCAGATGCCTAAAATTACAGGTTTCGAAATGCTTGAACTGCTGGAACATAAACCACAGATTATTTTTGCTACGGCTTACGATCAATTTGCATTGAAAGCGTTTCGATTTTAATGCAGCCGATTACCTGCTGAAACCCTATTCAAAAGAACGTTTGCTGGAAGCGGTTGAAAAGGTTGCAGAACGGATTAGCACCGAAGGCAAAGATTCTGATGTTGCTGAGAAAGTCAGTAACTTTCCGCGCGAAGAATACCTTGATCGGGTGGTCGTAAAAGACCGGCATAAAATTCATGTTATTCCCACCGACGAAATTCGCTACATCGATTCAATGGACGATTATGTGATGATTTACACAAAAGCTGGCCGTTACATGAAGCAGAAAACAATGAAGTACTTTGAAGGAGCATTAAATCCGAAGGATTATGTGCGCATTCACCGTTCACACATTGTCAGAGTGGATGAAATTAACGAAATTCAACAGTACGAAAAGGAATCCTATGTTGTCATTCTTCACGATAAAACCAAGCTGAAAGTCAGCAAGACAGGATATAAAAATTTAAAGGACGTTTTGAATTTCTAGTTAAACAGGACTTCAATTTTCCTAAGCTGCCCTGGCCAAGGTCATTTCGAAACCCGTATTTTGGGAGAGAAATCACTTTGTTTTTGTGAAAGATTTCTCCTCCTGCGTCATCGAAATGACATTATTAATCTCATCTGTATTTAAAGAATTAGCCTTATTCAATTTAACTGAAATTTCTTAAATTGCGCCAAACAAAAAATATTGTGGGTGTAATTATTGCCATATCGATAGTTGTAATCTGGTTGGGGCATTTGCTCTGGTGCCTGTTTTTTGTGCAACCCGGTTTTGCTTCGCCGCTGTTTTACCTGCACGTTTTGATTCAAACCTATTTTTACACCGGCCTTTTTATTACCGGGCACGATGCCATGCACGGGCAGGTGGCTAAAAACCGGCAGGTGAATAATTTTTTTGGACATCTTGCCACCACTTTTTTTGCTTTTCTTTCATTTCGGGTTTTATCGAAGAAGCATTATCAGCATCATCAATTTCCGGGAACAGCGCAGGATCCGGATTTCTCGCCAAACAGTAACAACTTTTTCGTGTGGTGGTTTATTTTCATGAAAAACTATACCACCTGGTGGCAGATTCTGTTCATGGCCATCACGTTCAATATTTTGCTGATTTGGTTTACCGAATTTCAGTTGCTGTCGTTTTGGGTAGTGCCGGCTATTCTTTCCACTTTTCAGCTTTTTTATTTCGGAACCTATCGTCCGCACCGGCGACCATTTAATCCAAATATGCAACCCCACAATTCACGAACGTTGCGCCGGAATCATTTCTGGGCAATGCTTTCCTGCTATTTTTTTGGTTACCACTGGGAACACCACGAATCGCCAACTACACCATGGTGGCAGTTGTACAAATACAAAAGTATGCTCGCAAAAGATAAGATGGTTAGCTAAATTCAAGAGTTTTTGGAGACAGTTGAAATAGAATATGCCCCGCTCTGAAACTGAATTTCTAAATCATATTTAAGACAAAGCTTGGGATATGGAAACAACCTGAAAAAGATCAACCAGAGGTAAAATTTGTATTATTTAAGTCCGGGTCAAAATTTCCAGTAATGGGTTGAAACCCCCATCATGTTTAAGTTTTACCAACCATGGCGTTAGGCTCCAGCTCAAAAAAGAGAATTTTGGCTTAATGAACATGAAAAATTTCGTAATATCTGATTACTAAAATTAAAAACTTTCACATTTTAACCCTGCTAAAATTTTATAAATTATGAAAATAGCAGGGTTAATAAACGCCAACCTTAAATATGAAATCAAAATACTTGCCGGGGAATTAGTAAAAAAACAAAACCCAACTAATTTTTTCACTTTTCGAAATTAGATTAAAAGTTAAAAAACGAAGTGCCAGGGCTTTTTTTATCTTTCAGCCAAATCTCGAATGGTTTGCCGAAGGATGTTTACTTCCAGTTCCAGCTCTTCATTAGCCCGTATTCCGGGAATTTGCCTGGCTTTTTCACCGGGATCGGCGATTTGCAATCACCGTTTAACATTTAACGCGATTACAAAATACATTAACCGGTTACCTGCTCAACCCGCTTCTTTTGTAATATGGTTTTTCTTTCATATTAAATTTCCAGGTCAGTTTAGCACCCACCATTCGTGGCGGACCGGGAACAAATGTTGGCACGCCAAACAGGCTGCCGGTATTTCCGGCGCTGGTAACGTACTGCTCTTCCAGCAGGTTGGTACCGTAAACACTAACATTACATTCGGGTCTGCAAGTTCCAGACCCGCATTGGCATTGAGCAAACCGTAAGCCGGCTGTTCCAGTCCTTCGGTATTTGCATCTTCGAAATAAATGTGTGTTTTGTAAGCGTAGCTTGGTACAACAAAAAAGCGGATGTTGGGTGTAATATTCACTTCGGCATTAAATCCAACTGTAAAACTATGTTCGGGCGACAAAGCGAATGTATTTCCCGAATATTCCTGTTCCCGACCGTCGACATCGTCAGAATCGAACCGTGAATGCAGCCATGCATAATTGGCAAAAACATCCAGACCTTTTAGCAGGGCGGCTTTTATATTGGCTTCAGCACCATAGGAAGTTGCCTGGCCGCCATCTTTAACCTTGTAGTTGAATTCCCCGGTTATAGGGTCTGCAATCCATGCACGGGTTTGGAAATCTGTATATTCCTGGTAAAAACCCACTGCGTCCACAAAAATTCGTTGCATAACCGAAATTTTGAAACCTAAATCGTAGTTGGTTAACTTTTCTGCAGCAAGTATTTCCGGCTCGCCTGTTGACGTATACTGCAGAACATTTGGCCGGCGCCCGATAGAATAGTTGGCAAAAACATTGGCTTTTTCAGTAAACTGGTATTGAAGTCCGCCGCGCCATGTAAATGACAATGCTGTTTTATCAATTGTTTGCGAATCACCGGGTTTAAAAAACAGGTTGGGTGCATTTCCGGTAAGGTTTCCCAGACACAGAAGGATCGCCGCCCGTAAATGCTGATTCGCTGCTTAAATTAAATTTCTCATAAATTGCACGGACTCCACCCATTGCGAAAATCTTTTCGGTTAACTGGTAGGTTCCGTCAATAAATGCTTCAACAGCCTGATTGGTAGCATTGCTGTAGTTTTCTTCTTCGTGGTTTACGGGCAATGGTGCTCCGGCCAGTGGACCTAATTGCGGCATATTGGGAAGTGCAGGCATGGGCACAGGCTGCCCATCCGGCATGACCAGATAGGACGGATCGAAAAACAGGTGAAACATGTTTTGCTCGTTGGGCGAAAACCAGTAGGTCTGGTCCGCCTTTTCGCGCCAGTAGCTTGCACCACCCGTTCCGTTCAAACGGCTGTTGCGGGAAAAGTTATAGCGGAGTTCCTGGTAAAATTGTTTCGCCCCGGCATCTTCCGACATATCTATTGCAGCTGCCGCTGTTCCGTCGCCATCCCATCGGGCAAATGAATTGATTGTCCGGTAAGATGTAAGGGAAGTCAGGTAATTCAATTCGTTTTTGAAATATTTATAGGTGAGCATTACATCCTTTAATTCTTTTCCGGTACCCAGGTTTTCACCCTGTTCAAGTGAAGCGCGGTAATTAAAAATATCGGTTTCGCCCTCAGTGTTTGGAAATTGCCTGCTCATGAATGCAATTCCCGGAGTATCGTCTTTCTGGTAATTTAAAACCAAATCAAGTTTGTGGTTGAATGCAGGCAGAAAACGGGCTGAGAAACGTCCACCTGCTGTATTTTTTCCGTTTAATGTTCCGCCGAAGGTATTTTCCACATATCCGTTTCGCATGGTATAAATTCCTGCTGCACGGACGAACAGTTTATCATTTATTACCGGCACATTCAGTGCCCCGCGAATCTCTTTTTCGTTGAAATTCCCCAAACCGGCAGTTAAATAACCGTCAGCATTATTACCCGGTTTCTTACTGATAAAATGAATGGCGCCAATTTGTGCTCCTCTTCCAAACAACGTGTTCTGTGGGCCTTTTAGCACTTCCACCTGTTCCATATCAAACAATTCAACGGATGCACCATTGGCACGGCTGACTGGAACATTGTTGAAATACACCGAAACCCGTGGCTGGGCACTCGGGCTAACTTCGTCGCTGGTGAGGCCGCGGATGACAAATGATGGACGATTTGCACCCTGCTCACGAATATACAAACCGGGCACAAATTCAGACAGTTGCCCCAATTCGGTAATATTATTTTCTTCCATAAATTTGGAATCGACAGCATTTATTGCCGCCGGAACATCCAGCAACTGGAGCTCTCTTTTTTGTGAAACCACAGTAATCGGATCGATATGAATATTATTTTCGTCCAAAGTGATGTTATGGTAATTTTCTCCTGCCCCCAGCGTATAATCTATTGTTTTGGTTTCAAAACCCATGTATGAAATTTCGAACCGAAGACGATCGGTTGGTAAACCTGAGAGTAGAAATTCGCCATCGGCATTGGTGTGCACACCTGTTTTTGTTCCCGGAATTGCAACACTCGCACCAGGAAGCGGGTTTTTATCGGCATCCCACACAATTCCCCTGAAATTTGCCTGTGGTAAATTTGGAGCTACCTGTTCAACATTCCGGTACTTTCGTTTTACTTTTCCTTTTTTTTTGGTTTGTGCAGCAGCGGTAAAAATTAAAAGTATGAGCAACAATGCTGAGATAATTTTTTTCATGTTATTTAGTTCCTTGTTTCTTCCTGCTATTAAACGAAATACTTTGGAATAATTATGTAGCGAAGGTTACATATAGTCCAAAAAAACATGTTTTATTAAAATTCAATCAGGCAAAATGTCGTCTGGGAGAAAACACGGGATATTTTAACCAGATGGAAAATTCATCCAGGCTGTTCTGAGCCTGTTGTCTTGTTTTGCATTTTTTAATGGCGAAGGCGGGTCGTTTCGATTTGTTTACCAAAAAAATACGGTAATCTTTTTGAACGGATGAAGTGGTACGGTTTGAACGGCTAGCCATAGTATAAACCCTTTTCATTGGAATTAATGTTATTCCCAGGTATAAATCCATGCTTTTCCATTTGCCGGATTTAAACAATCCAAAAAACTTATAGTAATTTCTGATTTGCCGGAGTTCAGTATCGATTTCCACACCCGAAGAAGTAAAGGCAACAAATGATGAAATGAGTATACACAATCCGGCAAGAATATATCCACCCGCTGAAATGCCTTTCATGAAAAAGACTCCCACACCGGAAATGATAAAAAGGTATGCTGCGAATACAGCAGGATTGCCAAAAGTCGTTCCAATGTTATTATTGATTTTCAAAATGTGCTTTTTACAAAATTACGAAATGAACTTGTTATAAATGAAAAAGTTTGGGATTCTTTTAAATAAAAGAGGGACGGAAAAACCGCCCCTCAATTTTCGGAAGGCAATACCGAATTGATCGATAAAGTGGACTGCTATTTTTGCCTTCCTTCTTTTCCCAAAACGCAATTTAATTGTGTTTATTGTATCATTGTATTTTTGTTGAAAATAATTTTTCAGCTTTTATTTTGAATTGAAGCAGCCCTTATTCCTGCCTGGTATTCTCACACCAACCCCTGCGAAATCATAGCATTGGCAACCTTTGCAAAACCAGTAATATGCACCTTTTACATAATCCACATGATCATCCGTTTCTTTGCCGTATTTCACACACATTTCGTGGATGTTGCACATTATCGACTGCAGTTTGTTGTCTACTTCTTCAGGGCTCCAGTTCAGGCGCATACTGTTCTGGGTCATCTCCAGGCCGGAAACTGCAACGCTGCCAGCATTTGCTGCTTTACCGGATGCATGTAAAATCCTGGCTTCCCTGAAAAAGTCTTCGGCTTCATTTGTACTCGACATTTTTGCACCTTCCGAAACCAAAATGCACCCATTATCAATCAATGTTTTTGCCTCTTTGCCGCTTATCTCATTTTCGGTGGCACATGGCATTGCCTTCACATATTTCATGAAATCTTCAGTAAAGCCTTTGGATTTTTTGTATTCATTGTAATGCATTATTTGAAAAATGAAGTGTGTTTTTTATTGTAGTATATAATTCAATACATTAAAAGATGGGGATTTGTTCACGGTGAGTTGGAGGTTTCAACCGGCTACATCAAACAAAATCTTTATCTTTGCGGCTTGAATTTCGAAATCTTTTTTTGAGGAATAATAATGGAATACAATTTTGCAGAAATAGAACCAAAGTGGCAGAAATACTGGGAAGAAAACAAAACTTTTAAAACAGAGGATGATTTTTCGAAACAAAAATATTACATCCTCGATATGTTTCCTTATCCATCAGGTGCAGGTTTGCATGTTGGTCATCCCGAAGGATATACTGCTACAGATATTATCAGCCGCTACAAACGGATGAAAGGTTTTAATGTGTTGCATCCAATGGGCTACGATGCTTTTGGTTTGCCTGCAGAACAGTATGCCATGCAAACCGGGACTCATCCTGCAATTACCACACAAAAGAACTGCGATAATTTCAGGCGGCAAATCAAAGAAATTGGTTTAAGTTATGACTGGGACAGGGAAATAAATACCACCGATCCGCACTATTTTAAATGGACACAATGGATTTTTAAAAGGTTGTACAGCACCTGGTTTGATAAGGAAACTAAAAAGGGAAGGCCGATTTCGGAACTTTCAATACCCGAAGAAATTAAAATTAAAGGAAAAGATTCAGTAACAGAATATATTAATGAAAAGCGTCTGGCTTATTATGCCAATGCACAGGTTTGGTGGTGCGAATCGTGCAAAACGGTTTGTGCCAATGAAGAAGTGCTGACAGATGGTTCGCACGAGAAATGCGGCAATCAGGTCATTCGCAAAAACCTGAAGCAATGGTTGCTTCGCATCCCTCAATATGCTGAAAGGTTGTTAAATGGTCTTGATAATATAGATTGGCCGGAAAGCGTAAAAAGCATGCAACGTAATTGGATTGGCAAATCTACCGGCGCTGAAGTTGATTTTATGCTGGATGGATTAAATAAAAAATTACGGGTTTATACCACACGCCCCGATACATTATTTGGCGCTACTTATATGGTTGTTTCGCCTGAACACGAATGGGTGAATGAAATCACTATTCCGAAACAAAAAGACGAAGTTGAACAATATGTGAAGGCGGCAGCGCTTAAATCAGATTTGGACCGGACAGATTTAGCCAAAGTGAAGACGGGTGTATTTACCGGGCGTTTTGCAATAAATCCGGTGAATAATCAGAAGATTCCGATTTGGATTGCCGATTATGTTTTAACGGGATATGGAACCGGCGCAATTATGGCAGTTCCTGCACATGATACCCGCGATTTTGAATTTGCAAAAGCATTCGATATCCCGGTGATATGCATACTCGATCCGGGAGATGTGGAAAACAGGGAGGCAATTCTGGAGGGAAATGCCTGCTGGACGGAGGATGGAAAATACATCAATTCAGCAAACAGTAAAACCGGGCTGGATATTAATGGCCTGAATAAGGAACAGGGAATAAACACCACAATCAGCTGGCTGGAATCCAATGACCTTGGTAAAGCCACTGTTAATTTCAAAATGCGTGACTGGCTATTTAGCCGTCAGCGCTACTGGGGTGAGCCATTTCCGGTGATTCATTGGGAAGATGGCGAAGTTTCACTTATTGATGATGAAGATTTACCATTGGAATTGCCTGAACTTGAAAAATATACGCCTGGTGATTCCGGCGAATCGCCCCTGGCTAATGCCGAAGATTGGCTGATAGTTACCGATAAAAACGGACGAAAAGGAAGGCGGGAAACCAATACAATGCCGCAGTGGGCAGGCTCTTGCTGGTATTATCTGCGCTATATCGATCCCAGAAACGATGAACAGATTTTTGATCCGGCAAAGGAAGCCTACTGGATGCCGGTTGATTTGTATATTGGTGGTGCCGAACATGCAGTTTTGCATTTGTTGTATTCCCGTTTTTGGCATAAGGTTTTATTTGATTTGGGTGTTGTTTCAACAGATGAACCCTTCACAAAATTGTACAACCAGGGAATGATTCTGGCATTTGCCTATGAAACTTCAACCGGAGCAAAGGTATCATCGGATTTGGCAGAGGAAAAGGACGGTAAATTTTTTCACAGGGAAACAGGAGAAGAACTGAAGCAGATTGTGGCTAAAATGTCCAAATCGTTAAAAAATGTGGTGAATCCGGATGATGTAATTGAAAAGTATGGAGCCGATTCGTTGCGTTTGTACGAAATGTTTATGGGGCCACTCGACGAACGTAAACCCTGGGCAGAAAATGGTGTAAAGGGAGTTTTCAATTTTTTAAACCGTGTCTATCGTTTTTTTGCTGACACCGGGAATATTACTGATGGAGAGGAAGATGCTGAAGTGGCAAAATTGCTGCATCAAACGATTCGTAAAGTGGAATCGGATATTGAAAACCTGAAGTTCAACACTGCTGTTTCAGCATTAATGGTTTTTAATAACCTGGTCATTAAAAAAGGAAAAGTAACAAAGGAGACAGCAGAAACATTTGCAAAGATACTTGCTCCGTTTGCACCGCACATGGCCGAAGAGTTGTGGTCGGTTTACGGGAATGAAAATACACTGGCATACGAAGTATGGCCATGGGTAAATGAAGGTTTGCTTCAGGAAGATGTTTATGAATATCCGGTTTCATTTAATGGAAAGATGCGGTTTAAATTAGAATTACCGCTGGATATGCCAAAAGATGAAATTGAAAAAAATGTATTGTCGCATGACCTGGCACAAAAATGGCTGGCTGGAAAAACAGTGCGCAAATTCATATTGGTTCCGAAGAAAATCATTAATGTGGTGGTTGGATAACTGCCGAAGTTATATTACAACAGATAATTTAGTTGAAGTAAATTAAAATCTTCACCAAAAGGCTGACGGATAAAACAAAAGGCTGTCTTTCCAGAGTTTAATGATTGAAATCAATTCATTGTTAAATCTCTGTTAATCCATATTTTTACTGATAAACCTCAAGTTTTTTTCATATAACACTTTGTTCATTTGCGCCCGTTTAACAGGATATATTTTTTACAATGTTTACAATACAAATGAAAGCCAAATTAAGCAGTATAATCAAAGATTATGTCATCATAACTTTTGGGTTACTTGCTTTTGCCATGGGCTGGTTGTTGTTTTTGGTTCCGGCAGAAATAACCGGAGGTGGAATAAGTGGTGTGGCAGCGGTAGTTTATTTTGCCACGAAAATTCCCATCAGCATTACTTTTCTTGCTATTAATGCGGTTTTGGTGTTGGTAGCAATAAAAATTCTTGGTGCCAATTTCGGGGTAAAAACCATTTACAGCATTGCTGTTTTAACCATATTTTTTGCTGTTTTCCAGAACGTTTTAAAAGCGCCACTTGTCGATGATACATTTTTGTCGGCGGTTTTAGGTGGAATGTTTGGCGGAATAGGACTGGGAATTGTATTCTCGCGCGGCGGAAGCACGGGCGGAACTGATATTTTTGCGATGATCATCAACAAGTACAAAAACATCAGTCCCGGTCGCATTATTTTGTACTGCGATGTAATCATAATAGCTTCCTCCTATTTTGTTTTTAATTCACCCGCGAAGCTGGTTTACGGCTATGTTTCAATGTGGGTGGTTTCCTATTCCCTCGATTCTTTTTTAAGCGGTGCCAATCGTTCAGCTCAGATGTTTATCATTTCGAAGAAATATGAAGAGATTGCTGATTTTATCAACCTGGAAGCTATTCGGGGAGTGACAATTCTTGATGGTATGGGCTGGTACACAAAGGAAGATACAAAAATCATTATGTCTGTGCTCAGGAAAAGAGAAACAAGTGCCGTTTTCAGAAAAATAAAAGAAATTGATCCGGATGCTTTCATTTCAATGGGCAGTGTTATGGGCGTTTATGGTCAGGGATTCGAAAAATTAAAATTGTAAATAATTATTTTTTAAATAATCTGAACTGTTTATAAATTTCTTTATCGGATTTCATTTACTGAGGAAAAATTTTAAAAAAGAAAACCAAATTACCTATTATTGCGGTTTCAAATTATACAAGATTTTGATTTATGTGGATGAAGAATGAATGGAAGTTGATTTTGAAGGGAATGATGTTCATTTTGATTGGGAATTTGGTTTTTTCTTGTCAACAAAATAAAAGGACTGATAATAAGCATATTGTACAAGACACTGTTGTGACGCCTCCACCTCCTGCAGTTTTAAAATACGGTTTTCCGGTTGATTCTTTCGAATTGGCAGGAGGCACAGTTAAACCCAATCAAAACCTAAGCAGCATTTTAAACCGGTACAACATTGATTTATCCACCATTGATAAAATTGCCAGAAATTCAAAAGGTGTGTTTGATGTCCGCAAAATTAAAAGCGGTAATTTATATACCTTTTTTTTAAGCCAGGATTCTGTTCCGCAACCAAAATATTTTGTTTATGAAAATTCGTCGGTTGAATACTATGTTTATGAGTTATTTGATTCCCTGAAAGTGTATAGGGGCGAAAAGGAAATTCAGACAAAACTGCGAACTGCACAAGGTGTAATTGAAACTTCATTATGGAATACAATGAGCGATAATGGCCTCGATCCAATGCTGGCACTGGATTTAAATAACATTTACCAGTGGACTATCGACTTTTATGCCATTCAAAAAGGTGACAGGTTTCGATTAATTTATGATGAACTTTTTGTGGATTCCATTTCAATTGGAATTGGAACCATTTATGCAGTTGAATTTGATCATTACGGAGAACCAAATTTTGCATTTCGTTTTTTTCAGGATGAGCGGTTTGATTATTTCGATGAGAAAGGGAAGAGTTTACGGAAAGCATTTTTAAAGGCACCGCTTGAATTTTCAAGAATCAGTTCCCGTTTTTCAAACAGCAGGATGCATCCTGTTTTGAGGATTCGCAGACCACATCATGGAGTGGATTATGCTGCGCCCAAAGGTACACCAGTACAGAGTATTGGCGACGGTACTGTAATTGCCCGCGCTTATCAAAAAAATGGTGGCGGAAATTATGTCAAAATAAAACATAACTCGGTTTACACTACAAGTTACATGCACCTTTCAGGATTTGCAAAAGGAATTACAACCGGAACACGCGTGAAACAGGGACAGGTAGTTGGTTATGTTGGGTCAACAGGATTAGCTACTGGTCCGCATCTTGATTTCAGGGTTTATAAAAACGGTTCTCCGGTTGATCCGTTAAAAGTAAAAGCTCCGCCGATTGAACCGGTGAAAGAGGATAATCTGCCAAAATACAATGTGTTGAAAGATTCACTGATGAACGAACTTCATAAAATTGTGTGGCAAGAGGAAATGATAGCCGCAGAATAAATGATTTTATTAATATTCGGTAGTTTGTAAATACTTCTAATGCTTTGGTTATTAGATTGAACTCATTTAGGGTTCTCTCATTATCGGTATATTTTCCATCCCGAATGGGACGGCTATTAATGTATCACCCTTTCATGGTGGGATCGGTTTTACAATCCGTTTGCGGATTGAACAAATATAGCCGTCCCAATATTTCGGGACGGTTGATGTAATGTGTCAAACAACAATCCTGAAGGGATTGAACGGTAAAACATGTTGTCTTTTACTTAAAGCGCCTGATTCAATAATTTTATTCTTCTCTCGAATTCAGTTTTTCAATTACTACAGCCAACAGAATAACGAATCCCTTGATAACTTGTTGCCAGAATGGGGACACATTCAGCAAAACAAGTCCGTTGTTAAGAATACCGATTATCAGCGCTCCCTGAATGGTTCCCATTATAGTACCTTTGCCGCCGGAAAGTGATGTGCCACCAATTACAACAGCGGCAATGGAATCGAGCTCAAAGCCGAATCCTGCATTGGGTTGTGCAGAATCGAGGCGTGATGTGACGATAATTCCACCTACTCCGGCCAGCGCTCCTGCAATGGAATAGACAATAATTTTAACTTTCCTGATTTTTATCCCTGAAAGCCGGGCAGCAGTTTCGTTTCCTCCAATGGCATAGATGTACCGACCCAGTTTGGTTTTGTTGGTTAAAACTATGGCAGCCAAAACAACAACGGCCGAAATCCATACCGGCATCGGAATCCCTAGAAACCAGCCGGTACCTATAAAAGCCATATTTTTGCCAAGATTTGTGATGGGAAACCCACCGGTGAGCAACATTGTCAATCCACGGGCAATGGTAAGCATAGCCAGTGTAGCAACAAACGGTGGTACTTTAAACCTGGTGATGGTTATTCCGTTAAACCAGCCAAGAACTGCACCTGTTAATATTCCTCCAACCAATGCACCCAGTAGGGTAAATCCGATGTAAAGGTTCAAATCGGTAAATTCAGCGCCAAACTTTAGCATGGCTGCAGTAATGGCACCGGCAAATGCAAGTACCGAACCTACTGACAGGTCGATGCCGCCGGTTAGAATCACAAGTGTCATTCCCACAGAGATAACCACATTTACAGAAATCTGACGCATTACATTCCATGCATTTTCACCGGTTAAAAACCTGTCGGATAAAAAGCTCAAAGCAATGCACATAATCAGCAGGGCAATAACCGACTGAAATTTAATCAGGTAAAGTTTGATTTGTTTTGTATCCATTGGTTCTTGTTTATTCTTTTTCTGCAAGGGCAGCTTTCATTAAAATTTCTTCGGTTGCATCTTCCCTATTTAATCTGGCCGTTAATTTCGATTCAGAAAGTACCAGGATTTTATCTGAGATGGCAAGTATTTCAGGTAGTTCGGAGGAAACAAAAATGATTCCCATGCCCTGAGATGCCAGTTCATTCATCAGGTTGTAAATTTCAGCCTTTGCACCTACATCAATTCCCCGTGTTGGTTCATCAAGCAAAAGTATTTTTGGATTTGTGGCCAGCCATTTGGCAATAACTACCTTCTGCTGGTTTCCACCACTTAATTTTTGTACCTCCATTCGCTGCGAAGCCACTCTTGTATTTAATTTCCGGATGAAATGCATGCTGAGTTCTTCCTCCTTTTTCCGGTTGATAAAGCTGAACGACGAAACCCTGCCGAGGCTGGATAGGCTTGTATTTTTCACCACATCCATGTTCAGTATTAATCCCTGCGCTTTGCGATCTTCCGGAACCAGTCCGATTCCGGCATTTATGGCGTCATTAACACTGCTGATCTTTACCTCTTTTTTTTCGATATAAATTTTGCCGGATACAAACTTCGGATACAATCCAAAAACGGCTTCCAGCACTTCGGTCCGTCCCGCACCCATTAAACCGCAAATTCCCAGCACTTCTCCCTTGTGCAGTGTAAAGCTGATATCGTCTGCCAGGTAATCTGTTTTGTTTGCCGGGTTAAGAAAAGAGAGGTTTTCAACGTGCAGTATTTCTTCTTCCGAAATGAATGTCTTTTTTCTGAAGCTGTCTTTGATGTTACGGCCAACCATCATACCTATAAGTTTGTCGCGGCTGGTTTCCTGTATATTCCCCCTGCCGGCATTTTCGCCATCGCGTAATACCTCAAATCTGTCGGCAATCCGGAATAATTCATCCAGCTTGTGGGAGATGTAAACCACCGCCACTCCTTGTTTTCGTAAATCATTTATGATTTTAAAAAGCAGTTCCACTTCCTGATCGCTGATTGCCGAAGTTGGTTCATCCATTATCAGTATTTTTGACTGGAACAACAATGCCCTTGCAATTTCCACCAACTGCTGCTGTCCGACGCGAAGCTGGATGATTGGTGTTTTCGGATCGACATCCAACTGCAACAATTGCAGCAATTCCTTTGCTTTCCGGTGCATTTTCCGGTAATCAAGCATTCCAAACCTGTTGGTAATTTCTTGTCCGAGAAACAGATTTTCAGTGATGCTGAGATGAGAAATCAGGTTTAATTCCTGGTGAATGATGACAATTCCTTTTTCTGCGGCTTCTTTAGTATTTTGGAATGAAACCGGCTCACCATTCAGCAAAATGGCTCCATCGAAATCCCGGTATACGCCGGAAACAATTTTCATCAGGGTTGATTTGCCGGCACCATTTTCACCAATGACGGCGGTTACCTGGCCAGGATAAAATTGCATATCAACATTTTGCAGGGCATAAACTCCTGAGAAATCTTTTGAAACGTTTCTTATTTCCAGAACAGGTTTTGCTTCCATTGGTTTATTCATCAGAAAGTTCTGTCGCGACCGGAATGATCCGGATGGATTGAATATCGATATTGTCTTCTTTTATTTCGAATGCACCCGCAAATTTGAGCATCATGCCTGGTTTGGCCTGTGCTTTTAATGGAGGAACCACCTCATTTTTTACGATATTGTTTATTGCAATCGATACGTTATTAAAATCGGTCATGTTTAAAAATTCATCGATATCAACAGCGCCTGAGCCATCGCGGACTGCATTTCCGAAAATGAAAGATGTGGCAATCCTTGTCTGTAATCCGGTATTTATTGCAACAACAAGGTCTTCTTCTTCAACTGATTCAATGGTTCCTTCTCCTCTCACCATAAAATACCACGTTTTTGCAATCCCCAATTTATGGCCAAATTGTTCAAGCGCTTTCGCAGGATTATTCTGAAGCAGTTCAGTTAGCGAAACGATATCCGGAGCGTGATCGATAACCACAGGCAATTTATTTATAAAAAAAGTAGTGGTATATTCAGTAGCATTAAATTTTTTAACTCCGGTAGTTTTTATTTCATCCAGTTTTTTTATATCGAAGGAAAAAAGCAGAACCAGCAAAACTACCAGAATGCCAAGTCCATATTTCACAGCTTGCTTCATCTCATTTTATTTTTCAGGAAGATATTCTTCCACATTTTCCGGTGTAATCAGAATTACTTCAACAGGAGTTTTGCTGCTGAAATCCCGTTTTCCTATTAAGTACTGGTCGGCTAAATCGGCTGATGTACGCGACATGAGAACCGGGAACTGCATCACCGTTGCTTCAATTTTTCCGTCCGCTATTCCCTGAACAGCGTCGCGAGCACCGTCGAAACCAAAGACCTTTATTTTATCCGCTTTTCCTGCAGCGAGCACTGCCTGGTAGGCTCCCATAGCCATAGCATCGTTTCCGCAAAAAACTGCATCTATTTTTGGATTGGCCTGCATGATGGTTTCCATCACATCCATCGCTTTGTTCCGGTCGAAATCGGCACTTTGCTGCGCTACCATTTTCAAATCAGAGAATTCGTCCACCACACTATGAAATCCGTTGGATCGGTTCCATGTATTGTTGTCGCCCACCAAACCAAGAATTTCTACATAATTTCCCCTTTTGTTCATCTGCCTAACGAAATATTGCCCGAGTTTTACGCAGCCGGTAAAATTATCGGAGAGTAACTGAGTAACTGCCGCGTCACGCGAATTGATTTCACGGTCCATACAAAAAGTTGGAATTCCGGCATCCTTAGCACGTTTTACATTTAGTACTGAACCATCTGCATCGGTAGGATTGAAAAGAATGGCATCGTAGCCCATCGCAATAATGTTATCAAAATGTTCCGCTTCCTTTGCGGAATTATTCTGCGAATCAAAAATGGTGGCTTCATATCCCAGCTCCCGCGCCCGTTCAGCTGCCGATTCCCCTAAAACCACAAACCACGGGTTGTTCAGCGTGGAAATCACTACCGCCATTTTTTTAGATTCATTATCTTTTTGTCGGCTATTTTTATTTGAACATCCAACAATTCCTGCAATAATAAACAGGAAAGTTATTATTTTAAGAAATCTGTTTTGCTTCATTTTTTTTAGTCTTAATGGAACTTAGTGCTTGTTTCTTAGTGGCATTTTTTCGCCACAAAGTCACAAAGACACAAAGGATCGCAAAAGTATTTGAGCTGCTTCAAAAAGTCCTTCACCTGATATTCCGTAATGATTAAAAATTTCTTCCTGTGAACCAGTATAAGTATCTTCATCGGGGATTCCCACAATTTTAAACGGAACAGAAATATTTTGTTGCATCAGCAACGCTGCACAGGCTTCTCCCAGTCCTCCGTGGATGCTGTGTTCTTCCACTGTAATAACTGCTTTACATTTATTGGCAACTTTCAGAATGGCTTGTTCATCGAGCGGCTTGACAGAATGCATGCTGATGACTTCCGCAGAAATCCCCTTTTCCGCGAGCTTTTGTGCTGCTTCGTATGCCGGAGCCACTGTTTCGCCACAAGTGATAAAAGCCACATCATCGCCTTCGCAAATGGTTCGGGCTTTTCCGATTTCAAATTGTTTTACTCCCGGAAGATTTGGCATTGCTTTTTTTCCAAATTTAATAAATAACGGCTTTCCCGATGTTGAAGCTGCAATTACAGCCTGTTCTGTTTCATAATTATCTGCAGGAATTACAATCTGAATATTGGGAACAGCACGCAATACCGCCACATCGTGGATGGAGTGATGGGTTGAACCCAATGCACCGTAGCTTACACCGGCACTTATTCCCACCAAAACCACCGGCAGGTCGGAATAGGCGACATCATTTTTTATCTGTTCCAGCGAACGTGCAGTCAGAAAACAGGCTGGCGAAACCGCAAACACTTTTTTTCCTGTCGAGGCCAATCCGGCCGAAACTCCCACCAGGTTTTGTTCGGCTATTCCCACTTCCACAATTTGCTTCGGGAATTTTTCGCCAAACGGCACCAGTTTGCCCGAACCACGGGAATCACTGGTGACGACCAGAATGTTTGAATTTGTTTCTGCCAGCCGGGATAATGTATCGGCAAAAACCTCAAGATTGGCTTTGTTTATATCTAATTTATTCTCTGTAATTACCTTATTCATTAAAGTTTGAATTTTCATATTTCTATAGAATTATTTTACGGGAGCATCCGGTTTGCCCGCTGTGCGAAATCTTCCTGTATCTCAGGAAGCCATTTTGCAATACTTTCAGCACCCGGGCCATCAAACCAATGGTTTGTGGAAGAATCCCGGCGTTTATATTGTCCACCCCAACTCTCCTGATCGGGCTTCTCAGGATCATTCATTCCGCGCACCGCACTAACCAGGTGCAGAAAAGACGGTGTATCTCCTTCCTGCATTCCGGGACTATTGGGATTATAGCCACTTTTCGGATAAATAGCGCCCAGTGGCCCATGACCTATTCGAATGTTCGCATTAAGCCAATCAAGGTTTCCAACCGGTGAATTTTGGGCATTCATTCCTGCGTAAGTTTTTTGGGATACAATTACAAACAGGCCCGGGAAATTATTGAGCAACCATTGCCCCGAACCATCCTGTCCGGGTTTATCACCAAGTCCAATCATGAATATGCGCAGTTTGCCAATGAAACTATTCAATTCGGCTGGGCTGCGCGTATGCTGTACTTTCCAGATTGCCTGGGCAACCTCACATGGACCGCCCCAGGCACATATCCACACCGGCCGGGGATCGGGTTGATCCACTACTTTTATAATGGCTTCCGAAGCTTCACTATCCTTTCCTTCGCCGATTACCTCTTTCACAGGCTTGTCCCAGGTATTATCCCGACCCTGCCAGGTAACTGCACGTAATTCACCGGCTGTAGGATACCGGCTGTCATGTTTTCTCAGATTTTCATCTACCTGATCATAAAGATCGAGGATGTCCAGTATGTTTTGCTTTCTGGCGATATTTGCAAAAGTGCCTGCAGAAGCTACCAATCCTTCAACTTCAAGATCATTTGAGTACAGCAGAAAACGCACCATCGACTGTATATCATCCGGATCACTGCGTTTTTCTGCAGGACCTGTTCCTGCACCTCCCGGAATTACATCCAACGGCGGAAAATCCGAAAGAATTATTACCCGTGGCCTTGCAGCATTTGAATTGTCCGGAGCTTGTGCAGTTGATTTTTGTGCGAATGTGACACAAACAATTAAACCTGCAATAATTCCTGTAAGATGTATTTTAAAATTCATCATATCAAAATTATTATTCTGTCGGTTCAAAGATTATTCTTCGGTAACTTGTGAGATTAGGCGTACCGCTGTCTGTCACTTCACATATAACATGAAAGGTTTTTCCGGCTGAATCGGATGGTACCATTACAGTAGCCCGGCTTATGGTGTTTTCGGAGATAACAACATCCTTTTGGTAACTGCCCGCTTCGTGTTGAATCCACCACCGGAATGTCAGTTTATCGTCATCCGGATCATGCGTTCCGGAAGCATCGAGAGTGACATGTTTTCCTTGTTTAGGTTTGTATTTGAGTATCTCCATTCCTTCATTTTTATTAATAACGACAACCGGATTCCGGTTTCCTTTGCCTTCTTTTGCCCAGTCCATGCGCGCTGCAAAATTATTAAAGGTAGCCGGGTAAAAGTATGATTCATACGTTCTGCAAATGTCATACACCGGAGATTGATGATTTGTATAAGCAGAAGTTACGTTGTCCGGACCTTTTCCCCATTCAAAATAGCCACCCCAGCTTGCCTGGTCAGGGAATTCAGGATTGTTCAAACCGTTTGGTAAAACGTACAGAAATGACGGTGTATCTCCTTCTACACCGTATTTGTATTTTGGATAAACGCTCCCCAGGTTGCCATGATTTTGAATTTGTGCTGCATATTCCTCCCAGTTACTTCTTCCTGTACCATTCTGAAATTTCCAGGCACATTCATCCCAAATGAAGAATAGATCTTTCTCAAATTCGCGCCGCATCCATTGATGAGAACTTATTGCAAAATCAGTGCGCTGGTCGCGGTCCTGATCTGTAATGGCATAAACGCGTAGTTTATGCACCAATGTTTTTAGTTCTTCGGAACTTCGGCTTTGCTGAACCCGCCAGATTGCCTGCGCCAGTGTATTTCCGCCACCCCAGATCGTAATCCAGAGCGGACGGTTGTCCTTTTCATTTGCCAGTTTGATAATCAGGTCGCTGCCTGGAGAATCATTGTTTTCGCCAATAAATTTAAATCCCCTGTTTTTGCTGCCAAACATCGTATGTTCGCGTAAATATTCAGGAGTTGGCCAGTATCCGATTTTCTGCTCGGATTCATTCTTTAAAAATTTTGTTTGGCCTGAACGTTTCATCAGATTGGGTAAATCTTTTTCGTAGGCATCTATGGCATCGTAAATTAAATTGATAAAATCCTGACAGGTAGAATCCAGACTCCATCCTGTTGTGAAAACAATTCCCTCGATTTCGAACAAATCAGCATGTACGAGAAGGCGCATCAATGATTCACTATCGTCGGTTTCCCAGGTGGAAATATCTGTAAGGACAATTATGCGCGGCTTAAGAGGGCCTGTTCGGGCATCCGTTTTTGGTTTTGCTGCCGTAAACAACGCTTGGGAAATACAAAGCAAGATAATAATTATATGATAAATCTGATATTTCATTTTTTTTAATTCTGTTTAATGCAATAGATGAGCCGTCCCATTGGAATATCTTCGGTGCAATCCTGCCTGAGAATTCGCATGAATTAATTATTTCGATTGTTTTTAAATTCCATTCTCATACTTATTTTATAATCTTTTTACAGTAAGAACCTTGGTGAATCCTTAAGTCTTTGAGCTTAGTAGCATTCAATTATTCGCCACAAAGGCTCTAAGTCTCAAAGAATCACAAAGTATATTCTATTTATATTACAAATCTTTTGATTCCATTTTTCATTCTGGGAACATTAAAATTAATTAAGAACCCAAGTCGATTACCCGTGAGTTTTAAATGACTTAAAATTTGTGCTTCCCATACCGGATTTACAGTTTCCAATGCTTTTAATTCACAGATGATACAATCCTCGACGAGTACATCAAGCCTCAATCCTTCGTCAAATGTAAGATTATCATAAACGATCGGTATATCGACCTGTCTTCTATATTTTAAACCTCTTTTTTTCAGTTCGTGGCAAAAACATATTTCATAAACTTTTTCCAGTAATCCCGGTCCAAGATTTTTATGAACAGTGAATGCAGCATCAACTACCAATTTTGCAATTTGCTCTGTATTTTCGTCTATCGGCGAAAATTTTTCTTGGTGAAACTTCGTGTCTTCGCGTCTTTGTGGCATAAGAATTATTTTTTAACTTTTTCAAACTTTGATTTAAGCATGTTCAATTCTGTTTCAAGCTCTTTTACAGCTGTTTCATACTGTTCATCAGAAGGAACTCCGTGGTGCCACTTTTTAACATTCTCCATAAAACTGACGCCTTTCCCTTTCACCGTATTTGCAATGATGAGTGTTGGTTTTCCGGATCCGACAGGAATAGCAGTAAATGTTTTTCGAAGTTTGGTAACATTGTTTCCCCCGGTTTTCTGGACATTCCAGCCAAATGCCCTGAATTTTTCATCAATGGGGTAGGGACTGCAAACTTCCCGGTTGGGGCCTGTAATCTGCAACGCATTGTGGTCGAGAATGGTCACCAGATTATCCAGTTTGTAATGTGCTGCCATCATTGCGGCTTCCCAGTTGGAGCCTTCGGCCAGTTCACCATCGCCCATTAAAGTGTATACCCGGTAGGTCGCCTTGTCCATTTTTCCTGCCAATGCTATGCCGGCGCTTATTGAAAGACCGTGGCCAAGAGCGCCGGTATTAAATTCAATTCCGTTCACTTTGCGGGTGGGATGTCCAACATAATGCGAACCGGCTTTGCAAAGTGTATCCAAATCGCTCTCCGGGAAAAACTTTTTATCTGCAAGCACAATATACAATGCTTCCACTGAATGTCCTTTACTTTGAATGTAACGGTCCCGGTTTTTATTACTGAAATTTTCAGGTGAAACATTCAGTACATCGTTATACAACACATTCAGAATGTCGGTACAGGAAAGACTTCCTCCGGTATGTCCGGCCTTCGCCAGTTTAATATATTTCAGAATTTTCAACCGGTACAGTACCGATTTAATCTGAAGTTCTATATCAGAATATTTTTGCATATTTTATTTGTATCGATTCAGTTTTCTTCGCGTCTTTACGTCTTTGCGTAAAAAATTCTCCCGCAAAGACGCAAAGGTTTTTCATTCATGTTTGTACAATTCCCATCCCATATAATTTCCGATGGCTTCCTCCAGAATTTCGGCAACATGTCCACGTACCATTCCAACATGATGTTCGAAACCATTTTTGCACATGTAGCTCATCAATTTTTGGAGGTTTGGTATTTCGCATACGGCAATTCCGCCATCCATTCCGTAGGGGTCGTCAGTAATATCTCCTTCACCTAAATAGGATTTGATGATGCCTCTTGTATCGTCGGTCGAAATTCTGAAGTAGGTCATTTTTCCCGGTGCCACTTTGCCTTTTACCGCGCCAAACGTATCTTCCTGACCCAAAACTGTTCCCAGAATATCAAGGCTGCCGATTTCGATTTCATTTTCAAAGAACGATTTAGGATAGTTGCTGCAATGGGTGCAGACTACTTTGTTGCGCTCTTTGCCAAAGTTGTTGTTCCAGTCGAGCAGGGCCGAAGGTTTTTGGGCGGCCAGCGCCAGTGCATACATGCCGATTGTTCCTGCAACATCTACTTCACAAGCCGAGGGCATTAGTTTTTCGCCCATCATGCTCATGGTAACACAGGCGGCACAACCGTAATTTTTTTCAATCGACTCCCAGCATTGCAAAGCCGAAATATCGATGTCGTTATCTTTAATCCAGTATTCCACCGCCAAACCAAAACGGGCCTGTTTGGATATTTGCCCTTTGTGCAGAATATTGCAGGTTCCGTAATTTTGAATAGCTTCCACTTTTTCTTTTACTTCCGGTGCATTCTCATCAATCTTTTCAGCGGCACCAATAATTTCTGACATATCTACCGGTACAATTGTAATGTCATGTTGCTGAAGGATTTTTTCACTGAAACGCATCGTCTGGAAACCAATCGGGCGTGTTCCGATAGCGCCGACTCGTAATCCCTTCATCCCTTTTACTACCCGGCAGACTGCTGCAAATTTATATACATCTTTTTCAAATTCCGGGTCATCCAGACTGTAGGTGTGATACGTGGTATTGGTAAATTTAATGCCGTACTGATACAGATTGTTGCACACTGACAATTTTCCGCAGAACGCATCGCGGCGGCTTTTAACATCCACTTTGTCGTTATCATCGTCGCAGGCCTGTACCAGGACAGGAACGTTTAACCCTGCCATTTTAATCGTATTCACCACGCCCAGTTCATCACCAAAATTGGGGAGAACCACAATGATTCCGTCAATTTTATCAGCGTTCTGCTTAAAATACCTGGCACATTTAACTGCATCTTCATAACCCTCAATGTTTCCTGTAGGAGTTTCCTTACCGGGGAGAATGACAGTTTCAAATCCCATTTTGTCTAATTTCTCCAGCACTTTCTTTCGGGCTTCAACAGCCAGTTGTGCATTAAAAATATTGCGGGTTGCGATGATTACACCGAACGAAATTTTAAGTTTATTCATTGTCTTTAATTTTTATTTTAAAAGCGATTTTGCCACTGCTCTTTTCCATCCGTTGTACAATTCAGTTATCTCTCCCCGAACAATTTTAGGTTCGAATGTTTTACCCGATTTACGAAGTGTGGAAATATCTTCCAAATCTTTCCAGAAACCGAATGCTAACCCTGCCATAAAAACACTGCCTAAAGCTGAATTTTCTTCAATATCTGAAACAACAACTTTTTGATTAAGAATATCAGATTGAAACTGCATCAGGAAATTATTTCGTGTGGGGCCGCCATCAACGCGTAATTCTTTTAATGGAAACTCTCCTTTTCCTTTCATTAAAGAAACAAGGTCATTGATTTGGTAAGCGATACTTTCCAGGGCTGCGCGCACCACATGCGCTTTTGTAGTGTCCCGACCCATTCCAATGATTGCTGCCCGCGCTTCATTGTCCCAGTAGGGCGCTCCCAATCCTACAAACGCAGGCACAAGATAAACACCATTGTTTCCGTCGACCGACGTTGCCAGACTTTCCGTTTCCGAAGCATCATGAATCAGTTGCAGTTCGTTTTTTAACCAGTTGATGGTATCGCCCGTGCAGTGAATATTTCCTTCAAAAACGTAATTGATTTTTTTATTCTGTGCGAAACCGATGGAAGTTACCAATCCTTCAGGGGGAGAAAGGGGCTTATTCCCGATATGCATCATTACCGATGATCCTGTGCCGTAGGTAGCTTTCCCCATTCCCGGTGAAAAACACTGCTGACCAAAAAAGGCGCCGTGCGAGTCGCCGGTTAATCCTGAAATTGGAAGAGGTTCATCAAAAATTACAACAGGATTCGTGTATCCAAAAATTTCGTCGCTGAATTTAACCTCCGGAAACATGGATTCATTCAATCCGAATAATTCAATTAATTCCTTATCCCATTTAAGCGTATGAATATTGAACAACATTGTGCGGCAGGCATTGGAAAAATCAGTAGCATGTACTTTTCCGTCGGTGAGTTTATATAAAAGCCAGCTATCCATCGTTCCGAGCATCAATTCTCCGTTAGCAGCTTTCTCCGGTAAACCGTCCACATTTTGCATCAGCCAGCGCAATTTACTTGCAGAAAAATAGGGATCGATAATTAACCCTGTTTTCTCCAATATTGAATTTGCATAGCCGTTTTTCTTCAGGAAATTACAGAAGTCTGTTCCCCGCTGACATTGCCAGACTGCTGCACTGGCAACAGGTTTTCCGGTGCTTTTGTCCCAAATCAGGGTCGTTTCACGCTGATTGGTAATAGCGATTCCGGCAACTTCTGAAGTTATAATTTGAGCCTCCCGGACAACCTTCTGCATTCCTTCCATGGCATTGTTGAAAATTTCCATCGCATCATGTTCCACAAAACCCGGTTGCGGATAAAATTGCCGGTGCGGCAGGCTCACCCTGTGTTTTGGTTTTGCCTGTCTGTCAAACAACATCACCTTTGTTGCCGATGTACTTTGGTCAATTGCAAGGATATATCTTTTTTCTTCACTCATCTTTTTTGAAGATTCTGATGGCTGTATATGGCACAGTTGTTTTGTATTGAAAATTTCCCGGCTCAACTGTAGTTTCCGTATTTACATTCATGTTCCAGGTGTCAATAACTTCCATTTGATATGTGCTGTTTCCAGGGAGTTCAATATTTATTGTTTCCGCTTCCTTGGCCACATATGCCAGATAATATTCTCCCGGATTTGAAATCAGATAAACATTGTTGTTTAAATTTTCCGGATTTCCGTTATCCTGCAATTCCGGTTTCATTTCTTTAACCGGGGCCTGTTCCATTACCTTTTTAAAAAAAGCAATGCGTCCCGGACTTTCTCCCATTAGTGTTCCACCTTTAGCCCACCAGCGGACTTCAGAGGTGTCAGAATCATTTTTAAGAGTTTCGCCATGCATTGGATAACCACCGCTTAAGCCCGCCATCCAAAAATAGCTGGTCATTTCCTGTCCGCTCAAATTTCCCCAACCGCTTGGAACATCACCTTCGTAACGCATTTCATCAAACAGCAACGGTTTTTGGTACTGCCTGCGCCATTTGATTGCGTTGTAAAACTGTGATGTTTGCATACTTACATGGGTAATCCAGGGGCGGGTATGATCAAAGAAATGATCTTCAGAACCATACCAGTTATGAATTCCCCGCAACCGGTGATGCGGATCTTCATTTTGCAGCAATTGTCCGATTCCTTCCCAGTCGATGCTGTCTTTAATTGCCGGAACATCCCATTCATTTGCAAGTGACCACCATACATTTCGATATGCGGAAATCCGGGCTATCATGTACCGAACGTACTTTTCGTTCATCTCTTTTCCCATTTTGCTGTAACCCCATTTATCGTAAGGATGGAATAAGATTACATCGGCCTGAATTCCCATATCGCGCAATTGTTTTACTCGCAAATCAAAATTTTGAAAGAATTCATAACTGGGTTGGCTGAAGTCATTTTCGCTACCTTCCCTTTTAAAAGGATAAGCCCATGGCTCCGTTTCATTGCCATAAATATATGATTTCGGAAAAACACACATCCTGATTTTGTTGAAAGGCGCATTTTCAAGCGTGGCTAACGTTTGTTCCTGAATGCTTTGTTTTACACTTGTCCACTGGTATGCAGTTGTGCCAATGCTGTAAAATGGTTCGCCGTCGACATATTCAAGGAAAAATGTGTTTGCAATTTTCAATGGCCCGTGATTTTCTTCCGTGGCCGGAATACAACTGAATTTCCCCTTTTTACCGGATAGCTTATCCGCGTTACTTTCAGTTTCGTAAGACCATTCACCTTCAGTACCGGGTGAAAATCGGATGCGGTAAATTCCATTACCGTCATAAAATCCGGGAACAGTAATTTTGTCGTCATTCAATTCAAAAACTGCGTTTAATTCAACATCCATATACGGATTACCGTCGACGGGACCATTCAGTGCAATTTCAAATATATCCCATTGTGCAATTATTGCATCTTCTGTTTTTTGGTTACAACCGGCAAAAAGAGCTGCCGCTGCAATAAGGCTGATAATAATCTTTTTCATATTGCTGAAATTAAGGTTTTACAGTTACAATAAATCGCTGATAGGCTTTCAACGCCGGACCGGTAGATGGAAAATCGGAAGCTTCCACAATGATATGAATGGTTTCAGTTTTATCCACCTCCGGAGCTTTGGCTTTAAATGTATGTCCTTCCTGGTATTGCACCGGGAAATTGCCTTTGTACGAGCCGGCTTCCTGATAAATCCACCAGGAGTAATCAACTAAATCACCATCCGGATCTTCCGTTCCTTCCACACTCAGTTCAAATGCTTCGCCACTGTTTACTTTAAGATTAACATCAGTGTTTACTTTCATTACCGGCGCATGATTGGCCTTACCGAATTCTGAAGCCACACACCAGTCCATCCGGGCCATAAAATCTGCGTTTACATCTCTGATCCACCTGGCCTGCGATTGCAGCCGGGAACCTGCATCATAGGCATCTGTAAAAACCATAGGATTTGATTCCATTGGTTCGTAGCGGCCTCCCCAGCCACCAAATGAAGGATATTCGTAATTTCTTAATCCATTGGGCAGGCAATAAAAAAATGATGGACTGTCGCCTTCGCTTACATAACTTTGAGGATACAATGCCCCCAACGAACCATGGTCTGTTTTAACTGCCCGGGCAATCAAATCATAAGTGTCGGTCTGGCTATTGTAATTCCATGTTCCGGCAAACCCATGATCTGCTATCATTATTACATTCGGATGCAATTGTTCGATATAGGTTCCTGCGCCATCCTGATAGGAAATAAAATGTGCTGTTATTCTTTTTGCAGCCTGTTCATACTTTTCAGGATGCTCTTTTTTCAGTTTGTAAAGCGCGCGGGAAAGCGTATTGCCACCTCCCCAGGCCTGTATGTAAATTGGTTCTGTATTATTTTCCAAAAGAATATCTATAATTTTATCAGAGCCTGGTGTATCGGACCAGCCGGAGGGATCACGGTATTCCTTTTTGCCCGGGTAGTAATTGGAGCGCGGAGTATCTAAATGAGAAGGATCTTCGTCACCAACAAAACTGATGCTTCGGAGATAATCAGCCGAAGGATAATTTTTATTGTGTACCAATAAATTCGGATGGACTTCTTCGTAAGCTAAAAGAAGGTTTTCCAGCCAATCTTCTTTTGAATGGCCTTCACGCTGCCATTTGGAGTTGGTTTCGATAATTGCCCGAACATTCAAATCGCACGTGTAAAGCAGGAACCGGATCATTGAGCTCTGATCATCAACCTCGCCGTCAGTCATTACAATAACCTGTGGTTTCTTTTCGGGTGGATTTGCAATTAAATTTAACTGGAGAAAAAGAGCTGCAATCGCAAAAAAATATTTCATTATTTCTTATTTAAAAAATTAAGGTTTTACTGTCAAAACAACACGCTGGTAACTGGTGAGTTTTGGTTCGCCGTTATCGGTGACTGCCACTATAAAATGCATTTGTTTGGGCGAATCTACATGCGGAGCTGTAAGTTTCAATTGGGCTTCATTTTTATTTTCCAGCTCAATTATGGAAGGATAGGTGCCGGCTTCGCGGTAAAAAATCCATTCGTACTCTAATTTATCGCCGTCAGCATCCATAGAAGGAGAAGCATCAAGACGAATTTCTTCTCCTGATTTTATTTCAATTTCATTTTCATGATTCAATTTTGCAACCGGCGGGTGGTTTGCATCTTCGAAACTTTTGATTGTCCAGTCCATTCGGGTGGCAAAATCGTTCTGAAATTGATTCCGCCAGCGCCAGATAGTTGCCGTATTATCGATATAAACGGTACCGTCTGCCTCAACCAAGTCTTCAGTATCCGTCCATATTTCCCTTTTCTCGGGTTCGTGATAAAAAACACGGGTGTATGGCTGGTACAATTCATAGCGGCCTCCCCACGATCCCCAGTTGGGGTGTTCTGATGATCCCAGTCCGTTTTGGATGAGATACATAAATGATGGTGAATCGCCTTCCATGATGTACGGAATATCAGGATATTGTGCGCCCAGCGGGCCGTGATTCTGTATGTTGTTATCCACCCACTCATTGTCGACAATATATGTATTGGCGCCGCTGGGAAAATGATAATGCCGCTCTCCCGATATTCCGATCCAGGTGGAATAGAAATAGCTGTTACCGCCATTCTCATGATATCCGGGACTGACGATGTAAAACAAATCCTTAAACGTATTGCGAATCCATGGTCCCGAATTGTCCTGATCAGAAATGGTGTACACCCTGATTTTATCCACGAACTTTTTAACTTCCTCTTCGGAACGGGTGTTTTTTACTTTCCACAATGCCTGCGCCAGGCAGTTGGCACCGCCCCATACGGGAATCCAAACCGGCCGGGGATCGTCTTTGTCAACCGTTTTTATAATCCAGTCAGAACCTTCCGAATCTTTCTCCCGGCCAACTGCCGCCATGCCAAAATCAGGATAGCCTTTTTTTATCCTTTCTTTTAAAAAGGAAGAAGTTGGATAACCGGATTCATGTTTTTCCAAATTATCATGCACTTTACCATAAGCATCCACAATTTCGCGGATGCGCCACTCAGCTGTCTGATTGCGTTGCCAGCACGAGGTTGTGGCTATAATTCCTTCCACATCAAATTGGTTGGAATAGAGCAGAAAACGCACCAGCGACATGGCATCATCGGGTTCATTTTCAATATCGGTTAAGATTAAAATCCGTGTTTTATCCGGATAGGATTTTAATTTCTGCGTCCATGCATTGAAAGGAACTGCCAGTACAAACAGAATGGTTAAAAATTTCAGATAATTCATGTTTAAGTTTTTTTACAAGTTTCGTTTACTTTCGTTTTACTCTGCTATAATAAATTCAATCTGATGGTCGCGCAATACCTGTGCGTTGGTTTGGTCGATGGAGGCATCCGTAATGATGTAATCGATCAGTGAGAGCGCACCCAGACTGGCAAAGGCATTTTTACCGATTTTGGAGGAATCTGCCACCAGGTAAACTGTCTCGGCCACATCAATCATTGCTTTTTTTACCACAATATCGCTCAGGCTGGGATAGGTTAATCCTGAACGTAGTGAAATACCGGCAGTTGCCAGAAAGAGTTTGTCAACATGGATGTCTTCGAAGAAATCAGCGGCTTTCTGTCCAGTCAGCGATAGGGTGGGAGGTTTAAATTCACCTCCGGTCATAATGACATCGATTCCAGGTTCTGCACCGAGCATCAGCGCGATATTCAGCGCATTGGTAATCACTGTCAGCTGCTTCCGGCCAATCAGGTTCCTGGCAATTTCTGTGGTAGTGGAGCCCGAATCCAGAATAATCGTGTCTCCGCTTTCCACCAGTTCCGCCGCTTTCTTACCTATCAGTTGTTTTTTATCCAGGTTTTCCTGGTTTATAAGCGTAAATGATTTTACATTATCTTCAATACTCATTAAATAAGCTCCACCATGTTCCCGCTTTACAATGCCTTCCTTCTCCAGTTTTTCCAAATCCTGCCGTATGGTAACTTCCGATACTTTAAAGATTTTAGCAAGCTTAATTACTTTGGCTGAACCATCCTCTTTAAGGAGTTCAAATATTTTTTCCCGTCTTTGATTTGCAAGCATCTCTTTCGATATTTTACGAATACAAAAATAAACGAAGAATTTAGAAAGAAAAATAAATTTCGATTCAATTTGCAATTTGAATGAGATAATTGAAAACCAAAAATCAAATGTCAAATATAAATTTTGTTTTTACTTTACGATTTTTATTTATTCAAAGAATGTTGTTTCTCTTTGTAATTAAAGGAAGAATGATTTATTTCAGTGTTTGACTTTATTTATTAAAAATAAAAAATAAAATCTTCATGTTAAAGTATTTTTCATATTGTATTGTTTTTTGTTTAGTCTGTATAAGCTGCACCAAAATACAACCTTCTGCCCCTTTTGGTCCGGTACCAAATGAAAACCAGTTATGCTGGCAGGAAATGGAATATTATGCCTTTCTGCATTTTTCATTAAATACTTACACCGACCAGTCATGGGGTTATGGAAATGAAGATGTTAGTCTTTTTAATCCAACGGAACTCGATGCACGTCAATGGGCACGCATTTGCAAAGAGGCGGGCATGAAAGGAATTATCATTACTGCCAAACACCATTGTGGATTTTGTCTGTGGCCATCGAAATTCACCGAACAACCCTTTGTGGCAAACTAAAACATTTAAAACTGTTCCAGCCCGGTTTATAAAATTTCGGGCATTAAGAAATACCGAAAACAACAATAATTTCGAATATGCTGAAATGGATGTAATTACAAACTGAATATTTAGTTATGAAGAATTTAAAATTAAAATTTTGTGTATTTTATTTCGTAATCTTTTATGTTTCGACCACAACTCTCTTTGCGCAAAAGGCCAATTGCTTTTTAGAAGACTTTGAACCTAAAACAGCCCAAATCCCGATTTCAACAGCTGCAAACAAAACTACGAATGCTCCAACTGTAACGGTCACTTTATCTGCCGACACACTTGGCCAAATATCAAAATACATTTTTGGGAATGCACTGGCCGTTTGGATTGGAAATGTAACAGGAAGCTCCACATTTGTAGAGAACGTTCAGGTCTTAAACCCTTCTTTAATACGATTTCCGGGGGGAAGCTGGTCGAATATATTTTTCTGGAATGGGGCTCCTTCCGATGTACCTGACTCTGCTTATGATTCATCGGGAGATAGGGTAAAATTTTACGCTATTTCAGGAAAAAATGACTGGCCCACTACAACGGATAATTATTACAAATTACGCCAGCAGGTTGGCACGCAAGGACTTATAACGGTCAATTATGGCTATGCCCGTTACAGCTTGAGCGATGACCCTGTTGCCCAGGCAGCCCATCTGGCTGCTCAATGGGTCAGATACGATAACGGACGTACAAAATTTTGGGAAGTTGGAAATGAGAATGCCGGTCCATGGGAAGCCGGTTGGAAGATCGATACCAGTGCCAATAAGGATGGTCAGCCAGAAATCATTACAGGTCAACTTTATGGTCAGCATTTTAGAGTTTTTGCCGATTCGATGAGAGCAGCCGCGGCTGATGTGGGCGCAACAATATATATTGGTGCACAGGTATTGCATTATGATGGTACAAATAGCTGGAATTCGGTGGATCGTACCTGGAATAAAGGAGTTTTATCAGAGGTTGGCGATGCGGCTGATTTCTACGTGATGCACAACTATTTTGGAAAGGATGCAAATGCACAAAACGTATTATCGGTCGCAGCCACTGAGCCGGAGAAAAATATCAGTTTTATTCGACAGGATATTGCCAGCAAAAATGCTTTTGCCAAGCCTGTTGCCATAACAGAGTATAATATAAATTATAATTCTGCAAATGAGACCATGGGAAAATCATACATCAATGGCATGCAGGCAACTATACTGTTTAACGAATTTATTAAGAATAATTATGGATTGGGGGCAAGGTGGCTACTTGCCACCGGCGAGGATGGAATGTTTTATCTGGGAGATAACCCCAGTTTAAGATGGCAGCCACGTCCGGATTTCTATTATGCTTATTATCAGCAGAAATTTACCGGAGATCATGTAATTTCTGCAACTTCGAATAATTCAAATATTTTGGCTTATGCATCTAAATTTGCTTCAGGTGAAACCGGAATTGTGATTGTAAATAAAGGAAAAACTGCCCAGGTTGTAAAAATAGATCCACAAATGATTGGTGTTGGAAATCAATACTATAATTACTCATTGACCGGCGGTACTGATAATGGAGATTTTTCGTTGTTTGTATCGGTTAACGGTGTGAGTCCGACAGGAACACAATGGGGCCCCCGCGAAACCCTTGAGACAATTCCGGCAAATGCTTTTTCAATTGATCAAGCTATTATATTGGATGTTCCTGCGCGGTCGGTGCAGTTTATAATGGTTGAGGCTGGTACCAATATTCTTTATCCTACATCGGTTAAAAGCGAACTTAAAAACGATTTTGAGATAACAAATTATCCCAATCCCTTTTCCACCAGTACAACGATTCAGTTTCAAACTCCTTCCAATGCAAACATTTCTCTTGAAGTTTTTGATCAAATGGGAAGGAAGATTATCACATTGGTAAACAAAAAATTACCATCAGGAATACATCATTTTGAATTTGACGGTGCTTTTTTACCCGGTGGATTTTACTTTTACCAATTAAAAGTTGGAGATTATTCAACTACGCGAAAAATGATTTTAATAAAGTAAACTATTACAGTGCTAATTAAAATGAATCGATTTTATTTATTCCTGCTTTTCATCTTTATTACAGGAACAGCTTTATCACAAAGCAAAACCAACAAAAAAACAGAACTACCGGAAAGAGCAATCAATGTAGATTTCAGGAAAGAAAAAGGTCCACTGAACAGCATGTTTAATGAATGTGTGGGAGCGGGAAGGGCCAACGAAGGATTACGTGCCGACTGGCAACAGCAATTGGCGTACGTCAAAAAAGAATGTGGTTTCAGATATATCCGGATGCATGGTTTACTGACCGATGATATGACCGTTTATAAAGAAGACAGGAACGGTAATCCGGAATACAATTATATGTACAGAGCAGATTAAAAAAATGAATGACGGTTCTCCTGTAGTTGCGGAAATCGTATCGGTGAAAAAGGATTCTTCTTTTTCAAGAGAACTGGATATCCACGAAAATGATGCATTTCTGATCAATCTCATAAAACTTTGAAAGTGATGGCAGGTGGATATCGGTTGCCGTGAATGGCTGACCTGGCGCAGGGCACTGAATGAATTTGCACCGCTGTTGTTTAAATAATTCCGTCGACCTGGAGAAAGAATAATTAAAAAATAAAACGGGAGGGATTTCTAAAGCACATTAATAATCACTCGTTTGTAGGCACAAAGTGAAGGAGTACCATTATCCGAAACCTTACAGACAATATGGATTGATCCTTCTCTGGCATCTTTTGGTATTTTTACTTTTGCCCTGCCCTTTCTTTTCGGACGGATGTCTGTATTGCCTTTATAAGTTCCGGCCTCCGGATAGTATATCCAGTGAACGGTTAAATCATCCCTGTCCGGATCGTTTGAAGTGAATGCATTCAATTTGATTTTCTTTCCCGGAGAAACAAGAATATGAAGTGGTTCCTTGTCAATGTTGCCATTTAAAACAATTTCGGGCGGATGATTTGCATTGGAATAGTTTGGTGTACTTCCCCAGTCTATCCGCGCCAGAAAATCATTCTGAAAATCTTCGCGCCAGCGGAAAACCGTTGCCCGGGGCGAAGTAATCATTTTTCCTTCAGAAACATCGAAGACGGTATCGTCTGCATCCCTGAAAAAATTCGGCTTTACCTCTTCATAGCGGCCGCCCCAGCCGCCCCATTCAGGATGCCCGATTACATTTAACCCATTGGGAATGAAATAGAGCAGGGAAGGAGTGTCGCCCTCTTTTAAAGCCATATGTGGATTTTTATTTTCACCGCCGGTATAGGTTTCATCCGGATAATTATCTGCCAGCGGATTGTGCCCGTAAATATTCTCATGGATCCAATCTCGGGACGTGTTCGACATGTCGCCGCCCCAGAACATTCCGCGGTAACCCGATTGCCATTTGTCGCCATCGCGGTCGAGTGCCAGAATGAGCCATAAATCCGGAAATGTATCTATAATCCACTGGTTGGAGGCGTCTTGTTTTCCGATAAAATAAACCCGTAGTTTTTGTACAAATTGATTAATACCGGCCGGAGTTCGCGTGTTTTTAACCTTCCAAAGTGCCTGTGCCAAATCGCATGCACCTCCCCATACAGCAATACAAATCTTTTGAGGATTGGGATCATCAACTACTTTCAGGATATGTTCCGAACCTTCCGTATCAAAACCTTCTCCAATGAAATCCTGCAGCGGAACATCCGTTCCTCCTTTATTATTTCCTTTTTTAACGGTTTGATGCAAAAATTCTGCTGTTGGAAAATCGCTGGTATGTAACTGAAAATTGGGCAGGCATTTTTGGTAATCATCAATTAACTGATGAATTATCTCATCCTTGATAACAGGCTCTTCGTTTTTAGAATTATTGTCGGCAGTGGCAATTAATCCTTCAATTTGAAAATCGTTGGCATAATGAAGCAACCGTACCATCGACTGCTGATCGTCCGGATCCTGACCAATATCAGTAAGAACAATTAGTCGAGGTTTTTGCGCCCCGACGATAAAAAAAGCAGTTAGTAACAGTATTAGAAATGCAAACTTCATATATAATCTCTTTTCTACCAATTGAGCAATTAATATAATGAAATAGTTGATTGCATTCAGAAAAATCTTTTGTATTGAATATAAATAGTTTATGTTTAGATGTGGTTAAATTCTTGTTAATCAGTAATGTAAATTGAAAACAAGCAATTTGGAATCAATATAAAATACTTTCGGATAAAAAATGAACGTATCTAAATATAGGAATATGATTATTTTTAAGATCTTCTAAATCATTTCAATTGTACTTATGAACCGGTTAGCGCATGATGTTTATGTTTTTACCCTGTCAGCGATTGTTGTAACAGTCTTTTTTTTATTGACAATATTTGGTATCGAATATTATTCTACAGGAATTGCAGAACGTCATTTTCATCCTCAATATGATATACTGAAACCTACCGGTACAATTGGACACGGAATTGGAATTGCCGGTTCGGCATTTTTAATTATTGGAGTCTTTGGTTATATGGCAAGAAAACGTTTCAGAAGGTTTTCGCAAATTGGTAAATTGAAATACTGGCTTGAATTCCACATTTTTTTATGCGTTCTCGGCCCCGTATTGATTTTATATCATACCACATTCAGGATTGGAGGAATTGTAGCGGTCAGTTTTTGGAGTATGGTTGCTGTGGTGGTCAGTGGTGTAATCGGACGGTTCATTTATTTGCAAATTCCGCGCACGATTCAGGGGCGCGAGTTGAGTATGAGTGATTTAAACAGCATTGAAACAGATTTATATTCTGAATTGAAAAACAAATACAACATTGACTACGGGATTATTTTGAAACTGAACGATAAACTTTCTGCAAGAACACCAAATGAAGGAGCAAATTTTTTGGTTCGAATTGTAAAAAGATTTCGGTTCGAAAGACAATTGATAAAAGAAATAAAATCGGAGCTGAAAATGAAAAAACTTTCCGGTAGAAATTTCCGTAAAGTGGTAAAATTGTTTAAATCAAAAATAAAACTGAACCGGAGGATTAACTGGCTTTCATCGATGCAAAATTATTTGAGATACTGGCACGTGGCACACCTTCCTTTTGCGCTTATCATGCTGGTAATTATGTTGATTCATATAACTGTGGCAATTCTTTTTGGATATACCTGGATTTTTTAAAAAGATGGAATTACTGCTTGAAAAAATAATCATTTACGGAGTTATCGGGATTTTCCTGCTGGGAGTGTTGCTGGTTTATATTCGTAAATTACGCCGTGAATCGCGGATTGTGGAAGAAAAAATAAGGGTTGCCAAAGAAGATGGTGTTCACGAACCAGTTTCGCTGCATCCGGTTGTCGATATTAACTCCTGCATTCAAAGCGGAGCATGTATCCGTGCATGTCCGGAAAAAGACATTCTTGGAATAAGAAACGGGAAAGCCACAGTCATTAATGCAAGTCATTGCGTCGGGCATGGAGCATGTTTTCATGCCTGCCCAACTCAGGCAATCACCCTTTGTATCGGGACAGAAAAGCGGGGTGTGGATTTACCACATGTGAACCAGTATTTCGAATCGAATGTCAAGGGAATTTTTATTGCCGGCGAAATGGGAGGAATGGGCCTGATAAAAAATGCAGTGGAACAGGGAAAACAGGCAGTGGAAAACATCGTCCGATCGATAAATCGTAAAGGAAATGAAGAATACGAATTGATAATTATCGGCGCTGGACCGGCAGGAATTTCAGCCACTCTTACAGCTAAAAAATACCAGATGAAAACATTGACTCTTGAACAGGATTCAATTGGTGGTACCGTTTTCACTTTTCCGCGGGCAAAAATTGTGATGACATCGCCCATGGATTTGCCGCTGCACGGTAAAGTGAAATTATTTGAAACTGATAAAAGTGAGCTGTTGAAACTTTGGACAACAGTCTTAGGTAAAAATGAAATCAAAATAAAAGAGAATACAAAGGTGGAAAAAATAGTTCCTGAAAATGGAGGTTTCCGGATTTTAACAAAACAAGGCGAATCCTATTCCACTAAAAAAGTTTTGCTTGCAATCGGTCGTCGCGGTTCACCACGAAAACTGAATATTCCAGGTGAAGAATCTGCCAAAGTTGCCTACAGGCTGCTGGAGCCGGAACTCATTTCAGAAAAAAAAGCAGTTGTAGTCGGAGGTGGCGATTCGGCTATAGAGTCTGCTTTGCTTTTGGCCGAACAAAACCAGGTGACACTTTCATACCGAAAAGATGCCTTTTCGAGATTGAAACCTAAAAACAAACAAAAACTGGATGAAGCAGTTGCTGCCGGAAAATTTGAAGTGTTGCTGAATTCCAATGTGATATCAATTGAAAACAAAGTGGTAACCATTGAAGTTGCCGGACAGGAAGCACCGCTGCAACTCGAAAATGACCTGGTATACATTTTTGCCGGGGGAGAACTGCCAACACAGTTTCTGAAAAATGCAGGAATTGAAATCACCCGGAAATATGGTGAAGCGATTTTAAAGCACGAAAAAAACTAGCTGAACTAACTCTTTTTAATGAGCCAAACTTTAAAATACGGTTTTCTTTATATCCTTTTGATGATAGTTTTTAGCGAGGGTTTTGCACAACTTTCACCGGGTGAATTGTCAAGGGCCCATGCGCATCTCGAAGGTTTAACCAATTGTACAAAGTGCCATATATTAGGCGAAAAGGAAACCACACCAAAATGTTTGGAATGCCACAAGGAAATCAAAAATTTAATCGACCTGAAAAAAGGATTTCATGCAGTCGCAGCTGGTAGCGGAAAAGATTGTCACGATTGTCATGGCGAACATTTTGGCCGCGAATTTCAGATTGTACGTTTCGAAAAAGATACGTTTACCCACCGGTTTGCAGGATATGAACTGGAAGGAAAACATGCAGAGATTAAATGTGCTGACTGCCATAAACCGGAACTAATTCAAAATAAGATTTCTCAAAAAAAAGGACATACCTGGCTCGGGATCGGTACCCAATGTCTGGATTGCCACGTCGATTTTCATCAAAATACACTTTCACAAAATTGCCTTTCCTGCCACAATCAAAAAACATTCCGCCCTGCTCCTGGATTTAATCATTCAAAAACCAAATTTCCACTCATCGGGAAACACCAGAAGGCGGATTGTGCAAAATGTCACAAAACCGAACAGCGAAACGGACAGCAATTTCAACAGTTTAAAGGAGTGAAATTTGCAAATTGTACCGATTGTCACAATGATGTTCATCAAAATAAATTTGGAAGCGATTGCACGAAATGCCACAACGAGTTTTCTTTTCATGAAGTGAAACAACTCAATACATTTAATCACGAACAAACCGATTTTCCGTTGAAGGGAAAACACAGAACGGTGGAATGCAAAAAATGCCACACAAGCGGCAGTTTCACCAGAAATTTAAAATTCCAGCGTTGCACCGATTGCCACAAAGATTACCACGAAGGGCAGTTCAGTAAAAACGGAATAGTTTCAGATTGCGGAGAATGCCACTCAGTGGATGGATTCTCACCGTCTTCTTACGGAATTGAAAAACATAACCAAAGCGATTTCCAATTGGAGGGTGCCCATCTTGCCACACCCTGTTTTACCTGTCACAAAAGAACAGAGAAATGGAATTTTGCAAATATGGGTACCAGTTGTACTGATTGCCACGAAAATATTCACAAGTCGTATTTCGATGAGAAATACCTGGCCGGTGCCGGTTGCAAAAATTGCCATTCAGTGTCGGTTTGGAACGAAATAAATTTTGAGCACAATAAAACCGGTTTCAAACTTCAGGGAAAACACGCCATACTAAGCTGCAGAGCGTGTCATTTTGCTGATAGTGATAAAGAAGAACCAAAGCAACAGTTTAACTGGGAAAATCAGATGTGCATCAACTGTCATAAAGATGTTCATTTCGGCCAGTTTGCCAAAAATGGCCAAACCGATTGTGAACGTTGTCACGTCTTTGGCAACTGGAAACCCGAAAAATTTGACCATAACAATGCCCGGTTTAAACTGGACGGAAAACACGCGGGTTTGGCCTGTGCGAAATGCCACAAGCCGGATGACGAATTAACGAAGGAGTATATTGTTTATCAATTTGAAGACATTTCATGCAAAAGCTGCCATTAATACTTGTAATGATTTTGCTGTCCGGCTTAGCCGGTGCACAGCAGAACCCGCATGGCGAAACCTTATCGTTTAGCTGTACCGATTGCCATACTACAGAAGGATGGATATTTTCTACAGAAAGAGCCGGTTTCAGCCACGATTCTACTGACTTTCAACTCGAAGGACAGCATGTTTATGCTGATTGCAAAGCTTGTCATGAAACCCTTGTGTTTTCGGAGGCAAAAACAAATTGTACGGATTGTCATACCGACATGCACAACAATACGGTGGGATTGAATTGTGCAGAATGTCACACTCCACAGTCGTGGATTGTTACCAACATTACCGAAATTCACCAGCAGGTGGGATTTCCGCTGTTGGGTGCGCATAATACCACCGATTGTGCATCCTGTCATACTTCCGTTTCACAGCTTGAATTTCCCCCTCTTGGTATTGAATGCATCGACTGTCACCGGCAGGATTATGAGGCAACCACCAACCCAAATCATGTGGAGGCCGGTTTATCGGACAATTGTATTGAATGCCATAAAATAGAAGCGCCGGAATGGACTTCATCAGGTTTCAACCACGATTTCTTCCCGTTATCCAAAGGCCACGAAATAAGCGATTGTGCCACTTGTCACACTTCGGGAGTTTTTGAGCCAATTTCCAATGAATGTGTGAGTTGCCATCAACAGGACTACAATTCCGCTTTGAATCCATCGCACCGGGGATCCGGCTTTTCATCCAATTGCATGGAATGTCACACTACTGATCCCGGATGGAGCCCTGCAGATTTTAAAACCCATGATGTGGTTTATTTTCCTGTTTACTCCGGATCGCACAATGGTGAATGGGACAGATGTACGGATTGTCATACGCAGCCTGAAACATATACATTATTTAGTTGCATTGACTGTCACGAACATAACCGCTCGTCTGCCGACAGGGAGCACCGCGAAGTAAATGGTTATTCCTATACCAGTATCGCTTGTTTTTCCTGTCATCCAACCGGACGTGAAGAAGGATCGTTCAATCACAGTGCCACTGGTTTCCCGCTGAAAGGAGCACACATTCAAACCGATTGTCTTGATTGTCATTCCGAAGGTTTTGCCGGAACTTCAACTGCTTGCGGCAGTTGTCACACCAACGATTACACCCAGGCCGTCAATCCTAACCATATCAATGCCGGTATTTCAGTGGAGTGCGAAATCTGCCATACAGAAGATGGCTGGAGCCCATCGCAGTTTAACCACGCTGAAACCAGTAGCTTCGAATTAACCGGCGGCCATTCCGGAAAACAATGCTCCGAATGCCATCAGGGAACCACAGAAAATGCCAGCCCGGAATGCATCAGCTGCCATCAGGCCAACTACAATTCTGCCGAAAACCATGTGGCACAAAACTATCCCACTGAATGTCTGCAGTGCCATACCACCAACAGTTGGGAAGGTGCAGATTTTGATCACAATGCCACAAACTTCCCGCTGACCGGTGCGCATGTTGCCACTGAATGTACAGCCTGTCATACCAACGGATATGCAGGAACATCCACCCTGTGCAATACCTGTCACACGGATAATTACAATCAGGCGCAGAATCCAAATCATTCCACGGCAGGAATTTCCACGGAATGTGAAACCTGCCACACCAGCACCGTATGGATACCCTCACAGTTCGACCATGTTTCAACTACCGGATTTGCATTAACCGGCGGCCATTCGGGAAAACAATGCTCCGAATGCCACCAGGGAACCACAACGAATGCCAGTCCGGAATGCATCAGTTGCCATCAGGCGAACTATAACAGCGCTGAAAATCATGTGGCTTCCAACTATCCCACCGATTGCCTGCAGTG
>CAWFMB010000025.1:0-13869 GCA_963816685.1 uncultured Prolixibacteraceae bacterium | reverse complement strand
CGTAAAACCGGAAGAACCTTTGGAATATTATATGAACCTGAAGCCAGGCTATATAAAAGGAAATTAATTGTCCTTGTTTTTTTGAAATTAAATTTTCAATAAAATTTTGTGATGAAGATTTTAATGAAAAACAAAAACGGTAAATCATTATGGCAAATTGCAGTCGCTGTTTTGATGCTTTTAATGACTATATATTTCGTTAAAAATGAACATCTCGAACTTGCTGAAATAAGAAAAACACTTGATAATGTACAAAGCATTTATGTTTTTCTGGGCCTTTTTATAACCATTATTTATCTTCTTCTCCAGGCTGCGATGTACGTTTTCAGTTTTAAAACAGTTGGGATAAATGTAGGTTTAAATGATGCACTCCACCTTTATTTGAAACGAAATCTGATTAGTGTTTTTTTGCCGGCAGGCGGGTTTTCATCGCTTGTATTTTTCAACAAACCACTATCTAAAAAGGGAATTGAAACAAGTGATATTTATTACGCCTCTTATGTTTATGGTTTAACCGGGCTGCTTTCAGTTGCTGTTGTGGCACTTCCACTTTTACTTCTGCTTTTGTTGAATAACAAGCTCAGTTCAACTGAATTGGGTGCTTTTTTAACCTTGATAGGCATTATTTTATTTATTGTTTTTCTTGCCTGGTCATATCTAAAAAAGGGGTTGGTATATAAATTCATTCTGCGCATTAATCCTGAAATTTCATTAATTATTGACAATATTGCTTCAACCCGGTTGAACAAAAAACACTTCCTGATAACCGTGCTGGTTTCAATTGTCATAGAGTTCGTTGGTATTTCACATGTTTATGTATCAATGCTCGCATTGGGTTTTCAACCTTCGCTTTTCATTTGTTTCATGGCTTATATTGTAATGATAATGTTGCTTATTGCTTCTCCTTTTTTGCGCGGGATGGGAGCAATCGAAGTTACAATGACTTATGTTTTCACAAAAAGCGGAATTCCAACTGCAGATGCTGCTGCAATTACACTGATATTCAGATTTCTTGAATTTTGGATGCCCCTGGTTGCGGGGGTAGGTTCTTTTTTTACATCGAAAAAAAGTATTGTGCTTCGCGTATTACCGGTTTTCATCATTTTTATTTCAGGGTTAATTAATATTTTTTCAGCCATAACTCCCGCAATTCCCAGTCGTATTGATGTTCTTGATAAATTGTTGCCGCACCTTGCAGTGTCTGTGTCAGGATTTATGGTTTTTTTTACCGGCTTGTTATTACTGATACTTGGATATTATTTACTCAGAGGAGTAAGACGTGCCTGGCGTATTACTTTATTTTTGCTTGCACTTTCAGCAATTGGACACCTGGTTAAAGGTATCGATTATGAAGAGGCAACTGTTTCGTGTATTGGTATTGTAAGTCTGATTTTTACACGCGATTTGTATAATGTCCGTTCAATACCGTTGCTAAGGACCAGCCATTGGAGAGTGTGGTTTTTTGCGCTCATCGTGTTGGTTATCGGTGCAGTTGGGGGTACTTATTTTCTTGAAAAAAATCATATGGGAATCAATTACAGTTTTGTCGATTCAGTGAAAGCTTCATTTAATCTGATTTTTTTGTTTGATGCATCGAATTATATTCCCAAAACAATTTTTGGTCGTTATTTTGTATTGTCCATATCTGTATTTAGTGGCGGGTTACTGGTTTCGGGCATCTTTCTATCATTAAAACCACTTTTCAGAAACGAAATAAAAAACGATGAAACCGACATCAATCATGCCCGTTTGCTCGCACAAAATTATGGGCGGTCGGCACTCGATTACTTTAAATACTATCCTGACAAACTGTTCTTTTTTCATAATGATGGATTTGTGGCCTATAAAATTCATCGGAATTATGCAGTTGTGCTTGAGTTGCCTGTTTGCAAAACAGAAGAAGAACAAATCACTTTAATCAGGGAATTTGAAAATTTTGCATCTGAAAATGGGTTACGGACATTTTACTACCGTATTCCTGAAGATTCAATTGAATTATTTCGAAGGAATTCAAAAAAAGTGCTGTTTATTGGAAGAGAGGCTATCCTGAACCTCGAAACTTTTAATTTATCCGGTTCAAAAATGCATCCTTTGAGAAACGCCATCAACAAATCGAAGAAACTCGGTTACACTTTCCATATTTATCCGGCACCAATAAAAGACGGTGTAATTCAAAAACTGAAACAGGTTTCGGATGACTGGCTCAGTAAACCAGGGAAAACAGAAACGGTTTTTTCTCAGGGAATGTTTATTTCTAATATCATTAAAAATACTCCCGTTCTGACTATTGAAAACGCAGAGGAAAAAATTGTTGCTTTTCTTAATATCATACCCGATTATGCTGAGAATGAGGGAACATACGATCTTATTCGAATTTCAGACGATGCACCAACGGGGATAATATATTACCTTTTAACAGAATTGTTCAACTACTTCAGGCAGCAGGGGATTTTAAGGGTGAATCTCGGAATGGTCGCATTTGCCGGCATCTTTGAACCTAAAAATATGGCAGAACGTTCGATGAAGTTTGTCCTGGAAAACCTGAAATCACTTAATTATTTAAAGGGTCAGTTTCAGTTTAAGGATAAATTTAATCCTGACTGGGTAAATAAGTACCTGATTTACGATTCGGAATACGACCTTATTAATTTTCCCTCAGTACTCAAATCTGTTTCTGCTGCCGGTAATTAATATACTTGAAGATGGCACTATTTTTGATGGCTTACCCACCCGGTAATAACAGTAATAAAAAAAATTGAGGTGCCCGCATCTTCATTTGTATTATTTAAAATTATGATATTCAGCATATAAGCAAATGGTGGTTCTCAATATGTTTTTTAGAATTGTTCCATTAAAAAAACTTATATTTTTGCACCAAATTGAAGTGGATGAAGAAGGTGTTGACTGGAGTTTTATTTCTGTTTTTTTCACAACAAATTTTTGCTCAAACAGAGGTTGGTCCCGAAGGGCAAAAGCTTTTTTTGATTGCAGCAGCGGCTGTTATTTTGCTGACAGGTATTATTTTAATTATAAAACCGAAAAGTAAAATAAAGGCGGGCAAAAGTTTCTTGTTCAGAAGAAAAAGAATCGAAGTGAAGGTTTTTAGCGATCGGTTATATTATCCTGACTACCTGGAGCTGGTATTAAAAAATACAGGGAATGTTGATGTGGATATTGATCAGCCGTTATTGGTTTTCGATAATTTTTGGCTGAAACGGAAGTTTAAACTCAAGGGGACAAATAATTATTCATTTTACCCATTGTTACTTGAAAAAGGGAAAACACATACCCTGAAAATTGATATAAACCGTTTCTATTTACACGATAAAAGAATTAAGAAATTTCCAAAAGTAAAAATCATTATATCTGAAGTTAAAGGAAATAAATTAAGTAGCAAGAGTGTTTTTTTGCGAAAAACATTATTAAAATTTTAAATGAGAGACTGGAAGTTTAACCACATAGATTTTTCGATATATCCTGTTTATGAAGGAGAAGACCTGGGTGTTTTTTGGACTCCTGAAAAAACGAGTATTAAAATTTGGGCGCCTACGGCAAAAATTATTGAATTCAGATTGTTTAAAGACGGGCAGACAGGCGAAGCTTATCATAAGACACAGTTGCAGAGCTCTGAAGATGGAATCTGGTCAACAGTTTTAACTGGTGATTACGAAGGTAAATATTATACTTTTAGGATAAATGATGGGGATTGGCTGGAAGAAACACCGGATATCTATGCCCGTTGCGTTGGTGTAAACGGCTTACGCGGAATGATATTCAATTCCAAAAAAACAAATCCTGAACATTGGGAAAGTGATAAGGGTCCGGAATTAAAAAATTTTACCGAAGCTGTAATTTACGAAACACATATTCGTGATTTCACAATTTCTGGGAATTCCGGGATTCAGCAAAAAGGAAAATTTTTAGGTTTTACTGAAGAAAATACTGAAACCGAGGAAGGTATTTCAACCGGATTAGCGCATTTAAAAGAATTGGGAATCACCCATGTCCATTTGTTGCCTGTGAATGATTTTTATACTGTGGATGAGGAAAAGCCACATGAAAAATACAACTGGGGTTATGATGCGCAACATTACAATTCACTTGAAGGCTCCTATTCCACCAATCCTTACGATGGAGCGGTGCGAATCAGTGAGTTCAAAAAATTGGTACAGGCGCTGCATTCGGCCGGAATTGGAGTAATTCAGGATGTGGTATACAACCATACCTATTTTGCCAAAGAATCGGTTTTCAATCAAACAATTCCGGGATATTTTTACCGTCAAAAATCCGACGGTACGTTTGCCAATGCATCAGGTTGCGGAAACGAAATTGCCACCGAACGCGCGATGGTTCGAAAATATATTGTTGATTCATTGAAATATTGGGCACAGGAGTTTCATATCGATGGATTTCGTTTTGATTTAATGGGCATTTACGATTTGGAAACAATGAATTTAATTCGTAAAGAACTGGATAAAGTAAGGCCTGGACTGGTTTTATACGGAGAAGGCTGGGCTGCGGATCAAAGCCCGATGCCAGCGCAACATCGTGCAATTAAAATTAATATGTCGTTATTGCCGGGAGTTGCAGCATTTAATGACGATTTCCGCGATGCGTTGAAAGGAAACAATGGCAACAAAAAAAGCAAAGGTTTTGTCAGCGGTCTTGATTTAAGAGAGGAATCAGTAAAATTCGGGATTGTGGCAGCAGTTAAACATCCGCAGATAGTTTACGATTATGTGGAAACAATAAAGGAGCCCTGGGCCGCTGAGCCGAATCAATGCATCAATTATGTGTCGTGTCATGATAATTACACGTTGTGGGACAAACTCAAATCCAGTAGTTCGAGAACTTCGGATGGAGACATGCGGAAGATGGTAAAACTTGCCGGTGCATTAATCCTTACTTCGCAGGGAGTTCCGTTTTTACATTCCGGAATCGAATTTTGCCGCACAAAAAAGGGAAACGGAAACTCATACAAATCTCCCGATGCAGTGAATCAGATTGACTGGAGCCGGAAAAAGGAATATTACGATGTTTTCGATTATTACAAAAAGCTGGTTCAGTTGAGAAAAAATCATCCTGCATTCAGGTTGCCGATAACGGAACAAATTCAAAAATACTTACATTTTTGTACGCAATACATGTTGGGTGTTGTTTCCTATTGTATTGAAGGTAACCCGGTCGGAGATTCATGGGAGAAAATAATTTTGATTTTTAACGGCAACCGCAAAGAAGTTTCTATCCCGCTTCCGGAAGGAGAGTTCAAGATAGTTGCAGATGAAAATGATATCAATGAAAATGGATTGGGAGGTATTGTCTCGAACGAAGTAAAGGTAAATTCCATCTCCATGATGTTGCTGGTAAAAACGCAGGATTGAAAACTTCCGGCTAGAAAACTGCTAGCAACAAATCAATATCTTTTGAAGGAATATTAAACAGATATCCAATTTCAGGATTGGTTAAAATTCCATGATACATGTAAACTCCTTTTCGGAAACCGGGTGAATTTTTGATGTGGTTATCAACACCACCGCTATCACCAATTGAAAGTAAAATTGGGATAAGGATGTTACTCAAGGAAATAGAGGCAGTGCGGGCAACCATTGCCGGAGTATTCGGAACGCAATAGTGTACAACACCATGTTTTACAAAAGTTGGGTTTTTAAAGCTTGTACATTCCGATGTTTCGAAACAACCGCCCTGGCTGATGTTCAGGTCGATAATCACCGAGCCTTCTTTCATCTGTTTTACCAAATCTTCTGAAACTTTGAATTTTGGGGTCGAATTAAATGAAAGGGCGCCAATTACTGCATCGGCTGAAACCAGAGCCTTTAGTAAAACTTTTGGGTAAAAAACCGAAGTGAAAATCCGGCGGCCCAGTTTTTCTTCTAGACGGCTCAATTCATAAACCGATGTATCGAATACTTTCACAAATATGCCTAATCCCAAAGCTACACGTGCTGCATATTCTGCAGCAGTTGTTGTTCCGATTATTACGAGTTCGGCAGGTGTAATTCCGGTAACTTCACCAAACAAAACTCCCTTTCCGTTGCGTGCATTGCTTAAATATTCACTTGCAATCGTTATAGAAGTTACTCCGGCAATCTGGCTCATCTGGTGAACAATTGGAAGAAATCCATCTTCGTTTTGAATGTATTCGAAGGCAACAGTGGTTACTTTCTTCTGCATCAGTTTTTGAATCGAATCTTTGCAATGTGCCTGGATTTGCATATTTGAAATGATGACCTGGTTACCCCGTAATAAATCAATATCTTCTGAATCGAAAGGGGCTACACGTAATATGATGTCGCACTGGAAAATTTCTTCCTTATTTTCAACGATGGTTGCACCTGCTTTGCGATACTCCTTGTCGGCATAACTTGCTGATTTACCGGCTCCTTTTTCAATTAAAATCTCGTGGCCGTATGAAACAAGAAGATCCACAGCCTGCGGTGTCAGCGGTACACGATATTCCACTTTTGAAAGATCGGAGGGAATTCCTATTTTTATTTTCTGACCCCTTTTTTTTATTTCCAGCATCTCTTCCTGGGGAAGCAACATGGTTTTTGAAACCGAAACTTTCTCTTTAGTGGTTCTTTCTTTTCCGGTGTTCATACTTTTCTAAAATTATCTGGCCTTATTCGTTTTAATTGAAAATATGGAACAATTTACATTCAATCGCTGAATTTTCAAAATGTTCTTTCATTTTCAGGTTTTTATGTCCGCTGTAATTATCCTGTTTTCGTTTTCGTCAACTGAGATTGAGACGGCAACAATTTTATGAGGTAAAAGAGGTTCAATCTTTTCGGGCCATTCAATCAAACAATAATTTCCGCTGAAGAAATAGTCTTCATAACCAAGATCGAAAGCTTCGCTCATATCATTTATCCTGTAAAAATCAAAATGATAAACCGGACCTGATGCCGGTGTGTTATATTCATTGATTAAAGCAAAAGTGGGGCTGGTTATGTTGTCTTTCGAACCTAAAAACCTGCAAACTGCCTGAATGAAAGTTGTTTTGCCTGCTCCCATTTTTCCATAGAAAGCAAAAATGCGTTTTTCAGGAAAAGTGGAAATAAGTTTCTCTGCAATTTCTTTCAAATCGTTAGTTGTAGCCGCTATTTCAGAAAACATTTCGTATTGTATTTCTGCAATATTACAAAATGTATCAGATTAATTTCCGGATTATTTTTAAAATACAATTTAAATCATGGATTTTAAATAAATTAATGAGCATTCGTTTTATTTGGATTAAAGGTTTTTTCAAGGAATTAAAATCAAATAATTCATACATGCAATCCTTGACCCGATGTAACCTCACATGATGAATTTAATCATAAACATTTGTCTTCTCCTTACCATGCTTGTTTCATTAAATTGTATTAATTTTGGCAAAAACATTAATAAATCTCAATTATGAAAATACCTGCTGATTTAAAGTACACGCAAGACCATGAGTGGATTAGGGTTGAAGGCGATGTTGCTGTTGTTGGAGTGACAGATTTTGCACAGGGAGAGTTAGGCGATGTGGTTTTTGTTGAAATTGAAACTGAAGGTGAAGAACTGGAGAAAGGTGAAACTTTTGGTACAGTTGAAGCGGTGAAAACCGTTTCGGATTTGTTTATGCCGGTGAGCGGCGAAGTAACTGAAGTAAACCCGGCACTGGAAGATGAACCGGAACTGGTAAATAAAGATCCATACGGAGACGGCTGGATGATTAAAATTAAAATTTCAGATGCATCGGAACTGCAAGATTTACTCAATGCTGGCGATTACAAGAAAATGATTGAAGCATAAGAATAATTTGATATTCAATATATAAAAGAAGGCTGTCCCAAAAGGACAGCCTTCTTTTTAAAACCATTGTAATTCTGTTTTTTGCGAAACACTTTAAAAATCAGGTTGGGATAAGTTAAAAACGGATAAAGCACGGCAGAATAAATTTTCTTTGTATGGATGCAGAGAAGCAATCATAATAACCAAATACATCATTGAATTGGAGAGAAAGAACATTGAGCCGGATTGGACTGTCTCCTGAACCAAATATAGTTATGACTTCGCAAAAGAGAAGGTACTGAAGCGTTTTCCCTGCTATCGGAATATACCAACACTATACCAACATTATACCTCCGATATTAAATCGCGAACCAACCCCGTCCCTGGTATATGGAAGGTATGGTGAAAACCGGTATAAAACTGCTTTGGAAGGAAGTACTAATCCAGCTGTTAAAACAGCATAACCTCTTTCCCTTTAATGTCACTTCTGCACTATTCTTTATACAAAGATACAGGTAACTTCTTTAACAAAACCTTTCATATCTGCTGCAAGATGAGTTGAGGCTTTTCACAAGTAAAACCAGGCATGTTGCCATGTAATTCAGGCGTGTTGGCATATTTCGTTTTGAGAAGATAAAATAATTCATTTAGTTTGATTCAAAAAAAATCCAACCTTTATGAATCCAATTATACTCGGTTTTATTGGCCCACAGGAAATTATTGTAATATTCTTTGTTCTGCTTGTCATAGGAGGTTTGACTGCATTGTTCCTGATCGTACTTTTTCGTATAGCAAACCGGAATAAAAAAAACAGGTGGATTGCAAAGGAGTTGGAAAGTCAATTCAGAAAATACCAGGATTCCACATTGACTCAGGAGGATATTCGTGACTATTATCCGGTGAAGGAAGGAAACAAAATTACATTGATTCGATTTGATGAGATCGTAGATTTTTCAGCAAGTAATAATTATATTTTCCTGACTGATATTAATGGAAAAGATTATTTGGTCGATTCGAATCTTACGGAGTTGGAATCAAAATTGCCTGATGATTTTATTCGCGTGCATAAATCAACAATAATTAACAGTAAACTTATTTCTGAAGTGAAAAGTATGGGTAATGGCAGGTATGATCTGGAAATGAAATGTGCAAAAAAGAGGGTTATTTCCTGCAGCAAGAATTACAACGAAAAGATTAAATCAATAATTGATTTTTAAACAAAAAAACAGGACCAGGCTTGATCCTGTTTTTTCTGCATAACTCCGCTCCCGCGCGGTAGTATCGCATGGTTTGCTCTAAATAATAAAGTTTCCAATTTTCACAAAGCATATTTTCCAATTCACTATATTTAAACAAAGAAATTTGACCTTTAATTACGAATCCATCTGGCAATAAATGCAATCACAAAGCAATCAATTTATCAATTGGAGCTACACCATTACCGGTAAACCCGAATTATTTGCAGTCCGCGGTTATACCGGGCACGAGTATTTGCCCTGGTTTAACCTGTATAATATGAACGGGCGCTTGTACGACCCCCTTGTTGGCCGGTTTTTAAGTCCCGACCCATACATTGCCGACCTGACCAGTACGCAGGAATACAACCGCTATTCCTACTGTTTGAACAATCCGCTCATTTACAGTGACCCCTCAGGTTACAAAAAAGTGCCAAAGCAAGAGGATTTTAACTGGCAATATATAGCTTATCTGAATGAACGGTTTGGAGGCGGGGGAGGAAGAACTTCTTACTATAACCATATTAATAGTATGGCAATTCCGTCTTCAAATGTAAATAGTGATATGGCAGCCATCGAAAGCACTGATTACAATGAAATTACATCTGCTATTAAAAATGGTTTCACCATTACTGTAATTGATGCATTCAACCGCCCAAATGTAGCCATATCCATAGGACAGTTAAATACACAAACTTCCGGTAATGGAGGATTATATTCCTTTTCCTCGTTTGCTTCCACATTCTATATCTCAACAACTGGTTATATTGGGACGGTTGGTAATGTTGCCACAAATGGAGGGGGTACTTGGGACCCTGTTACTAATGAATAGGATATCTCAGCTTCATCCAGATGTGCAAGGACATGTATAAACTTTATTAATTAAGTAGAATCAGAATTAGGTATCAATCTCAGAGTAACGCAAGGTTTAAGAACGTTTGCTGAACAAGATGCTTTATATTCTAAGGGAAGAACAGCCGCTGGTTCTATTATTACAATGCTAAAGGCAGGACAAAGTTATCATAATTATGGACTTGCTGTTAGATGTTGTTGAAATCCGAAATGGAAAGGCAATTTGGAATACAAATCGGTCTGGCATAAGTCAAATGGAATTAATAATGGTTTTGAGTGGGGAGGAAATTTTAGAAGCATCTCAGATATGCCACACTTTCAAATGACTTTTGGTTATTCAATTTCAGATTTGTTGAACCTCTATGAATTTATGACAATGGTAATGAAAAAATTAGCTTATATAATTGTATTAATAGTAGTTGGTATGGTATCTTTTTAATATCACTAAGATAAGTGCCAATCCTATACAGGATGATATTGAGAAGTGTTATTAAGAATATACGGGAGAGTATAAAAAGATAAATTCCGATACCAACCTCAAGGTAATAGAAAATTATCTAATGACTATCTTCCTTGGTGTTAACTTATTTATAATATTCTAAGTTACTTAGCTTATTTGATATTAAGTTGCCGATATTCTATTTAGTTGGAATTTGTGCAGGTATTCCAATTTTATTATAAACAGATATTATTTTTGAGGAAAAAACGATTTAAAGAAAAATTCAACGATTTTAAATTTTTAAGAAATCCAGCATTTAAAAAGCGGAGATATTTACTTCTTGTGTTTATAGTTTTATGCTCTGTATTACTATTAGCACTGGCGGGAATATTAAGAATGAATTAAATTATAACAAAAAGCCCGAGCAATCGGGCTTTTTCTTTATCTATTTTTCCATAACTCAGGATTACGGCTTGTATGCAATACGGCCGAAATGATTATGGTTTTTTTTTTTCGTCAATGGTAAAGTGAACCATAAACGGGAACACGTTTAAAACGGCAGTTCTTACATCATCATAACGAACATTCGAAGCTTTGGGATTTTGCCTGATAAAATGAACTTTTTCACGAACTTCTGCAGTAAACCTTTTGCCAAATCCAATCTGTCGTTTATTGCACCACCTGGCAGCTTCCCGGATATCTTCTTTTGCAAGAGGGTAGGATTATGAATTTATACATTACAGTTCTTTAAAGAAAGCCCGGCAATTCCGGGCTTTTTTAATGCTTACTATTTTACTCTTCTAAGCTTTCTAACTTTTGAAGCCTTACGGCTACCGTGAATAATGCCAATTACAATAATTTCAGCAGCTTTAATTTTATAGATGATAATCCAACTCATACAAACCGCTTTGCGATAGATTTTGGTTTTGGTCGGAATCTCTTCGCATTCCCGAAATGCCAAAGGGTTTTGTTCAATGTGGTCTATGGTCTCGAATATTTTATCACCCACACGGATAGCATTTAAAGGCTGGTGTTTGATGTAGGCAATATAGCCCGTAATATCATCAATGTCTTGGAGGGCGCTTTTGGTTATCCTTAACGAATAAGTTTTTGGAGTTTTTCCTTTTGAGTTGACCATTGTTGTTTGGCTTCGATCATACTTACAGTTGGAGAATTTTCGGTGTATTCAACCCACTCTTTAAAATCTTGCTCAGTCATTGGCTCGCCTGGCAAAGCATGCAAATTTAAACCGGGTTCTTTAATAATTCGAATCAAATGCTTTTGTTCTAAATCCTGTAAAGCTTTTAAAGAGTTATTTCCTGTAAGTTCTATTGTTAATGTTTGCATGAAATCAGTTTTTACATTGAATTTATAATCAATACTGCAAAAATACGAAACCTAAAAATTATATCAAAACCTTATAGATTATGCCTGACCGACTGATTTATTCAGGCGGGAATGGGCATTTGTATGAACCTTGGGCTTTTCACCAGTAAAACCAGGCATGTTGCCATGTAATTCAGGCATCTTGGCATATTTCGTATTGGAAAAAAAACCAGGTACTTCTAAGTCCTGGTTTTTTCTGCATACACTATGAAATCAACCACATTTTGAAGAACCGCAGGAGATGCAGGTCAAACAACCTTCCTGGTAAATCACATCGTCTGAACCACATTCTCCGCATTTGGCATCTTCTGCCAAAGTACCGTCAGGAATATATTTTTTAAGTGCACGGGCCACACCGGCTTTCCACGAATTTATTGTTTCATTGTCGAGTTGCAGGCTGGTTACCAGTTCCACCACTTTGTGAATGGGCATTCCATGTCGCAGGGTTCCTGAAATCAATTTTGCATAATTCCAGAATACAGGGTTAAATTTATGCGATAACCCTTCAATTGTAGTTTTGTAACCGCGCTTGTTGATGTATTGAAAATCGTAACGTGAATTTTCCTCGCTGTCGTAACTTTTAATAATATAACCTTTGGTTATGGAGCGTGGCAGCAATATTCCATCTTCATCGTCAGATAAACCAGTGAATATTTCATAAGGTTTGCTGTCCATTAATCCGATAAAAGCGACCCATTTTTCCTTATTGTTTTGGAACCGGACGACTTCAGCCTCCAGTTTTTCCGGACGTTTTGTCGGGAAAGACGAGCCTTTCTTTTTATCTTTTACATTATTCGAAATTAAAACACCCGAACGCGATCCGTCACGATAAACAGTTACACCTTTACAGCCGCTTTTCCAGGCTTCAAAATAGAGCCGGCCAACAAGTTCTTCTGTAGCATTTGCCGGCAGGTTAATAGTGACGCTGATGGAATGATCTACCCATTTCTGAATCCGTCCCTGCATTCTTACTTTAGCCAGCCAGTCAACATCATTTGAAGTGGCTTTGTAATAGGGTGATTTTTCCACCATTTCCTCAAGCTCCTCTTCTGTATAATCACGGTTGAGTTCGAAGTTATGTGTTTCCATCCATGTTTTAAATTTATGATGGAATACAACATATTCTTCCCAATGATCACCAACTTCATCTACAAAATCAACACGGACATCCTTATCGCCCGGGTTTACTTTTCTGCGGCGTTTGTAAACAGGCATAAATACAGGCTCAATTCCGGAAGTTGTTTGTGTCATCAAACTGGTGGTTCCTGTTGGCGCAATTGTTAATAACGCAATGTTCCGGCGGCCATATTTTGTCATTTCTTCATACAATGACGGATCTGCATTTTTCAGCCGGTTAATAAAAGGGTTATCTTTTTCCCTCTCGGAATTGTAAATAGTAAACGGGCCGCGATCTTTTGCAAGGTAAACCGATGAACGGTACGATTCGATCGCCACAGTTTTATGAATTTCTTCCGAAAAATCAATAGCAATGTCACTTCCGTATTGAAGTCCAAGAGCTGCTAGCATATCTCCTTCGGCGGTGATTCCAATTCCGGTACGGCGGCCCTCGTTTGCTTTCTTTTTAATGTTTTCCCATAAATTGCGTTCCACAAATTTAATCTCTTCACCTTCAGGATCAGCATTTACTTTTTCAAGAATGGCATCAATTTTTTCAAGTTCCAAATCAATGATGTCATCCATAATACGCTGTGCATAATGCACGTGTTCTTTAAAAAGGGTAAAATTGAATTTGGCTTCCGGTGTAAACGGATTTTCAACATACGAATAAAGATTAATGGCCAGCAAACGGCAGCTGTCGTAAGGACAAAGCGGAATTTCTCCGCATGGATTTGTTGAAACGGTACGATAACCCTGGTCGGCATAACAATCAGGAACCGATTCTTTAATTATGGTATCCCAGAAAAGAATACCGGGTTCGGCGGATTGCCATGCATTTTTTACAATTTTATTCCAGAGTTTGACCGCATCAATTTCTTTTTTGTAAAGCGGGTTTTTCGATTCGATAGGGTAATGTTGTACGTAAGTTTTTTCTGCTTCAACTGCACGCATAAAATCGTCCTGGATTTTTACCGAGACATTAGCGCCTGTTACTTTTCCCTGTTCGAGTTTGGCATCAATAAAACTTTCAGAATCGGGATGTTTTATGGAAACAGAAAG
>CAWFMB010000024.1:0-45897 GCA_963816685.1 uncultured Prolixibacteraceae bacterium | reverse complement strand
GCCCGAAACTGTTTTTGCCGGCAGAAGGTGAACAACTGGTGCAGTCGGAAACAGCCCGTCACGGGCAGGAAGTTTTTATGAATACCTGCAACCGTTGCCATCCGGGAGGCAATGCAGGGCTGGGGCCATCGCTCATCAACAAGCCGCTTCCCGGGTTCGTTATAAAAACCCAGGTGCGACATGGTTTGGGCGTCATGCCGTCTTTTGATAAAAAATACCTTTCGGAAGAAGATTTGAATGATATAATTGATTATCTGAAAGAACTTTAAAATACACCGGCCCATATGCAAATGCCGGCAAACATACCATAAAGCCTTTAGAGTGAGTGTTGCCGGTGCTTTTTCCTGTTGAATTGTTTTGAATAATCTGAAGCGGTTTATTCCTTCCTTTGGAGATTGCCCGTCCCGGCCATTTCATAAGTTGGAAAAAAGACATATTTTAGAGGAACAGTAAAAAAGCAATCCAACAATAATTAAAATGAATATTTCTGCCGGGATTATAATAATAGCTGCACTCTTTGTCTTTCCGCAAAAACCTGCAGGGGACAAGGTTGAAGCCAGGATATTAAGTTCTGAATTCGTGTATGAAAAAGCGCCTTTCCCTTCATGCCATGCTTCAACAATCGTTGAAACCGGTGATGGATTACTGGCTGCATGGTTTGGCGGAACACATGAAAAACACCCGGATGTTTGTATTTACACCTCGGCAAAAGCAAATAAAGAATGGAGCGCTCCTGAAAAGGTTGCCGATGGCGTTATCAACGATTCATTGCGCTATCCGTGCTGGAATCCGGTGCTTTTTAAGAGAGATAATGGTGATATTCTTTTGTATTATAAAGTTGGGCCAAGTCCGCGGGAATGGTGGGGAATGGTTAAGATTTCGAAGGATGAAGGGAAATCATGGTCGGAAAGTATAAAACTGCCGGATGGTTTTTTAGGCCCAATTAAAAACAAACCCGAAAAACTTTCAGACGGAACAATACTTTATCCCACGAGTGTTGAAACCGAAAAAGAGTGGAATATTTATGTGGAAAAATCACATCAGGATTTGAAAAACCGGAGAAAGATTGAAATTGACAACAATGATTTCAATGCAATCCAGCCAACCATTTTATTTCATGAAGGGGACAGGATACAAATGCTTTGCCGGAGCAGGGAAGGAAAAATCGTTGAAACCTGGTCTGATGATTTGGGGGAATCATGGAGCCCGGTTCAGGCAACTTCGCTTGTGAACAACAATTCAGGGATTGATGCTGTAACCCTTCAAAACGGAAATCATTTGCTTGTATGCAACCCTGTAAAGAGGGGAAGGAACAAGCTGTCGGTACTCATTTCGGGGAACGGCAAAGAGTGGAAGGAGTTGATGGTTTTGGAAGACAAGCCCAAAGGGGAATTCAGTTATCCTGCAATTGTTGAGGGAAAAGATGGTACAATCCACATTACTTACACCTATAACCGGGAAAAAATCAAATACGTCCGTCTCGAATTGAATGAAGTGACTCAATAAATGACAAATTCGATGCAAAAAGAAAAAATGCACCAGCCTCTCCGGGGAATCATCCCGCCGCTTGTTACTCCTTTGCTTGACAACAACACCATCGATTTTGACGGATTGGAGCGGTTAATTGAACATATCCTTTCGGGTGGAGTTCATGGGGTGTTTATATTGGGTACCACAGGAGAGTTTGCAAGCTTAAGTCATCAGCTTCGACGGGATTTAATCGAACGGACCTGTCAGCTGGTTAACCGGCGTGTTCCTGTTTTGGTGGGTATCAGCGATACTGCATTTTCTGAAAGCCTGCAGCTTGCAAAAGTTGCCGCCGACAACAATGCCGATGCAGTGGTTTTGGCGCCGCCCTATTATTTTGCTTCGGGCCAGGCGGAATTGCTTGAATATTTGCAGCGGATAATGGTTCAGATGCCCTTGCCGCTTTTTCTTTACAACATGCCTGTACATACCAAAGTTGTTATTGAACCTGAAACAGTGAAGGCAGCGGCTGATATCCGGGGCATAACCGGAATGAAGGACAGTTCGTACAACCTTGCCTATTTTAAACGGGTGCAGTATGCACTTCGAAACCGTAATGATTTTACTTTTCTTGTGGGGCCGGAAGAGTTTATGGCCGAATTCGTACTCACCGGAGGACATGGCGGCATAAATGGTGGTGCAAACCTGTTTCCAAAACTGTATGTTGATTTGTACAATGCTGCCGTCAGCCGCAATTTTGAAGTGATTGCAAGCACTGCAGCAAAAAGTGATGCAAATTAGTACTTCCATCTATACAGTTGGCCATTTCGGCTCCAGCTATTTAAAAGGGCTTAAATGTGCGCTCTCGCTTTCAGGGATATGCAGCGATTTTATGGCCGAACCTTTCCGCCGCTTCAAACAGCCGGAACGGGAAAGAATTCAAAAGGCACTGGACGTACTCGATATCCGGCAATAAGTTATGACAGTAACCGACATTTCAGTTTTTATTCTGTACCTGATTGGCATTGTATTGTTTGGCAGCTCCTTTTACCGCAAAAACAAAACAGCTACTGCCTTTACACTTGGAAACAACACGCTGCCCTCCTGGGTTATCAGCCTGTCTATTCTTGCAACATTTGTGAGCAGCATCAGTTATCTTGCCCTTCCCGGACAGGCTTACCTCACCAACTGGAATGCTTTTGCGTTTAGCCTGTCGCTGCCTGTTGCTTCGGTTATTGCGGTTAAATTTTTTGTTCCCCTGTACCGCTCGGTCAACAGTCCCTCAGCATATACCTATCTTGAAAAAAGATTCGGGCCGTGGGCAAAAACGTATGCATCCCTTATGTATCTGTTCACACAGCTGATGCGAACGGGGACCATCCTTTTTCTGATGGCATTGCCCCTGCATACCCTGCTTGGATGGAATATTGTAACGATCATTGTTATTACAGGGCTGAGCGTGATGGTTTATTCCCTTCTCGGCGGTATCCAGGCGGTGATGTGGACAGATGCTGTTCAGGCCATTATCCTTGTTGCCGGTGCACTTGTCTGTATCGGTATCCTCCTGTTTTCTGTACCCGGCGGACCGGGGCAAATTTTCAGAATAGCTGCTGAAAATAATAAATTCAGCCCTGGAAGTTTCAGGATAGAACTTACCAGCTCCACTTTCTGGGTGGTACTGATTTACGGTTTGTTCATCAACCTTCAAAACTTCGGGATTGACCAGAGTTACATCCAGCGATACATGAGTTCCAAATCGGATAAGGATGCAAAAAAGTCTGCGTTGTACGGTGGTTTGTTGTACGTACCGGTTTCGGCTTTATTCCTTTTTATAGGCACTGCACTTTTCAGTTATTACAAAGCAAACAGTGGATTGTTGCCTGCAGGGATTGATGGTGACCAGGTATTTCCGTGGTTTATTGTGAATCAACTCCCGGCCGGGGCTTACAGGGTTATTGATTGCCTCTGTTTTTGCTGCCGGTATGAGCACAGTGTCCACAAGTCTTAACAGTTCGGCTACTGTTATCCTTACTGACTTTTTCAAACTGCCGCCCGGACACCCCAAAACCGAACGAAAATCAATGACTGTTTTATACCTGTCATCATTTATCTTCAGTGTAGCCGGCATTTTTATAGCCATTGCAATGATAAATGTAAAGAGTGCACTGGATACCTGGTGGAAACTTGCTTCCATATTCAGCGGCGGCATGCTGGGGCTGTTCCTTTTGGGCTACCTTGCTCCGAAAATAAAAAATACTCCGGCAATTATTGGAGTAGTTGCCGGTGTTTTGGTTATCGGGTGGATGAGTCTGTCGCCCCTGTTTATTGCTGAAGGTGAATTTGCAAAATACGTCAGTCCGTTCCACGGCTATTTGTCCATTGTTTTTGGAACCGTCGCTATTTTCATTGTCGGTTTTCTTGTTGGGATTGCGGTAAATTATTTCAATTCCAAACGGTAATTCACTGTTCGTATCGGTTTTCTTCGTGGGGGATAAACCGGGCGTCTGTTCCTCTTTCAACATTCAACATTCAATTATGAGCCTGTTTTCATTGGATTCAACATTCGACATTCGACATTCATCATTCAATCTTCTCCTTTCCGTTACTCAATTGAAACAATGAAAATAAAGCTTTTCAGAAAAGCACCAACTCTGTTCCTCTTTCAACATTCAACATTCGACATTCGACATTCGACATTCATCATTCAATCTTCATTCTTCTCCGAAACATCATAATGTAATTAAACTTATTCTAAATAACACCTGCGGAAATCAACCCCTGTTTTTTGGAAAATTTAGATGGATTGTTTTAAAACCACTGCCGCAAAGGGTTTAGCAACATCGGATTTTGTAGTGGTGGCGATTTTAAATTTTATTGCAGTGAAAGAACGTCTTTTTTTACTTCGCTTTAAACACTCCGTTTTGATTTGTACAGGTTCAATATTTATATTTGCTGCTTTTCCGGTAAAATCCAGAGAAAATTTTTGTTCTCTCCCAGGTAATGAAAGACTGAATTTTAAATAAACCAGTAATTAATGAAGACTTACAAGATTATTGTTTTGGCCAAACAGGTCCCGGATACAAGGAATGTTGGCAAAGATGCAATGAAAGCTGACGGGACTGTGAACAGGGCGGTTCTTGCTGCTATTTTCAATCCTGAAGATTTAAATGCGCTTGAACAGGCGTTGCGAATTAAAGATCAGTATCCCGGTTCAACAGTAAAAATACTGACCATGGGTCCTGGTCGTGCTGCAGATGTTATCCGCGAAGGATTGTTCAGGGGAGCCGACGGAGGAATATTGCTTACCGACCGTGCTTTTGCAGGTTCTGATACACTTGCAACTTCATATGCACTGGGGCAGGCACTGAAAAAAATGGGAAAAATCGATTTGATTATTGCCGGCAGACAGGCCATCGATGGTGATACTGCACAGGTTGGCCCGCAGGTGGCAGAAAAACTGAACATGCTCCAGATAACTTATGTGGAAGAAATAATAGAATTGAAAAGTGATACCATCGTGTTAAAACGCCGCCTCGACAGGGGAGTGGAAACCGTGAAATGCAAGTTGCCGCTTGTAATGACAGTGAATGGAACAGCACCCGATTGCCGCGCCCGGAATGCAAAACTGCTGATGCGCTTCAAACGTGCAAAAACAGTGACCGAACTTCAAAAAGAAAATGAGGATTATACCCATTTGTACAACGACCGGCCTGATTTGAACATCCCGGAATGGACAGTAAATGATATTGAAACAGATGCATCGCAGCTGGGACTAACCGGCTCGCCAACAAAAGTAAAAGCCATTGAAAATGTGGTGTTACAGGCAAAAGATTCGAAAATCATTTCGTCTTTAGATTCAGATATTGAAAATATGATGATCGAACTCATCGAAAGTCATACCATCGGTTAATTATATCCTGGAAATTTTAAAAAACATGAATAATATATTTGTTTATTGCGAAATAGAAGATGGCCAGGTTGCCGAAGTGAGCCAGGAACTGCTGACTAAAGGCAGAACACTTGCAAACGAATTGAAATGCAAACTGGAAGCAGTAGCTGTTGGGCATCAGCTGGAAGGAATAGCCGAACAGGTTATTCCTTATGGTGTGGATACCCTGTATCTGGCTGATGATAAGAGATTGTATCCATACCAGACATTGCCACATACTTCGGTAATTGTGCAGTTGTTTAAGGAAGAACAACCACAGATTGCACTTATGGGCGCTTCTTCAATCGGACGCGACCTGGGACCGCGTGTTTCATCGGCGCTGCACAGCGGATTAACTGCCGATTGTACAAGCCTTGTGATTGGCGAACATTACGACAGAAAGGCGGATAAAAATTACGAAAACCTTTTATACCAGATTCGTCCTGCTTTTGGTGGAAACATCATTGCAACCATTATCAACCCTGACTGTCGCCCGCAAATGGCAACCGTCCGCGAAGGGGTAATGAAAAAGAGCATCCTCGACCCGAAATACAAGGGTAAAATTGTAAATCTCGATGTTTCGAAGTATGTAAGTGATGCTGATTTTGTTGTCGATATAATTGAAAGGCATATCGAAAAAAGCAAGCTGAATATTAAAGGATCACCCATTGTTGTTGCCGGTGGTTACGGCGTTGGTTCAAAAGAAAATTTTAAACTGCTGCACGAACTTGCTGAAGTCCTGGGAGGCGAAGTTGGGGCATCACGCGCTGCAATTGATGCCGGATATGTGGAACACGAAAGGCAAATCGGCCAGACAGGTTTAACCGTTCGGCCTAAACTCTACATTGCCTGCGGAATTTCAGGGCAGATTCAGCACCGCGCCGGAATGGAACAGTCGGCACAGATTATTGCCATCAACACTGATCCTGAAGCTCCGATAAACTCCATCGCTGATTATGTTATCACAGGAGATATTGCTGAAATCATCCCGAAAATGATTAAGTATTACAGGAAGAACACAAAATAATAGCCTCTCCCGGCCTCTCCGAAAGAGAGGAGAGGAGAATAGAAAGAGAATGTATATCAGATTAACTAAAGCCTTATCTTAATATTTTCCTACCCGCCGGCTGGCGGAAGGTTAGGAGGGGCCAAAAATTAAAAAAAATGGCAAATTTTTATACAGATAACAGCGAATTAAAATTTCATTTGAACCACCCGTTGATGGAAAAAATCGTTCGTTTAAAAGAACGTAATTTTTCATTTAAGAACGAATTCCCGTTTGCACCACTCGATTATGAAGATGCAGTGGACAGTTACGAGCGGGTACTTGAAATAGTGGGTGAAATTTGTGGTGAAATTATTTCGCCAAATGCTGAAAGTATTGATGCAGAGGGGCCGCAGGTAATCGACGGCCATGTGATTTATGCCCGCGGGACTTCTGAAAACATAAAAGCCCTGAATCAGGCCGGATTAATGGGCATGTCGCTGCCATACAAATACGAAGGATTGAATTTCCCGATTGTACCTTATATTATGGCAGCCGATATTGTTTCACGTGCAGATGCAGGTTTTGTAAATATCTGGGGATTGCAGGACTGTGCCGAAACCATCAACGAATTTGCTTCTGAAGAGCAAAAGGAAAAATATCTGCCGCGTGTATGTAAAGGCGATACAATGGCCATGGATTTAACCGAGCCGGATGCAGGTTCCGATTTGCAGGCAGTTCAGTTGAAAGCAACATGGGACGAAAAAAACAAAACCTGGTGGTTAAACGGAGTAAAACGGTTTATTACAAACGGCGATGGTGATATTTCACTGGTACTTGCACGCTCCGAACCGGGAACAAAAGACGGCCGCGGCCTTTCCATGTTTATTTACGACAAGCAGAACGGGGGGGTAACTGTAAGGCGTATTGAGCATAAAATGGGAATCATTGGCTCGCCTACCTGCGAACTTGTTTTCAAGGATGCACCTGGGGAATTGGTTGGTTCACGTAAACTGGGCCTGATTAAATATGTAATGGCGCTGATGAACGGTGCCCGCCTTGGAATTGCTGCCCAATCGGTTGGAGTTTGCGAAGCTGCTTATCGTGAAGCACTTGAATATGCAAAGGAACGAATGCAGTTTGGAAAAGCAATTATCCGGTTTCCTGCAGTGTACGAAATGTTGTCGCTGATGAAGGCAAAGCTGGATGCATCAAGAACCTTATTGTATGAAACAGCCAGGTTTGTGGATATGTACAAAACTTATCAGCACATTTCTGAAGAACGTGCCCTCGAAAAAGAGGAACGCGACGAAATGAAACATTACCAGCGTCTTGCTGATATTTTTACACCACTTGCGAAGGGAATGGCAAGCGAATACAGCAACCAGCTTGCATATGATGCAGTTCAGATTCACGGGGGATCAGGTTTTATGAAAGATTACCCGGTGGAGCGGATTTACCGCGATGCACGCATTACTTCCATTTATGAGGGAACAACACAGCTGCAGGTTGTGGCTGCAATCCGCGGAGTTACAACAGGCGCTTTTCTCAATCAAATCAGGTTTTATGAGGCACAAAAAATATCACCGCAGCTCGAATACCTGAAACGTTCGTTAATCATCCTGACGGATGAATTCGAGCAGGCTGTGAAAAAAGTAACTTCAACCGAAGACAATGAATTTATTGATTTCCATGCCCGCCGTTTGGTTGAAACAGTTGGCCACATCATTATGAGTTATCTGTTGCTTTTGGATACCAACCGCGATGAATCATTCCTTAAATCGGCTAAAAATTACATCACCTTTGCCAAAGCACAGGTAAAGGCAAACGCAGAATTTATCCGCGTTTCCGAGTTGAGCGATTTGGGAACGTACAAATATGAGTTGTAGTTTTTTAAAATTTTATAAAACTGAAAGCCATCTTTTTTTTGGAAAAGATGGCTTTCTGCTATTATGATGGCTTTAGGTTTTATTATAAAGTGCCTATTTTTCAACTACAACTACTTCAAATTCAACATCGGGAAAAACACCTCCGGGAGGGGCAATATCAAAATGCGCATTGACCACATAAAGGCGGTTGCCAAATTCAGCAACTGTTGTCGGAACACCAAAATCAGGATTTGTAATTGTGTTGGTTAAAGTTCCGGAATTCAATTCATTATTCAGATGAATAACTGCCACCTGGTTTAACATGTTTTGTACAACATAAAGTGTCTTTCCGTCAAGTAAAATACCATCGGGAAATGGCAGAGGCCCGCCCAAATCAATTAATGTTGATTCTCCTGTTTCAGGATCAACCCGATACAATTCCCCCGGGTCGGTATTTGCGAGAATTAAATATTTACCGTTTGGAGTTGCATCAATACCATTTGAAAAGAAACCAAGGGTTGGTACTTCCGGGTTTGGGATAAGGCTAAAATCGCCGGTCAGGTCAAGCGTTATCACCTGTACTGGATCTGTTAAACTGCCTGATTTGTCAAAAGGAACTTTAAACAATACAGGTTCCGCTGAATTGGTAAAATATACAGCATCCTTTGTTGCCACAACATCATTTATGAAAGATGTTCCGGGTGGTAAAAATGCAATTGTCCGGATGAATTCACCGGTTTTGATGTTAAATACTGAACCTGATCCCATGGCGCCGTTGGCAACAAACAAATACCGGTTTTTATCATCAATGTCCAAACCAACTGCCTGAATTGGCTCCGGAGGTACAATAAAAATTTCACCTTCCCCCGTTTGAACATCGCCTTTGTAAATTTGGCCGGTGACCAATGATCCAACATAAAACTCATGTGAACTTCCAATTGCAATCCCTTCCGGTTGAAAACCATCAGGCAGATGGATTAATCCGGGAAATACAGATAATGAGGCTGACTTTTCACTGGCAGTTACATTTTCATCAGTTAATGAATTTTCTTTTGTACAGCTTACAAAAAATAAAACCGCGATAAACAATATTAAATTTTTCATAGTGTAATTTTTTTGGATTAATATGAAAAGTTACAACATTTTTTTTACGCTGCCTTCTCATCTATTGTCAAAATGCACAAAAGGGGTCAAATCAAATTTGATTGGAACAGGGGGCTGTGAATATCCGAATGTTTATTATTTCTTTTTCTTCTTTGGTTTTGGTTCAGGTAGATCATTAACCGTGACCCGCACTAATTCACTCAGCCAGGCCCGATCTTCAAGTTTATCTTCAACAAGAAAATAAAACTTTGCCCCTGTGTATGGCGGGGCTTCAACAACATCCCGAATAAACGCCCTGCCTGCATTTGTAGGTTTAATAAATAATTTATTGTCACAGATTAATCCAAAAAGTTTATTGCCGGAATAAATTCCATATTCCCCAAACATAAGCCGGTAGGTGATACTACCTGCATTTTCAATCTGATCAGCCACAAACTCTGCAAATTTTTTGTCTGATGCCATAGGTTTAATGTTTTATCAATTAGAATTCACAATTGTGCAGCGTTTTGGAAATTCTTTACTATAAGTATTGAAATTATTCAGTTTTATATTCTTTTAAATAGCAATAAAAAGCAGTCCCTTTATTCAATTCGCTTTTCACTTCGATATGACCGCCGCTTTTACGGACCATATTTTTCACAATGTACAAACCCATTCCTGTACCTTCTGCAGTGGAAGTAAACCGGCGAAATGGTTTGAAAAGGTTATCACCTGCAGCTTTTAAATCGATGCCAATTCCGTTGTCGCTGACGATAAGAAGCACGAATTCTCCATGCTTTTTTGTGATTACCTGAATTCTTGGATGTTCCTGTGGCGCTGAATATTTGATTGCATTTGAAACAAGATTCCGCAGTATGCTGGCGAAATGAGGTTCTACATACAGAATTTCAGGGACATCATTAAAATCGGTTTCTATTTTGCCTTTGAAAGCTTCGATTCGTGCCGATAATTCATCGGAAACCATATTCCAGGCTTCACCGATATGGATGTTTGTAACCTCCAGTTGATCTTCGGTTTGCAGGCTCACCATTTCGAGAAGTCCTTCAACTGTGTTGTGCAATCTTCTGGTCACCGGAGCAAGCAGATTGAAGAGCTCCATTTTGCTTTCCATACTTGTTTGATCGGTGATCAGTTCGATAATCCGCGACAGGTTGGCAATTGGAGATCGTAAATCATGGGCAGCAATCTGAACAAAATCTTCGAGTACTTCATTTACCCGGATGAGATGGATGTTTTTCTCCTGCAGTTGTTCCTCAATTTTTTTACGTTCTGTAATATCAAGGTTTATTCCCGCCCACGAAACAATTTTGCCTTTCTCATTTCTAACCGGCATTCCCCGTGCAAGGACAATCCGGATTTCACCGTTTTTATTCCTGAATTGATGTTCATGTTCAAATGGTTCCCCTGTTTTAACAGAATGAAGCCACAATTTCAGTACTTCCTGCCGTTGCTCCTGAACCAGTGTATCCAGCCAGCCAAAGGCCTGTATTTTTTCAAACGATTTACCCACAAGTTTACAAAACGAATCACTGATATATGTTGCTCTTCCCTCTGCATCGGTTGCCCAAACACCATAATCCAAAGATTCTCCCATGATGCGGTATCGCTGTTCCGACTCTGCGAGAGCCTGTTTTTCCTTTGCAAGCTGAAGAAGTGCCGCTTCCATCTGATTGCGGCTTTTTATCAATTCTACCTGTGCTTTTTTTCGCTCATGAATGTCAATTCCTATTCCCACCTGCCTGCCGTCATCCAGTTCCACATATGACCAAAGGGTTTCAACCGGCTGCCTGTTTTTACCGGTCATGGTTATTTCTTTAAAACCGGGCTGAAGCGAATGCATATATTCTTCCACCTCTTTCCTGTATTCCGGGTCAGGATAAACAAGCTCCATTATGCTGCTTTTGGCAATATCATTGCTGGTCCAGCCAGTTATTCTTTCAAACTCACTGTTTATATTTATTTCATTGTTTTCAGGCTCATAAACTGAAATCATTGCCGGCACAGTATCGAATATTGCCTGCAACAGTGTGTGTTTATTTTTTAGCTCATTGATAAGTTGAACTCTTTCGGAAATGTCCTGAAAAGTGGTAATTATGGTCTTTTTGGATCCGGTTTTTAATATTTCTGATGATACAAGTGCATTTAATTCCTTGCCTGAATAATTTCTGATTTTCATTTCAAGATTTCTGACAGAACCCTTCTTTTTAAGCATTTGAACCATTTTTACCCTGTCTTTAGGTGAAATATATAAATCGAGGTCCAATGTGCTTTTACCAATGACTTCATCTTTTGAAAGTCCTGATAATTGAAGAAAAGTTTCGTTGACATCAAAAATTACCCCGTCCTCAAGATTGCTTAGAACTAAACTGTTTGGATTTGACCTGAACACACTTGAAAACTTTTCTTCATTATTTCGTACCTCCTCTTCTGCCCTTTTTCGTTCGGTAATATCATGGATAATTGAAAAAAGCATTGATTTATCCTGAAAGGTAAATGAAGATGAATAAACCTCAACCCAGCGGATTTGATTGTCAGCCAACCTGTGTTGAAATACAAAATAATTCTTTTCATTACTGGTTGCCTTTTGGGTTTCCTGTTTCAATAATTCGGGAGCTAGAATATTAATGTCCTGAATATTTAGTTGAAGTAAATTCTCCCGGGAATATTTGTAAAATCTGACTGCTGCTTCATTTACATCCAGAATAGAACCGCTAACCGGATCAATCAAAAGCATTACTGCCTGATGTGATTCCAGCATCGTTTTAAAGAAATGTATATTATTCCTGTCAACTTCTTTCTTTAATCTTGCATTTTCCTTTTCCAGTTCCCGGATATAACCTTCAGAATATTTCATAAATTCAAGTGCCCTTTGAATGTAATGAGATTTTATTCACCAATATAAGAAAAAAAGGAATAGCAGTTTATCAGGGTTTAAGTTTGAAAGTTCAGAAATTAAAAAAAAAATCAACCTGTCAGCTGCAATGTACTTTGTCAATCCGGTTAATGTTAATTTCACATTGCAGGTTTTGATAATTAACATTACTTTTCGGCTCTTTACAAAAAACGATAGTTACGATGAAAATAATTCAGTATCTGCTTTTTGTTGGTTTTATCTTTGGAATGGCCACTGTTTCCTCCGGCCAGGAAATAACTGTATTGCAATCCAACAAAAGCGGAATTTATAAAGAAGGAGAGCCCGTAAAAGTTGTCGCCATCCTGAATGACCTTCAGGCCGATTCGGTTTCGGTTGGTATCCGTAAAAATTACGGGGAAGAGGTAACCCAAAAAATGAAATATTCAGGAGATACACTTGTTCTTTTTGACCAGAAAATTAAGGGGCCTGCTTCGCTGATTTTTAAAGTTGGTGCGGGAAACAAATATGCGGGTACAGGATTGGTTGTTGAACCTGAAAAATTTAAACCAGCCACCGGAAGGCCATTCAATTTTAACCGGTTCTGGAAAAAAGAGAAGAAAGCGCTGCGGTCACTGCCTTTGGAAATTAAATCTACTCCTGTTGAAATTGCAAATAAAGGCTTTGAATGTCTGGATGTGGAAATTAACTGCACCGGGTCAAAACCGGCACGCGGATACTTTGTAAAACCTGCATCGGCGCAACCCGGCACATTACCTGTTGTATTGAATCTGCATGCTGCCGGAGTAAACGGCTCGTGGTGCCTGGCACAACCTGACAATGCATTGTTTTATGCAAAAATGGGTGAAGGTGCACTGGTTTTCGACCTCAACGCCCATGGAATGCTGAACGGTCAGTCACAGCAATATTACGATGACCTTGCAAAAGGAGAGTTGAAAAATTATTGGGAAACGGGAATGGAAAACCGGGATGAATTTTATTTTAGGGGAATGTACCTGCGTTTAATCCGCACTCTTGATTTCCTGTGCAGCCAACCTGAATGGGATGGAAAACGGATTATTGTAATTGGCGAAAGTCAGGGCGGGGGACAGGCACTGGCGGCTGCCGGACTTGACCCTCGCGTTTCTGCAGCGGTTGCAACAGTGCCGGCCATGTGTGATTTTGGAAGAACGCTTGCCGGTGAAAAGGGAGGCTGGCCCAATCCATTTGGTTATTCCGGCAATAAACATAAAATGAAGAAAACATTGCCCTATTTTGATGCAGCCCACCTTTTGAAAAAATCGAAAGCTGAAATTGTCGCAGAGATAGGTTTTATTGATATGACCTGCCCTTCATCTTCAGTTTATGCTGCTGTTAACCAGTCAAAAGGTAAAGTGACAGTTTTGGGTGTGCCCTACCGAAGCCATCAAATGGAGCAAAAACAATTTGAGCAAACCTGGAGAGAAACAGTTTACAATCCGAAAATGAAATTTATTAAAGATTTTCTGGAGTAACAACCGGCAATTAATCTTGGTAAGTTGTCTGCATAATTGCAAAAAATCAAAAAGTAGTCATAACCTGTGATTATTCATCTTTTACTCCTGAAGGAATTCGCTGCGGAATTCTTGTTGGTCCCCGGACGATTAAACTGCCTTTGTTATCAAAATGTATACGATCGATATTTACCTGCCGTTGCTTGTTTTCTTCTGAAATATGGGTATGATAAACAATGAACATCTCTTTTCCATCAGGCGATTTGGTAAAACTGTTATGTCCGGGGCCCAATATGCCGGCTTCCTTGTTCATTCCGATCAATGGATTTTTATTGCTCTTTGTCCACGGACCGAAAGGTGACGGAGCAGTTGAATATCCGATTCCGTAAAACGGATCGAGGTAGTGATTGGCGGAATAGGTCATGTAGTAGGTGTTGTTGTGTTTAATCACCGAGCATCCTTCATTACATCGCGAATTCATACTTTGCGGATGTTCCCATTCCTGTTCTGCCTTTGAGCAGAAAACAGGTTCACTCACCGGTTTCAATAAACTATCGGTTTCCATGCAGTATATCAATCCATACAGGTAACCATCGGGCCATTCTCCTTCGTATCCAACTTTATCGAAATAAAGATAAATCCGGCCATCATCATCAAAAAACAAATGCGCATCGATGCATGAAAATCCCTTGTCGAACCAGGGGGCGTACATATCTGTAAACGGACCGACAGGTGAATTGCTTTTTGCAAGGCAAAGCAACATTCTGTCGTCAGATTTATCTTTGCCTTTGCAACTGTATGCCATGTAAAAACTGTCCTTATAAAAATAAACTTCAGGAGCCCAAAAACTGGAGCCGCCCCAGCTTTGCTCACTTTTGCTGTACACAAAACCTTCGGCTTTCCAATCCCTGAAATCTTTCGAACTCCAGCATTTAAATCCTTCTCCCGATGAGGTGGTTCCATATAGATAATAAGTTCCATTGTGTAAAAACAGATAAGGATCGCCCGTTAAAATATTTTTGTCAACAGGATTTATGTAGTGGTTTTCTGCTTTCTGTTCCTGTGCAGTGGCGAAAATTGCCTTGTAAATGAGAAGGAAGGTAAACAGAAATTTGAATGTTGCTTTTACCATGGTGAAAAAGAATTACTGCACTTAAAATGCCAGTTTTATTTCAACAGGTTTTTTAATTTCAGGGAGATTTAACCTGTCATGGATTTCGATTTGAATTCCTCTCCCTTCCGCATAAACCCGGGCATTGTTAAGTTCTGTTTTTATCGCATCCGAAATATTTTCAGTTAATAGATGACTGGTTGCTTTTTGCCCGAAAACAATAGCAACTTTAAAAAATCCTTCGCGGGGAAGCAAATAAATGATGGCTCGTTTTTTATCTTTTATCCGGTAACTCCAACCATATTTTTTACCTGGAAAATTCCATTCTTCTATTGCACCCGGATATTTTTTGATAACAAAATCGCGGATATCCTGCCAAAACGGATACGTATTTTTCAATACCGGTTTTAATTCATCTTCCGTCGGTTTGTCTTCTTTTGTCATAAAAACGCTGGTTTCCATTGTAGTTAAAATTGGATGGTTTCATAAAATTTTTTAGCAATTAGTAATCTCATCCACTTTGATTTATTAAAGATATTTTGTTTTTAGCAGCATTTGAAGGTATAATTTACTTCTTTTTAAACAATATTTAACTTGATTTTTTTAGGAGAAATAATTGAAATAAAAGATATTTTTGTACTTTTATGAAATATAACATTCTTCACCGCGTTTTTTAGAAAGAGCTAAGTGTATTTTCGGATAGTTCAGACAAACCCAAAATTCCTTCAAGAAATTCAAAAAATCAGTTGAAAATAAAAATAATAAGATAAAGATATGGTTAATACTAAAGATAAAGTTCATCAGCAATCAGCATGGGCAAATTTTGCAAAAAAAAGGGTTGAATATCAGACACCCAGCATCCGGCAAAGCATCTGGCAAATTATAAATACTTTCGTTCCTTATGTAGGGGTTTGGATACTCATCGTGTACAGCTTGTCAGTTTCGTTGTGGCTGACTGCTTTTTTAATGTTGGTAGCATCAGGATTATTGGTTCGGGGATTTATAATTTTTCATGATTGCGGACACGGATCGTTTTTTAAATCTGACAAAGCCAACAGAATAGTTGGAAAGTTTTTTGGAATACTTGCCTTTACACCCTACTACAAATGGCACAACATGCACATGAAACATCATGCAACGGTTGGTAACCTTGGCCAGCGTGGTGTTGGCGATGTCTGGACAATGACAAAGGAAGAATACCTGAACAGCAGTAAGAAGAAACAATTTCAATACAGAATGTACCGGAACCCATTGGTGATGTTTGGCCTCGGATCATTTTTTATATTTATTTTGGGCAATCGGTTCACCAAAAAAACAATGACAAAAAAGGAAAAACAGAATGTATATTTCACCAATCTGATGCTTGCTGCAATTTTTGTAGGTATGGGCCTTATAATGGGGTTTTTAACTTTCCTGATCATTCAGGTGTTAATCATGTATATTGCTGCAATTGCCGGATTATGGATATTCTATTTGCAGCATCAGTTCGAAGATGTGGAATGGTATGACAGCGACGACTGGAATTTTCAGACAGTGGCCCTAAAAGGAAGTTCGTATGTTAAATTTCCACCGGTGCTGCAATGGTTCTCCGGAAATATCGGATTTCATCATATCCATCATTTGAGCGCAAGAATACCTAATTATAAACTGGCTAAATGTTTTCGCGAAAATGAAATCTTTAATGAGGTTAAGCCCATTACTTTTATGGAAAGTATCAAAACATTAAGGTTGCGCTTATGGGACGAGAAGCTGCAAAAGCTTGTGGGATTCAGCGCTTTAAAACAGTAATTTATTTGAATTGGAACAGGAATAATTTTAAAAAAAAAGTCCGGAAAAGTACAACTGCTTTTCCGGACTTTTACTTTTCAGTAACTTATTTTCAGACTATTGTTTAATCAATTTTAAAATTGATTTGTGAGTCTGATTTCTTAACTCAACAAGGTAAATTCCCTGTCGCAAATCCTGAACATTCAGTTCAATTCTGTTATTCATAATCCGTTGTTCAATTTTATTCTGTTTTCCTGTTATATCATAAACAGTAACAATCAAATCACTGGCATTTAAAATACTTGATTCAATCCAGACTTTATCTGAAGCCGGATTCGGATATAAATTCAAACGGCCGAATGCATTTTCCGAAATTCCTGTCACATTAAATATATCAGTGAAATCAGTATTGTGTGTAAACATCAAAGTTGTGTCACCTGCAACATCTTCAAGGGTTAGTTGCCACGCATGATCCACTGGCGGCGCATCATACATTCCGTTTTCATTGAAATCGGCCCAAAAGTTAATATGGTACGAATGACCGGGAATCAAACTCATGGATTGAACGGAGAAATCTGCGCTTTCAACAGCTTCTATTTGTACTGAATCAACAGTCATATCGTCTTCCATGTCCACAACATAAAGAGTGAATGTTTGACCCACATGCGGTGTCATACCTGTAAATTCAACGGTGAGCGTTTTTAGTATCATATCCTGCCACATGATATCTGTAAAATCAGTGTTGTGGGTGAACATGAGTGTAGTATCGCCAATGATGCTGTCCAGTTGCATTCTCCAGGCATGATCTGCCGGCGGTGCATCATACATTCCGTTTTCATTGAAATCGGCCCAGAAATCAACATTGTATGCAGTTCCGGGTTGAAGTCCGTAAACACTCAGCATGAAATCTTCAGAAGCAACAGTATCAACAGTTGCAAGCACCATTCCTGTGGCAGTATCCACAACTGCAAGGTAGAAATCCTGTCCCACATGCGGAGTCATATTCATGAAATGAACAGTAAGTTTGTTTTTCCACATAATATCTGTAAAATCGGTATTGTGTGAAAACATCAGGGTTGTATCACCCATTACGCTGTCCAGTTCCATTCTCCATGCATGATCTGCCGGAGGAGCATCGTACATTCCGTTTTCATTAAAATCGGCCCAGAAATCAATAAAATAGGACATTCCGGTTTCAAGTCCGGGAACCATTATCTCGAAATCTTCCGAGGCCACAGTATCCACCCGTGCAACTTCCATCCAGGTGCTTGTATCGATTACAGCAAGATGGAAATCCTGTCCCACATGCGGTGTCATTCCGGTAAAATGAACAGTGAGAGTATTCATATCCATTTCCTGCCACATAATATCTGTAAAATCGGTATTGTGGGAGAACATGAGCGTAGTGTCGCCCATGATGCTGTCCAGTTGCATTCTCCAGGCATGGTCTGCCGGCGGTGCATCATACATTCCGTTTTCATTGAAATCGGCCCAGAAATCAACATTGTACGCAGTTTCGGGTTGAAGTCCGTAAACACTCAGCATGAAATCTTCAGAAGCAACAGTATCAACAGTTGCAAGCACCATTCCTGTGGCAGTATCCACAACTGCAAGATAGAAATCCTGTCCCACATGCGGAGTCATATTCATGAAATGAACAGTGAGTTTGTTTTTCCACATAATATCTGTAAAATCGGTATTGTGTGAAAACATCAGGGTTGTATCACCCATTACATTGTCCAGTTCCATTCGCCATGCATGGTCTGCCGGCGGTGCATCATACATTCCGTTTTCATTAAAATCGGCCCAGAAATCAACAGAATAGGACATGCCTGTTTCAAGTCCCGGAACCATTATCTCGAAATCTTCCGAGGCCACAGTATCCACCCGTGCAACTTCCATCCAGTTGCTTGTATCGATTACAGCAAGATGGAAATCCTGTCCCACATGCGGTGTCATTCCGGTAAAATGAACAGTGAGGGTATTCATATCCATTTCCTGCCACATAATATCTGTAAAATCGGTATTGTGGGTGAACATGAGCGTAGTGTCACCCATGATGCTGTCCAGTTGCATTCTCCAGGCATGATCTGCCGGCGGTGCATCATACATTCCGTTTTCATTGAAATCGGCCCAGAAATCAACATTGTACGCAGTTCCGGGTTGAAGTCCGTAAACACTCAGCATGAAATCTTCAGAAGCAACAGTATCAACAGTTGCAAGCACCATTCCTGTGGCAGTATCCACAACTGCAAGGTAGAAATCCTGTCCGACATGCGGAGTCATATTCATGAAATGAACAGTGAGTTTGTTTTTCCACATAATATCTGTAAAATCGGTATTGTGTGAAAACAGCAGAGTTGTATCACCCATTACATTGTCCAGTTCCATTCGCCATGCATGGTCTGCCGGCGGTGCATCATACATTCCGTTTTCATTAAAATCGGCCCAGAAATCAACAGAATAGGACATGCCTGTTTCAAGTCCGGGAACCATTATCTCGAAATCTTCCGAAGCAACAGTATCCACCCGTGCAACTTCCATCCAGGTGCTTGTATCGATTACAGCAAGATGGAAATCCTGTCCCACATGCGGTGTCATCCCAGTAAAGTGAACAGTGAGTGTATTCATGGTTGTATCCATGTCCTGCCACATGATATCAGTAAAATCTGTATTGTGACTGAATGTAAGGGTTGAATCACCCGTTATACTGTCAAGTTGCATTCTCCATGCATGATCTGCCGGCGGTGTGTCGTACATTCCGTTTTCATTGAAATCGGCCCAGAAATCAACATTGTATGGTGTTCCGGTTTGCAGTCCGTTGACATTAATCGTAAAATCTTCTGTGGCAACAGTATCAACAGTTGCAAGCACCATTCCTGTGGAAGTGTCAACAACTGCAAGATAGAAATCCTGTCCGACGTGTGGAGTCATATTCATAAAATGAACGGAAAGCTGATATCCTTCCTGCCACATGATATCGATATAATCTGTGCTGCGGACAAAATTCAGCGAAACATCTTCTGTGACATCATTTACGCTTAATCTCCATGCATTATCAACAGGAGGCGCATCATATCTGTTGTTCCCGTTTACATCGGCATAAAAATCAACAAAATAAGAGTGGTCTTTAAGTAGCCCGGGTACTTCAAGTGTAAACTGACTTGCAGCAGTTGTTTTGACCTGGTTTACAATTTCACCGGTTTCCTTGTCAACAATTGCCAGCCAAAAAGTCTGCCCGTCATTTGGACCCATAAAAAGAAAATCGGCAGTTAACATAAGCGTGTCAACGCCGTTTGTTTCATCACCGACAACGATCTGACCAACCATCCCGAGATTTGCATGCGGATCACAATGATAGTCGTAGGTTCCGGCCGTTGCAAAAACATGGGTATACACCCAGCCACTTCCAACATCATTTCCGAAGGATTCAGGATTGGATGGGAAAGTAGTTTGTGTCCCGTTTACATTGTGCGTTCCCTGAACATTCCGCCATTCCACAGTGTCTCCAACTGCAATTTCAAGCAGACTTGGAGTAAATTTAGTGTTTGAAGCTTCAACAATGTGTTTCGTTTGACCAAACGACGGCATTGCAACTAGCCAGCATAAATGCAGCTGTCATCAGCCAGTTTAAAGAAATTTTTTTAAAAGTAAATTGTGTTTTCATGAGCTTTGTTTTTAATTGTTAACATTCATATACAACAACATACATTAGAAGATGTTTATAGGCTTTATTCTTTTGAATGTTAATTTTACGTTACTGTCTGAATTCTGAAGATGCTGCCGGTTGAAATTGCTGTCAAAGGACTTTTTTCTTTTCATTTTTTATTCAATGGTACCCTTTTAAAGGGGATGATTTTCTGTTTTCTGCTAAATTTCTCTTATAGCTCTGTTTAAAAAGGGGTATTGAAGATAAAAACACGTAGAAACTAATTTGACACAAAAAAGGTCAAACATTATTCATTGTGACTAAAAATGTAATTAATTTAAGAAAAATGTCAATAAATATTTGCTTGTAAGAACAAAGTGTTTATTTTTGACAAATAATAATGCCGGAAATATTAAAACTGATAATATGTGTGGAATAATAGGAGTATTTAATTTAAAAACCAATGCACAGGATTTACGTCCTCAGGTTTTGGAGATGTCAAAGAAAGTACGACACCGCGGACCTGACTGGTCGGGTATATATTGCGGGACAAAAGCAGTTATGGCACATGAGCGGCTTTCGATTGTTGATCCTGAATCGGGAGGACAACCATTGTACAGCAAAGACAGAAAACTTGTACTGGGTGTAAACGGCGAAATTTATAATCACCGCGAAATCCGGAAAAGATTTCAGGGTACATACGAGTTTTTAACCGGTTCGGATTGTGAGGTTATCCTGGCTCTTTACCGCGAGAAAAAAGAAAAATTCATTGACGAAATGAATGGAATCTTTGCTTTTTGTTTATATGATGAAGAAGAAGATGCTTTTCTGATAGCCCGCGATCATATGGGGATTATCCCGCTTTACCAGGGATGGGATCAGCACGGGAATTATTTTGTAGCTTCAGAATTAAAAGCTCTGGAAGGCCAGTGTAAAAAAATTGAGGAGTTTCCACCAGGACATTATTTTTACAGTAAAGATGGAGAAATGAAGCGCTGGTACATTCGCGACTGGATGGAGTATGAAAATGTAAAAGATAATCCGGCAGATATTGAAGAACTTTCGAAAGCTCTTGAAGATGCTGTGCACCGCCAGTTAATGTCGGACGTGCCCTACGGGGTTTTGCTTTCAGGTGGCCTTGACTCATCAATAACTTCTGCTCTTGCAAAAAAGTTTTCGGGAAAACGAATTGAGGAAAATGATCAGAAAGATGCATGGTGGCCGCAGTTGCATTCGTTTGTAATCGGACTGGATGGTTCTCCTGATTTAGCTGCTGCCCGAAAAGTTGCGGATCATATCGGCACAATTCATCACGAAATTACATATACGATTCAGGAAGGCCTTGATGCAATCCGTGATGTAATTTACCACATCGAAACCTTTGATGTTACTACAGTTCGGGCTTCTACTCCCATGTATATGATGGCAAGGGTTATCAAATCGATGGGTATTAAAATGGTGCTGTCAGGAGAAGGCGCCGACGAAATTTTTGGCGGATATCTCTATTTTCATAAAGCGCCAAATGCAGAAGAATTTCATAAGGAAAGCGTTCGGAAAGTGAGCCGACTTCATTTGTACGACTGTTTACGGGCAAATAAATCGCTTGCTTCATGGGGAGTGGAAGGAAGAGTTCCGTTTCTGGATAAAGAATTTATGGATGTTGCCATGCGTTTTAATCCCGAACAAAAAATGGCAAAAAACGGCCGCATCGAAAAATGGTGCTTACGGAAAGGTTTTGAGAGTTATCTTCCTGAAAGTATAGCCTGGCGCCAAAAAGAACAATTCTCGGATGGTGTTGGTTATGGATGGATTGATACGCTGAAAAAAATTGCAGGCGAAACAGTTTCAGATGAAATGATGGCCAATGCAAAATTCCGTTTCCCGGTAAATACACCAATGAACAAGGAAGAATACATGTACCGCACCATTTTTAGCGAACATTTTCCATCGGATCAGGCAGCTGCCTGTGTTCCTTCGGTACCATCAATTGCATGCAGTACAGGCGAAGCACTTGCATGGGACGCATCATTCCAGGGAAATGCAGATCCTTCGGGAAGAGCAGTAAGCTCTGTTCATGAAAAAGGGGCAATATTTGCCGATATTAAAAAATAATACCTTTTAAGTCATTTCATACAAAACCATTCTGCCGGCTGCAGGATGGTTTTTTTGATCTGTACCCCGTAGTAAATAACCTGCCGGGCCTTTCACGGGGTAAATTATAAGCAAAATCTTTCATTATTCCTTCGCTTAATCAACTTAACCAGGCTATACCAGAAGGGAATTAAACTCGGACTAAACTCGGATTAAATTTGGTTATAATCGAATTTAATCCGAATTTAAACCAAATTTACTTCGAATTTAATTCGTACCAAAAATAAGGTTTATAGGGTTTTTTGCTTAACATCGATGTACCGGGTCAGGGAAAATCATCTGTATGCTGTTTAAATTTAGCCAGGAAAGGAATAATTTTAATACAGATGATTACAGAAGATAGAACAATACTTGTGTGGATGAAAAATGATTTGTTATCTTCGAAAAAAAATTGATAAAAATTAAATAGCAGTAAAATGAGAAAGATTTTGGTTTTAATTGCTGCAGTTGCATTATTTGCCTGCAGTCAGCAAAAGGGATATAAAATAAAAGTCGAACTGGAAGGGGCAGATGGAAAAGTTCTGCTTGAAAAACGTGGCGAATCGTCAATGATACCGGTGGATACTGCCGAAATTGTGGATGGTGTAGCTGTTTTTGAAGGTGAAGTTCCGTTTCCTCAGGATTATTATTTATCGGTTGTTGGACAGCGGCCGAAAACAATAATTTTTGTTGAAAATGCAAATATGACAATCACAGGAAAAGCCGACTCCCTGCAAAAAGTAACGGTAACAGGTTCGGAAACACACAGCGAATACAAGGAACTTGAAAGTCAAATCAGGGGAATCAGCGATGAATATATGGCTATGTACCAGCAGTCGCGGCAGGCAGCAGCCGAAGGAGATACAGCCAAAGCAGAAGAGCTGATGGAAAAGGTGAATGAACTTTACGAAAGCACAAATACCATTCAAAAAGATTTCGTGCGCAATCATCCCGGATCATATATTTCTCCGGTTATACTTACCAATCTCCAGGCAGTACTCGAATTTGAAGAACTTGATTCATTGGTTTCGGCTCTCGAACCTAAATTGGATTCACTGGTTGTAATAAAAAATCTGAAAGAAAGGCTTGAACAATTGCGAACTGTTGCAGTTGGTCAAACAGCGCCCGATTTTACAATGAATGATCCGGAAGGTAACCCTGTAAAATTCTCAGATATTTATTCTCAAAATGAATTGACACTGCTCGATTTCTGGGCAGGCTGGTGCGGGCCGTGCCGTCAGGAAAATCCAAATGTAGTTGCAGTTTACAACGATTTTAAAGATGAAGGGTTTGGCGTGTTTGGTGTTTCGCTCGACCGCACCCGCGAAGATTGGCTGAAGGCTATTGAATCAGATAAGTTAACCTGGACGCACGTTTCTGACCTTTCCTACTGGAACAATTCGGCAGCTAAATTATATGCAGTGAATTCAATTCCATCGAGTTTGCTTGTGGATAAAAACGGAAAAATTGTAGCCAAAAATAAAAGAGGTGAAGAACTTCGTGAGACAGTTTCGCAAATTCTTGATTAAATAATCGGTTCAAAAAAAAATACCGTTTCTGGTTTCAGGAACGGTATTTTTTTGAATTAAAGTTCCCTGCCTTCATAATAATATGATTCTGTTGGCAGTGTAAATTCAGTGTATATGCTTTGGTGAGAGTAAATCATAAAAAACCTTTCCATTTCCATCCACGGATCATAGATAACCAAACCTGAACCGCATGGATAGTAGCGAATATAAATTGTTGTTCCGGGAGTAAATATTTTTCTGTCGATTTCTGAAAAGTTAATTTTGAAAACCGGATTTTCAATTCCACTTCGCCTTAAAAGGTCAGGAAACACAAAATGCCTGTAGTTGAATTCATCCACAGGTTTACTGTCGTTAATTAAAGCAATACAGCCAAAATCCGGCTGATTTTTAACTTCCAGTACAATATCAAAATTTTCTCCGAATTTTGATTTGTTTGGTCCATAGTCAATCGTTCCTTTATAAGAACTTATATACGGCGGTTTTACTATTCTGAAATCTACCTTTTTTATTTGTTCCAGCCGGATTGCCTTTGATTTGGTTGGTGCATAGGTAAAATTAAGCGTGTCGGTTCCATTGTGTTGGATATCAAACAGCTCGTAGTAAGTAAATCCTTCTTTTTCAAACAGCAGGTGATATTGTCCTTCTTTTACATTTCTGAATTCGTAATTTCCATCGGAGTCAGTTTTTACGGTATTTTTGAAGTTAAACTGATCATAAAGTGTGACGGCTGTTCCGCTATGGTCATCAAATCCGGATAAGGGATATGAATGATAATCAGTGGTAAGGTAAACGTTTCCTTTAATCACACCCGGTGAATCAAATTTATCCTTTGAACAGGAAACGAAAATAATGATTGTGCATACAATTAAAATATGATGTTTCATTTGGTCAGTTGATTTTGGATAAAATTAAAAAATCCTCAATTAAAAATCAATGATATGTTCAATATTCATAATGATGTTTTGCTACATTTGCGCCCTCAGTTATGAAGGAACATTTTGGAGAAATAGCAGGGATTTTAACCGCCGTTTTCTGGACAGTAACCAGTTTGGCTTTTGAATCCGCAGGAAAAAAAGTGGGGTCACTTGCAGTTAATTTAATCCGGCTGGTTATCGCTTTCTTTTTAATTGGCACCTACAGCTATTTTTCAAGAGGTTTTTTCTTTCCTTCCGATGCAACATTTTTTCAATGGAAATGGCTGGCTATTTCAGGATTAATAGGTTTCGTAATTGGTGATTTGCTGCTTTTTCAGGCATTTGTTGTGATCGGTGCGCGAATTTCAATGCTGATGATGTCGCTGGCACCACCATTTGCAGCTTTTGTTGGCTGGCTGGTATTGGGCGAAATTTTAACTCCTGTCAACTGGCTTGGAATGGCAATTACCATGACAGGAATTATCATTGTTATTTTGAAACGTGAAAAAAGTGAACATAACGGATCCATTAAAAGAAGGTTAAAATCGAATTATTCAGTTCCTGGAATCTTACTGGCGCTTGGTGGCGCAGTGGGACAGGCAACCGGATTGGTCTTCAGCAAAAAAGGAATGGGAGGTTATGATGCTTTTTCGGCTTCTCAAATACGGGTATTAACAGGAATTGCAGGATTTACTGTTTTGTTCTTCTTTATGAAACGCTGGCCACGGGTCTGGTCTGCATTAAAACATGGTTCAGCAATGAAACGAATTACTTTGGGAGCCTTTTTCGGGCCATTTTTAGGGGTTTCATTTTCACTGCTTGCAGTACAACATACCGAAACAGGAATTGCTGCAACACTAATGGCTATTGTTCCGGTATTGATAATTGCACCTGCAGTAATTATTTTTAAGGAAAAAGTGAACTGGAAGGAAATTCTGGGTGCGGTTATCACTGTTGGCGGAGTTGCTTTGTTTTTTCTTTAAATGAGTTGCTGCACTAGTTAAGGTATGCTCTTAATTCAGCAATTTTCATCTGCCTGTCCATCGAAAACGTAGTGCTTTCCCTGTCCACTTTATTCAATATAAAATAGGATTTTCTGAAAAAATCAATTCGTTTTTCCCTGATTTCTGCAAGTTCACCCTGTTCTTTCATTACAAATGCAATCATTTCGAGGTGTTCGTTGGTGAATTTCCTTTTGTTCTGAAGATAATCAATCAATTCCTCAATGTTCATTGATTCAAAATTTGCTTCAATCCTGAGGATATTGTAGAAATATTTTATTTCATCTTCTGCATTTTCCTTTTCTCCTTTTTTCCGGTAACGAAGTATTTTTTGAATGACTTCGAATAACATCATAAGCTGCCTCATCAGGTAATCCCGTTCAATTCCCATTTTGCATTATTTTTGATGTTAAATTTAATGTTTAGTTTTGAACAAATTTAAGATATGGGTTATTTAGATGGAATATTTGGCAACAGCGATAATTTTAATGACGAGTTGAAGGAGGGAGAGGATTTTTACCTTGAAAGAGGTTACCGGGTAATGACAGAGAGGTTTCTGATAACACGGGGTTATTGCTGTTCGAACGGATGCAGGCATTGCCCGTACTGGCCAAAGGCACAAAAAGGGAATACTGTTTTACGGGCCGGAATTAAAATACAATGAAGATGAACAAGAAGGATTTGCGTATAGTTTTTATGGGAACACCTGAATTTGCCGTTGCCGGTTTAAAGGCACTGACAGATGAAGGATACAACGTTGTGGGTGTAATTACTGCCCCTGACAAACCGGCTGGCCGCGGAAAAAAGCTGTCACAGTCAGCAGTGAAGATATATGCTTTGGAAAATAACCTTAAAGTTTTACAACCTGAAAAACTTAAGAATCCTGAATTTCTGGAAGAATTGAAAGAATTAAGAGCGGAATTACAGGTGGTTGTAGCATTCAGAATGTTGCCTGAGGTGGTTTGGAATATGCCACGCCTGGGGACATTTAACCTGCATGCATCTTTGTTGCCGCAATATCGTGGTGCTGCACCATTAAACTGGGCCATTATCAATGGTGAAACCAAAACCGGGGTAACCACCTTTTTGCTCGACAGGCAAATTGATACAGGGAAAGTACTTTTTAAACATGAAATTGAGATTGCTGAAAATGATACTGTGGGTGACATTCACGACCGGCTGATGGACGTTGGTGCAGACCTTGTTTTAAAAACAGTGGATGCACTGGCTGCAGGTGAAGTTCAGCCGATTCCGCAATCGGAACTTGTGCCCGAAGCTGAAATAAAACATGCTCCGAAAATCTTTAAGGAGGATTGCAGGATTAACTGGTCAAAAGATATGGATTCAATCCGGAATCTGGTTCGTGGACTCTCTCCGTTTCCTGCCGCCTGGACAAATCTTGTGCATCAGGAGTCGGGACACGAAATTCTATGCAAAATATTTTTTGTACAGAAGTTGATTGTTGAAGCTTCAGCAGCTCCCGGAACAATTGAATCAGATGATGAAAAACAGTTAAATGTTGCCTGTGGAAACGGCTGGCTTAGCATTACTGACCTCCAGCTTTCGGGAAAAAAACGGATGAAAGTCACCGATTTTTTGCGTGGATTCCGGCAGATTGATGGTTATCGCTTTGAATAATTGATAAACAAAAAAGCCGGAATCCAACTGTCAGTTTATTCAGGCCTTTTTGCTTTCCATCAGCAGGATTATATCTTCTGCTTGTTCATCAGGAAGAAATAGATCAGGAATCCCAGTGAAACAAAGACAAGTAAAATTCCAAGAGGCAAAACTGCATCCCGGTAGTCAATTAAATCGGGATTGACATTCCGCATAATTTCAATGACAATGAAACCCAGCCCTGTCATTAATGTTACAAGCCCCCATTTCAGAGATGGATACCTGTTTACTTCTTCAGATTGTTTTTGCGGTTCAAGAATACCGGCTTTATCAATATGTCCTGCTTTTATAATTTTCCTTTTCAGCAGATAGTCTGCAATTAATTTGATAATGTGGTACGATGCAAAAAACACGATTGCCGGAATAAGAAATTCGTTGTACATAACTTTTGTTTTTAATTTGTTTTTCTGACCATTTGACTTCACGTTGTTTGAAAATGTTGCAGAAACTTTCATCTTTTTTAATTTTTATGAATTGTTGCAAGCAATGCATGAGTTTTACCGGGAAATAAATTGTAATTTTCTGCAACATTATTTGGTTCCTGATAGTCTGATGGAATAATTATGAATGACAGCGAGCTGGTACAACAAGTTTTGAACGGCAATGAAAATGCGTTCAGTTACCTGGTGGCAAAACACCAGCGTCTTGTTGTGCATATTGTGGGACGGGTTGTTCAGCAGCAGGAAGATATGGAAGACATTTGTCAGGAGGTATTTATAAAGGTTTTCCGGAAAATTAAAAAGTTTAGGGGCGACTCACGTTTGTCGACCTGGATAGCAACAATTGCATACAATACAAGTATATCGCACATTAGACAAATTAACAGGAAAAAAGAAAATTCATACGATGAACAACCCGAATTAATTCGGCTCGAAATGGGGGATGAGTATACAAATCGTATTCTTGAAAAGACGGAAGCTCATCAGTTTCTGATGGCTGCAATTGAAAAATTACCGGTAAATTACCGGACTGTGTTGACCTTGTTTCATTTGGAAGAATTCTCTTACCGCGAAATTGAAGAAATTACCGGCATGCCCGAAGGAACCGTTAAAAGTTACCTGTCGAGGGCCCGGAAAATTTTAAAAGAGTCGCTGGATCAGGTCATAGTGAATGAGAAAACAAATATATTTGCAGAATATGTTGAAAGATAAATATCAATTTGATTCCACGGAAATCATGGAGCAGGTATTCAAAAAAGCTCCCGATTTTACGCTTTCTGCCGGTTTTACCGATAAAGTGGTACAAAAAGTAAAACGTCAGTTTGCATGGGAGCAGTATTTTAAAGAGTTTCTTGTTTATCTGACGGCTGCTGCGGGCCTGGCAGTTTTATCCGGCGGAATGGCATTTTTATGGCTGAAATCAAGCTGGCAGGAGTGGCTTCAGTTTATTTCCGGCAACCTTGAGCTTGTTATTGGAGTAAACATTCTGTTGATTTTTATCCTGTTTGCCGACAGGGTTTTACTTCGTTACTTTTTTTACAGGTTTTCAAACAAACAAAATGTATTTGGTTAACTGTTATTTCCTGTTGCGTAAATTAATAACTTCTGAAACAGCTGGTTGCCGGCCCCACTTCATATCATTTCGTTTGTAAAGGGGTTTCAGTTTAATCCCGTAAAGTTGGGAGATGTAATGCATGGTTTCACCTTGTTGTACTACATGTGTTAACTGATGTTTAGAGGTGCGGCGGTTTTTACGCTGAACATAAATAATTTCACCGGGCTGCGGCACATATCCCTGGATATGATCATTAAACTTGTACAATTCCCAGTCTTTCATTCCCAGTTCCTGTGCAATAACTTCAAAAGTATCGCCCTTTCTTGCAACAACGGCTTCTATTCCATTCACCCTTTGAACTTTGTGAGACTGGAACGGATTTATAGTTACTGAATTGGTTACTGTCGGATTTGCAATAGACCTGTGATTGAAGGCGACCATTTCATCAACAGGCACATTGTAATCCAGCCGGTACAACTGATAATCCTCGATGATTTTAATAAGTAAATTTGCATAGTTCCCTGCAGTTGCATAACCACATTTCTTTAATCCTTTTGCCCAACCTTTATAATCTTCAGGTGAAAGTTCGAAAAGAGAAACGTAGCGTGGATTTCCGACAAGGAAATCTGTATGATCCCGAAATGAATCCTCTACATTTTTATACTTTCTGAAGCATTCATTTTTCCTGTCATCATCCCAATAAGTTGTTTTACCCCTCCAGGTGGATTTGCATTTTATACCAAAGTGATTGTTGGATTGTTTTGAAAGTTCGCTGTTTCCATTGGATGATTCGAGACATGCCTGTGCCATTTTAATGCTGGCTGGAATTCCGCTGCGTTTCATTTCATCAATGGCAAGTAGCTGGTATTTTTTGATGTATTCTTCTCTCGACATTTGCGCTTTTCCTGTAAGCCATATTACAGACAAAAGGATTAAAAGAATTCTTTGCTTCATGTTCATTCGTTCATTCTGTACTTTCTCCAAAAATAAGGAGTTTGTACAGTTCAGTTTTAGCTTGTAAAAATATTTATAAACAAATTCAAGTGAATTTCAATTAACAGCATCGAATTTCAAACAGAATCTGCTTACAAGTTTGTAAATTGGCCAAAAATTATATAATTAATCATAACATCCAAAAATGCGAACGAAAGAAATACGGGTTTTCGTATATGAATGCAATGAAGTTTCTGAACTTCCTGAAGACGATAAGAAATTGATTGAGGCAGCCCGTAAGGCATCAGTAAATGCATATGCTCCTTATTCTCAATTTAATGTTGGCGCTGCAATCTTATTAAACAACGGCGAAATCGTTTTGGGAAACAATCAGGAAAATGCAGCTTTCACTGTTGGTTTATGTGCCGAACGGGTTGCATTATTTTATGCAGGTTCAGCGTTTCCGAATATGCCGGTGAAAGCTATTGCAGTTACAGCTTTTAATGAAAATGGTTTTCTTGATGAACCAGTGAAACCTTGCGGCGCTTGCCGGCAGGCGATCCTCGAAACGGAGATACGGTTTAAAAATCCTATCCGGATAATTCTGGATGGGAAAAATAAAATTCAGGTTTTTGATGGTGTGGAAAATCTGCTTCCTTTTGCTTTTAAACCGGAATCACTGGACTAAACTGGTTGTTGCGGAACATGGTTAGAAATTCATTCCAGACCGGATCGTTCGGAGGATTGGCAACCACTGTTATTTTTTCTTTTTTTACCGGATGCAAAAATTCGAGTTTGCGTGCATGTAAATGAATTCCTTTATCGTCATTTGAACGTGGAAATCCGTATTTTAAATCACCTTTTATATGCAGTCCCATTGTTCCCAACTGGACTCTGATTTGATGATGGCGTCCTGTCAGCAGTTCAATTTCCAAAAGATGATACCTTTCGATGCTGGCAACATGACGGTAAATCATTGTCGCTTTTTTTGAACCCGGTATTTTTTCTGGATAAGCAAAGCTTTTATTTTTTTCTGAATTTTTTTTGAGGTAATGTTCAAGTGTGGCAGTATGTTTTACCGGACGTTTATCCACCACGGCCCAATAGGTTTTCGAAATCTGTTCTCTTTTTTGAAACATCGCATTTAAACGTCCAAGTGCTTTGCCTGTTTTTGCAAGAAGAAGCACCCCGCTTGTTGGCCGGTCGAGCCGGTGCGGTAGTCCTACAAAAACATTTCCAGGTTTGTTGTATTTGATCTTTAAATATTCTTTTGCATCATCAAGTAATGTTTTTTCCCCTGTAATATCTGATTGTACCAGCTCTCCACAGGCCTTGTTTATTGCAATGATATGATTGTCCTCGTAAAGTATTTCCACAACTGGTGTTTTACTTTTGATTTTGTACACTGAACCATTGAACTCTGAACTTCGAATTCCGAACTCTGAACTCCGAAGTGCCATTCTTTAAACTCCGAACTCTGAATTCCGAATTCCGATCCTTCCTTTGAACTTTAAACTTTAAACTTTAAACTTCTTCAACTCGTCTATTCAGCCGGACATTCTTAAAACTTCGCCCCCTCTTCCTTTGAACTTTAAACTTTAAACCCGGAACTCCTAGTATTGCTCCTTGTCGCTGGGGAAATCTTTCGATTTTACATCTTCGATATAATTATTTACAGCACCTTTTATTTCGGCAGCCAGATTATGATAACGGCGCAGAAACCGTGGTGAAAACTGCTGTGTAATTCCCAGCATATCATGAATAACCAGCACCTGTCCGTCCACACCGGCTCCGGCACCAATTCCAATTACCGGGATTTTTAATTCTGCTGCAACATCTTTTCCCAATTGGGCAGGTATTTTTTCAAGGACGATGGCAAAACAACCTGCATCTTCCAGTAACTTTGCATCGCTCATTAACTTTTCGGCTTCTGCTTCTTCTTTTGCCCGTACTGTGTATGTTCCGAACTTATGAATCGACTGTGGCATTAATCCAAGGTGACCCATCACCGGAATTCCTGCAGATAAAATCCGGTTTACAGATTCAATGACCTGCGAGCCGCCTTCAAGTTTTACAGCATCTGCAGCCGTTTCTTTCATTATCCTGATGGCAGAGCTTAATGCTTCCCTTGAATTTCCCTGGTAAGTCCCAAAAGGAAGGTCAACAACTACAAGTGCCCGCGATACTGCTTTTACCACCGAAGTCCCATGATAAATCATCTGATCCAATGTGATGGGAAGTGTTGTTTCGTTACCTGCCATCACATTGGATGCTGAATCTCCCACAAGAATAACATCCACTCCCGCTTCATCAACCAGGCTGGCCATACTGTAATCGTAAGAAGTAAGCATGGCTATTTTTTCCCCGCGCAGTTTCATTTCAGATAACCGGTGGGTTGTAACTTTTCTTATTTCGTTGTGTACCGACATGTTGATATGTATACGTTTCAGGTTACAAAAGTAGCCAAAGGTTTTATCTCCCACAAATAGTTCATATTCGAAAATAAAAACCGGAATTGTTGAGTTTTATTCACAGTTTCTGCAATAGAATAAAATAGGTTTGCTTAATTTGAGTTTTATATAGAAATGTCTGATATGAGATATAAGATGAATATCTGTTTTCACTCTGTCTTTTTTGGAATGATAATGTTTGGTTCGATGTTGGTAACAGCTGCAGAACAACCTGACAGTATACATCCATTTTTTTATATTAAAAAAGAAATTAATTCCGGCATTGTTTTTAAAGGAAACCAGGAACGTGAAGAGTTGCTAACTGATGATACACATTATATGGAAGACCTTTATACAGGTTCGGTAAAATACAGATGGGAAAGCCATTTCTGGAACTTTATTGAATTTAAGCAGGAAAAGCTGGATTTTAATTTTGATGCAGGACTTTTGGCAGGCTCCGGGAACTGGTTGGATAGTTCTGCGGTCGGAATAACAAATGCTGATTACAAAATTATCGGCTTGCGTACAAATGCAGCTATAAAATTCAGCAGCCGTTTTTATTACGACAATAAAAACTATACGCTCGTATCGGTGAATGCGTGGGGCCGTTATGATTTGTTCAGGAAAAATTCGGATGGAACAGTTACGGATTCAGATATGGTGGTGTTGGATTACGGGAAGATAGCGAACAAAGATAAATTCAGATACGGGTTTGAGGCAAAAGCGGGATGGGGACTTGGTAAACTTAATCCGGTAAACCATGTAATGGTAGCCGAATATTTACTTGATAAATATTATAAGCAACGTGTTTTTTCGGAAGATGAAATTTACAGGTTTGCCGAAGAAATTGGAAGAATTAAACAGCGCAGAAATATCAGGACCAGCCGGTTACCGGAAAAAGAGGTGCAGCTGATAAATGAATTTTTAAGAGCGCAGATGATGTTAAAAGCTCCTGAATATGCTATTTTAAATGACTGGCAATTTGGTGAATTTATCCCCCGTTTGGATGGAAGACGATTGGAATTTGGTCCATTCTTCAATTATTACAGTTATGAGCCTGATTTTATCTACGGAGCTTATATTCAATTCGAAAATTCAGAATACATCAGTTTTGACAGAAACAGGAACATCAGCATTAATCTGAATTATAACCGGTATAAAACCCACGACTGGATGATGCTGGAAGCAGATCTGGGCTTATCGTTTTACCGGAATTTGAAAACAAGGATAAATGGCGGACTGAAATATGTTCCCGGAATGGTGGTGAATGATTTCACTGATTTGGAACCAATCCGCCACAATTTTATTCCTTATGTTGAATATTATTCACAGGTTAACCCAAATACAAGAATCAACTTTGCATTTGCCTGGAAAATTGCCGATGGTGAGCAGTTTATGCAGTCGGGGCCTGAATTTTCGCTTGCAATTTACCGAAGCCGGTATTAAATAATTCTGTTTTTATTAAATGCGTAACATCAAATCGGCAAATACAACAAGATGATTAAGATTATTTTCAACAATATTTTTTACAATTTCAAGATTCATTGAACTGTAATCATGGATTGCCGGATTTCTGAAGCAATCGTGGTCCTTTTATTTATCAGAATTTCGTCCATATTTTTCTTTGAAATCATTTAAAATGAGACTTCTTGATTCATTTAAATCGGCATACATCGAATAGGTGAGCATTTCAAAGGAGTCATATTCATAAGTGTTGCCGGAATAAATCCGTATTCCCTTATCCACAACTTCTGTACGAAGTACAACAGAAGCATCTTTCAAATCAACTACATCAACATCGCGTAATAATCTTGATGAAAGTTCTTCCTGGATTCCCCATTTTTCTACAGGTGTAATTTTAGAATACGTCAGAAATCCAACATCATTATCGCTGTTGGAAGTAGAAGTGTCATTCGCAAAACTTCCGAATATATAAATCCCAAGGAGTCCTGGTATTTTCCCTTTCAGAAATTCTGTAACTGTATTTTTAATTTTTGGATCCAATCGTTTTACTTTCTGTAAAAGCAGGCAGAAAACAGGAATTAAACCCGAAGGAAGATTTTTTTCTTGTACATGTAATACAGCAAAAGCCAAATCAATGCCAGTCCTCCAAGTAATATCAGAAAATCTCCGTTTTCACCCAACGGTTTGGCAAGCCAGCCAAAAAAGAATTCAGATATTCTGCGGACATCTATTATTCTTGTGAACAGGTATATAAAAATTGAATTCATCCCGATAATCCTGAAATAAAACGCCCATCCATGAAAACCCCAGTGGTCAATAATCATATAAAACAAGGCTACAAGAAGAAAACTGATGCCTCCTGCGAGTAAATTAAACGTGGATGTCCAGCAGCTTTTGATTATGGGATAAAAAGTGGAAAAAATCAGCGCCAGTATAACAGATGTAATTCCGGCCGCAGCCATGTAGCTGATTTTTTGCCAGTCGCCTGCTTTTTTCATGCGCAAAATAGTACCGGCAAAAGTTCCCATTAATGCGATTCCTGTGGCCGAAAGGCTGCACATAATTCCTTCCGGATCGAAAGTGCCGCCATACAATCTTCCGGGCAGCAACATCCTGTCGATATATCCGTTGATGCTGCCTTCCGGGGTTAAAACCCCTGCTCCGTATCCCGGCACCGGTATCAGTAACTGAATTATTCCGAATGCAAGAAGAATTCCTCCAAGCCAGACTAAACGGCTGCGTAAGGATTCAAAATAAATAACGATTAATGAGGCAAAGAAATAGGCAATTCCAATTTGTCCTAAAACACTGGCAATCCGTGCATTTTCAAATCCTCTCTGAAAAGCACCGTTGTAAAGAATTCCCAAAAGGATAAGTATGACCAGCCGTGTAAATACCTTTTGCAGAATTCTCCCCCTGGGGATATTCTTTTCCAGTTTCGATTTAACAGAAAGCGGGATGGCAACACCTGCAATAAAAGTAAAGAGCGGGAAAATCAGATCGTAAAAATGAAAACCGGCCCAAGGAACATGCTCCATTTGGTTCTCGAGCCATTCGGCACCTGTCATTTGTGAAATTGCCACTGCCAGGGCACCACCGCCGGTAATCCAAAACATATCGAATCCCCGAAGGGCATCAAGCGAATAAATACGTTTTTGAGGTTCTGTACGCAATGGTTTAGTTGTCATAATTATTGTTTTTGAATTGCACCCCGAAATTAATAAACTTTTTATATCATTGAAAAGAATATACTGTTCATTATATAATTCCTGTTTTGAAGGGTTACAAGGTTTCTGCCTTTTTGTCACCGGATTTGACAGCATATTTTACAATTATACCATTTCCGGTGTCATAATTTCGTCATAATTCCTAAAAAAAGTGGTGGCACATTCATTGCTCATTCTAATGCATAAAATTGAAAATTTAAGTAACAAAAACATAAAATATAGATTAAAATGGGAAAAATTATTGGAATCGACTTAGGAACTACCAACTCATGTGTGGCAGTTATGGAGGGTAACGAACCTGTTGTGATACCCAACAGCGAAGGGAAACGTACCACACCTTCGATTGTTGCGTTTGTTGAAAACGGGGAACGCAAAATTGGTGACCCGGCAAAACGTCAGGCGATTACCAACCCCAGCAAAACTGTTTTCTCTATTAAACGTTTTATGGGAGAAACTTTCGACCGCGTGAGCAAGGAAGTTGAACGTGTACCGTACAAAGTAGTTAAGGGAGATAATAATACGCCGCGTGTGCAGATTGACGACCGTAAATATTCACCGCAGGAAATTTCGGCAATGGTTTTACAGAAAATGAAGAAAACCGCTGAAGATTACCTCGGTCAGGAAGTAACTGAAGCCGTTATTACTGTGCCCGCATATTTTAGTGATTCACAACGCCAGGCGACCAAGGAAGCCGGTGAAATTGCCGGTCTGAAAGTTCAGCGGATCATTAACGAACCTACTGCCGCTTCATTGGCCTATGGTTTGGATAAAATGGACAAAGACATGAAAATTGCAGTATTCGACCTTGGCGGAGGTACTTTCGATATTTCCATCCTTGAATTGGGCGACGGCGTTTTCGAAGTAAAATCAACAGATGGTGACACCCATCTCGGAGGTGACGATTTCGACCAGGTCATTATTGACTGGCTGGCAGAAGAATTTAAAAAAGACGAAGGTGTTGATTTGAAACGCGATCCAATGGCATTGCAGCGTTTGAAAGAAGCTGCCGAAAAGGCAAAAATCGAGCTTTCAAGTTCTACTCAAACCGAAATCAACCTGCCCTATATTATGCCGGTTGACGGAATTCCAAAGCACCTTGTGAAAACACTCACCCGTTCAAAGTTTGAACAGTTAGCCGACAAACTGATTAATGCTACAATAGAACCATGCCGCAAGGCTATGAAAAATGCTGGTTTGTCAAACAGTGATATTGATGAGGTTATTTTGGTTGGAGGATCAACCCGTATTCCTGCAATTCAGGAAAAAGTAAAAGAATTCTTTGGGAAAACACCTTCGAAAGGTGTGAATCCGGATGAGGTTGTTGCAGTTGGGGCAGCTATCCAGGGTGGTGTTTTAACCGGTGAAGTAAAAGATGTGCTGCTGCTTGATGTTACCCCGCTTTCTTTGGGTATTGAAACAATGGGTGGCGTAATGACAAAACTGATTGAATCGAACACCACGATACCAACCAAAAAATCGGAAACATTTACAACTGCTGCCGATAATCAGCCTTCGGTTGAAATCCATGTGCTGCAGGGTGAACGTCCGATTGCATCGGGAAACAAAACAATCGGAAGATTTCACCTCGACGGGCTGCCACCGGCACCACGCGGAGTGCCTCAGATTGAAGTCACCTTCGATATTGATGCAAACGGTATTCTACATGTTCATGCAAAAGACAAGGCAACAGGTAAATCGCAGTCTATTCGTATAGAAGCTTCCTCTGGTTTGTCGGACGATGAAATTAAACGCATGAAACAGGAAGCTGAAGCCAACGCCGAAGCTGACAAGCAAACCAAAGAAAGGGTGGATAAATTGAACCAGGCTGACAGCTTGATTTTCCAGACGGAGAAACAACTGAAAGATTATGGCGATAAAATTCCGGCCGATAAAAAGAAACCGATAGAAGACGCACTGGCTAAATTGAAGGAAGCACACAAATCTCAGGATTTGGCTGCAATTGACACTGCCATGAATGAGCTGAATACTGTATTCTCTGCTGCATCGCAGGAAATGTATAATGCCTCACAGGCACAGGGTGGTGCCCAGGGGCCCCAGGGCGGACAAGCCGGTGGTGCACAGGGCGGAGGCCAGCAAAGCAGCTCGTCTGACAAAGGAAAAGATGACGGCGAAGTTACTGATGTGGATTTTGAAGAAGTAAAATAACTGGTGAAATTAAATCACCTTCAGGATAAAATACAGGCCTTGTCTCTTTTGAGGCAGGGCTTTGTTTTTAACCGGCGGATGAACTTGTACCGGTGGTTTTTAGGTTCCATTTTTTTTGTTGGAGTTTAAATTTTTATAACATTTAGCTCTGAAATAAATCTGTAGTTTTGCAGTTCTAATTCAAAAAATGAATATGAAGGTTTTAATAACAATATGGATTATTTTGGTGCCGTTTTTACTTTCGGCACAAATTAATCAAACTGATTCAAATGGATTGCGACAAGGGCTGTGGCAGAAAAAGTACCCAAATGGGCGCCTGATGTACGAAGGGCGCTTCGATAACGGAAAGCCTGTTGGTGAATGGAAACGCTATCATGAAGGCGGCCGGTTAAAAGCCGATATTAAATACGACGAAGATTCAGATACAGCACGGGTTGTTCTTTTCAATGAATTCGGGAATAAAATAGCGGAAGGAAATTATGTGAATGAGAAAAAGGCGGGGCAGTGGATTTATTTTTCGGATGACCATAAAGCGGGGGAAGAATATTTTGAATCAGGATTAAAACAGGGCACAAGCCGCAAATATTATGATTCGGGCGAATTGCTTGAACAGTCGGAATGGCAAAATAATCTGCAGGAAGGAAATTACGAAGTATTTTTCAAAAACGGAAAGCCATACATGCAGTGTAAATATAGTAAAAACCTTCGAAACGGACTTTGTTTAAGCTATTTTCAAAACGGACGAATTGAACTGGAAGCCCATTACAAAAACAATTTGCGCGATGGGGAATGGAAGTATTACAATCCGGAAGGTGAGCTGTTGTATACCTTAAAATATAACGAAGGGCAACTTCTGAATCCGGAAGTCAGGGACAGCATCAATACGGTTCAAATGCGAAATATTGAATTGGGGCGGGATTCATTAATTGATCCGGAGAAATTTATGCAGGATCCTTCTGAATACATGCGCCAAATGAACATTGACAGGTAAATTGCCGGATTATTTATTAATTTGGTACCTGATTTTAAATCCGATTCAATGTTGTACCGGCTTTTATTTATTGGGTTGCTGAATGCACTGGTTTTGTCCCCGGTTATTGGTAATGCACAATCTTATTACTGGGTGGCTTTTACCGATAAGAACCATTCGGCATATTCGATTGCTCACCCCGAAGAATTTCTTTCTCAACGGGCCATCCAAAGAAGATTTAATCAGAATATTGCGGTTGATTCGATGGATTTGCCTGTCAATTCAGCATATATATATCAGGTACTGGAATTGGGGGCAGAATTTGTGCATTCTTCCAAATGGTTAAATGGCATAACGGTGAAATGCAACATAGACAGTTTTGAGTATAAAGTTCTGCAATTTCCATTTGTAAAAAATATCCAGCTCACCAAGCCTGATTTGACCACCAAGAGTGCTGTGGATAAATTTGCAGTACCGTCTTTTTCTGAAGATACTTTTGCCATTGATACTTCGTATTACGGACTTTCTGTTTATCAGGTGGGACAATTGAACGGGCAATATCTGCACAACCGGAATTTCCGGGGGCAGGGAATTCAAATTGCTGTACTGGATGGCGGCTTTTATCATGTGGATGTTTATCCTGCGTTTGATAGTTTACGCGCAGAAAACCGGTTACTCGGCACAAAGGATTTTGCTGATCCTTCATCCGATTTTTACGAAACGCATTATCATGGGATGAGTGCCCTGTCGTGCATGGCTGCCGATATTCCAGGGGAATTAATTGGAACTGCCCCTGAAGCTTCGTACTGGCTCATCCGTTCAGAAGAAATAAGTACCGAATATTTAATTGAAGAAGATAATTGGGTGGCTGCTGCCGAATTTGCCGACAGTGTGGGAGCCGATGTCATTAATTCTTCCCTTGGATATTATACATTTGATGATGCATCGATGAATCACACCTATGCCGAAATGGACGGCAATACCACACGTGTTACACAGGGTGCCGATATTGCCGCCTCCCGCGGAATGCTGGTGTTTTGCAGCGCCGGAAATGAAGGAAACAGTTCGTGGAAATACATTATCGCCCCGGCCGACGGTGAAAACGTAATTGCTGTTGGTGCGGTGGATTACCTGGCCAAACCGGCTTCATTTACTTCCTTCGGCCCGGCTTCCGATGGACACGTGAAGCCAAATGTTGCTGCTTTGGGGCGAAATACATATCTTCAGAAAAGTGATGGCAGTCTTGGCTACAGCAGCGGTACATCCTTTTCTTCGCCTGTTTTGGCAGGAATGGGTGCATGTTTATGGCAGGCAAATCCGGCGGCAACAGCTTTTCAGATTAAAAGTGCAATCGAACAAAGCGCCTCTCTTTATCCCGCCTCTGATTCGTTGCTGGGGTATGGAATCCCGGATATGAAAGCCGCAGATCAGATTCTGAAGATATCTTCCTCTCCATATGTAAATGCTGAAAAACTTTGGGAGGTTTATCCTAATCCGGCTGAAGATTATATTATCCTTCAAAACAAAAAAATCAAGGCAACCGGGAATATTGAAATATCATTCTTTACACCTGACGGACGTTTATTGCGGAAAGAACAACATGTCGCTTCTCCGCAAATTATCGTGCACAATATGCAGGGTTTACCAACAGGTTTACTAATTTTGAGTATAGAGTCTGGGTCTGTTTCGGAAACATTTAAAATCAGTAAAATCCGCTGAATCGAATGAAGCAAAAATTCACACTTTTTGAATTAAACGAACAAATAAAAGATACACTTTGCGAAGCGTTTCCATCAACAGTATGGGTGGTTGCCGAAGTAAGCGAGTTAAAGGAAAACCGAAGCGGGCACTGCTATCTGGAGTTGGTGGAAAAAGTGGATAACGAAATCATTGCCCGTTCAAGAGCCACTATCTGGTCATATACCTACCGGATGCTGAAACCTTATTTTGAAACCACTACCGGCCAGTTTTTTTCGCACGGGATAAAGGTTTTGATACAGGTAACTGTTGAATTTCATTCTGCTTACGGATTGAGTCTGAACATTAAAGATATCGACCCAACCTACACTGTTGGCGATATGGCCTTGCAACGGAAGGAAATTATAGCCCGTTTGAAAAATGAAGGAATTTTCGATATGAACCGTGAGCTGCAGTTGCCACTTGTTCCGCAGAAAATAGCTGTTATCTCATCGAAAACGGCCGCCGGTTATCAGGATTTTGTACATCAGTTAAATTCCAATGCGCATGGATTTATATTTTACACACAGATTTTTGAAGCCTGGATGCAGGGAACAGGCGCGGTTAAATCAATAATCGGGGCGTTGGATAGAATCTATCAGTACGAAGATTTTTTTGATGCAGTGGCAATTATCCGTGGCGGAGGTGCCACAGCCGATTTAAGCTGTTTCGATAATTATGAACTAGCGCTTAACCTGGTTCAGTTCCCATTGCCGGTAGTTACAGGAATAGGGCACGAAAAAGACGATACAATCATTGATTTGGTAGCGCATACCCGCATGAAAACCCCAACAGCAGTGGCCGAATTTTTTATTAACGGAGTAGAGCGGTTTTACGACCACCTGCTGGATAAGGAGGAAGAAATCATCCGGCGGGTTCGTGAAAAACTGGAACAGAACCACAGGCAACTTGAGCGTAAGGCCGAAATTCTCCAGCAATCGGTGGGTTATTTTATTCAGGATAAAAATGCAGTTTTAACTCGAAATGGAAATAAACTGCAGCAAAAAGTCAGCAGGTATTCCTTCAACAAAAATATAGAACTGAACCAATTGAACCACCAACTTGATTCTGCCGTTTCGGTCTGTTCTGTGGAAATAAAAAACAGGCTCAGTACAAAGCACCGGATTTTAAGACGTATCGCCCGCAATTCATTGTTAAACCAGAAAACCAGGTTAAATCAGTTGGAAAGTTCTGTAGGGAAAATGACGCGGCAATTCTTTCATAAAGAAAAAGAACGCCTACATATGAATGAAAATACGGTGCGGTTGCTGAATCCCGAAAACGTGTTAAGGAGGGGTTACACCCTCACACTTAAGGAGGGTAAAATCGTGAAATCAACACAACAAATTGAAACAGGCGATGAAATAGAAACCCGGTTTGCTGATGGAAAAGTTAAAAGTAAAATCACAAATAAAAGAATAAAATGACAGTTAAAAAATTAACCTATAACGAAGCAATTGCAGAGATTGAAGCAATTCTTGAAAAGATTGAAAACGAAGAACCTGATGTGGATGAACTGGCAGAGAATGTAAAACGGGTTTCAGTTTTGCTTAAAATTTGCAAGGAAAAACTAACCAAAACCAACCAGCAGGTAGAAGAGATTTTGAAGGAAATGGAGGAATGATTTGAACGGTTTGGTGTTGAACTTGTTTTGTTTTATTGAATTTTGTTTAAATTGATTTACTTTTGAAGTATGAAAACATTAACAATTCATCTGCCTGACAACATTGATCTTACAGATAGAGAAGCAATATTGATGCTGTCCGCAAAATTATTTGAAAAAGGTAAACTTACACTTGGACAAGCGGCCAGGGTAGCAGGGGTTTCAAAGAAAAGTTTTATCGATATTCTGGAGGTTTATGATATTTCTCCCATTAATACTTCTTCTGAAGATATTGAAAATGATATAAACAATGCCCGGAATTATAGTGTCTGATACCAGTTGTTTAATTCTTTTGGAAAGACTGGGCCGAATGGACATTTTGCATTCTCTTTTCAATACGGTAAGTATTACATCAATTGTTGCAGAGGAGTTTGGCAAAACGCTGCCTGATTATTTTTTAATTGAAGATCCTGTAGAAAAAAACTATCAAAGAATTTTGGAATCGTCACTTGATCCGGGAGAAGCAAGCATAATTGCATTAGCTCTGGAAAAAGAAGGCTGTTTATTAATAAGTGATGATCGTAAAGCAAGAAAAGAAGCCAGTCATCTAAAGTTAAATATCACCGGGACGTTAGGTGTTTTAATTGTTGCCCTTGAAAAAGGCTATATAAATGACATAAATGTTCTCCTGCAGGAAATTGAAAATTCCAATTTTAGAATTTTAGCTAAGTTTTTAATCGAAATTAAACGAAGATTCACGAATAATTAAAAAAGATATCAAAACAATGTACACAAAACAACAAGTTGCAAAAACAATAGATCATGCTGTTTTAAAACCCGAGTACACAGAAATTGATTTGGCAAAACATGCCGGTATGTGCATTGAAAATGGTGTTTACAGCATGTGTGTGAAACCCTGCGATATAAAAACTGCAAAAGAATTACTGGAAAACAGCGGCGTGAAGGTTTCATGCGTACTCAGTTTTCCGCACGGTGCAGATGCCACTCCTGTGAAAGCTTTTCAGGCAAAGCAGGCCATTGAAGACGGTGTGGACGAAATTGATATGGTGATGAATATCGGCCGGTTTCTGGGCGAGGATTACCATTATGTGGTGGAAGATATAAAAGCAGTTGTGGAGGTGGCACACAAACACAACGTACTGGTAAAAGTTATTCAGGAAAGCGGCTTTCTTTCTCCTGAACAGGTTGCGAAGGCCTGCGAATTGTCATTTGTTGCCGGTGCTGATTTTGTGAAAACTTCCACCGGTTTTGGTCCAGGGAAAGCTACCCCTGAAATCATTGATGTGATGATAAAAACCGTTGGCAGCGACATGAAAATAAAAGCTTCGGGTGGCATTCGTACCTGGGAAGATGCCGTGGCTTTTCTGGAGCAGGGAGTCGACCGGCTGGGAGTTGGCTCCACCGAAGCCGTTTTAAATGGCGCCAGGGCCGAAGGGGGATATTAGTTTTTTTTAAAAGAAAATTCACTCATATTTGCAATCCTTACGCAATAAGGACGCGATGTATTTTATAGACGGTAATCGAATTTACATAAAACCAGAAAGTGGCTGCGGGTCGTTGAATGAACAGCTTCAGAATTGCTTGCAACAGCTGGGTCAAATCAATTCAGAGAAGAAGATTTTCAAACTTAATTTCTTTGTTGATACCGCTTCCGGTAAGGTATACACGGAATTAACAAAGAGCATTCAGCAGGAAGTTAAATCAAGGTTTTCGGAAGAGATCATTTTGAATTTTATTGCCCAGCCTCCGTTAACCTGCCGGATAATTATTGAAGCTTTTTATTATGATGCATCGAAATGGCAGGCGCGTTTTATTAAGCATGAAAATGATTCATCCATTTTATTTCGTAGAGAAGACACTGAATTTTTAATCGGGAATGTACAGTCAGGTTATGAAAAGGAGTGCAGCCAAAATGCCCGGCTTGCATTTACGCGGTTAAGCGAAATATTGCGGATAGCGGATTTTCCAGTCAGTTCGATTATCCGGCAGTGGAATTATGTGGAAGGAATACTTGAATTTGACGGAGAAAACCAGCGTTACCAGGAATTTAACAACATCCGTTCGGAGTTTTATAAACAAAATTTCGAACATTCCGGTTTTCCGGCTGCAACCGGAATCGGTATGAATCGTGGCGGTGTAATTATTGAATTTGTGGCGGTGAAATCAGACAAGGTAAAATCGGTGCCGATAGATAATCCGCAGCAGGTTTCTGCCCATTCATATAGTGAAAACGTGTTGGTGGGAGAGGAGTGCCCGGTTAAAGCCACACCTAAATTTGAGCGGGCGCGCTACTTCGAATTTGCGGAAAAGAAAATGATTTTCGTTTCGGGAACAGCTTCCATTACCGGTGAAAGAACGATTGGAGTGGGCGACCCGGTGAAGCAGACAGAAATTACTATTCAAAATATTCAGCAGCTTTATTCTGACGATATTCTTGAAGGAATTTCCGGCAGGCAACTGCAGCCAAAATATGGCCATGCCCGTGTATATGTAAAAAACCGGAAAGACTTTGCCGCCATAAAACGGACCTTTAAAAAACATTTTGGTAACCTGCCGGTAGTATATATAGTCGCAGATATCTGCCGCAATGATTTACTGGTAGAGATTGAAGGAAAAGTAATCCTGGAGTAAGTGAGACGCAGTTTCCATCTGCGTCAGGTTTTCTGGCTTCAGTAGGTTATATCGGGAAATGCAGTTTTCTGATGAATCAATCCATAATATTTTATTAAACTTCAATTGTATCATCCCACAAAAACCTTAAATTCAAGGCGAATTTATACTGATATGAACTTACAGGATTTTGGATACAACGGGCAGGTTGAAAAACTGAGAGCAGAGAATCAGCTCAGTGGTTTCGGAGTGGGAAGGGTGATTCGGATTAATTAAGGAGCGCTACACCGTCAGGACAAAAACCGGAGAAGTGGAAGCCGAAATTACCGGCAACCTGCGGTTTTCGGCAAAAGGAAGAGCGGATTTTCCTGCTGTGGGCGACTGGGTGGCGCTGATCCCCTTTGATGCGGATTTTGCCGTTATTCATAAAATAATTCCACGTCTTACTGTGATATCCAGGCAGGCACAGGGCCATTTTGGTGAAATACAGATTATTGCTGCCAATGTGGATGTCACGTTTCTGCTTCAGGCGGTTGACCGCGATTTTAACATCAACCGGCTGGAAAGATATCTGACTGTTAGTTATGCATCGAAGGTGGAACCGGTAATTGTCCTCACAAAAACCGATTTAATAAACCATCAGCGGCTTGAGGAAATAACAGGCAGTATAAAACAGCGTATCAAAGAGGTTCCGGTGATTACCATCAGTAACCAAACCCAGGATGGCTACCGTGATTTGCTGAGCAAAATTGAAAAAGGAAAAACATATTGCATGCTGGGTTCTTCGGGGGTGGGTAAATCCACATTGCTCAATAATCTTTCGGCTAAACAGGTGATGAAAACTGATGCAATCGGTGAACATTCGAACCGCGGACGCCATATTACAAGTCACCGTGAAATGGTTGTCCTTGACAATGGAGGAATTCTGATTGACAACCCGGGGATGCGTGAAGTGGGAATAACAAATTCAACAGATGGTCTGGAAACCGTTTTTGATGCCATTACCGGTCTGGCACAAAACTGCAGGTTTAAAGATTGTACCCACACCGGAGAAATTGGTTGCGCGGTTATTGAAGCCGTAGAAGAGGGAACGATAGACCACAGCTCTTATGAAAATTACCTGAAAATGGAAAAAGAGAAATCCCACTTCGAAGCATCGGTTGCTGAAAGACGAAAAAGAGACAAACATTTCGGCAAAATGATGAAGAACTATAAAAAGGACCATGATAAAGACAGCTGATACAGGGA
>CAWFMB010000023.1:0-72046 GCA_963816685.1 uncultured Prolixibacteraceae bacterium | reverse complement strand
GGATAGTTGATTGGTACCGTGGAAATCCCGATGGAAAAATTGCCTTTTTCTACAGAAAAAGTGATAAAGGTAAAAGTGTAAATTAAGCCATAAAATAAACCCTGAAAAGTTTCAGGGTCCCTTGTATTATATTTCAATTGATGTCCAATGTCACTGTTTTTTGTCTGACCAACAACAATGTTATTCCTATGCCGTTGGTTTAAACCAACAGTTAGCTGAGACTGCAAACGACAGGGCTTTGAGCCCTGCATTATCAGGGTTCAAAGTCCTCAGTCTTTATTATTCATGTTTCCATCCCTTAAAAAGAGACGGCAAAGGATAAATTCACAAAAAAATCTTATGGGTACTTACCGACATACATCCCTCCCGGCCAATTGGGGCAGGGTCGTCAACGGGTAAATTAAACTGCAGGCACAAAAAAAGAACCAATCCGGCAATGGAATAATCCATTTTGATGTATCATTTTCTGTAGGTTAAAACTCAACTTCACCCGATGGTACTTCTTTACCAATAGTTGTATGTTGTTTCAGGTTTATTTCAGAAGAAGGCATTAACAGAATGTTTTCAGATTCCTCTCCATTTACTGTAACAGCATTTTCTGATGAAAAATCATAATCGATATTCATTAACCGAAAGTTCCGGCTGTTAAAAATTTCGAAGGCTGTGCCGGATTTACAAATTAGTTTAACATTTTCAACAGTAACATCTTTTGTATCAACTATTGTAAAACCGTTGTCAGCTTCAGCAAGCATACCGGAGATTTTAACGTTCTCAAGTTTCATTTCAGGAAGTCCCTGTAATAGCACAGCCTGAAGCGCCCCTTTCACCACAATATTCCGGATTGAAATATTTTTAAACTGCGGAGTTTCTTCCGTTACAGGCTCTTTTTTTGATAAAGATTCTGTATTTCCCTCCGCCAGCATTTCAGAAACTGACTTTCCTCCGTAATAAAGATTGAAAGAAACAGCATACGTAGGAATGTCTGTCATCCGGATATCCGAAATAAAAATATTCTCCACCACTCCGCCACGCCCGCGGGTACTCTTAAAGCGCAATCCAACATCGGTCCCCATAAATGTACAGTTTGAAACGTGCATGTTTTGCACACCGCCCGACATTTCGCTGCCAACAGTTACCCCACCATGACCATGAAAAACGGTATTGTTACGGATTATCAGGTTTTTGCATGGAATTCCACGGCGACGACCATCTTCATCTTTTCCTGATTTAATACAAATTGCATCATCGCCCACATCAAAATTTGAATGCTCTACCAGCACATTTGTACATGATTCAATATCAATTCCATCGCCGTTTTGGGAATACCACGGATTTCTTACTGTTACATTCCTGACTGTTAAATCTTCCACCATTAGCGGATGAAGACACCATGCCGGTGAATTTTGAAATGTTGGTCCATCAAGGAGTATCCGTTTACTGTTTTGAATGCTGACCATCACCGGCCGAAGGAAATCACGGATTGCCTCAAATTCTTCTTTTGTTTCAAGATTTGCGGGAACATTCATATTTGCATTTTCCTGTGCTTCCTTAAACTGTTCTGACGGATACCATTCATCTCCTTTTTCATTGACAACACCACCTGAAGCAACAAGTTTTTTCCATTGAGAAGATGTAAGCTTACTCTTTTTAACAAAACGCCACGCATCGCCTGAACCGTCCCATATTCCATTTCCGGTAAGTGCAACATTTTCTATATTTTTGCCATAAACAGGCGACATACACCGCCAGGTATTCAGACCTTCAAAACTTGTTTTAATAACAGGGTAAAGGTCCTTATTGGTTGAAAAAAGGACAAGCGCACCTTGTTCTGTATAAATTTCAAGGTTGCTTTTCAAAATAATGGGGCCGGTGAGCCAGATTCCTGCCGGAACGATAACTTTTCCACCACCTTTTTGGGTTACTGCCTCAATTGCATCGGCAAAAGCTTTACTGTTTAATACCTGACCACCTTCTACTGCTCCAAAATCTTTGATATTTACAGCATAGTCCGGAATTTCCGGTTCCTTCACCTGCTGCATTTCGAATTCAATTTTATAGTATCCTTTTTGAGCGATCCCATTATTAATAAATGCGAAAACAAAAAGAAACACTGCTGCTGTACTTATTCTCATTTCAAAAATATTAGAATTGGAAGCTCCATGTTAATTGCTTTTGGCAAGCGAATTCATATAAACTTCAATGTTTGTGTAATTGTTGTCTGCTGTTCTTTTATTTTGATCAGAAGCATCAAAGGGATCAAGATTATTTTTCTTTTCCCATTCATCGGGCATTCCATCGCTGTCGGAATCGGGCGGCGTTTTTTTGTTTTGAAGTTCAGGCCAGCCACCCACTTCATTTTGCGAATCTATAATGCCATTGTTTCCTCCTTCAAAAGATTTTCCGAAACGTTCTTTTCCGGTAATTGTTTCATCTATAATCCGGACATCAACTGCATCGCGGTGCAAGCTTGCACCTGAAGAAAGCATAACCTTGTCAAAAGCCGTTACTGCGTCTGTTGTTGAAACCGGAAATGCAGGAATGGGTGCATTCAATCTTGAAAATGCCTTTGTTTCAGCAGTTACCCCCTTTCCCTGAATGCCTGCGCCCCAATTATCTTCAGAGACCTGCGGGAAACCTTCCACCACATTTCCTGTAATGTAAAACAAACCGGCACTCAGGGTATCCGGATTAATGTTCTTGTTGTAAAAAAACTGAGTGAGGTTTAAAATCCTGTTTCGTGCATCTTTTTTGGTTGCAGGTCCCGGTTTAAAATAGTTATTTACAATGTTATATTTTCCCTCTTCGCCTCCGTAAATACTGTTAAATCCCCAGTTGTAAATTACATTATTCCTGAAATCCACCATTTCTGCATCCGGATCGCCGGTATAGCGGGAGCCGTTTAAACGGGGATTCCTGCTTGTATGATCAGACAACAAATTATGATGAAATGAGGCATTCATTCCCCCCCAGATTCCGCCATAACCATGCTCCCCTTTATGGTGTACAGAATTGAAAAGACTTTCGCTGAGAATACACCATTGCAGGGTAAAATTTTCATTGTCGTAAAATGAACCCACTTCATCGATTGCCCAGCTAAAACTGCAATGATCAATTATTATATTTTTGTGTCCAATTGCCGAAACTGCATCATTTTCCTCTCCCACAGTATCTCCCGGACGTACGTGTAAATAACGAATCACAACATTATCTGCATCAATGCGGATTCCGTAATCATTTAAACAAATTCCATCGCCCGGAGCAGTTTGACCTGCAATTGTAAGATCACCGTGTTTTATGTGAATGCGTTTACTGAGTTTTATATTTCCTGAAATCCGGAAGATTATAATCCTTGGCCCCTCTGCTTCAATTGCTTCTCTAAAGCTGCCATCGCCTTTATCATTCAGGTTATCTACAAAAATAATCCTGCCGCCTCTTCCGCCGGTGGCAAACATTCCTCCTCCTTCGGCACCCGGGAATGCAGGTAACTGAGCATTTGACGCTCCATAAAATAAAATCAATACAACAACATGAAATAAGTGTTTCTTCAACTTTATTCTATTTTTAAATTGATTTTTAAATTTATTCCCCAAAATTGATTTTTTCTTTTACAATACTGTTTAAATATACTTCAAGATTGGTCCAGGAGTTGTTTAAATCGTGACCTGATGCATCGGAGGCATCCGCAGAATTTAATTTTTTAGCGGTTTCCCATTCATCGGGAATTCCATCTTTGTCGGCATCTGCAGGTGCATTGCCAGCAGGCAAATCGGGCCAGCCACCAACATCAGACTGAGAATCAATTATTCCAAGACCATCGCCCCAGCTTCCGCCGTAAGTGGCAGTGCCGGATGTTACTTCATTCACTATCCGTTCATCAACAGCATCTTTGTAAATACTGGCCCCTGCATGATTCAGCACATGGTCATAAGCTTCCTGAGCAGTTTCATATTCAACAGGAATTACCGGGAAACGAGATTCAGCCTTTAAGGTTTCCAAATCGCCACTGCTTTTTAAATCGACTCCCAACCAGTTATTTTCAGTTATTTCAGGAAAACCGGACACAAAATTTCCTTCAATAAAAAACTGACCGTATGAATTTTCATAATATGCTTCAAAAATTCTATCAGGGTTCTTTTTTGTTGCAGGACCGGCCTTATAATAATTGTTAATGATATTATCCTTAGCAGCTTCGCCACCATAAGAAGAATTTTCACCCCAATTGTAAATGATGTTATTTGCCATCTCTGCCATTTCCCGTTCAATACCATCGCGGACACCGTAAAAGCGGGGATTGCGGCTCTTGTGATGTGCCAAAAGATTATGATGAAATGAAGCATTATAACCGCCCCACAAACCGCCGTAACCATGTGCACCTTTCCCATGAACTGATTCGTTGAGGCTTTCAGCAATCAGACACCATTGCAGGGTAAAATTTTCATTATCATAAAATGAAGCGCACTCATCGGTGCTCCAACTCATACTGCAGTGGTCGATTATGATGTTTTTCTGCCTGCGGCCCCAAACAGCATCCCCTTCAACTTTCATTTCATCTCCCATTCTGAATCGAATAAACCGAATAATTACATTATCGGCGGAAACTGTTACCGGAAAATTTGCAAGTGTAATACCACCTCCGGGTGCCGTTTGTCCGGCAATTGTTAAATCTCCGTTGCTGATTCTCAATTCAGAACCAAGATAAATGGTTCCTGTTACCTGGAAAACAATTGTACGCGCACCCTGTTTCCCTAATGCCCATCGCAATGTTCCTTCCGAAATATTATCCTCAAGTGAAGTCACAATATAAACATCTCCCTCCCTGCCTCCTTTTGTGTACATTCCACCACCTTCGGCCCCCGGAAACGCGATAACACTATCAGGATTGACAGTTCCGTTATCCCCGGGATCCTCGTCATCGTTTGTAACATCTCCCGGACCGGGTATTGGATCTTCCTTCTCACAACTCATAACTGCCGCTGCCAGAAAAACAACAAACAGCAGGTAATGTATTTTCTTTATCATAAAAATTAATTAACATTCATTTTAATAAAACAGCCTGTTGGGTTCTTTTAATTTAATCTTGCATTTTCACAATCCATCCATTAAATCGTAATTCTTTAAAAATTAAAATACCCATCGCGGATCTCCCATTGCCGAATTTCCTTCGCCTGAATTTCGAATGGGTGAATTAAAATCAATAGTGAAATTTCCTTCTTCGGGATTTCCGGAAAACGGGCTTTCATCATTTTCAACAATAATATTTGGACCATTAAATTCGGAAGCGGCCAGCACCGGTGACTGATGATAATAATTGTAATCGATTACCGGAAAACCTGTTGCCGGATCATCAATTCGATACTCAGCATCAGCCATTTCTGAAAACACACAATTCTTAACTGTCACTTTATTTCCCAATGTACGAATGTAAACCAGCCTGTTAGCCGGTGTTGCAACCTGGTAAAATGTGCAATTTTCAATGTTTATAATCTGACCTTCAAGACCAGCAATATCATCGCAACGCAAAAAGTGGCGGGTATTGCTTGATTTTGAAAATGTTGAATTTGTTATGTTTATTTCATTGACAGCGCAACTGCGGAAATCAAGAAATTCGTTGTTTCCTGAAGTGACATCTTCGACAATGCAATCGTTTATGGTTACCACATCCACTGATCCTCCGCTTGTTCCGCGAATAAGAGAACGATCGTAATTTTTCACAATACAGCCATTTAAAGTAACCGCATCTGCCGTGGTATTTTCATTTATCCTTAACACATAACTTTCTCTTGTTTCCTGAGAAAGTTCACCACTTTCTTCATCAATAGTAAAACCTGAAAATTCTATATTCTCAAAAACATAGCTTCCGGATCCGTCGATGTCCATCAGCACATGGATTACAGGCTTACTGGCTGCATTGAAGGCTTTTACAACAGTGTTTGAAGTAAGAGTAATTGCTCCCGAACTCACAAGGTACTCGCCTGGCATAAGTACAAAATATCCGCCACCGGCAGTAGTCATAATTTCCCGCAAGTCATCTTCAGGATTAATAATAGTAGCACCTTCAATATCAATTAATGTTTTAAACGGAACTGCACCGCGCTGAATTTCAGCATTGTATATTTCAACAAGGTAACTTGTTTCCCCAGTCAAACCCTCCAGCAATTTTTCGCCTGCATTTTTTTCTGCATCACTCACCTGAAATTCCAAAGGGGAACCAGAAGCGGAAGTAACTACAATTCGTGTCACCGTTTTTGAAGGATCCCATTTAACGATCACATCATTTGCACCGATATTTTCACTGTCGATTTGGTAAAGAATGTTCTCTGTAGGAGTGACAAAAGTTTCTTCAGCATATTTTGAATTGTACTGTTCCTGATCGGCAATTGCAATTATTCTGACAGAATACCGGGAACCGCCTGCCAGTTCAGGAATTACCACAGAGGATTCGGTAATATTGTTTATCGTTTTAACGATATTTTCGAACTGAAGGCTGTCTTTACTTAAATCGAGACTGTATGATTGTGCACCTTTTATGGGCAGCCAGTTGATTTCAACTGTTGTTCCATCAAAACTGGCCGTCACTTCAACCGGTCTGAACAGCCGCACTTTTTCATTTGGCTGCACTTCGTCTTCCTTGCATGCAGGTTGCAATAAAAACAATCCAAGGGAAACGAACAGTACTAATTTTGAAAATCCAAAACGCATAACTTTAAGTTTAAACAGTTAATATCCATAATCGTTCGTAAATGCACCATTTGCATCATCAATTACAGGCTGGGCAATTGGCAGCAGGTTGCGCTGGGGATTTTGATCCAGTCCTGATGACATCAAATCGAGCCAGTTAATAAATTCTTCTTTATTGCTGTCACTTAAACCTGACATCCACTCTACCCTGTCGAATCCGGGTATGTTTAAATCTCCCAAATCTTCATCAAGGTTTAATGTGCTGAAATCAAGATCTTCCGGATCGGCGTTCTGGTATTGGTAGTACAGGAATTCAGGTAACTGATCGTACGGAGGTTCACCATTTACAATTTTCCGGTTCAATTCGCGGGCTTCCATAATTTTATCGTAAAGCATGTTCCAGCGAATTAAATCATATTTGCGAATGCCCTCTCCACCAAATTCAAGTGCACGTTCCTTTACAATTGCCTGAAAAAATTCTTCTTTGCTGTTCAACCCATTAACATAATCTTCAACCTTTTCAGGATATTCTTCCGGTGGAAATGCCCTGCGGCGGACTTTTTTTAATGCTTCTTTGGCCAGTTCGTCAGGACCATTTAATTCATTTTCAGCTTCAGCAAACATGAGCAAAACATCAGAATAACGCATGATTGTCCAGTTCACACCTGTAAGCAATTTATTTCCTGCATTCCGGTTTTGCGCAATATATGCGTCTGTCATCCACTTCACCGACCATTTTCCAATACGAAATTGTGAAGGATCAGTATAAATTTCCTGCTGAGGCACGTTGTTGTATTTATAAAAGGCAACAGCCAGGTAGCGACGGCTGTCTGCCGAATCAAACGTATATAAATAATGGGGTAAAGTAAGCGCTCCACCTTGTGTGCCGCGGCCGTATTTTGGATTTGTGTCATACCTTACTCCGGCATAATAACCCGCTTCGCCACTGCGTGTCATTCCATGGCCGACTTCAAAAAGGCTTTCATAAAACTGGCGATCGGGTTGTAACTGATTTTGCCGGTAAAAAACATCTTTGTATGAAGGATTTAAACTGTGTATTCCTGCATCGATTATTTCCTTTGTTTGCTGCCGGGCAATTTCATAATATTTTTCCGGGTTTGATCCTCTTTCCATTGTATTGGAAGCTGCCCGCAATGAGTATCCGCCCCTGAAAAGGGCTATCCGTGCCAACAACCCTTTTACAAAACCTTTGGTTACACGTTCGGGCGTGCCTGCTTCACTTTGGTTAATCCAGGGTACATATTGCTGTGCTTCCTGCAAATCAGCTATTAATGCTTCATATATTGAATCGCGATCTGTTTTCGGTAAAAAGAAGTTTGAACCATCAGGTTTTGTGGGTTCCGTTTTAAATGGAACATCACCCCATATTCGAATTAATTCGAAATAAAACAATGCTCTTAATGTTAAAGCTTCGCCATAATATGTCATCATTTTTACTTTGGCTTCCTGGTCATTACTTTCCATAACAGGACTTTTGGGTACTTCGGCAATTAAAATATTTGCCCTTTCAATTGCACGGTACAATGCATTCCACGGACGCGCCAGTTCAGTATTTCCGGGTGTAGCAAGATAATTTCCAATTCCCCGGCGTCCATTATCGCCATAATCTCCTGATCCAAAAGCTACGACTTCAATATCTGAATTCATACCTGCATAAAATGGTAATTTCTGTGAATACATTTCATCCCAGGTCATTACTGAATAAATTCCATACAAGGCATTTAATGTAAAAGCAGGATTTGAAAACACCACATCAGTAGTGTAACTTGATTTGGTTTCGGTATCAAGAAAGTCGTCGCTGCAACCCATACCTGCAATGATTCCGAAAGCGGCTGTTAAAAGATAAATATATAAGGTTCTCATAATCAAACAATTTTAAAATGTAACATTAGCACCGGCAATAATTGAACGGCTTCTCGGATATGCCGAGTAATCAACCCCGGGAGTCAACGGTGTAGAGCGCCGGGTATCAACTTCAGGATCATATCCGGAATAATTGGTAATGATGAACAGGTTATATCCCGTTATATAAACTCTCAATTTATCAATATATGCCCTTGCAGTAAGGGAACGAGGTAATGTATAACCCAAAGTTGCATTGTTGAGACGAAGAAACGAACCATCTTCGATTGCCCATGAATGAAGCACAACCCGGCTCATCATCGGATGCCAGATTTTCACATCCTGATTTACAGCCGAAAGTTCTTCCGGGCTGTAAACAAACTCACCCGTTTCCGGATTAATAATTGAAAATCGTGCGTCACGGTTCATCATCTGCAACAGGTTACCATAAAGTCTTGTATCAGGAAACGATGTAAATTCGAGTTTATTTGCATTGTATATGTCATTTCCATAAACCCAGTTAAACAAAGCTGAGAAATCGAAGCCTTTAAATGTTGAAGTTAAACTAAAACCGCCGGTATGTTTTGGGTTTGCATTGCCAATGATCGTGCGGTCTTCTTCAGGATTTACAACTGTTCCTTCCCCCGAAAGCTTTTTAAACTTCAATGTTCCGGGTCCAAAATATCTTGCACCAATCAATGCGCTGTTGTCGGCAACTCCCGGTTTTAAAGTGTAAGTTTCAGTATCAGGGTCATAGTTAAAATCATCATACCGGTACATTCCATCAGTTACGTAACCCCACATCTGCCCCACCGGTTCACCTTCGCGAAGTAAATAATCACCGGTTGGGCCTGATGAACTTCCGTACCAGCCCGAACTTTGAAGCGACATTTTTACATCGCCCAGTTCTTCAACATTATTTACATTGAAGGCAATATTAAATGATGCGTTCAGGGTAAAATCATTTGTTCTGATTAAATATCCGTCAACTGTAAATTCGATCCCTTTATTTGATGTTTCGCCAATGTTCTGCATTTGATAATCATAGCCGGTATTACTTGGAATGTTGGCCCGGATGAGCAAATCTTTTGTTGTATTCAGATAGGCATCAATTGTACCATTTAGCCTTGAATTGAAGAAGCCGAAATCGAGACCAATATTTCGGGTATAAGTTGTTTCCCAGCGCAAATCAGGATTTGCAATTGTTGTTCCGGGAATTAACTGGTTTTGAAGGTTTTCATCAATATAATAGGGTTTGTCGCCGTCGCTTGTTGTGTAAAGCATTTTCCACATGTCATCACCAATGCGGTTGTTTCCTGCTGTTCCGTAGCTTGCCCTCAGTTTCAGGTTCGACAGATAAGCCGCATCAGCAAGAAATTGTTCTTCTGAAATTCGCCAGGCTGCTGCAAAAGAAGGAAAATATCCCCATCGGTTTCCAGCTGCAAACTTGCTCGAACCATCAGCCCTGAATGTTACTGTTGCCAGAAAACGCTCCTGGAAATTGTAATTCAGTCTTCCAAAAAATGAGGAGAGACGATCTTCAGGAGAAACAAAGGATTGATTCGGTTGAGGCACTCCAAGGTTCATCATTGCGAGTGCTGCTTCAACATCCACATCATTTGGGAAAAACCGTGATTCCATTTCGAGCATTTTCGAACGGTAAAAGAAAATTTCCTGTCCAATCAATACATTTAAATCGTGGCCTGGCACAAAATCGTCTTTAGTGAAAGAAAGGGTATTTGCCATTCTCTGTCTTAAACCTTCGCGTGTTTCGATGTTCACCATTGGGGTTCCTCCGCTGTTGTTTTTCGACTGCGAAGTGGAAGGACCATAAAAACGATCTTCCCTTCGGTTTTCAAACTCCACTCCCCAATCGCTTCTCAACATAAGATCTTCAATTATTTTAAAACTTACGCCTGCATCAAAAGTAAGATTCTGGCGGTTTGAGCTTCTGTAATCATCTTTTACCACATCAACAGGGTTGTACAACTGACTGGCAGCTTCCATATCCGTTTCAAAATCCACAGCATCCAAAAATTCCTGCAGTCCGCGAACCGGTGAATACTTTATTGCATGTTTCAACCGGCTGTTTGATGAAGAACCTTCGGTTGAGGTACCAGCACCGGTAACATTCGTATCGGAAAAACGGGTGCTGAAATCAAGTGAAATACGATCTGAGATTTTACTGTTCAGTTTAAGGTTGATGTTGTTTCTAACATAACCTGCCCCGAGCATAATACCTTCGTCATCGCTTCTTGTCATACTCAGATTGTATTTTGTTGTATTTGAACCACCCGTAACACTAACATTATGATACTGTGTAATGGCATCTCTCCCGAAAAGTTCGTTCTGCCAGTTTGAACCTGCCTGCGCTTTATACAATTCCAAATCACCAAAGACACCATAATACCTTTCGAAATTACGTGCTGTATTTCCACTTTCCCCGGCCAGCTCATACTGCCATAAAACATATTCGTACGGACTTAATACATCCAGCGTTTTTGCAATTTGTTTAACACCATAATACATGTTGTAATTCACATTTATTTCGCCTGCTACTCCCGATTTGGTTGTAATAATAACCACACCGTTTGCACCGCGTGCTCCATAAATTGCCGTTGAAGAGGCATCTTTCAATACATCGATAGAAGCAATATCAGTAGGTGCAATATCACTAATGCTTCCTACCGGAAAACCATCAACTATGTACAGGGGTGAATTATCCTGAGTGATTGATCCCCCACCGCGAACCCTTATCTTTATTTCGGCATCGGGTGAACCTTCTGTTGTTGTAATCTGAACTCCGGCCAGTCGACCCGTTATTGCCTGCGCAGTTGATGTTACAGGAATATCCTGAAATACATCGCCTGAGACTGAAGAAACAGAACCGGTCAAGTCTTTTTTTGAGACTGTACCGTAACCTATAGCTACCACTTCATCTAACCCAATTGATGTAACTTCCATCTGTACATCTATAGTCGATCTCCCATTTACCGGAATTTTTTGTTCGGCGTATCCAATAAAACGGAATACCAGCACCGCATTTTGTGGATTATTTACCCGAAGGCTATAGTTTCCATCAGTATCTGAAACAGTTCCATTGGATGTTCCTTCCACCACTATATTTACTCCGGGAACAGGCTCTTGCGAGGTTGCATCGGTTACTTTGCCGCTAACCATCTGATTTTGTGCCACCGCCGTATTCGTTAATAACAGTTGCCAAACCAGAAACAGAATCATAAAAAGGAAAAGCCATTTCCATTGAAACTGCTGTTTTCTTCTTGTTAGTTTTGTCATATTCGTTTATTTTGATTAGGATTACTGTTGGAATTTAAAAACCTTTAAGTTAATTCAAATTTATTAAAAAACCCTGGCAGTACAGGCATAAAAGCAGAATAAACCTGCATGGGGTTCGTCTGAATAGCCATAATACAATATTTATTATTTCATTTCAAAACAACTAATTATTACTTCCATAAATCAGAAGATTTATCATACCGCTGTTTTTTATGTGGTTTAATATCTCCCCTGGGATTTTATTCCACAAACAGCCATTTAGTTGTTACACGTGAAAACTGACGGATTTCCGTTAACCTCAATTCCGAAATAACAACACAGTTTGTAACCGGTTGAAGAATAAACGCGTAAATTATTTGAACAAGGTTATCATCTACTGCTGCAACTGATTGATTAAGCCAGAATTACAACCTGGTTCTTAACCTAAAGTTTGGCACAGATTTTTTCGTTACAAATAAGAATTAAAATAAAAAGGCATTGTGTATACTGTAATCTTTATTGTTTTTCTTGCGCTGGCTGGTTTTTTGATTTTTCAGGGACTGAAATCAAAAAAGTTGTTCTTAACCATAGCCGGAGCTGTTATCGGAGCAGCGACCTTGCTTTCTTCCTGGTTTCTGGGGTTTTGGGCAGAAAAACTGTGGTTTGATGCCCTTGGATACAATGATCGCTTCTGGACAGTTTGGTTTGCCAAAATTGGATTATTTGCCGGTGCATTTATATTAGGCGGATTTTATGTTTTTCTTTTCACATTTTCCTTACGTGAAAAAAGACAACAATTTATCCGGTACGTTGCTGTTTTTGCAGGTGCTCTATTCAGTGCAGTCTGGCTTTTTTCGGATTGGGAAACTGTCCTGATGTATATTTTCAGAGTATCAACACCGGTTACTGATCCAATATTTAACCTGAATACAGGGTTTTATCTTTTCACTTTTCCATTTCTTAAAATAGTATACAGCACACTGTTATTTCTGAGTTTTGTTGCCTTTGCAGCTTCTCTGCTTGCAAGTTTCAAAAACATTTCAGGTGGCAATTCTGAATTTGTTCTTCGGGAAGATGTGAACCTGAACAAATCGCTGTTTATAAGTGCTGGTGTTATTTTATTTGTACTTGCTTTTGGAAAGTACATCAACAGGTTTGAACTGATGTATTCCCAGCAGGGAGTTGTTTCGGGTCCTGGCTGGACAGATCATAAAATCAGGCTGCCGATGCTGTTTTCAATGGCGGTATTGACTGCACTTGCTGGAATTTTAATGGCAATTCCCAAAGGAAGAAAACGATTTACAGGATTATTTATAAGTAAACAAAAAAGAAATGTGCTTTCCGATCTTTATTTAATTCCGGCAGTAGTGTTCGGAATATGGATAGTTGCTTTACTGGTGCTTCCGTCATTATTTCAATGGATGAAGGTGGAGCCTAATGAAATTACTGTGGAGCGGCCTTACATTGAAAACAACATTCAGTTTACACGCTACGGATTTCATCTGGACAAGGTGGAAGAGCAGGAATTTCCGGCTACCGATGTATTGACTCAGGAAATAATTGAAGAAAACAGCAACCTGTTAAATAATATACGGCTGTGGGATTACCGGGCGCTGGATGAAGTTTTTAAACAGTTCCAGGAAATACGGCTTTATTATGAATTTACAGATGTTGATATCGACAGGTACAACTTTAATGATTCATACAACGAGGTAATGATTTCGGCCCGCGAAATGGAAACTGGCAACCTGCCTCCCGAAAGCCAGACTTTTGTAAATAAACGGTTTAAATACACTCACGGCTATGGAATTACGTTAAACCGTGTAAGTGAATTTACCACTGAAGGATTGCCAAATCTTCTGGTTAAAGATATTCCGCCGGTAAGCAGGTTTGAAGAACTGGAAGTCGATCGTCCTGAAATTTATTACGGTGAATTGACAAATGATTTTGTTGTAGTTAATACAAAAGAACAGGAATTTGATTATCCAAGTGGCGAAAATAATGTTTATGCCCGTTATGAAGGTAAAGGCGGAGTTCAGCTAACCGGATTGTGGCGAAAATTTTTATTTGGCTCACAGTATGGAACCACCAGGTTTTTATTATCGGGCTACCCTACCAGCGAAAGCCGGATAATGTTTCACCGGCAGATTACAGACAGGATTCAAAATGTTGCCCCTTTTCTGAATTTCGATGACGACCCGTACATCGTTTTAAGCGAAGGAAAATTGTTCTGGATAATAGATGCCTATACTACTTCGGAATATTATCCTTATAGCGAACCTTTTTCGTCAATGGAACGGATTGGTTACAACCGGGGCGATGTTTCCCAAAGTTTGTTCAGCAGAATCAGCAATGATCTTCGGGGTAAAAATTACATTCGCAATTCAGTAAAAATAACCGTCGATGCTTATTCAGGAGAAGTAAAACTGTATGTTTTCGAAGATGATGATCCACTGCTGCAGGTATATAAACGAATATTTCCGGATATGCTGAAAGACAGGTCGGAAATGCCTGAAGGATTACGCAGACATGTGCGTTATCCATCGGATATGTTGCTGATCCAGGGACTTGTTTATTCGAAATACCACATGACTGATCCGGCAGTTTTTTACAACCAGGAAGATTTATGGGTGCGTGCAACCGAAAAATACTATAACGATGTGCAACCTGTAGAACCCTACTACATCATGTGGGAACAGCCAGATAGTGATCAAATGGAATTTGTACTGATTCTGCCATTCACTCCAAAAGACAAACAGGTGATGATTGGCTGGATAGCAGGAATGTGTGACGGGGAAAACTACGGACGGTTCCTTGCATATAAGTTTCCAAAAGATAAAAGGATTCTTGGAACGCAACAGGTGGAAACAAAAATCGATCAGGATTCCTACCTGTCCGGACAATTGACTCTATGGGATCAACGTGGTTCGAACGTTATTCGCGGAAATGTACTGGCTATTCCCGTTAATAAAACCATGTTGTATGTGGAACCCATTTATTTACAATCTGAAACTTCTGCCTATCCTGAGTTACGGCTGGTGGCAGTCATGCACGACGATAATTTAAGTTATGCTGAAACCTTTGATGAAGCGCTGGCTCAACTATACAAATCCCCGGGACAGGCGCCTGCAACTACAGCAACCAAAGAAGAAGCGACTCCCGGAACAGATCGAACAATACGGGAACTCATAGGCAGAGCTAATACTGCTTTCGAAAATTACCTGCAATCGATGCAGGAAAAGGATTTTCGAAAAGCAGGTGAAGCTCTCGAAACTTTACGTCAATCATTACAGCAACTGGCTGATGACGAAAGTGAATAATTTAATTGTATAACCATTTAAAATTTAAAATTATGGCTTTGGAATTTAATAAATATGCACAGGAAGGAAATGAATTTGTAAATCATCTTGCAAATGAACCCGGACATCCAAATTATGTTTCACGAACAGGAATTATCCTCCGCGCCTTTTGCATACTTTGCGCGACAGGTTAACAATCAGCGAATCAATGGATGTGCTTCACAGCTCCCGATGTTTTTAAAGGCTGTTTACGTTGATAACTGGAAGTATTCCGAAAAACCTACCCAGGTGAATACACGCGAACAGTTTTTAACCGAAATTAAAAAGCATCAGTACCAATATGGAGAAAGCGAATTCAGGTGGCAACAGCATACTGAAGAAATCGTAGCAGTTGTTTTCAGGGAATTAACAACCTATATTTCTGAAGGAGAATCAAAACATATTGTTGCACAACTGCCAAAAGAGCTGGAAGAGTTTTTTAGTGAAAGTATCAGTCATTAACATCTAAAATATCTATACACACAAAATTTAATATTTATGGCATTTAATATCACAACAACAGCATTTGAATACGGAGCCAGTATCCCGGTTAAACATGCCTGCACAGGTGATGATTTGTCTCCGCCACTTCGATGGGATGAAGTTCCAAAAGGCACAGCATCCCTGGCCTTAATCGTGGAAGATCCGGATGCACCGGGAGGAACATTTGCGCACTGGATTGTTTATAATTTACCTGCAGCTTCAAATACCCTTGAAGCTACAATTCCCATTCAAAAGCACCTTCAGAATGGCGCTACACAGGGGAAAAATAATTTTGGCAAAACCGGATATGGCGGTCCATGTCCTCCAAAAGGAGAAGAACACAGGTATTTTTTCAGGATATTTGCGCTAAAAAAGAAACTGGCGCCGGAATCGGCAAACACTGCCGGCGATTTCCACAATGCCATCAAAGGACTGGTTCTGGAAGAAGCAGAATATATGGGAAAATTTAAGAAGTGAATATCATTCACGAATGTCACAAATTTATACAAGCAGGTATAAAACTTATTCTGTCATTTGTGGCTTTTATTTGTTTTATTCCTTTTGGCAGGATGGGCAGTAAAAGGTTGTCCTTCCGGAAACAGTGATTTTATTAATTTTCCCATTGCATTTGGGACAGTTATCACCTTCCTTTCGGTGAGGCAATAAATAGGTTTCCGGCAAACTGGAAACATCAGCATTTTTTGCAACGGCTTTTTCCAAAACTTTCCGCATGTTTTTATAAAGATTTTTTAAATCGCTTTCGTTTAGGTCTGCGGTATTTTTTTTGGGGTGCATTTTGGTCTGATAAAGAATTTCGTCGGCATAAACATTTCCAATTCCTGCAATAGTTGATTGATCCGTAATTGCAGTTTTAAGCATCGAATTTTTATTTTTCAATGCGGATAAAAAATCCTCTTCGCTCATTTCCATGGCGTCAACAGCCAGTTCTTTCTTTTTTATATATTCATCCAGATTATCTGTAATTTCAACATGCCCCAGTTTTCGCCTGCTGATATAATACAATTTGTGGCTGTTTTTAAATTGAAACCAGCATTTGGAATATTTGGGTTCTTCCTCATTTTCTTTCAGATACTGAAGATTGCCAGTCATGCCGAAATGCATAACAACAGTTTGATTGTTATCAGTGGATAAAAAAAGGTATTTTCCGCGCCGGTTGGTTTCTATAAACCGATGCCCCTTCAGCTTTTTACTGAAAATGCTTTTTGAAATCGCCACCAGTTTACCCTCTTCAGCTTCAAAATTCTCAATTTCGGTATTTTTAGCTTTTTCGGCTTCTTTCCTGTAAACTTCAACATCAGGTAATTCAGGCATGATTTAATCTTTAACTATGTTCATTTCCTTTTTCGGCTTTTACTATATTTTCAATTCCTTTCGCCACTGCATCCGGATTGAAAGAAATGCTGTCGATACCTTTTTCAACCAGAAACTGTGCAAATTCAGGGAAATCACTGGGGGCCTGTCCACATAAACCAATTTTACGGTTTTTGTAGTGTGCCTTATCAATTGCCCAGCCAATCAAAGTTTTTACTGCATTATTTTTTTCGGAAAACAGACTACTTACCAAATCTGAATCGCGATCAATTCCCAATGTCAATTGGGTAAGATCATTGGAGCCGATAGAAAATCCGTCGAAAATCTGAGCGAATTCTTCACCCAAAATTACATTTGAAGGAATTTCAGTCATCATATATACTTCAAGGTCATTCACTCCCCTTTTCAAACCATTATTCCCCATCTCTTCCAGCACTTTTTTCCCTTCTTCCACTGTGCGGCAAAAAGGGATCATCAGTTTTACATTTGTCAGTCCCATTTCTTCACGTACTTTTTTCATGGCTTTACATTCGAGTGCAAATCCCTCTTTATATTTTTCATGATAATAACGTGAAGCACCTCTGAATCCGACCATTGGATTTTCTTCATCAGGTTCGAACTGCTGACCACCAATCAAATCGGCATATTCATTGGATTTAAAATCGCTCATGCGCACAATTACATCTTTCGGATAAAAAGCTGCCGCTATCATTGCAACCGCCTGCGACAGTTTTTCCACAAAATATTCGGTTTTATCCTCGTAGCCCACTGTAATTTTTTTGATTTTCTTTTTGATTTTTTTCTTTTTGATTTCATCAAACTTTAAAAGTGCAAGCGGGTGTACCTTTATCGAACTGTTTATTACGAATTCAAGCCTCATCAGCCCAACCCCGTCAACAGGTTTCATTGCATGATTAAATGCAGTCCCGGGATTGGCCAGAATTAACATGACTTCGGTTTTCGGTTTTCCAAGTTTTTCCAGATCAATTTCTTCCTCGTCCCATTCAAGAATACCATCATAGACAAGACCTTCGTTTCCCCCGGCACATGAAACAGTTATTTCCTGTCCGTCCTTAATTTTGTCAGTAGCATCACCGGCGCCAACAACAGCAACAGCACCAAGTTCCCGGGCTACAATAGCAGCATGGCTTGTGCGGCCTCCGCTGTCAGTAATAATAGCAGAAGCTTTTTTCATCACAGTGTCCCAGTCAGGGTTGGTTATTTCAGTTACCAGAACATCTCCCTCCTCCAGTTTATCAGCATCATCCGGCGAATCCAGAATTTTTGCTTTTCCGGCAGCAACTTTATCCCCTATTCCAATAGCAGTTAGAATGGGTTCCTTATCTTGTTTTTTAAGGCTGTAATTTTTAAGTTTACTTGATTTATCCTTTGACGAATGCACTGTTTCAGGCCGCGCCTGAACAATAAAAAGCTCTCCTGTTTCGCCATCTTTTGCCCATTCAATATCCATAGCTTTTTTATAGTGCCGTTCAATCTCAAGGCACCATTTACCCAACTTTATTAATTCATCATCCGAAAGAACAAACTTATTCCTTTTCTTTCGCGGAGTTTTTTTATTTTCTGTTGTTTCATCCTTTTTCTTCTTTTTTACATAAACCATTGTTTTGGCTTTTGTTCCCAGTTTCTTTGAAAGAATAGGATACTTCCCGCTTTCGAGTGTCTCTTTAAACAAATAAAATTCATCGGTACGAACAGTTCCCTGAACCACGTTTTCACCCAGTCCCCAGGTACCGTTGATAAGAATTACTTTTTCAAAACCACTATCCGGATCGATAGTAAAAGCCACACCTGCAGAAGACTGATCGGAGCGAACCATTTTTTGCACACCAACAGAAAGTGCCACTTTCATATGTTCGAAATCATTCTCTTCCCTGTATTTAATGGCCCTGTCGGTAAAAAGAGAAGCCACGCATTTTTTCCAGGCTACCAGTAATTCATCTTCATTTTTAATATTTAGGTATGATTCATGTTGCCCGGCAAAGCTTGCATTTGGCAAATCTTCGGCGGTTGCGCTGCTTCGCACAGCCACACTTGTTAGTGATTCTTCCCGCTCCTTCAGCGCATTATACTCTTCAAGAATTGCATCTTTCAATTCATCCGGAATTTTGGAATCCATAACCAGCTTACGGCATTTTTTACCCGCTTTTTTCAGTTTCTCCGAATCAAGCGAATCAAGCGAAGATAATTGTTCCTTCAGGGAATCTTCAATTTCATTTTCCCTGACAAACTTCCAGTAAGCCTCTGATGATGTGGCAAAACCATCCGGGATTTTTATTCCTTTCGACCCTAATTCCTTAAACATTTCTCCAAGTGATGCATTTTTACCGCCAACTTCCTTCACCTTCGAACCATCCAGTTCATCAAATTTATACGTGAGTTTCATACTTTTTCTGTTTTTAAATTCATGTAGTTCTCCATTAAAATGATATATTTCTCAGCATCACTCAATTCTTTGCTGTTGTTATTTCTTCTGGTTTTTGCTGCATTGATAAGTTTAACCTTTGCCCGCACATTAGCCCTGTAACTTTTATAATAATGAAACAATTGCTTCGATTGTGATTCATCTTCCATTCCCGAATAATAAAGGTATTTTGAGTAGAATTCATCGCTTAAATCATTCTTCCCGTAGAAATCTAGATCGACACACAGAAAAGCAATATCATTTAGTACATCAATATGACGGTATTCACTGTTAAATTCTATGCAATCGAATATCACTGGTTCATTGTAAAGAAATATATTCCGTGCGTTCAAATCTCCATGGCAATCGCGCTGAAATCCTGAGATTATACGGTCATTTGAAAAATTACGATTTGCATTCAGGTATTCAAAAGATTGCTGAACACACTTTTCAACTTTCTGTTTCCATTTTGCTCCAATATTCCCTGCAATAAAATCAGCCTGTTTTTGTATATCAGCATATTTTGCATGAAAATCCAGGGTTCGGAAAGCATTCTTAACCACTTTCGCCTCCTGGTGAAACCGGGCTATTTTTTTGGCCAGTTTATCAATGTGTAGGGTTGTAATCTTATCTTCATTTAATAATTTGTCCATTTCAAGACGATTGTCCATCCGTTTCATTTTCACTGCATAATCAATAACTTTGTCATCTGTTTCATTTTCAACAATTCCACGATTTTCTGTTACGGGCAAAACACTGATATACATATCAGGCTCCAGCCTTCTGTTTAATTTCAATTCCTCCCTGCAGAAAAACTCTCTTTTATCGTGTGTTGAAAAATCCAGAAAGGAGAATGTTACCGGGCGTTTTATTTTGAAGGCAAAATTTTCGGTGAGAAGAATCCAGGAAATATGAGTTTCGTTCAGTTCGATGTTTTCACAATTATCCGGTAGCAAGCAGTTATTAATTATATGCTGGATCTGTTTTTTATCCATAAAAATTGGTTTTTGCCAGTGCAATCATATCTTCCATTTTCATTTCATCTGAATTCAATTCCAGAATATCCTGAGCTGGCGGCTCATAATTATCCCGAAGTTTTTCATAAACGTCCCAATCGGCTTCGCTGTATCTTCTGTCTTTTTTAAGCCTGTTTTTTATTGTTCCTTCACCTGCTTTCATTTCAATAAAAAATACCTCCTGGTTTGTTTCAACACCCATTCTTTCCACCTGTTTCCGCCGTTTCTTTTTATGGAAAGTACCATCAAGAATCAAGTCTGAGCCTTTTTTTATTTCAAGTTTTGCCTGTTTGAACAATTCATTGTAAACCTGCTGTTTTGTTTTTTCATCATAATATCCTTCAAAGTTCAACTTCCCGCGCACGATATCTGTATTCAGATGCACAGCACCAATCTCCTCTGCAAATTTTTTTGCGAAAAATGATTTTCCGGTTGCAGGTAACCCAAATACAAGTGCGATCATAACTTTAAGATTAGAATGTGTGTTTTTTTCTGATTCGGTTTACTGTACGATGAGTTTTCCTTTCATTCCCGCCTGAAAATGTGCACGAAATGTACAGACATACTGGTATTCTCCTTTTTCCTCAGGCACCGTAAAAGTGACAGAATCAGTTTCACCTTTTCCAAGCATTTTTGTTTTGGCAATAATTTGATCTTTCAGTGCCGGATCGATGTAGTCGTTATTTGGATGCTGTAATCCCTGGGTAACAAAATTTAATGCATCAGTACCTTTTTTTAACAGCACCCAATTATGAGCCATTTGGCTTTTGTCCATTGCGCTGACAGTTTTTAAGGTTATTTTCAAGGTTTCGCCAGGTTTTGCTGTAATGGTTTCAACGGTGTACCGCAATTGATCGTGACCTTCAATATAAATCTCCCTGGGTTGACCTGAAACAGCCGTCACTACCAGTAACAGCGCCAATTGCTGAAATATCATTTTTTTGAATAACATAATTTTATTTTTTTATAGTTTTGTACATTGCATAAATAACCGAAAGCTTCAAATGGCACTTCCGGTTTATCTTTTCAATACTTTTTTTAAATCCTTCCACGAACGGGTATTCAAAATATCATCTTTTTCGAGCCATCCCCGTCGTGCCTGAGCAACACCATATTTCATAAAATTTAAATTTCCTGTAGAATGAGCATCGGTTGAAATGGAAAGTTTTAATCCGATTTCCTTTGCTCTTCGCGCATAATCATCATTTAAATCGAGCCGTTTTGGATTTGCATTCATTTCAAGGAAACAACCTTTATCCCTGGCTTCCTTCATTATCAATTCCAAATCAATTTCATAGCCGCTCCTTTCGTTAATCAGCCTGCCTGTCGGATGTGCAAGAATATTAAAATAAGGATTCTCCATTGCTTTCAGAACACGCATTGTCTGTTTCTTTCTTGAAAGGTTCCGGTTATAATGTATTGAGCATATTACAACATCCAGTTGTTTTAAAATTTCATCAGATAAATCAAGAGTCCCGTTCTCCAGTATATCCACCTCAATAGATTTTAAAATAGTAATGCCTTTCATTCTGCGGTTCAGTGCATTAATTTTTTCAATTTGTTGTGCCAGTCTGTTTTCATCCAGGCCATTGGCCATTGCTACTTTTTTTGAATGATCAGTAACTGCATAATACTCATAACCTAGTTTTTGGGCTGCTTTTACCATATCTTCCAACGAGTAGGTTCCATCACTTTCAGTTGTATGTGTTTGCAAATCACCTTTTATATCTGCAAGAGTAATCAGATGAGGCAATTTATTCTTTTCTGAAGCTTCCAATTCTCCCTTATTTTCCCGCAATTCAGGTTGAATATACTTGAAACCCAATGTTTCATACATTTCCTTTTCGGTTTTCCCGGCCAGTTGGTTTTCACCATTAAAAACACCATATTCATTTACTTTCAAACCTTTTTCCAAACCAGTTTTCCTAAACGCAATAGTATGTTCTCTTGACCCTGTAAAATAAAGCAGTGCCGCACCAAAACTTTCTTTTTCAACAATCCGCAAATCCACATGTATTCCGCTGTCCAGTTTTACTGATGACCTTGTTTTTCCCATTGAAAGCACGCGGCTGGTTTCCTCATAATTAACAAAAGCTTCCATTGCTTTTTCAGGATTCTTTGCAATCCCAACCAAATCAATATCGCCAATAGTTTCTTTAAACCTGCGATAGCTTCCGGCTACTTTTATCTTCTCCAAATGATTCTCAAGGTATTTTAACAATGGATTAATTAATTCTTCAGCCTCATTTAATTTGATTCGGTTTGAACCACCCTTTTCTGAATATTCTTCAATTTCGCGAAGAATGTTGGCTGTAGTTTTTTTACCAAATCCTTTTATTCCCTCCAACTTACCCTCTTTAGTAACTGTTTTTAAATCCTCGAGTGTATCAACATTTAGTTCATTATGCAGTACTTTTGTTCGGTGCGGACCTATTTGTTCCAATTTCATTATTTCAATCAACTGAACAGGAATCTCTTTTTTAAGGTTATTCAATTGCTCCAGTTCACCTGTCTTAACGATTTCCTCTATTTTTTGAGCTATACTATCACCAATTTCAGGAAGTGATGAAATTCTTTCACCCTTTTCCACCATTTCAGAAATACTTCCTGAAATGCCAGACACACTTTTGGCTGCATTCCGATAGGCTCTTATGCGAAACTGGCTTTCGCCTTTAATATCCATCAAATCAGCCAGCTGCATTAATTTATCCGCTATTTTTTTATTATGAACCGGCATTAATTTCTTACTTATTTTTCTTCCTGAAATTTAAAAAACCAGAATCGCACCAAATAAAACAAAAGTTAAAATAACGGTTAAATAAAAATATTAAAACATTATAGTACAGAGTAATGAATCTTTCTGTTTAAAAATTAATCGTCTGAATTAAAAGAGAGTGGTTGTTGACTTGTTGAACAAACGAGTAATATTTCTACAAAAAAATAAAATTCAACTTCTTTACATTATTCTGAAAGAATCTGAATTAGCTTTCAATTTAACTTCATGTTCTTATTCTCATTTAACAATTTTTTAATATCACTAATGCGCTGTAATACTGCCGCATATTTAAATACCCTTCATTTATTTGAAATATTATAGTACTTTGTATTGCACAATACCTTTTTTTATCCTTATATTTGTATAACAAATAACAATGCAAAAAAGAGTAGCAGTTAAAAAAAAGTTCTATACAAAATGTAACGCAATAAAAAATAAAGCGTCATAACACTGAAAACAAAATTTAAAAATGAAACATCAGAAAACAGTAAAAATAAAAACAAGCGGAGGATACATCATGAAAACAAATTTTAAATCACTAAAAGGAAACAATGTTCAGAGAACAATCTTAAAATCAGTTGTTGCAGGAGTATGTATATTTATTATTAGTGCATCAGTAAAAGGTCAGGATTTTTTGTCGGAAGACGGTACATTTAATAATATTGTAATGGCTATTTTCAGCTCAACCGAAAATGGCAGCACAGAAGCTTCAGTTTCAAATTTCTCTTCAACTTATTTTGTTGAAGAAAAAGAAGAAATAATGAAACTGGAAGAGTGGATGAAAAATGAAAACTATTTTGGCACTTTTAATACTATTGAAACAGAAAGTGAAGAGCCACTTGAACTGGAAAGCTGGATGATTGAGGAAACCATATTCACTACAGGGTCTGCAATCTATGAAAAAGAATCGGATGCTACCCTTGAACTGGAAACCTGGATGATAAATAAAGATTATTTTGAAAATCAGTTATTTGAGCTTGAAACAGACAAAACTTTGGTAGTGGAAGACTGGATGTTAAACGAAAACAATTTTCAGGTAAATGAAGAAATTGAACAACCAATGGAACTTGAAAACTGGATGATTGCATCCAACTTCTGGAAAAAATAATCCTGTAGCAGAAATCAAAATAAACGCCATGAAAATAGAAAATGCAAAAGCACAAATGAGGAAAGGAGTTCTTGAATACTGCATTCTTCTTGTCCTTAACGGCGAACCACTTTATGCAAGTAACATAATTGAAGGTTTGAAAGAAGCAAAAATGATAGTAGTTGAAGGAACTCTTTATCCACTGCTTACCCGGCTAAAAAATGATGGGCTGCTGGCTTATCGCTGGGAAGAATCGAATCAGGGACCACCTCGCAAATATTATGAGTTGACGGAAAAAGGAAAGAAATTTTTAAAAGAACTGGAAGGCTCGTGGAGCGAACTTGTAGATGCAGTAGGAAAAGTTAAACAAATGAGGGCTTGAACTTTATAATAATTCGGAATTAATAGGAAACAAATAAAAAACAAACTAAAATGAAAAAGACATTCACAATTAATTTAAGCGGCACAGTGTTTTATATCGAAGAAGATGCTTACGAAGTTCTGCAGAAGTACCTGGTTAATTTGAAAAATTATTTCGGTAATAGTGATGAAGGCAAGGAAATTACAGCAGACATTGAAGCAAGAATTGCAGAAATTTTCAGCCAGAAAACGACATCAGGAAGTACAGTGGTAACATTGGATTGGGTAAATGAAGTAATTGAAGTCATGGGAAATCCAAAGGATTTTACCGAAGAAACCAACCAGGAAGAACCTTATGCCGGCCAGAGCAGACCAAAAAGAAAGTTATACCGCGATATGGAAGAAAAAGTTTTAAGTGGTGTTTGTGGTGGTGTTGCCGCCTACTTTGATATGGATCCTGTAATTGTTCGAATAATTTTTGTGGTTTTGGCTTTCATAACCACCGGAGCTGCAATCCTTGCCTACATTATTTTATGGATCGCAGTACCAAAAGCGGTAACTACTTCACAACGTCTGGAAATGAGAGGCCAGGAAGTTACTGTAAAAAATATTGAAAAATTTATACTTGAAGAAGTAGACTCCGTTAAAGACAGTTACAATAAATTCACAAAAACAGGGGCATATTCCAAGTCATAAAAGCTGAAATTTTAAACCGGCTCCAATAATCCCGCTTCAGGTAAAACAATCCTGAAGCGTATTTTCCTGATGAAGGTTAGTGGATTAAAAAACTAGACAACACGGTAATGAGTACGATCCATCTTAATTATTTCACTTGATATAAATGGAAAGTAATTCAACTGATATTAATTTTCCTTGTAGTTCCACAACAATTCCATAGTCACTCCTCCCGCTTTCTCCAGCTCAACATATTCGTACCTGCCCGAACCGGGCCTTCCTTTTTCACCCCATGTGCCACCCATAGAGTTTTGATAACCAAGTGCCGAATATTCCCTAAGAACTTTGTCCATATCGTTTACCGAAAAAGCAAGATGATGAATTCCTTCGCCATGCATTTTAATATGATCGGCGTAAACAATCGGACCTTTTACCGGTATACACCATTCGTAGGCGATGTCTCCCTGACGCTGCCACCCTTGAATCAATTCATGTTCGACAATTTTACCATGATATTTTGTTTCACCTAATGCCGGGTAATTAATTTGAAATTCAGGAAAACCAATTTTTGCCCAATATTGTGAAATATCTTTCGAATCATTTATTGCAAATGCATATTGATTCAATTTCAAATTGTGCAGGTTTACTGAAGTTAATCCTGCATGTATTTTATCAGAAGTTTCTACAGTGGTGTAGCCCAAAATATACTTACCCTCATTTTGTGTATCCATTAATGTAAGTTCAAATTTTCCCTTTGATGTTGAAAATGTAAGTTTATCCAACACCTTAACTCCAACATCGGATAGTCGATTCACTTCATCCCGCAATGCGTTTTCAGAATTTAATTGATGCACAAGGCTCATTGCACCATCTCCATAAGAATTGTGAAAGTCTGAAAATACAGATCCTCCTGTTTTCGGTTCTATCCAGGTAATTTGTGCTCCACCAAGATTGGCAACTGCCACTTTCACATCAAACTTTTTATTGTTTTGGCAAATAACCGTTACAATGCCAAGAAATTCTGTTTGTTGAAAACCCAGATCTTTCCAATTTTCAATTACTGTGTTTAAATCACCAACCACCCAAATTACCTGATCAACGTGTTTAAAATGTTCAGGTACATTTTCTATTCTACCTGAAAACGACATTATTATCAACAATATAAATGCAACAATAAAAAGTTTCATCATATTTGATTTTAAATTATTAAAGTTTAAACATGCAGTGTCAATTAAAATAAATATATCCGAATCATTGAATATCCGCAATCACTTTGGAGATCCTGCAAACTCGTTTCTTTAAAAAAGTTGAAAGTCAGTTCTCATTTTAATTCAAGTTGCCGAATATTTTTAAAGTCTTTCCCACGTACTTTTTCGAATGTTTTCAGCATCTCTTTTAATTTCTTAGGATTCTCCCTTGCGAGATTTTCCTGTTGTCCCCAATCCTGATCCAAGTTATACAATTGAAATTCAGATGAATTCCCGAGTTCAATATTAACCTGTGTATTAACGGCAGGCCCTTCATAGGGAGGAATCATTATCCAGTTGCCTTTCCGCAGAGCTGTTCGTGATGTGGCTTCCATAACGAGCTGCTTACGGCCGTCGTTGCTTTTTCCCAGAAAAACATTAAGCAAATCTTCACTATCAGTACCGCGTTTTTTGCTTCCCACCAAATCGGCCAGCGAAGTAAGCAGGTCGAGCTGGCAAACCAGCGCGTCAGATATCCCGGGTGAAATTTTACCTTTCCAGTATGTAATAAACGGGACGCGCGTACCCGCTTCAAAAAGGCTGTATTTTCCCCCGCGAAAGGGGCCCCAGGGTGTATGCTCTCCATTAAGCTCTTCTGCCTCGTCATAATATCCGTCATCAAGTACCGGTCCGTTATCACTGGTGAAAATAATTAACGTATTTTCGAGCAGGCTTTCATCTTTTAGTGTCTGCATGAATTCGCCAATACACCAGTCAGCTTCTGCAATCGCATCCCCTCTCGGACCCAGGCCGGTTGAACCAACAAATTCAGGATTCGGTGTACGCGGAACATGTGGTTGTTGTAAGGCATAATACAGGAAAAACGATTGATTTTTATTCTGACGAACAAATTCTTTTGCTTTCGAAAGAAATGTTTTCGCCATTTCTTCATCTTTCCATTTTGCATTTTCTCCGCCTTTCATAAATCCGATTCGTGGGATTCCGTTTATGATGCTGTTGTTATGACCATAATGCCACCTCATTTTCAGCAATTCCGGATTATCTTTTCCCGTTGGTTCGCCCGGAAAATTATGTTCGTAACTTACTTCAATCGGGTCGTCTTTTTCCAGCCCAACCACATATCCATTTTCAATAAAAACTGTAGGTACACGATCCTGTGTGGCAGCCATGATAAATGAATAATCGAAGCCTATTTCGTTGGGACCAGGGGCAATCTTTTTGTTCCAGTCCATATTACCGTTTCCAAGACCGAGGTGCCACTTTCCAACGATTCCTGTATGGTAACCTTCCTGTTTCAGCATTTTGGGAATGGTTAACTGATCAATGCCGATCAATAATGGCGCTGTTCCCGGAAGAATTTTGGCATCTTTATTCCTCCACGGATACTGACCCGTCAGCAATGCATACCGGCTTGGTGTGCAAGTAGATGAGGAGGCATGACCATCGGTAAATTGAATGCCGGCTTCGGCCAAATTGTCAATGTTCGGGGTTTTAATTGCTTTGGCACCATAAGCCCCAACATCGCCATAACCTAAATCATCCATATAAATAATAATAATGTTGGGCGATTTTTGGGCAAAACAATTCACCATCATCAATCCTGCAATCATTGTCAGTAACATTGAATAAACACATTTCCTCTTTTCCATAAGTATTTCCATTTTGAATTTTTACAATGTACAGTTTTCAAACATATTAGCTTTGATATATTTTCTATTCTTTAACTTATTTCAATACTTACTTTTTCATTAAAATCTTTTCGTTTTACATGAAGTTTATATACCAACTTATCGGTTTGGGATAAACATAACTGAGTCTGAATAATAATTCCATTGGGTTTAAATGTAACAGGTTTTCCTGTTAATACTGATATAAAAAATTCACCTTTAACTATTCTATCCGGTAACTGATTTGTATTTGAAAAATCGAAGTAAATCGTATTTCCAATAAGTTTAGCTTTTGCTGTTACATGATAAGCAAGTTGTTGTTGAAAGATAACAGAATTTGGTGCCAATAAGGTTTCGGGTCTTTCATTGTATGGCTTGAGGTAATTCACCCACTTTTGAACCGTTTCAGAATTTCGTTCAGGATCGGGATGCAGCAGATTGGGCCAGTGCATGCCACAAGTCGGGCCGGTTAATTTCTTTGACGGAATGCCCGGAAAAGCTGTCCACTGAAATTCATCACTTCCGCGATCGACAGTCATCACATCATGGTCCAATCCGAAAAGACCGTATTGAACCCGGTTTGAATTATACATCGATTCAAAGGGTGTGTTTATGTATGTAATCCCTTTTTGCAGTAATAACTCTGCAAGACTTATCGTTCGGCCTTCCGAAGGGCCAAATGAATGCCGGAATGCAGCAGGCACAAATGATTTTGGGAAAGGACCAAGGTTATGTTGTTCCATCAGCTTCTGATAATAATCAAGATGACTTTTCACCTGGTCTGCCGGTCGCATTTGTCCGTTTGAATCAGTCCATTCTGCACGCGTAAACATGCCGTTTTCCCAATATTCATGTCCAATTCCGTGAAGTGTAAATTCATAATGATCCTGGTTATTGCGAATAATTTCAGCAGCTTCTTCCATCCATGGCCCTACATTCTTTGAATTGTTCCACTTTTCGCCCATCCAGGTACTGGTTGGAATTTGGCTTAATATATTTTCCTTATCCCACTCACACAGGATTGTTGCCGCCTGCGGTCGGATACCGAGCGATTTTCCCAGTTCCACGATCGCCTGATAATCTGCCGGTACGTGATTTCTGTTGATGCCGGTACGATATGGTTCCTGCTGTTTACTGCCGTCTTCACCGCTCCACCAGCCAACATCATCAATTACCACCTGAACTGGCATAGGAATAAATACCTGCAAATTTTGTCTTGATTTATCTTTCACAGAAAACAAATTTAATACCGGAAAACTTCCGGATACTGCCATTGCCGAAGCAAGTTTCGCTGTATCTTTTACAAAATCACGCCGTGACTGTTTCATTTTAAATCTAACTTTAAGAATTGAACTACTCCTTCACCTCAAAACAAATTTACCCGGTGTAGTTTATTTTACCAATTTACTGTATTGTTTTTTCTCGTAATTTCTGTCAGCGAAAAATCCGGGTCAATTTCAATACTTCCGCTTCTTATATCCGTACCTTCCTTCACTTTTATTTTTACTTCTTTCCATTTGGGGATCAGATCCAACGGTGCTTTTATAGAAGGAATCATTATTTTTTGAATTGCATTACCCTCTTTATCCCGCAACAGCAGTGGCGTTTCCGGGGAATCAATTGCACCCAGATTATAAATTTTTACGCTGACCATGTTCTCCGCGATTTGAATACCCGAATCGTCAATGGCCAAATCCAATCGCTCATTGTAACCCGCAGATGCAGGATATGAAAGTTTCAAGTTTATAATGGAATATTTTTCGGGTGGGAAAGTAATTCCAATAGTTGCGCCGTTTTGTAAATCAACTGTTTCTTCTTTTTGTTCCGAGTCGATATTGTTATCGTTATTCGTATCAATGCCCTGAATTACCTGCCATTTTCCCGGTTTAATATTCCATGCCGTCATATTCGATTTCACCGAATGTCTTTCCAGATTAAAGGCAATGATTTTGATTTTAACTGAATCGGCTTCCGGAAGAAAGAATGCCAAACTTTTGTAATCATCAGGCTTTTGAATGTTCCAGCTAACATGATGTAGCGGGTAGATGTAATTCGCCCTCACCAAAGCAATTCCACCCAGCCGATGTTCCTGAATTAAGGCATTATCCCGGTCAACCCGGTCAATCCAAATGCTGCCCTCCGTTTCGATATATTGTTTTACTTCTTTTTCTTTAATTTGTTCCGTGTAAAAATCCACAAGCTCGTGTTGATTAAATTCTCTGGTTGTGACCATTTTTTCGGGAATAAAAGTAAGGTACTTTTCATCTCCGGTAAATTCATAAGCAGCCATAAATAAAGGCCATGCCCTTCCTGCACCGTCTGATCCGCGTAACTCCCCGGTGTCAAAATTAATTTCAGTATAAACATTTCCATCCTCATCCCGATGGGCCAGTAAACCATCTGCCAGTTCAACAATCATCTTACGAAGCGAAGGATTTCCATTGTAGCGGGCAACAAGAAAGGCCGGTTGCAATACAAGGTAAGAATAGTTTTGAGACCACTGCCAGGGATCTTCTGTCGACATATTGGTGCCGCTATAGTAGCGGGTACGGAAATGGCGATGGCCATCCGGTGCAATTTGTGTAATATCATCCAGCAACCTTTTGGCGATTTCCATTCCCCGGTTGAAATATAACGGATTGCCGTAATCCAGTATCATTGATTGGCCAACTGCCTCAATTCCTTCTTCGTAGGAATGCAATTCATCGGCCCGTATAGTGGAAAGTCCGTTTGTGAAAAGGGGCAGGCTTCTCTGACGGAGAGGGGCGTCATAAGCTTTGCGATCCTGATCATAATACCCCTCCGTTAAAAGCTGAAGCGATTTATTCAATTTTTCTGGTTCAATGCCCATAAATGCCGAACCGATGAACATATTGGTAAAATCATCATCATCGGAAAGCCCGCCGCCAAATTCACCATTACTAATTTGACGGTTGTCGATGTAATACAATATAATATTTTCAACAAGCTTTAAATATTCTGTCTGCAAAAACGCCCATTCAGGAAGATTTGAAGGATGCTCCTGAATCTTTACTTCCGGCCGATCGGCGGCATCCCGTGTGATGGCATATTTATATGCCCTTCCCAGCCAGTGACCGGGATTAACCTTTAGCAAATCATTTATATCAGCCATTAAACGATTATAAAGATTTAACCTGGGACTGGAAGGATGTTCTTCAACCACATGGCTGTACAAATCACGAACCTGTGTAAACCGATCGTTTTCATGTTCCGGCAATGTTTCTGCTTTCGGTTTGTAAACCAATGTAACCTTTGTGCCTTCCAAAGCTTTGGCGGTCAAATCTTCTCCGGCACCTGAAAGGGTAATGTAAAGCGCATGGTTTTCAGGCAACATTCGATCACGTGTATCCATCCATAAAGTATGCGGTGTATCCGGCTTTACGGAAAAACTAAAATCGGCAAGGTCACGCATTGGCCAAAGCGGGTCTTTAATCCGAATGTTCATTGGATAGACTTCCTTGTGAGTCGGCTTCACCGAAAGCGCAGGCAGTTCTATTTCCACTCCGTCAAGCCCGTAATCTGCTTTTTCTGAATATGGTATCAGAATGTGAATCAGTGGAAGCGATCCAGGTAAAACTTTTCTGCCTGCTGCAGGTTGCATGCTGTCCGGATAGCCTGCCATCTTTATCCTTTCATCCGCAGGAAAGCGTCCGTCGATATAGGAAGAAACATATTGTAATGATTCCTTTTGAAGCTCCTCCGGTGCAGGATATAATTTAAAAATTTCTCTTTCAACGCGTTCCGGAGCTTTCCCTTCGTGTACATAATACACTCCAAGTTCACCAATTGGTTCTTCAATAAGTGCATTGTCAAAACGTATTTTCCCTCCTGTAAAAGGTTTATTTAACCGATGATATGATTTTACCTGATTTTTGCTTCGAACAGCAAATGTATTATCATATTCCTGTTCGATTTCAACAGTCAATTGTCCCCAGGCAGTTCCCCAGATTTCAACATGATTCCAGGGTTCATCTGGAAGATAAAATTTAACAGATTGACCCGATACAGAATAACAATCCCAATCGGGCAGAACAAAATAGTCATATCGCCCGGGTAGGCGCGACATGTTGTAAACTCCCGGCCATGTTGTTTCGCGAATGCCATCACTGGCTTTCCATGTCCAGCGTTTAATATCATACACATCTTGAATACCGATCTTTTTAATGATCATATTTTTTGATGTCAGCAGTGGAGGAGGATCATTCGGAAGATTCCAGCCATTACGCCCCCACCATTCACTGCGCCATAGCGGATTGTTCAAATCCCGGTGTAATTCAGGCACCCGGTCAGGAATATTACCCATTGCAAGTGCTTTGATATTTTCGTCCGAAAGCATTCGATCGTAAATACGCAGTTCATCGAAATCGCCGCCTCTGACAAAATTATAAGCACTTTGCACCTGGTAAGGACTGATTATCCTCGAATGCGGGCCAAACTGATCCAGTGCCGTATCAAACAACTTTCGGGTTGCGGATTGCTTTTCAACAAGCTTTCCGTTGATGTATAATTTCACTCCTTCGGTTTCGTCCCATGAGAAAGCAATGTGTGTCCATTGTTTGGGATCAGGAAACTTTTCCGGATAATGGGAAACTCGTGTACGTGCCAGTCCTACATCGGTAACAAAGGCATCGAAACCCGCTCCGTTATAATCGATTCGGAGCCAGACCATATCCCAGCTTGTATGGTCGGCATAACCAATCCTGAAGATCGGGAAAGGTGTGGGTCCTATAGGATAGCGTGAGCGCCAAAAAAAGGATAAGGTTCCACGTTGGGCAAAAATATTCCCCGGAGCCCAGTACGATAAAAGCTGGTCGTTATCCGCTTCAAATGCATTTCCTGCAGCACCGCCGGGAATAATTTTAATTCCATGAAGATAATTGGGATTTTTCTGTCCTCCGGCTGCAAAATCAGCCTGGTAATTATTCTCCCCCGAAAGATAAAAAAGCAATCCCGGTTCGGGCGGTTCAGAATGATTAATTGCTTGTCCTGCAAGAAATCCGGGTTTGGGTTCAGGATACAACTGTCCCCAACAAATTACATGAATACAAAATGCAAAAAGAAAAAACACACTTATTTTCCTTGCATCTTGAATATATACAGATACCTGGAACTTTGACATAATCATTTAAATTATTTTAGTACAGGACTAATTCTAAATATCTTTGCAGAATGGGCATTAACCGTTTCCACAAATTTTTCTTTATAAACACCCATATCTTTCTGTTGCCATAAATTCCTAATTTTACAATCATTTGCAATTCCCATAGATGAAAATAAGACAGAAAGTTCTTCCGGTTGATCATTCAGATTAAAAATGGCAAGATACCTGTCACCTGAATTGGGCACGTCGGAAATCCAGGCGACTTTCCCTTCCTCCCTGAAGAGCTGCCGGCTGTTTTCAGCGTTTTGATTGGCAGCTAGAATCTCATCATTGGTCAGCAATTTTTCAACCAAAGCATTATTATCCGGCATATCTCCTCCCATCATCAGAGGAGATTGGACAATACACCATAAAAGCATGTGTGTCAGCTGTTCATCTTCAGTTAACCAACTCTCCCTTTCCGGACCATGCGGCCCCCTCCTCGATATCCACCCCAGTTGAAGCATATCTGCATCGGGCCAGTTTCCGGGTTCGCGCGCAAAAGTCCATTGGTGTGACAATTCGAACTGTGCTTTTAATGATTCCCAATCATCCCAAAAATCTTTCGATATGCGCCACAAATTGGATACAGATTTCATATGATCGGCATTCTCAAGATTCATATGCGGTGAAAGACTTAATACAATTGACCTTCCACTTTTGAGAATTGCATTATGCATCGCCTCTGCTTCTTTTTCCCGGTAGGAATTATCTCTGCCGTTATTAGAATCGACATCATCCATTTTTATATAATCTACTCCCCAGGATGCATAAAGCTCTACCAGCGAATTATAGTATTCCTGTGCTCCTTCCATTTGCATATCTACTCCATACATCTGATTGAGCCAGCTACACACCGAAGTTGTATCGGCAATCCTGTCTGCTGTAATTCCATTTGTTCCTTTTACCGGTGTTTTGGACCAGACTGCCTGTCGTGGAATACCCCTCATAACATGTATTCCGAATTTCAATCCAAGACCGTGAATATAATCAGCAATCGGTTTAAATCCTTTATCATCGCCAGATGAAGGAAACTTCCGTAAATCAGGCAGTAATCTTCCATACTCATCCATTGCCAGCCATGGAACGTAAGCTCCGTCCTTTTCGAGCCGGAACTGCGGAGGGTTATTCTGTAAGCTTCCCGGAGGATGCGGATACGACCAGCAATAATCAATGACAACATATTCCCATCCATGATCTTTTAATTTATCCGACATGTAATCAGCGTTTGCCTTCACCTCCTTTTCCATAACTGCAGCACCAAAACAATTATAACTGTTCCAGCCCATCGGTGGCTTTTCAGCCCAGGTTTTAAAATTATCCTTAAATGGTTTATTTGCGGTTTTATTACCGACTGTATTTTGTGAAGTTGCCAGAAATGGGATCCATAGAATGAATACGAGCAGTTTTTTCATTATAGATTATGGTTTACCTAAAAATCAGAAGTTTGCTTTTTAAATAGTTGAAGCTTTTTATTGATTTAATACCATCTCCCCAACTGCATCTCCCGTTGTATTTCCCTGGGGAAAATATATGAAGGCCAGTACGATTGATGGCGTTGTTAATGTTCGTTCTTTTGCAATCATCATCAGAATTTGATTCTTTAAAATGCATTGTATTGTAATAATATTAAACAGATGGTTATCTCATTGAATAATCACTTTGAAGTTATTAATTATCTTTTTTGAACCTGCAAACACAGGGAAATTAGTCCCGGTTATTTTATTATCCAATGAAAAATTAATTTTATTTCCATGCATATCCGTCATTTCTCCTCCGGCTTCAGAGATGATTAAATAAAGTGCTGAAATATCCCAGATTTTTGTATTCAGGTTTATGCATCCTCCAAATTTTCCTTCCGCTACATAGATAAAATCAACCAATGAATTCGTTGATCGAACATTCCTGCATCCGGTTACAACCTTTCTGTAAATTTCCATTCCGTAATTCAAATAATTTTCGTCTTCAGTATAATCCACGGAGAATGCAATTAAAGAATTTACCAATTCACTGTTTTGCGGAATGGTTAATTTGATTTGATTTTTATATGCACCCTTACCGTCTTCAGCAAAATACATAACATTGTCAACAGGTAAATAAGCTCCACCCATAATGGGTATTTCATTTTTAAAAACAGAAATCAATACCCCAAACCAGGGTATACCGGATGCGAAATTTGATGTGCCATCCAGTGGATCAATTATCCAGGTGAATTCAGAATCATTATTCATGAAACCGCTTTCCTCTGAAATTATATTATGCGTTGGAAATGTATCCGTTATTATTTTTTTAATTAAAATGTCACTTGCTATATCAGCTTCAGTGACAATACTGCTTTGCGATTCCTTTAAATTAATTTTAACCGGTTTATTGTAGTTTTGAAGAAGTAATTTTCCTGCCAGGGATAATGCTTTTAATAGTGTATCTTTCATTTTTTGCCTTAATGGTTTTAATAATTGATGCTTTAAATTTAACTTTCAGCATTCGATTCCCATGAGTGACTTTGTAATTTAATGCATCTCAGTCTCACATGCGCCAATGCCACCGCGGAAATAATTAAACTGAACATTGGGATGATCGGCCAGCAGGGACATTGGAACAGAACTATCCATAATTTTTTTGCCGATCATTAAAGCAGTCAGTCGCTGGCCGAAAGGATTATCATGCATACCTGCCTGCCAGATGGAAACTTTTTCTGCTTTCCAGGTTTGCACAGGACCTACTGTGAGCGCTTGCCGCGGAATACCGGTTACCACCCCTCCTGCACTTGTTCTTGCATTTTGCATACAGGTTATAGGGTGCAAATCCACAATCCGCGTAGACAATTTTTTAAATTCTTCCGGCGAAGGTGGTGTATCTGTGTATTTTCCTTCACGTTTAACCGGATCATTAAATGCCCAGTGCTTGGTGTCGCCCTGTCCACCCTGCATTACCGCACAGCGAATGCCGTTTTCCCAGCTATCGGTGTAACTTTTTGTATCTGTTTTTGGAAAATGAAGGTTCGAATCGGGCATCCTCCATTTCTTATCTATCCGGTTAAAGCACAGTTCCCTGTCCGCTTTTTCAAAAGAGAGCGGGTGTGTAACATCCACTTCCTTGCCATCAATCACCCATTCATCCATTCCCCAGAAATGGGCATTCGATAAATCCAGCTGCAACTCGTTTACCAGGCGTGCCACTAACGGAAGCTGTTCGGTTGGGCCGATTGGCCCGCAGACTCCGACCGGATTATCAGCTGTCGATTGTTTCCAGGCCGTTATATATTCCAGCGCCTCTGCCAGGTAAAAATCTTCAAGTGTATCGTAAAAAACTACTCTAAAGCCGTCTCGCGAAAGTTCCAGCATATCATCTGGTGTCAATTGTGCGGCATCGTTCAGCAATTCATCATCGAGCGTGGTAAAATCCCACCAGTCGGGTGCCAGCATACTTAATTTTCGTGCCATTTTATTTATTTTTATTCGTTGAAGTTTTTATTCTGTTAATTTTATTGCTGCATTGAAAAGAATTTCCTTCAGGATATTATTTTGAGGATAGCCATGCCCAAGGTGTTGCCTGTATCCTTCGGCATAATCTACCCCTGCTTCCTTTCCCCTTTTTTCACCAAACCGCTTCATCGAGAGAATGTATTCATCCATTTTATGGTGTTTCATCAGCCAGTCACGCTGACTTTTATGACAGGAAAGCATTTTTTCCTTTGTATCCATCTCCTTCGAAATATCTACATAAAAGGTCGGAGTAACCGGATTTCCAAGTTTGTCTTTCCCATCCAGCGGATCGCAGTAATACAAATGGGGAACCGTCTCAAAAGGTATTCCCTCCGCTTCCATATTTTTAATTCCGGCACAAAAACAGGCAGTTTGGACTATCCTGCTTGTCATTTCGTGATCGACCATGTAATCCGCAGGACTGGCGGTAAATACAATTAAAGGTTTAACTTTCCGAATCAAAGCTGTTGTTTTGTTTATTACATCGCGGGTGTATAAAATGTAGGCATCTTCGAAATGAAGACAGTGATATGTTCCATCCAGCAATTTTACAGATTCGGCAGCCTCTGCTTTTCGTATAGTACCAATTGCATCGCGCGTTAACTCAGCAGAACCTTTATCACCCGGTGTCATTGTGGCGATATGAATTGCATAACCTGCTTCTTTTAACATGGAAAGGGTACCGGCACAAACAATCTCAGCATCATCGGGATGGGCAAAAATTCCCAGTATATTTCTTTTCATTTCCAAATTTTGAATTAAACCTCAATTACTTTTCCTGACCTGGCGGATTGATAACAAGCCGATAAAACTTCCAGGTTTCTGAGCCCCAAAGCAGCAGAATTTGATGGTTCCCTGTTTTCCCGCACTGCCTGGCTGAATTCTTCTATTTCTGCCAGATAAGTATTAACGGGTTCCGGATTTATGGGCTGACCTTCAGCCGGATCTCTTTCCTGTTGTGAATTATAACCGTTTATATTTTTTTCGAGGTAAGCAATCATCTCCCCCGAAGCTTCCTGTCCGATTGTACCCTTTGCCAGTATACTTCCATTGGAACCATACAGTTCAAGTACATTTTTACTGCTGTTATCCCGAATACAGAAAAAAGTATCAACAACGGCCATAGCACCATTTTCAAAAAAAAGAGAGGCTACCGCACTGTCTTCTGAGGTATAGCTGTGAACATTGGTATGGATGAAGCAACTTACCCGTTTAATCCGCCCAAAAAACATTTCCAGCAAATCGATGCAGTGACTACCCATATCCATAAGTGAACCTCCTCCGCCTGTTTCCGGTTGTTGTCTCCAGGCACCTTCGATTGGCGGATACCAGCAGGATAACTGAGCCCTTCCAAATACAGGTTTTCCAAGTTTGCCCTTGCTGATAATTTCCAATGCTGTCTGATGTTGTGACGAAAACCGCATCATTAAACCCGTTCCCAAATAAACTCCTTCTTTTTTGCAGATGTGAATCATTTCTTTTGCTTCATCCAGGTTCAGTCCAAGCGGTTTTTCACACAGAACATGTTTTTTTGCCTTTGCACATTTCATCACGTGCTCATAATGGCAGTTTGCCGGCGATGCCACATAAACCGCATCAATATCCAGGCTGAGCAATTCTTCAATACTTCCGGCTGCTTTTGCACCAAACCCGAGGGCTACAGCAATATTGGCCTCCGGATCAATATCATAAACTGCAACCAATCCGGCATGTTTTGCTTTTAAAATTCCTTCAGGGATGGTTCGTCTGCGGGCAATTCCACCCGAACCAATAACTCCCCATTTAATTATTTCATTCATAGTTACATGATTTATTCAATATATTTCCCGGCCAGTTTTTTAGCAGTTGAACGGCCCATCCTGTAATCCACCACAGTTATAATAATTGTTGAAACAAAAACCAGCAATCCACCGGCAATGGCCATACTGTTAAGGGTTTCACCAAGCCAAATCGCCGCAATCGGAAGTCCAAAAAATGCGATAAGATAATTGGACAAAGCAACTTGTATTGCATCCAGTACTTTTAATGCCCGGAAAAACAATATCATCGAAAGAAAATTATGAAAAACTGTCAATAATATCATTCCCGTCCAGGTTTGTGTTGTAAAATACGGAATACGTGCGAAAATATCCGGTTCGTAATACAAAACCAGTGGGGTAAGCAAAACAATCATGACCATATATGTAAAAAACAGCAACTCCATTTCGGAATAACCGGCGGCTATTTTTTTTATGCCTGTATTGTAATAGGCATTACCAACGATTGCCAGAAATATCAGCAGGTTGCCGATGGCATATTTCGAACTGAAATCCAGTTGTTTTATATCGCCTGTTGAAATCAGCAACACTCCAATTATTGCAACAATAAAGCTTAACCATCTTGTTAAATTCATCTTTTCCTTTAACAACAGGAAAGCAAACACAGCTGTGACCACCGGTAAACAAAGCGTTAAAATTGCTGCATTACTGGCAAGTGAATATTGCGTACCCCATGTAATTAATACCTGTGCGGGAAATACTCCAAGTAATGCAAGTTGTATAAATACGACGATGTCCTTCAGCTTTTTACCTCCCTTTTTAAAATCGCTCACGGCAAATGGTGCCAGAAAAACTGTAGCCAGCAACATTGGCCCCCAAACCGTAAAATAGGGGCCAACCTGGTCCTGTGTCAGCTTGATGCAAGTGAACTGAAGCGACCACATCAGGTTACAGGTAAAAAGCAATATCCATGAAATAACGGTTTTCTTCATTGTAAATAACAGGTTCCCGATAAGCAGATTAATCCATATCCTTTATTTTCCAAAACCTTTTAATAGTACAGTTTCCGGCTAAACATTTATTTTTTCATAGCAATAACCACTTCAATAATTGCATCGGCCAGATATTCCATCTGTTCTGATGAAAGCGGGTAAAGCGGAAGGTGTGTGAATTTATGCAGGAATGCTTCCTCTGCATTCGGACAATTTTTTTTCATTGCACCGGTATCATAGCCGAGCTGTTTTAAATAAGAAAACCGGTACAACGGTGCAAAATGCGGGATCTGGACAATCCCTTTTTCCTGCATTTTTGCTTTAAAATCCTGAATATCGCCGTTCAGGTTTTTATAGTCGAGTTGTAAAAGATACAGATGGTAGGTCCCTTTTATGTCATTGGTGTCGAGCGGACATGGTAATATCTCCGGAATGTTTTCAAATCTGTGGTTCAGGTATTCGGCATTTCTTCTCCTTGTTTCAATAATTTGCGGAAGCCTTTTCAACTGGTTCAGCAAAACCGCTGCCTGAATTTCGGTGGAAGAATGGTTTCCAGCCATGGAAAAATGTCCGAATTTTCCTTTGAGTGCCACCACATCGTACAGCCAGTTTTCGATAGGATGTGCTATGTCAAATCCGCCAAACCTGCTTTTGGCAAAATCTTTTCCATAATCAGAATTTGTAACTACTACTCCACCTTCACCCAGTGAATTAATATTTTTTACCTCGTGAAAACTAAACGATCCGAAATCACCGATTGTTCCAATTGATTTTCCTTTGTAACTGCCTCCAAATGCATGGGCAGCATCTTCCACCACCATTAGGTCATGTTCTTTGGCCAGTTTCATGATGGCTTCCATGTTACAGGGATAACCTCCAAGATGCACGGGCATTATAACCTTTGTTTTTTCCGTAATTTTCCGGGCAATATCTTCCGGATCAATATTCAGTGTAACCGGATCTACGTCAGCAAGAACAACTTTTGCCCCTATGGTAAGTGGATAAGTGATAGTCGACAGGAAAGTTATTGCCGGGGCAATTACCTCATCCCCGGGTTTTAAGCCGGCAAATTTCAGCCCGATTTCGAACCCTGCAGTTGCGTTTGTAACAAAGCAGGCATATTTTACCCTTAGAAATATTTGAATTGCTGCTTCCAGATTTTTTACCTGATCTCCCAGCGACAATTTAGACGAATAGCGCCCCTTTTTAACCAGGTCCCGGATTTCAGTCAATACCCTTGAAACCTGTGCTTCGTATAATATATTATCATCGCCGGCAGGTATCAAAAACCGAATGATTGATTCAATATCTTCGATATTTACATTTTCCCCGATGGCTGCCCACGGAACTTTTGCCTCACCCGTATCATAACGAAAATCAGCTTTTGTTTTAACTTGTTTTTCCATAATTGGTTTATTTAGATATCTGTTCGTTTTATTAAAGGGTTGAAAAAGCTTGTTTTATGGACAGATCAACTGAATAAAATACCTCATAAAAAAGAATTTCCTTCTGATAAGTTTGAAGATTACCTTCGGTAAGAAACAGCCATCAAAAATGGAAAATCATGGTTCATAAAATACATCATTGAATTTCAATGAGTTAAATAAAAGCACCGCAAAAAAGCAAAAAACAGGAAAAAGAAGGATGAAGAATCCAACCAAAACCTTCCATTAACTTTCTGCAGGATGTTGAATATAAGATAAAGACAAAATAAACCCATATTAAACCCGGTTCAAATTCGCATTAAATTCGCATTAAATTCGCGATTTCGCGAATTTAATGCGAATTTAGTCCGAATTTAATACAAATTTAGTCCGTAGTAGGAAAGCAGGAGATATCTCTTATCCATAAAAAAATGTATTAAATATTTTACTTTACAACTAAATTCGTTTTGACAATTCTTCCCTCAAGAAGGGAGATGCCTGCAGGCAGAGGAATAGAAAAAAGATTAAAATGTACACACAAAAAAAAATCACTTGCAGCACGGCATAATGGTTTTGGAAATTAAGTTTAAGGATCACTGTTGTCTGGTGAAAAATAAAAACCTGGGTTAGGCCGGCAAGGAATGAAAATAGACGAATTGATGTTCAATAAGATGGAGTTATAAGTCCGGGAGATCCAGTGCCATTATTAATCCCGGGCTTACTGAAAGCCTGATATAATAAGGGCTCATAGCCCAAATTTGAAAGTTTTAACCGGACACGAATGTTTAAGAATAGAATATGGATTCAAAATGGATAACCCGACCTTTTTGGTTTCACCACTTGATTTGCAGCAATGGAAACAAAGTAGTTTCAGGCTTAAAAACAGATCCGGTTGAGTATATAAATCCAGCGTGTGTTTTATAATTACCGGGATTCCGGGGTATAAACTGCCCGTTTTTTTACTTTGCTGATTGCCGCTAAAATTATTGCATTGCTTTTCATTGGTTGAAATACCGGTTTCCCATAATCCGTTTGAGTTGCCTGGTAATTTACAGTTCCGTTTAAACGAACTTCTTTTATTTTCTTGCCAAACCGGGGATTCACCCATTCAAAAGCAAAAAAGTAACCGGATTAGCGCCGGGTTCAGAACAAATTACAGGGTCGGCTTCATAACTGTACAGGTTTTGTGGAGAACCTGTTTCTCCTTCCCGTTTATCAAACCTTCCCGTTCCCCCAGGATTCCATTCCAAAATATTAACACCATATTGAATGGGTACAACCGATTTAAAACCATCCTCATAAACTATTTCGTACCATCCAAGCAAATCAGCTGTATCAAAAAAATCAGGTATGTTGAAATAAGCTTTTTGATTTTCGCAAGGCAAAGCGCAGGCATGTAAAAAAATAAGGCTGCTCACATCTTCATTAACCGGTACCGGTTCGGCAACTGATGGTAACGGGTTTTCACCTGCTCCGATGGAACCAACGGCAGTGACACAATTTTCTGATTCCTTTATAGTGTTGCATAAATCAAAAACTTTTCCCCTGCTTAGGACTTCCCCTGTTTTTAGTGCATTCAAGTCGATATTGAAAATACCTGAATTTTTTGCTGTGTTAAAGGTTGAAGAAATGTCGATAGGCTCAATTGCCCCTCCATCTTTCGATGGAATCCTGCCGGCATGTAAATTCGCCCTGATTTGGGGTATTAATTCAGGCACTATCGAAGCGAGTTCTTTTTGTGATAGTGTATGATTTGACCATACTAAATTGGCGCAGCCAAGAAAATCCAGAATCAGGTCTTTGCCGATATTAAACTCATTGGTTGATGCCCATGATGAGGGAGCTCCACCAACCAAATCAATTTTTTTCACCCTTTCGTCCCAATTGCAGATGTTTGGTTTGAAATTCCCGTATATCTGTTTGAAACCATAATTCTGAAGTTCCATTTCCTTGCTCTGGTCAATCCAAAACCAGTTAAATATTAAAATATCTTTCGGAATGGATTCCCTTACCACCTCGGGTCTTGTTCCCCCCGGGGTCTGATATATTATGCCCGTGGACGAAGTTCTGTTTTGCGGACCTTTTTCACGTACACTCTCCAGCAGATAATCGCCCCACATAGCTACTTTTATTCCCTTTGCAGCCAGATGATTGTGAATTTTATTAACGTCACCGGCAAATAATTCTGAAAAATCTTTCCCCTTGCATAACGGACAAACTCCAAGGGGTGCTCCCCACCATTCGTCATGCCCGATATGAATCATTTTGGGCTGAATAACATCGATATATTCATCATACACATCAAACATTAATTCGTATGATTTGGGATTGGACGGACAATAGGTATCCGGCCATCTGTCGCCCGGATATTCTGCCAGCTCAGGATGCCTTGTAAGCAAATAATAACCATGGGTGAGCGACGGTATTTCAGGAATAACTTCCAGAAAATTTTCACTGGCAAAATCCACGATGGCTTTAACATCATTCTTTTCAATAATGTATCCGTCTCCGGCATCGTAATGACTTGAATTTTTTTCTTCTCCATGAATTCCTTCGGTGGAATTTGAACGGCTGTACTGCATGTATTTTGAGAATTCTATCCAGCCTGCATTTACCTCCGGGTGCTTGTCAAGCCGCATACAATTTAATTCCATTATTACTTTATTAAATTTGTACAGCGACATGAAATCGCGCATGAATCGTTTAAAAAACGCTATATTTTCAGGACCAGGTACATATAGCCGGATTCCCCGAAAAGGAAAATCAGGCCAGTCTTTAACGATAACTCCCTGTATTTCTTTTCCATTGCCGGAAATAAGTAACTGCCGTAAACTCTGCAGTCCATAAAAAGCACCTGCATCGTCGCTTCCTGCAATTACAATTTTATTCGAATTTACCTCCATAAAATATCCCTCAGAGCCTGGATTTTTCTCGTTTATATCCAGGTTATTTTGTGAACAGTACCGGCTGACCAGTGGATTATCGAAACGTCCCATCAGAATGACTTTCCGGTTGGAAGGAATTTCGGAAAGCTCTTCCATTTTAATGGCAATACCATATTTATCGCTTAATTCGCATACGAGAGCCCGTGCAAGAATAATGTCATTTTCACTTGCTTTCGGCGGAACAATAATCAGCATGTTTTCATCCGGATTAAATATTTCGCCTGTGATTTTCATTTGTTGCGGAATCGGGAATATTAACGGGCGTTCGTCTGCTTTGCCAATGAAACGAAAAACAGTTACCATTACCGTAATTACAACCAGAAATTTCATTGAACTTTTTTGCTTCATAATCTCTCTCCTATTTTAAATCATTAGTGTCACATTAAAACTTTTTAGGGTTCAAAGGCCCTGGTCATATCCGGCTTTCATTAACCCCGGGAATAATCCCGGGGATTAGTTATGGCAACGGAGCGTTCCGACTTTAGCCCCTACTACATCTTATTGCATATCAGCTATTTTATTTAATTATTAACTGACTTAATCCAGAGGAGTCAAAACGAATACCTTGCATTCATGAGATTCCAGGTTGGCAGAAAGTGTTCCTTCCTGCTGTTCGGTTTTTTTATGTTCCCACACATCATAAACCGAATAACTTTTATCTGAATCCATCTCCAGCTCCTTGTATAAAAGAGAGAGATTATCCGTTTTTGAATTTCGATTCAGAAAGGCAATTGCCACTTTTCCATTTGAAAGGGGCTTTTTAAATGCTTCAAGGCCATCTTTGCGGTATACCCTGAATCCCTGTTTTCCCAAAAGATCCTGATCTATTGCAATAATGTCTTTATTTAATAAAATTGACTTTGTAATGTCATCCATATTGCGGATATCGCAGCCAATCATTAAAGGAGCAGCCAGCATGCACCACATGCTCATTTGAGTGCGGTATTCGGTTTCGGTACATCCTCCGCCTTTAATATAGCCGGAATTCGACAGTCCGATTACCAGCATATCCGGGTCGTTCCAACCACCCGGCCCGGCAAAACGCTCCAGGTTCATCATTGCATCGATGGCCGTAAGTATTCCAATCTGGCTGTGTTCATTTCGTGGTTCATCCCATTTGTCTCCCACATCATAAGAGATACGCCACATGTGGCCTCCAACTTCATTTCCCCATAACCATGGCGAACGGGGTCCCCATTCGCATATGCTGAACAGAATTGGCCGTCCTGTAGCTTTTAATGCATCACCCATAGCCCGGTACCGATCGGTTGCCATTTTGTAGTCGTTATTTTCGGAACCATAATCGTTGCAGTAACAATAATCATATTTAAGAAAATCGATACCCCACTCTGCAAATAACTGTGCATCCATTTCTTCATAACCATAACTACCGGGTTGATTCCCGCACGTCATGGTACCGGCATCCGAATAAATTCCCAGTTTTAACCCTTTACTGTGAACATAATCAGCCAGTGCTTTTATTCCCGAAGGAAACCTTAAGGGATCAGGATAAAGAAGCCCGGTAACCGAATCACGGCCGCCATGCCAGTAGTCATCCAAAACAATGTAGGTATAACCGGCATCCTTCAATCCTGAATTTACAAATTCATCTGCCGTTTCCCTGACGAGTTGTTCGCTGACCTTTTTGCCAAATCCATTCCAACTGTTCCAGCCTAAGGGTGGTGTATTTGCCGGTTTTTCATTTTTCGGTGTATTTGAAGTTGGCCGGAAATTGTCTTTTCCTTTGGGTAGAGTTCTAAATCCGGATAATCCAATGATTAATATTATGACCATTGTACTATTTAAAAGCGGATTAAAAATCTTTTTCATTTTCATACTTTTTAGTTTTTGGTTAATTCGGTTTTTGCTGGATTCATTTGTTTATTTTTTGCCTGTAATCTCAACGGTGTGCATTCCCAGGCCATTTGGAATCTCAATCACCTGCTTTGCTTTCAGTTTTTCTTTTAACTTTTTACCATCTACTGTAAGGGATGCATTTTCACCCAGTTCTTTTCTGAAACCGGGTGATAATTCCAGCGTCCAGAAAGATGATTTCTTTTCAAAAAACATACAGTAATGATGGTCATAACCGAATTTGATTTGGTTAGCAGAAGTGGTTGCAATTTCTGCATGAAGATAGGCACAGGTTTCATTAAATCCCATCCAGTGTTTGTCTTTGCGCGATTCAATCCAGTTGAGGTTATCATGCAGGTTTATCCGGCGCCCTCCTGCTATTTTTGAAGCCATTAGTTCTTCTGTGCCCAATGCCAAAAGTTTATCCCAACCGGCTTCTGTTTCATCGGCCGGATAGTTTGTTTGTGCTGTAAGATCCAAATCGTGACAGGTAAACTGTTCGGGCATCATCATACTGAATTCGATGGTATGATCGATACCTACATAACATTCGCGGCTGACGCCCAATCCGGCGATAGCAGCAATCCGGCCATTATCATAACCGCCCTGGGTGCCTGCAAGAAGTTCTGCACCGGGACGAACTTCTGCTGACAGCGGAACAACGTTGAATGCCTTATAAATGGCATCTATCCCGGTTTTATAAATAAAAAGCAGGTCGTTTGACGGAACCGGCCGGTGATTTCGCCGAACATCCACCACCTCGTTATACCAGTCGGTAACTGCAAGTTCACCATCCACAGGGCTTCCCCACCAGGGGCCGGGCGATGAATCCAAATCCCAGTTCATATGCGACCAGGCACGGTGCGCCTGTATTTCGAAAACCCCACGGCGTAACCCTTCATCCAGTCCTTCTTTCGTCGATCCGTAATCCTGCCAGTTACCGAAAATATCTTCAAAGGGTTCCACCGTCCAGGGTGATACGATGATCTTTTTTTCAGGATCTGCAAATCCGGGAGTAATATTCTGTACCATCATAAAACCGTATTTTTCAAGCGGCTCAATCAGGTACTTTATCAATGTATCTTTTTGTGGTGTCGGATAATGCCATCTCAGGCTCCAGGCATGTTCGCTGCATCCAATATCATCCATTATAAAAATCAGACCATTTTCGAAATTATCATTAAAAATTCCATACCCGATGGAATACACCAGTGCCTTTCTGAAAATTGTCCGCATCACCGGATATTTACGGAACCAATCTTTCCCGCCGCCAATCCACACCACTTTTGTGTTGCTATTTACATCCCTGACTGTTAATTGGGGAACCGACCTGAACTTTGCGAGAACTTCTACTGAATCGCCGGCTTCACAATTCACAAAATTCATCAATGGTTGTTCAGTTTTTTCGTTTTCGTCTGGTGTAATACCATTGGCAGCGGGAATGGATGTTTTTGCCAAAAACTTATTGTCGGGCAAAGAAACATCGTGTGCTTCGGAAGTAATAAAATGTTCACCGGCAATTACAAATTTGTCGTCGTCGTTTCCTGATTTGATTTCTTCCACATTTTTAAAATGAACACCAGCCAGTTCTGCTAATTCCCTGTTTTTAATATTATCATGAAGGGCAATCATACTGATACCGTATTCTTCTACTGCCCTCTTAATTGTTTGGAAATTAGCGGAATAACCCTGTAGTTTATCCGGGTCAGCCATCCAGATAATACAACCGTAATTGGGTTTGGCCTCTCCGTCAAGAAAGCGGTTAATCTGAAGTCGCTGTTCATCGAGGCGAAGAATATCGAATGGAACTCCCCAAATTTTTAACATATTCACCACATCCAGAAAATCGACTCCGTTAACACGTGCAGGATCAATATTGTAACTCATTGGATCATTCCATTGATCACCGATAATTACCAGTACGCGAAAAGGTTTTAGCCGCTCTTGCTGAATTTTATTTTCCTGCTGAAAGGAATTTACCGTTTTTTTACTGTTTTCAGCAAAGCCTGAAAATACGGTAGAGATGAGTAAAGTGAAAAGAAGAATCCGTATGTTTTTCATACTGTCTTTTTTTAAAATTCAGTTTAAATCTTTACAAATGTCCGCTTCAGGTACATCCAATACAGAATAAACCAGACCACAGCCAGTGCAGCCATCGCCTGAATGAACCCAAACCAGGAACCTGTGCATTTTGCCAGCCCGCCAATAAAAACATCCCCGATTTCGGTGAAGTCGAAAAGATGGGAGGCAACATAAACTGCAATGGCATTCATACCGATAATTACAAACGGGAATGCCCACTTTTTAAATCCCCACACATCGATTACCAGATAGAAAAGAGCCAGCAGTAAAAAACTAATACCGCCGGCATATAATACCAGCGAACTTGTCCACAAATGATGAATTACCGGAAACCAAAACCCCCAGATTTTTCCGGTTATTATGCAACCGGCGCCAATTAAAGTCAGTAATCCTGCCTTTTTTAACTGCTTTTTGTCTGACTGTAAAATATAACCGGCAAAAACACCGAGCATTACGGAGCAGATAAAGGTAAGATTCGTTAAAATGTAAGTCCAGCCCATTCCCTCCTGAAAACGACCAAGAACTGCATTGTCAACCCACAGCGCCAGATTAACACCAGGTTCGTAAATGCCTGCACCAAAACCAGGCACCGGGATTAAAGCCATTACTCCCCAATACAGGATTAACAGAAATGCTGTAATTCCAATCTGCCATTTGAGTTTCAGTTCAAGAATCAAAACTGAACTTACAAGATAACCCATGGCGATGGCATGAAGAGTATCCGTCCAAAGATGTATTTTGGAAAGATCGAATGTAAGCAGGTTGCCTGAAGCAACAAGTCCCAGAACATACAGGATAAGCACTCTTTTAAGAATATGTGTATATAACTTTTTTCTGCTTTCGCCGCGCGCTAACCGTTTTTTAAAGGCGATTGGCATTACAACCCCTACAATAAACAGGAAAAGCGGCATGATGATATCGTAGAAGTGAAACTCTCCCCAGCTGTGATCAAATTGTTCAGGAAAAGTATTCAAAAACTTTAAACCGGTTGCTTTTGAAAGAGTGACTAAAACCTCACCACCGCCAATTATCCAAAACATGTCAAATCCACGTAATGCATCCACACTTATCAAACGTTTGCTGTCATTTTCTTTCATTTGGCCTGTTTTCTAATAACTGATTTTTAACCCTGCGAGAAATAATCTGCCAGCATCCGGATAGCCTGCTACTGTTTCGTATTTTGTATCCAGCATATTTTTTACTTCCATAAAAATCCGTGTTTTGATTTTACTACCAAAAGTATAACCGCAGGTAAAATCGGCTGTAACAAAATCGCCCAGCGGATAATCCCCATTTTCGGTTACCCATTTTGGATTTACAAACCGGTTGTTGGAATATGGTCCGGTATAATGAATAAAAAAGTTGGCATCTACTCCTGTATGTTCGAATAAAATGCCGCCATTTAAGATTACATTGGGCAATTTACTGTCATCTTCCATTTTACCGTTGGTTACCATTTCATTTTTCATAAATGTGGCATTTGCAAATATTGCACTCCGGATAGCAGGAACATTCTGATTCGCCGACAGTTCCAGTCCATAACTTCGTTTATCCGCATTTTCATACAATTCCACAATCAGATCGTTTTGTGAAATAACTGTTTCCCCGCTTAAATCGAGTGCGTTTTTCCTTTGGGTGAAAAAGGTGCTAACCGTAATTTCATCGTGATTTTTTGTTTTGAACCTGAATCCCAAATCATGTTGCAGCCGGGTTTCATTTTCGGGAGTTAATCCCTCTGAGTTCAAGCTTCCTTTTCGCGGTGCAATGGTTCCTCCGGAGAAATTATAGTGTAATGATGATACCGGCGACATCACATAACTGCCTCCCAATGCCGACTGCCACTCCACCGGAGCTGTCTGATTGGTTATGGGCGCTACATTCTGAAATCCCGCAGCACTTCCTTCAATACCAAATCCGCCCCATTCGTTGATGTAGCCGCCAATTAACCGGAATCCGGCATCCAGGAAGAACCTGCCAAATTTCTGTTCATCGGCGATAACTCCCGACCATGTTTGAACATCACAACGCCGACCCGCATAATAGCGCTTGCCATCGGGAGCTATCCAGTGATTGTAAAGCGCACCTATGCGAAAAGTATTCGACCGGCTGATCAACCGGCTGTGCAAAATATTAAATCCATATTCCCAATCTTTATCATTGTGAATGCTATTTACTTTTTGCTGGATATTATAATCCTGGTAGTTTGCATCGCGGAATGTATAACTGGTTTGCAATTCCGTTTGTGAACCATCATTTCCCCGGTAATTCAATTTTGCAAAAGTAACCAGGGTATGCAAAGGATCGAACTTTTCTTTCTGGTTTAATATTTTGGGCGAACCCGGTTCAACTATACTTACAAATTCGCGCATGCCTGAGATATAGGTAACGCCAGCCACTATAGTAAGTTTGTTGCTTATCGTCCAGTCCATGTTTCCCTGGAAATTGGCAATCCTTTCTTTTCCTCCTCTTTCAGGTATTCCGTTGTTTCCAAAAAATGCCGCAGCCGTACTAAACGATACATCGTTGATTTTATTTCCGTAATGCAGATTGGCTGCATAATTGTTGCGTTCTCCGTATTTTGTCAGAACAGAAACACTTTCGCGTTCCGGCTTTTTTGTTTTCACTTCAACAACTCCGGTTAGTCCCGATAAACCTTTGACCAATGCATTGCTCGATCTTACAATTTCAACAGATTCAATATCGAGCGCCGAAAGGACGTACGCCGTTTCTTCAAATTCCTTCTGCCAAACGCCGTCAATGGAATAATCAGGGTAAGGATATTTTTGTCCCCTCACAGAAAAAAATTGTTTTGACTTTCTTCCCCGGGTTTCTGTCCAGCCACCGGGAACAAATTTTAATGCATCGGTAAGTGTGACAGCCCCCTGTTTTTCAATTTCAACTGCACTTATCTTGGTAATGGCAGGTAAAACCGACAAGGGAACTGTGTTAATGGCCGTATCCCTTCCGGGAATATTAAAATTACCAAAAATGTCCACTCCTTCAATTTCCTGTTTTTTTGGTTGAAGGCCTATATTTAAAGGGTTATTGTTTTCTGTTGGAATGCTGATTTTTATTTCTTTGCCCGAAAATCCAACCGAAGTAATCCCTATTTTATAAACTCCCTGCGCCAAACGTAATTCAAAATTACCACCTTCATCTGAACTTGTTCCTGCTGTTGTATTTACAACGGCAATGTTTGCTCCTGAAACCGGCTCATTGGTTTCAGTATTGTATAAATTTCCTTTTATGGTATAAAATGGTTGTGCAAAAATCTGACTTGCATTCCCGTTTATGAAAAGTATGATTGAAAGAATTAAAAGTCTGTAATTCATATAAATGTTTAAAAATTGATTTTTGGTTTGATGTTGATTCTTTGTTTTAAATGGTATGCTTTAATTCTGGTTCTATCCTCTTCATTTTTACAAATTTCAGGTATTTAACCTACCTTCTTTAAGTGTAACTTTTCGGTTGGCATAATTTGCTGATTCCACTTCATGCGACACTAATAGAACTGTACCACCACTTTTATGAAAATCTGCGATTAGCGCCATTAATATCCGACTGTTTTCAGGATCAAGGTTTCCGGTGGGTTCATCAGCAAGTAAAATTTCCGGTTTGGAAATAATGGCCCGGATAAAGGCTGTCCGCTGTTTTTCTCCCACACTTAATTCAGACGGATATTTGTTTTTTAATGGCAAAAGCGCACATTTCTCCAAAAGTTCTTCAATCGTGCCATTTTTAAATTGCGTTTCAATCTTTGCTATTTTTATATTTTCATAAACAGTCAGGTAGGGCATCAGGTGAAATTGCTGAAAAACGAAACCTACATTTATTTTCCGGTACAGATTGATTTCCTGATTGCTCATTTTATATATATCACCTCCCTTATAAAGTACCTGACCTGTATCGGGATGAATCAGGCCTCCAATTGTATGAAGCAGTGTTGATTTTCCTGAACCACTCGGTCCGACAACTGCAATAAATTCTCCTTTCTCTGCTTTCAGTGAGACATTATTGAGTGCAGTAAATTTGTCTCCGCCTTTTGTATATATTTTTGTAATGTTTTTAACCTCAAGCATGTTTTGATTTTCTTATTTATTCTTTACCAAGTGTTTTTGCCGCATCGATTTGTGTTGCCAGCAGCGCGGGTATCCAGCTCGACAGCATCCATAATACCGGAAATACAAGGATACAGAACCCCAGTAAAGACCAGGGTATTTTGATTGCCATTGCTGTAAAAAGGAATATCTTTTTTCCAAAATAATCTGCAATCAGGATACCGGCAAAGAATCCTGCAATGCTGCCCAAAAATCCAATGATAAAGGCTTTCAGAAGAATCATAAACAAAATAAAAGAATTGCTTTTACCAATGGCTTTCAGAATTCCTATTTCGTAATTCCGGCTGGTGACATTGGAGTAAAACAAGAGGGCTGAGATGAGCATTGAAACCATCAAAATAAACGGTATAATAAACGACCCATACTTATTCATCATCAGTCGCTGATTTTCGCGTGCATCGGCAATGCTGCTTATTTCAGTTACTTCAAGGTTGGAGAATATACTTTGTACCTGGTTACGGGCGTTTTTTATCCGTCCATCGTGGCAAACACATCCCAATGCTTCAATTTTATTGATTTGGCCTTCCATTCCCAAAATCTGCTGTAAATCGGCAAGATGAAATGCCACTCCCTGGTCGAGCATTCCTTTGCCTTCTTCAAGTCTTTTGGCAATTTCAAATTCATATTGGTTGCCGCCGGTTCCCGTAATTTTAAATTTTTCACCCTCCGGAATATTTACCGATATCAGCGACCCGACATGAACCGTTCCCTGTACCACATCAAATCCCATGGTTTCCTGTTTGGACAGAAACCGCTGCATGGCTTCATCTTTATAACCCATTACCACAATCTGATGACTTGAACCGTTTGGATCAATCCAGTTGGGGTATTTGAGCTGCAGGATACCGGTAAGGTGCCGCACTGCATCAAATGTTTTTGATTCTGCCAGTGTATCGATATAATTTTCAGGGAACGTTGGGGTGTTGTTCACCGAATAGAAATCAATCAGGTTGGTTCCTTTTGGAAAAATATACAAATTCAGTCCCTGCTCCCGCATTATTTTGCGGGTTTCATTTTCGCTGGCTTTGCTTAAGGTATAAATGGCAACCGACACAGTACTGGCTGCAATTACCGTAACCAGGATTATCAGTGAACTAACTTTCCGGTAAAAGAGTTCTTTTATTACAAGTTTAAAAGGATTCATATTACTTTCTCTTTTTATTTTTTCGTAGAAACCAGATGGTTAAAATCATTACGGTTAAAAGGATTACAACTCCGGTAGAAATGATGGAAATTTGCAGTGTATTGTCCTCTTTCATCACCAGCTTTTCAGGCTGATATGTATTTAGTCCGTCCCGCTGATCGGTAAGCCATTTTGGTAAAGGTCGCGCGTCCAATGAATCGTATGCAACGGTGTCTTGCTTCATTTACTGATGAATAAGTTCAGGATTTGCATCAAGTATTTCGTTGACAAGAGCCGGCTTCGGATTTTCCCAGTTATCGCTGCAAAGGATACTTCTTCCCGGTAGATTATCTTTAATCAGGCAACTGCAGTCAGCCGTAAAAAAATCAATCATCAGGTGGATGTTTTCTTCCGATATACCCTTTGCCAGTAATGGCTCCAGCGCACGGAAACGACCAAAAATTCCAAACAACATGGGTTCCTGAATATCTTTTAAATCATTTTCCACATTCAGTAACATGGTTACCAGTAACTTTTCATCCTCACTGTTTCTGTCCAGTTCCACCACCGAAATAATATTGCCGTACGGCGATAATTTAAGTGCTTTCTTCAATGTCTCCAAACCCTTCTCGTCCTTTTCCTTATTCCCGCTCTTCAGGTAAAGCATCACGCACAAATTCCCGTTCTTTAAATCAGATGTAATTTTTTTTCGGAGGGGAGATGCAGCTATCTTTTCAATGGCTTTGCCGTCCTCAGATTTTGTGATGAATTGATTATTGAAATACAAAGCATAGTAAGGCTTTTCAATTTTATCTGTTTCCATTGTTTTGAAAAGGATATTTGCCTGTTTTAGCTGATTTTCAATTTCATTATTTTGATTCTGTATGGTTTCTGTCAGTTTATTTTTATGAAAATAAACGAGCGCATAATTCTGAGGAGCTTCGTTTTGTAAAATCCATTCGGAAACTTTTGTCGTACAGGCCATACTCAGTATCGCGCCAATTATTATTATTTTCAAATAAATCCGTTTCATTTTTCCGCCAGTTTTTCCTGTGTAAGTTCAATTCCTGAAATCAATGAGTTCCCTTTAACCGGAATAAGTTCAATTTTCATTGTTTTACCTGCCTTAATTCCCTCAAATGATTTTATTACTTCTTTATCCTGTTCTCCTGCTTCTTTTAGAATGTCAAAAGCACTGGCCACTTTTTTTCCCTGGATTGCAATATCAAATTCACGTTCTCCCGGATTTTTATCTTCCAGTTCGGCAAAATAAAGTTTCACAGTATATGATGATTCAGGAATAAATTCCCCGTCACACAATGTTATTTCAATCGATTTTACGCCTCCCAATGCACTTGCACTTACCCAGGGAGTACGGTCAGATACAACGCTCACCGGTTCTTTTCTGATTTGCTTAAAACCGGACGTATCTATTTTCACCGGGATTCCGGGAGGCGCACCGGCAACCACCGGAAATTCGAACCACAACACATTATCATCCGCGCTTCTGTCGCCCGGGGCATTCAGATTTAAACCAAGTTGCTGAACCTGTTTTCCGTTCCATTTGTAATTGCTGTTTGTCCAATAGGTCATCCAGGGCATATTTATTAATGCAAGCGAAGTCTGGTTTTGATAAGCACACTGGCAGGTCCGGGTATAATCGGGTGAATTTAGCACGCCATCGGCAGCAATTAAATTTGTTGAACAACTGGCCTTCCAGCCCCCAAGGCTTCCGGTTCCTTCATTGGCATCGAGATTGACAAAACCTGCGGAGGCTGAACGGAAAGTTAAAAGATGTTCGCTTGCAGCTACAATCCCGCAACCATATTCCCTTTTAAAACTCCACTTTAAATCTTCTCCGGTTACCGGATCTTTTTGGGTAAGAGGTTCTCCTGTAAGTAAACTAAAACCTTCTCCCTCCGTAATTATCTTATCGTTATGAATAATGGGAGGATTGGCATAAGTCATTTCCCGATCCCATATTTTATTGTTGGTACGGATATCATAAACAATCATACGTGTTCCTACTTCTCCGTTCAGCATATCGCGCGACGGACGGGTTGCCTGAAGCAATAATTTATATTCACCGGAATATCCCAGCCATGTTCCAAAAACATCCCCGCCTGTTTCATGGATAATTTCACCTGTCCGTGCATTAAGGTACAGAAGTCTTGAACCTTCTGGCAGTGGTTCTCCTCGTCTTCTCATTTTTGTTTCCAAATATTGCGGAAGTTTATCGAGGCAAAACAAAATGTCATCACCTGCAATGACTGAGTTGTGAATAAAGCCATGATTAGCATTGATACTCCATAATTTCTCCCCTGTAAACCGGTTCAGAATCATCAGCTCCTGACTGGCGGTAAGGTTATAGTCCGCAAATCGTTCCTTTTTCAACTCAGCAGCATCTTTCTCCATTTCCGGAAATTCTGCAAAGTTATTTCCCAGAATTAATAAATCCTTATATACTCCTATATAGCCAAGTCTCCGGGTTTCATCGTTGCCCGTATTAAATACTTTGGCTGTTTCACCTGTGTTGATATCGATAAGGCTGCATTCGTTTCCTTCAATCAGGTAAACAAATTCTTTGGTGGCAATAAAATTGGTTCCCCGGGCATTGGAACCGGGCAGATGCTCCTGGTTGTATTTTGTGTCAAGTGGATTTTCCCCATCGTAGCTTTCATCATAATACACCAGCCAGTTGTCGTCAATCAACTGTTCAGATTCGTGTCTCCAAAGCACTCTGCCGGTATATACATCTCGTGCACTGATGCTGTTGATTCCCTGTATAATCAGTTTACCATCGGTTACCTGTTCTCCCGGACCATGTCCGTGTCTTGGAAGTACTTCCAGGTTTGAATTTCCACCGAACCATAAAATCCCCAAAGGTGCCTTTACCAACTGATCGTCCGATTTTACAGTATTGGCTATGTCGCCATAGTTATGTGTCCAGGGAGAAGATCCCTGTAATGATCCATTGCGGGTTACCACACAGTATCCTTTTTGTTTGTCGGTTAACGCACCGGGGAGTTTAAGCTCCACTATCGTTTTTAGTAATTGGTTCTGATCTTTTCTTTTAGTTGCTATAAAAATTTTACCTCCGTAAGGTCGGGTTGACTCATAAATTTTATCCAAATTAATTTTACCTTCATCGTCCAACCAGTACTGGTCATTTATAATGGTAAGCGAGGAAAAATATTTGGGAAGAAGCGGGAAATCATCTTTATAATGTTGAAAACATAACCGATTTGCTGGTACACCTGCCTTGTCAAAATATTCCCTTAAAAACCGGACTCTTGCAATGTCTTTTTCAAAGGCTACGATATTTAGACCGGAAGAACCAACAAGTTCCTCTAAAAGCTGAATATTTTCAGTACCAAGTACAAGACAGTATCCATCTTCAATTTTTGATTCCTTTACAACCTTTGATTCTTTAACCGGTAAACAGAAACCTTTTTGAGTTGTATAATCCGCCACTTGTTCAACAGGGGTATCGCCAAATATCATTATTGAACCATCCGTTGACACTGCAATTAATTTTCCGTTTGCTGCTATGAGCCGTTCTATATTTTTGTCAGTTTGATAGTTCCAGATAATTTCTGTTTTACTTCCGGCTAAAAGCTTAATTGCGGTTATTCCTGCACTGTCGGCTGCATAAAGACAGTTCCCTGCTTTAATCAAATCGTTGCAGGCTGAAATATTTTTTTTCCATAAAGTATCCAGTTTATTATCTGCTTTTAATTCTGCAGCCAACAATTTTTTTCCTGAAAAATAGATCCTGTCATCGCTAATTACCGGGTATTCGCCAACTCCTGAAACGAGTAAATTACCGGTTTCTGAATCATACATGTTGGTGAGTCTTTTCCGGGAATGGTTAAAAAAAACATTGTCGCTGGCACATGAAAATGATCCGCCGGTTTTCTGGTTAGCTGCCAGGTGATAATAAAGTTCTTCTCCTGTTTTTAAATCGAACGCTGCCGGAACTGTGCGCCCTCCGGCTACAAGTAATTTGTTTCCGCTAATGGTAAAAGCCCCCTGAGGAGCTACGTCGGCAAAAGCGGGTGAACGATGTGGTTGAAGAATATAATTGCTGCCGGTTGCTTCGTTTTTCCAGACAATATCGCCGGTAGCGGCATCGAGCGCATAAATAAATGTTCCCATCAACGGAAAAATGCTGGCGGCCGTGTACACCATATCATCTTTAATCACCACACCTCCCCTGGCCGGCCACATGGAAATCAGCCGCTTGTTTCCAAGTAATTTATTTTCTGCCGGTGCAAGTAGACGCTTCCAGATCAAATTTCCATTATCCGTGTTCAGGCAATAAATATAACCGTCGTCTCCGGTTAAATAAATTTTACCTTTGTTTATGGCCAGAGGCAACCGAACCGGGCCATCCGCATAAAAATGCCAAAGTTCTTTGCCTGTATTTAAATCAAGAGCTACTACTTTATCCTGATCGTTAAATCCTATAAATAATTTATTCTTTTCTACTACCGGTTCGAAAAGACAATCGTATGGCATGAGATTCCGGTTTAACGGATCATCCCACACCGGATTTCGGGGAGAAAAGGTAACCTGCCATTGCAAATAAAGCTGTTCTGCCAGTTGTTCCGGTGAAGATGCGGAGCGGTTAAAATCATAACGCCACATGGGCCAGTCGTGCGAAAATATTGGTTTTGATATCAGGAGGTGGAAAAGGAGAATCAGTATTAAATATTTTTTCATATTTCCCCGTCTTTTTGGTTTTGGTTCAATGGTTTAAAACTATATGTTTAAAATTTATAAGTTTAAGATTTTCACAAAAGAATCAGTACAAATAAGTAAAACCATTTTAATATTTTTCCCATGGTGCCAGATCTTCATTAAAATTCAGATAAGCCCGTCTACCGAATTGAACAGGTGGATTTCCCAATTCAAAAGCGCCAGGTTCGGGTGCCTCACCATAAAAATTATCATTAAAACCGGGCAGAAGAATTCCGGAGTCAATCAACGGATTTTTAATCCAAACGACTGGATCGGTTATTTCCACCTTTTGGTCTCCAAATTCATACTGATGTTTCCCCCAATTAATACTGTTAATTGAAGACCGTGGATAAAATTCAAGGGAATAAGATGAACGGTAAAGCCGGGTACCAGATGGAGTAACATTAAATTCTATTCCATGCTCCTCTTTGGCAGTCAGCCCTTTGATGCTTCCTGAGAAATAATCAAAATCGTAGTCACTTTTCGGTTCCTTTTCCTTATCGGTTGCAAGTCTTCCAGGCACATCAAAAATGTTGTTTCTTGTTACGCAATTCGGATTAACATGGCCTGTAAATACATTTGTCACACCATCGGGTTGCAAAATGGTATTATGAAATACAAACCGTCTTCCACCACCAAATTCATCTCTTTCACCGGTTTTGATAAATGCACCGCCCGTACTGTTTCGGTGGCCTGTTCTGCTTTCACCGGCAACATTTCTGAAAATATAAATGGGACCTTTTGATGTGGAAGCCGTTGCAATGGCATTAAAGAAGAAATGCATATAATTTCCCCAAATCCGGATATTTGTATTTCCTCCTTCGCATTCAATTGCATCATCCCAAACACTGCGGATAATGTTACCGTAAACATCAGAGTCTTTATTTAAATTTCCGGTAAAGGAAAAATTTCTTCCTCCACCAATTCCGTCGTTATATCCATGGTCTTCAGTGGAAACTATTTCGTTATAACGAATTACATTTCCTCCTTTACTTTCTGTAACCGATATTCCCTGAGGGCCATCCGGATGTCCGGTTTCCCAATCATTTGAAGCCCCGCGTGGATCCTCAATAAGATTACGCTGCAGCGTCAGGTTGGATGTACCAGATTCTGCGTAAATTCCGCTATCAGAAGCCCCTTCCAGATTCCCGTAAGTTTTAGGGCCGCCAATCCTTCCCCAAAAGGTAATGTAACATTGTTCAACAACCACATCGTGCCTGTTTCTTCGGATTATGACTCCATGAATGCCGGCATTCCTAATTGCCACACCTCTAACAATAACATAATCTGCATCTATCTCAATTCCGTAGTTGAAAACATTTTTTAAATTCAAAACTGACTTTGTGCCTGGGTGTACTGTAACCAGGTGATAAGCATCAGGCGTTCCGGATTCTGTTATTAGAATCGATTTATTCGATTCACCTTCCTGAAGTTCTGTAACTTTACCAATGGGAAAACTGTCACTTCTTGTTTTAAAATTCAGTGCAGTTCTTTCATTATCTGCTTCCAGTTCTGCTTCATAGGCAGTGTTCGGGCGAAGTCCCACGATGCTTCCCCTGTATTCCCCGTCCCGTTCATCATAAACCAGGTCAAACCCCTGTTTCCACTCTTTTTCAGAATCAGATTTATACCTTACTTTGCATACTCCGGAATTATTTCTTTTCCAGTAAATTCCCGCGCATTCATATGTAGATACAACATATCCGGCTTCAACGCCAACATTTTGTTTAACAATGCATTGTGCATAAGTACAAATCCCCGTCAAAATGATTATGAATATGGTTATTGCCTTCATTTACCTGAACTATTTAAAGCTGACTTTTAATTGATTCAATTGTTGTTCCGGCCTGCTGGCCTAAATCATTCCATTTACATTCAACAGACAATTTACCTGTGTAGCCCGCCTTTTGCAATGCATTAAAATAAGGTCTGAAATCTTCGTTGTTTGTACCAGGTGCTGCCCGATCCTGTTTTTCGGCGATATGGACATGCTTAATCAGGTACTCGTATTTTATAATGTTATCCGGGGGTTCATTTTCCACAAGCATATGATAGATGTCTGCAAGCAATCTGATGTTCGGATGATTAATTTCCTTAACAATTTCACCACCTTCGGCAACGGAATTTATAAAATTACACTCTTTTTTATTCAGTGGCTCCAACAACACAACAACATTATAGTTATTGGCTATCAAGGCCATTGAATCGCAAAGTGATATAAATTGCAAACGGGCTTTATCATGGGAAAAGCCTTCAGGGATTTGTCTTGAAGCGCCGCTCCCAAAAACGATAAACTCCACTCCGGCTTTTTGAGCCCTGTTAAAAGCAATATCTGCAAATTTTAAAATTTGAGATGGCACAGCATCTGGCCCCACACATTTCATATTTCCTGGAATAAAGCTGTTGCATGCTTTGACTTTAAGAGCAGATTTTGATGCATTTTGGAGAATTTCATCAAATTCTTCATTGCTTTTTTGTGGCACAAGGAACCGTCCCACACTTTCTTCAATGTAGGAATATCCAAATGATTTAAGTGTGTCGGCATTTGTAATATCTGTACATACGCCTATTTCTGAAAATAAGCTATCCTTCTGTGCTGAACAGCTAATTAATGTTGCGAACAACAGGACAACCATTGTTTTAAATCCTGTGGTCTTTTTTATCCAATAAATTCTTGATGCCATAGCTTGTTGATTAAGAGTTAAACAATTATCACGGATTAACGGGAGTGAATTTATTATCGGTAGAAAAAATAATTTTATCAAGTGAAACCTGTCCTGCGGCATTTTTTAGCAGAAGTTGCCACTGACCAGGCGTGGCTTCAATTTTTTCAGGCAGTTTTATCCACTGAACCTTTTTACCCATTGCTGAAATTTCACCCACTTTCTTTTGGTTAAATTCAACTTCCAAATTAATTGGATTGGATTTTTTCGCTTTCACCAAAAACCAGACATCGAATTTATTATCTCCAGCCATTCCAACGGAATACTCCAGCAACGACATCGGTTCCAGCCGAATGTATTTCTTTTTCATTGTTTTGGCATCTCCGTACACATAAGCAAAATCCTCTGCCTCAATTGTGTTGGTTTTATCCTCTCTTAAAAAAAGTTGTGTTCCATTTCCATTGTCGATATATCGAATGGTAACTGCATCAGATGCAGTTAGAATTTTCTTTCGGGCAATTTATTGAAAATTGATAAATTCCCTCCTTTGGAAGTGAAACTCCGGTCACCAGTTTATCCGGGTTTTTAATTTCCGCCAGCGGTCCTTTTTCCTGTTTCCAAATGCAGGTTAAAGATTCTGCACTGGCATTATTAATTCTTCCTGCCAGTACAATTGAAGCTGCAGGGGATTCAATCACCTGATTTTCTCCTGCATCCACCTGCAATATGCTGTTCCCGGAAGTTCTTTGGACCGGTTGTCCCTTTTCAATCGCGCCTATATCTGGCGTTTTCCCGGAAATATATTCAACGGGTACATTCGGATTTTCAGCACCGGCGACATCAAATGTCTGAACTCCGGCATCGATAAGCGGGCTGTTTTCCATGGGCGATAATGTATTTTCATTAACTTTTGGATCTGTTGTAAAGATATTTTCCACCTGGATTACTCCGGAATTTATCTCTACCAGATCATTCCCTCCATTTTGGTAAAACAGGTTGTTCCTGATTACCGAATTTGGACCGAACTTTTTAAAACCACCCAGAGAATTATAAATAATCAAATTATTAAAAGCGATTATTTTGTTTCCCCCGGTTGCGCCTATTTTACATCCTGTTACCGTGTTGTTGTAAAAATAAACCGTCTCATCCATTTTGGTGGCGCCACTTAAATCTTCGCGGGTTTGCGCGCCTTCCATACAACCCAGGCCGGTTTTACAGTTTTCAAAGATATTATGATGAATATCGAATACTTTCCCTGTAAATTCATCGTATGAAATTAACTGAATACCAGCATTATTACTGCCGATAATATGATTATCCCTGATGGTATAATGAACATTCTGGTTGTGTGGCTCAAAAAGCCGGATTTCAATCCCATCATCATCACTGTTTATAAAAACATTATGCTCGATTAAAATATCACTGCCTGCATTTTCACTATCCGAAACAATATCCAAATCGAGTGCGTCATCCCGATCGTTTTCGGCCGTATTGTAACCGACATATCCACCGCCGCCTGATTCAAAACTCATTCCGTCCAGATTATTAATAAAATGGTTATGCATAATGGTCACTTTGGCCTCCACATTCAGCGTATGATCGCCATTAATGATTTTCAGCCCACTGATTTCTGTTCCATTTGCATTAATTGTAAAAAGTATTTTATCGCCGGCATCAATTATCGTTTTATCGATTTCCGATTCATCTCCGTTGATTTTCCATTCTGAAGAGATGGTTACAGACTTGTTTATTTCAATTTCATTTTCCAGATACGTGCCGGGGGAAATGATAACCCAGTCGGAGTCGTTTGCATGAGCTACTGCCACTGCAATTGTGGGAAAATCTGCCGGAACTTTTAAAATCCGGTTTTTAGTTTTCTGTTTCGGCAAATTCTCTTGAATAATTCCCATAGAAATTGCCGGAATAACTAAAATCAGAAGATTTATAAAAATTAATGTAAACGCATTTTTATTCATGTTTTATAATGTTTTAAATGTTATAATACTCCACTAATCTTCCGGTTTAAATGGTTCTTTTTTAATTATTTTACTTAATGCTGCGAGAAAAAAAGCGTTACTTTTCATTGGTTTAGTCTCCGGATTTCCTGCCGGTTGCGCAGATTGATAATGCCTCGTGCCACACATATTTACTTCTTTTATTACTTTCCCAAACCTTGGATTTACCCATTCGTAAGCATAAAATGTAATTGGATTTTTTGCCTCATCTGAAGAACATTGAACCGGATCGGCCAGGTAACAATATACATTTTGAGGGGATCCTGTTTCCCCTTCCCGCTTGTCCACATTATTTTCCGCGTTGGCATTCCATTCGAGGATATTCACGCCGTACTGAACAGGAACAATAATTCTGTAGCCGTCATCATATACGATTTCGTACCAGCCAAGCAAATCTGCTGTATCAAAAAAATCGGGGATGTTATAATATGCTTTTTGATTTCCGGCCGGTAATGCACAAGCATGCAGAAATAAAAGGCTGCTCACATCCTCATTAACCTGGATGCCATTTACTTCAGCAGTAAAAGGGTTTTCTCCATCACCAACCGAACCAACAGCAACAGCACAATTTCCTTTTGCTGCAATACTTCCATCAAGTTTGAAGATGTTTTGCCTTACGAAAACATTCCCGGTTTCGAGTGTGCTTAAATCAATATTGAAAGCTTTTGAATGAACCGGTAAATTGAAATCCGGATAGATATCAATGAAATCAATTTCATTTTCATCTGCACCGGGAACCAGACTGTTGTTTAAATTTGCGCGAATTGACGGCAATTGTGTTTTTATAATCTCCACCAAATCAGATTGAGATAATGTATGCTCAGACCACAGCAAATTGGCGCAACCCAGGAAATCAAACAATAAATCTTTTCCGAAATTAAATTCATTGGTTGCTGCCCATGATGAAGGCGCACCACCCACCACATCAATCTTTTTAATTCGTTCATCCCAATTGCTTATGTTGGGCTTAAAATTCCCGTAAAATTGTTTAAACCCAAATTCCTGCAACTCCTGCTCCTTTTCCTCATCTCCCCAAAACCAGTTAAAAACGAGAATATCTTTGGGAATAAAATCCCTCACCTGGGCAGGTCGCAATGCACCCGGTTTCCCGTACTTTACACCTGTAGAAGAAACTGCCTCGCGTGGTCCTGCATTTCGCACACTTTCCAGCAGGTGGTCGCCCCACATTGCCGTTTTTATTCCTTTCTGCGCCAGGTAATTGTGAATTTTATTTACATCCTGAATGTACAATTCAGTAAAATCTTTTCCCTTGCATGCCGGACATACATCCATTGGGATACGCCATTCATCGTGTCCGACATGAACCATCTTTGGCTTTATTACGTCGATGTATTCATCATAAACATCAAAAAGCAGGTCGTAAGAAGCAGGATTGGATGGACAATATGTATCGGGCCAGTTGTCGCCCGGATATTCGGCCAATTCCGGGTGGCGCGCTAAAAGATAGTACACGTGTGACAGCGATGGAATTTCAGGAACTACTTCGATATGGTTTTTATTGGCAAATTCCACAATTTCAATCACATCCTGCTTTTCAATTATTTTTCCGTCACCGGCATCGAAATGGCTGGATGTTTTTCCTTCGCCCCTTTTCCCAACGGGCCGGTTTAATCGCGAATACTGCAAATCTTTGGCAAAATCAATCCAGCCTGCATTAATTTCCGGATGTTTGTCGAGCCGCATGCAATTGAACTCAATGATTACCTGGTTAAACTTGTACAGCGCCATGAAATCTTTCAGGAACCTTTTAAAAAAAGGAATATTATCCGGCCCCGGAACATACAACCGGATTGCCCTGACCGGTAAATTAGGCCAGTCCCATATTTCCACACCTTTTATTCTTGCTCCTTTTCCTTTCTGAATTAGCTGACGCAGTGATTGCAATCCATAAAATGCACCCGAATCATCCCACCCTGCAACGATTATTTTATTGTTGCTAACGTTTAACAGGTATCCTTCCGGAACTGAATTTTGTTTGGTGAAAACCAGTTGTTTGTCATTGAAATATTTCTTTATCAATGAATTTTTTATACTTCCCAGAACCACTACTTTCTTGCTTTCAGGAATATTGGAACCTATTTCTGTTTTAACAGCCAAACCATATTTATCGCTTAACTCAATTGTCAGCAAGCGGGCAAGGGAATAATCGTTTTCTGACGCATTTTCCGGAACAAGGATTATTACAGAATCATCCAGAATAAAATCATCATTGGTTATTTGTACTGATTGTGGAATGGGAAAAACAAGCGGATTTTCAACAGCAAATACTTTAAAAGCAAAACCGGTGGTCAGCAGGAACAGGAGAAACAGACTCGGAACGGAGCAAAAATTATTGGAAAACACTTTTCTCATTAGTGGCAATTTTCTGGTTTAATTTTATCAATTCAGTTATCCACGGGTTCAAGCCTCCTGGTTGAAATAAATTCTGTTTCTTCCTGATTACCTTTAATGCGAACCTGGATAAAACCATCATCAAAATGTTTTAAATCATCGCTGTACGAAGTACTTCCGCCGGAAACATAATGCACTCCGCGAAACATAAGATTCATGTAAACATGGTTGTGACCTTGTAAAACCATTTTCAGATTATGTCCTTCAAATAAATCAAGCACAGCTTTAGCATTTTCAGAAAGTGCGGGAATCCCTGAATCAATAAAAGCTTTTGGATTAACAAGCGGCGTGTGGATGGAAACAATAATTGGAACGTTTGCTGGTAAATTTTCAAGTTCGCTTTTAATCCAGTCCATTTGTTCGTTATCCACTCCCGAAGTGTAGTTCATTTTCTCCTCCAGTATTTTAATTCCATCAAGCAGGAAAAATTTCCATCCAGAATATTCAAACGATTTGTATCGTTTTCCATAACGTTGTTCGTACATTCTTTTACCCCATTGCGGATGGGAGCTTTCAATTCCACTATCCGGCAAAATACCGACAACTTCATGATTTCCCATCGTGTAATAAACCGGCATCTTAAACTTTCCCAGCTCACTAGCCATAAAATCAAATAATATTTCGGCCTTTTTCTCATCACCGTTCTTGGCGGTATAAATCATATCGCCACCGGTTAGAATGAAATCCGGGTGAATTTTATTGATTTGTTTTGCCAGTCGATTAAAATCAGCCTCTATAGCGGAATCGGGCTGCAAATGCAGGTCAGGTAAAAACACGAATGAAAATTTGTTTTGGCCCGAAAGCTGAACGGCCCCAAGAATCAGAAATAATATGTATATCCAAATTTTCATATCTTTTATTGAATCCGGGCATTAACAAATACAGGATTGGAATAAAACCATACATCGGAAAACGCCTTTGCAGCATTATTTTCTCCGGCGACATCGGCAAGTGGATTTCCCGCGCCATCAGTTTCACCGGGTGCATTCATGGCATGATTTGTTCCCCGAAGACGGAAATATGAATCGCCATCCACTTCCATTTCATATTCAATTTTCTTCCAGCCATTGCCGGTATCATTCCATTTTGTACTTACCAGGCCGTTCGTGTCTTTAATCTTCCCGGTTGCATCAAACCGTGCAATAACTTTTGTGCTTGTGACATTGTCCTTTGAATAAGCGGGACTTTCAGGCGAAATTAATCCTGTTACTTTTCCGGCAATCAGGTCGATGTGATCCAGTTTTGGATTGGTATAATTACTATACGTGTTAAAGTTAGAATCGTCAGGGTCATAAACCTCAATTACTATTTTAATGATATTACTGTTGATTTCATAAGTTTGTCCCATTGATTTTCCATCAATTTGAAAATTCAAATCAGTAATTAAACCTCCGGTAACAATAAAGGTATTTCCCGAATGTAGTCCATTTATCAGCTCCTGCGGATTATTTTTTTCTTTTACAAACGTATACGTTTTTTGATATTCGCCCGGATAAAAATCATCATCAGAATGATAATCGGAACTGGCAGAAATCCACCAGTGTCTTCCTTCGCTAAGCAATGCATCCCACAAACCCCCGATTTTTGAAGCAAAAATTCCTGCACCGCCAAAAGTTGCTCCTTGCTCATCTCCGATTCCAGGAGCTTCATCCAGATCGTACCCCCCTCTTGTACTATTTTTTTGATGTCCGGGCATTCCATCAAATCCAAAACAGACATCAGGGGCGATGTTGTTAAAATCCCGGAAATCAGAAATCAAATAATCACCGGATTTATCAGGATGACTTGGCACAACATACGCCTGTATTGGATAATTTGCCTGCAACCACCGAACTGCTTCCAGTGCTTTCTCCTTACCCTCCAATTTACTTTTTTCCCACCCAAAAGTCTTTCCGCCTGATATATCCTTATCATCATCGTCGAACATATATTCAAACTGAGCCAGGGGATCACAATTTTCATTTTCTGAATCAAACTGATTTGCAATGATTGAAACATTGGCATGTTGATGACCTGGTACATTCCATTCAAAGGCCTGAAGGATTAACTTTTCGGAAAAGACTTTACGCCAATGCACAACATCTTTAAAACTGTAATCTTTCAATGATTGCCAGCGCCACATGTAACTTTCGTCTTCCGGATCCTGAGGATCGCCGAGCACTTGTATTCCGGCGCTTTCCCAATTAACTCTTGTTCCGAGATCATCTCCAGAGGCCATTCCCCAAAATTCGCGCGTGCCACCATGATCACTGTTTGACCACCAGTCGAGCCCGTAATTATCAGATGCTTCAAATACATGACCAATTGAATAATCTCCGCCGGAATAGGTTGTGTGCTGATGAAAATCTCCGGCAACATAACCTTTTGTTGTATCTTCTGAATTATTGTTCCTGTTGCAGGAAATAATTCCGATTGCAATTATTAAAAAGATTTGCAGTGTAAAATATCGTTGTTTCATTATAAGTTGATTTTATGTCTTTTTCATATTATATTATTACCTCAATCGAGAACTGCTGCCAACATATTTAAAACCATTTGATTTGCAACACCATCGTACCGGATACCATAAAGTCCCTTTTCACTGTATCCTTCTGCCAGTCTTCCTGCAGTGAGAAGTTGGGAGATTATCAGTTTCCCTCTGTTATTTCCAAAATCCATCATTATTACAGGTGTACGGGTAAGATTTTTACCGGCATTGACCAAGGAAGTGACATCCATAACTTTTCCATTACGGGAATCTTTGTAGGCTTTTGAAATATCCGTTATTTTTACAGGAGCATAAGGATTCAGAAAATTTGCAAGGGCCGGGGCATCTTCAACCAAAAACGCAACTTTAGATTGAAGCCTTTTTTTTGCATCAGAGTCATTTGATAAACCGGAATACTCATAATATCCTTCCAGCTCGTAACCAAAATATCTGCCTTTTTTAATTTTAACTGTGTCGGCACCCCTTGAAGACCATTTCGCAAGAAGCGACGATGGATTTAAACCTGAACTTTCAAAATAAGTTGCCGGTACAATTAAACCTCCCCGCATTCCATTCCATAACCAGGTATAATCATGTGGAATATTTTTCCAAAGCATGGAATTGTTTTCATCCGGATGAATATGGCTTTCAGGTTCTGCAGCTTCGCTAAAAGATAAGGTAATTCCTGCAAATAAATCATGGTTCGTTACCGGCGTATTCGATTTTGTTACCACTCCCTGCAAAGGCCCCAACTCATTTTTGTCGGCCGGATATCCCTGTCCAAGATATTTGTCACCTGCATCGAGAAGTACAACAGATTTTCCTTTCTGAATGGAGCTTTCCATATATTTGAGCAACTCAGTATCGTGGCCGGCAATTTTATTCCACCCCTCTTTGGAAAGCAAAATAATTTTTGCATCAGGGTCATCAAGCGGAACATTTTTTATCTTCCATTTTTGTAAAAACTGAATGATTTCATCCTCATCGGTAGCCACGCCAACTCCGGGCCGGAGCAATATTTCCGGTACTTCAGGTTGAAAAATATGAACCTCCCATTGAGATACTACCGAATATTTGACTGTTTTGGGTCGATTGATTAATTCCGCACTTAAAATATACCTGCCAGGTTCCCGGGGTAAAATTATTTCCTCATTCTTAATTTGAGTGTTAAATGCAGGAACGTTTTTAAAATTCAGTAACTTTTCTGACCAAACTTCACCCTTTTCATTACTGATTTGAAACCTGATATTAAAATTACTGTCAAACCGTGTATCGTTGAATAAATAAACCGGCAGTATCATTTTTTGACCGGAAGTAAAATTACGATCCCAGATTTCGAGGCTTACCGAACGTGGTGACCAGGCAGCGGTTAGCGCATCCCAAACCGGTTTTAAATTTCCCTCTGAAAGATTGCCCGTATACCAATGACTGCCATCTTCAGGGCTACCCAGGATGCAAAAGGGCGCTACACCTGCAGCGCCAATGCGCCTCCAGTATTCCGCGACTTCGGCATTTGCCAGAGTGTGCAATTTTAATCTCGACTCTTTTGTGTGGTTACGGCCAAGAAACCGTAAAAAGGCTTCCGGAACTGTTTTGTAGCTTCCCATATTACCTTCCCCATCGAGATAATTACCTCCAAATTCATCCACCATAATTGCCTTTGGGAACTGATCAGCACTATCATAATACAACCCAAGATTTTCAAAAAGGCTCCACCAGTATTTATGGATGTGGGTTACATCCCGCTCCTCCATTACCAGAGGCGGATAATCCTGAACAATTTCATTGAGGGCACTCCAGATAGTTTTCAACTGTTCCCCTTCTGTTTCATTGTAAGGATGAAACACCACTACCGACGGATGGCGCATTGCCAGATCAAACCATGGAGGAAATTGTTCCATCAGGCTCTTCCTGCCTGCCGGCATACCATGAAAAAAACTCCATTCATACTGAACCAGCAATCCATACTGATCACATAAGTCCAGAAAACTTTCAGGAGGGACTCCGAGGTGAAACCGAAGGTAATTTGCCCCGCGCTCCTTTAAATTAAGAATAACATTTTTGGTGAACCAGTCGGTATCATACAGCAGGTTCTTTGCTTCCGGATCGCGGGCCCAGCGATGCCAAACCACTGTGCCACCTAGCAAGCTGATTGGTTCATCGTTCAAATAAAATTTTTTACCGACAATTCGGAAATCCCTGATGCCAAAAGAGATTTCAGATTGATCAATAGTATCTTTTCCATCCGTTAAACTCAGTTTAACTTTATACAGATTTGGATTTTCGGGAGACCATGATTTTAGTAAATCTCCATATTTCAGATTTAAATAGTCCAAAGGAAAAGAAAGTTGTTTCTCGCTGAAAAGCACCAAATTTCCCTTTTCGTCAAATATCTCTATTCGTCCTTTAACCAAAGATTTTTTAATCGTGTCAAGGGAGGTTGTGTGTACTGCAAATTTCACCTGGTTACTGCTAAAATCAGTGAAAGGAATAATCCTGTCAATTCGCAAACCACCATGTAGTTTCAAAACCACATCGCTCCAAAGCGAAGAAGATACATTTGAACGCCATTGATCCGCGACCGGAATACAGGAAGCATCGGAAGAAGAGATGTCCTTTAACGATTTAAGCGCGATTTCAATTATTATTTTATGGCCGGGTTTGACTTCATTGTGATTTAGAAGATGAAAAGTTGCAGCCATTCCACCCTCTTTTTGCGATACACTTTTTCCATTTATAAATACTTCCGGTGAAAACCTCGCGCCTTTTAGCTCAAGGGTTGCATTCGTCCAGTTGCCCTCCGGTAAATCTATCTCTTTTTTGTACCAAAGAGCAGAGGGTTCCATTGTTGCAGGATTTGTGTGGATTCCGGGAACAGTGACACTTCGGTTATAATTTCTGTCGTAACCCATTTCCCATGAGCCGTTTAAATTTATAGTTTTAGCAGAGCCACTTTCACTTGCAGATAATCCTAAAGTGTATAAAATGATGCAGATGAATGGTATTTGTCTTAAAAATTGCATTAAAAATTACTTAATTTCCAATAAACCATGAAATCTCTTCTGATTTAAATTGTTCTACTTAATTTTATCGTACATAACTGCCATTGCAATCAAAGGGTTATGACCGAGGTATTCTTTACAGGGACTGTTTTGAACCGTTTGAGGTTTTCGTTTAATGTCAGCCGGATTGCCACCATCAGGATGATAAAATTCCCAGATGGTTCCCGTCTCCGCAAATTTTTGTGCAGAATCATCCAATGCTTTTTCCAGCAGAATTTTAGCTGCATCCTTACGGTTATATTTCAGACATCCTCTCGCCACCCAGTATGTCATACTGTTCCAGGCCGGGCCACGCCACATTCTTAATTCGAATTTTGAATCGTTCCTGCCTACAGTAGAGATTGGATGTGCAGTTAAAAAAATGTCGGGATTTAAAATAAAATTGTCGATAACCTCATTTGCCTGTTCATTGGTTGCTGCTCCAACCATAAGTGGCCAGAGGTTTTCGAACGCCATGTTTCTCAACGATTTATTATTGATTGCCCAGTTATCGTAAAACATTTTTACTTCCGGGACATAAAGACTGTCCTGAATAAAACTCTGTAACTCCCCTTTGCGTTTTTTAAAAAAACGCGAATCAATCCCTAAGTTATCAGCCCATAATTCCGCAATCCGGTATAACTGATAAACATGACTAGTCGCATCAATACATGCCCATTTACCCATTCCGGTTTCATCAAATCGAATACCCTCATCCACTCCACTTTCCCATCTTTTAAGTAAAATGTCATTATAATAAAAACCTTCTCCTTCTGCTTTTCTGTTATTTTCGAACCAGGTAATCTGACGGATGAGGGCACTGTAAAAATTTTTGAGGTGAGTTTCATCACCGGTTTTATCCATATAATCCTGAACTGCCACGACCCAAACCGGTGGATGCCCTTCTTCCTTTTTACTCCAGCTCACCGAATCTCTGCCGGAAGGTTGTCCTGGCAGCCAAATCACTCCGGGAATCATCCCTGTCGGTTCCTGGTTGGTAATATTATTCAATAGTTGATGAAGTGCATGTTCAGGATAAAAATTCATCACGTCAATACACTGATGCACAATATCCCAATGTCCGAAAGCAGGACCATAAATATAACCTGGTCCAATTTCTTCCCATTCATAATTAAACGGATAGGATGCCGGATGTGTACTTTTGTGATGCAGTGCGGCAACGTATTCAAGCATAGGCTGCCATTCCTCTTTTCCTGATTGTCTGGCTCCTTCCACCAATTCATCCCAATTGTTTTCAACCGAATTCTTAACCTGGTATTTCTGGCTACCGGTAACAATTCCGCTAACAACAGCAATTGCAACAAACAGTAAAATGATTTTCATTTTTTGAGGTAAATAAATGAATTAAAGCCTTGATTATACGCTGATAAATAATAGTTTGAAGTTTTTGAGATGATTTAAATTTACAAACACCTGCCCCTGCTAATTGAGGCAGGTGATGTAACTAACTAAACTATTTAAATCGAAACATAGCTCTAAATAACAATAATCTCACAACAATACACATGGTGTTAATATCCTGGGTTTTGTGGAAAATCACCGGTCAAATTAGCATCGATAAC
>CAWFMB010000022.1:0-109998 GCA_963816685.1 uncultured Prolixibacteraceae bacterium | reverse complement strand
ATAGATAGCTCTTAACTAAACGACATTGAATTATAAATTATAAATACTAAGGATAAATGACAGTGCGAAGGCTTCGCCCCTTGGGGAACAGGGGTAGCGTAGGAATTAGCACGGGAGTTTCCCTGGCAGGACACTTAAGATTCAATTAAAAAATTCATGTGGTTATTCAAGCATTCAAGCATTCAATTCAATCAAGCATTCAAGCATTCTTTAAAAGCGTTTGCTCATTTCGACTTTTTCAGGTGTTATCAAATTCTTCAACGTATCAATTTTTTCCTGTGCCCGGGTTATTTTCTCCTGATATTGCTGCTTTATGCTATTATTTTCAGATTGTTTCACCAGATGTGCTTTTAATAAATCCACATATTCTTCAGTTCCGCGGATTACATTCCACAGGTACATTTCCATATTTTCTTCCATATGCTCCATAAGATATTCTGATGTATATGCATGTCCTGTGTGGCACCGAAACCGAACAGGTTTTCCTCCATTTATTTCCCAAAGTGCACCGTGACATTCAGGGCAGGTATAACCTGTTACTTTTCCTAATTTATCCATGTTTTCCAGGGTAAACGGGTGTTTCGATGCAAGTTCAACTTCATATTTCAACTTTTCATTATTACCTGATTGTATGCTGACAGCTTTTTCTCCTGTTAGTTTCACCAATAAGTCGCCCATGTCTTTAACAGGTACAGTAAAATCAACCTCAACATTTTTTACAGCTTCTTCGGGCATGCCGCTAAACTGTGCATCATCCGGATCCTGTACGATGGCTAGACCTCCTTTGTCTTTAATTGTCCATAATCCGGAGACACCATCATTTAGCATGCCGCTTAAAATAATTCCGATAACCCGTTCTTTATAATAAAATGCTGCAGAACGAAAGAGAGGATCAATGGCAGGCCGAAAACGGTTTTCCCTTGGTCCTGTAGTTGTTCTAACATAACCTTCATCAACCAAAAGGTGCTGGTCGGGTGGGGCCACATAAATATTTCCATTTTTAAAATTCTCCCCGTTAACTGCATTTTTAACCGGAAGTTTGCTCTTTTTGGCAATCATTTGTGGTAAATAACCTGTACTTGCTCTTCCAAGATGCCATGCAACAAAAACAGCTGCAGGTAAATTTTCAGGAAGACTGCAACATAATTCAACAATTGCAGGACCTCCTCCGGCTGAAGCCCCTATTGTAATAATATCTCTGGTGCTCATATTTCAAATAACAATTTTGTGACTTTAATGATTAAAATTATTCAGAAATAATTTAAACAGGTGATTATCCGGGAGCCGCATTTTACAATCTGATATGCATAAATGTCAATTCCAATTTAATAATTCACCATGGTAAATTAAGGCGCCGGTAAATTCCTTCAACAATACTGTGCAAATTTTTATATCTTTTCGCTTCGAAAAATATTAGGATGAAATGCATTGTCAGAAAAGGAAATCATGTACCTGATTTCGTAAATTGCCGGAATACAAAATATTAAATTACAATTAATACAAATGAAACATGCTACACGTCTTACAGGATTGGCCCTGGCAGTATTCTGCGGCTTAATTCCTGTACAGCTGGTTTTTTCACAGATGCAGATTCCAAATGAAAACGTGAAAGTTAAACTTGAATTCGGGCATCGTTCAGGTGAACGGGTAGTGCAGACTGTGGTAATAACCGGTGCATCTGCAGGGGTTGCTGTTTCGTTGCCTTCTGCAGGAAAAACAGAAGAGAATGATGTCGTGGCACAGGAATCAGTATTGAATTGCGGGGCAGGGGATACTGATGAAATTATTGTTCGTGTGGAATGGATAAAACCTGCTGCAGAATTGCGTCAACCCGGACCGTCGCATACTAACATCTGGCGGTGGTTTTTTGAAAATGGTTCACCGGGACAGGTAAACCGGTTACTTCATGATCCGTGGCGAAATCCTGATGCACCGGTATTTACTGTAAAACTGAACAGGGAAGGCACAAAAGGTTTTTCGGTAGGATTGGAACAATTGGTACAGCAGGGGGCAATGTGGCTGCCCGAACAGGATGTATTCATTACCCTTGCCGAAAATCCGGTAAACTTTGATGAATATCTTTCTGCATTAAAAGGAGAACGTACGCTTAAGCGGATTCAAAGTGAACCGGATGCTTCACTTGAGCAGTTCAGGAAAGTATGGACGGATTTTGGAAACCCGCTGGTTTCTGATCCATCGTGGCAAAACTGGCAAACTCAATACATGGGGACAACGGGTCATTTAACAGTAACTGCCGCTGCACATGGTTCAATTTATAAATTTGCAGTTGATCGCCATGGCAACATTCGTCCTGATTTTGCTTCACCTTATAAATTCATGCTGGATATCGAATGGCCCGGCAGCCAGTGGAAATCACAGGAAATTGAAAATGGCCTTCCTGTTCTTGTTACCCGGCTCCAGGAAAACAGGCAATCGTGCGAAATCGAACAATTTGCATGTCCATTGGGCAATGCCGGTGCAGCCGTCAGGGGTTATATCCCGGGAATGATGCTTACAAAGGTAAAGTTTTCAGGTGAACCGGGAGAGGTGAATTTTAAGGTAACTTATGGCAATGAAACAAGCAACAGTTTGCCGGAGCTGAAGAAAACAGATGACAACAGATGGATTCTTACCGAAAACCAAACAGGTAAAGTTATGCTGATGCTTGAAACTGCTTCCGGCTGGTCAGTGAATTTGATTTCGTCAACTGAAAGCGGAAATAAGGTTGAGCTAAATGTAACAGGTCAACTCAAAAACAATCCACAGGAATTGGTAATAAAACTTCCTTCGCCGGAAATTGAAGCTTCTCAATTGCCTACACTTGAAGAAAAGGAATTCGCAATTGCCAAAAAAGGTGTAATTAATTATTGGGAAGAGTGGCTGTCCGGTGGTGCACAATTTAATGTTCCTGAAGAAACTGTTAATCAATTGTTTCGGGCCAGTTTGTGGCATGCACTTGTTTTGCCCCGGCATACCATTGGGACAGATAATGAACCGCACATGGATATTCCGTATTCAAATATTGCATACGGACAGCAAAATGCAGACTGGCCAATTAACCAGGCGGTGTATGTAGATTACATGATATACGGACTTCGGGGCTACGAAGAGGTAGCAGAAAATGAAATTGCCGCGATGTTTAAAACACAGCAGCAGTCTGATGGAAGAATGGGCGGATATGCCAACTGGGGAGTATATTCACCGGGACATTTATATGCGATAGCGCAAAACTATCTTCTTTCACACAACAGGGAACAGTTTGAAAGGCTCCTTCCGAATGCTTTAAAAACCCTGGACTGGTGCCTTTTGGAAATCCATAAAGCCAATACCGGAACGAACAATTCAGGATTAATTCTTGCCCCATTGAATGACAACAGTCCTTCTGAACATGAATGGGCTTTTACACAGGCTTATTTTGTTGCCGGACTTAACTTATTTGGAAAAGCTTTATCAGTTTATGGCCATCCACAGGCAGATGAAGTAATTCAGGTGGCATCAGAAATGAGAAAAAAAGTGATTGATGCATATTCCCGCACAAGTGTAAAAACTCCCGTAGTGCAACTTGCAGATGGTACCTGGATTAATTATATTTCTACCGATGCAATGACTCCCCGGCGAATGATTGACCAGTGGTATCCTACTGATGTAGATACAGGACCGCTGCATCTGGCACGACTGGGTGTCTTTAATGCAAAAAGCTGGCTTACCACCGCTATGCTGAATGATCATGAGGATAACCTGTTCTTCAAAAATCAGGGCGCGGCAAATGAGCCGGTGTACCTTCCACAGGCAAATGCTTATTTGCAACGGGACGAGCCGAAAGCTGTTATACGCGCTTTCTACAGCATGATGGCCTGTGCATTTTCACATCATCAGCTCACTGCTCTTGAACACCGTTGGGCACATCCTGTTTATTATTCCCCGCCAAGTACTGATGGTGCATGGTTCGAAATTTACAGGAAGATGCTTTTAAATGAATCAGGTTGCAATACATTGTTTGTTGCCCAGGCAGTGCCGCGAGCCTGGTTTGAACCGGGCAAAAAGATTCAGGTCAGGGATGCCCCAACGTATTTTGGTCCGGTTTCGTTTACGATGGAAAGTAAAAATACAGGCAGGGAAATTACCGCTGAAATTTATCTTTCCGACAGGAATCTGCCAGAAGAAATGAATGTAAGGTTCAGACATCCTGAATCCCGCAGGATGAGTTCTGTTACTGTAAACGGAAAACAATGGGATAATTTTGATGCACAACTTGAATTTATCCGAATTTCCGCACCCTCTGCAGGAAAATGTACCATTACAGCCAGGTATGATTAAATTGGTGAACATGGAAATTTATTGCATTCTGCGGAATGGGAATTTATCGTGGTCCGGATTCAATTCATTTTCCATTTTTGATTGTCGGATATTCATTTAAAATTTCAACAATATAAAAGGTTTTGGTTTTTTTGTTTTGATACTGTTATCAAGACGTCTCTGTCGCCACCGGCCGATGTTTTATCAGGTTCATATAAGAAGGGTCAACCGTTCTGTTTTTTGTGCCGGAATATTTTCAATTTTAGTGATTATTTTCAATAATTTAAATGGAATAAAAGATTAATTTTAGATATAAAAATCATTGTTGTCCGTTGAAAAATAAAAACCTGAATGAGGAAACTGTAGAAAAACATAAAGCCTTGTGATATGAGTAAAAAAGAAGACGATTATTTTGATAAGAAAATTGATAATGAATTAAAAAAGAAGGAGCTTGAACAAAAGTATGGTGCTCATTTTTCTGAGTTCAATGAACTTGATCCTGAAATTGAAAATGAATGGCTGAATTCAATTGATGAGTTTGAGAATCAATACAATAATTCAAAGTCTGTAACTGTTTGGGAATATATGCATAAGCCAGGTTTCAAAACGAAAGATGAACTTAAACCACATGAAATCTCAAATGAGTTAAAACGCTTAATTGATTTGATGGGTAAAAGCAATATATCTTTGGATACCCTGTGCGAAGTTGAGGACGCTGAACTGTATCGCTTTATTACGGAAGAATTATTTCAACACGAAATAGATGATATCCGGATACCGGGAATGATGAGCTGTTTTACCTATGAAGAATTTCATCCCAATGCAACGCTGGATATTGAACAGGCCATTGATTATTTTTTTAGAATGACATTGGGTAAGATGGAAAATTTTGGTGGCACAGGCTACGACATGCTATATGTCGATACTAATCATTACGAAGATTCAGCTGGCAACATCATTGAAAAGCAAAGAGTTGTTGACAAGATTAACAATTTTCTTGATTCATTCGATTTATTTGAAGTTGTAACATACAACGTAAAAACTTTTGATATCAACACGGAACAAACTGATGCTAAAGTAACCTTTACAGTTCATTTTAATGGTTTAAACGAAAACAGTAGTGAGGCATACGATTTTAGAGGCGATGGTTGCTTTAAGTTAAAGCCGGGTGAATACGGAGGATGGGAAATGTACCATATTGATTTACCCGGATTAACTATTGCTTAGGTTATTCTTTTGTATTAGTACAAATCGATTCTGAAAAAACAGATGCTGGATTGAAAACACATCCCGATCTCTTCCCTCATCGGGATGCCTGTCCGGCAACTGACGGGATTCCGCTTGTGTAAATTCAATACACTTCATTTTTCAGACAGCCTTATTGATAAAGGAGATCCCGATTTCACTGCTTTCATCGGGATGCCCGCCCGCAACTGACGGAAATTCGACTAACCCTTTTAGCACGCTTTACTTCTGATTGTGCGTTAGTCAGCAGATCCCGAAGCTCGCGGAACTCGTTCGGGATGAATTCGACTAGTTTGATTCAATGCACTACGTTTCTGAATCAAAAGTCTCATTCACTTTCCGATGCAGAAATTTTTGAAAATATGCCCCAGTACTTCGTGGGTTGTAATTTCGCCGGTAATCTCACCCAAATAATGCAGGCATTCGCGGATATCCTGAGCAAGAAAGTCGCCGGTAATGCCGGAATCGAGGCCGTTTAATACACGCAGAATTGCTTCGTGGGCAAGTTTAAGGATTTCATAATGGCGAACATTGGTAACAATAACATCTTCATTACCTGCTGCATCAAAATTCACAGAATGAATCATATAATCAATCAGTTCATCCAGATTTTCTTTTTGTTTGGCTGCAATAAAAACGAGCTTTTCGTTATCGGTTAAATCCATCACTTCAAGTTCCTGCATTGTTTCGCGCTTCCCTGAATCAATTTTATTTGCAACCATAATCAAATGCTGTCCGTTTGTTATTCGTTGCCTGATTTTCCTTATTCTGTCATAAACAACAGAAAATGGATTTTCTGTATCGACAACAAGCAAGACAACTGCCGCCATTTCAAGCTTGCTATATGTTTTTTCAATTCCAAGCGTTTCTATTTCATCCACAGTTTCACGGATTCCCGCTGTATCAAAAAAACGGAATACTGTACCATGAATATTCACCACATCTTCAATTACATCGCGTGTGGTACCATGAATATTAGAAACAATGGCCTTATCTTCGTTGAGCAAGGCATTCAGCAAAGTAGATTTCCCAACATTAGTTTCGCCAACTATGGCAATTGGAATTCCGTTTTTAATTGCATTTCCAAGCTGAAAAGAATCTTTAAGTTTACGAAGCAGGTGCTCAATTTTTTCGGTAAGTTTTCTGAGTGCAGTACGGTCGGCAAATTCCACATCCTCTTCGCTAAAATCAAGTTCAAGTTCAACCATTGCAGTAAAATGCAGAAGTTGTTCGCGGAGTTCGTTTATTTCTTTTGAAAAGCCACCGCGCATCTGGTTTAGTGCAAGTTTATGTGCCGCTGCATTTGAAGAGGCAATAACATCTGCAACCGCTTCGGCCTGTGACAGATCCATTTTCCCATTTAAAAATGCACGCTGTGTAAACTCTCCCGGACGAGCCAGCCGCGCTCCGGATTCAACCAAAACTTCCAGGATTTTTTGCTGAATGAAAACCGAACCATGACACGAAATCTCAACAATATCTTCACCTGTAAATGAATGTGGTGCGCGAAACAGGCTTACTACCACTTCGTCAATTATTTCATTTTGAAAAATAATCCGGCCAAAAAGCAGGGTATTGGCTTTCTGAGAATTCAGTATCTTTCCTTTTTGAAGGCTTCTGAAAACCTTGTCTGCAATAGCAACCGCTTCTTTTCCGGAAAGACGCACCAGAGCCAAAGCACCCATCCCAGGTGAAGTTGAAATAGCACAAATTGTGGATTGATCAAGCATTTTCAAAATATTTTTGGCAAAGATAACCCAATTATTTTGATTAAATTTAGACCTGAATTACAGACAAACACCATCGAAAATGAAGCTGTTAATAAAAGAAACCGCAGAAATTTTACGTGAATCGAAACATACAATTGCTTTTACAGGAGCCGGAATTTCTGTTGAAAGCGGCATTCCGCCTTTCCGTGGCGAACATGGTTTGTGGAATAAATATAATCCTGAAGTGCTTGACCTGGGCTATTATATGAACAATGCAGAAGACTGCTGGGTGTATATCCGCGAAATCTTTTATGATTTTTTTGCTGATGCCCGGCCAAACAAGGCCCACCAGGTGCTGGCACGAATGGAACAAAATGATTTGCTCCAGGCGGTGATTACCCAGAATATTGACAATCTTCATTTTGCAGCGGGCAATAAAATTGTCCATGAATTTCATGGAAATTCAAAACGCTTAAAATGTTTAAAATGTGGCGAATCATATTCCTCTTCAGAATTTGATTTCAGAAATATTCCACCAAAATGCAGGACAGACAATGAAGTTTTAAAACCAGATTTCATATTCTTTGGTGAAGGAATTCCTCAGGATGCATATTCAAGCGCTTTTGCCGAAGCTGAGAAAGCTCAGGTTTGTCTGATAGTCGGTTCTACCGGTGAAGTGGTGCCGGCTTCATATGTGCCCCGAACAGCAAAACAAAGCGGCGCTGTAATCATTGAAATCAATCCTGAAGAATCATTGTTTACTTCACAAATTACCGATATTCATTTGCAGGGAAATGCAGGAGAAATAATGGGACAGCTCGAAGAATACCTCTTCTGAAAGCCTCCTTCATTAAAATAATCCTATTTTTGACGTCTCATTTTTTGGAAAAGTAAAGCATGGAAAACAGGGAATATTACGAAGACGACCGTCCGGAGATGGAACAATTTATTGGACGGCCGCCAAAAAAAACGATAGAGTTTGGTTGTTCGAGCGGCAGGTTTTCAGAGCGGTTAAAACAAAAATACAAATGTGAAACCTGGGGGATTGATGTGGATCAGCCATCGGTGGAAATCGCTAAAACTAAGATGGACAACGTTTTTTGTGGTGATGCTTTTGAACAGATGGGTAATCTTCCCGAAGGTTATTTCGATTATATTATTTGCAACGATTTTATTGAACATATTCATTCCCCTGAACAGTTCTTCGAGCAGGTAAAAAAGCATTTAACAGATGATGCCATTCTTATTTGTTCGCTTCCAAATGTTCGCCACTGGAAACATGTCAACCGCTATCTGTTTCTGAAAGACTGGAAATATAAAAAAAGCGGTATTCTCGATTATACACACCTGCGCTTTTTCACCAGGAAAAGTATGAAGAGGGCTATTAAAAACTGGGGTTTCGAAATTGAAAAAACCAGGGGTATCCGACCTACAAAAAGTCCGTTTTTCTACCTGTTTAACCTGTTGTTTCTGAATTTTATTGGGGACATGCGCTTTCTTCAATATGGATTCAGAGCACACCTGAAATCATAAATACCTGGTTTAAATGTTGTAATCTCCGGTTATATTCAACCTTTTTTTAAACCACTTAAAGGCTTATATTTGTTGCTCGAAAATTAAAATTTAAAGAAATGAAACTACTGGAAGGAAAAACAGCGATAATCACCGGAGCATCGCGTGGTATTGGAAAAGCAATTGCAACGAAATTTGCTCAGGAAGGCTGTAATGTGGCTTTTACCGATTTATTTGAAGATGAAAATATGAAAGCCACTGAAGCCGAATTGGTTGCATTGGGTGTAAAAGCAAAAGGTTATGCTTCTGATGCAAGTAAATTTGATGAAACGGATAAAATCGTAACTGAAATAGCAAAGGATTTTGGACAGATTGATGTACTGGTAAATAATGCCGGAATAACAAAAGATACGTTATTGATGCGAATGACTGAAGAACAGTGGGATGCAGTTATCAACATCAACCTGAAGTCGGTTTTTAACTTTACCAAAGCTGTACAGCGCTCCATGTTAAAACAACGTTCAGGCTCTATTATCAATTTGAGTTCGGTAGTTGGTGTTAGCGGTAATGCAGGCCAGGCAAATTACTCGGCATCAAAAGCCGGCATAATTGGTTTCACCAAATCAATTGCGCGCGAACTGGGCTCAAGGGGAGTTCGTTCCAATGCAATAGCTCCTGGTTTTATTATCACTGAAATGACAGCCAAAATTCCGGAAGATGCACGCAAGGCATGGGAAGAATCTATCCCCATGAAACGTGGTGGAACTCCGGAAGAAGTTGCAGGGGTAGCTACTTTTCTTGCTTCCGATTTATCATCATATGTTAGTGGTCAGGTTATCCAGGTTTGCGGGGCTATGAATACTTAAAACCTTCTTTCTGACATCGGCGGCGAATGCAAAAAAACAGATTATTACTCATTATTCTCTCCTTTTTTATTCTACTGGGAACAGTAAATTATATTTCCGGTCTTTCCATTGATGTAACACGCGATGCCGGTAAATATGCTACGGTTGCAAAAGAGGTATATCAGAATGGAAACCTTGTAAACCTGACCGTGCATAATGAGCCGTATGATCAAAAACCACCTTTGCTGTTTTGGCTTGGTGCAATGGGATTTACTATCGGCGGGATATCCAACTTCTGGTTTAAATTTCCGGTTTTTATACTCGTTCTTATTGGCTTTTACTGGGCGTACAAACTCGGTGAAAGTCTTTACAGCAAAAGGGTAGGGGTGATTACTGCTGTTTTGCTTTTTTTCTCATTTATCTATTCGCTCTACAGTATGGACATTCATACTGACACGCCGCTGCAGGCTTTTGTAACACTGGCACTTTGGCAGCTTTATGAGTTCATTAAATCGGGAAAAAATCGTAACCTGATAATCGGTTTTGTTGCCATAGGTTTGGCAATGTTAAGCAAAGGCCCGGTGGGAGCTGCAATTCCTGCATTTGCAGTGATTGGCCATATTTTGCTGAAAAAAGATTTTAAAGCATTCCTGGATTACCGCTGGTATGCAGGCGTTTTAGTCGCTTTGATTGTAGTTAGTCCTGCATTGATTGGACTCATGAACCAATTTGGATGGCAAGGCATACGTTTCTTTTTCTGGGAAAACATGGTTGGAAGAATTACAGGTTCTTATGTAAAAGCAGTGAACGATCCTGTTTTTTATGTCCACAATTTAATTTACCAGTTGTTTCCCTGGAGCTTTTTGTTCTTTATTGCTGTATTCTTTGAGTTTAAAATGCTGTTCAGGAATAAATTTAGGACAACAGAATATTTCACACTTACCGGCATCTGGATTTATTTTATTATTTTGAATTCAGCCAGCAGCCAACTACCCAATTATGTTTTTTCTATAGTTCCTTTAATGGCAGTTTTGGCAGCAAAATGGATAAACATTTCTGTGAAAGAAAAAGCTGAATTGTATAGTATATTCTTCGGTACTCAACTTTTTATGACTGTATTTATATGGATTTCAATTCTTCTGACAGCAATATACCTGTTCCCGTTCCCACCTGTTTATTATTGGTTGCTGTCGGGATTTGGAATATTTTCTTCTGTATTCATCTATTTTAGAAAAAACAAAACTTATGTGAAACTGATAGCACCTTCAATTATCGCTTTTGTTTGTTTGATTTTTTTGTTGAATACTCATGTTTACAGATACATATTTAGTTTTCAGGCACCACCAAAAGCAGCCCGCTATTTTACAAAAAATGCTTCGGTTGACGATAAATTGTTCAACTACAAATACGGCCAGTACGAACTTTTTTTTTACAGCGAACCTCAGGCAATTCAACTTCACAATTCAGGTGAAATGAAATCTGTTTCAGGAAAAGAAGGAAACTGGATTTTTACCAATGAAGAAGGTTTTGCCGAAATTGAAAAGCTGAAACAAAAGCCGGATACAATTATCGAATACAGACATTTGTATCTCAACCGGGGTGGCAGATTTATCAATCCAAAAAAGCGCAGTGATGTTTTGCGGAAGATGTATCTGGTAAAATTTTAATTGAAAGAAATGAAATCCGATAAAAAAGTCTGCATTTACAGCCTTTATTATAAGAACACGAAAATTCCAATTCAGGATACTCTCTATTTTCCTGTGATGGCTGGAAATGCTTTAAATCAAACAGCAACAAAAATGCAGGGAGATGATTCAGGGATTTCAATATCAGACAAAAATTTATATTACAGTGAATTAACAGGTATCTACTGGGTTTGGAAAAATACAAAACATAACATTACCGGTTGTTGCCACTACCGGCGTTATTTTACTGCACAAAAAGAACCGTTTGATTACAAACTGAAGCGTTTATTGTATTATTTACCCGGACTTTACAAAAAAAGGTATGGACTAATTTATACGAATAATATTAAACGATTCAAAAACAGGATATTAAATGAAAATGAGATAGTGGAAATCCTCCGGAATTATGATGTGATTCTGCCTCAACAACGTAAATTAAAATATACTGTTGAAGAACATTACAGACGCTACCACAATGACAACGACATGAAAATTCTGATGGACATAATTTCTGAAAATTCTCCTGAGTATCTGCACTCTTTTCAAACAGTTTTAAAAGGAAAAAGGTTATATGCCAACAACATGTTTATATTTCCGGCAGAAATTTTTAATGAATTCATGGAATGGTGGTTTTCAATCATTTTTGCATTTGAAAAAAAGGTGAATATGAATGAATATACAGGTTATCAGCAGCGAGTGATCGGTTTTATAGCTGAAAGGTTGCTTACAACCTGGTTTTATGCACAAAATTTAAACATTAAAGAGTTACCTGTAATTTATTTTAAGAAAATAAAATTTCAGTAAAATGCAATTCTCAGGACTTTTTATCGGATTAACTACAATTGATATCCAGTTTTTCGTGGATAATTTTCCCGGATCAAATACAAAAGTAAAAACCTCTGCACCCCAAATAGCATCAGGAGGACCAGCTACGAATGCAGCAGTTGCGTTTTCGCATTTGAATAACGGAGCTTATCTGACTTCAGCCTGTGGAAATAATTCATTTTCCGAATTGCTGAAAAAAGACATGGAAGCAACAGGAATTAAGCATATCGATATGGTTCCATCCCAAAGATGCAATCCTGTTTTTGCTTCAGTAATTACCTCATTGGACAACGGATACCGCAGTATAATTTCACATACTCCCGATAGGGTATGTGTTGAAATTGATGCAGAACAACTATTTACAAATGTAAATCCTCATTTTGTACTGTTGGATGGTTTTTATCCGGAAGCTGCAATTCCTTTGGCACAAATTGCAAAACAGAACAAAGTGCCGGTAATATTGGATTGTGGAAGTTGGAAACCTCAATTCGATGAGTTGCTTCCATTGACAGATATTGCTATTTGTTCTGAAGATTTTTATCCTCCGGATTGTACAAATGTTACAAATGTGTTTGCATTTTTGAAGTCAAAAAAAATTGCCAGGGCAGCAATTACACGTGGTGAAAAAAATATAATGTTTTATGATTTGGAACAACATGGAGAAATTCAGGTTAATCCTGTAAAAGCGGTTGATACACTCGGCGCCGGTGATTTTATGCATGGCGCTTTTTGTTATTTCTATCTGAAGGAGAATTTTAATTTTCAATCGGCATTAAAATTATCTGCCGGTTTTGCAACAAAAACCTGTCTGTTTAAGGGGACCAGAATGTGGTTATAATTTTACAAAATAACAGTTATTGTGGAAAATATTCCTTAAATTGATGCTGGAGTAAAAAATATGGGGGATGATTAATAAATCAATCAGCTACAGACTAAGTATATATATTTCTATCGCTGTCATAGGAGTTTTTGTGGCTTTTATAAGCATCACTTTCTTTTTCAATCGCCAGCTTTTAAAACAAAATATTGAAAATCATGCTATAGGTTTAAGCTCAAAAGTAAACAGTAAGGTAAACCAGGACCTGATGACTACAAAGGAAGTAACAATAAATATTGCCGCTCAAATTCTTTATTATGTGCAGAATGACGATGCTGAAATTTTATTGTCCCAGGTAATGAAGAAATATCAGATGCTTCATGCAATTCATATTAATATTGACTCATCTCTTCAGTATAGTTATCATAATTATTTTATCGCACGTCTGGCCGATACACTCCATTTTCAAAGTGGAAATGTGAAAATTTATGATTGTGTGAATGAAAAAGAACTGGTTACACAATTAACCAACACAAAAAAAAGCGGTTGGTCTGATCCCTACAGATGTGACCAAAATGGGGAAGTGGTGGTTTCATATTATTATCCTGTAACTATCGATACAAAAATTATTGGAGAAGTTATATGCGAATTATCGCTTCTCGATTTGAATGAAGAAATTAACAACATTCAGCTGGGCAGTACAAATGGATTTGCATTTTTAATTGACAGGGATGGAAGATATATTACATTTCCTGATAAAAACAGGATTCTTACTGCCAGTATTCCTGCACTTTCAGATAAAGTGTACAATAAGCACAAAGTAGACTTCGAAAAAATAATTGAAAATAATGAAAGCGGTTCGGCCGTTGTATATCCTGAACTTTTGAATGGGAAAAAATCATGGGCTTATTATACACCAGTCAACAATAAAAACTGGTTTTTAATCTTTGTTATGCCTTATTATGAATTGTATAACGATTTATACATGATTACACTGCGATTGTTGTTCTTTTCAGTCATTGGAATAATAATTATTTACCTCATTATTACATATATAACTAAAAAACTTATTGAACCACTTAGTGATGTAACAAACCAGCTGATAACGTTTAGCAGCCAGTCGGGACAGCATCCGATGAATACGTTGAATGAAATAAAACTGGTTTCAGAAAGCTTAAGTTTTCTGAAATTATGGTTTCAAAAATATAAAGAGGAACAAAATCGCGAATTAATAAAAAGCAATCTTCAAAAACAGGATTTACTGCAGGCTTCCGAAATACAGCAAAGTATAATAAAAACCACTTTCCCGGCTTTTCCGGATAGAAATGAAATTGATTTATATGCAGCTTATAAACCGGCCCGTATAGTAAGCGGGGATTTATTCGATTACTTTTTTATTGATCAGGACAATCTTGTATTTACGATTGGCGATGTTTCAGGTAAAGGTGTACCTGCAGCTATTTTTATGAGTATTGCCCAAACCATTATTAAAAGCAATGCACTTTATAAAAAAGCAAAAAACATTGTAAATAAAGCCAATAAGGAATTATGTACAAACAATCAGCACCAGTTTTTCCTAACGCTGTTTCTGGGAGTGCTGAATGTAAAAAGCGGTGATCTTTATTATTGCAATGCGGCACATACAACCACTTTAATATTAAAACAAAACGGTGATATAACTGAGCTTAATAATTCTCATGGTTTACCATTGGGGCTTTATCCTGAAAAAGATTATAATGATTCAAAAGCAACTGTTGAAAATGGAGATTCAATTATTTTGTACAGCGACGGAGTAACAGAACTTCAGGATGAAAACAAAACACAGTTTGGTCTTGAAAGGTTTAAACAAATTCTTGCTACCACTCGCTCCATTGAAACCCGAAGAAATGGTCCGCCGGATTGAACAGGCACTTGAAGACTATCAGGGTAATGCGCCGCAATATGATGATTTAACGCTGTTTATAATCAGATATGATCAATAAAAAAAGCCTGCTTTCGCAGGCTTTTTTTATTGATTACTTATTTCTTTTTTCCCTGTGAGTATTCTCATTTGCAGCTTTTCGTTTTTCTTGTCATAACCTATTGAAATAGTATCGCCTTCAGTGATTGAGGCTTTAATTATAATTTCTGCCATTTCATTTTCAAGGTATTTTTGTATAGCCCGTTTTAAAGGTCTTGCACCAAATTGCGGATCGTATCCTTTTTCTGCAAGAAAATCTTTTGCCGCTGTCGAAATTTTTAATTTATAATTTAAGGCTTCGACTCTGTCATACAAATCTTTTATTTCGAGGTCGATAATTTGATGAATGTGTTCTTTTTCCAATTGATTAAACATGACCAAATCATCTATCCTGTTAATAAATTCAGGGGCGAATGCTTTTTTCAATGCCTTTTGAATAACATATTTTGCATGCTCGTTTTCCTGAATTGCATTTTTATTCGTGACAAAACCAACTCCGCGACCAAAATCTTTTAGCTGCCGGGTACCAATATTCGAGGTCATGATAATAATCGTGTTTTTGAAATCCACACTTCTTCCCAAACTATCAGTTAGCCTTCCTTCATCAAGTAATTGCAGCAGCAAATGGAATACATCGGGATGAGCTTTTTCAATTTCATCAAGCAGTACAACTGAATAAGGTTTTCTTCTGACCTTTTCAGTCAGTTGTCCGCCTTCTTCGTAACCAACGTATCCGGGAGGAGCTCCTACAAGACGCGACACGGCAAATTTTTCCATGTATTCGCTCATGTCAATTCTAATCATTGAATCCAGAGTGTCAAAAAGATATGTAGTGAGAACTTTTGCAAGTTGTGTTTTACCTACACCAGTTGGACCAAGGAATATAAATGAACCAATTGGCCGGTTTGGATCTTTTAAGCCTGCACGGTTACGCTGAATCGCTTTAACAATTTTCTCAATGGCTTCATCCTGTCCAATTATCTTGCTTTTCAAATCTTTGCTCATATTCATGAGCCTTTTTCCTTCGGCCTGGGCTATCCGTTGAACCGGAACTCCTGACATCATTGCCACTACTTCGGCAACTTTATGTTCATCAACAACTTCACGATGGTTTATCAATTCTTTCTCCCATGCTTCCTTTTCTTTTTCAAGCTGCTGAAGTAAAGTTTTTTCTTTATCCCTGAAATTGGCTGCAAGTTCAAAATTCTGACTTTTAACAGCTACAATTTTTTCCTCTTTGGTTTTCTCTATTTTCTCCTCAATCTTAACAATCTGATCCGGAACATTAATTGTTGAAATATGAACTCTTGAACCGGATTCATCAAGGGCATCGATTGCTTTATCCGGCAAATACCTGTCGGAAAGATAGCGGGCAGTCAATGTTACACAAGCTTTAATAGCTGCAGGTGTAAAATTAACGTTATGATGATCCTCATATCTGCTTTTAATATTATTGAGGATTTCAATGGTTTCATCAACTGAAGTAGGATCAACCATTACCTTTTGGAAACGCCGCTCCAATGCACCATCTTTTTCAATGTGCTGACGGTATTCATCAAGTGTTGTTGCTCCAATGCACTGAATATCACCACGTGCCAATGCTGGTTTTAACATATTGGCAGCATCAAGAGATCCGGTTGCACCACCGGCTCCAACTATTGTATGAATTTCGTCTATAAAAAGAATAACATTACTTACTTTGGTCAACTCATTCAAAATCGCTTTCATCCGTTCTTCAAACTGTCCGCGGTATTTTGTGCCTGCTACAATGGAAGCGATATCGAGGCTGACTACTCTTTTGTCAAACAATATCCTGGAAACTTTTTTTCCAATAATCCGTAATGCAAGACCTTCCGCAATTGCTGATTTACCAACTCCTGGTTCGCCAATCAATATCGGGTTGTTCTTTTTTCTCCGGCTGAGAATCTGCGCCAAACGTTCAATTTCCTTTTCACGACCAACAATAGGGTCTAAACTGTTTTCCTCGGCAAGTTTTGTAATATCAATTCCAAAGTTATCGAGTACCGGAGTATCCGATTTTGAAGCAGCTCCCTTTTTTGCACCCGGATTGCCCGGACCTTTTGAAAATGATTCGCCTGAATCATCATCGTCGCTTTCCGGAAAATTGGATTTGGCTTCCGGACTTTTATAATCTTTCATTTGTGATTTTACAATGTAATAATTAACCCCATATTCTACTAAAATTTGAGTAACAACATTTTCGTTGTCTTTCAAAATGGCAAGCAGAAGATGACCACTGTTGGCTGTGGGATTTTTAAACGAACGCGCTTCAAGGTAAATGAGTTTCAATGCTTTTTCTGTTGATTTAAGCATTGCCAGATCATGATTTACATCAACCTGTTTGTCCGTTTTAATTTTTAGTTCAAGTAACTTTTTTATTTCGGCAAGATCAACACCTAAATTCTCCAGAATATCAGTGGCGATTCCTTCACCATCTCTTAAAATACCGAGAAATAAATGTTCCTGACCTATATAATCGTTCCCAAGCCGGATAGCTTCCTCTCTGCTGTATCCAATTATATCCTTAATCCTTGGTGAAAATTGTGATTCCATACTTTATTTAATTTTCAACTTAATCAACAAATATTATTCCTAAATGTTGAAACCCTAAAACTACTCAAATTTTGCCCTTTTTTCGCACATTAAAACAACAAGTTATTAAAAAACGGCTGCATTGCTGAATTATTGACAGTGAATTTGTTAATATCTTCTCGTTACCAATGTGTTTAAAACAATACTAAATATGTCCTTTTGACAGATGATTTTATTATTTTTGTGCGACTTTTTATAATGATAATATACTTTTAAAAGGAGATATAAATGAGTGATGGTGAAAGAATTATCCGAATAAACATTGAAGAGCAGATGAAATCTGCATATATTGATTATTCCATGTCAGTTATTGTTTCGCGTGCATTACCCGATGTGCGCGATGGTTTTAAACCTGTTCATCGGCGTGTATTGTATGGTATGAGCGAATTGGGAGTGTTTTCAAACAGGTCATACAAAAAATCTGCAAGGATTGTTGGGGAAGTTTTGGGAAAGTATCACCCTCATGGAGATTCATCAGTTTATTTCACGATGGTAAGGATGGCACAACACTGGTCGTTACGATACCCGCTTGTCGACGGACAGGGAAACTTTGGATCGGTTGACGGTGACAGCCCCGCTGCAATGCGTTACACAGAGGCAAGGATGTCAAAAATTGCCGAGGAAACATTGGCTGACTTAGAAAAAAATACTGTTGATTTTCAACCTAATTTCGATGAATCATTAACAGAGCCTACAGTTCTGCCAACCCGGATTCCTCAACTTATTATAAACGGTTCTTCAGGAATCGCAGTTGGAATGGCAACGAATATGCCCCCACACAATTTATCAGATGCAATTGACGCTACTATTGCCTACATTGAGAATAACGATATTTCAATAGATGAATTGATTGATATCATAAAAGCTCCTGATTTTCCTACCGGAGGTATCATTTACGGATACCAGGGAGTGAGAGATGCTTTTGAAACCGGCAGGGGCAGGATAACTGTCCGTGGAAAAGCCCATATAGAAAATGAAGGAGGTAGAGAGAAAATAGTTGTAACCGAAATTCCATACCAGGTAAATCGTGCAGAAATGATTCAGAAAACTGCAGATTTGGTAAATGAGAAAAAAATCGAAGGAATTTCAAATGTAAATGACGAATCTGATCGTGAAGGTATGCGTGTTGTTTACGACTTGAAGCGGGATGCAATGAGTAATGTCGTGCTTAACAAGCTGTATAAATACACTTCGCTGCAAACAACATTCAATGTAAATAATATTGCTTTGGTGAAAGGCCGGCCGAGAATGTTGAATATTAAAGAACTGATTCATTATTTTGTGGAACATCGCCACGAAGTGGTTACACGTCGTACACAATACGAATTGGATCAGGCTGAGAAAAGGGCCCACATTCTCGAAGGTTTAATAATTGCCAGCGACAACATCGATGAAGTAATTGCAATTATAAGAGGTTCCTCAACTCCTGATGAAGCAAGAGAGAGATTAATTGAACGCTTTAAATTAAGTGAGCTACAGGCACGTGCCATTGTGGATATGCGTTTGAGACAGCTCACCGGCCTTGAACAGGATAAACTTCGCAGCGAATATGATGAAATAATGTCGCAAATAGAATACTATAAAAGTATACTTGCTGATTTTTCTTTGCGAATGCAAATAATTAAAGACGAATTACTTGAAACCAAAAGCAAATTCGGTGATAAACGTCGTACTGAAATCATTCCAAATGCCGAAGAATTTAATCCTGAGGATTTTTATGCCGATGAAGATATGGTAATCACCATTTCACATTTGGGTTATATAAAACGTACTCCGCTTGTCGAATTCAGGACACAGGGAAGGGGAGGGGTCGGTTCGAAAGGAAGCACCACCCGCGATGAAGATTTTCTTGAACATGTTTTTATTGCATCAATGCATAATACTGTTCTTCTTTTTACTGAAAAAGGAAAATGTTACTGGATGAAGGTTTACCAGATTCCGGAAGGAACCCGTGCATCGAAGGGCCGGGCAATCCAGAATATTTTAAACATTGAACCGGATGATAAAGTCCTTACGTTTATTAATGTAAAAACACTCACAGACAAGGAATTTATCAATAACAATTATATAATTCTTGCCACAAAAAAAGGAACCATTAAGAAAACAACACTCGAGGCATATTCACGTCCGCGGCAAAATGGAGTAAACGCAATTACAATAAGAGAAGGAGATGAATTGCTCGAAGCTCGTTTAACAAACGGTGAAAGTGAAGTGATTCTTGCAGTACGTTCGGGTAAAGCAATCCGGTTTAACGAAACCAAGGTAAGACCAATGGGACGAACGGCTTCAGGAGTGCGCGGTGTTACGCTGAAGGACGAAACCGACGAGGTGATTGGCATGGTTTGTGTGAACAACGGCAACGAAGAAATTCTTGTTATCTCGGAAAATGGTTATGGAAAACGCTCTCAAATAGACGATTACCGTATTACAAACAGGGGAGGAAAAGGAGTTAAAACATTAAATATTACTCCAAAAACAGGAAAGCTTATTGCAATAAAAGGAGTGTCAGACGATAATGATTTAATGATTATCACCTTAAAAGGTTTGACAATCAGATTGGCTGTAAGTTCAATTTCAATTTTAGGAAGAGCAACTCAGGGAGTCCGGTTAATTAATCTGAAGAATGAAGATCGTATTGCTTCGGTAGCAAGAATCGTTAACGTTGAAATGGACAATGAGCAAATTGAAAATATTGATAATATGGAAAATCAGGATGAAAATGATTTAAACGATGAAAATAACGTAGAACAAGAATAAATAAAGGAATGAGTTTTCATAAATCTGAATAATAATAAGATTTCATAATATTTTTGTAGCAAATTTAAATTTATAACAATGAAACGAACAATTATTTTGCTGACCTTCGTGTTTGCATTTTTTGCAGGGTTTGCCCAAAAAGGAAAAGTATCCACTGCAGAGAGTTTAAAAGAAAGCGGTGAACTGGCTAAAGCTCTGGAAACCATCAATTCTACAGTTGATCCAGGTAATGATAAATCTGAAAAAACCATCGGCTGGCCCCGCGCATGGGAAGTTCGCGGAGAAATTTACCAGGCCATTTTTCAATCTGAAGATAAAAGTGTTAAAAGTCTTGCAGACGATCCGCTGAATGAAGCGCTTGAATCCTATAAAAAAGCTCTTGAATTAGATGATAAAGACAAAAATAATAACAGTGTTAAGATTAAATTAACACTGCTCATTAATGATTTTACCAATCAGGCAGTACAGGCTTTCAATGATGAAAATTATGATAAAGCATTAAATTCTTTCGAACAAATTCTGAATGTGCAGAACATGGATATCATTAAAGCAGATAGTCCAAATGCAGTTGATACAGTCATAATTTTTAATACTGCATTGGCAGCATACAATGCAGAGAAATATGATAAAGCAATTGAATACTACAGTGAAGCAGCCAAATACGGATATAACGGGGCAAAAACATACAATCTGCTTGCAAATACTTATCAGTTAAAAGGCGATACATTGGGTGCTTTAAATGTTCTTAAAGAAGGATTTGAGAAATATCCGCAGGATAACGGTGTACTGACCACCATGATTCAGATTTACCTGGATCAGGATAAAACTGAAGATGCAATGCGTTACCTGGAATTGGCAATTGAGCAGGATCCCGGAAATGCAACCTATCGTTTCGCTCAGGGAACGTTGTACGAAAAAATGGGACAGACTGAAAATGCCATTGAATTGTATAATGATGCAATTGAGGCAAATGATACATATTTCGATGCATATTATAATCTTGGTGCTCTTTATTACAACAAGGGTGTAAAACAGATTGAAGTTGCAAATGCAGTTCCTGCAAGTGAAAATGAAAAATACCAGGAAGAACTTAAAAAAGCAGATCAATGGTTTGAAAAAGCATTGCCGTACATGGAAAAATGTCATGAGTTGAAACCAGATCAGTCATTGACTTTGGAATCCCTCAAGAATCTGTACTACCGGTTAAAAATGATGGATAAATACAACGCTATATTGGAAGAGTTGGGTCAATAATAAACAACCTGCATAAAAAAAAGGAGAGCAAAAAACTCTCCTTTTTTTTATGCAGATAACTCTAACATAATGTTTGTTAGGGTGTTTAAAATGTAATTGGATAAATGCGCTATTCTTCGTAATTTTGTTATAGTTAATAAAAATAAACATACAATGAAAAGAATAGTTATTCCACTTACTGTAGTATTTTTCCTGCTATCAGCATGTCAAACGGGCAAAGTAACAACAGCCCTGAATATGAAAGATAACGGAAATCTGGTTGAGGCTGTTGAAACTATCAATGCAGCAGTTGACCCATCAAACGAAAATGCAGAAAAAACCATTAACTGGGCCCATACCTGGGAAGTGAGGGGAGATATTTATCAAGCCGTTTATAAGTCAGATAACAAGCAGGCGAAGCAAATGGTACAAAATCCTCTTACAGAAGCTTTACAATCTTATAAAAAAGCTTTGCAGTTGGATGAAAAAGATAAGTACAGCAAAAACATAAAAGTTAAACTCACTCTCTTAACCAACGACCTCACGAATCAGGCGGTTGAAGCATTTAATCAAAACAATTATGATAAGGCATTGAAATCCTTTGAGCAAATACTTGAAATACAGGACATTCCAATTGTAAATGAAGATAATCCGAATGCTGTGGATACTGTAATTATTTTTAATGCCGGACTGGCAGCTTATAACGCAGAGAATTATGACAAAGCAATTGAATACTACCGGGAAGCAGCCAAATACGGATACAATGGTGCCAAAACCTATAGTCTTATTGCTAATTCTTATCAGTTAAAAAATGATACACTCGGAGCACTTGAAGTATTAAAAGAAGGATTTGAGAAATATCCGCAGGACAACGGGATATTAACCAGTATGATTCAAATGTATCTTGATTTGGATAAAACTGAAGAAGCTATGAAGTATCTTCAAATGGCTATTGAACAAGACCCTGGTAATGCTACCTTTAATTTTGCACTCGGAACACTGTATGAAAAACAGGGTAATGAAGAAAAGGCCATTGAAACATACAAAAAAGCCATAGAATTGAAGGATGATTATTTTGATGCTTATTACAATTTAGGCGCACTGTATTACAACAAGGGAGTTCAGCAAATTGAAATTGCAAATTCGATTCCACCTAACGAAAACGAACGCTACCAGGAAGAATTGCAAAAAGCAAACGTTTGGTTTGAGAAAGCTTTGCCATTCATGGAAAAGAGCCACGAGATTGATCCGGAACATATCATGACACTGGAGTCGCTGAAGAATTTGTATTACCGGTTGAAAATGATGGATAAATACAACCAGATATTGGAAGAACTTGGTCAGGGATAAAAAATTCCAAATTAAAGGAGAGTACGTCACTCTCCTTTTTTAAATAAAATATTATTTAACTTAATATCAATTATAAGACAACCGTATATGATTTAATATATGGAAAATCACAGTAATTACACCCAGCTCTGCTGGTTTGCATAAAATCAGTTATCGGGACTGACAAGTCCGATAACGGCAAAGATTTTATGTAAAAGTTAGCACCGTTTACTTCATGAATTTCTTCCCTGTAATTCAATTTGATATTTGTCCACCCGAATGAATTCTGTTTGCTTGCCTTCGCCAGGGAAATAAAACGTACCAGGCCGATGCTTATTAACTGTGTTATTCTGAATTAATTAGCCAAAAAAAAGTTTCATGTCTTTCTCAAAATCTTAATGTTTTATAATTCCGGAGTCCTTACATTTATTATTGAAGCTTTTTCTTCATATAATTAAAATCGAATTTACTAAGTTCCGGAATTGCATTTGTAAAAACCTTTATTTCCCAATTAGATAAATAACTAAAACGTTCTGGTTGTTCGTTTTCAAAAAAGATATAATTATCCGGGTTTTTAAAAACTGTGGAGGGTATTAAGTATAACATTGGTTCAGTTTCTTTCATCAATAAAACCAATGCAATCCAAAGCGAATCTTTTAACTCTCCCTAAATCTATCTTTGGAATTTTCACACCTCTATAGTCCTCTAAATTAATCGGTTGGAGGTAAATTTCGTGGTTTCCCCCAGACTTATTTTTTATAATAAATTCAATCCCTTTATTTGCACTCTCATTCTGAAAAACCTCTAAACGAGCTTTCATGAATTCAAGTTTTACAAAATGTTGTGCGTATTTGTACATTTTATCCATACACGGTAACATTTATATTTTTCCTGATTAACTTATATTAAACATTTTTAGGGAAATTCATATAATGTTTTTAAGAAGTTATTATTTGTTTTTTAGGTAATCCAATTTTATAAGTTTCAGTTATTTATTTTTTTTTGAATAATATTCAATAAACCAATTCGGAACGATTTTTCGATCAATTTCATCCCACATCTTGTTTCCATCCTTATCTAACTTAAAATGCGCAAACATTGATTGTTTGCCTGTACCATCTTCAGAATTATCAAAATAAAATGCCTGATAAGAGTATTGAGACGCTTCATGCAGTAAATTCATTGATCTGTAATATCTGCTAACAATCTTATCTTCCGGGACATCATGCCCTCCTTGTTTTACCCGAACCTTAACCCGGTATTTATTAATTTCAGGCGAGTTGGTTGAAATAAAATATAAATAAACTTTGTATCCCGCCTTAACAGCCTCCTTCATTATATCTACCTTACTTTCATGAGAAAATACGGTCTCAAACGAAAATTTTTTTCTTTCCTGCAATAATTTCTTTCTTAAAACATGTGCTATGATTTGAGCTATATGCTCAATAGCTGAAGGTTCTTTTAAAAAAAGAACATTTTCAACTATTCGAAATGATGTCATAAATTGATATTCTGTAAATTCCTCCCCAATTAGCCCTGAATTTAAGGCGATGTCAACAAATTTATCCTGGGAAATAATTACTTTGTATTGTTTAAAAGATGATTTTCCCTTTTGTAAATCTACGGCTATAAGATCTGCATTTACATAAATCCCAAAATCAACTGGAAATCCATTTACTTTTAGAGAGCGGACAGAGTTAATTATTGTGCTTTTACCGGATCCATTTGGTCCGGCAAATACTCTCATTCTTAAAATTTCATTAGTCAAGGATTAATTCTTGATTGCCATTGGCAGTTTCTAACTTTTTGACACGTTCAACCGAACCATCTTGATTTTCCTTTACTATCCAACCATCACGAGCTACAATTATATAACCCACTGTCTTCATTGCTTTTTCTGATGCTTTCTGAATCGCTTTTTCAGATTTATTTATCAATGCACGTTTCGTTAAATAGGCATTATTTTTTTTAACCTTTCTCATATGGTGTAAAGATACGAATTTATCAGAAAAATATTTTCCAAAATTTTTAATTCGAATTACTATGATTCAGCTATAAATGAAATTAGTCCAGATACCAAACTGACCTTTAATTGCTGCCTTCTCCCTGTACTTCGGAATTTCCTGCATACACGAATCATCCAGTTAACCCTGATTACCTTCAGCCAGATAAAATGCACAAAACCCTCGCAAATAATTTCTGCTTAATCCGATTCATTGTGCAAAAAATAGATTTACGCAATTCTCAGCGGGTTTATTTCCGCTACAATTCTCCCGAATCAATTACAATTTTCTTTCCGGTTTTAAACGAGCCATATTTATCATAACGGAAATGAACGGCATTAAATAAATCTAGCTTTTGCAAAAATAACTACTGATTTTTTAATATTTTTGAATCAATGGCAAAAGACAAAAAATACGGCAAGCTATCATTTTTTACCCCTTCCGCAGAATCGGAAGCTGCATTACCTTTGGTTGTAGCAACCATTTCGGCCGGATTTCCGTCACCGGCAGATGACTACCTGGAGGAACGACTGGATTTAAACAAAGAACTTATAGGAAATGCAAGCGCAACATTTTATGCCCGCGTCAAAGGGGAATCCATGAAACAGGCCGGAATTTCAGACGGCGATTTGCTCATTATCGATAAGTCGAAGACCCCGGTAAATGGCTCTGTGGTGGTGTGTTTAATTGATGGTGAATTTACTGTCAAACGTTTGGAAAAACATGAAAATGATTTTTATCTTATGCCTGAAAACCCTGAATACAAGCCAATTAAGATAAAGCCGGAAAATAGTGTCACCATTTGGGGAGTTGTTACGTACACTATTAAAAAGCACATTTAAGAAACTGATAATTAATGACTTGATATGTTTGCCCTTGTAGATTGCAATAATTTTTACGTATCCTGCGAGCGGGTTTTTAATCCGAAACTCGAAGGCAAACCTGTTGTTGTGCTTTCAAACAACGACGGGTGTATTATTGCCCGTTCGGAGGAAGCCAAAAAACTGGGACTGAAGATGGCAGAACCGGTTTTCAAGAAGACACAATTTCTTAAAGATAACCAGGTAGCTGTGTTTTCCTCAAATTATACGTTGTACGGCGATATGTCGCAGCGTGTTGCTGATATTCTTGCACAGTTTTCGCCGCAGGTTGAAATATACAGCATCGACGAAGCCTTTTTAAATCTCAGCGGCATGAATGAAAATCTTGAAACACTGGCTGAAAGAATTCAAAGAACCGTAAAACAGTTCACAGGAATTCCGGTTTCTGTGGGAATCGGTCAGACGAAGACACTTGCAAAAATTGCAAACAAATCCGCCAAACAAACCAATGGTATTTTTATTCTCCGCAACGATAATCACCGCGATGCATTAATTAGAAACACGCCCATTGACAAGGTCTGGGGAATTGGCCGACAGTATTCAAAACTGCTTTCACGAAACAACATAAATACTGCTTACGATTTTACCCAACTCAATGATAACTGGCTGCGGACAAAAATGAAAGTAATTGGCTTACGCATAAAAAAAGAGTTGCTGGGCGAATCCTGCATTCCGCTGGAACTGGTTATACCGGCAAAAAAAGCAATTGCCACCACCCGCGCCTTCGGAAAAAAAACAAATCAGCTTAAAAACGTGGAAGAAGCAGTTTCTACCTACGCTTCACGTTGTGCCGAAAAACTGCGCCGGCAAAAATCTGTGGCCAACTTACTGACTGTATTTATCCATACCGATCCGTTCAATCCAGCCGAACCTCAACTTAATAAAAGCAAAACCATAACCTTGCCGGTAGCCACAAACAGCAATTCAGAATTAACCCAATATGCCCTGTTGTGCCTGCGCGAACTTTTTGAACCGGAATTCAAATACAAAAAAGCCGGTGTAATTGTTGACGGTTTACAGGATGAACAGGCTTTCCAGGGAAATATATTTGATAAAACCGACAGGAAAAAGCAACGGAAATTATTGGAATCTGTGGATAAACTCAATAAACAGTTTGGCCGCGACAAGGTTAAACTTGCTGTACAGGGAAACGGAAAGGAATGGAAACTGCGTCAGGAAAAATTATCGGGGCGTTACACCACCAACTGGAATGAAATAATTAATGTAAAAACCTGAATATGTGCTTTTATTATGCGGTTGTAAAAACCAATGCAAAAAAGTTGGTTGAAAATGGGATTATTAAGGAAAAACAACTTGATTTATTTCAGGAACAGCAGTTTGTGAAAGGATTTGATTATCCGTTGATGCCGGTTGTCAGCAGCGACAAACCGGAAGAAATTCAGCTGTTTCGATGGGGATTTGTGCCTCCACATATCAATTCAAATGAAAAAGCACAGGAATTTCTTTCGCGTTACAATACCTTAAATGCAAAAGCTGAAACCCTTTTTCAAAGTCGCCTGTTTAGCGATTCCATACGGTCCAGGCGGTGCCTTGTTTTATGCAGCGGTTTTTTTGAATGGCGCCACAAGGAACCCGGGAAAAAAAATACCGAAAAGTATTCGTTTTATGTTACTTTAAAAGATGAAGGAATGTTTGTGTTTGGCGGTATCTGGGAACAATTTACCGACCGTCAGACCGGCGAAATGGTTTCGACTTACGCAATTATTACAACCCCGGCCAATGAACTGATGGAACTGATCCATAATTCGAAAAAACGAATGCCGCTGATTATCGAACCTGAAAAAGCCTTGAAATGGCTGGAGCCGAATCTTTCCGATAATGAAATTCAATCTTTCATTCAACCCTTCGATGTGAACCGGTTAAAAGCCAAACCCATAAAAAAGATCAATCCACGGCTGCAGGTTGAAAACGATCCTGGAATCACTGTTTATTACCAATACAATGATCTGCTTCCGCTCCTTGAACAACATCCTGAATATTTCGAAAAGAGTGTGGATTTAAGAGGCGGTTCCCCTACCCTTTTTTGATTTAAGAAACAATTCATGCTGAATAAAAAATAAAAATCAGGAAAGATAAAATTTCCCGGTTGGTTATAGTTTATTTCCTGTTTCAGATGATTTGACCCGAAAACAATTTTCCAATTGCTTTTCATTGTTTTTAACGGTTAATTCTGTTGTAAATATCCTGAAGCCTGGAAGAATGAACGCCTGTTGTACACCTCTTTCCCGGAAAATATGAACCACAATGGTCACGTCTGGCAAGATAATGTTACCCATCATCTCCCCAGGATAAAGGAATAAATATCTCCGTACCCTGGACATAACAGCGCTATACCAAAGATGCATTAAAGACGTACTAAAGTCGGATTAAATTCGGTAATAACCAAATTTAGTCCGACTTTAGTCCGACTTTAATCCGACTTTGATCAGTCTTTGGTATAGTGAAGGTATGGTGCCGGTATTATGATTTAAAACGGATATTTAAACAATTTCCCTGTTATTTTTTGCCCTCTTGTTTTTAAAAGAATCCGGTATTTCAAACAAAGAAGATGCGGCATGCTGTACGATTGTCTGGTACGCGGTAGAGACGTAATGCAATAGTATATGGTAGAGACGCAATGCATCGCGTCTCTGTATTTAGCGTTTCAAACAAGGCAGATGCGAATATATTACGTCTCTGCATTTGGTATTTTATAATAAGGCAGCTGTAATACAATACGTCTCTATACATTCCGCATTTCAAACAAGGCAGGCGGTATATTATGTCTCTGCATTCGGCGCATAATCAAAACAGACGCGATATATATTGTGTCTGTGTTAGAGACACAAAGAATTTCAAAAATGACCTCCGGAAGGGATTGGAAATCTTTTTCTTTCATTTTACATCATCCAGATTCCGGTAATTCAGGCGTTTCATCTGTTTTGTTTCGATACTGTAAAAGCCATATTCTTCGGTCACTTTTCCGTGAATGAGATAGCAACCGGGGCCGGTAAACGGATTTTTATTGTTTGATGCCGGGAAATGCACGGTATCCAGCCAGTTCCCTTCCAAATCGAGCCAGGTACCAAAGTACATGATTTTCCCATTGCTGGTACGGGTTGGTTTCCGGTGGATCAGGTAACCCACAATTTCAACCTCCTTTCCCAATAAACCCGGTAATTGCGCGGTGGTTAAACCAGTCGGAACTTTCGATTCAAGCAACTTAAACGGTGATTGTGTTGAAAATCCCATCAACTCAATTTCATCAAAAGCATCTTCCAGTTCATGTCGCCATAATTCAGGAAGTTTGAATTCTTTTACGCTTGTATCGAATAAGGTTTTTTCGGGGACTGTTTTTTTTGAATGTCCCAGTAAATAATGAGCATCCCATAACAGTTCCTTTTTATTTTTCCCTGTAAACCGGAAAGCTCCGGCCCGAATCAGTATTATCAATTGTTGCAGCGAAATTCGTACACGGTTTCCAAAATCATTCAACCCTTTGTATTCTCCGTTTTTCTGACGTTCGGTCAGCAGTTTTTCAGCGGTATTACTTTCCAGTTCATGCAGAATATAAAAACCAATATGAATCACATCCTGCGAAATTGAATTGAGCCACTCACTTTTATTTACACAGGGCGATTCTATACGGGCACCATGCAGGCGGGCTTCATGAAAATAAAGTTCAGCAGAATAAAATCCTCCCCCGTTATTCAATGTGGCAACCATATATTCCCTTGGAAAATAAGCTTTTAAAAACAGTGCCTGAAAACTTTCCACTGCATAGCTTGCCGAATGCCCTTTTGAAAATGCATAATTTGCAAAACTTTCAATCTGGCTCCAGATATTCAAAACAGTATTTTCGGCATAACCCTTTTCCCGGCAATTATCAAAAAACTTTTGCCTTACTTTTGAGAATTCATTCCGTTGTTTAAATTTCCACGACATGCCGCGCCGCAACACATCGGCTTCGCTTAATGAAAGTCCGGCAAAATAATGCGCCACTTTTATTACATCCTCCTGATAAACCATTACCCCGTATGTTTCCTTCAGAATTTCATACAATTCGGGTAATTCTTTCCGGGCTTTTTCACGCCGGCTTTCATCCTGAAACCGCAGTATATATTCGCGCATCATTCCGCTTTTGGCAACACCCGGTCTGATAATGGAACTGGCTGCCACCAGCCGTTTGTAGTCTTCGGCTTTAAGTTTTGTAAGTAACATTCGCATGGCCGGCGATTCAACATAAAAACAGGCAATCGCTTTCCCGCTTTTCAGCAGTCCTTTAACTTTTGGATCTTCCTTAAATTGGTTGATGTTATTGATATCAATTTTTTTATTGCGGTTTTTACGGATGATTTCCAGCGCATCTTTTATTTTCCCAAGGCCACGCTGACTGAGAATATCAAATTTGTACAACCCTGCATCTTCAGCCACATGCATATCGAAATGGGTGGTTGGAAATCCCTTTGGCAGAATATGTGTGGCAGAATAACAACTGACTGGTTTTTCCGAAATTAAAATCCCACTGGCATGAATACTCAGGTGGCTGGGCATATCCGTTATATATTTGCTGTATCTGACAACCAGTTTTCCATAAGTATCGTTTTCATCCGGCACCGGATTTTTTTGCAATCGTGTAATTTCATCGGCAGGCAAACCAAATACTTTTCCGATTTCGCGGTAAGCCGATTTATGATCGAAAGTAATGTAGGTTCCCAGTAAAGCTGTATTTTTCCAGCCATACCGTTCAAAAATATACCGCGTAACATCGTCACGATCAGTCCACGAAAAATCAATATCAAAATCGGGAGGATTGCTTCTGAAAGGATTGATAAACCGTTCGAAATAAAGATCCAGTTCAATTGGGTCAACATTGGTTATTTGCAGCAGATAAGCCACCATACTGTTGGCGCCGCTGCCCCGCCCCACATACGGATAATTTTTACTTCGCGCATAATTAACGATATCCAGATTAATCAGGAAATAGGAACAAAAACCAAAATCACGAATCATCTTCAGCTCTTTTTCAAGACGCTCTGTTACTACTTTCGAAGGTGTTCCGAACCGGTATTTTAATCCTTTTTCGCATTCCAGCTGCAGCAGTCTGAAATCATTTTCCAGTGAATCAGTAAAATGCAGTTTGTTTTTATTTTTTCCGAATTCAAATTCCGGTGTTTCACAATTATTCAATACGTTTTGTGTGTTTTGAATAATTTCAGGATAATCTTTGAAAGTATTCGTTAATTCATCTTCAGAAAGTATCATTTCATCTGCTGAAGCCTGTTCTGTCAAAGGAAGCCGGCTCAATAAAATATTGTTTTCCATGGCGCGTAATAACCGGTGAACATTGTAATCGCGCTTGTTCCTGAAGGTTGATGGCTGCAGAATTACAAGTTTTTCGGGGTACTTCCGCCATTCAGAAAACGATAAATTTGTCAATTCCGCCGGTTTAATTCCAATGAATTCGTTTTCTTTTAAATATCCGGGTGTTTTTGCTTTGAATGGATAAATGATAAAGGTATTTTCGAGTTCAGGAGCAGCATCTCCAAATTCAGTTTTTTCCAGTAAATGGGAAGTTAAATGCTCGTTCAGTGACTGGAATCCTTCGTTGTTTTTGGCCAGCCCGATATACTTTTGTGTAATTCCGTTCCTGAAATCGATTCCCAAAACCGGCCGGATATCCAGTTTTTCAGCCTGCCGGACAATATCAATACTTGCAGAAGTGTTGTTAATATCAGTGAGGGCAAATACTGTAAATCCTTTTCCGGATAATTCCCCGAGCAGTTTCGCCGGTGAAATTACTCCGTATTTTAAACTAAACCAGGAATGACAATTAATTAACATGAAATTTGAAAATTGTGAAATTGTGAAACTGTAAAATTGTGAAATTGTGAAACTGTTAAATTGTTTAATTGTTATGGCTGTTAACTTCTTCTGTGGGCAGGTATTACAGGCGGCTGACCATTAAACGGATTGCCGGTTGATGCGATACTTTTTATATCCATTGTTGCTGCCCGCTGCACTGCCTGAGCGCCAAAACGGTTGCGAATCCGATCCATCGACTGATATAGCCGAATCAGTTTTTCAGAATCTTCGAATAATCTGATTTGGTAACTTCCTCCCACCAGATTACTCAGCCGTACCCCAATTAAACGAATGAGAACACGCCTGTCGTAAAGTGAGTTGAACAGATCGAGCGTTGTTTCCACAAGTGTATGATCCAGGGAAGTGTATGGGATTTTACGTTGTTTGCTGTAAGTCTGAAAATCGGCATACCTGATTTTAACTGTAACACAGGCTGTGAGTTTGTTGCCGCTTCGCAATTGAAATGCAAGGTTGTCAGCCATCGACATTAAAATGGTTCTCACTTTATGCACATCCGTAGTATCCTGTTCAAATGTACGTTCCATAGAAATCGATTTTCGCTCATGCCATGCAATGATTGGTGAATTATCAACACCCTGGGCTTTTTTCCATAGTGAAACACCATTTTTCCCAAGGACACTTTCCATCATTTCCACCGGCATTTCCTGTACTGTTTTTACCTTTTCAACTCCCATACTCCGCAGCAGGCGGTAAGTCTGGTCACCTACCATTGGGATTTTTTTTACTGAAAGCGGCGCCAGAAATCCTTTTTCAGAACCATCCGGAACATTCATGTAATTGTTTGGTTTTGCTTCGCCTGTTCCAACTTTTGAAACGGTTTTATTTACTGAAAGCGCAAAGGAAATGGGTAACATTGTTTCATGAATAATTTTTTCGCGTAACTCCTTTGCCCACTGATAGGTGCCAAAAAACCGATCCATTCCGCTCACATCAACATAAAATTCATCGATTGATGCCTTTTCGAAAAGAGGTGCACCTTCCTTTATAATTTCAGTTATCATATCAGAAAATTTGCTGTAAACCGTGCTGTTGCCGCGAATTATTATTGCCTGCGGACATAAAATCCGGGCCATTTTCATAGGCATTCCCGAATGAACTCCGTATCTGCGGGTTTCGTAACTGCACGATGCCACCACTCCCCTGTCGCCGGTTCCGCCTATAAGAACCGGCATATTGTTTAACCGCCTGTCGAGCAACCGCTCACAGGAAACAAAAAATGTATCCAAATCCAGATGTAAAATATGTCTGCTCATTCAATGTGACTATATTATCGTCAAATAATTGTCAATAATATAGTCAAAATATATTATATTTGGAAATAGTAAATCTTGAAATATTTTCACTTGATTTTAAATGTAATGGTAAACAGACAATTAAAAATTGAAAAAAATGTACTTTCCGGAAAACCTTAAATTCTTAAGAAAAAGGCGGAATAAATCACAGGTGGATTTAGCTGCCGAACTGGATTTAACACGAACTACGCTTTCAGGATATGAAAAAAATGTTCAGCCGCCGTTTAAGACACTGATAAAAATATCTGAATACTTCAATGTATCTCTCGATGCGTTGATAAAATATAAACTTGATGCACTTTCAGAATTTCAATTGTCGCAAATTGAAAAGGGATTTGATGTGGATGTAACCGGAAATAGATTGCGTCTGTTAACTATTTCTGTTGATAATAAAGGCCGTGAAAATATTGAAATGGTACCTGTAAAAGCGCAGGCCGGATATACTTCAAGTTATGGAGATATCGGTTTTATCTCTTCGCTGCCAAAATTCAGGCTGCCTTTTCTTTCTGAAAACAAAACCTACAGAAGCTTTCAAATTCAGGGCGATTCCATGTTGCCGGTATCGGAAGGATCGTGGGTTACCTGTTCGTACATCGAAAACTGGGCGCAAATAAAAGATGGTAAAGCATGCATTGTGGTTACAAAAGACGAAGGAATTGTTTTCAAGTTGGTATACAACCGTTTGAATGAAGGTAAATTGTTACTGGTTTCTACCAACCGCAATTACTCGCCATACGAAATACTTATCGTGCAGGTGCTTGAAATCTGGCAGTTTGAAACGCTTAACAGTTTTGAAATTGAAGCATAAAAAAGCCGGTATAAAACCGGCTCTGTATTATTCATCAGATGGATCCATTTCATCGATCACCCTGATCTTGTTTTTCATAAATTCAATTTTCTCCCGTGTTTGTTCAATCTTTTTATTGACATCTTCAATTAGTGATTCGGCATTTTTCGATTTGGCAAAAAAACCAATATTGTTGTCAAGTAAAACAAGGTCGTTTTCCAGCTGTTTCAGTTTATTCATGTATTTATCGCGTTCAAGCCTCATTTTATTCTGGCCGCGCGATGATTCAGAAAACGAAGTCATTTTTGTTCTGAATTTCAATAAATTACGTTTTGTTTCATCCAGGTTTAAATCATCGTATAATTTATTGATGGCTTCTCTGAACTGCTTTTGAACTTCGTCTTTCTTTTTAATTGGCACATGTCCGATTTCTGTCCAGCGCCGCTGGTAATCTTTTAAAAGATTGAGGTTTTTATTGACATCGCCGGTCGATTTGAAATTTTCAACATCGTTTATCAGTTGTTCTTTTTTCTTCAGATTATCCACCTGCTCTGAATCGATATTTGAAAAATGGTCTGCTTTTTTATCGAAAAAATAATCACAGGCAGCCCTAAAACGTTTCCAGATAAGATCGGATTGTTTGCGCGGAACAGGGCCAATTTCTTTCCATTGTTTTTGAATGTTTATAAAATCCTGAGTTGCTTTTCTCCATTCGGTGCTGTCTTTCAGCGATTCGGCCTGCACACACAAATCTATTTTCATTTGCAGGTTATTTTGCTGAAGTTCTTTATTTTTCGAGTAGAAATCACGTTTGGTATCAAAAAATGTGTCGCAGGCTTTCCTGAAACGATCATAAATTTTGTTGTTGTCTTTGCGAGGTGCAAAACCAATTGTCCGCCACATTTTTTGAAGATTTACAACCTCTCTTGATTTATCATCCCAATCCTTATGATTCTCCAAATCGAGATCGTTTATCTCCTCTACCTGTTCACAAAGGGCCTTTTTAGCTTCAAGGTTTTTCTTTTGTTCTGTTTTACGATCTTCAAAATATTCCTGGTGTTTTTTATTGATTTTTGCAGTTGATGCCTTGAATCTTTCCCACAAATCATCTTTATTTTCCCTTGGTACAGGGCCAATTTCGCGCCATCTTTCATGTAATTTCTGGAGAGAATTGAAGGCTTTAATTGTGTTTGGTTCCAGCAAAAGTTCTTCGGCCTGTTCACACAATTTAATCTTCATTTCAAGATTTTTCTTCAGATCAAGATCACGCAGCTCTTTGTTGATTTTAATGTAATCGTAAAAATTCTCTACATGAAAATGATAGTTTTCCCATAAATCTTTCATTTTCGACTGGGGTACCAAACCAATTTCGCGCCATTGCTGCTGTAAATCCCTGAAATCGTTAAATGTTTTGTTAATCGATTCTTCTTTGTTAATCAGGCCTTTTATTTCTTCAATAATCTGGTATTTCAACTCCAGATTTTTTTCTTTTTCGTGTTCAAACTTTTTATTGTAATCAATCCTGATTTGGCGGTATCTTTTCAGTAAATCCTTAATATCCCGTTCGTAAGGATTTTCCATTGGTTCGAATTCTTCTTCATTACCCCCTTCTTTTATAAATTCTTTTTTCTGTTCTTCTTCATTTTCATTGATTAGTTTGTAAAAAGCCGCTTTAATATTATCAACTTCATCTTTAATATCTTCTTCTTCGTTTTTGTCCAAAACCTCTTTTAAGGCATTTACAAGCTCTACTTCAGATAATTTAGAATAATCTGTTTTCTCTTTTTTATGAATTACAATTTTTTGTTCTTTTTCAGGTTTGGCTGCAGGTTCAACCGGTTCTTCATCTTTGGTTTTATCTGCTGATTTTGCAACCGGTTCAGGTTTTATTTCTTCTGAAACTTCAGGATCTTCAGTTGCTTCATTTACAGTTTTTTCTTCGGAAGATGTTTTATCCTCAACTGTTTCTTCCTGCTTATTTTCAACAGGCACTTCCTCTTTCGGGGTTTTGGCAGCTGTTTCGTTTATAATTTCTGCTTCCTTTTCTTTTATTGATTTTGTAACCGGTTCAGGTTTTATTTCTTCTGAAACTTCAGTATCTTCAGTTACTTCATTTGCAGTTTTTTCTTCGGAAGAAGTTTTATCCTCAACTGTTTCATCCTGCTTATTTTCAACAGGCACTTCCTCTTTCGGGGTTTTGGCAGCTGTTTCGTTTATAACTTCTGCTTTTTTTTCTTTTATTGATTTTGTAACCGGTTCAGGTTTTATTTCTTCTGAAACTTCAGGATCTTCTGTTCCCTTATTTGCAGTTATTTCTTCGGAAGATGTTTTGTTCACAGCGGTTTTTTCCGGTTCATCCTCAACAGGGACTTCTTCTGTTTTAGATTGCGGAGATGTTGCTGACTCGTTTGTTTCTGTTGCTTCTACTTGTTTTGATGTTTCAGTTTTATCTTCCGGAGCTTCTTCTGCAGGTTTATTTACAGGTTTTTCCGCTACTGACTTTTCAGCTTTTTCTATTTCGGAAATTTTATCGGGTTGAACTTCTGATTCTTCAGAAACATTTCCTGTTGCCGTTGTTTCCTTATTATCAGTTTTCTCCTTTTTCACTTCCTTTTTTGAATCATCCTTCTTTTCAGAATTTTCAAGGTCAGCTTTCTGCGTACTTTTTAACTCTTCCGAGTTTTTAAGATCTTTAGGTTCCATTTACAAAATTTTAAATACCATTAATCAAATGGTGTACATAATTTTTCAGACTACGAAAATAGGCAATTACGCCCTAATACTCAAAGTTTTTAAAAAAAAATATAATTCATTTTTCTTTTTTTGTGCTGAAATTCAATAAAATACAAAACATACTGCTTTGGCCTGAAGTTCAGTCATTTGGTCATTTCTGTCAATAATCCTGAATTATTTAACCGTGGGTTACAAATTAAGTTTTTGCTGAATGTTGAAGTTTGTTTCTTTAATTGCTTTAATCATTTCGTTGTAAGGCTGAAAATCTCCGTCAATCAAACCCCGGTTTGCGCGTCGGGTTGGTGAATTCACATCAATTGGTTTAAACCAGCCAGCCCCTACAATAAAATCCATTGACGCCAACTGATTCATACAGATGCGATATACTTCTCCCCTTTCTGTCTGATTGCGGACAACCTGAGGCCAACTCCAGTCGAGTGGCCGGTTATAAATATCTGTTCCAAATCCATACAATTTTTCACTAATTGCAGGAACACTCCACTCGCCAATAATAACAGGTTTTCCGGTACCTTCATAAAGTCTTTTCATTAATTCCAATTCACCGGGAGAAAAGCCAAACAACAGGTTTTCAGGATAAATATTCATGCAAATTAAATCATATTTACCCCACAAATCGAGCGTTCGGTATAAATCGCCCATTGGTCCAAGGTTCAGCCGGTTTGAAATGACAAGATGATTTGGGTCCAGTTCTTTAACCAGGTTGTAAGTAAAACCGATATATTCTTTAATCATTGTCCGTTCAAAATCAGTAAAATCTTTATAAAGCGGGTCATCCCAATCCTGAGGTTCCGGCTTATCCTGAAGAATTTCTTCGAAAGATAAATAGTTGTATTCTTCAAAAGAAGAACTCCATGTTTTGTTAAGCTGATTTATTGTTTTATATTTTTTTTGCAATTGACTTACAAATTCCTTTCCTGAATATTCGGCCCAAACAAATTTAAACAAATCATTAAACTCAATTTCATTGTCTGCATACCAACCTGCAAACCAGGGTTCATCCCTGTATTCCGGGATTTGTTTTTCTGCTTTTTCACGGGCTTCCTTCCTCCATTGCGGATTGAAAGGATCAACCACCGAATGCTCTCCCTTTTTTGTCTCTCCGTTACTGTTCATCACATAATAATCCTTTTCGTCTCCCATGGCTGAAAGACCTAGCACCCTAAACATCGGAAAATAATCTTCTCCGTTGTTAAACCGCTGTTTGGTAATGTTTGCAAAATTATCACTTGTCCAGCCGGCAAATGAATTAAAGCCCCAGCTTTTTAAGGTATCGAACATCATATTTGCAAAACCGGATGTATTTTCTCCATACCTGGTTTGGTACCAGTTATAAAGTTCCACATTGCCATTTCCTGAATTGTTTGGCATTGCTGCCATTGTCCCGATTGACCATGTTGCAGTACCGTCTGGCTTAATGAGCCACCATCTTTTGTTATCCTTTTGAAGATGAAAAAAGCCGGTGCTTTTAAATTCAGTGGATTTTGCATCCCCCAGCGGATTTGGGATTTCCTGACGGCGCCATTTTTCAAAATTCCGAACAACTTGTGGGTTTGCTTCCTTAAAGACAACATCATCGATAATGATGCTGCCTTTTAACCGGTGCCGGGTATAAAACCGGATGCTTACATTCACAGCATCCACCGGCAGATTCTCCAGCAAAAAATAACTTTGCTGCCAATTGTTTTCGCTCCACGAAAAGTCTTTGTTGTAATTTAACGGGTCGTGATTTTTCCGTATTACTTTAAACCGAACAGTAAGAGGAAGCGGATATTCAAAAATACTGTCAGTTTTATACCAGAAACTCAGCAGATATTTTTTTGAAGATTCGAGTGGAATCAGCGAATCATTTTCAATTCCGGCTATCGACCAGCCATCGGCCCATATCCTTGAAATTTTAAATGCAGATTTCCCTGAATGTGCATCATTTGTTGGTTCGATTATAGCTGAAGAAACACTTTCGGAAACTAGTTTTTTCCACTGAATTGCATTTTCATTTGAAGTATTTTCAAAATCTGAATGAAATAAAACGTTGGAATTTTCAATGTTGGAGCAACTAAACTGCACCACGATTATCAGCAAAAAAGGGAAAAATAAAATTTTCATTCGAAACAGGTTTAGCTTTTATTTTTTATAAATGTCAAATTTAACAATCCTTACATGTTTACTGCAAAATTCATTATTATTTATAAATAAGTTACAGATGTTCTGAAAGTATGCTGAACAACATCCACAATACATTAAAATTCAGCCGTTAAACTGTCAAATAGCATTTTAAAAATTTAAAATTTTGTTTATTTTAATCCCATTAAGTTTCACGAAAAAAATATGCGGAATGAAGATTTTCTTTTTGAGCAACCAAAATTCCTGTCGCAGCCAAATGGCCGAAGCCATTCTCCGAAGTTTTGATAAGGAACTTGAAATATATTCAGCCGGAATAGAACCTTCAAATCATATTAGTCCTGTTGCAATTGAGGTAATGGCTGAGATAGGTATAAATATGCAGCCGCAGGTTCCACAGCATTTTTCAAGATACAAGCATTTAGATTTTGATTTCCTGATTACAGTTGGTGACGGCACTACAGAACAACTAAAAATACCTCCCTTAAAGTTTAAACGAAAAATGCATCTTGGTTTTCACAACCCTTATCAAAATTCAAAAAGCAAAGAGGAGATTAAATTAAAATGTCGCGAAATTCGAGATGAGATTAAAACAGAAATGGATTATTTCTATAACAGGATTATTAAAAAAGAAAAGCAGCCGTTGTAGCTGCTTTCCAATTATTCTGACATAATTTTTTCAATTTCATCCGGTTCAATTGGCACACGTTGGCCAATAATTTCTCCGCCCGATTCAGTCACCAAAATGTCATCTTCCAGCCTAATCCCTCCAAAATCGCGGTATTGATTCACTTTTTCAAAATTGATGAATTCAGCATTTATTTTTTCAGATTGCCATTTATCAATTAAAGCAGGAATAAAATAAATTCCAGGCTCGTTGGTAATGACAAAACCGGTTTGCAGTTGACGTCCCAGTCGCAGATAAGCAGTTCCGAATTGATCTACCGGACGGGTTTCATCGTCATAACCAACAAATATTTGCCCAAGATCTTCCATATCGTGCACATCCAAACCCATCATATGTCCCAATCCGTGTGGTAAAAACAATGCATGTGCTCCATTTTTAACTGCTTCCTTTACATTGCCCTTCATGAGACCAATTTGTTTTAATCCGGAAGCAATTACTTCTGCAGCCGCCAGATGTACCGAAAGATAAGTTACTCCCGGTTGTATAAGTTCAGTTGCCTTATTGTTTGCAGCCAAAACTATTTCGTAAATTTCACGCTGCTTTCCGGTAAATTTTCCGCTTACAGGAACAGTCCTCGTAAAATCTGAAGCATAATGCAAACCTGATTCGGCACCGGCATCAGTTAACATCAGCCTTCCTTCTTTTAAAATCAAGGAATGATCATGATTGTGCAATGTTTCTCCATTTTGAGACAGAATTACAGGGAACGACACCATTCCTCCATTTGAATTAGCTATTCCTTCAAGTGTACCTGCAATTTTTTGTTCCCAAACTCCAGGTTTTGCCATTTTCATTGCAGTAACATGCATTTCGTAACCTGCAGCACATGCTTTTTTTATCTCTTGAATTTCTACAGGCTCCTTAATTGAACGTAATGCGACGATGGCCTTAATCAGATCAATTGAAGCATATTCGCTGATTCGCAAAGAAGAGATTCCAAGCAGTTGTTCCAGTAAAATTTTATTTTCAGCCCTGTATGGTGGCAAAAAATGAACCTTACGTCCTTGTTTAATAACTTCTGCAATAAATTCAAAAAGTTTGTTGAAAGGAGCAGTGTTATTAATTCCGGCTTTTGCAGCATTTTCTTTTAATGAAACCTGCGGCCCCATCCAAATGATATCTTCAATTTGTGCATCATTTCCAAAAATATAATCTTCACCACTTTCAAAGTCAATAATACCTGCAAGACCCTGAAAGTCGAGTCCAAAAAAATACAAAAATGAACTGTCCTGTCTGAATTGAAAAGTATTTCCCAAACAATTCATGGGGGAATCCACATTTCCCAAAATCAATGCAATTCCTTTTAAATGGTTGCTTTTCAATTTGTTTCTTCGGTTTATATAGACATCTTTATCAAACATATCTTGCAAATTTTCTTGTTAATACTATGATTTCAATTTAAAAAAATTAAAGATACTTCTTAATGCCCGCTTTTCTGCTGATGGTTGTCAGTAAACAGAAATTGAAAATTGTTTTATACATCCGGATTGGAAAACCGGAACTTGAATTTTTTAATAACCTGTATCAAACAATTTTCGTAAACTAATAAAAAAAACTAAAGCAATGGGAAATGCATTGATGACTTACCTGAATAAGCGGCTGGCAGAGGAGAATTTATTTGAACCGCATGGAAAATTGCCAGGACCCGTCATAACCATTTCGCGCGAAGTTGGCTGCAATGGTTTGGATTTGGCCCAAAAAATTGCAAAGCGATTAAACCAGCAAAATTTAAAATCGAACTGGAAAGTGCTAAGCAAAGAGATATTTTTTGAAAGTGCGAGGGAACTCAATCTGAATCCGGAAAAAGTAAGAAGAATATTTAAGCAAACGGATAAATATGCTTTTGAAGAAATACTAAGCGCCTTTAATAACAGGAGTTTCAAAAGTGAACGGAAAATCATTAAGTCTGTCATCGACGTGATTCGGACTCTTGCAATGGATGGATTTTGCATCATAGTTGGTCGTGCCGGACATGTTATAGCAAAAGATATTCAAAATGCGCTGCACCTGAGGTTAATTGCACCGTTGGAATATCGTGTTAAAGTAATTATGGAAAACAGGAGTCTTAACAGGCAGGAAGCTCTTGTTTTTATACATAAGGTGGAACAGGAAAGAATCGCCTTTCGTAAAGCCATTAGTGAGGAGAATCCCGGGTTGGATTATTTTGATTTATACATTAACCGGGCATCATTCAACGATGAAGATGTTCTAAATATCATTGAGTTTGCTATTGATAAAAAGGATATCCTGAAAAATTATAAATTCAAAATGGAATATTATTAAAATAAGGAACTGGCTGATTTTAATCCGTATGGCAGTTGGTATCCGGTCCAGTCAATTTCCGGAATAAAGGGTTCAAAGCAATTCATTTTTCCATATAAAAAATCATTGTCCCTGCCGTTTTTTTCATAACACATCATAGGATGTTGGCTGATTACACGTTTTTTTATTACAATGTTCTGAGTTGCTTCAAGTGCATGATTCCCCCAAAGAAACCATGTTAATTCAGGATTTCTTTGGTTTATATAACTTAATAAACGCGAAGTGAAAGGATGCCAGATTCTTTGATGGCTTCCTGGTTTTTGTATTTCGCAGGTGTAAGATGTATTTAACAGCAGAACTCCCTGTTTTTCCCAGTGGCTGAACAGTTTTCCAGGTGGCAGTAAAGGAAATTCATTATCCAGTTTTTGTTTGAGATGATTGTAGTTTATGACTTTACCGGAATATGCTTTATATAATGCCCTTAAAATATTTTTTAATGAAATATTCCTGAAAGGTTCGTTCCATGATTTCAGGGTTCCGACTTCAAAAGATCGTCCGGTGGCCACACCTGACTGAGGATAAGGATCCTGGCCTACAATGATGATTTTGGCAGAATTTAAAGGTAATTCAAGGAAACGCAATACTTTTTCTGCCGTGGGAGTAAATTCATTACACGAAATTTCAGATTCAATTTGAGAAATAAGTTGAACAATTTCTTCTGACAGAAACAGCTTCCAGTCTTCATGAACTGAAATATTATTTAAAAATGCTGCGTTTGTCATTCCTGTTGGTATTATAAAAATTCACCGGCTGACAGGAATGTCAACCGGTGAATTCATTTGAAATACTATTATTAGCCTGTAATTTTTTCAGGCAAGCCTTTTATCACCACCGGTTTCAGGCTATCTGGCTTAATTTCAAAAATATCGTCAGGAGTTAAACCACATTCCTCAATCATTTGAATACAGTACTCAAGGCGTCCCAATTCATCGCCGGTATTATTTGTTCCGAATGAAAATTTCACACCCGCATCTTTAGCCATTTTAATCATATCGGCTTTGGGAACTTTGTACCTTGCATTTATTTCGAGTGCAATATCATTATCAGCCAACACCTTTATAACCCTTTCCTTACGTTCCTGCGTCCACAGTTGGTCATATTCATCCTGGATTACAGCAGGTAAAACTGTTGGATTTACATAAATATCTACCGGTTCCTGTGAAAAAATTGCCTCTATTTTACCTACAAGCTGATCCATAAACTGTTGTTTATCATCTACCCAAACCTCTTCGGGAATCCAGATACGATTTCGGCGGCCTTTACTGTCAGTAAAAGTCATTGCATCGGTAAAAACATAGTCGAACTGTGCAACAGCCTCAGGCGAAAACAGTGTAACCCATTCTCTTCCTTCCGCCTGCATTCCTTTAAAAGTCGGACTACCTTCAACTTCCTTTACATAGGCATATAATGAAGAATCATTTGTAACGGGAAAGTGTAGCCCGCAATTTGGTGCAATGCCGTAATTAATACCAAGTTTTTGAGAATTTTCAACCACCTGATCGATGGTCAAACCGCCTTTTAAATGCACATGATAATCAATAAACGGAAATCCGGATTTCATCAGTTTTGTCACCAGCGTATCCCACTGTTTGTCCACTTCAGGTTTTTGGATTTTGCTCTTTGGCAATTCCCTGAGTTTTAAATTCCGGTAATACGTTGTGCTTTTAGGATCATGCGCCTGCAATGCAAGAGTGCCTTTACCAAGACGCTGCAGTTCGCTGCCTTCCGGACGCCATGGATCTTCAGGTTCAATATAATCGTTTACTTTAACATCATTTACAAAAACCTCAACATGATTTTCATCCACTTTAACTCGCATTTTGAACCATTCGTTATCTTTTACCAGTGGAAAATAAATATTCCTGATGTTGTAAATGCTGCCTGTTTTTCTTCGTTCAGGATATTTTTCTGAACCCCGGTACGAATTGTTTACCTGGATTTCATAACCTTTTTGCGGCCAGCCTTCACCCTGATATTGTGTGTTGATAAAAATTCCCGAATTTGCATTTTCCTCCGTTTTAACTTCGGTTTCAAATTCAAAATTTCTGAATTCACCATCATAAAAAAGATGGGCCCGTGGTCCGGAACATTTAATTGCACCATTTTCGACTGTAATGCTTTCCTGATTTTCGCTGGTCTTTTTCCAGCCATTCAATGTTTCGCCATCAAATAAGGTTTGCCATTCGCCGGTTTTATTTTCGGACTGACAACCAAAAAGAAAAAGCAGAGAAACAAAAAATTGAAATGTTATTAATTTCCTCATAATATAAAAGGTTTAGGTAAAATTTTATATTCCCAAAACTAAAGAAAATATTACAAACTTTCGTATTTGTCCTGCGGGTTATCAGCTTTAAAACTTAAAATAAACAAAACAAGAACAATTGCAGACAAACCATACAGGCCATAGCTGTAACTTCCCAAACGAGTATGGGAAAAGCTAAAAATAACAGGTCCGAGGGCGCTGGCAAAAACAATTAATGCCATAACAAATCCGGTTATTTTTCCAAGATTTTTATACCCGTAAAACCTCGGCCAGCTCACTGCCATCAATACATTGAACATTCCGTTGACAATCCCGTTGCCAATTATAAAACTGTAGTAATAAAAGCTGCCATTCAATTTTGCAAGACTGAAAAGTGCGATAAGCTGTCCGGCAAGAATTAAAATCAACAGATATTTTAGTTTTATCCGGTCGCTAATCCATCCGCCAATTAGTGAAAGCGTTACAGAAATTACAGAATAGGGAATAAAAACTGCCAGTGCTTTATCCCGATTTAAACCTGCATTTTCAAAAATAGAAATCAGGTGAAATGAAAAGCCGGTGATGTATAATGCATACAAAGCCAGTGGAAGTGCAAATAACCAGAAAGTTAATGTTTTTCGCGCCTCACTCAAAGAAAACTCCCTGATGTTCTGAGGCTTTTTGTTTTTTTGTCTGGCAGCCTGCTTTTCACCATCCGGCGGCAGGTTTAAATCCTGCGGGTTATCCCTGAAAAAGATGAAAGCGAAAAGTGTAAAAAACAAACCAATGGCTAAAGCCATAATCAGCCACGCATGCCTCCACGATGTTCCCTGGATTAACATATCAAATGTAAGCGGCGCGATGGAGAATCCAAGTGCCACAAAAACAGATGATATCCCATTTACAAGTCCACGGTTTGCTACAAACCATTTCATCAGCATATTCCGGGAAACCATTGTTAACACACCCTGACCTGAAAAACGAAGCATAAAAAACAAAAACATTAAGATTGCCATTGCAACTGTTACATATACTGCTGAACCTTTGCCCGCTATGAAAAAATGAATAATATGATCAGACTGGCTAAGTAAAACAAGTACTGCCGACAACATTAACGAAACTGCAATGGCAATCCAGCGTGCTCCATACCTGTCGTAAAGTTTTCCTGCATAAGTAAGTATTAACGAACTGCCGATAGTTCCAACCATGTATGCAATGCTGAGTTGATTCCTGTTCAGGCCAATATTTTCAAGCAGATAATCGGTAAATGTTGAAACACCCATTGTTTGTCCCGGCGCGCTTACCAGTATACCAACGGTGGAGGCAAACAGGATAATCCATCCGTAAAAGAACGGACCTTTTGAAGGATTAAAGGGAAAATTGTTCCAGCGTGTTTTTATGGACATTCCAAACATTTTTGCAAAAGTATCTTAAGAAAAACAGAATAAGCAATAATATTTTCTGATTTGAGGGAATACCGGCAAGTTTAACCTTGGCTAAAGATTGAAGTTCGTGCTAAGTGGCTATTTCAAAATTAAGTAATATCACTTTCAAATCATATCATATCAGATGCGGGGACAGGAACAATCAGTTCCCTCACGATTCGCTTTTTCGAATGACTCTTTTCCCTCAGAAAAAGCAAACCAGGCTATTCCCAGAGAACCGGCAACATCAAACCATGCAATTCCGAAAAGTTCATACAAGACGCTTGATACAAGCAGGATAAATGAAAGGTAAAAACAGGTCTTCGTGCAATTTGCATCAGCAATTATTGCATCAGAATTCAACTTTTTACCGATTCGGAATTTCCATTTCATTAGAATAAACATGGTAAGAATTGATAATATTGAAATTACAATTCCCACTGTTGTTGTTTTAGGTTTTGCCCCGGTGACTATATTTAATACAGAACCGGAAATTAAACCAATAACAAGAATATAAAATGCAGTTCCGGTTATTTTAAGTGCCTGCCTTTCGAATTTATCCCTTGAATTTATATTGTTAATTCCGGCCTTTTTCATTCTGGATATCATGTGCAGGATACCGACTCCTGACATTACTTCAACAAAGCTGTCAACACCGAAACCAAGTAAAGCAAGTGTTTCGTCACCAATTCCGAAGAAAATGGAAACCAGTCCTTCAACCAAATTATAGACAACAGTTACAATTGCCAGAATATAGGCTGTATGAATTAAATTTTCTTTGGTATTATCTTTTATTTCTGCATTCCCGTCCATGATCCCGAAATGGATTTTTAATTTTTAAAATAATCCTGCAATTTAAATCCTGCAGCATTACGATTTTTTAACAACTGCATCCTTGATTTAGTTCCTGAAGAATGTATACCCAATTCAAATACAAATAACAATCAATCTGCAATTTTTCAATATTCCTGATGTTAATTTAGCAATGTTGAATTTCGTTCTTTCCAAAGCTCAACAACATTCTTTTGTCTCAGATTATTTGATAAAAAATCCGGCTATTCCAAGAACGATCAACAAGATCCCGGTAATTGTTTTTTCATGATGTTCAAGAAAATGGGATTTAATCTTTTTAATGCCTTTTAAACCCAGCCACACAAGCAAAAGCATACCCAATACAGTGATTACGGTGTAAATAGCAGATACCACCAATATCCCTTTCCAGCCAAGATTGGCTGCCACAAAAAAATACGCCTCAATTTCGAGGCACGGGGAAAAAAACATGGAAACAAGAAGTGCAAGAATAATGGCTGTCGTTGTTTTCGTTTTTGCATCCTCAGGCTTGATATCATGATGAGTGTGGTGTTTGTTGTGTCGGATGTTTAAAACAAGATAAATTATTCCAAGAAGAATGAGAATACCCGGTGCTATTTTTTCAGTGAGGAATGAAGAAGAACCGGCCAGCCGGTAACCGAAAAAGCCCACGATAATACCTATAATTACTGTGCTGAGGGTATGAGAAAAGGCAGCTATACCGGTTACTCCCATTGTAAACCGGTTTTTCCAGCCTTCTGATTTTGAAAGCATGACTAGCGGTAGCCAGTGGTTCGGTATGGACGCATGTACTATACTCAGCAAAAAAGCACCAACGATAATTTGCGACAACCCAGCCATTTCAGTAAATCAGAAGATTTATAAAAATACAATTAACAAACAGAAGGAAATTCTTTGATGTGCAGGTTTTCACTGCAGGATTAAAGGCCACAAACATCAGGCCCCTGCTCAAAAACAATATCCCGCGGGATTCCGGCTTCGTTAATGCGATCAAGATCCTTTTGTAATTCAGCCTGAATGACTCCTTTCTCTTCTATCATTTTTTTAGCTGCCTGGTAATCACCGTTGCCCTGGATCACCAGAATTTCTTCTGACAGTTTATCCATGGCATCTTTCATTTTTTCGAAATTAACCCGATAAGTCCCGGTTGTTTCATCCCGCTCAAACGCGCCTGCTCCTTCAAAATAATAAAAACGCATCATATTTGCCTTTCCATGGGCACTTGATGCTCCAAAACGTACTGATCGAAAAATGCCTGCCATGAATGTAACAAAGTTGTCCATCATATCTTTATCACCTAATTCGCCCATTTCATTTAGTTTGTAAACCACCCACAAACCAAGAATATCGGCTTTTCCTTCTTCCATGGAAGTATAGGTTTCTTTCAGTGCTTCCCTTACAGTAGAGCTTTTATCGACTGTATTTCCAAGTCCCAACCCATGTGCTACTTCGTGGAACATCGTATTTTCAAAAAAAGCATCAAACTTTATATGCCTGCGCTGATCTTCAGCAATCATTAAATCAGCAATAGGTATAAGTATTTTATCGAATTTGGCCTGCATCGAATTTTTAAGCTGCAACTTGCGGCTTCCTTTTGTTTCTCTTACTTTTTCATCATTGGGCAGATTAATTGCGATTGTTTTACTTCCTGCGTTGCAATCACCTGCATAATAGATTACATCGTACGCATTTAAATCAGAATCCGTTCCGGGCATTTCATCTTTGTACTTCTGTTCCACAGGTAAACTTTTTTGTAATTCAGGAAGGAGAGCTGCAAATTTTACAAGTTTGCTGCTCCACTCTTTGTCCTTAATCAAAATATATGATTCGTGTGAAGTTTTATAACCGAAAAGCTGATCTTCATAATTTTCAATCGGACCAACTACAAAATCAACTGTATTGTTTTTCATATCCATCCAGGCTATATCGCTTTCGTAATAGTCATCGGTAAGCAACGCTTCTGCTCTTTTTTCAAGATAATTTTTTAATCCCGGATCCTCGGCCAGTTCAGCAGCCTTATGCATTAAATCCGCAGCTTCCATCACTTTTTCGCTAAAAGCAACATGGTAAGGAACAGATTTTAATTTACCATCTTCGCTACGTCTTATCAGTGTATACTGACTTGTTTTTGATTCGTCGTCCCATGCTTCAAATTCTTCTTTTGTCATATCTTTCGGGTAGAAGTTTGCACCCGCAGGTTTCTCTCCATAACCGGGCAAAAAAGGTTCGTTGTTGTTTAACCTTTCCCATGGTCCGTAATTTATTTTCAAAAATGCCTTTGTGTATTGGCTCATATCTTCCGAAAATAAGCTGTCTTTATCGCCAAAAGCTTCTATCCAGAATATTTCGTTCATTATATCAGCCGCTTTAAACAGCAATGGAAGCATTTGTTTTTCTTTTTCTGTTAAATCATTTAAATTGGTTGTTAAAGCAAAAGGTGCATATTCTTCCACTTTTTCTTTTATTTCCTGATTTTCCTGCATTTCGCTATTTGTTTTTGAAGTTGTATTACACGCAGCAATTAATAATGCAACCACCCCAATCATTAAAAGTTTATTCATTTTTCACGTTTTAAACAGAAATACAAAACTACAAAAATGTTGTAATCCCTATTTATCAAAAGCTCATATTCTGAATGAATCACATTCAGTACATCAAGTTTTGCATTTTTAAGATTTAAATCACAGTTTTTTTCAATGCAAATGTTAAATTGACAAACATTTTATTATGCTGTGTGTTTTCAATTATAAGAACAAACATATAATTATTAATCCCATGGAAATCAATAAAAACATAAAGGAAGAACTGGAAAGAAGAATTAAAGCAGTTGAAGATTTTATTGCTGAAAAAGGAATAGGATCATCAAAACTTACCAAAGCCAGAAAAACACAGCGTAGCGTTAATTTGGCAGTTTTTTTGGGAAGTCTTGTAACTGTTGCCGGGTTTTTGGTCTGGCTTTTAAACAGTGAAAAAGATTAAATGGAACGTCTAGTTTGAGAAATTGGCATTCATTTCTTTTTTTAAGACTTTGATTTCATCCTGCACCTGGTTTTCGATTTTCGACCAGTGAAAATATTCGTCGTCATTTTCTGAGAGGTGCTCCAATGGAACAGGATCATAAACAGGACTGGAAATTTCAACGATTGAGTGCCAGTTGTCTGCTGAATTTTCCAGCCATGAAACTGCTTTTTCCAAATCAGTCTTTTTACCCGAAACAGTAAATCGTTTGTATTCTACTGCTGCACGAAGTTTATTTGAAAAATACATTCCAAGGTATGCCCATATTTTGATATCTGAAACTTCGTACAACAGATCCACATTGTTTTCTGATTCAATATTTTCAACTTCCTGTAAGGCGCTCCTGCAAAATGAATCGATAGAATCAGCCAGATGCAGAGGTGAAATTTCATTTACAGGAACATTATCTTCATTCTTCAAATATTCGGAAATACTCATGTATGCTGGTTCCATCGGCTGTTTATTGGCCACTTCAGCAAGAGGAATCAGTCCGACATATCTTTTCCCATTCGGATTTAAAACCGTCAGAAATCCTTCGGAATATAGGGTAAAATCCCATGTGGCGTTCTGGTAAGAGGCAATTATTAGCGGGATGCGGCTGACTTTTGTTTGTGCATCAAACAACTTTTCACCTTTCCCGGGAAAACGTGCTTCAAAAGCTGCTTGAAAAATCGCATCGGGAGTATCCGGATTGTACAGCAGTCGCCCCCACATTTTGTAGAACATCCACTGCCGCTGATAAGCGTAATCATAACTGGCACCATCAAGTGCGGTAATGTAATCTTTTGCGGGAATATAACATTCCGAACCCACATAATAACCATTCACATATGAATGAACATTCAGGGCGATGTGTTGCCGGATAAAACCGGACTGCCCCCAGCGCAGCATAAAAAAGTCTTCGTTGCGCATCATCCAGGCCAGATAATAATTTTCCGGCATCGGATTCCAGTAGGCATCGGTAAGTTTTCCTCCATGAACTTTTACCAGTTGCGGCGTGGAATATGCATGCGACCAGTTAAACTTCAGTTCGATGTTAACGGGGCCATCCACACAGGAGAGTGTATCCAGTGTCTGACGGGTCATTATTTCTACCGATGCAGTAGTGGAACCACCACTTCCCTTCCCTGCCGAAAGGGGCACGCGGTGAATAAACTTTATTTTTCGCGTTGCCATTCGCATTCCTTCAATGAAACTGTCGAGCAGCCACTGTTCGCGCTCTTCGGCTGTCATTCCTCCCATTGCTTCACCGAGAGTAATTCCAAAGCCGGTAAGATTTGGATAGGTATCAATCACCGCTTTTACACTTTCACGCGTATAATCCTTAATTATTTCTGAAGTGTCGCCTCTGTCTACAAAATAATCCTCCGTCAGGCAATATTGGGCTACATTGTGCGCCTTTGCAAATTCCGGTGAAACAAAAATATTCCAGTTTATCAGGTAAGTTTCAATGCCGCGGTCTTTCGCCATCCTGAACAATGTGTGCCAGAATTGTTGCCATTCTGCAAGTTCCTCGTCTGTAAACCCACATGCTTCCGGATATTTTTCTGTTCTTACCAAAAAATTAAACGGATGCAGATTCCACAATGTCAGTTTATTAAAACGGTTTTGGGCCATCATATCAAGAAACGATTCCCAGAAACTGGTATCGCGACAGGTTTCGTAATGCAGTTGCAGTGCTTTCCCGGTGCGGTATGAATTCCACGGCAAATTAAATTTTAGTGCGCGAAACGAAAGATTTGGAGATTCCTGTTTGCTTTGTATTGAACTGTTCCCGTTTTCCAACTGCTCTTCTAATTCAAGCAAGCCATACATCAATCCGGTTTCATCGCCACCGGTTATTTTAACAGTTTTACCATTTGCATCAATTTTGTATGATTCCGAAGCTAATTCCACAGAATCAATAGATGCATTGATATTTATGTCTGCAGGGCCTGAGACAATCCTTCGATTATTCCCTTCTCCTTAAGTTTTTCAAGTTGCTGAATACCATGCCGCACCTGTGATGCGTTGGATTCGCTGCTAATGCTGACTGTCAGATTTTGATTTTTACATGAATGTAATGTTGAGAGAATAAAAAAATAAACAATTGACCTGTAAAACGTTTTATTCAGTTTCATTTTAATTTGGTTAAGATTAATAGTAATCGATTCATTGGTTGACAGATTCATTTTTTAGTCATTGGCACGAAATATAAGAGAAATCTGCTTTTGCAGAAATTGAGATCACTCTTCGTGGCTCAAATTTCAAAGGACAGCATTTTAATTTTGCTCCTGACATGATTCTAGAACGAGTTAATTCTTATCTCGATATCATTTTTCCCTGGTTCCAATCGAATGGTTCCGAAGGAAAGATTTACAGATTCACCATTTACTGTAACTACATCCTGCGGAGAGAAATCAATGCTGAACTCCCCTGCTACATTAGCCGGCAGCTCGATTGTGTACTTTTGTAACCTGTGGTTTACAAATGTGTATTCCCCTTTAATTTGTCCTTTTATCGTAGGGACTATAATGGAACTGCTTTTCAAACGACTCATTTGAGGTTTTATGGCTGCTATTTCAAAAGCCGGCGTTTTTGGCTGAATTCCCCACAGGTAACGCGGAATAATATTAGCCGGAGCTGCCCCCCAGGCATGATTCCAGTCAGAGTTTGGTTTGTAACGCATATCCCAGGCTTCCATCGAAATAGTTGAACCTGCTTTAATCATGTTGTACCAACTGCGGTCATTGGTTGCAGTCATCAAATCGAGCGCATAATCGGCTGCGCCGGCATTATATAATGCTTCCATCAGGAATTGTGCACCGTAAACACTGCTTCCCATTCCGCGGGTTTTAATGTAATCTGCTACGCCGTTTATACGCGATTCAGGTACAATGTTAAAAGCCAGCGGCAGCATGTTTGAATGAATTGCTCCATGGTCTGTGCCAATTCCATCCACATAATATCCACCTTCTTCGTTAAACAACCTTTCATTAATGGCCTTTTTCACAAGTGCTGCCTTCGCTTCAAAATTTAACTCTTCATCCGGTTTATGCAGAAGGTGTGCAAACAAGGCCATGATTTTCATGTTTCTGTAATAAAAACTGTTGATGACAGTATTTACCGGCCGGAAAATAAATCCGTCGCGTTCCCCCTGCGGCCAGTCTTTTGGTAACTTCCAACCTGTATCTTTTTGAGCAGGTGGCCAGTCAACAATATCGCGCACACGTTGTGTTGTATCGGCAAAGCCAAGTTTCGCCATAAATTCACCGGTCAGTTTTGGCGAATGGGTGCTGATGAAACCATCGTCATATTCCAGTTTCATCAATGTTTTATATTTCAGCGGCTCGTAATATTTTTCAATAAGTTCGGTGTTTCCCGTGTACATGTAATCCTGATAAAAGAGCAGCGCCACGTGCAACTGCCATTCTGTAGGCCATGTCGGATGCTCCATAAAATACTCAATGGTATTACGAGCCATCGCATATTCATTGTCTACAGTATAATGGCTCAACTGGTTGAGGTAAGCATCCGCTTCATAAGGAATCCGTTCGCGATCACCATCGATGTATAAACCGGCAAACGAAGTGGCTTTTATGCTGTATTTACACATTTCCCAAACCTGGTTCAGAATGGAATCGGAACTCGAGAACGAACTGGCATCTTCATTGAAGTAGCCGAAATAAGCGATTTGGGTCAGGTCGTTTGCTTTTAAAGTGAATGCGGACTTGGGAAAGTCCACGTCCCGGTTGGTTTCCTCTGATTTGGGAAAGTCAGCGTCCCGTTCAATTTCAACATAACGAAACGGCATAATCACCCCGAATGAATCTGGCAACTGCACAGCTGCCGGGCCGGTGTTTCTTGTATCAGCAGGAAACTGCACAATGTAATCCGATTTTTCAGGGATAACTTCAAGCTCAACTTCCTGAAAACGTATTGTTCCGCCTGGGTTCCGGTCTATTCTCCCATCACTTAACTTTTCGCCCACCCGTACAGTTAATACTTCCGGTTTTCTTGCTGAATAATTGATTTGAAGCTTACCGAAAGCATCTTTCCCGAAATCGATTAAATAATTTCCATCAACGTTCTTTTTGAATCTTGCTGGTTTAATTTGTTCAACCTGAAAATAGTTGGAAGAAGTGATTTTATTACCGAAAGTACCTGTTGTAAATTCCTGTGATTTCGAATAATCTGTAAGCCGGTTGTCCTTATCAAAAATCCGGACTTTCCAGAAGTATTTAGTATTTGGCTCCAGCGGGTTACCCCCTAACTCAACATTGGTGGATTTTCCACTTCTTACAATTCCGCTGTCCCAGATATCCCCAATATTTTTATCGATTAAATCTTTGCCTGATGAAACTAAAATCTGATAAGCTTTCTGAACAACCGCTTGTTCCGGAACAATCCAGCTAAATTCCGGCCGGCTGTCAATTATCTTCGTATACAGCGGATCGCGAATGTATTCAACGGTCAATCCCAAAGGAATTCCGGAAAAAGGATCAGCATATTTATTAGCCAATTCATCCAGTTTATTGCGAAATTTTACAAGGATCTTTTCATACCCCCGACTTCCTGCCATGTTTACTGTTTCATTGGGGTCAGATTTCAGATCATAAATTTCCTCAATGGATTTATCATTTATATAACGCAGGTATTTCCATTCACCAGCTATTCGAAGACCTTCGCTTGGCGGGATATTTTCAAATTCCCAGAGGTGTTCAATTAAGATTGTATCACGTGGAAATGAGTTTTCTTTTCCGGCTACCAGTGGTACCAGGCTTTTACCGTGCCAGGAATCCGGTTGTTTTACACCGGCCAAATCAGCAATTGTTGCCGGCACGTCAATGTTTAATGCCACCTGGTCAATATCGCGGTGTTTTTTCACCCGCGGATCATATACAATCAACGGCACCCGGATCGAATTGTCGTACATCAGCCACTTACCTGCAAGTTGGCGCTCACCAAGAAAATAGCCGTTGTCGCCCATTAAGATGATAACCGTATTTTTATCCAGTCCTTTTTCTTTCAGCTTATTGCGGATATTGGCAATTTCAAGGTCAATTCCATAGATCATCCTGTAATAACCTTTTACACTGTGCTGGTATTTATCGGGTGTATCGAAGCGCCAGGTCCAGCGCACCCGGTTAAAACCTTCGCGAACCTTAAGCGGCAATTGTTCAAAATATTTATCTTCTGCCAGTTTTGGCCCAGGCATTTCAATGTTCTTGTATAATTCACCCGGTTCTTCCTGCCAGAAATACTGCAGGGGAGCCCCATCGTGAGCATGTGGTGCACTAAAACTCAGAGACAGGCAAAACGGTTTATCTCCCGGAACATTGTTGATAAAATCGAGCGCTTTTTGGCCTGTATAGCGCGTTAGATGAACAGTATCGCCATTCAGTGTTTTGTAATAATATCCCCTGTAATCGTGGAAGCTGTTGTTGCGATCGTAAGATTCAATGATATCGAAAAGCTGTTCTGTTTTCTGGTAATTGACCCCAAATTTTCCGAAAAAACCTGTATAATAGCCCGCCTTTTTCAAAACCTCAGGGTAGGAATTCTCCATGTATTCTTCACGAACAGGCCCGGTTTGAAACGTATATTTATGTGTGCGTTCATACAATCCGCTAAAAATACTTGCCCGACTGGCCGCACAAATCGGAGTAGTTACTATTGCATTTTTGAAGTATGCCCCACTCCCGGCCAGTTTGTCCATTTCAGGTGTTTTGATATGCGGATTTCCCGCATAACCTAATGCATCCCAACGTTGATCGTCGGTAAGGATGAAAATGATGTTGGGCTTTGTACCGGTATCAATTTTTGATGGATACTTTGCGTTTGCTGTGAATATAATATTTACAAAACAAAATAAGAATATGCCTAAGGACTTCAGTTTTTTTATCAATTGAAATGCATTCATGTGATGACAAATATATAAGATTAAAACTCCTGAAAATATAGCAATTTACTAAACATACTTTATCCTGAACAAAAAAAGTGCACCATAAAATTGCTCATTTTTATAGCAACTTTGCTTGGATATCAATGTAATTAACTTGTAATTATATTATTAAATTATTTGTCTTCTATAACCTCTTACTTGCTTTATCAACTTTAATACTCGTTCAATGTAAGCAAAATGTTACTGTTTTTAAGTATTTCACCTATTGTGAATTGTTTAAATTAAAGCTTTATTTGCAGGTCTAAACATAAAACCTTGCGATGTCAAACCTACAGATAAATAACCCGAACTATATCAGCAAAGAACAATTGCATGATATGCTGGAAGATATTCCAATTCCAATTGTCTTAACTGAATCCAATAAAACTATTCGCTATGCAAATAAACAGGCACTGAAATTGGGCGGTTACCAAACGCTTACAGGAAAAAAATGTAGCGAAACATTTTGCACAGATGAAGAGTGCCTGTGTAATGATGTTCTGCAAATCCAGCAAAAAGAGCAGTTTTTCTTTAAAAATGATGGTTCTAAAATCCCGGTTCTTACAAAGAGTCAATTGGTTCGTTTTAATGAGGACCATTTTTATATAAACATTTTAACTGATTTAACTGAACGGCAGGAACGCGAAATCAGATTAAAAAATATTATTGCCGAAAAATCAAATGCGCGGCAAGATGCACTAAATGAATCCAGAAAATTTGAAGCAATAATTGAAGGGGTTAGTGATGCTATTTTTGTTCACGATTTGGAAGGCCGGATATTAAAGGTAAATATAAGGGCCTGCGAGCAGCTTGGATACTCCCGGAAAGAGCTGGAATCGATGAAACTGGAAGAAATTGTTTCCGGAAAAGTTACCAAAAGACCTGACGAAAGAATTAAAGAAATACTAAAAAATACGAGAGGTGTTTTCGAATCAATTCATCGTACAAAGGAGGGGAAAGAAATACCGGTTGAGATTTATGGAAATTTGGTAGAATTTGAAGGATCCAAAGTAATGTTAGGCAGTGTACGGGATATAAGTGTCAGAAAAAGTTACGAAAAGCAGTTACTTGAAATGAAACTGGTAGCTGAAAACAGTGAAGCAGAACTGAAGGCTATATTCAATAAAGTTCCTTCGGCAATTATTATATTCGATGAACAGTCGCTTGTACAGCGGGTGAACTACAAGGGAAAAGAGTGGTTTGGGTTGAAAGACAACTATAAAAATCAGAGAATTGGCGACATTATCAACTGCAGCAATACTCAAAACAAAACCACAAAGTGCGGAACCGGTGAACAGTGCTCTCAATGTCAATTGGCACAGGTTTTTAACAAAATAATCGAAAATGGAATTGAAACAAATAAAGTTGAGTTTCAAATACAACTTTTAAAGAATGACGTTATCGAAAATTATACCCTCCTGCTTTCCACAGCAATTCTCTGGAAAAACGGCAAAAGGAAGTTCATCGCTACACTCGATGATATTACCGACAGGAAAAAGATGGAGACAGAATTGCTTATCTCAAAGGAAAAGGCAGAAATGTCGGAAAAACTTAAAGCAGCATTTTTAAACAACATCAGCCATGAAATCCGTACTCCATTAAACGGAATGCTTGGTTTTCTTGATTTATTTGAAAATGACTACGATAAAATTCCATTGGAAGACAGGAAAAATTTTATTGAAATTATGCGCAGAAGCGGTGATCGTCTTGTAAATACGGTTACCGATATCATTGAAGCGTCGAAACTTGATTCAGGAATTATTGATGTTACAAAAGAAAAATTTGATCTGGAGAAGGTCATTAATGAATTTCACCTTGAAACCAAACATAATTACATTGATCATCTTATTCTGTTCAATGTAAAGATCGATCCGCAATTAAAAAACCGGCAGATTGAAACAGACAAACAAAAATTACTTCGGGTGCTGCGAAACCTGATGGATAACGCTTATAAATTTACACCCAAAGGTACTGTTACTCTTGAAGTGAAAAAAGTTAAAAGCGATTTGATGTTTTCAATTGAAGATAGCGGAATTGGTATTTCTTCAAAAGATTTAAAAACTATTTTTGAACCTTTCCGGCAGGTGGATATTGAACTCAGCAGGGCTTTCGATGGCAATGGTCTTGGATTGACCATTGCCAGTAAACTTGTAAATCATCTTGGTGGAGAACTGCTTGTTGAATCGGTACCTGAAAAAGGCTCGCTGTTTTATTTTACACTCACCAATGTTTTCAACGATGATGTAAAATCAGGTGTTCCTGTCTATACTCAGACATCTTCTTCAGGTTCTGAAACAGCAGGAAAAACTATATTGATAGCCGAAGATGATGAAATAAACTACATGTTTCTGCAGGCGGTTCTCGAGAAAAAAGGCTGTCGGCTCATTCATGCCCGAAATGGAAAGGAAGCAGTGGAACTTTTCAATATTAACCCTGACATTGATTTAATAATCATGGATCTTAAAATGCCGGTAATGAATGGTATAGATGCCACTTTTAAAATAAAGAAAATTGATGATACTATTCCTGTCATAGCGCATTCAGCGTATGTCTTAAATAACGAAAGGGAACAGTCACTTGCAGCAGGTTGCGCCGATTATCTTCCAAAACCGGTAAAAGTTGAGGAGCTGATTAAAACCATTGAAAAACACCTGGTAAACAGGAAACCTCAACTGGTAAATAGTTAACTCAAAACGAATGATTTTGCGGAAGTATAAATGCTTTATCATTTTAAAAAACAATGGCGAAATCAAAATAGAAAGTAAACAGGGAACAGGAACCACATGCAAAACCTCTTAATTCATTGAGTTTGTGATATTGCCAAATTTAGTTTTCAGATTCAGGTTTTAATTGGATAATATTATGGAACCGTATGTGCATCCGGTAATTTTCAACGGATAACTTATCAGAACGGATTCTGAACAACGAAAATTTTTTTTAACCGGCCAAAACAGTATTTACCTCTTTCAATATCGCTTTTTTGGTTTTTACACCTACAAAACGATGCACCTCTCTCCCATCTTTAAATAAAATCATAGTGGGAATATTGCGTACCTTAAACTTTTGGGCCAGTGGCTGCTGTTGATCAACGTTTACCTTGGCTATTGTAATGTTGTTTTCGGTTTCGGCAATATCATTTAATACAGGGGCTATCATTTTACAGGGGCCACACCAGGGAGCCCAAAAATCAACAAGTACAAGTCCGTTTCGCGTTACAGATTTAAAATTCCTGTTTCCCAGGACCTTTATTTTTTGACTGTTTTCAACTGGTTTTACATTCTTCATTGAATAATAACTGTAAGTTATCAGCCCAATAAGAACTACAATGAAAATGAGAATTACGATTAGTGTTGTCGACATAATTTTAATTTCTGATGATTACATGGTTATAATTTCCAATCCTTCTTTTTTTTGATGCTTTATTCGTTTATAATCCTGATTTCAGAAGTAATTTCAAAAGCTTTTCGATAAACGGCGCTTACCCCGCAATATTTTTCTTCCGAAAGATTTACTGCTTTCTGTAATTTTCCCATCGGCAAATCACTTCCTTTGAACTCGTAAATCACGTGCATATTTGCAAAACGCTTTGGTTGCTCATCAGTGATGTCGCCGCTAACGATTACATTAAAATCATCCGGTTCTACTTTCATTTTCTTCAGGATCGAAATTACATCCATCCCGGTGCAGCCAGCCAGCGCAGCCAGCATTAATGGTTTTGGACGAGGCCCGCGATTCTCGCCACCCACTCTTTCGGCTGCATCCAGAATCAGTTCATGCCCTTCAACATCGGCCTTAAAAGCCATATTTTCCAACCAGTTTATTTTTACTTCCTGTTTAACCATTACTTTTTAAAATTTTAATTTTTTCTTAAATACTCCGACACACTCAATGCTGCAATTGTTCCGTCGGCCACTGCAGTTGTTACCTGTCTGTATTTTTTTGCAATGCAATCGCCGGCCGCAAAAACACCATTAACATTTGTCTTCATATCGCTGTCAACAATAATTTCATTTCGCTCATTTAAATCCACCACATTTGCAAGGCTTTCAGTATTTGGCTGGTAACCAATAAAAATGAAAGTGCCGTCTGTTTTCAATTCACTTCTTTTTCCTGATGGCAGATGCTCAATTAAAACCTTTTCAAGTTTCCCGTTTCCTGAAAAACTTCGCAATTCTGATTCCATTACAAACTGAATTTTAGGATTTTTACCCGCTTCTTCAATGGCATGGCTGAACGCCTGGAACTTATCGAACTGATGGACAATCGTCACTTTAGTTGCATATTTTGTAAGTGCAACTGCTTCTTCAAGTGCAGAATTTCCACCTCCTGCCACCACTACTTCTTTTCCGGTAAAAAAGTCGCCGTCACAAGTTGCGCAGTACGAAATTCCAAATCCCTTATACTGTTCTTCGCCAGGTATATTCAAGGTACGTGGCCTTCCGCCAGGAGTTAAAATTACAGCTTTTGATTTAAAGATTCTTCCATCTTCCAACTCCACAGTTTTAATATTATCTTCAAAATTGTAATTCAAAATTTTCACATTCGATTTCATCTTACACCCAAAACTTTTTGCCTGCTGTTTCATTGTGTTGGCAAGCAAATAACCTTTTGTTGTTTCAACGCCCGGATAATTTGCAATTTCTTCTGTTAGCACCATTTGACCGCCAACAGCACCTTCATTTAATATCAGCGTCGACAATTTTGAACGCGAGGCATAAATACCGGCAGTTAAACCGGCAGCCCCGGCACCAATTATCATTACATCAAATAATTCGTCCATCGTTTTTTTTTAAATTGCTATTCCTGCACTAAGATCATAAAAAGATTTTCGCTTTCGCAGGATTGACAATTTTTACATTCACTCAATTTCCAAACTTATCATCGAGAATACCGGTAACCTGCTGCATGTTCTGGATGCTGCTGGTGGCTTTAACCAATTCCCCGTTTTTATAGTACATTGTAAATGGCAATCCCATAAATTCATTACATTCAGGAGCATTCCTGATTACAGCAGACTCAGGATTATCAAATCCCATTACAGCAAACTTTACATCCGGGCGCTCATCTTCAAGTTCTTCCATGACATCGTAAACCGGAATACACATTGGTCCCATCCGGCCACAGCAAACCATTACATTTTCATTTTCGTCTAACAGCTTTTGCAATTCTGCACGTGTCTCAATTTCCTGAAGCCCTGTTTTTAAAACTTTCATGATATTAAAAATTTAAATTTTGTAATTAATTAAAATTGATTATTTGTAATTTCTTTAATAATATTTTTATCCGATTCAAGTTTTCCCTGTAAATAATCTTCTATCAGTTTATCCGGCGATTCAAATGGAATTCCAACATACAGGTTCACTTTTCGGGAAACAAACAATGTGATGATCTTTGGGTTTAATTTGAATGAAATAACATCTGTAATTCCATGCATTTTGAGCCACAACGGTAATTCTTCAACATCAGCAAACGGTGGAGCCGGCACTATTTTCCTGCTGATAACTTTGCGGTCGGTGACGTAAATTTCGAAATGATCGCATTCCCCAAAATATTCGCTGAGCCTGTTGTTTGTAACCGGAATTGCTACATATTTCATATGCATTTAAATTTCAATATTATTATCATTTCTTTGCCCTTTTATTTTGAACAAAGATAAGCAGCCATCGGTTACTGCACAAAAGTTTACAGCTAAACAATACTGGATTGAAAACTGAAATATTTCAGCTTTTATGCTATCATCAGCCTGCAGGATAGTTTATCCTAAAAAACCGGGATTAAATTTGTTTGTTTTGGTATTTTTGTATTGTTTTTTGAAAAAGTATAATGAATCAGCTGAATAAAGAAAATTTAGAGTTACAACCTGAATCCGGAAGTTTTGAGGAGCTTTTCCCGGATGAGTTTAAAATTATTGCAGGGAGTAAAACTCAAATTACCTATTTAAAAGGTGAAACCATTTTTAAACAGGGCGCTTTTTCCCCATATGTAATTTTTGTAGTGAAAGGGTTGATTAAGGTTTATCTGCAAACCGGCTACGACAAACAAATTAATATCAGTCTTGCCGGAACAGGCGATTTTCTTGCTTTTTCTGCTGTTTTCGGAGAAAATATCCACAATTATTCGGCACAGGCTTTAAAAGATTCGGTTATCTGTATGATTGAAAAAGAGAGCCTGAAAAAAATATTGCTTGAACATCCCCAATTTGCGCTGCAGATTACTTCGAAAAATTACCGGAACGAGCGGCATTTGCTCGGCATAATTAAAAATGTAACCTATAAGCAAATGCGCGGAAAACTTGCATCTACCCTGCTTTATTTATCACAGGAAGAATTTTTAAAGGAAAATATTTTTAACTACTTAACCCGTCAGGAAATTGCTGATTTTGCTGCAATTTCAACCGAAAGTGCAATAAAATTTCTTAAAGAATTCGAAAAGGAAAATATCATTAAACTGAAAGGCAGGAATGTTGAAATAACCGATAAAAGCAAATTGGATATCATAAGCAAAACCGGTTAAATGATTTTTTAAAATGATACTCTCAACAGAACAAAAAGAAAATATTTCAAGGGAATTTAATTATTCAGCAAGCAGAAGCAGCGGCCCCGGCGGACAAAATGTAAATAAGGTAAATACACGTGTTGAACTTCGTTTCAATATTCAAACTTCCGAATTTCTGAATGAACAACAAAAGCAAATTCTTCAATCGAAATTAAAAAACCGGATAAATACTGATGGTGAACTTGTATTGAATTCAGGTTCCGAAAGAAGTCAATGGCGCAACAAAAGCAAGGTCACCGAAAAATTCTATCAACTTCTTGAAAAAGCACTGACACCAACTAAAAAACGCGTAAAAACCAAACCAACAGCGACTTCACGATTAAAAAGAATGGAGAACAAAAAGAAAACTGCACAAAAAAAACAGTTGAGAAAACCTCCTTCACTATAAAAAAGTGAGAATAATTTTACCATGTTTTTCATAAAAGTTGTTTCTTTGCCATGTGTTCAAGGGAATAAATATCCTTTATGATTAATCTGTTGAGAAATATCCGGAACTTTATCATCCGTATAGTTGATAGTTTTTACTTCCCGTTTCTGCGATTCGTTCCAATCGAAATTTTCAGGTACGGGGTTACAGGAGGGGCAAACACTTTTCTTGACGTATTGCTTTATTTCCTTTTTTACCGGTACATTATCGCCATGCGGGTTGTTGATTTGGGTTTTGTTGCCATCAGCCCACATATTGCAGCTTTTTTAATTGTATTTCCAATAACTTTTACCACCGGATTTTTGCTTGCAAAATATGTGACATTTACTGCCTCTGAACTGAAAGGAAAAATTCAATTGTTCAGGTATGGTATTACAGTTTCCGGTGCAATTTTAATCAATTACATCTTCCTCAAATTTTTTGTTGAATACATTGGTTGGTTTGCAACATTTTCAAAAATAGTTACCACAGTTATTGTTGTTATTTACAGTTATGTATTGCAACGCTACTTTTCCTTTAAAACGGCACATGTTTTAGTTGCCAATCAAGTAAATTCATAGGATTTTCAATTTATTTTTTATCGGGAGAAAAGTTTTTTCTCTATGTTTATGTTATCTTTAATCAGGTTTAAACATGAATCAAATCAGGCAAAAATACTATCCCACTATTTTGCAGGCCATTCACCTGATCATTTTGTACATTTTTATACAAACTGTAGTTGATTTTCCACTGGCTGTCATTGATTACTACAAGGGAACAGACTATTTGTACTGGCCTGTTAAAAAAGTGATTCTGGGTGTTGGTTCAACTTTATTTATTCTGATATATGGTTTCAGAAAATCGAAAGCTCCTCTCTTCCATGTATTCCCGGTAAAGTTCTTCAATCCGCTGATTCTGATCCCTGTCGTTGCTTTTTTTTGGGGAATGCATAACCTGCTTGATATAATAAATGCCTGGATCGAAAAAATATTTCCGGCGCCTTATTGGTTCTGGGAAATGTTTAACAAGGTTTTTGAAAGCGATTACGGCTGGTGGGGTGCTTTTCTGAGAGTTGCAGTTGTTGCACCCATTGTAGAAGAACTGATTTTCCGTGGATTAATTTTCCACGGTTTAAAGCGAAACTACAACAGCTTTACAGCAGTATTTATGTCGGCACTGCTATTTGCACTGTTTCATCTAAATCCCTGGCAATTCCCTGCAACATTTGTACTTGGATTATTACTTGGCTGGCTGATGGTCCGTACAAGGAGCATTATTCTTGCAATTCTTGGACATTCAATCAATAATTTACTTGTTTTACTTTCGGTAACCTACTGGGAACAAATTTATGAACATCCCATCTACCTGATGCAGAAAAATGATTTTCTGTATATAAGCGGACTGGTTGTAACTGCCTCTGTCCTGTTCATGTATCTGTTAACAACCCGATGGTTTAAAAACGAACATAAAACCAAACAACAGGTTGAAAAATTATAAGTAACTTCTGCTGTAATACAACATTTTCAGTGTAATTTTTTTATAATTTAATTTGACAAAAGTTTGTTTTAACTTCCTCCTGAATTTCTGAACCTATTTGTATTAAAAGTGTTATTCATAGAGTAATAAAATTTAACTTTTAAAATTTACAAAAATGGAAGAAGAAAAAACATTTCACATGCCAAGAATTGGAGACACAGCACCTGATTTTCATGCAAATACAACACATGGCCCCATTCAGTTTTCTGAATACAATAAAGACAGCTGGGTGGTTTTGTTCTCACATCCTGCTGATTTTACACCGGTTTGCACAACCGAAATGAGTGGTTTTGCAGTTCAGAGTGAGGACTTTAAAAAATTGAACGCAAAATTGATAGGACTAAGTATTGACAGCATCCATGCACACGTTGCATGGGTAAATAATGTAAGAAAAAATACAGGAGTACTGTTTAATTTCCCCATCATTGCCGATATTGATATGAAAGTTGCCAAGCTTTACGGAATGCTTCAGCCGAATGAAAGTGATACTTCTGCAGTAAGGGCAGTCTTTATTATTGATCCGTCAAAAAAAATTCGTTTGATTATGTATTATCCGCTGAATGTGGGGCGGAATATGGACGAAATTCTCCGTGTATTAAATGCACTTCAAATAGCTGATAAATATAAAGTAGCACTTCCGCTGAACTGGAAACCGGGAGACAAAGTCATTGTTCCGCCACCAAAAACAATTGATGAAATGGAAGAACGTGAAAAAAGTGATTATGAAATGGTGGATTTTTACCTTGCAAAACGAAATTTATAACTCACGAAAACTATATTATAGCCGCTTCAGGAAGAATGAAGCGGCTTTTTTTATGTGCCGGACATTTTAAATTATGTTCCGGACTCTGCCGTACAAAAGGTTTGCAAATGAGGTGAAAAGAGCCAGCCACCGGCAAGCAAAAAAAGTCACATTTACTGAATGTACTACTACCTTTGAATAAAAGAAACCGATGGCAAGATTTAGTCCGGGGGAATACAACTTACATCAGGTGTTCCTTCCTCAGATTTATATCATGAAATTAAATTTAAACCTCTCCTTTCCCTACCCTTAACCCGTATTAAATTCGGATTAAACTCAAAGTAAAGTCATATTAAATTCAATTTTAATTGAATTTAATATGACTTTGATTCCTCTTTGGTAAGTCCTGAATACGTGGAGGCTTTAAGACATGAATGAAGGAAGAGTTCAGAGTACCGGCAATTATAAAAAATGCATTGATGCAAAAATGGTTGAATGAATGAAAGCATTCCTGATAACTGTTCCCTTCAACCATCTGTCATTTCCAACCGGTATTCCGGGCGAAATCTTTCGTTTGAAGCTAATAACTTATACTTAAGGGCTATACCGTCCAATGAATTAACTGCAGCTTTTGGTTTTAAACAAGAAATCTTCCCCGGTACTTTCCGGAGAAGATTCTTAAATTATCCCTTTATTATTTATAATATCACTTCAATATTAGTGTGCTGAGTGTCTGTCACCTTGCTCAACAATATTATGAACAGCTTCAACAGTATGAGTATAATCAACATAGGCTTCTACATATTCACGGCCTTTTTTCGGTGTATCATCTTTTACTTTGTCAAGTGCTGCTACTTTTTCATATTTCTCCCTTATCACTTTTCCAATATGGTTGTCTAACTTTCCAAGTAAATCATCAATATCCTTACTTTCCAGTGTTTGATCACTTAACTGATTAATTTTTCCGATGGTTCCGGCAGGTTTTAACCCTGTGTATGGAGCCCCTTCTGTTTCACGGTGAAGACGTACAAGAGTTTCAAAAAAATGTTTTTCAACAATTGCATAAACTTCTTTATCATCAGACTTCAATGCATAAGTTTTATTGAACAAAGGAATAATTTCTTTTTCCTGTTCAGCAGTAATCCATTTCAACACTAAATTAACGTTGTTTGTTTCAAGGGCATTAACTGCGTCTTTAATTACAGGACCGTCATAGGAGTCGCAATGGGCAGATGCCGCAAGTGAACTGAAAATCATAAAAAACGATACGAATACAAGTGACAGAATTGTTTCAATACCAGTTTTACCAGTTTTATCGGTTTTAAGAAATCTACGTTGTCCTTCAATTTCCAAATTCATTTCTGATTGTCTCATGATAAAAATATTTAAATGATTATTACCAAATTATCCTGAGACAAAAGTACGATGAGAAAAATCCCTGTGCGACCTACTTTGTAATGTAGTACCAATCCGACACAAATTTAAAGTCCTTTTTTATGAATCAGGACTTGCATAAGCATGTATCGCTTTGAAAGCATTCTACATTTGTTTCTTAAATTCACTTGGAGTTACTCCGGTTATTTTTTTAAAAACCCTGTTAAATGCCGATTTGGTATTAAATCCACTGTCGAGGGCAATTCCTAAAAGGGACAAATTTTCATACTCCGGGTTACCCATCTTTGATTTTACTTCATTCACCCTGTACTGGTTAATAAAATCGAAGAAGTTAACTTTAAACTGTTCATTTATAACACGTGAAAGATGATGAGAAGGCATTTTAAGTTTGCCTGCTAATTCAGGGAGTGAAAGATTGGCATCCAGATATGGTTTTTCATTGCTCATAAAATGCAGGATTTTATTTACATATTGTTCTGAATCAGCCTCTTTCAAAATTACACTTGCATACTTCGTTTTCGGTTCCGTTACATATTCAATGCTGTTATCGTGATATTGAATAAAAATTTCCTTTTGCTTTAGGCCAAAATATCCGATTAAGATGATAAAAACTGACAACGAAAGAGATAATCCGTGTGTACAAAAAACCCATGAGAACATTCCTAAAACATGATGGACAGTGGCAAAAACCATGAATATTGTCCAGACAGCGCCAAAAGTATAAACCAGCTTTCTTAACCATTCGAGATTAACATTCTCAACCGATGAGAAATTATTGAAGATATTAATGTCAAATTTCTTAAAAAGCAGGATGGATAAAATAAAATAGAACGGCCCGGATAAAACTGTAAGTATCAGGAACAGATTAAACAGTAAAGGAGCTCCATTTTCACTTTCCACATGATCCAATCTTATTCGTTCGGATAATTCCGGTGAAAAGGAAGCGATAACAATAAAAAGATTGAACAGAATAAAAGGAATAAAATGTAACAGCTTTTTTTTATTAAATTCAAATTTTTGGTCAATCAATGCAGAAACATACAAAAACAAAAAAGGCCCGTGCAGTAAGAGTAATGAAATAAAACCTGCTGAAAGGAGGTGGAAATCTGTGAACAGTTTATTTGAAAACAAAGCGTATGTTCCTGTGTATACGCCCAAATAAATGAGCCAGTAGATCAGGATTTTATCATGTAAGGCCTTTTTTTTCTGCAAAACCAGAACAGCAAAGAACAAGGCATTGAAAGCAGCTATCAAAAATATGTATTTCATTGTTTGTTTCTATATTTCCCTACCCTACTGACAGTAGCAGGTTATTTTTCTTTTATATAAACAGACGGAGTTACACTTGCATCTTTATCTTTTGTCCAGACTGTAAATCTTATAGGTGCTGACATGTTAAAAACCTTGTAATCATTTTTATTAAGGTTCTCTGTATTTGTTTTATAATCAATTTCAGATCCATAGGATAAATGGTAAGTGTCTGGTTTATCAAAATAGAAATTTTTAAACAATAAAAAACTCCAGGAGGGGTCATCAAAATGCCAGCTGCCATTCACATAAAATTCGACCCATGCATGACTTATCCCTGAACTATCCCATGGATTTTCCCGTTTGAGGTATCGAAGTGATAATCCCGATATTGATTTTGAAGGAATACCTGAGGCCCGTAAAAGTGCCACTGATAAAACAGAAAAGTCTCTGCATACACCATTTTTACATTCAAGTATTTCCGAAGCTTTCCTTAAATTGGAATTAATTTTAATTTCTTTATTCCAGGCAATGTTCCGGGATACATATTCAGATATATTTTTTGCAGTTTTATATTCATCATCACTTTTTAATGATTGAGCAAGTTTTGCTATTGATTGGTGATCACTGTCAATGTATTTCGTTGGCAATAAAAAATTATCGTCCAAAGAACTCTCCCAATATGATATCTTCTTATTTATTAAAACATTATATTCAATCGAGGTTGTTATGACATCTCCATTTCCTGTTATTTTTGAATTAAATGTTTGAAATTCATCCTTTGAATCAATGCTGTAATCATCAACCCCATTTACTTCAAAACTATCAATTACCTGGTACCCGTATGTCACAGGCAGAGTAACTTCCAGAAAATATTCCTTTCCGCTTTTTGTTTGAATCTCATATTTTTCAGTTACATGATACTCTTTCCGGGTGTTACATGATAAAAACGTCAGTGTGAAAAATATTAAAGTAATTGATTTATAATATTTCATTAGTTTCCTGGTTTTTTATTAGCCAACAGCAGTTTGTCTAAAAAATGGTTGTACTTTTAATTTTTTGCATTAAATATAGCTGATTTAAGCTTTTAAACAGATCGGTTTCTTATTTTTCATCTTATTATCAGAATCGCTTATCATTTTATTTTAGTCTTAGCCGGGCTTTTTTCTGTTGGGTCAGTAACCATAGGAACTGGAAGAATATCTTTTCAAACTTCAGCTCTAAGTAATCTTTATTAGCCTTTTGATCTATTCTGTCAGCAATGGTTTGAACACCAGGTTTGCGGAATTTAAATTTTATTCTGTCTCTGCGGTTGTTCAGGTTTTAGAATGGTAAATCATTTATTTCTTCGTTATCAGGTGAATCAGGTTCCTGGTTATCCTGCTCATTGAAATGGTTATTCAATTCTTTTTCGCTACTCATTAACTCATAATCACCATTCAAATAAAAATCCAGGTCAGTTGCATTATTCCTGTAAAATTCATCGGTTGGAATGCCATCAACTACATAAACTCTGCGGATTTTCATTTTTCCACCAACAAAGAAGGTCTCCTTAATGAATTCACGTCCGTGTTTATCTTTATGAATCTTTTTCTTTTTCTTATTTTTCATTTACGCGTCATTCTGTTTCACTTCGATTTCATTGCATGCGGCTCAACTACTGTGACTTTTTAGTTATTAAAAATTAGCTGATTGCAACAATTAAACTTGTGATCAGTTGAATTAAAGCTACCGGTGCCCAAATACGTTCTATTTTACTTGAAGTAACCGTATTCATTATTGTTCCAATGAAAAAGAATACAACAATTACCCAGATTCCAATATTTGAAATTGGATTTAGCTGAGGGAACATTAACCCTGCTTCAGATAATACAACTGCTGCAATAAAGCCAAGAATCAGCATATTCATCACTGCAACGATCCTCATTTTTGGAGGATATTTCCCCGGATATCTTCCACCCATAGATGCTTCTCCCCATGGTACCCCGGCAGCCAGGCACCCCTGAAAGATGATTACAATCCCGGTTAATGCAGTAAAAATTATGGCTGATGCAGTTTCTAACATATCTCATGTATTTATTCAATTCCAATTAAACACAACAATTCAGTGCAGGTTCACAGGGGCGGGTTAAAGCATCACCGGGTAGTTTACAAATTCATAATTTCAACTTCTGTCAAAAAGAATTGTAACCTGGAATTTCATTTTCCTGACAATTGTCATGCTCTCCAAACTCCTGAATTAACAAATAGTTTACAAATGAATTTGAACATGTTTTTATGATATTCGAAAGTTCCAATGGCAGAACAATTTTTTATATTTGCCGCCTCAATACGAAACCCGTTTATAACCGGAATAAAGCATGAAAAACATTAAGTTCATAACTGCCGCAGAAGCAGTAAAAGTTATTAAGTCGAACGACAGGGTGCACCTGCACAGCGTGGCAGTAACGCCGCATCCGCTGATTAAAGCGATGTGTGAGCGCGGGCGCAACAAGGAGTTCAGAAATGTACGGATTCAGCATATCCACACCGAAGGAGAAGCGCCTTATGCAAATGCTGAGTTTGAAGGTATTTTTCAGTTGGAATCATTTTTTGTAGGACACAATGTAAGGCAGCAGACACAAGCTGGTTATGCCGATTACATCCCGGTTTTCCTGCAGGAAACTCAGCGTTTGATTCGTGAAGGTTACCTGAAAGTGAATGTTGCAATGATCCAGGTTTCAACTCCCGACAGATTTGGATACGCATCACTGGGTACTTCAGTAGATGCAACACTTGCCGCAGTAGAAAAAGCAGATACAGTAATTGCAATTGTTAACCCGAATGTACCGCGTACATTTGGCGATGCAATGATTCACATTGATGAAATTGATGTATTTGTGGAAGATGACAGTCCGCTGATTACTGCAGCGCCAGGCCCTATATCTGAGACAGACAGGAAAATTGGCCGCTATGTTGCCGAATTGGTTGACGATGGAGCAACTCTTCAGATGGGAATCGGCGCTATTCCAAATGCAGTGTTGTCGATGCTTGGAAACCACAAAGACCTGGGTGTGCATTCCGAAATGTTTGCCGACGGAATATTGCCGCTAGTTGATAAAGGTGTGGTAAACGGCAAAAACAAAAAGATTGACAAAGGCCGACTGGTTGCTACATTTTTGATGGGGTCAAAAAATTTATACGATTTTGTAAACGACAATCCCGGAGTTGCCATGCTCGATGTTAAATACACGAACCGCGTAAGTGTAATTGCCAAAAATCCAAAAGTAACAGCTATAAATTCTGCTTTGCAAATTGATATTACCGGGCAGGTGTGTGCTGATTCAATTGGAACAAAATTTTATTCAGGTGTTGGAGGGCAAATCGATTTTCTGCGCGGTGCTTCTTTAAGCCGGGGTGGAAAACCAATTATTGCCATTCCTTCGGTAACAAATAAAGGGATTAGCAAAATTGCACCAATTCTCACACCGGGAGCCGGTGTGGTTAGTACACGTGCAAATATTCACTGGCTCGTAACCGAATACGGCGCAGTAAATCTTTACGGCAGGTCGATGCAGGACAGGGCAAAACTCATAATTTCCATAGCACATCCCGATCACCAGGAAGAACTGGATAAAGCAGCTTTTGAACGTTTCGGGCCTCACTTTCATTTTGTCTGGGACGAAGAATAAAAACAAAACAATAATTAAGAGGCAGACTTTGTTCTGCCTTTTTTGATCGCGAACATTTAACCTGTCGCATTAAAAAAATCAATATTAACTCTATCTGAATTTCGAACAAAAAATTGAAATGTTTCCCGGCTGTTGGAGGCGGATATGTAACTTTAAGTTTTTAAATTCTTACACAAAACTACCGGTATATTGTCGTTCAGTTAAAACAGTTTTCATCGAAAAACAAGAACAAATTGTATTACTTAAATATATATAAATGGATATTACACATATTGAACACATTGGAATTGCAGTAAACACGCTCGATGAAGCTATTCCATTTTATGAAAAAATGCTGGGCCTTAAATGTTATTCTGTTGAGGAAGTGAAAGACCAGAAAGTAAAAACTGCTTTTTTCATGGTCGGCCAAACAAAAATTGAATTGCTTGAATCAACCGATCCGGAAGGGCCGATCGGAAAATTCATTGAAAAGAAAGGACAAGGAATGCACCACATCGCATTTGCAGTTGACGACGTAAACCAGTCGCTTCAGGAACTTGATGAAAAAGGGGTAAAATTAATTGACAATTCTGCGCGCAAAGGAGCTGAAGGATTAAATATTGGATTTCTCCATCCAAAATCAACATTAGGTGTTCTGACTGAAATTTGCGGAAAAGATTAACCAAATAACCAACCGATTTTTATGAGTACCCGGGATAAAATTAAAAAGTTAATTGATTTGCGTGCCGAAGCAAATCTTGGAGGCGGATTAAAACGCATTGAATCGCAACACCGCAAAGGAAAATTTACTGCACGCGAAAGAATAGAGATGCTGCTCGATGAAGGCAGTTTCGAGGAATTCGACATGTTTGTTACCCACCGCTGCACCAATTTTGGAATGGAAAAGCAGAAATTCCTTGGTGACGGAGTAGTTACAGGTCACGGCACGATTGATGGCCGTGTAGTTTATGTTTTTTCACAGGATTTTACCATTTTCGGCGGGTCGCTTTCTGAAACATTTGCACAGAAAATCTGCAAAATCATGGATATGGCCATGAAAGCAGGTGCTCCTGTTATTGGAATAAATGATTCAGGTGGGGCGCGCATCCAGGAAGGAGTAACTTCGCTTGCAGGTTATGCCGAAATTTTTGAACGAAATATTCTTGCTTCAGGTGTTATCCCCCAGATTTCAGCTATTTTCGGCCCTTGTGCCGGTGGTGCCGTCTATTCCCCTGCCCTCACTGATTTTATCATGATGACCGAGCAGAATTCATATATGTTTGTCACAGGGCCTAAAGTGGTGAAAACAGTTACCGGCGAAGATATTTCGGTGGAAGATTTAGGCGGTGGAAAAATTCATGCTTCAAAATCAGGTGTCGCACATTTTCTTCTTGAAAACGAACAGGAAGGATTATTAATTATCCGGAAACTGATTAGTTATTTACCTCAAAATAATCTTGAAGATCCGCCAGTCAGTGAATGTTCCGATCCTATCGAACGAATGGATGATTATCTGAATGAACTTATTCCTGAGAATCCAAACCAACCGTATGATATTATTGATGTTATTCATTCAATTGTGGATTATTCTGAATTTCTTGAAATACATCGCAATTATGCAAAGAATATTGTAGTCGGCTTTGCACGGTTTAACGGGCAACCTGTTGGAATTGTGGCCAACCAGCCCAGCTATCTTGCAGGAGTTCTTGATATTGAAGCTTCGCGAAAAGCAGCACGTTTTGTCCGGTTTTGTGATAGTTTTAATGTTCCTGTAATAACTCTTGTAGATGTGCCGGGATTTCTTCCTGGAAGCAAGCAGGAATACGGTGGAATAATTACCCACGGTGCAAAATTAATGTTTGCCTATGGCGAAGCAACTGTTCCGAAAATTACAATCACACTTCGTAAATCATACGGCGGAGCGCACGATGTAATGTCGTGCAAGCAATTGCGCGGCGACCTGAACTATGCCTGGCCAACTGCCGAAATTGCTGTTATGGGTGCATCAGGTGCAGTGGAAGTACTGCATGGTAAGAAAATGGCAGAAATCGATGATCCTTCAGAAAAAGCAAAGTTTGTTGCCAGTCATGAGGAAGAGTACAGGGAAAAATTTGCCAATCCGTATCAGGCTGCTTCACTGGGTTACATCGATGATATCATTGAACCAAGAAATACACGGTTCAGAATCATTCGCGGGTTACAAAGCCTTGCTACCAAAAAGCTGATAAATCCGCCTAAAAAACATTCCAATATTCCACTTTAAATAAACAAGTCATGAATCCACTGTTTTTATTACTTACCAGTTCTGTTGAATTTGGTTTTACTGTGGCTATTGTAGGATTTTCCATTGTTTTTGTTTCGCTTACACTTTTGGTAATTGTATTTCAGCGGCTTCCAAAATTGCTTAAGATCAGATTTAAAAAAGACAGATATCCAAAAGACAAACATGAGGAAACAAATGCTGATGAGCACGTTATGGAAGGAAACGTAACAGCAGCAATAAGTCTGGCACTGCATCTTTATTTTAATGAACTTCACGACGAAGAAAGCAACATTGTCACCATTAAACAGGTGCGAAAAGCCTATTCTCCCTGGAGCTCAAAAATTTATAGTGTGACGCAAAACTGGCCAAAAAATTAAACTCTTGAAAACCATCTGCAGGAAAGGAATTTACCCTTCTTCCTGAGATAGAAAACGAGCATAACTTCAACTGATATAACAATGAAAAAATATAAATTCACCATAAGCGGAAATGACTACGATGTCCATATAAAGGACATAGAAGATAATGTAGCCGAACTCGATGTAAACGGAACGATTTACAAGGTCCGGATACACAATGAAATCAGAACCACCAAAACACCTAAACTTGTAAGGAAACCAGTGGAAAAGATGCCTGGGGAAGGACAAATCAAAAAAAGCGAATCGACCGGAAAGCATCCTGTATTGGCGCCGTTGCCCGGAACTATTCTTAAACTGAATGTTGCTGTTGGCGATGTTATTGCCGAAGGCCAGAATGTACTTGTAATGGAAGCCATGAAAATGGAAAATCAGGTACAAACAACTAAAGGCGGCGAGGTGCTTTCAATAAAAGTAAATGTGGGCGACAGCGTAATGCAGGACGATGTGCTCATGGAAATCGGTTAATCTTCAGAGCAAATTTACAATGAAAAAAATAGTTCAGTTATTTTTAATAGCATTGTTTTTAATTCCCACAATTTCAGTGTCGGGAAATGAAAAGGATGTAAAGACGATTATCACCGGCGGGAAATGGGTAAACCGAAGCGATGGTTATATTCCCGTTCCTACTTATAATCCGGAAGAAGCCGGTACGGAAGAGAATATTCAAACCCAAAAACGTTATAAAACTTTTGGATTCGAAGAAAACAACACTTTCATTCTCGATTCTGCAAAACAGCGTTATACCGGAAAATATCAAATATCGGGAGATAAAATTACATTGAATTTTAAACCGGTTGAAGTTACCCATTTCAGGAAAAAAACTGATCCGAACAGTTCGTCAAATGATTACATTTCCGTAAGGGAAACAGTGCAACTGCCGCAACGCGAGTTGACGCTGACTGAAAATGGTACACTGCGCGGTGATGGATATTCATATAAGAATTACAGCGGCGCTGTTTCAGGGTTATTGAATTTTTATGAATTCTCAGGTTTTGCAAACGTTACATGGAAACACCTGGTGATGATGATTGTAGGGTTCTTTTTTATTTTCCTGGCCATTCGTTATGACTTTGAACCGCTACTGCTTATTCCCATCGGATTTGGAATTCTTATCGGCAATATCCCCATGTTTCAGGCAGTTGATTTTAACCTGAAACTTGGAATTTATGAACCTGGATCGGTACTTAATATTTTATACCAGGGCGTTGTTCAGGGATGGTACCCTCCACTGATTTTTCTTGGTATTGGAGCAATGACAGATTTTTCATCATTGATTTCGAATCCGAAGCTGATGTTGCTCGGTGCTGCTGCACAGGTAGGAATTTTCCTTACGTTTTTAGGAGCACTTTATTTGGGGTTTGCCCCGCCTGAGGCTGGTGCAATTGGTATTATTGGTGGTGCCGACGGGCCAACTGCAATTTTTATTTCATCGAAACTTGCAAATGGTTTAAACGTGATGGCAAATGGAGTAACCGTAAAAAACCTGATTGGCCCCATTGCCATAGCAGCCTATTCATATATGGCGCTGGTTCCGGTAATTCAGCCGCCGGTTATCCGTTTGCTTACATCGAAAAAAGAACGCCGTATTCGCATGAAACCTCCACGTGCAGTTTCGAAACTGGAGAAAATACTCTTCCCAATTCTCGGACTGATGTTAACTGCTTATATTGCACCTTCGGCATTGCCACTGCTCGGAATGCTTTTCTTTGGCAACCTTCTGAAAGAATCCGGCGTTACAAAACGACTGGCGTTAACTGCCAGCAACACTTTAATCGATATTGTTACTATTCTTCTTGGAATTACAGTGGGCGCTTCAACTCAGGCCGACGTGTTTTTAACGCCTTCATCCATTAAGATATTCGCATTAGGTGCAGGATCATTTGTTATAGCAACAGCAGGCGGAGTAATGGGAGCCAAAATCATGAACCTTTTCATGAAAAAAGGCAACAAAATTAATCCGATGATTGGTGCCGCCGGTGTTTCTGCCGTTCCTGACAGTGCCCGCGTTGTTCAGACCATGGGATTAAAGGAAGACCCAACAAATCACCTGTTAATGCATGCAATGGCGCCAAATGTTTCAGGTGTTATTGGTTCGGCAGTAGCTGCAGGTATATTACTGAGCTTTTTGATGTAGAAAACAGAAAAATGGCATCCGTTGTAAAGACAAGGCATGCCTTGTCTCTACTGATGATGCCATTTTTCTGGTTATCAGGTCCAATTACAAATTTAGACTTTCACCCTGAATCCATAAAAACCATTTATCTTTTGCTGTTTCATGTTTTAAAATGAAAACTTTTTGGTCGCTTGTGCGAACTTTAAAATAATCGGCTGCAGGAAATTCCACACTCTGACTGCCCTGATACCAGCGATCCAGAACTTCAACAATTTCAAACTTAATAGTGTCCCAATAAAAGCGTAGCGGATATTCGTCGGGTTTATATCCTGAATAACATTCTACTTTTACAGCAATCAAATCCTTCATTTTGAAATTGTTTAATTTTTGCTGATTTTGTAAAGTAAGAATTTAAAACCGGCAATACAAACCAAATCAATTCAATACCTTATCAATTCATCTTTATTATCTTTTGGATTTTACGATTATTCATTTTTCCTGAATAAACAATCAGAGAATACTTTAATACGAGCGGTTTTGTTGTTGATATTGAAACAGTTGTATTACCAGGCCAGGCAATATTTTGCATGCTGTTTTTAGCGCGCAAAATCAAGGGTTGCGGATAACCCGGATTTTCAGGATTATCAATGATGACAATCCCGCCTTTACTGTTGTTTTCGCCGATTGAACCAGAAATGTCAACATAACCTTGAGATTGAACTGCAGTTATCTTAGGTTCAATTTCACCATTGGGTCCGGTGAATTTTACATCATCGGGCAAAATCATCCGCACCGAAAATCCACTGTATCCTTTTTCATCTTCTGAACCACCAATCGAAAGTTTTTCTTCAAGGGCAAGCAAACTGATTTCAATATCCGTCTTCCTGTAATTTCCTGATGTTGGATGAACTGTAATTATTGAATTTTCCTTTAAGTAAGGAACTTTCTTTCCGTGTTTTTTCCAAAGGTCCGATTCCCACAGTACTTCGGTTTTTAACACTCCTGCCCCATCACTTTTACTTATAAATTCAATATCCACCACATCCTGTTCAAAATCTTTTAATTCCCAGGGATCACCGATACGTTTTCCATCAATCCAAACCTGGTGCCAGGCCCAGAATATTCCACGATGGTGCAGGTGATCGTCAGGGAAATCCTGTGTTAATACTTCTACCATCTATTCCCCAAAGAGGATGAATGTAATTATTTCTTTCGTATTCTCCGGATTTACTTTTTGGTTCAATCTGGTAAAAGAGAATTTTATTCCCCTGTTCGGTAATTAAAATACCGTCACCGGCAGTTTCCATAGTCACCTGTGCATTTATTGCAAGAGCAAAATTTAAAAGAAATGAAAAACCCAAAAGCCTTTTCATATTCGATTCATTTTTAGTGAATGATTTTTACGAGTCCCCAAAACACCAGGCGAAATATTAAACCAAGGAAATATAATATCAAACCTCCCAATAATACAATGTGCAACTGATCAAGCAAATCTTTTAATCCGTTATCGTACTTCAATACTGAATACAATACGACTCCAAAACTGCTCAATAAACAAACTGCAAAAACGATTAATTCGATTTTTATCTTTTTACCGGTATTTCTTTTGTTACTCATAGATGCGTTTTTTTATTTCAAAATAAAACTCCCCGATAATTTAACCGGGGAGTTTTATACGTATTTTGAATTTGCAATTAAACTTTTAATTCCCAACCGGGAGCATATTTACGATCCCATAATTTCATTGCATCACTGTCTTTCATTTTACCGGTTTTAGCATCAACTGCAAAATCTTTTCCAACACGGTAGGCAACATTTCCATAATGCACCATTGCCTGGCTAATTGCACCTTGTTCGATTGGAGAATTCAGTTCATCTTTTCCGCGAATGGTGTTGTAAAAATTCTGAACATGTCCGGTTGTCATATCGCCACCACCGCCTAAAGCTGTTCCGGCTTCATTGGAAGTAGATTTGCTGTCTTTTACCAGTTTTCCCCTTCTGTCGTACAGTTCATATTTTCCCCTGTCGACAAAAACAGAACCATCGCTTCCGTATATAATCGTACCCCGGTCGGCTCCATAAGTGTTGTAGCCATTGCGGCTTTTTCCATCCCAGTTAATAATTTTATCCTCCGGAAATTGGAAAGTAGCAAACATTGTATCGTACATTTCCCATCCATCTTCAGGGAAATGGCGTTTTGCAGCCTGAACATGCACATGTTCAGGATATTCTACCTGCAGCGCCCAGCGTGCCACATCCAATTCGTGTGTTGCATTGTTACCAAGTTCAGCAGTACCATAATCCCAGCCATACCAGTGCCAGTTGTAGTCCCAGGTTTCCTCTGTGTAATCACGGCGGGGCGCAGGTCCCTGAAACAGCTCCCAATCCAATCCTGCAGGTACAGGCACCTTTTTCTGTACAGGAGCTGGCCCACGTGAATTTGAATAAAATGCAAGCGCTTTGAAAGGTGTGCCTATTACTCCGTTATGAATTTCATTGATGATTGCAATTGTATGATCCGAAGAACGTTGCTGGTTTCCCATCTGAACAACTTTGTTGTATTTCTTTTGCGCATCAACAACCAGTTTGTTTTCAAGCATATTGTGGCTGCAAGGTTTTTCAACATATACATGTTTGCCGCCTTCCATTGCCATAATTGCTCCGGGGGTATGCCAGTGGTCAGGAGTTGCAATCATCAGCAAGTCAACTTCCTTATCATCGATAACTTTCCGGATGTCATTTTCAAGTTTTGGTTTATAATCGATGTACTTTGCAAAATTCTTAGCTGCTTTTTCGCGCTGACTTTCCATCACATCGCACAGGTAAGCCAGCTGCACATTACTTTCTTTCTGGGAAATTGGTTCGTAATATGCACCCAACCGACGGCCAAGGCCTATTATTGCCACATTTAACCTGTCGTTTGCTCCAATAATATTCCTGTAACTTTTAGCAGTCATTCCCATTGCAGTTCCGCCAACAGCAATACCAGCTGCACTCACTGAAACTTTTTTTATAAAATCTCTTCTGTTTGAACTCATATTCATCTTCTTTTTATTTACATCGTTGCCATAATTCCTTTAACGTAGCCAAGTGATTCCATCATTCCCGGTAGCGGGTCTTTACCTTCTGCCTCATATTCAAGTGCCAGTACACCTTTGTAACCTAACTCATCCACTGCATTTAAAAACGAAACAAAATCAATTACTCCCCGTCCTATGATGCAGGTTTGCCCATCGCTTGTTGCGTTTGTTACATCCTTGATATGCACATCAAAAACCCGTTCGAAATAATCTTTTAAATCCTGCTCGGGATCCCGGCCAATTCGTTTTGTATGGCCAATGTCGATACACAGTCCCATGCGTTTATCCCTGTTTTTAATCAGATTATAAGCACTTTCGGCGCTTGGATAAAGTTTATCGCCTGGTCCGTGATTATGAATTGCAAGCTTAATGTCGTAATCTTTTACTTTTCCTTCAACATAATCCAGCAGTTCGTGATTTGGAACCCCGATGATTACATCCATTCCGGCGGTTTTTGCATATTCAAACCCTTGATCTACTTCATCTTTGGTTTTCATATAGATAACTCCGCCGCCGTAGAGTTCAATTCCGCGTTCTTTGCAATCTGCAACGGCTTGTTTAATTGTTTCATTACTTGCATCCAGCGGAAGGTGCATGCTTTTAAACGAAACCTTGTCTACACCGCAGCGCCTGACCATATCCAGTGCTTCTTCCCTTGGAAATTCGCGCAAAGAATAGGAAGCGACACCCAAGTCAAAATCGAAATTCTCTTTTTTGGCCTGAGCCTTTGAACCTGATGCTTTTGTGAAGCCGGGAACAGCAGTTGCAGCAATTCCCAGGCCAGCTGCTTTTAAAAAACTTCTTCTGTTAGTCATAGTTATAGTTTTCTTATTTTAATACTTCTGAAATGAACAGTATTGTTATGATCCTGAATGAGAATTGGACTTTTTTCGGCCATACCGAAATTTTCATAATCAGCATATTTGCTCCGGGCAACCAGTGCTTTATAAATTTTGCTTCCACGTTGGTATTCCACCACTTTCCGGCCATTCAGCCAGTGCTGAACTGTTCCGTCGGGATACATTACAATCCGGCCGCGGTTCCATTCGCCCGGTCCATTTACAAAACGACCTTCGGTTTCCGATGGAATTAAATCATACAATGAAGCCAGTTTTCGGTTTCCAACAACTCCTTGTTTTGCATCCGGATGTTTTTTATCATCAAGAATCTGATATTCCAAACCAATGCCGGGGCCATTATTTCCAAGACCGTATTTAATTCCACTGTTTGCACCTTCAGTAAAATTAAAATCGAATTTCAGTTCGAACGGCCCGAATTCTTCTTTAGTAACAATATCACCTCCCCTTGCCGTATTATTTCCTTCGTTACCAACAACTGTAAGGGCTCCATCTTCCACTTTCCATCCTTTTTCAGGAAAACCACTTCCAGTGGCACTTTTCCATTTATCAGTTGATTTTCCGTTAAACAGCAACTCGTAACCTTGTTCTTTTTCCGTTTCACTTAAGTCGTTGGGCAGCAGGTTAACCACGTAAATTCCTTCGGCCGGAGAAGGCTTCAGGTTTTCTGTTTTAATGCGAATGTTTTTCCACTTAATCTGGTGACCCACTTTTTCCATATCGTCTCCAATAGAATGAACCTGCAGGGCAATAAAACCTTTCGGGGTCATATCATCAAGTACGTGTGCACAAGCTACACCATTGAGCCAGGTTTTAATGTTGTTCCCGATGCATTCAATGCGATAATGATTCCACTCGTTCATTTTTAAAGCAGATTGTGCTTCAGGATTTAATTCCAGCGGATAGAGCCATCCACGCCGGGCTTCATCATAAATTCCACCGCTCCAGGCTCTTTCCGAAGGATCAACTTCGCACTGGTAGCCATGAACACGGCCACTCATGTAATCTTCCTTACTTTCGCTGCGAAACTGGATTCCGGAATTCATGTTTTCCTCAACAAGTAAATCTACCTCGAAAATAAAATCACCGTATTCTTTTTCGGTACGAAGAAAAGAATTGGGTGTATTTAATACTGTAGTCCCTACAATCATTCCGTCAACAACTCCAAATTTGGCTTCGCCATTGAGCTGTTTCCAGCCGTTTAAATCTTTTCCGTTGAATAAATTCACCCAGCCGTCATTCTGTGCAAATGCAGCTGTATTGAATATAAACAAAAGAAAAATTGAATAATAAAAGTATTTTTTCATCTGTAACTAATTAAAATGTTGGTTTAAATTTATTTCCGTGTACGAACACGATATGGACAAATTTAATCTTTTTTTGGAGTGTATAATGATGTTGCACAACACAAATATTATGAGGAATACATTTTTTATATCAGTTGTTTTAGAAAATTATTTAAAAAATCCTTATCATTTGATACAGGTATAAAATATAATTATTTCAACATTAATCAGTTATGGCAAAAAAAGTTGTAACTGAACCTTTTGGTGCTGTATAATAAATTTCTCCATTTAAAACATCAAAATCTCCTGTCTCTTTGTACAAATCTGTTTCATCTTCAGTAGTGCGAAAAGCTTTGAATTTCGTTGCCGAACAACCTTCAACTTTAATTATAACTGATTTATCGTTGCTGGTGTTCATATTGGTCACTACAAATGCATTGGGATTTTCGGTTTTCCCGTGTCCAAATGCAATAACGGGAATTTCAGTATCCATTGAAACAGTTCGGCAAACATCCATTCCGGGCTGGCCGGCGCGTGTAATCTGTTTATAAAAATAATATCCGCGGCGAACTTCATAAGTTCCGTCTTCGTGCACGGTAAATGCAGAGCCGGGATTTGGATCGCCTCCCACCCAATGCGGCGGCCGTTGAATTCCAGCCCATGGAATTATACCATTTACCCGTGCCGAATAAATGTTGTCGTGCATCTCCTTAATGTTTTTTGCATCCATTTTACTCCAGCTTGTTGAAGTAACCCATGCATGCAGCAATGGTTTTTTTGCCCTAATCATTTGAGTGCCGAGGCAGTTGTGGTCGCCAAACCAGCGGCTGCTGTAATTTCCGCTGAAAAAACCATGTGAAGTAATTAATCCCAGGGCTTTTACACATTCATTGTCGTGCGAAATAGCATCGGCATATCCCCAGTATGAAAAACGGTACCAGTTGGTGGTTTCGCCAGGTGTTACTCCCACATCGCCCAATCCGGCATCAATCAGTTTTTTGTTGGTCAGCTTTATCATTTCAACCACAAGATCGGGGCTCCAAAACAGGTTGTAATCGTGACCATGACCAATATTTGGATCTTTGCCATCCAACGGCCAGCGTTCCCAATCTTCACCTTCATTGTGAAGTGAAACATAATTTACAGGAAAGTTTTCTTTTTCGCGAAGAAATTTCACCCAACTCACCAGATATCCGGCTAAATCATCTTTATACTGCGGATCGAGATCACGTCCTCTGATTTTCCTTTGCAACGTCATATATGCCGGAGGTCCGTATAAGGTAGTTATTATTTCCAAATCGCGATTGCTTTCACGTGTTTTTGCCAACCCCTTCCTTACAAATTCACGCATGTTTTTAGTGGTGGTTTCATGGTCATACTTTCCTCCCGGTTCAGTTTGATGAAACGGATCATAGAACATTTTTACCAGCCCAACTTTCAACCCGTCTTCACCAAAAACCATCTCAATAATTTCATTTTTTTGCTGTTCATCCAGCAAACTGAAACCACCATATTCCTGGGCGTATTCATTGTAGTCGGGAGTCTGGGCAGTTTCAACGTAATTAAAACCAAAGCCGTCCCAGTCGCGTACTTTTTCATTGAATTTCACAGTTACCGGAACACCTTTAATTACAGGATACTGAGCATTTGAATATATGGACAGGCTGAGAATAAAGCCAAATAGAAGTATGTATTTTTTCATCATGTAGGTTTTATTTTTGATTTGTTGCAAGATATAAAAAAGCGACATTACCAATTTAGTCTGTTATTGTATTTCTAAATATAACCGGGAAAGTTCCTAAAAGTATTTTATTTTTTGCATTTCATCTTTATAATATCGAAATTGACGAAACAAAATTTAGCTATGAGCCGCATTAAAGATATCAGTAAATTTAATTATGCAGTACTAATTGTTTTCGCTGTTTCTATGGGTTTTCTTGAAGCAATAGTAGTAGTTTATGTCCGGGAATTGTATTATCCGGATGGTTTTGAATTTCCTTTAATAGCACTGCCGCCAAAAATTATCCTGATTGAGTTAATTCGTGAACTTTCCACGATGTTGATGTTGGGTGCTGTGGCATGGCTCACCGGAAAATCATTCATCCGCAGGCTTTCAGCATTTATTTTTATGTTCGGAATCTGGGATATCGTCTATTATATCGCTCTGAAAATTTTCCTGGACTGGCCGGAATCATTGCTCACCTGGGACATATTATTCCTTATTCCCATTACCTGGACAAGCCCGGTACTGGCGCCCGTTTTATGCTCGGTAGTTATGATTTTTATGGCTGTTACTCTTGAACGATTTCACAACAAGGGTAAGTTATCTAAAATTAACAGGATTGAATTGCTGCTGATTTTTATGGGTGCAGGAGTAATATTATATACTTTCATTTACGATTTCGGAAAAATTATTTTAGAAGGAAATTTTCTTAGTGATTTTCTTACCTTACCCGAAGATCAAAGATTTCTTTATGTTCTGACGAGTTATGTTCCTGACAATTATCAATGGTTTATATTCTCAGCAGGATTGCTCCTTATACTTCTTGGGAATGGATTGATTGTAAAAAGGGCAACTTCCACATAATTCAGATATTCATTAAAAAAAACCAAAATGGCTTCACCTGTTTTTTGTAAAGCCATATTGGATTATTCAAATCTGAACTTGAATTACACTAATAATCATGTTGTTGTACATTTGTATACAGCAGTTTCAGGGTTTCATTCCCATCGCTTTGATGTATCCTTCATTGATTGTTGTATTTTCAAATTTCATATTTTCGATAAACTGCAGCATTGCTTTCTTTGCAAGTTCCTGATTTGGCCTCGCTTTTCTGATTTCATCAAAACCAGTTCTTGGCGCCTTTGCAAATTCAAGCACTATATCCCAGTTCTCTGGTGCCGGAATAGTGCGCATGCAACTCGAACGCCGCATTTTTTTATAGGGCCAGTATGTCCATCCAATGTTGTTTTTGTTCATTAATCGTGTCCAGGCACCAATCCACTGGTCATTGTTTTCACCTGTTTCTCCCATATACAGCGGAAGATTGACCGAGTCGCGAAAATCCACATAATCCTGAATATTGGCCTGCAATGTATCGCACCAGTACCGATGACAGGTATACATGATGTTGTCGTCGAATTTTGAATCGGTAAAGACCCTGAAATTGCTGTTCCATTGCGCTCCTCCCAAAAGTACAATGTGATTTTTATCTGCTTCGCGGATAGCAGCAACTGCTTTTTTATACAGCGGTTCCAGCTGCGGGTTAAGAATTTCATATTCATCTTCAAAATATGTGGCAATGGGTTCATTTAGCAAATCATATCCTAAAATCACCGGTTCGTTGCTGTACCGTTCAGCAATATTCTTCCAGATTTCAACAAACTGCTGCTGACTTTCTTCACTCACCATCAGCCACGGGTAACCGTAACTGTCGTCAATATTATCTCCTGTTTGGCCCCCCGGAGCATCGTGCATGTCAAGTATTACATACAAATCAGCCCTGCGGCACCAGTTTACAAGGCTGTCGATGCGCGCAAAACCATCCTGCCTGGAAGATAATCCCATAAAATCTTCATCGGTCAGCAATTTATAATGAAACGGCAAACGAATGGTATTCATTCCCGTTGATTTTATGTACTGAATGTCTTCTTCAGTAATGTAATTGTCTTTGAAAAGCTGCCAGAAATGATTGGTAAAATCAGGACCAACCATCTCTTTAAATGCCTGGTCGATTAAACGGGCAGAACTGGTACGGCCAAATCCAAACATGTACCCTTCGGGATTGAGCCAGTTTCCCAGGTTAATTCCCTGTATGAAGAATTTTTCACCATTGGGGGTATGCAGGTCGGGACCGGCAATAGTAATAAATTCAGGCGTTGATGCCTGTTTATTTTCAGTGTTTTGTGAACAGGAACTAAAAATAACAGCACTGAGAATTAGTAAAAACAGAAATTTGTTCTTCATGATTTAAAATTTGTCAGTTAATATTTGAATGCGCAAAATAGCAAAAAACTACCTGTTGAAAAATAAATGTAGCTTTTACTGTGGAACGTATAGAATGTAAGACCATTATTGGCTTCAAAAAATGACAAACCCACCATTCGGTTTTAGTGATACCGATAAGTTGGAATTGTTTCCGGTATTTAAGAAAACCAAATCATCACGAAATTCGCCATCGCTAATGCAAGTTGCATTAGTCAATCCTTCCGGAAGGAAAAGCGTAACATCCTGTACTTCATTTTTACCATTAATTCCTGCAACAAACCATTTTTCACCTTTTCGTCTTGCAACAATAAAAAGTTCGCCAGGAACAGCTTTAATCAGTTTCGATTCATCCCAGGCGGCCGGAACCTTTTTCAGGAATTCAATGGCTTGTGGTTTTAACGAACGGTAACTTTCAGGTGTATCAGCCATGTGAACAATGCCACTTTCGTAAACCACAGTCAGTGCCAGTTCGTGTGCCGATGTGGTTTTGTGCGGATAGCGGTTATCGGAAAAAGTTGCAGGCGTAAAATCTGTTGGGCCGGCAGTTCCACGCAGCAAAGCAGCCATTGTATTGTATGAAGCGGCAATATCCGGATATGTTTTCGAAAAACGGTAGCATTCTGCACCGCGCACTGCTTCCATTGTCAGCAGGTTCGGATAGGTTCGCGTCCAGCCGCGTGGCAGGGTGCAACCATGAAAATCCACCAGCAACCTGTGCCTTGCTGCATCTTCAAGTATTTTCCTGTAAAGTGCGATTCCAAACTGTTTGTCGGTGGCAAAAAAATCAACTTTAATTCCTTTAATTCCCCACTCTTCCAGACGTGACATTTCCTTTTCGCGGGTATCGTCATTAAATAGTACAAACTCTTCATTTTGTGCTGAACTGTCGCGCCGTCCGCCCGAATTGTACCAAAGCAGCAATCCAACGTTTTTATTATTTGCATAGTCAACAACATCTTGAATATTTCCATCGGGCATTTGTTCCCATCCTGCATCAACCAGCGAATATTCCCATCCCATTTCGGCCGCCAAATCAACAAAGCGCTTTAGTTCCTTTACTGTTCTGCCACTTTTCGACGACCACCATTCCCAGGATGCACGACCAGGTTTAATCCATGATGTATCTTTAATTTTTGAAGATTCAGCCAAATGATAAACCATTTGTGACTCAACAATCCCGTTCAGTGAATCGCTGATTAAAATGAAACGCCAGGGCATTTCCCATGGCAATACCGAAGCCGGACTGGCGTTGCCGTCACCCAAACGTTCATTTGTTGCCGGCATTGCAACAGTATAGATTCCACCGGTACTTTCCTGATTGAGATGGGTACCGCAGTAATTTTCATCCAGGCCGGCTTCTGAAATATATATCCATTTTCCGTTTGAATGAAAAAGCAGCGGGAAACACCACCCTGCCCCGTCAGGCGACGGAGTTCCTGATTTTACTTTCAGAAAATCTTCTTCATATCCAGGATTTCCCCATGAAGTAGCCACCTGGTATGGCGACATCCAGCCATCCACTGAATCAGAAACTGCAAAACCGGTAGCCTCTGCAGTTACTGTAACCTTTTCATCCCCGGAACCCGGAAAACGATACCGGAAAGCCACTCCTTCATCAAAAACCCGAAAAGTAATTTCAAGTTCCTCTCCCGTTGAAGTTGAAAAAACAACATCAGTTTCACGGGCATTATAATCCAATCTGCTTTGTTTCCCGGAGCTCATTGAATAATTGTCGCTGATGAGTTGTGGTTCAGAGGAACCTTTATACTGAAGGTTCCGGGTAAAGTCAACATCGTTGCGCACCACACCCAGTGGTGAATTGAATAAAACTACTTTTTCACCATCATTGTCAATTGAGTTTATCCGGTAAAAAACCTGTTTATTGTTATTGGTTGTAACAACTACTTTAAGATTTCCGGAAGGGGATTTCAGCGTCAGCAAATCACTTTTCGAATTGCATGAACTGAAGAAGACAACAATAAGCATTAATAAAATATACTTCATCTGAATTTGGTTTTATTGATTAAAAACAACAATATTATATAAAAAATTGAAATATGTTGAACCCTTTCCGGGTTCATGATCAAAATCACATATTGCTGCTACTATAATCGAACCCGTACCGGGTTCGGGGTTGTACTTCGCCTTAACCACCGCATTTCATACGGGGCTATTCAAATTTAATCCTTTCAGGATTTCCTCCACTTCCTGATTCTGTTATTCATTATTCGATATTTCTTATTTCTTTTTAATCCCCCGTTGATTGCACTGATTTTCACACAAATTATAATATCATGCCTCTATCTACAGAATCAGCGAAATCGAAATTCTGACATTCGACATTCTATTCTTTGCTCTCCAGCGGATTGCATTGGCAAAATCTGAATTTCTGTACTTGTAAATAATGATAGTTGAACCCTCGGGTTCGAATTCATCGCAGTAATCTCGCATTTCAGTAGAAATATTGATGTTTAATCACTCCCAGGATTGTTATAATTCCTGATTCTATTATTATGTTATTCGATATTCGTTATATTCTTTATAATTCGCAAATGATATGTGCTGATTTTCATCTGAAATGATTCAGTTACAACGCAGTATGCATTGGATTATAGTAGCAGAAAAGAATATCGTTGTTACGTCCTCAACCCAGTACGGGTTTGATAAAAAACCGGCTTGTCCTGAAACCTGCAATATATTTTTTTGACCGATGCTACCTAAAAATATGGGTATGTGTTTTAAAAATGATTTCCCTTCATGGTGATGTTTCGTTAGCATTATTATAATCGAACCCGTACCGGGTTCATGATCAAAATCACATATTGCTGCTACTATAATCGAACCCGTACCGGGTTCGGGGTTGTACTTCGCCTTAACCACCGCATTTCATACGGGGCTATTCAAATTTAATCCTTTCAGGATTGTTTTCACTTCCTGATTCTGTTATTTGTTATTCGATATTTTTTATTTCTTTTTGCTCACCTGCTGATGGCATTGATTTTCGCAGAAATTACAAATATCATGCACTCTATCTACAGAATTCAGCGAAATCGAAATTCTGCATTCGACATTCTATTTTTTGCTCTCCAGCGGATTGCATTGTTTTTTCGCACAAATCATAAAATCTGTGTGAATCTGCGGAATCTGTGGTAAATATTGATGTTGAACCCCGGGTTAAAATTCAACGCAGTATGCGTTGGATTTTAGTAGAAAAAACAGTGTTGTTGTTTTGTCACAACCCAGTATGGGTTGGATAATAAGGCCGGAATTTATAACTATATTATAATCGAACCCGTACCAGATTCACAATCAAATTCGCAAACAACATGTTGCTACGATAATCAAATCTGTACCGGATTCAGTTACAACGCAGTATGCATTGGATTATAGTAGCAGAAAAGAATATCGTTGTTACGTCCTCAACCCAGTACGGGTTTGATAAAAAACCGGCTTGTCCTGAAACCTGCAATATATTTTTTTGACCGATGCTACCTAAAAATATGGGTATGTGTTTTAAAAATGATTTCCCTTCATGGTGATGTTTCGTTAGCATTATTATAATCGAACCCGTACCGGGTTCATGATCAAAATCACATATTGCTGCTACTATAATCGAACCCGTACCGGGTTCGGGGTTGTACTTCGCCTTAACCACCGCATTTCATACGGGATTATTCTAATTTAATCCTTTCAGGATTGTTTTACTTCCTGATTCTGTTATTTGTTATTCGATATTTTTTATTTCTTTTAATCTCCAATTGATTGCACTGATTTTCGCACTAATTATAAAATCTGTGTGTATCTGCGAAATCAAAATTCTGCAATCGACATTCGATATTCGACATTCATTTTCTGAAATTCTGTTATTCCCTGTCCGTCCAGCCAGACGGGCTTACTTGATATTTCTTATTTCTTCCTGATCACCTTCGGATGGCCCGGTTTATTCTGCAAGATGGCCAATTTCCCTCCTGTTTTTTCCGGGAACTCCTGTTAAATCATCGCCTAAATCATTGCGCGCTTCATCAGCCAGTTTTAACAACCGGTCAACAATTTCAGGATAAAATTCCATCACGTTATACCGCTCACCAGGGTCACGGCGTAAATCATACAATCCTTGCTGAACGTCAAAATTTTCATTTACTTTCCCAGGCATTCCGTCTTTTCCGGGCTCAAATCCCTCATAAGTTCTTCCCGGATGCGGGAATACGAGTTTCCATTGTCCATCCTGAACTGCTTCAAGATTGTTAGTGCGGTAATAGTAATAAAATGATTTTCGAGGTGAATCTGTCTCTTCGCCTTTAATGAGCGGCAGAAGGCTTAACCCGTCGATTTTGTTTTCAGGAAGCGGAGCATTGGCAATTTCCGCAAGTGTCGGCAGGATATCAATTCCCGAAATCAGGTTATTGTTAACTGTTCCCGGAGAAATCACCCCTTTCCACATCATCAGGCATGGAACGCGCTGACCTCCTTCATAAGTAGTTCCCTTTCCTTCGCGCAGACCACCGGTGCTGCCGGCATGATTTCCGTAGTTAATCCACGGCCCGTTGTCAGATGTAAAAATAACCAGCGTGTTTTTATCAAGCTTTAACTCTTCCAGAGTCTTCAAAATCTGTCCCACACTCCAGTCGATTTCCTCCATCACATCGCCGTACAAACCCTGTTTTGATTTTCCTTTAAATTTATCGGAAACAAACAACGGCACATGCGCCATAGGATGCGCCAGATACACAAAAAACGGATTATCCTTATTTTTCCTGATGAATGAAACGGCTCTTTCAGTAAACTCAGTGGTGAATTTTGACTGATCAGGTCCTGTTTCCACCACTTCATCACCTTCAATCAACGGCAGCGGAGGATAATAATTTTTATTTGTTGGATGATTGGGCCACATATCGTTGGAGTATGGAATACCAAAATATTCATCGAAACCATGATGTGGCGGCAAAAACTGTTTGTGATGTCCCAAATGCCATTTTCCAAAGGCAGCTGTTGCATAACCTTTCTTTTTTAAAACTTCGGCGATGGTTTCTTCATTATCATTTATTCCGATTTTTGCTCTATGATCAAGTGCACCGCGAAATCCAACACGATTGGGGTAGCATCCGGTAATTAAGCCGGCCCGTGAAGCACTGCAAACAGCCTGCGGTGCATAATAATGTGAAAAGAATATGCCCTGCGAGGCCATATTATCGAGGTTTGGAGTGGAATAACCGATTGCACCTGTAAGTGCAATATCGCCATAACCAACATCATCGAGATAAATGATAATGAAATTGGCTGGCTTTTCTTTTTCGGCTCCTGAAGTAAAAAATGCAACAATGCAATAAAGAAGAATAAAGGGAATTGATTTGAATTTCATTTTCATTATTATTCATTTTTTGATTTGCGGAGCTAAAAGTAAAAAATAAATGGGCTCCAACAGCACAAAATCCGGCAACTATCATACAGCCGGTAATTAAATCATTAAAGTTCAGTTGAATAATGAAGTATAACGAACCTGCATTATTTTTCATACCTGCGGCAAATAACCGCACCGTAAAATGCGACGACCAAAAAAGCAAAAGCAGGCACCCAGTATGCAAGTTTTATGCTACCCGCCTGATCCGAAACAATTCCCTGGATTTGTGTTAAAACGGCTGCTCCTGCAATAGCCATCACCATTCCTGCTCCGCCAATTTTTGTGTCTTCGCCCAATCCACGGATTCCCAAACCATAAATGGTAGGAAACATCAGTGACATGCAGCCTGAAATTCCCATCAATGCATAAATTCCTGCAAATCCTCCATTATAAATTGCAATCAAAGAAAATACAACTGCCAGCAAAGCAAGGCCTGTGAGCAGATTTTTTGGTTTTATAAATTTCATGAGGCCTGTGCAGATAAAACGTCCAAAAACAAATAACACAAGGGACATGATGTAATAAGTTGCACCGGCTTGTTCAGCGGTGCGGGGAAGAAGAACATCAAGTCCGACCCAGTCAACAAAATTGTAAAAACCTGCAGCCACCGGCTCCACCGAACGCAATGCAGAAATAATGTCTTCGGTGGAAGGATTGGTACCCAATCCGGCAACAACTGCATCAAGGTTGAGCTGTTGCATCACATAGCGAATAATAAACGACCAGACTGCAATCTGGGCGCCCACATAAAAAAACTGTGCCAGCACTCCCCATGAATAGTTCGGATTTTTTATCAGCCTCCGGAATGTTCCTTTAAAATCAAGTCGTTTATCATCCTCTTTAAGATTTGGCATTCGCGTAAAATAAATCATCAGCAAAATGACAACCATCACCAAACCTACTGCCATATACGCTGTTGTTACTGCATTTAGTTCGCCTGCCTGGACTTTTGCCAGTTCAACAGGTGCCATTGCAGCCCTTTCTGCAGCTCCCATCGTGTTGAGTTTGGAAAGGACAAAGACCTGGCTGATGATTACCCCGGTAATGGCGCCAAAGGGATTAAACGATTGGGCAAAATTTAACCGCCGTGTTGCCGTTGATTCGGGACCAATGGCATATACATACGAGTTGGTAGAAGTTTCGAGCACTGAAAGCCCTGCAAACAAAACAAGGATAGCAAACAAAAACATCAAAAACCCGATACCTGTGCTGCTTTCCGAAACAAGCATTGCAGGATAAAATAAAAACGCACCGGCAGCATATAAACCCAGGCCAAGCATTACTCCCGATTTATAGGTATAACGTTTAATAAACAACGCTCCCGGTATTGCAAAAAAACCATATCCCAAAAGATAACAGGCCACTTGTATCCAGGCGGTTTTTGTATCGGTGAGGCTCATTATCCGTTTAAATGCAGCAAGCATGGTATCGGTAAGATTATTTGGAACAGCCCAGGCAAAAAACAAGGAAGTCAGCAAAATAAACGGCCATAAGATGCCTTTTGGAATTACGCGATCTTTATTCATAAGTGGTCTTTTAAAACAAAAATATCAGGTTTGGAAACCGGAACTAAAGATAGAAGAAATTTTTTTACTGCTTATTTATTAAACCGGTTTTCATTTTAAGCGACAATTGTTCCTGATTACAGGAAGGTTGATAAATGTCAATTATGTTATATGGGGAAAAAATAAATTAATTCCCTAACTTTTGTAGGATAAAAACACCAATATTTCTGAAAATCAAAATTTAAAATCTATTCTCATGAAAAAGAAAAAACTAACGTTATCTGTAAATTTATTAATCCTTTTAACAGGATTTTTATTCTCGTGCAACAATGAAACTTTTTACAATGAAGTTGATGAACCTGGTTTAAAAAAAGCCACTGTTTCTGAACTGACACCATTGGAACAACTGGGTAAAGAAATTTTTTTCGATAAAATTTCGGAACCCGGAAGTATGTCATGTGCTGATTGTCATTCACCCTCCGTAGGATTTACGGGACCGCTGTCAGGTATAAATCTCAAGGGTTCAGTTTACCGCGGAGCCAGTCCGCAGCGCTTTGGAAACCGCAAACCACCGAGTGCCGCATATGCAACATGCAGTCCAATATTCCATTTCGATACAGATGAGGGTATTTTTGAAGGCGGTAATTTTTGGGACGGAAGAGCAACCGGCGACCACCTTGGAAATCCGGCGGCAGATCAGGCAATCGGGCCATTCCTGAATCCGGTTGAACAGAATAATCCGGATGCAAAAACCGTACTCATGAAAATTGCAGATTCAAAATACGCTGATTTGTGGGAAGAAGCCTGGAATGAACCTTTAACCTATGCAACCCCGGAAGAAATTGAATTGAATTACGGCCGCGTTGGACTGGCAATTGCTGCCTACGAAGCCTCCAAAGAAGTAAATGCTTTTACATCGAAATACGATTACTTTTTAAAAGGCGAAGTTGAACTGACCGAACAGGAAATGTGGGGGATGAATCTTTTTGAAGCAGAAGATAAAGGAAATTGCGCTGCCTGTCACCCGGCGGAAGACGAAGATGAACACATGCCATTGTTTACCGATTTCACCTTTGATAATCTTGGTGTTCCCCGCAATCCGGATAATCCGTTTTACAATATGGATGAAGTCATTGTGAATGGAGCTGCAGTAAATCCGGATGGCGATGCATGGATTGACAAAGGACTTGGCGGCTTTCTTGAAACACATCCAAATCCACTATGGCAATCAATGGCAGCAGATAATATGGGAAAACAAAAAGTACCAACCTTACGAAATGTGGGTAAGAAACCAGGAAACGGATACATTAAAGCCTATACACACAACGGTTATTTTAAAACATTGAAAGAGGTGGTGCATTTTTACAACACCCGCGATGTTGAAACATGGCCTGCCCCCGAAGTTGCCGAAAATGTCAACGCAGATGAATTAGGCGATTTAGGATTAACTGAGGAGGAAGAAGATGCAATTGTTGCATTTCTGATGACTCTTTCTGACGGATATAAAATAAAGTAACATTTTTTAGTTACAAAGTTCCCGGCGGGAGTTTCGCTATAAAGTGAAACTCCCGCTTTTTATTTTTAAACCCAATTTTATTGAATCCCTTTAAAAATCAGGTGGAGAAAACTAAAGTACCTGCATCAATGCACATGCCCGGAGTGTATAAAAAAGGAATATGGCTCGTGATGGTAAAGGAAACCTATTTCAGAAACAAGACCAGGAAAGTATTTGCATGTTTCTGAAAGGGGAATTGAAAAAAGGCAAAACAGTAAGGATAAAAGGAAAAAATGTAGAGCAGACAAGGCGCTGCCCCTGGCAGTAAATGTTGAATGTATCTCCCAAGAAAGGAAGTTCTGAAGCGTTTTCTCCCGATCTGACGGCTCATCCCCTCTCCTGTTTTCAACCGTACCAACGCTATACTAAATACACTTTATACTCGTATTAAATTCGGACTAAATTCGCATTAAATTCGCGATTTCGCGAATTTAATGCGAATTTAGTCTGAGTTTAGTGCGAAGAAAATATAGCGAAGGTATGGTGAAGGTATGGTGAAAAACGGGACAAATCCTTATTGAAGATTTTCCCAGGAGATTCTGTTTTTAATCTGAATTACTGCTGCAGCAATTAAGATTAAAAACAGAGATAACACTTTCATCGATTTCTGATTTTTAATGGTTAATCCTTTGCCAGGTAGCGGCAAATATCCCGTTTCATGTCGGTAATTTTGAAAAGATAAGGGCCAAACAGTTGTCGTCCTGCATTAATGTTTATGTATGCAAATGTATTATTGTCCGGAACATAGAAGAATTGGGTTGAACATCCAATCCCGTCACCTTCGTGGCCAAATTGCGGAGATGAGCCAGGGTTAAACTGCCAGTATTCAAATCCTTCGCCGTATTCAGGTTCGGTTGAATTAACGCCCATCACCCAGGTTTTCATTTCTTCGAGTGAACTTTCCGAAACAATTTCCCCGGCAAGCAGCGCCTCATGAAACCGGATAACATCGGAAGGAGTTGCAGCCAGCGCACCATAAGCATCACTTGCATTTGCAAGTGCCGAGTTCCATTTTGTAATGTTTTCAAGTTGTTCATTGGCATACCTGTCAAAATAGTAATTTGGAAAGCCAAGACTCATAGTCTGCGCCTCCGATAAATCATGCCAGGTGTGTGTCAGGTGTAATGGAATAAGAATCTGCTCATTCAGCAACTGCCAGTAACTTTTGCCGCTTACATTTTCAAGTATGAACTGCAATAAAAGATAATTTGTATTTGAATACATAAAATCAGTCCCCGGCTCAAATACCAGTGGTTTGCCTTCAATCATTTCCATCCGCTCATCAATGGAAGGCTGATTTAGGGGGTCGTTTAACTGCCCGACAACAAATTCCGGGAGATCGGTTACATTTACAATTCCTGATGTATGGTTAAGCAACATCCGTACTGTAATCTTTTCATGGCCTGAAATTTTATTAAGAATGTTCAGAGGAAGGTATTTACCGATTAATGTATCGGGATGAATTCTGTTGGCTTCTTTTTGTTTCATAATCAATGTTGCCGTGTATGTTTTTGTAATGCTGAATATCCAGGAAGCATTGCCTGAGCGAAAGGATTCATTGGTTTCAATTTTGGCATAACCGCCGGTAACATGCAGCCAGCCATCGTCGTTTTTTACTACAACCTGTGCACCGGGAATTCCGCCGGCGATGTATTTGTCCACCAGAATTTGTAATGAATCTTTCATCGGATGGCCTGGATTGGTCACCAGATCATCATCTCCGGGATGATAGTCTTCCGGTAGCAGATTCTTTTCACATGAACTTGTCAGTATCAAAACTGAAATAGCAAAAATTATAAGTTGTATTGTTTTCATGATTGAATTTGTATTAATTATTATTGAATTGAATTTTGAATCCCAGCATAAGATTTGAATCAGGGAAAGGATCAAGATCGGGGTTGTAACCAAACAAAGCCTGTAGCTGGTATGAAACAAAAGGTGTTAAATCGTATGAAGAAAGCCGGATTGAGCGGAAGCCAGCGCTAATCTGAAGCGGAACCTGCACCATTCCTTTTGCAGTTTTCCCTTTTTCCCAGCTACTGCCGTTCCATTTTAGCGGTTCGGAAGAATATCCCGAGAACCGGTAACCGGCACCGGTGCCAATTCCCAGTTCGACTCTTTTAAAAACAACCGGATTAAACTGGCCAATAAATTGCATATCCGCTGTATTTCCCTGATATTCATTTTCGGCAAACTGAGCTTGCATGCCCAGGGAAAATTGCTGTTTCCGGCCCAACATCCGGTTGACTCCTGCAGAAACAGCAAGTCCTGAATTATCCCATTCCAGATTTTTAATTGGAGCATAAAAAGAATGAATACCTGAGGAAATCACATACTGCCAGGAATCTTTTGCTGCATTTACTTTTAATGTTAACTGCAGAAGAAGGATAAGCAGAACAAAAATTAATACAACCTTCTCTTGCTTCTGCGATAAAAATTTGTCCCGGACCCGATGAGTACCGGGAGCAAATTCTTTGTTTCTGTTTTCTGTTTTCATTGTTTTCATTTGATATTGTTTGTTACAAAGTTCCCTATTGTCAGGGAGTTTTGAAATCGCACAGGTATGTGGAATTGAATACCGAATTGTCTGAAGTATGTGATTGAAGACTCACATGTTTATCCGGTTACACGGATTTTTGCTAAAACTTGTCCATCAGTTTAAAAACATAAACAGCAATCAGTATCAGTACCGGAACAAGGGCAAAGCCAAACTCACCGGTGAACCAGCGGGTATTTCCTGTATCGATTGTAATGCGGTTGTAAAACATTTGGATAACCCCATTGTGCGTGGCATGAAAAATTACAGCCGGCCAAATGCTTCCCGATTTCATCCGCAGCCAGGCAAGAATTATCGCAGTTGTAATTACCAAAATAAAGAAGCAGGTTAATTGAAACCACAATGGTGTCCCCTGCTGTGCATAATTTCCGGTTAGGATTCCGGGCAAATGCCAGGTTCCCCAAATAATTCCGCTTATCCAACCTGCCTTTTTCAAGCCAATCCATCCGGTTAATTCAGGAACCAGAAATCCGCGCCAGCCAATTTCTTCGCCCAAAGCCATTACAGCAGCAGGAAGGAGATTTATGATTGTAATGAAGAAAAAAGCAGAAATGATGACGAATAAACCGGAGCCGGAATCCATTCCTAAAGTCAGTCGTGCCCGTTCAAGAAAAGTCGGGTTGGGAACATCGCCTAAACCAAATATCCAAACAGCAGAATACGCTACAGTTGCATAAACAACCGGAAGCAACCATCCCGCCAGCATCCATTTTAACGATAACCTCCAGCCGATTCGTTTTAGCGAACGTTTGGTAATAATGCTTACGGTAATTGCTGCCAAACCAGGTGTCCACATGATTAAAACTGATGACAGATTCTGACGTCCTGTTAAAAATGGAATGCCGGAAATTGCTGTTGTAAAAATTATCAACAGAATTAAAAAGCCATAAATGCGCTTTTGAATTTTATTTTTCATGATTGTCGTTCCTTTTTTAAGTTTCAACAGAAATTGCGTTCTGTTTCAGTGATTTAAATTCTTCTTTACCCATATTTTGTTCAAGTATTCCCAAAAGCAATTCGAATCTTTCTTCCGGAATATTTTGCCGGATTGCATTTAACATTTCCACATTCCCGGTTTCATTTTGCGCTGGGAACATGTGTTTAAGCCAGATAAAATATGTTTCCGGATCCATTTTCGATACTATAGAAATATGAATTCCTGTTTGTTCTTCAACTGATAAGTTTTCCCAAATCAACTTTTGCGTTGTTGTTTCCTCTTCATAAATATGGTCAAGGTAAAGACTAAAGAAAGAGGTGAATTTCAAATAAAAGTTGTGCACTTCATTTGCAGAAGCTGAAGTATCAAGCATGTTTAACTGAACCTCCAACTCATGCTGAACCTTTTCAATTTTAATATGATCCTGTATATCATGTTGGGATGCGCCAGGAAGTTTTTTTTCTAAAACATTTAAAATCCTGTTGTTTTCTGTTTCTGCATGATTTGTCAACAGAAAGAACATTTCGTTACCTGCTTTTTTTAAACCTTCAACAGCTGTTTCATGATTAAAATTAGTTTGGCCAATCCTCACCATAAATTCTGACATGGTTTTTCTAAGTGCTTTGTGCGCTGCTGCAAAAATTCTGATTGTTTCCATAACTTTTCATTTTTTTTGTGAATGATTTGAATTTTATTGATTCTGTTATTGTGGTATTTATTGTTTTAAAAGTTTGCTGTTAAAAATTCTTCCGTCATCGGTTTTTATGTTCAACAAATACATTCCGTTTGTAAAACCTTCGGTGTTAATTGAAATCGAAGGATTGGAATAGGTGTTGCTGAAAATGGTCTGTCCGGCAAAATCAAAGATGTTTACCGTGTATTTTGATGTGCCGGTTTCATCAATAAGAATATTAAAAGCACTGCTTGCCGGATTTGGATATACCATAACATTTTCAAGAATGTTCAGATCGTTTACATCTGTTTTGATAAAGTGTAAAAAACTACTGAACTGATATTTTGAAAGATATACTGGTTCTTCAATATTGGGATCGCGATAACGCACTGCCATTTCTGTTACATCGATTCCATTGTAAGTGAGATCGAAATAAAATTCCATTTCGGGTGACCAGTTTATGCCATTCCAGGTGCTGTAAAAAAATCCGGTTTGGTTTCCCCGAAAGTCGAAATTTGTGGTGTATTTTTCTGTTGGTATCCAGCCATTTTCAGTCCACTCACGCAAAAGCAGAATTTCTTCATTTGCATTCCTTGAGTAAAATTCCTGTTTGCTGTAGCTCCATTCGGTATTATTCCACACTTCAAACGTTCCGGTATAATTGTTTCCCTGATATTCAGCCGAATAGCGCTCACCATTAAACCATGTGCCGTTTTGCCGGTATTGTGTGGTATAAGCAGCCATTTTTTTAGTTTGCCAGTCGGCCCATGTAATGTTAACTGTTTTACTGTATAAAGCCCAGTCATCTGCTTCCCACTGGTAAGTTTGCAAACCAATTGGAATTCCCGATGAATTAAGAATGTATTCCTGTCGAGTTTTATTCATCCATTCTCCATTTTCAAGAGTTTGCTCAATTACACCATTGATATAGCCTTCCGGACTGATTGTATAAACAGATTTCTCTCCGCTTACCGGTATCCATTCATCAGCTCCCATGATATATGAAACTTCTTCAATAAGGTTTTCCGATTCGTCCCGGGAGTAAGAATTTCGGGTAATATAAACATCGGTTTGTGCTTCCTGAACAATTTCTTCCTGGAGATTTCCATTGAAATCATAGGTATAAGTTGTATTTGAAACATGTTGCCATTTATTCGATTCAATATCCCACGAATAATCTGCACTATATCCGGGTACTGAAAGTTCAATTTCAGTTTGCTTTTGAAAGTTAAAAAAGTTGGTATGAATACCCTGTTCAAGAGAGATGCCGTTGGTTTTCAGAAACTTCAAATTACTGGTTTTGAAATTTCGTTGATTGGCATTAACCGCAGTTCCAATAACGAAAAGAATAGACATTGCTATTGATGTAATTTTTGTTTTCATTGCCTAAAAAATTTAAATGTTTAACTGAAAACAAATTAACAGCGAAAAGCAACTGTGGACAATCGCACAGAAATGTGAAAAGACTTGTTGTAAAATGAAAAAAGATGTGATGTTGTATCGCATCTTTTTGTGAAAGGAACTTGAATTTTTAATCTGTTTTTCCCGGGTTAAATAAATTTATAAAGTAAAAGGGAAAGCAAAACGTTTTCAGATAAATGATATTATCTCCTGTGAGATTCAATTCGTTTAAGTGCAAAATCCAGTACATTATCTTTGCCTTGCAGAATATCTGATATGTCAGATTTTACTTCAAAACCGGGTTTTACACCGTTGTCAGGGTACGGGTAGTTTTCTACTTTCAGATAATAAGCCATCAGTGGTATTCCAATATTTAACCTGCTGTTTGGCAATGTAACAATTGCAAAAACGCCGCTGTTGTTTCCGTAATAGCCGCCTCCCGTTTCCTCCCCGATAAAAGTGGCACGTTTCAGAAAATGTGCCACTGCAGCGAATTCAGCGGTCACAGAAAAACTTGCGCCATTGATTAAAACATACACATTTCCATCGAAATGTTTTTTTTGAGGCTTTTGTATTTTTAGATTTTTATTGTGGTTCCAGCAATAGCTTCCGTCTTTTTCTTTTGAAATGAAAAGCCTCAGTATTCCGTAAAATTTAGGTAAATGTGCTTGTTTGGCAAATGAAAATTTTTTCCGGGTGGTCATTTCCAAACGATCATAATATCCGAATTCATGATCCATGAGCCAGGACATCAACAATGCACCTCGTTTGTCGATGCCGCCTTCGTTGTTTCGAACATCGATGATTACGTTTTTTATTTGTTTGTCGTTGATGATTTTAAAGGAATTTTTCAGGAATTTCCTGAATTTAAGGGTATCAGATTCCATCCAAAATGAAGAAACAGTGATTAAAGCGGTTTCATTTGTTTTTATTTCAAGACTATATGGAGGTTTGCTTGCCTTAAGTTTTTCCTGCTGAATTTCAAACTGACCGATAACCGAATGAGAAATTGAAGGCAGTTTGATTTCAGATAAATCTGAATTGCCTTTATAAACCACAATAAAGGTATCGGGGCCTTCGAAAAGATTTGCATAATAAGCGCTGAAATAGTGATCCAATTCAATGTATTTAAACGTGATGTTATTCCCATCCGAAAAGAAGGCGGGGAGCATTTCAGAAATGATTTCAGAAACCGGTTTGCCGTTGATGGAAATTAACTCCGCACCAACGGGAACATTTGTCGTGTTGATATAGCTATCGAGAACAAATGCCTTATTTCCGTCGAAATGAAGTCTCCATGGAAATACTTTTTCTGTATTGAAAAAGAAATTGGATGTCCGGTTTTCATCCGTATGCAGTTTGGTATGCCCGCATTTAATCTGGCTGACCACAGGGATTAGTAATTTATAATATTCTTGTCTGGTCATTTCATGGTCAATCTTTTCCAACTGTTGTGAGAAGATACTGTCAAACTCCGTTTTTGTGTGATACCTGTATAGTCCGGGGTGGGCTTCCTCCAACGCCTGCCTGAATAAAGCAAAATCAGTTTTTAACTGAGAAATTGTAAGCAGCTCTTGTGCTGAGATCGGTTTTTCTGACAGAATAAAAATCCAAAATAAAGTGAGCGGGAGAAAAAGCATTGGTTTCATAAAAATGATATTTAATTTATACTCCGGTAATTTGTATTGTCTGATGTTTTGTTCTATTCCTTTACTGCAGTAAAATTGTACTTATTCAAATTAAAATGAACTGCAATTCCTGATGTAAAATAAAGGTAATCATGGGGTTTTGACAATCACATAATCATGTGAAAACAAGAAACTGGAATTCCAGGGATTGCAAATGCATTCCTGTTTAGAGCAATTTATCTTTAAAAGCCTTGGCAACGGCTTCACTTTTGCTGTTGACCTGGAGTTTTTCGTAAATCTTTTTGATATGTGAACGAACTGTATCAATGGCGATGAACATGTCGGCGGCAATCATTTTATAACTGTATCCGTTTACCAGCAACTGCAGCACTTGTTTTTCGCGTTCACTTAAATTGTATTCATTATTTGTGCGGGCAGGTAATTCAGAGAACATTTTTAAGACCTGGGTTGCAACCGATGAAGTCATGGGTGCGCCTCCGGAAGCAACATCCTGGATATATTCCAGCAATTTGGCAGGCGGGGTCTTTTTAAGCAGGTAACCATTTGCACCATTTTTCAAAGCTTCAAATACATTAACATTGTCATCAAAAACAGTTAACATCAACACTTTTACCTCCCGATTGGTTTCCCTGATTTTTTTCAATCCTTCAATTCCGCTGATTCCCGGCATATCAATGTCCATCAAAACAACATCCGGTTTCCAGGTTTTAAGCTCGGAAACAATGTTTACACAGTTTTTATACGAGGCTGCAACGCTGAATCCTTCACTTCCATCGATCAGCATTGTTAGCCCTTCTCTCAACTGCGGGTTATCTTCGTATATCAGAACTTTTATCATTGTGAGTGTTTTATACAAACTTACGCAACAGTTTTTAATTTTCGTTTCACATAAATATGTGAAAATTCAGTTGCTTACAGGCACAAACAGCAATATTTCAGTTCCTCTGCCCACTTCACTTTTAATATGAATTGAACCATGCAGTCCTTCCGCTCTTTTTTGCATATTTCCCAATCCGTTGCCTGCATCTGAAGTGCGCATATCAAATCCAATTCCGTTATCGGTAACACCGATTATGAGTTTTTTATTTTCATGTGTTATGTGGATTTCAATTTTGGTACATTTACTGTATTTGGCACTGTTATTCAGTGCTTCCTTGAAAATCAGAAAAAGATCGCGCCTTGTTTCCATGTTTGGTTTCAGGTCGTATATGTTTTCGTCAACCCGAAATTCGATTTCAATATCTTTGGGTTCCAGGATAGAGGAAGCATATTCCCGCATTCTTGCCAAAATTCGTTGCATATTGTCATTATCGGGTTTAATGCTCCACACAATATCGTCCATGGCTTCCATCATTTGCTGGCTGTTATCTGTGATTTTCGAAATGTATTCACTTGCTTTTACGGGGTCGGCCAGTAATTTGGTTTTTGCCATTGAACTTAGTATATTAATGGTGCTTAATGTAGAACCTACATCATCGTGCAGGTCGCGGGCCACTTTATTCCGAACCCGTTCTACCGCAAGTATTTTATTTATACGTTGCCTGTAAATAAAATAAGCAAGCCAGCCTGCAACTGCTATTCCAAGAATGAAGAACCACCAGGTTTGATAAAAATGAGGGAGTACAGACAAATGAAGTGACGTGATCTTGTCTGACTCCTGGCCCTGAAGATTTACACATTTTACCTTAAATGTATAGTCTCCGGGAGGTAATACAGTATACTGGGCGGCAAGATCGCGATCTGCTTTTACCCAATCATTGTTTACTCCTTCGAGCTTGTAATAATAAACCAGATTATCCTGCTGTGCATAACTTAATGATGAAAAATAAATGGTAAATGAGTTTTGTTCCGGTTTTAAACAAATTTCGTTTAAAGACATAAGCGAATCCAGCGGAATATAGGTGTTAAAAAGTTTAAAATCAGTTAAGGTAACATTTAAGGGGGTTGATCTGTTTGATATTTTTTCCGGAATGAAACCGTACAAAGAGTTTTCTCCTCCAAACCATATTTCTCCGTTTCTCATCTGAAACTTTGCATAGGCAGGTTTTCCTGCATATACAAAACCATTTCTTTCAGTGTAAGAGGCAAACATGTTTTTGGAATAGTTATAACTACCAAGCCCGTTGTTTGTAGAAAACCATAAAATCCCTTCTGAATCTTTAGCTAATTTAAAAACGTTGTTTCCCGGCAGCCCATCATATTGTGACAGCTGTTTGATTTTTCCTGAATTTATATTCAGGATGTTCAAAAGTCCGGTGCTGATAAAGAAGATACTGTCGTTATACTGTTCAATATCGTAAACGTTTTTGCCAAATAATGCGGGTGCATTCTGATGCTCATCAGAAAAATGAAACAATTCATTTCTTCCGGTGCTGTCTGTTGTAAATAATCCCATTTTATTTGTTCCCAGCCATATACGTCCTGCAGAATCAATATTCAGACAAAATACAGCTGTGTGAAAATCATTTACTTCTTCGAAACTTTGATCACTGATATTATCATTTTTATTCCATTTAAACAGCTTTCCGTTTTGCGTGCCAAACCATAAATTTCCACTTTTGTCTTCTGCAATCTGACGGACTGATGCACCATTCATTGCCGGTGGACGCAAAATATGAACAGCCTTTTTTGTATATGGATCAAAGACAGCGATAATCCCGTTTTGGCAACCACACCAGATAAGTCCATTGGATTTTTGCTGATATAAATCCCACGTCATTTTTAACTCTTTTACGTTGGTTCCTTTATACAGATTAACATCCTTTTGTATAAACAGACTGTCGAAAATCAGTATCCCTTTACCCCAGGTGCCAATCCAGTTTTCTTTATTTTCAGTTTGAAGAATCGAATTAATCAAAATCTCGTCGCCTGTATTATTTTCAAAAACATAGTTGTATGCGTTTTCCTGACCACGTCCAATGATATAAAGTCCGTTATCGGTGCAAAACCACAAACTATTTTCCCTGTCCTCAAAGATTTGTTTTATTTCCCGGCATTTTATGTCAAATTCACTCTTGTTTAGACTTATATTTTGAGTGAAAACAGAATTGTATCTGTCATAACTTAGAAGCGAATTCACACCTCCTATCCACAACTGATGGTCAGTAGTTTCAAAAATCCAGAGGTATTGTTCATAATTGTTGTTTTCCATGATTTTTGCCGAGGTGCTGTCGATTAATTTCCCGGTTTGGGGATCAACATGATGAATAACATATGCCTCGTTCCCCGGAGTTGAATCATAATAAAATATCCACCAGGTGTTTTGGCTGTCGATGTAGAAATTGTAAACAAACTTCAGGTTTTGCCAGCCGGGAGTTACGGTGTCATCCGGATTATGATCTTTATACTTTAGTTCCTGCGAAGCTTCATCATATATTGCCAGTCCATCGTCGCTGCAGATGTAATATTTTTTCTCTTTTATATCTTCATAAAGAAAATTAACTGACCAGCCTTTGGGAATTTTTACCGGTGTATTTTTATTTGTGAAAGAATTTGTCTCCTGGTCATAATGCATTAAATCAGACCGGCGTGTATAGAGGAAAATATTCCCTTTGCTGTCTGCAGACATTTTTAGGTCAGTATTGGAGATTTGTTGAATGTCAGGATAAATATGTGTTTTATAATATTTAAACGACACTGGATCGTATTGTCCAATCTCTGTTCCCTGCCTGATCCAAAATCTCCCGTTACCTGCATCCAATATCTGATCCACACCAAAAGGGGGTAACGAATTATCCAATCCGTTTGATCTGAAACTGATGAATTTACGGCCGTCGAATCGTTGAATCCCGTTTTCTGTACCAATCCACAAGAAGCCTTTATTATCCTGAAAAATGCAGTTTACTTTATTTGTATTTAAACCGTCGGAATGAGAAAGCCGGTTAAAAAGGTAAGGTATCTGCCCCTGAACCGAAAAGCCAATGATAAACAACACCACAAAAAAGCAGGTTCTCATATTTTTCTTGTTTGTATAAAAATACGAAAACCTTTATTCCCAAAATACCAAAACACAAAAATCACATCTTTATGTGATACCGGTTCAATGTTGTTTAGTTTGTGATGGAAGACTTTCCCTGCCTGTCGGCAGACAGGCGGGGAAGGGTAACTTGCTTTTCCTGAAATGTATTTTTTATGACACAGATTTAGTTTATGCCTGGTGCCGGTGTACGACTAATTGTGTTTACAGACCTGAAAATACGCACAGTTCAAATGTTGGATAACAGGTAAATGATTAAAATTATTCCGCCGGTTATTATTATAAGCGTTATCAGAAGCGACAGCTTTGTGGAGGAAACAAAGTTGCCTTTTTGCAATTGCCGGTTATTTTTCCTGTATTGCAAAAAAGACAAAACTGCTATTACCACGCCAATGGCAACCATTGTAACCCCTATAATTGAAGAATATCCCTTAGTTGAAATGTCAGTGGTTTCCAACAGTACTGACAGTTGTTTTAGAAATAAGGTAAATTTTACGATTACAAAACCAAAACCCATAAATGCAATACTTGTCCGAATCCAGGCAAGAAAAGTTCTTTCATTGGCGAGGTGCTCCCTTGATTTTGCGAATGAGTTTTTGTCTTTGGATTCTGTCATTAATTTCTTCTTTTATATTTATCCTGCACTAAATAAGCAACTAATGTTGCACAGGAAATAAAATCCCCATGCTATTCCTTATAAACTTTTTCAAGCTTTTTTAGCAACGCTTCATACATTTCCGGCCGTTCTTTTTCAAGTGTACTTTTATTATAAGCGTACATTTCTTTCAGGTTATTCCAGGTTTTACAGGGGTCAGAATAGTTCCACTCTACAGGGCCATTGTCATCGGTATAGTAGTTTGGACGTTTTTCAGGAAAGGGCTTTTTGAACTTTCCCGCCCAACTGCTTTTTGCGGGGTCATCCGGATTATGTGTCGGATCGATAACATACAATACAGATGGTGTATCGCCCACCCTGAAATATTGTGCCCATTCCTGGTTTTTGGTTACTTCTTTCAGGTGGTTTCCCATTGCCCCAAATTCCGAAAGTTTGTTAAACATCTCTTTTGGTCCGTTTCCCGAAAACATTCCGTTGTAGGTCCAGTTGATTTCAAGCCACCACATGTTGTTCAACCGCGGGTCGTTGTATATTTCGTTTCTGCCGGGACCATTCCAGTTGGGCTCCTTACAGTTTTCTCCGGCGACTTCATCTTCAGGGCCATATTTCAGTCCTGTTCCAATGGTGATTAAACGAATATGATCAGTAATCTCAGGATATTTACTTATTGCTTTGCCAAAGTTTTTCATGTTTCCCCAAACCAGCACATATAGTGGTTCAGGTGCATTCAATGCTTCATTTTTTAACCGCAGGATTGCATCTTCATCATTTTCAGCCAGCAGGTTGCGGATATTTTCAGGTTGCGGATATCCCTGTTTTTGAAAATCGTACTTTGAATAATCTTCAGCATACGCATCGATGGCCATATTCGCGGCTTCCAAACCCTGTGCATTCCAGCGATCGGTTACAATACCTCCGATATCGAGTTCGTTTGCATACCAGAGCAAATGCACCAGCGACTGCCGGTCGTCCGGATCGCCCTTGTCGATGTTTATGTCTGTAAATACAAATACGCGGGGATGATTTTCCCGGCCATAGGAAGAAAAAGATACAAACAATAAAATGGCAAGCAAAAGAGATTGGTTCATTCGGATTATTTTGAGTTCAAAAATATCAAATATTGAAGAATAAACAGGAAGGAAACAGAAGTAGTTGCCTGGGTTATTAATTAAAAAGTAAAGCCCCCGCTACTTCCCGTTAAAAAATTGCTGCAACTGTTCCTGTTTTTCTTCTAAATCGAACGCATTTGAATTCCATATTTCACCGGTGTCCAAATCAAGCCACTTCATTAATTTCCTGTACTCAGGATGTTTCTTATTTTTAAGGATATCTTTCATGTTTTCGAAGCCGCCGACACCTCCGCAATCTTCGGGTGGACAAGCGCCCTGGCCGGCCAGCAACCGGGGTGATGTTGTTGTTTCAGAAATGATTTTCTCCAGTGTTATCAGGTGTTCCCAGGAGTCGCCAAAATCGTACAGGTAAATAAACTGTTGTTTCTCCGTGCGAAATATTTCAGAGAGACTGATTTCTGCCGCTTCCAATTGATTTTCACCAAAAGTATCAGCGTTTTCTTCTATTTCGGAAATGACAACTTTTGAATTATATTCTTTTTCTGAAAATTGGAACAGATGGTAATTTTCCCAACCAAATACCATCTGAATAATGTAATGAAAATGCAGGAATGAATAATAGGACGGAACAGTTACCTTTCGCCATACAGTTGGATTATTAATGTCCTGAAGTTGTATCTTAAACTGAAAGGTTTCACTGTTTTTTACTTCATTTTCATTGTATTCCGGCATTCCTTCCGGAAACTCCATACCGGGTTCCCACGGATCAATAAATTCATCAAAATCAACATCAACATCGTCATCATCAAAATCATCGTCATCAACAAACGGATCTTCATCCAGCGCATTGACAAAGCCATAGTTGCCAGGGCCAGCTGTTTTTTCAAGCTGGGCTATAATCTGACCGGCACGCAAATCACTTTCGAGGGGCCCCTTTACATAAAATGGCTGCCCATTATGGCCACATTCAATTTCCATCCATTCAATATCCTCTGTATCTTCTTCAAGTATGTATTGCGATACAGAAAAATCCTGGTGTGGCTTAAAACCAAAATCTTCGGCAAATTCAATCCCTGCAAAAATAATATTATGGACCAATGTATAATCAGCAGGTTCGATATCCATACTTTCTTTTGTGTGCAAAAGCAATTCGTTGTATTCCCCGGGTGAGATATTAAAGAAATAGTGGGAATCTTTAACCCCCAGGCATTTTAAATCGACAAGATAAAGCCCCAGTGTCAGGTTTCCATTTGTGTGTTTCCGTGCCACTGTAATATTGGCGAGTCCATCTTCCCAACCCAGATTTATCCAACATTCATGAATGGGAAGGGTCCTTGCCTTTTGCCTGATGTACTGCACGGGCGAAAGCATTTGAATTACTTTTGTTTTCTTTTTCTTTGCCATTTTACCTTCATTTAATCATTTCATTAACCGGTTTAATTCTATGCGAATAAAATTTTTTTCTACTAAAAAAACAATACAACCATTCCGTATTTTTCAATCCCCGTGCGGAGGTTATTTTTAATATACCCAATTAAAATTGATGAAATCATAATTCATCTGGCCCGTTTCTTCTATGCGGAGAGTAATTGTCTGAATTCCTTTTTCAAGATGAATCTGCGCTGCTTTACCGATATAATTCCAGTGGTGCCACTGCCGCCATCCCACAGAATCTTCTGCCACAAATGTTGACGGGATTAAAATGAAAGCGGATGGATTTCCATCATTGCCCGAAATTGAAATCTTAGCATTTTGATTTGATGTATACATGATTCCCAGCTGATAAGTTCCTGCTTTTTGAACATCGACAGTGTATTTTATCCATTCGCCCGGCTCTGTCCAGCCGACATATAATTGATCTTTTTCAGGTTCAACAAGATTGTAGGGACTGTTATCGATTGCCGGTGTTCTGAATTTTGTATAGGAAATATCCACACCTTCATTCATCCGAAATTCATTCAGGGAAGTTCCGTCAGCAGGATTTAACCTGCCGCTGCCGTTGTTTACTGAATCCACATCGTGATAGGCTACTCCTTCCCCACCCGAATCGTACAGTTCACATTGCAGCTTTCCGGGAATTTGCTGCACATTTCCGTTCCACGGTTTGTTTTGTGAGATTACAGGTAATCCAGTCAATACCAGGAGAGCCACCAATAAAAGCGACGAATAATTCTTCATTATTTTAAGATTTTACCACCAATTTTTTCATTGAATCTTTGATTAAATATTATTTTCCCTTTTCGGCATATTCTTCCTTTTTCATTTCATAATAATCCTGAAGCACATAAAAAGCCTTTTTCTTTTCTCCGGTTTCCGAGATTAAACCTTTGCGGTTCCAGTCATCCTGGATATCACTCAACACGCGTCGCGGAGATTTAAAATCGGCTAAAATCCAGGGAGTCATTCCCCGCAGTTGTGGAATTTTATCGAGCATTTTAACTGTTTCTTGATACAAATACTCCTGAAATTCTTCTGTCCAGCGTGTATTTTTATCGCCATGAAATCCCTGCAATGCACCTGCACCAAATTCGGTAACTATCACCGGTTTGTTAAATTCAATATCGAAAACTGCAGTACGGGCTTTATCCGGCAGCCCGTCATACCAGCCAATGTATTCATTGAATGCAATAACATCCACATATTCCTGAAGCGGATCTTCAACAACCTGTGTGTTTTCTGTTCCTTCCTTTGTATGCCGTTCCAGGGCTGCGCTGACAAATCGTACGGGATCCATTTCATTGGCCGTTTCAATCATTTTTTTCAAAAATGCTGTTCTTTCCGGGGAAATTGGAGTTTCATTTGCCATAGACCAGATAATTACCGAAGCCTTGTTTTTATCGCGGTTAATCATGTCGGTCAATTGTTGTTTTGCATTATTGAATGTTGTTTCGTTTTGCCATTGTATTGTCCAGTATACCGGTACTTCCGACCAAACCATGATTCCCATTTCATCGGCTACCCTTGTCATATTTTCGTTGTGCGGGTAATGCGCCAGCCTCACAAAATTGCAACCCAGTTCTTTTGCCCATCCCAGCAGCATACGCGCATCTTCTACTGAATAGGCACGTCCGCCACGGATTCCGTTTTCCTCATGAATACTTATTCCGCGTAAAAAAACAGGCTGCCCGTTAAGCAAAATATCAGCGCCATCAGTTTTTAATGTCCGAAATCCGATTTTATCCTGTAAAACATTCTCATTCAACACTAAATTGACTTCATATAAATAAGGAGTTTGAGGTGACCACAAATTCAGGTTTTTCGCACTTACAGAGGCTTTTGCAATTCCCTGGCTGTTTGTTTTTAAAGTTGATTTAATATTTGCTTCCGGAATATCCAGAATAATTTCCCGGTTGGCTTTTGCCGGGCCATTTAATGTCACTGAGATTTCAAGTTCATCGTTTTTATCTTTTGCAAGCTGAATGTAATCATCCTGGATAAAAGTTTCGGGTACTTCAATAATTTTCACATCGCGGGTTAACCCTCCGTAGTTCCACCAGTCGGTGTTGATTGTCGGCACTTTTTCAAGTCCGCGGGTATTGTCCACCTTCACAATTATAAAATTCCCCTGCTGTTTAAGTTTACCTGTAATTTCGAAGTTGAAAGGAGTAAAACCACCAATGTGCTTACCCAGTTTTTTTCCATTCAAATATACGTCGGCTTCATAATTTGCCGCACCAAAATAAATAAACTGACGGCTGTTTTGCAATTTCGGTTCATAATCAAATGCTTTGTAGTACCAGATGGAACCTTCGTAGTAATACAATTTTTCTTTTTGTGAATTCCAGTCGCGCGGGACCAGAATGTTATCTGCTTTTTCGAAATCGTATTCCACCCTTTCGGAAGGCGATTGCGGTTTTGCACCTAAAAACAGTGATTCTGCAGGACTTGGACTCTCCTGCTGATCCCGCACATCGCGACGATAATCGTAGTAGCCGGTTTCATATGGATCGACGATGTATTTCCAGACTCCGTTCAGCGTCATCGATTCGCGGTTTTCAATGTTTATTATCTGAGGTTCCTGTGCAAAAATTATGTTTGGCATAAAAATCAGTATTAAAAGAAAAAATCCTGTATTGATTCGTTTCATCTTGAATTTTTTAATTATTATCATTTTGAAATATATCCAAA
>CAWFMB010000021.1:0-164888 GCA_963816685.1 uncultured Prolixibacteraceae bacterium | reverse complement strand
GCTATTTCAAATCTAAATGCAATTGTAAAAATTGCACCTACCGAACAAAAAAGAATGGCTTTATTACGTGCTTTGGAAATAATTAAAAAAGGGACTTTTGCATCCAAGGGATTACCAAAATCCATCAATGATTATTTCACCTCCAATGTAACTTTGCTAAAAATACCTGATAAATTTATTGACAACCTCTTTATTACCCGTTCTCGGACAGATACGACCTTTCTCCCGGTTCAGAAGAAGTGCCTCAATCAGATAAAGCGCATCGGGGAATTGTCAATTCACTAATTGTAATCACCTCAAAGTTTTAGTTGATTATGACAAAGATTAAAGGAATTAACATTGATGGCAATCAAATCGCCATCATTCAAATAAATAATGATGATTATATCTCTTCTGACCGATATGGCGAAAAGTCAACATCAGGAAGTTGTCATTTTTAAATGGATGAGTTCCAAGAGTACAATTGAATATTTAGGGGCGAGTGGGGTTGGCTTTTACAACCCCGAATTTTAATTATACCGAATTCGGTATAATTAAAAATGAAGCAGGGAACAAATAGTTTTGTTCTTTCAACAAAAAACTCGATTTGAAAAAACCACTGCAATTGGTATCATCGCAAAAGCAGGCAGATACGGTGGTACTTATGCCCATAAAGATATTGCCTTTCATTTTGGAATGTGGATAAGCGCCAAATTTCAATTGCTTTTAGTTAAAGAATTCCAACGGCTTAAAGAAGATGAAAATGACAGACTGAAGCTCGAATGGAATCTTCAGCGAACGCTGGCAAAAATTAATTATCGTATTCACACCGATGCCCATTGAAAGAGAAAATCTCATTCCAAAAGAGCTGTCAAAGTTTGAAATAAATATGATTTATGCAAATGAAGCCGATAAATGTTGAATATGGCCCTTTTTGGCAAAACTGCTTTACAATGGCGAAACGAAAACCCCGATGCCGAAGGAAATATAAGGGATATGGCTTCTATTGAACAACTGGTGGTGTTGAGCAATCTTGAAAGCATAAATGCTGTACTTATAAATCAGGGCTTGCCTCAGCCAGTCAGACTCAAACAACTCAATCAGGTGGCAATTGCTCAAATGAAATCATTACTTGGAAATATTCAGATAAAAAGGTTGAAATAATATGGCAGCTAACAGAATTCAATTACAAAACGCATTGCACAAGCCTTACAACAGGGTTTTATTTTCCAGTGAAGTTTTAAGACCAATTTTTAGCTCAGGATTTATGCTCAATTCTGCTTTGGTTCCGGCAGCAGTTACACCCAACAAATCGGAATCGGCTGCTATTGATAAAGTATGGGTTTACGGAAATATTCAGTTAGACGACGGCACTGAAATTACCTGCTATGAGATTCTGTTACAACCTAAAGTTCGCATTGAACAAAGCAAAGTTGCCATTCAGCAATATGTTCGCAAACTGCTTACTGCCGGTCAAGCTGCATTAGTCAATTTTGTTGCCCCTTCCAACAAAAATGTATGGAGACTTACCCTGGTTGCCAAAGACAGTGTACTGACAGAAACAAGGGGTAAAAGAAAGGACTACCAATGCCAAACGATACACCTTTTTGTTAGGACCCACGGAAACCTGCAAAACAGCAGCCGAACGTTTTGAAGTGCTGAGTATTGAAAAGGAAATTACTTTTAAAACACTTGTGAAATGCTTTCTCAGTTGAGAGACTCAGCAAAGCATTCTTTAATGAATATACGCTACATTATCAAAACTTTTGTGATTACCTGCAGGATCAAATTACCGTAAATTTGTTTTTAATATTTCTTTTTCTGCCAATGCCACAAAACAGGAAAAGGACAAAGCCTGCAAACCCATCCGCGATTTCGTAAAGAAACTGCTTGGACGCATTGTGTTTCTTTACTTCGTTTAGAAAAAGGTTGGCTGGGCGCAAGCGATACCAATTATTCCGATGGTCTTGGCGATTTTATAAAACAACTTTTCAACAAATCGGCCGGTAAAGATGCTTTTTACAGCAATTGGCTTACAAAATTATTCTTCGATACACTTAATGCTGATGAAGTAAAAAGACCGAATGAAGATTTTAAAATGCCTGATGGAAAAATTGTAAAAGTTGCGTTCCTTAATGGCGGTTTATTCGACAAGGAAGAATTTGATGAGCATACTTTAATCTTCAAATCAAAACTCTTTCATCACCCGGATTTTGAAGATGAAATTCTAACTGCAAAAAGCAATGGTTCTGCCCGTGGATTTCTCGATTTCCTGGATGCCTTTAATTTTACCGTGCATGAAGACAGCCCCGATGACCAAACCGTAGCCGTTGACCCCGAAATGCTGGGGCATATTTTTGAGAACCTGCTGGAAGACAACAAAGACAAAGGAACTTTTTATACTCCGAAGGAAATTGTGCATTACATGTGCCAGGAAAGTTTATCGGAATACCTGTGCACTACCCTACAAATAAAAGATGAAGTTGCGGAAAGGGAATCAATAAACAAATTGGTGAAAGATAAGGTTGTTGATAATATACTGAAACAGGAAATTGCTGAACTTGAAAACGCCCTTGACAATGTAAAAATATGCGACCCGGCCATCGGATCCGGCGCTTTCCCCATGAGTTTGTTACAGGAAATTTTCAGCATCAAAGAACTTATTGCCTATGAAACTGGAAAAGAATGGAAACCTGCAGAAACGAAACTCAATATTATTCAAAACTCCATTTATGGGGTGGATATCAGAAAGGGTGCGGTTGACATTGCCCGCCTGCGCTTCTGGCTCAGCTTAGTAGTTGACGAAGAAAAACCAAAACCCCTGCCAAACCTCGATTACAAAATAGTGGTAGGTGATAGCCTGATAAGCAAATTTGATGGCGAAATAATAGAAGTTGACTGGGAAATTAAAGCAGCAACCCAAACCGATATGTTTGGCAATGAAAATTTACAGCAACGAAAACAATTGCTGCAAGCTTTAACCAAAAAACAGTGGAAATATTTCGACCCGAACAACAAAAACAAAAAAGCTTTGGCACTCGAAATCCGTAACCATAAAATTGATGTGCTGGTAAACCAACTTGAACTGATGGTAAAAACCGAAGGTTTGAAACACCCACCCGTGAAAATTAATTTTAAAGACAATAAAAAATTCATAATAGCACAGAAACGTTACCAAGAAACACAAAACTGGTTACAAACATTAGCAAAACTTAAAAAGCTGAAACAAAACCCCGCTGAACTTTTTAATCATTTTGATTGGAAACTGGATTTTCCCGAAATTCTTAATCCCTTATTTATAAATAGTAAAGGTGGTTTTGATATTGTAATTGCAAATCCGCCATTTGTTAGTATTGAAGGAATTGAATGGGATGATAGAAGATATTATGAAACGAAATATAAAACGGCAAAAGGAAGGTTCGATTTATATTCACTTTTCATTGAAAAAGCTTTAGAGCTTAAACTTCAGGATGGAGTTTTTATTTTATATAATTCCTGGTAAGTTTTTAAATAACAAACAGTTTGTAACCGCTCGAAAAATGCTTTGTGAAAAACAATCTGTATTAGTTGTCAAAATAGATGAAAAAGTTTTTGAAAATGCACAGGTTGATAATGTAATCATTGAAAACTATTCAGGTTCGGTTCAAACTTATAAAGCATATAAGCTTTTGAGAAATGATTTTACATTAGTTTCAGAAACTAATTTGTCAAATATTTTAAAAGATAAGGATGTAATATTTAAAATTGAAATAAACAAATCCATTGATTCACTTATCTCACTAATTGAGCAAAATACAGTACCTGTAAAAAAAATTGGTGAAGTTAAAGATGGAATTGTTGCTGGTGCTATAAAAGATGTTCTTTTTATGAATTCTAAAAAAGATAAGGACAGTTCATAAGCTTTTTTTTTGGAAAACACCTAAATAGATATAGTCTCGCTGATACAAATGTTTGGGTCAACTACAAACCCACTGAGATGATGCATTTAGAGGTAAAAATACAGGGGAGTAAAAGACCTGGATTATGGATGAGAGACAAAAATATTTTTGAAAGAGATAAAATTTTATACAGAAAAGTTGGAAAAGAAGTAATAGCAACTTATGGTTCAAAAGGTATCTATTATGAGCAAACAATCCATAGCTGTCATATTCTAAATAAATCATTCCATACAAAATATGTTTTAGCAATATTTAACTCAAATGTCATAAAGTTCTATTATAGAAATACAAATTCCCAAGGTGGTAATATTTTTCCTCAGGTAAGAATTTCATCAGTTGAAAAATTGCCAATTAAAATCGTAGACTTATCCACCCAAAATGTATTAGTAAATCTTGTTGATTATGTATTACTACTTAAAAAAGTTGGAGATGAAATCTCAATCTCCATTATTTTGAAAGACTTATTGATGCATCAGTTTATGAAATATATTTTACTGATTCATTCAAATCAGCAAATGCAGAAGTCATAAGTCATCTAAAAGATTTAAAGCCATTATCAAATGCAGATGATGAAACTTCAATCAGAAACGACTTAAAAACAATTAAACTTACCTACCAAACCCTTACAAATACGCAGCACAAAGTTGACGCTGCATTATTAAAACTAAACAATGTAAAAGAAGTGCAACTCATTGAAGGAAAATAATGAAAAGAGTAACCAAGTTTGAAATAAATAACTATCGGGCATTTTTTAATCAATATGCTTTCGAATTACCACAAGGTGAAAATCTTCTTGTCTATGGTGAGAACGGGAGTGGTAAAAGTTCTCTTTTTAAAGCACTCAGCAATTATTTAACCAGTTCGAGGGATTTGGGGATTTACTTATGTGAAAAACAACTTTAGACCTGCTACTGATACCGGGGAGATTTCTCTAACCTTTGCCGATGCTGACCCTGTAACCCATTTACCTATTGCAGGCACTGAACAGACTATAAATTTCGGCAGCAATGTATCAACGCATAACGTGAATTATGTAATGGATGCTGAATTAATTAAGGGTTTTCTTGATTATCGTAGTCTGTTAGATGTTTTTCTTCAAAATTGAGCCAAAGCCAAACTTGTTTAATCTTATTGTTTTAAAGATTCTTGGTAAACAATACAATACTGCAAGAACTTTTCGATATGGCGAGAAATGGAAACAACTACAAGACAACCTCACAACCAATTCTTATACACCTAGACTGGATTGGAACCATAGAAATGCGTTCGCAGAATTACCTTTATATGAAGCTGAGCTAAAGGCAAACTTTACGTAATATTTTTCGTTATCTGAATAACACTTTGCTTTCAACTTACTTCACCGATTTAAATATTCAGTTAAGATTTGAATTGCAGCCAATAACATTCAATTATGGTAATGGTAAATGGGTAGTGGAAAACAACTGCAGGTTTAAGATTTAGTGTTATTCAAAATGGTGCTCCGGTTCCGGATGATTTTACAACGATTTTTTAAATGAAGCTCGCCTTTCTGCATTTGCGGTTTGCATATATTTAGCAGCACTGAAAACAAACCCAGAATTATTTGACTACAAAATTCTCTTCCTTGATGATGTATTTATTGGTCTTGATACAAGTAATCGCTTTCCGATTCTTGACATTCTTAAAGAATTTAAAGAACATCAAATTTTTGTCACTACTTATGACCGCCACCTTTTTTTTTGAATTGGCAAAACGAAAATTTGAGATTGAAATTCCTGATAAATGGAAAACGGCAGAATTCTATGTTGACTATGACATAATAGGAACGCAACCATTTGAAAAGCCCATTATCGTTGTTGGAGAAAGCCATTATGAAAAAGCAGTGAAATTCCTGAACGACAGAGAAAAACCGGATTATCCGGCAGCTTCGAATTATTTTAGAAAGGCATTGGGGAGGTAATTCAAACTTATATTCCAGCATACGAAAGAACAGATGCAGAACATACCCAAATACTTGACCACAAACTAAATAAACTGGTTGATATTACCAGGAATTTTTTGTATAAAACTGGTAATTCGCAAGAGCATATAAATGCAATAGCTGGGATAATAACTGCGTTACTTCATCCATTATCACATCATGAAATAAAAGCTCCAATTTATAAGCGAGAACTTCAGATAGCATCAAAATAAATTGCCAATACTTAAAGACCAACTTATCGCAATTGACCATAATGCTAACATTAAAATGTATGCTAGGATTTAAAAAACTGCTGAGAATGAAGTTTACATTTAGTGCAGTTCATTTTTGTATTATGAGTTATTGACTGAGGAAAATTTATTGAAAATAAACAATGTTGCAACTTTGCCGACTCCTTTATTGTGTAAATGTCGCGTATCACAAACAATCGAGCATAATGGGGCGATAATTACTGGTCCAATTTCTATACCAGCAACATCTATCAGGTTCCATTATTTTTCACTTCAAAATGCATATGATACAATCCATGCATTTCTAATAACTCAAAATGGGGCATTTCATAAGGAAGCAAATTATTTAGATGCAATTGAATGGCATAACAGTAAATTGGGAATCCATCAACAATATTTTGCCATGGTAGGGAAATGTATAATAATTACAAAGTAATTGAATTCTAAATGAAAACACTGGACTGGGAACCAAAAACACCCACCAAGAGCTTTGCTAGTTGGTCACGACCCCCACGGCTTGGCAAAAATGCAATAGGCAGAACTTGTGTTATTTGCAAAGTTATTTTTTGGATAAAACCATCAAAGGACAGGGTCTTTTAAAAGTAAAATACGGTTTGGCAGCTTCCGCTTTTAATCAGTTAACCCATATCACAAACGGAAAAATCAAACCAGAAGAAATTTACATTACAAATCTTTGCAATTCAGCATTGCCACATGCTCCAAAAGGTAAAACTGTTTACATCCCCGAAGATAAAGCAATTACAGGAGTTGAAAATATAAAAAGGATAATCGAGGAAAACCCAGGTTTTGAATATATTTTTCCCATGTCGCTTCAGGTGAATTACTGGCTGCACAAGTTAGGGTTGTACCATTCAAGCGCTGAGTTTTTAGAAAAATCAACTCCAAAAACAAAAGGAATTTTAAATGAACCACCCTATTACGAACCAAAAGGGAAGAGTCCTTTTCTAATGATTTGTGGAAATAGGTACAAGGTTGCTGGAGGAACACAAACTGTAATCCCAATTTTACACGCAAAATGTTTTCCTCTGAACAAACAGTTTAAAGCATATGAACCAGCATATGAGAGAATAAGAAATTATTTTAAAATCTGAATTGAGGGAAAATTGAACAAAGACTTAGAGAAAAATATTAGTAAAATGAGCCAACGCAGCAGTCACACACATTGCCAAAGCCCCACAATCCAACGCTTAAACCAAAGCTTTGCCAAAGAGTGCTCCTGTTAACCCCAGAAGAAAGACTGGTGAATCAACGCCAGCTGGTAATCGAGTAGACGGCTCCGGCAGTAATTAGCTCCGCCAGTGCGCCTCTCACACACCGTAGTGCGACATGAAGTCGCTTATTATAACTGTTTAACGTTCATTGAATGATTAAACCTTGTGTTCCATCACAAGTAGCCTATGGACACGTGCATACCGGGCAACTGGTTTGTGCGAAGCTGTCCGGACAATATAGCCTGTAAAGGATTTCTGCGAGGAAAACCTGTCATGGTATCGTCAAACTATGGAGGAGTTAGGCTTAACCGGTATGGTTAACGAATGTGAACTGCTGATAAATGTCGTGACGTGAGAATAGCGAAAGACGATGATACGCTATGACCAAAAGGTAAGGGGTATAGATAACAGACTTTGTGGTTTCTGTTACATGGATTGAGATTCCCCCGGCAAAGAGGCAGAACCTAACCCGGTTTGTTATGTAAGCGGAACTTGGTAAGCCCGTACTGTTTCCCGGGCAATCGGGATAGGCTCTCCGTAAGGAAAGTACAATACAGTGCGGGTAAAGGAACGACAGAGAAAGCCAATGCCGTTGTGTAATGCAACGGATATGACCACTTCTGTTATGGTACTCTTTTACGAGAAATTTACAGTAAGACTTTCAATGAGGAAAAACGCAAATGAATCCACCGAAAGGTGGATGTGCATCCGAAATTAAGAGATACTGCCGTTATAGCAATTTTGAAAAATGCGTATTCACAAAAGAAATCATAAAAAATTAAAAGGTTGATTTTAAAACCATAACAAAAGACTGCAATTGAAAAACTTAAGACTCATAGTGACAATTTTACTAATTCTTACATCTGTCATTCTACTCATTGACCTTTATTGGATTTTAGCACGATATACAGATGTAATTTATGATTCACTTCTTGAGAAGGGAAAATGGGGAAACATATCTGTAATTTCCATATTTATTTCAGGACTGATTTCATTGACAATACTTTTTATAACCCTTAAGTTTTTAAATCCGGTTTCAAGGACGGTAAAAATTTATAAAACATTGAAAACAGGTTTATTCACATCTTTATTTTTCATATTGCTGGCGACAATGTTTTGGTCTGATAGTTGGACGGTATCCCAAAGTATTGTTCTCGATTCCAGAGAGCTTGGAGACGCAATCTGGAAGCTTGGACATCCATTGACATTTTTAATTATTGATTTTCCAATTTATTTAAGAAACAAATTTGAAAACTTACAAGCTTTATGGAGCGATTACTGGGCTTACCCAAGTGTTCTCATTTTATTTATAATACAATTTTCAATTTACATACATGGATTGAGAATGATAATTCATTATAAAAAAATAAAAAACTGCCTGTAATCCCCGCCAGCAAACGCTGGCAGGGAGAGGTTCTCACACCACCACGGCGTACGGGTCTTGTACCGGGCAGTTCGCTAATTCGTCAGGAGTACACAAGGAACAATTTTCCGTCCGTTAAACAGGTTTAATTTGTTTGCCCCGCTGTTTCAACCGGTCAACCGTAATGGCAGTACCTGGAACCGGACTTTGGGCAATTACCCGGCCTCCACCCGGTTGCATCCGGACAGGCTAAATGCGGACCATGCCATAAACAGGCAGTTTCACAAATACTCACCTGATCGTATTGATGTTGGTCATGTTCCATAAACCGGGTGCAACTATTGGGGTCTTTTTTAAAAAAAAAAAAAAAAAAAAAAAAAAAAAAAAAAAAAAAAAAAAAAAAAAAAAAAAAAAAAAAAAAAAAAAAAAAAAAAAAAAAAAAAAAAAAAAAAAAAAAAAAAAAAAAAAAAAAAAAAAAAAAAAAAAAAAAAAAAAAAAAAAAAAAAAAAAAAAAAAAAAAAAAAAAAAAAAAAAAAAAAAAAAAAAAAAAAAAAAAAAAAAAAAAAAAAAAAAAAAAAAAAAAAAAAAAAAAAAAAAAAAAAAAAAAAAAAAAAAAAAAAAAAAAAAAAAAAAAAAAAAAAAAAAAAAAAAAAAAAAAAAAAAAAAAAAAAAAAAAAAAAAAAAAAAAAAAAAAATTCGCGAATGAATCCCGATGAACCGGGATGTGCATCCGAAACAAAGAGATACTGCCGTTATAGCAATTTTGAAAAATGCGTATTCACAAAAGAAATCATAAAAAATCAAAAGGTTGATTTTAAAACCAGAACAAAAAGACTGCAATTGAAAAACTTAAGACTCATAGTGACAATTTTACTAATTCTTACATCTGTCATTCTACTCATTGATCTTTATTGGATTTTAGCACGATATACAGATTTAATTTATGATTCACTTCTTGAGAAGGGAAAATGGGGAAACGTATCTGTAATTTCCATATTTATTTCAGGACTGATTTCATTGACAATACTTTTTATAACCCTAAAGTTTTTAAATCCGGTTTCCAGGACGGTAAAAATTTATAAAACATTGAAAACAGGTTTATTCACATCTTTATTTTTCATATTGCTGGCGACAATGTTTTGGTCTGATAGTTGGACGGGTTCCCAAAGTATTGTTCTCGATTCCAGAGAGCTTGGAGACGCAATTTGGAAGCTTGGACATCCATTGACATTTTTAATTATTGATTTTCCGATTTATTTAAGAAACAAATTTGAAAACTTACAAGCTTTATGGAGCGATTACTGGGCTTACCCAAGTGTTCTCATTTTATTTGTAATACAATTTTCAATTTACATACATGGATTGAGAATGATAATTAATTATAAAAAAATAAAAAACTGCCTGTAATCCCCGCCAGCAAACACTGGCAGGGAGAGGCTCTCGCACCACCACGGCGTACGGGTCTTGTACCGGGCGGTTCGCTAATTCGTCAGGAATACACAAGGAACAATTTTCCGTCCGTTAAACAGGTTTAATTTGTTTGCCCCGCTGTTTCAACCGGTCAACCGTAATGGCAGTACCTGGAACCGGACTTTGGGCAATTGCCCGGCCTCCACCCGGTTGCATCCGGACAGGCTAAATGCGGACGGTTCCATAAACAGGCAGTTTCACAAATACTCACCTGATCGTATTGATGTTGGTCATGTTCCATAAACCGGGTGCAGCTATTGGGGTTGAAAACCTGTTTGCAGTTTTCCTGAATTGAAGCAATCTGATTTTTCTGTTTTTAAACCCTTTTCTCCCGTTGCCATCTCCATACCAAAGACGGACCAAAGACGGATTAAATTCGCGATGAATCGAATTTAATCCGTCGCTGGTATATCGTTGGTATAGGGTTGGCATACCTTAAAACATGAAAAAGGGATTCCTTCCATCCGGATTGAAGTAAAAAACACCGGGTAAAGAATGGGATGATAACTTCTTCATTTTTTATCATTGCTGTCCGGTAAAATATCAGGAAAATTATTTTTATCATGTTTCGCTGCTCTGCAGCTTTCACGAATATGTACAATTGTAAGCCAAAAGGGTAATGCAACTTCGTTTAGTATCTTATTTACCCCTCTCCCGCTGGTTTCTCCCCTTGCAAGGGGAGATCGATCTTATCAAAGAACTGTAAATCATCAACGCTTTGCTTTCAATTACTCATTATGCCCTAAAAATTTTGGGCTGAAGCCCTCATCATATCCGGATTTCAATACCCCCGGGGTAGAATTGAAAAACAAACCAGCCCCAGCGGGGCAACAGTATGGTAGAAGGAAAAACAAACAACATCGAAAACCAGCCCCGGAAGGGCGGAACATCCTGAATGACATTGAATATCGAATGTCGAATGTTGAATGTCGAATGTCGAAGTTGAAGGAAATTGAATATCGAATGTCGAATAAGCAATAAGGAATAAGGAATAAGAAATAAGAAATAAGAAATAAGGAATAAGAAACAAAAAACGGTACGATATCCATAGCGGTTGTGTCGCTCCTGAGGAGCTTCAGGTGAATGCGGGTATCATCTGCTACCATACTGCCGTTCCTGACGGAACTTGAAAACAGATATGGAGCTCAACCATACAGAGGCGCAGAATGGAAAAACAAACCAGCCCCAGCGGGGCAACAGTATGGTAGAAGGAAAAACAAACAACATCGAAAACCAGCCCCGGAAGGGCGGAACATCCTGAATGACATTGAATATCGAATGTCGAATGTTGAATGTCGAATATCGAAGTTGAAGGAAATTGAATATCGAATATCGAATAAGGCAATAAGGAATAAGGAATAAGAAATAAGAAATAAGGAATAAGAAACAAAAAACGGACACAGTGTATTTAATTAATGAACCCGAATCCTGCTTTCAGTAAATGATTAAACCAAAGGCTTCCAAACCCGTTTCCAGGTCCGGAAGCCTTATAGTAACTTTCCCTCTGCATGACCAACAGGAATCAGTATTTTTGAAGCGTCATTTTTTTAGTCTCCCTGTAATTTCCTGCAGAAATGGTATAAAAGTAAATTCCGGCGGGTTGATTTTGTGCATTCCAGCGCACCGAATATTCACCGGGCTGCAGCTTTTGGTTTATCAGGACTTCCGTAACTTTACCTGTAATGTTGTAAACCTGTAATGTCACATTTTCGTTTTTGTCCGTTGAAAATCTGATTTCAGTGGAAGAGCTGAAAGGATTTGGAAAATTCTGTTGCAGCTGAACCGGAGCTTTAAAAATATCATCCACTGCAGTAGGATTCTCAATCATAACCACCGGGCAGTTTACCGTTGCAATTCCTGAGGCGATAATCGTTGCAGCTTCTGCCGAAGCCAAATCGCTTACCATTTCAAAATCAGCATTATCGTATGCACTTACCCACCAGAGCGGGGAATACGCTTCATCGTCCGGAAGGGTGGCAATCACATTGTGTGTCCTGCCGGTAGCCGGCTCAGTAACAAATCCTGATGCCGGTCCCCCACCCTCCATATCCGGATTAATGTTAAAGGTCACATAAATGGGCGAAGTCGGGACCATGTCCGATTCACTTGTCATCAATGCCTTTTCGGTGAAATTAAAATAATTGACCACCATACCTTTGTACCAGCCTTTTGTCAGTTCCGGGCTCTCATCTCCCATGCGCAGTCTGGCTGTTGAACCTTCAGGGACAACAGGGCAGTTCACCAGGATGGAGGTCTCTTCCATTGGATATCCTGCATCCATGATTTCCATGTAGCTGGTTACCGTATTGGCTTCATAATCCATCGGGACGGTTACTTTCTGCACTTCCCAGAAATCGTTGTAACCCATATCGCCGGGAATGACATCAATAATGTTCATCTGCCCTTCCACCGGGTTGTCTTCGCCTTCGCGGAACAGCACGTAAATGGGTGCCGGTTCGGTGGGCTGCACATCAAAGTTGTAATATGAAACCAGCTCGCCATTGGGGCCCAGGCCTTTGGTGATAAACGGCTCCATATCAAAATCAACAGGTTCATTGGGACCGGGCAGTCCGTTTTCTTCTGTCCGGACAAACAGATGTCCGGCTTCCATGCTGAAGCGGTCAACTTTTACTGTTTGTGCCACCACCGGGCAGTTTACCGTTGCAATTCCTGAGGCGATAATCGTTGCAGCTTCTGCCGAAGCCAAATCGCTTACCATTTCAAAATCAGCATTATCGTATGCACTTACCCACCAGAGCGGAGAATACGCTTCATCGTCCGGAAGGGTGGCAATCACATTGTGCGTCCTGCCGGTAGCCGGCTCAGTAACAAATCCTGATGCCGGTCCCCCACCCTCCATATCCGGATTAATGTTAAAGGTCACATAAATGGGCGAAGTCGGGACCATTCCGATTCACTTGTCATCAATGCCTTTTCGGTGAAATTAAAATAATTAACCACCATACCTTTGTACCAGCCTTTTGTCAGTTCCGGGCTCTCATCTCCCATGCGCAGTCTGGCAGTTGAACCTTCAGGGACAACAGGGCAGTTCACCAGGATGGAGGTCTCTTCCATTGCATATCCTGCATCCATGATTTCCATGTAGCTGGTTACTGTATTGGCTTCATAATCCATCGGGACGGTTACTTTCTGCACTTCCCAGAAATCGTTGTAACCCATATCGCCGGGAATGACATCAATAATGTTCATCTGCCCTTCCACCGGGTTGTCTTCGCCTTCGCGGAACAGCACGTAAATGGGTGCCGGTTCGGTGGGCTGCACATCAAAGTTGTAATATGAAACCAGCTCGCCATTGGGGCCCAGGCCTTTGGTGATAAACGGCTCCATATCAAAATCAACAGGTTCATTGGGGCCGGGCAGTCCGTTTTCTTCGGTCCGGACAAACAGATGTCCGGCTTCCATGCTGAAGCGGTCAACTTTTACTGTTTGTGCCACCACCGGGCAGTTTACCGTTGCAATTCCTGAGGCGATAATCGTTGCAGCTTCTGCCGAAGCCAAATCGCTTACCATTTCAAAATCAGCATTATCGTATGCACTTACCCACCAGAGCGGAGAATACGCTTCATCGTCCGGAAGGGTGGCAATCACATTATGTGTCCTGCCGGTAGCCGGCTCAGTAACAAATCCTGATGCCGGTCCCCCACCCTCCATATCCGGATTAATGTTAAAGGTCACATAAATGGGCGAAGTCGGGACCATGTCCGATTCACTTGTCATCAATGCCTTTTCGGTGAAATTAAAATAATTAACCACCATTCCTTTGTACCAGCCTTTTGTCAGTTCCGGGCTCTCATCTCCCATGCGCAGTCTGGCTGTTGAACCTTCAGGGACAACAGGGCAGTTCACCAGGATTGAAGTCTCTTCCATTGCATATCCTGCATCCATGATTTCCATGTAGCTGGTTACCGTATTTGCTTCATAATCCATCGGGACGGTTACTTTCTGCACTTCCCAGAAATCGTTGTAACCCATATCGCCGGGAATGACATCAATAATGTTCATCTGCCCTTCCACCGGGTTGTCTTCGCCTTCGCGGAACAGCACGTAAATGGGTGCCGGTTCGGTGGGCTGCACATCAAAGTTGTAATATGAAACCAGCTCGCCATTGGGGCCCAGGCCTTTGGTGATAAACGGCTCCATATCAAAATCAACAGGTTCATTGGGGCCGGGCAGTCCGTTTTCTTCGGTCCGGACAAACAGATGTCCGGCTTCCATGCTGAAGCGGTCAACTTTTACTGTTTGTGCCACCACCGGGCAGTTTACCGTTGCAATTCCTGAGGCGATAATCGTTGCAGCTTCTGCCGAAGCCAAATCGCTTACCATTTCAAAATCAGCATTATCGTATGCACTTACCCACCACAGCGGAGAATACGCTTCATCGTCCGGAAGGGTGGCAATCACATTGTGCGTCCTGCCGGTAGCCGGCTCAGTAACAAATCCTGATGCCGGTCCCCCACCCTCCATATCCGGATTGATGTTAAAGGTCACATAAATGGGCGAAGTCGGGACCATGTCCGATTCACTTGTCATCAATGCCTTTTCGGTGAAGTTAAAATAATTAACCACCATACCTTTATACCAGCCTTTTGTCAGTTCCGGGCTCTCATCTCCCATGCGCAGTCTGGCAGTTGAACCTTCAGGGACAACAGGGCAGTTCACCAGGATGGAGGTCTCTTCCATTGCATATCCTGCATCCATGATTTCCATGTAGCTGGTTACCGTGTTGGCTTCATAATCCATCGGGACGGTTACTTTCTGCACTTCCCAGAAATCGTTGTAACCCATATCGCCGGGAATGACATCAATAATGTTCATCTGCCCTTCCACCGGGTTGTCTTCGCCTTCGCGGAACAGCACGTAGATGGGTGCCGGTTCGGTGGGCTGCACATCAAAGTTGTAATATGAAACCAGCTCGCCATTGGGGCCCAGGCCTTTGGTGATAAACGGCTCCATATCAAAATCAACAGGTTCATTGGGACCGGGCAGTCCGTTTTCTTCGGTCCGGACAAACAGATGCCCTGCTTCCATGCTGAAGCGGTCAACACTGACAACATCAGCTGTGTCAGGATCGACCTGTGCTGTAGTAACTGCCGCTATTCCAATAAAAGAAAGCAGCATGAAGAATGTAAAAATTGTTTTCATGGTACATTGTTTTTAAGTTATAAAAATTCAAATGTTGCTTGTTCAAACTGACCAGCAACGCTTTAACATTTCAAATTTAGGCTTCTAATGTTGTGGAGTTGTCACATAAATCTCACAAAACCGTAACATTTTCGATGTACAGTATTTTACCTTTGGGCAACAGTTTCAACAGCCTGTTATTTTAGAAAGACTTTGGATTTTTATATTGTATGAATTTTTAGGATATTTACAGCTACTTCTTCAATATCCGCACCAGCGTAGTTTAACTTTGAATGTTTTAAAATGACCGGAATGAAATTAATTGCAGTGATTGTTTTGATGATGACAAGTTGTTTTACCGCTGATAGGAATGAACAGGAAACACAAAACGGAAAGTTTTCCAATCCTGTGTGGGACGGAGCCGATCCATGGATGATAAAGCACGGCAATGAATACATCTATTGTTATTCAGCAGAGAATTCGATTCTTGTTTCCCGTTCAAAGTTCATGACTAAAAAAGGAGAACTTAAAAAAATATGGGCTGCCCCTTCCTCCGGGTGGAACAGCAATTGTGTCTGGGCGCCCGAAATACACTTTATTGACGGCCACTGGTATGTGTATTATGCAGCCGGCATATCCGGTCCCCCTTTTATTCACCAGCGCACCGGAGTATTGCGTTCCGGAACCGAAGATGTTTTCAGCGAATATGAAGATATGGGCATGCTTTACACAGGAGATAATCCGGCAAATCCTGAAAGCAACATTTGGGCGATTGACATGACAGTTTTTAAATTTAAAGAGAAACTTTATGCCATCTGGTCGGGATGGAAGAAACAAATGGATACGGATGCCACACCTCAACACCTGTACATCCAGGAAATGGAAAATCCTTACACACTTAAAGGCACACGGGTTTTACTCTCTTCTCCTGAAGAGAGCTGGGAAACCGGAGGGCCGCTGAATCTGAATGAAGGGCCGGAAGTCCTGATTAACGGCGACAGGGTTTTTGTCATCTACTCCTGCCGCGAATCGTGGCTAAAAGAATACCGGCTGGGAATGCTGCAACTTGTTCATCCCGGAGGCGATCTGCTTAATCCTGCCAACTGGAAAAAACAAGGACCTGTGTTTACAGGAAATGAAAATGTTTTTGGAGTCGGACACTCTTCGTTTGTAAAGTCGCCTGACAATTCAGAAGACTGGATAATTTACCATTCAAAAAAATCAACTGAACCGGGCTGGAACAGGGATATAAGAATGCAGCCTTTTACCTGGAATCAGGATGGAACACCTGATTTTGGTGATGCTGTACCAGCCGGAGTTTCAATCAATCGACCGTCGGGAGAGGTTGAAACCGGAATTATGGAAGGGAAATAAACAACAGAATACGCCATTCCCTTTCAAATGAAATTTATAAATCAATCATCGCCTTAATAGCATTGTCTTTATAACCTTCAACAATATCAAAAGCTTTTGCACTTTCTTCGAGGCTAAAATGATGGGTTACCATTTTTTCAACATCAACTTTGCCTGAAACAACCAAATCAATGGCTTCCTGCACACAATGATTTTGCCGGCGTACATTAATAATTGTAATTTCTTTGCGGCGCATCAAATCCATATCAAAAATATATTGTGCAGAGGGAGGAATGCCAACAAGCACCAGTTTCCCTCCGGGTTTTAAAATTTTAAGCGCATTTGTAACAGCTTTCTGGTCGCCGCTGGCTTCAAAAACCACATCGAGCAACAATTCTTCCTGCTCAGTAACTTTTTCCTGTACATCTTCCTTTTCGGGATTTACAAGATACAATGCACCAATTTCTTTTGCCTTTTTTAACCGGTAATCCAGCGGTTCAATCATTCCGATATTCGTAATACCATCTGCACGTAACTTGAAAAGAATGCTTAAACCGATTGGGCCGGCGCCAAAAATTGCAGCCGATACAGTTGAATTTTCAGGATGTGCAAGATGAACTGAATATACTCCTATTGAAAGTGGCTCAATGAGTGCTGCCTGTACAGGATTTAACTTTCCTGAAACAGGGAAACAGGTAAAACCGGGCATCACAATAAATTCGGTAAGACAACCTTCAAGCTGACCGGGGCATCCCAAAAACCTGTTGTTCCGGCAGGTGTGCGGCCGGCCGGAGAGGCACTGATCGCATTCACCGCAATGAACTGCAGGATCAACAACCACCAAATCGCCTACATTCACATGGGTCACAGCTTCTCCTTTTTCAACAATAATACCGGAACATTCATGTCCAACGGCAAACGGATATTCCACCACCTGTGTACCTATCTTCCCTTCGGAATAGTAATGAATATCAGAACCACAAACACCAATGGATGCCATTTTTATCTTAACTTCATTTTTATTCAGCACTAAAGGTTGCGGCACTTCAGTCATTTGCATTTCCCTTATTCCTGTCAGAATTGCTTTTTTCATCTTACTGTTATTAAAAATTGTTCGTCTATCATTGCCGGTAAAGTTAGAAATCTGCTTGTTTTATCTAATCCTGTTCTGTCAGGTATTTTTTAAAGAATAAAAGTTGATTATTTGAATAAAGTCTTAACAAACAGCCTGAATTGAATAGTCCGGGAAAATGTTCGAAAAAAAATGACTTTTTTTTATCATATTTTATAATTTTATTATTGTTTAGCAATCAATATTTTACAGAAAGCCTTAGAACAACTTTTAACAAAAATTAATAAATTTTTTAATAAGATTAAGCTCTATGTTAATTTTATATTATCTTAGCAGAAGTGTTTTTAGAAGTGGAAAACATAATAATTGTAACTACCTTTTCTCGGTTAAACCAATAATTTTCCAGGTCTAACTAAACTAAACTATGAACAATCGGGTTATCGCCACCATTGGTAACCCGTTTTTTTATGCCCTTTTCCGAAGGTTATATTTGAACCTGAAATAGAATAAAATCCCTGCAGATCCAAGGCCGACAAGAAAGCCATACCAAATTCCCTGCGGTCCGGAATTCAGCAAAAAAGTAAAGATATAGCTTGTTGGGATTCCAATAAGGAGATAGGCAGCAAATGCTAGCATCATTGGAATTTTTACATCCGACATCCCGCGCAGCGTGCCAAGCATGATAACCTGTAATCCGTCGAATACCTGGAAAACAGCAGCAACTACAAGAAGCTGTGATGCAACAATGACTACCTGTGTATCATCAGTAAAAAGAAGTGGAAGATAACTTCGCAGGACAATAAAAAGTATCCCCATTGACGACATAAAAAACAACACCAAATGTGTGGAGGCCAAAGCTGCCATTCTTAATGCCCTGTAATCTCCGGCACCTGCCTGATGGCTGATTCTTATCGTTGTTGCCTGTGAAATTCCGAGTGAAACCATATAAGTCATCGATGCCAAACCGATGGCAACCTGGTGCGCCGCAAGTGGAATTTTACCCAGCCACCCCATCATAACTGCACCAACACCAAATGTGACAACTTCAACAATTATCTGAAAGCCAATTGGAATTCCTATTTTTAAAACAGCAACTACTTTACTTCTGACAACAGGCTCCAGAAAAGCCAGCCTGAAATATTCCCTGAAACGGGGAATACGAATAATATACACAGCAAACATCAGCGGCATTACAATGCGCGAAACCAAAGTTCCGATTCCGGCACCATTGAGGCCCATTTCAGGAAACCCCAATTTTCCAAAAATCAATAAATAATTAACTGCCACATTAATAAGATTTGCAGTCAGCGTTATTTGCATTGCAATTTTTGTATTGCCAATTCCCTCAAAAAATTGTTTTACCGAAAAGAAGAGAATAAACGGCAGGTAGGAAAAACAAAGCAGCAGAAAATAAGGCTTAGCCAGATTCAGAACTTCCGGGGGCTGTCCCATATAACCGAGCAAAAAGTATACTCCAAACATGACAAGCGACAATAAAACTGCTGCAATCAGATGGGTAAACATTCCATTTTTCAGCCATTCAGAAACCTTCCTGAATTGCTTGTTTCCGAATGCATTTCCTACAAGAGGCGTGATGCCATAAGTAATCCCCATGCCAAAAAACATTCCAACCATAAATACATTATTGGCAAAGGAAGATGCAGCCAGTTCGGGTGTACCCACATGCCCCACCATCATATTGTCGATTAACGAAACACTAACCTGACCGATTTGTGAAAGCACAACAGGAAAAGCAAGATAAAGATTGCGCCTGTAATAAGGTATATACTGTTTTAAACTCACGGGCGCAAATTTACATTTTTGGTTCAGACAGAGAACCAAAAACTAATTTTTACCATGAATGCATTTTGAGCAGTAACTTTTGATATTCCTTTAAAACTGTTTAAAATGGAAGGTTCGTATTGACTTTCATAACGGGAGCGGTTATTCGTCCAGACAAAATAAATTGTTGATCCTGTTTTATATTCCCAGCGGGCCACAAAGTTGGAACGGAATTCCTGAAAGTTGAAATCAGGGTTTCCATTGGCAAAATCATACAAAATATTGTAATTCTCATCGCGCAAATATTTTCCCGCTCCGATATCCTGAATAAACAATCCTGAATATCTGTCCTGCAAGTCTTTCGACTTTGAATCAGTCACTTTTCTGTAGTTGAGGTATTTACCATTTGAAGCATAAGGACTTCCGTAGAATTGAAATGATAATTCGGGAGTCACAAACAGCTCTGCCCGTAAGGTTGTATAAATGGTTTGCCTGTCTATTTTACCAACAATATACTCGCGGTTACCATTAACAAGTGGTTTCATCACATACTGGTTATTATCCGTCTCATCGATAAAAGTTGTCCTCCAGGTAATGTTGAGCTGATTATTGATAAGCCATTGCACATGAAAAGTATATTCCTGGCTTTCCGTTATTTTATCGTCATACTTTCTAAAATCGGCACCGGCACCAAAAAAGAGGTTTTTACTCGTATTTGTCTGAAGAAAAGCTTCGGCCCTTGTGTGGCCTCCAATACGGAGTGAAGGTCCTCCCCTCAGCTGGCGCGTATCAATCTCATCGAACGTGCGGTTCAAAACCAAATCAGTTTTCCATAAGTTTTTAAATTGAAAACGTACATGGCTGTTTAATTCATCACCCAGATTTTCACCGCCATAACTCCAGTGATGCTGTTGTTCCACATCCAGATAATAACTCAGTAAAATTCCACTGGGTTTATTTACCCGGTAAACAAGTGAAACTTCTTCTTCAACATAATCCGCCTGGCGCAGGTAACCCACATCGTTTAATTCGACACCTGGTGAGCGCCATTCAAGTAATCCCTGGAGCCGGAGTTTTCCGCTTCGTTTTCCGCCGCTAACTTCACCTCCCCATCCCTGCAGGCTTGTTAAATCGGGGTTAAATTCAAGGTGTTCTGCATCATTCCGCTGAAACAAATGCCTTGAATTCATCTGCAGTGCAGAAATAGCTTCAGGTGTTCCGTTTACCTTGGAGAAAAAACTTTTTGTATCGATAAAATACTTCCTGTTTAGCCAGTTATGTTGAAAATCAAGACCTCCGACAATTGAATTATCAGTTAGAAATTCAAGATGTTCATCTTTGATGTTGCGGATTGAAGAAGTGATAATTCCCCCCAAAACTGTACTTCCGTTATTAAAATCCTGTTTTGCCCTGCCTATAAAATAATTGGTAAATGGCTCAACGCTTTCATGGCGCTTTGTTCCATCCGTATATATTGTTGCATCTTCCCGCGCAGTCATGCTGTTTATCATTCCCATGGAAAATCCTGAACGGTTTTTCCCTGTGAGCTTTAATGCATTCAATATTGATGTTTGATCAGGAATTGAGATTGTCTCATTTTCCTGCAAATCAGGATAATATTCAGGGGCATGGCCAATCCTGCGTGAATAAAAAAGCAGGTCGGAACCGGAACCGTATTCCATAATACTGTTTCCTTCAAGGAAAAAAGGTCTTTTTTCATCATAAAAAACTTCATATGACGTTAAATTAAGAACGGAAGGATCGGCTTCAACCTGGCCAAAATCAGGGTTTATTGTATAATCGAGAGTAAAATTGGAAGTCACACCGATTTTACCATCCACTCCAAAACCATGGCTCCATGGATTTCTTGCATCAGAAACATATTTTGTTTTGGCGTAAGGCAGAACTTCAAAATTCCGCTTGTAAGGAATATCATTTATTCCACGGAGTTCGCCAAATATATACACCATTGCAGGTGCATCAATAGGTATTAATTTCCACTGGTCTTCCTCATTCAAACGGTCAATCCAGCGCCAGATGTGCATTCCCCAAACGTGTTCCTTTTTATTTGCGTACCGTAACTGGCTGAAAGGGATTCTCATTTCGGCATACCAGGCTGAATCGCCAACTGAAGATTTTCCATTCCAAACCGCATCCCAGTTAAAATCCCAGCCATATTCGCCCAGGTGCATCAGGTCCACTTTTTGTCCGGCAGCAGTAAGATTAAATTCAAATGCAGTTTGTTTATCGAAATAGGAATCAATAGCAATACCTGTCATATCGCCATTTAATTCATCGCGCCGGCCCAAAACAGGCCTCATTTTATCCGGCTCATTATCATAACATTTTATGGCGACGTACAAATAAGTATCATCGTATAAAATTTTGATTTCCGTTTCCTGTGATGGAGGATTTGCCTGTTCAGGCTGTTGCTGGACAAAACCACCGTCCCATGTTCCGTTTTTTTGCCAGCACTCATCGTTTAATCTACCATCGATTTTAGGCTTCAATGCTGTTCTTTCGGCATAGTAAACCCGTTTAATGCTTGCATAATAATTAACAAGGGAATCATCGGAAAGGGTATAGTCATAATTTTGAGCCTGGGATGCCAATGCATATAAGCCAAAAAAAATAAAAATAAAGTGTTTGCGATTCATTTCAGGTTTTTAGTTAGAATGCATAAAAATATACTGTTTTATTGAACAAAAAAATTTTTGAATGAAATAATATCCTTTGCTTTTCAATTTTAGACTTTATTCTTTTTATTTTCAAAAACAAATGAAGAAATTCTGCTATAAAACATTCAATTTACATTTATTAACACTTTTTGATTTGCGGTATAAGGCACAACATGTATTTTGCGCCGGGAAATTTCAAAAAAAAATACTTTAAACAATTTGGGTTAAATAAAGTTATTTTACTAGATATCAAATTAAGAACGTTAGCTGATATTAATATATCTCCATGAATAATATTAAAAAAATTCTTGTCGCCAACCGCGGAGAAATTGCCATCCGCATCATGCGAACCTGCAGGGAATTGGATATTGAAACCGTTGCTATTTATTCAGAAGCCGACCGTACATCACTTCATGTGCGATATGCACACGAAGCTTATTGTGTTGGCAAGGCTCCTTCAAGTGAAAGTTATCTGAACATTGATAAAATTATTGAAGCAGCTAAAAAAAGTGGGACTGATGCCATTCATCCCGGTTATGGATTCTTATCAGAAAATGCAGAATTTGCGCGACGTTGTACAGAAGAAGGTATTATTTTTATAGGACCTTCACCCGAGGTTATTTTAAAAATGGGGGATAAAATCCAGGCCCGTGATGAAATGAAAAAAGCCGGAATTCCGGTTGTACCCGGTACTCCGGGAAGTGTAGTCACCGAAAAGGAAGTTCTGGATGCAATTAAAGAAATTGGTTTGCCGGTAATGATTAAAGCATCAGCTGGCGGAGGGGGAAAAGGTATGCGGCTGGTTTACCATGATAAAGATGTGGTTTCGGCAGTAAGGGCAGCACGCTCCGAAGCAAAATCAGCTTTCGGGAATGATTCTGTTTATATTGAAAAATATATCACTTCACCGCACCACATCGAATTTCAAATACTTGCAGATAATCATGGTCATGTTGTTCATCTTTTCGAACGGGAATGTTCTGTTCAGCGGCGTCATCAAAAAATGATAGAAGAAACCCCTTCACCTTTAATGACTGCTGAACTGAGGCAAAAAATGGGCAATGCAGCAGTTGAAGCAGCAAAAGCAGTAAATTACAGTGGCGCCGGAACCATTGAATTTCTCGTGGATGAAGATCATAATTACTATTTTCTTGAAATGAATACACGTTTGCAGGTGGAACATCCGATAACTGAACGCGTTACCGGAATCGATCTTGTAAAACAACAAATTAAAATTGCCGAAAATCTGGAACTTGAATTTAGCCAGGAAGATTTGACTCAAAAAGGCCATGCAATTGAATGCAGAATTTATGCCGAAGACCCTGATAATAATTTTATGCCTAGTGCAGGAAAAATTTATAAAATCTCTGAACCACTCGGACTGGGAGTCCGCACCGACGGTTATGTTTATGAAGGATACGAAATTCCGATTTATTATGACCCGATGGTTTCAAAACTGATTGTTTGGGGAAACACAAGGGATGAAGCTATCCGCCGGATGCGCCGCGCACTGTATGAATACAAAATTACGGGAATCAAAACTTCAATAAAGTATCTTGAACGGATAATGAACAATGACAATTTTATTCAGGGAAAATACGATACACATTTTATTGAAAAGAATCAGGAACAGTTAATGAATTCAATTCCTGTTGAAGATAAGAGCGACATGGTTGCAATCGCAGCTTTTGTTGATTATCTTGGCAAAATTAATGTAATACAGGAAAATAAAAAGGAATTCACTCCTGCACAAAGCCGTTGGAAAAAAATATCGCACTTAAATCATTTTTAAATTATGCCTGTTGAAATTAAAATTGATGATCGAATTGCATGGGTGAACCTCATCAGTCAGAATGGAAGCAAACTTGAACTTGAAGTGGATGGAAAGTATTATGAAGTGGATTTGCTTCACACTGCCGATGGTACATTTTCCATTCTCGAAGGAGGTCATTCATATAACATTGAACTCGTTCCGACGAAACCAAAACATTATACCGCATACACCCTCTACAAAACTTACGACATTGAAATCATTGATGCTGAAGCCCGCTACCTGATTAACCGCGGTGCAAATGGTTTTGCTTCAAATGAAAATACGATCTCATCGCCAATGCCCGGAAAGGTGGTTAAAATTCTTGTAAGTGAAGGCGACATTGTAAAAGAAGGGGATACTACTGTAATCATTGCAGCCATGAAAATGGAAAGCGAATATAAAGCGCCAAAAAACGGAATAATAAAAAAAGTGAATGTTAAAGAAGGAGATACAATCGAAGGAAATCAAATTCTTATTGAACTGGATTAATCCAAATTAATACAGTTGAAATCAGTCCCTCCGGGATGAGTTCCATCAGGCTGTGGATTTGAAGTTATAAATTATACGTAAGGTGTTATTGAAAAACAATTCTATAAATACTATCTACTCCAATGAATTTAAATGAAAAGTACCGCCATTTGGAAGAGCTGAATAAAAAAGCTGAAATTGGCGGAGGAAAAGAGCGCAATGAAAAACAACATGCTGCAGGAAAAAAAACTGCCCGTGAGCGAATCCTTCAACTTCTCGATCCGGGAACATTTAATGAAATAGATAAACTGGTTACCCACCGCAATCATGATTTCGGAATGCAGGACAACAAAGTTCTTGGCGACGGATTAATCTCCGGATACGGAAAAATTGGAGGACGCCTTGTCTATGTGTTTGCCCAGGATTTTACTGTTTTTGGTGGCTCATTAAGCCGGGCAAATGCAGATAAAATAGTAAAAGTGCAGGATTTGGCGCTGAAAATGGGGGCACCGCTCGTTGGACTGAATGATTCAGGCGGTGCACGCATCCAGGAAGGTGTTGAAAGTCTGGCAGGTTATGCCGATATTTTCTACAACAATGTAATTTCCTCAGGCGTAATCCCCCAGATTTCAGCCATTTTAGGCCCTTGTGCTGGTGGCGCTGTCTATTCACCCGCACTTACCGATTTCATTTTTATGGTGAATGAAAAAAGTCACATGTTTGTTACCGGCCCCGAAGTGATTAAAACTGTCACCCACGAAGATGTTTCAAAAGAAGAATTGGGCGGTGCGCATACCCACAATACGAAAAGCGGGGTTGCACATTTTAACGGAGCCGATGAAGAACAAACTCTCATGATGATCAGGGAATTGCTCAGTTTTTTGCCTTCCAATAACCTTGAAGACCCACCGGTAAAATCTACCATCGATCCTTCCGACAGAGCCGATGAATTGCTGCAGGAAGTTGTTCCTGCGGATCCAAATAAACCGTATGATATGCACGATATCATCCAAAATGTGATTGATAACAAGCACTTTCTGGAAGTTCAGCAACAATATGCCCAAAATATTATTGTAGGTTTTGCCCGTTTTGGAGGTAAACCTGTTGGAATTGTTGCCAATCAACCGGCTCACCTTGCCGGAGTGCTCGATATAAATTCATCGGTGAAAGCTGCCCGTTTCGTTCGCTTTTGCGATGCATTTAATTTGCCCATTGTTACATTTGTCGACGTTCCTGGATTCCTGCCGGGAACAAGCCAGGAATTTGGCGGAATTATTAAACACGGGGCAAAGCTTCTGTATGCCTTTTCTGAAGCAACGGTGCCAAAAATTACAATTATTACACGTAAAGCTTATGGTGGCGCATATGATGTGATGTCGAGCAAACACATTGGTGCCGATGTAAATTTTGCTTATCCAACTTCCGAAATTGCAGTAATGGGGCCCGAAGGTGCAATCAACATCCTTCACCGGAAAAAAAATGATGAAGAAAAAGCCCTGGCAGTTCAGGAATACCGTGAAAAATTTGCAAATCCATATAAAGCTGCTTCATTGGGTTATATCGATGAAATTATTCATCCAAAAGATACACGTAAAAAGATAATCGGAGCATTGGAAATGACTCAAAACAAAAGAAAGTCGAATCCGCCAAAGAAGCATGGAAATATTCCCTTGTAAAAAATAAAAGATTTAAAAAAGCTTCCTGTTGTATTTGCAGGAAGCTTTTTTTTTACCCAAAATCCATCTCTTTCATTTTCTCGCAGTACATTAATATTTCACAGGCTGACCGCTAATTTTAAAAACATTTTGAAATAAATTAATTAATATTACAAAATCATTCAGCCGGGAAAAACTTTATTCACTACTTGTTATTTAATAATTTGCTGGGAATGGAAAACAAAAGCATAACAATTCAGGAACTACTTTCCAAAATAAATGAACTTGAAAAGGAAAATAAAGTTCTTGGATCACTGTTGGAAACCAGTGGCGTTATAAACAGCAATTTATTTTCCAGGACTGAATTTGTATCCAGGGCAGAGCAAGACACAAATGAACATAAGGCAATATACGGTGACATTTCCCGCCTAAACAGCAGTGGAATAATTCTTAATGCAGCCGGAAAGGAAACTCTAAAGGAAATAGTAAGCGATTTCATGGTATTGCTGGGAACGTCATGTGCAATTTATGAAAAGAATGGCAATTATGCACTCGGAATTTTTTCTTCAGAATGGTGCAGGTTTCTTGACGGAGCTTCCTATAAACTGACTGAAACAAACAATCTGGAAGAAGCATTCAACAGCGGAATATGGCATTGCCATGAATCGTGCTGGAAAGATGCTTCAATAATTGCAATGGAAACAGGCAAACCAACAGATGTGGAGTGCAGGGGGGGAATCCGGTTATATACTTTGCCAATTAAAATTAAAGATGAAATAATTGGTGCAATAAATTTTGGTTACGGTGACGCTCCTTCCGACGAAAATAAATTAAAAGAACTGGCAGAGAAATATAAGGTTAACCTGTCGGAACTGAAACGCCTTTCAAAAGAAGACAAATCCACACCTGAATATATTGTTGATTTGGCTAAAAAAAGGCTTGAAAAAGCTGCAGCTATAATTTCACTTATCGTTGAACGTAAACGTTCGATTGATTCACTCATTATTGCCAAAGAGCAAGCCGAAGAGAAGGAAAGAAACCTTGAAAAAATAAACGAAGAATTAAACAAACGGAACATTTTTATTCAAACTGTACTTGATAATCTTCCGATAGGTTTGGCATTGAACAACTTCAACGACGGGAATGCAACTTACATGAATAAAAAGTTCGAAGAAATTTACGGATGGAAAGCAGAAGAAATCACTTCCATCGAATCTTTTTTCAATCATATTTATCCTGACGAAGTTTACCGCAGCCAACTGATTAAAAGGATAATGAATGACATCAATTCGGGAGATCCGAAAAAGATGCATTGGGAAAACATTCAAATTACCCGGAAAGATAAAGTACAGCGTTTTGTAAATGCAGTAAATATCCCGCTAATTGAACAAAACACAATGATTTCGACGGTTATGGATGTAACCGAACTTCAGCAAATACAGCAGGATTTAATACATGCCAAGGAAAAAGCTGAAGTAAGCAACAATTTAAAAACTGCATTCCTGCAAAACATGTCTCACGAAATCCGGACACCTATGAATGCTATAATAGGATTCTCCAATTTAATAAATGACCCGGATTTAACCCCGCAAAAAAGGGAGGGTTATTCCTCGATAATCATCAACAGCAGCAACCAGTTACTTTCCATTGTAAGTGATATTCTTACCATTTCGTCGCTCGAAACCAGGCAGGAAAAAGCCAATCTGGAAAAAGCAAGCATCAACGGGATTCTAACCGACTTATATACTATTTTCAAACCACAGGCACAGGTTCAAAATATTACACTGAAATTTGATAAATCACTCCCGTCGCCTCATTCACAGATTTATACAGATGCTACCAAACTCACCCAAATTCTGACAAATTTAATTTCAAATGCATTGAAATTCACCCACGAAGGAACAATCGAATTTGGATATCATCTTAAAGAACCAAATATTGAATTCTTTGTAAAAGACACAGGTATCGGAGTTCCTGAAAGCCTGCAGGAAGTTATTTTTGAACGTTTTAACCAGGGGGATTCTTCCTCAACCCGAAAATATGACGGAACAGGTTTGGGTTTATCCATTTCAAGGGGCTTTACCGAATTGCTGGGCGGAAGCATCTGGGTTGAATCCAACCCCGGAGGTGGTTCGGTTTTCCGTTTTACAATTCCGTATAATCCTGTAAAATAATTTTATCTCTCGTTCCTTCCGGATTAAAGGGAACTCTCATGACCCAAAATGCAACAAATTAAAAAACTTCTTTCACCTGAATTGTTAATTTGCAGATAATGTTATATTTGCAAATCAAATGATAAAAAGGGCAATAACAATATGTTTTTTAATGTTCACCAGCATAATTTTACTGGCGCATGCTGTTATTCCGCACCATCATCATTACAACGAAATTTGTATCTTCAATCCCAATTCTGCAACAGAAAAACAATCAGACGAACATCATAATAAGACCTGTTCAACACAACACAAACACGACAAAAGCAACGACGATGAATCATGTATTCTTAAAAAGATTGTGGTTTTTCGTTCGGGTGCCGAACAGGATTTAGAAGTTGCAAGATTTATTGATATTCATGAAGATTATTATATGGCAATTTTGCCAGCCGGCCGGATAATCCTTTCAGATTCGCCTGAATTTGGAGATTTTACCCATCTGCCGGTTTCCTCTATGTACTCCTTTTTTGCACCCAAAAGTTTTGGTCTCCGGGCACCTCCGCTTGTTTAATTGAAAATACAGTTCCTGCAGCAAATGAATTGTTGCCGGTACGCCTTTCTTTTAAATTTCATTTTAAACATTTAGCGGAAATTTCAGATGAAAACAAAGTTATTTCTTTTTGTTATTGCTGCCTTGTTATACGCAGGTTGCGGGGATAACCATTCAAGTACATCAGGGAATGAACCTGAAAATCAAAACGAACATTCAACCGAACATGAACATGAAGAAGCGGAACACGCTCATGAATCCGGGGAAATAAAAATCCGCCTCACAGCCTATAGTAATAGTTTTGAGGTTTATGCAGAAGCAGATCCATTTGTTGCAGGTCAGTCCTCAAATGTGCTGGCACATTTTACCAAACTGCCGGGTTTCGAGCCGCTTGAAAGTGGAAGTGTAAGTCTGAGTTTAAATATTAACGGAAATGAAACGTCTCAAACACTTCCTCAACCTGATCGCAAAGGAATATACAGTTTTAATGTCGAACCCGGAAAAACAGGCAGCGGCGAAATTGTATTTCAAATAAATTCGGGCGACAGTGTTTATGCTGTCCATGTTCCTGAAGTTACTGTTTTTGAAGATGAACACGATGCTATCCATGAAGCAGAAGAAGCAGAAGTTTCTGCAGCCAATGCAATTACATTTACAAAAGAACAGTCATGGAAAATAGATTTTGCAACTGAACAGGCAAAAAAAGAACCTTTTGGTGAAGTCATCAAAACAACAGCATTGGTCCGGTCTGCCCCTGGTGATGAAACTTTGGTTACCGCCAAAACCAGCGGAACTGTCAACTTCTCCACAAATAAATTGGTGGAAGGTGAAAGTGTTTCAAAGAACCAGGTTTTGTTTTCAGTTTCGGGCAGTGGCTTTGCCGATAACAATTCACAGGTGAGGTTTGCAGAGGCAAAAAACAATTTCGAACAGGCAAAAGCAGATTACGAACGGGCAATGAAACTGGCTGAAGATAAAATAGTTTCGCAAAAAGATTTGCTTGAAGCAAAAAACAATTACGAAAATGCAAAGGCAGTCTACGATAACCTGAACAGTAATTTCAATTCGGCAGGACAAACCGTTACAAGCCCTATGAAAGGATATGTAAAGCAGCTTTTTATTCAAAATGGTGAATATGTTGTTGCAGGCCAGCCGCTGATTGGTATTTCCCAAAACCAAAACCTGCTTTTGCATGCCGAAGTTCAGCAAAAATATCTTCCTGTTTTGGGAGCAATTCAATCTGCAAACATTCATGCTTTGAACGACAAAAAAACATATACGCTCGAAGAATTGAACGGTAAAATTGTATCGTATGGAAAAACAGCCGGCAATCATAATTTCCTGCTTCCGGTCAGCCTGCAAATCAACAATAAGGGAAGTTTTATCCCCGGAGGTTTTGTTGAACTGTATTTAAAAACAGTTACAAATGCACAGGCGATCACTGTTCCAAATTCTGCTTTACTCGAAGAGCAGGGTAATTTTTTCGTAATGGCTCAGATAACTCCGGAGCTTTTTGAAAAACGCGAAGTAAAAACCGGCGCTTCCGATGGACGCAGAACTGAAATCATTAATGGCATAACCGAAAATGACAGGGTAATTACTTCGGGGGCAGTTTTAGTTAAACTTTCGCAATCTACAGGTACTTTGGATGCACATTCAGGCCATGTTCATTAAAACAATTCATCATGTTAAATCATCTGATAAGATTTTCTTTACGAAATAAATACATCATCCTGTTTTCAACTGTTTTCCTTGTAATCATAGGGGTACAAACTGCTGTAAACATGGATGTGGATGTATTCCCGGACCTCACGGCACCAACAGTGGTTGTAATGACTGATGCACACGGAATGGCTTCTGAGGAAGTGGAACGGCTGGTTACCTACCCAATTGAAACGGCAGTAAACGGTGGGACAAATGTTCGGCGTGTTCGTTCATCATCCGCTCAGGGATTTTCATTTGTGTGGGTTGAATTCGACTGGGGAACTGATATTTATAAAGCGCGGCAGATTGTCAGCGAAAAACTCATCTCAGTTTCGTCACAAATGCCGCTGGGAGTTGACCAGCCAATGCTTGCACCGCAATCAAGCGTTATGGGCGAAATCTTTTTCATTGGTTTGCAGGCCGACAGTACAAGTATGATGGAACTGCGGACACTTGCCGAGTGGAATGTACAGCCTTTGATTCTTGCTACCGGAGGCGTTTCACAGGTTACAATCATTGGTGGCGACTTTAAGCAATATCATGTTTTGGCCGACCCACAGAAAATGAAATATTACAACGTTTCGATGGATGAACTTGCACAGGCAACACGCGGAATCAGCCAAAATTCAACGGGTGGCATTATCCGGCAATATGGAAATGAATATGTGGTGCGTGGTATGGCGCGCACTGCCGATGTAAATGAACTTGGAAATTCCTATATAAAATCAGTAAACGAAAAGCCGGTAAGAATAAGGGATGTTGCCGTTGTTGAAATTGCCAGTGCTGTAAAAATGGGATATGCCTCTGAAAATGCAAAACCGGCAATTATCATTTCTGTTTCAAAACAGCCAAATACAAACACACTCGCTTTGACTGAGCGCATCGAAGAAAACCTTAAAGTGCTGAAAAAATCACTTCCTCCCGATGTGCAGCTGGATACAAAAATATTCAGACAGGCAGATTTTATTGAATCTTCGGTACACAATGTTCAGGATGCATTGATTGAAGGCGGAATTTTTGTTGTTATCATTCTGTTCATTTTCCTCGGCAGCTTTCGCACAACCATTATCTCACTGGTTGCCATTCCGGTTTCGCTGCTTTGTGCAATTTTAGCCATGAAAATACTGGGGCTGAACATCAACACAATGAGTCTTGGCGGAATGGCAATAGCAATCGGTTCGCTTGTAGATGATGCAATTATCGATGTTGAAAATGTATATAAACGTTTGCGCCAAAACAGGCAAAAACCACCCAACCAACGCCAGTCTGCATTTACGGTTGTTTACGAAGCATCAATCGAAATCAGAGCTTCAATTTTCAATGCAACTTTAATTATTATGGTTGCTTTTCTTCCCCTGTTTTTTCTTTCCGGAATGGAGGGAAGAATGCTGAAGCCGCTGGGTATCTCTTTTATTGTTTCATTGTTCGCATCGCTTATTGTTGCAATGACGCTGACACCGCTGCTTTCAAAATTAATGCTTTCAAACGAAAAGTACCTCGCCAGGAATACAAGGGAAAAATGGCTGGTGCGTCATTTGACTCATTCCTATGAAATTGCATTGAAATGGGCCTTGAAAAACAAAGCAGTTGTAATCGTTCCAATCGGTGCATTATTTATCCTTTCACTCATTATTTTTTCAAGCCTGGGCCGCAGTTTTCTTCCTGAATTTAACGAGGGAGCGCTTACTCTTTCGGTAATTACTACTCCGGGAACATCACTTGAAGAAAGCAACAGGCTTGGAAACCTTGTGGAAACTGAAATGCTGCAGATTCCCGAAGTCATCAGCACAGCCCGCAGAACCGGGAGAGGTGAACTTGACGAACATTCTCAAACCACAAACAGCGCCGAAATCGATATAAACTTTGATTTGGGCAGAACGCAGCCAGGAAGTTTTTATGGCCGATGTAAGAAGAACATTATCACAAATCCCCGGAATTGCATTTACAGTTGGACAACCACTTGGCCACCGGATCGATCATATGCTTTCGGGAACACGTGCAAACATTGCCATCAAACTCTTTGGTACCGATTTAAATAAAATGTTCTTAATCGGGAATCAAATTAAAAGTTCAATCATTGGTATCGAAGGTTTGGTTGACGTAAATGTCGATCAGCAGGTTGAAATTCCGCAGATTCAAATCAGGGCAAACCGCGATATGCTTGCCAGCTATGGTATTTCGCCTGAAGAGTTCAATGAATTTATTGAACTTGCATTCAGCAACGAAAAACTTGCTGACATTTATGAAGGGCAGCGCAGTTTCGATTTGGTTTTAAAACTGAATGAAAACTATACAGAAACCATCGAAGGCATTCGCTCGGCACTGATTGACACACGCGATGGTAAAAAAATACCACTGGAGCAGGTGGCTGAAGTAGTTTCAGTTGCAGGACCAAGTTCAATCAGCCGAGAAAATGTGCAACGGAAAATTGTAATTTCTGCAAATGTTGCTGAACGCGATTTGCGAAGTGTAGTGGATGATATCCGGCAACACATCAACAGCGAAATCAATCTTCCGGAAGGTTACCGGGTTGAATACGGCGGACAGTTTGAAAGCGAGGCAAAAGCTTCACGCACATTAATGCTCACCTCGATACTTGCATTAATTATTATTTTCGTTCTGCTGTATCAGGAATTCAAAGATTTCCAGCTGGCAGCAATTATTCTTATCAACCTTCCGCTTGCATTAATTGGCGGAGTTTTTGCCATCTGGTTGACATCAGGAATTTTGAGTATCCCCGCAATCATCGGGTTTATTACTTTGTTTGGAATCGCCACCCGAAACGGCATCCTGCTGATTTCTAACTATCAAAAACTTGAACGCAGCAATTATTCCCTCTACGATACAATAATTACTGGATCCACTGATCGTTTAAATGCAATATTGATGACTGCATTAACAGCTTCACTTGCATTAATTCCGCTGGCTTTCAGAGGAAACTTATCGGGAAATGAAATTCAAAGCCCAATGGCAAAAGTAATTTTGGGCGGACTGCTAACTTCAACCCTGCTGAATATTTTTGTAGTACCTGTTATTTACAGCAACTACAATAAACGCAAACAAAAAAAATCAGAAAAAGCATGAAACGATTGATATTCATCTTCATTTCGGTAATTATTTTTAACACTGCCCTTTTTGCACAAAACATTGATGCTGTGTTAGCTGAAGTGGAGAACAACAACACAGCACTTTCTGCCATTCGCGAAAGAACTGATGCTGAAAAAATCGGGAATAAAACCGGCATTTTTCTCAATAATCCTGAAGTTGAATTCAACTATTTATGGGGAACACCTTCAGCAATTGGCGACAGAAAAGATGTGAGTGTATCACAGTCGTTCGATTTTCCAACGGTTTATAAATACCGCAATCAGATTTCGGACTTAAAAAACCGGCAGGCCGAACTGCAGTATATAAAACAGCAAAAAGCTTTAATGCTTGAAACCCGCCTGCTGCTGTACGATTTAATATATGTGAATGCACTCGAAACTGAACTTAATAAAAGGCTGCAGCATGCACAAAATATTGCAGATGCTTATAAATCGCAGTTTGAAGCCGGTGAAACAAACATTCTTGAATTCAATAAAGCTCAGTTAAGTTTACTTCAGGCAAAGAAACAACTGGAAGCTGCCGAAACAGAGAGAATCGCTTTATTGTCGGAACTGAAAGGATTGAACGGCGGGATCCCCGTCAATTTTACAGAAAGTAAATTCCAGCCGGTTGCCATTCCTGCTGATTTTGACAAGTGGTACGAGCAGGCACAACAGCAAAATCCGGTTTTAAACTGGCTGAAACAGGAGATTGAAATAAGCGAAAAACAGATAAAATTAAATAAAGCGCAGAGTTTGCCGAAGTTTCAGACCGGCTATATGAGCGAAACAGTTATTGGTGAACAGTTCCAGGGAATCACACTTGGAATCTCAATTCCACTGTGGGAAAACAAAAACGAGGTAAAATATGCGCGTGCCAATTCAAATGCAGTGGCACTTGAAACTAAAAATAGCAAGCTGCAGTTTTATAACCGGTTAAAAACCCTGCACAGCAAGGCAGCCGGATTGCAAAAAAGTGTCCTTGGTTATCAGTCAGAACTTGCATCACTTGATCATTCCGGGTTATTGCGAAAAGCTCTTGATGCCGGCGAAATATCATTAACCGATTATATTCTCGAACTTTCGGTATTTTATGAAAGTGTAAACCAACTGCTTGAACTGGAACGCGATGTACATCAGATAACAGCCGAATTAATGCAATTTATGTAACGGTCGTTGAATGTCGAATAAGGAATAAGGAATAAAAGATAAGGGAATAAGCAACAAAAAACGGTGACGATATCCATAGCGGTTGTGTCGGGTGAGTGCGGTATCATCTGCTACCATACTGCCGTTCCCTGGCGGAACTTGAAAACAGATATGGAGCTCAACCTTTCAGAGGCGCAGAATGGAAAAACAAACCAGCCCCAGCGGGGCAACAGTATGGTAGAAGGAAAAACAAACAACATCGAAAACCAGCCCCGGAAGGGCGGAACATCCTGAATGACATTGAATATCGAATGTCGAATGTTGAATGTCGAATATCGAAGGAAATTGAATATCGAATGTCGAATAAGCAATAAGGAATAAGAAATAAGAAATAAGGAATAAGAAACAAAAAACGGTACGATATCCATAGCGGTTGTGTCGGGTGAGTGCGGTATCATCTGCTACCATACTGCCGTTCCCTGGCGGAACTTGAAAACAGATATGGAGCTCAACCTTTCAGAGGCGCAGAATGGAAAAACAAACCAGCCCCAGCGGGGCAACAGTATGGTAGAAGGAAAAACAAACAACATCGAAAACCAGCCCCGGAAGGGCGGAACATCCTGAATGACATTGAATATCGAATGTCGAATGTTGAAGTTGAAGAGAAATTGAATATCGAATGTCGAATAAGGAATAAAAAATAAGGGAATAAGCAACAAAAAACGGTGACGATATCCATAGCGGTTGTGTCGGGTGAGTGCGGTATCATCTGCTACCATACTGCCGTTCCCTGGCGGAACTTGAAAACAGATATGGAGCTCAACCTTTCAGAGGCGCAGAATGGAAAAACAAACCAGCCCCAGCGGGGCAACAGTATGGTAGAAGGAAAAACAAACAACATCGAAAACCAGCCCCGGAAGGGCGGAACATCCTGAATGACATTGAATATCGAATGTCGAATAAGGAATGTTGAAGTTGAAGTTGAAGGGACACGAATATAAACGTTTTCAGGCAGCGCCCGTTTTGCGGGTCAGTTCAAAGGCATTTGGTTTTGGAAGGAAAATGCTGTTGGTGGCGCGGTATAGTTTGCTCGCAAAGGCACGAAGATACAAAGAATTATATTTTGAAATATACTCATTGCGCTCTGTGGCTTCAATTTTGAGTAGAAGCATTAAATGAATAAATTATTTATACCCAATTCTCCATCAACAAGAATTCGGCAATATGAATATGCTTAATCCCTTCAATGTTGTCTTTCCAAAATTCATCCATTGTAACTACATATTTGGGATGATTGTCTTTGATTTGAATTAGCGGAGAAAATTCACGGTCGATAGTCGATTGTTCTGTCATTTTGTATGCCACCTGAATATAAAGTTTATTTTCACTTTTTTCAGCAACGAAATCAACTTCCTGTTCGCCCCATTTCCCGGTAAAAACCTTAAATCCCCTTCTTTTCATTTCAAGCATAACAATGTTTTCGAGTACACCTGAAATCATTCTGTCCCTGTAACCCATTACGGAATAAATAATGGCATGATCGCTGGTAAAATATTTTTCAAAAGTCTTTAATATTTCCTTCCCCTTTAAATCGTATCGTGGAATACGATCGATGATGAATGCGCTTTCGAGTGCAGAAAGGTAATTATATACCGTATTCAGGTCTATTTTTCGTTGCTGGCTTTTAAAGTAATCAGCCACATTCTTTGCTGAAAATTTATTCCCTACATTATTCAAAACAAACTTCACAACTCTTTCCAGCAGTTCCACGTCGCGTATTTTATTACGCTGAATGGTGTCGCGTAAAATGGCTGATGAATAAATGTCGAAAACTATCCTGTATGCCGCTTCTATCGGATATTCAGCAATATGAAGTACCGGAAATCCACCCAATCGGAGGAAGGTTTTAAATTCTTCTTTAGCATTAAATTTCTTATTACCGGTTCGTGCAGTTTTAAACTGAAGGTATTCTGAAAAGGAAAGCGGATAAAGATGGATCTCCACGTAACGCCCGGTAAGATAGGTAGCAAGTTCGGATGATAAAAGCCGGGAGTTGGAGCCTGTAATATAAATATCTACTTCAAAATCGGCAAGAAAAGAGTTAACGGCTTTTTCCCAGGAATTAACCTCTTGTATTTCATCGAGAAGAATATAGCTCCTTTTTTCTTTATGAACCTGCTCTTTAATATAACCGTAAAGCATTTCTGCCGTGTCTATATCGGAGAATTCCAGACTTTCCAAATTCAGATAAATAATTTGATTCTCTTTAACCCCCTTTTCAAGTAATTCTTCTTTTAGCAGCTTTAAAATAAATGATTTACCGCTTCTCCTTATTCCGGTAATTACTTTAATTAAGGGCTTGTCGATAAATGGTTTTATCCGTTCCATGTATAAATCTCTTTTGATCATCTAGTAGTTTTATAGGTTATAACCATAAATATAATAGTAATATTTATATTTCTATGGTTATAATGATAAAAATACTTATAGAAATGAAATGATTTGCAATTAATAGTTCAGCCTGGTCAGTGCGCAATTGGTTGCTGTTTTTTAATTGTTGAAAAAAATTTATAAAAGCTCTCTGTTTTTTGTGAATGTAGTAACCCAAAAGTCTTAATATTATCCATTCGTTTTTTATAAATCATCTTGAAATCAGTACTATTAAAAATAATTTTACCGATGCAAATAAAAAAGGTCGTTTCCGCACAAAAAAAGAAATTGCAAACCATACTCAGCCCACAGGAAAGGGCGTTGGGCGAAATCATTTTCAACAATGGGCAGTGCCAGGTGCTGGCACAGTCGGTTTCGCGTTTTGAACTGATTGTAGCTGACGAGCGGGAAGATGAAATTGCCGAATACTCGCTCAATATTGAATTGCCGGAAGAAGAAGCCGATGAATCAGAATCCGGCGTAATTTATCCGCATTGTGGCAAAGAACCGGTTGAATGGGACAAGTACGCGTATGCCTGCCTGTTGCAGGTGGAAAACGAAACGCAACTGCTTAATCCAAAAGAATATTTGGAGCATAAAAAATATTCCCGCCAGGGGATGATTAAGCGGGTGCTGGCCGAGCGACGGCAAAAAGCGGATAAAGCTGAATACCGCATCAAGTGGGCCGGTAATATTTACGGCGACCACATTTTGACCAATGAACGAGGTGTAAAATACAAAGTGTTCCTGCGCGATTTTGAAAACGAAATCGGTTACAGCGACAGCATGGACGCTAAACTAAACAAGCTGGGCACCACTAAACACATCATGTTTGCTTTCAGGCAGCTAAAAGAAAACAAAACACTTTACAACCGGTTAAGCAAAACATATCCGTTTGTGGAAATATTTTGTGATCCGCTCAACGATTATAAAATTACCTGGCACTATCCACATCAATTGGCGGTTAACGAGCAACTGCTGATTTCGAGGTATTTCAGAAATTCCAAATATATTGAAGATGACCAAATTACAGGATTCCTGAAGTTTATTGAGGAAGCTGCTGACTTTCCGCACATCCGTATCCGGCCAGAGGTGGCCGAAAAGGTGGAAGCAGTTTTTGAGCAGGAGATGCTGATGAGCCTGCGCGACCGGCACATCCCCGGTTTTAGTATGATTCATGCCGATTTGTACCCCTACCAAAAAGAAGGTGTTGAGTTCGCACTTTTTCGTAAAAATGCCATCATTGCCGATGAAATGGGGCTGGGAAAAACAATCCAGGCCATTGCCACCGCCATTCTGAAAAAGCGAATTTTCGCGTTTGAAAAAACACTGGTGGTCTGCCCTGCATCACTGAAAGAGCAGTGGAAAAAAGAGGTGGAGAAATTTTCAGATGAAAGAGCGCTGGTAGTGCAGGGATTTCCCGACGAAAGGACGGCACAATACAAAAGCAGTGAACATTTTTTTTTCATCGTGAATTACGAAACCGTGCTGCGCGACCAAATGGCCATCAACAGTGCCGGCATCGATTTTTTGATCCTCGACGAAGCACAACGCGCCAAAAACTACGAAACCAAAACTGCCGCCTCGCTGAAAAGGTTAGAAGCCAAACACAAACTGGCCATTACCGGTACGCCAATCGAAAACCGGCTCATCGATATTTTTTCGGTGATGGGCATCCTCGATCCCCAATTTTTTGGGCCGCTTTGGGAGTTTTCGTACCAGCACTGCCTGTTCGACCCCGACCGCCACAATAAAATAAACGGCTACTACAACCTCCAGAAACTCAATAAAAAACTGGAGAAAATATTGCTCCGGCGCGAAAAACGCAAGGTTATCGATCAACTGCCCAACCTGCAGCAACACGATATTCCGGTGGAACTTTCGCCGCTGCAGACCGATTATCATAGCTCTTATGCCAGGGGAATTGCCTCCATCCTCCGTAAAAAATTCATGACGCCATACGACATGCAAAAAATGCAACTGTTGCTGGCCAGCATGCGCATGGTGTGCGATTCTACTTACCTCATCGACGAAGAAACCAACGAATCTCCCAAACTGGTAGAGTTGCAGCATATTCTCATTGAAAAATTAGATGTGCCCAACCGTGATACCAAAATCATTATTTTTTCGGAATGGATTAAAGTACACAAGCTTATCGGGAAAATCCTTCGTGAAAACAACATCGGATTTGTGGAACTAAACGGCAAAATACCGGTAAAATCGCGCGGCGAGCTCATTCGTAAATTTGAAACCAACCCACAGTACAAAGTATTTTTATCGACCGAAGCCGGTGGCTCGGGACTAAACCTACAGGTAGCCGACACACTTATCAATTTTGAGCTTCCGTGGAACCCGGCCAAAAAGAACCAGCGCATTGGCCGCATCGATCGGATCGGGCAGAAAAGCAATAAACTGACCATCTATAATTTTATCACCCGCAATTCCATCGAAATGAAAATTGCCTCGGGATTGCTGGTAAAACAGAGCCTTTTCGACGGCGTGCTGGGCGAAAGCGGGCAAACCAATTTTGTAGATTTCAGCACCAAAGGCCGCTCGCAATTTATTCAGCAATTAGAAGAATTTGTGAACGAAATTGAACAAACGGAACCGGAGAGTATAGAGAAATCCGAAGTAACTGAAGAACCCGGCACCTTGCAGGAGGAAGTTCCCCAACAAAAGCCCGCCGACGAAATCGACCTCTCCGAAGACGCTGCCGAACCGCAGGAAGAATCGATCGCTACTCCCGCAGAAAGCACAATTGGTGGTAACGGCCAGGGAAGAAATGCCACAACCGAAGATTTGGAGCAGGTGATGAATAACGGAATGCAGTTCCTTTCAGGCCTGTTTAAAATGGCCACCGGAAAAGAGATGGGCATGGAAGGCCAAAAAATAGAGATAAACAAAGAAACCGGCGAGGTAACCATGAAGTTTAAGCTGCCGGTATAAAGCATTCAGATGAAACAATCCACAAGGCAATTGTTCCCAATTTTTCTGATTTTAAAGTTGACCTGATAATTCTCTGGCAGAAATCAACAAAATGAATGTGATTCTTACAATAATACTTTAGATTTCATCCAATCAGATTTACCTATATATCGTCCGTTGGTTTTATTGCACTTTTCAAATAAAGGGTTTATGCTATTTTCTCCAAACTCCTCATCAACTCGTATGCAATAAAGGGCGAGTTGAAAGGAAATTAAATATTGAATGTTGAATGTCGAATAAGGAATGTCGAATGTTGAATGTTGAAGAGAAATTGAATGTCGAATAAGGAATAAGAAATAACAAATAAGGAAATAATAAACGTAAACGGGCGAATTCGAAGGGTCACTGAATTATAAATAAATGAAATAAATAATAAATCCCTGAAAATAAAGATTATCTTTGCCAAAAATACAGGTTTGAGAATTTGTGCTTTATTTACTAATACCCCGGACATTTGTTAGTTCACATCGCTCTCTTTTTTAAATCTCTTTTTTTAAACATTTTAACATCAGGCATTTAATCGATTAAATGTAACATATTTTGTATTCAATTTAATTTGAACAACAAAAGTTGCCTGCTGTTAATCAAAAACAATTAAAAAATTTTAAGATGAACATTTATGTTGGAAACCTTAATTTTAAGGTAGATGAAAATGACCTGGAAGGTATTTTCGAAGAGTATGGTACAGTAAATTCTGCAAAAGTAATTACGGATAAATTTTCGGGCAGAAGCAAAGGATTTGGTTTTGTAGAAATGGAAAACCAGGGAGAAGGCCAAAAAGCAATTGAAGAATTAAACGGAGCAGAGCTTGAACAAAGAGAAATGGTAGTAAATGAAGCCAGACCCAGAACAAACAACTTTTAAAACAAGAAAAAATAGCATGACAAAAGGTAAAGTAAAATGGTATAACGAAACCAAAGGTTTTGGATTTATCGAATCGGAAAATGGCGATGATATATTTGTGCATCGTTCAGGACTAGTAAGTTCTTTTGGTGGTTTAATGCCCGAACAGAAAGTTGAATTTGATGTTAAACAAGGCGAAAAAGGTCCGGTTGCAATTAACGTAAAATAAGATGCGGCTATTTGATATTGTGTTAAATATCAAAAAAAACAAGCCTGTAATACCCATCCCTTCTGCTTAGGAGAGATGGGTATTAATTTTATTTCAACAAAAGCAGGTACTTATGAGTTAATTTAAAGGATAAGTACCCAAATTAGAATAAACATCTATAAATGCGTCAGTTAAAGATTACAAAACAAATAACCCAAAGGGATGGAGATTCTGTTAGCCGTTATTTTCAGGATGTAAATAAATTTCCGATGATTGCTGCAGAAGAAGAAATTGAATTGGCCGAACGTATAAGAAACGGAGATCAAAGCGCACTTGAAAAGCTTGTACTTTCAAATCTGCGTTTTGTAATTTCAGTTGCCAAACAATATCAAAACCAGGGACTTTCATTCCCTGATTTAATAAACGAAGGAAATCTGGGACTTGTAAAAGCAGCTACACGTTTCGATGAAACCCGGGGATTCAAATTTATTTCCTATGCAGTTTGGTGGATACGCCAGTCGATAACACAGGCAATTTCTGATCACACCCGGATTGTGCGTTTGCCGTTAAACCGGCTTTCGCTGATAAATAAAATCAGAAAGGCTGTTCCTCTTCTTGAACAGAAACTTGAACGTGAACCAACAGAAAATGAAATTGCCGAATATCTTCAGTTGACAGACGAAGAAGTGCTGTATGCAAACAGCATTAAAAAACGTGAAATATCTTTCGACAAACCACTTTCTGAAGATAGTGACGGCTTCAATTTATATGATGTTGTTCAAACTGAAAGTATGCCTTTGCCCGATGATGAAATCATGTACGAATCGGTTTCAACAAATGTCCAGCGGGCATTGAATAAACTTTCGAAACGCGAAGCTGATGTATTAACTATGTCATTCGGATTGAGCAGAACCAGACCCAGTTCATTAAACGATATTGCATCAAAATATCAGATTTCATCTGAACGTGTCCGTCAGATAAAATCAACAGGTCTTTCAAAGCTAAAAAAACTCCTAAAAGAAAAACATTCTTTTTTAGAGCAATAAAAACAATTATATTTACACAAATTATCACTTTATAAAACTGTAAAATAAAATTAATGGGTAGATCACAAGAATCTTTTAATAAAAAAGAAGTTCGAAACAAAAAAGAAAAGAAAAGAAAAGAAAAGGAAAAAAAGAGACTGGCCAGAAAAGATAATGACAAAAGCAACAGTCTTGATGATATGATTGCCTACGTTGATGAAAACGGCAGGATCATGGATACACCACCCGACCCCGGTAAAAAAACCGAAATTAAGCTTGAAGATATTGAAATCGGCGTACCCAAAAGTGAAAACGTCGAAAATATGGATCCGGTAAGAAAAGGAACAGTAGCATTTTTCAATGATTCGAAAGGATACGGTTTTATAAAGGATTCAGAAACAAAAGAAAGTATTTTCGTCCATATCAATAACACTGTAGACGAAATTAAAGAAGGCAACCTCGTGAGTTTTGAAGTGGAAATGGGCCAGAAAGGACCGGTTGCAGTCGATGTAAAACTGGTAAAATAAGAACCACCCCAAACTTTTCATACAACAAAAACATTAAAATTCCTGTTCCAGCAGGAATATTTCTTCAACACAAAAAAAAACATTCCTTCCGGCAGGATTTAAATCATCGGTTTAAACGTTGCTCCTGTTCAGTTATGCCCCCTCCACAACACCTACCGGATTGCTTTTTTCACTATTTGACTTCAAATAATTTTTATAATTTGTTAATATGTAGTAACTTGTTATTGTTATTTAAACTTAATTAAAATAACGACAAGTGGTTTATTTATTATTGAGAACTTAAATTATTAGCAAATGAAGAAATTTTATGCCGCAATTTTAATTCTGGCTGTTTTGGTAATTTTATCGCCTGTTACCGATGCCCAGGAAAACGCCAAAACCAAATATCTGGTTTGGGAAGTTGAACTCACGCCTCTGCAGTTAAACAAAGCAATCGATGCAATTAAAGCTGAAAATGCATTTTACATGGAAAATAATTTTCCATTTTCAAATCTGACTCAATACAGCAACGATGGATACTTGTGGTATTCGATACCTATCACAAAATATGCAGATATTGATGATATTGAAACGAATTTAAAAAAACTTAGGGAAAAAGATTCGGAAAAGTCGAAGGAAATTGAAAAGAATTTCGATGATACATATCAGAATATTAACAGGATGATTCTCGAATCACAACCTGAACTGTCCATTCCAGGTGCTGAATCCGCAACAACACCCACCGGTTCAAAATTCCGGTTTTTCGAAAAGTTTCACATACAGCCTGGAAAACATGCAGAATTTGAGAAAATAGTAAAACGTTACGTCGAACTGCGCAAAAAACATCAAGTAAAAGAAGCATTTTATACGTTTTATCCAACATTTGCACCCAATCTAAACATTGTATATTTTATAGATGAAACTGGTAACAATCCGGCAGAGCATTACGAAATGAACGGTAAACAATGGGAACAATTTGGAGAAGAAGGGCAGCAATTATGGACAGATGTCATGCAGGTGGTAAATAAAGTTGAAACCCATCTTGGACAAATAAATTTTGATTTAATGTACGTGCCTTCAAACTAAAGCTTAATTCATTCATTTATCGGGCAGGAGGAAAATAAAACAGATTTCCTCCTTTTTTATTTATTTTCCTCTCCTGCCACCAAAGTGCGGTTCCCGCAAACAAAGGCACATTTATACACAACCGGGACTTTTAATTAATAATTCCATGAAAACTTATCCGGATTTCTTTAAAAGAACAGTCCCGCTTTTAAAAACAACATGTTGATGTCTCACATGAACCCGGTTTATCATCTGCTTCAAAATCCCCCTTTTTTGAAGAAGTATAAAAAGGGTTAAAAATAAAATCCGGAATCCTGCACCCATGGCTATTCACTACCTTATACCTGGTAGTTACCTTCACCGTATTAAATTCGCATTAAATTCGCAGTTTCTTCGCAGTTCATTCGCGAAATCGCGAATGAACTGCGAAGAAACTGCGAAGAAACAGCGAAGATAGTCCGAAGAAAAGCCGGAGAAGGTATAGGGTTGGTATTGGGCAGATATTGTTTTCACCATTTTCAGTGGGTAATTAACCATGGCAGGATAAAAGATGTGATTTGATTTCCCGGAGATAAAAATTTGCATCCGGTTTTATTTAAATTGAATTTGATAACCGGTTGCAATCAAATCTTTGATTTGGGAATTTGAACATACGGTTTTGCAGTTAAAAAACCAGTGTTGCAATGAAAGCTGAAAATGTTCTTTATACGGAAAATAATACTAAATATTCAAATGTGAGGCAATACAGCAACGATGGATATTTGCAGCATCCTTTTAACGGAAAGTATTTTGTATTACAGGAGTTGCATTCACTTTTTCCCCAACAAACCAATAACAGTTCCGGTCATCACTTTTATACCTGTTTCAATTGTTTTTTCATAATCCGGGTACAGATTGGAGGAATGCAATGGTGCCGGTTTTTCTCCCTTTGCCTTCAATTCAGCCATTAATTCCGGACTTGTACTTCCCAGCCAAATCAGGCAAACGGGAACATTTTCAGGTGTACGGCCGTACTTGCCAAAATCTTCGCCAACCATCGCAGGTGCCGTTTTTAAAATATGTTCCGCACCAGCCATATCCGATGCAAACAATTTCACTTTTTCGGTAAGTTCCGGGTTATTCAGAACCGGGGGTGTAACCACTTCCGAAACATGAACCCGGGGTAGTTTATCGTCCGGCATTCCCGCCATTTCTGCTGCTGATTTACTGATTCTTTTTATTGCAGATATCACTTTTTCAATTGTTTCATCTGAATAATAACGAAGGGTGAGTTCAAGTTTAACTTCATCGGGAATTATATTCGGACGTGTGCCACCATGGATAGAGCCTACAGTAACCACTACCGGTTCCAGCGGATTGATCTCACGGCTGACAATTGTTTGCAGATCAAGCACGATTCTCGAAGCAATCACAATCGGATCAATACATTTTTCAGGATACGCTCCATGTCCTCCTTTTCCATAAACAGTAATTTCAGCAGATTTAACTCCGGCAAAAACAGGTCCGCTGACCAACCCGATTGTTCCCGATTCCAGCTCGGGGTTGATGTGGTAAGCGAGCGCATAACCGGGCACTGGAAATTTCCTGAACAAGCCTGCATCAATTGCTTCACCTGCGCCGCCGCTGAATTCTTCTGCCTGCTGTGCAATAACCATCAACGTTCCGCTCCATTCATTTTTCAAAGCGGTTAATGTACGAACTGTTCCCAGCCAGGTTGACATATGAATATCATGTCCGCAGGCATGCATTACCGGAACTTCTTCCCCATCCGAATTTTTTGCTTTTTTAGTACTGGCAAATTCAAATCCTGTTTTCTCCTGCACGGGCAGCGCATCCATATCAGTCCGAAGCATTACCACCGGCCCGGCGCCGTTTTTTAAAATACCAACCACACTGTTCCCGCCAAAATTTTCAGTGACATCGAATTGAATATCCTGCAGTTCAGCAACAATAAGTTTTGCTGTTTCAAATTCCTGAAACGACAACTCCGGATTTTGATGAAGGTATTTACATAATTTCAATGCCGGCTGTGTTTGCTTTTTTGCTTCATTTTCAATTTTCCCGGTAATTTGTGCTCCAACATGTAATGGAATAATCATCATAAAAAGAAGTATTAAAGGATGTAAACTCATTTTTTCAATTTTCAGTTAAACATTTTAAAATTACTGAAAGTTCCCTGAAACAGATAAAAGCATCAAATTTATCCGGTATTCATGCAATAAAGTTTGATTTCATGATTTTGTCCGCTCCACAAGTAACCTTTCGCAAACGAGCTGTGAAAATACCTTTTCTCTGTTGTTTTTATAACTGACGGTCATACTTTTGTCAAATGGTTCAATTGAAGCGATGTAGATTTCAGTTCCGAGAGATAAGCCATTGTTATCAAGGTATTGGATAAAACCGGTTGAATCGGTGGATATGGCTGCCAGAATTACCTTTTCTCCTGCATCGCAATCACTCAGACGAAGACTGATTTCCCGGTCAATGTTGCCGTGTTTGTCAGGGATTGGTGAGCCATGTGGATCGAATTGCGGAAATCCGAGTAATTCATCCATTCTGTCAAATAAAGTCACCGAACTGATGTGCTCTATTTGTTCGGCAATATCGTGCACTTCTTCCCAGCCAAAGCCCATTTTGTTAACAAGAAACATTTCGGTAAGCCGGTGTTTGCGAAGAATGAGTGCAGCAACCTTTTTTCCCTTTGGTGTAAGTGAAACCGGTTTGTATTTTTGGTAGTTGACAAGGCCCTGGCTTTTGAGGTTTCTCATCATGCTGTTTACAGTGGGCAGCCTCACCTGGAGTAATTTGCCCAGTTCCGACAAACTTGTCTCCTTATCCCCCCCGGCAAGTGTAAACAGCGACTTCAAATAATTTTCCTCTGTTTGCGAAGCCATATTATTTTGTTTATAAAAGTAAATATAAACAATTATTCCAAACGAATTGTTAGATTAATCTAACTTGCTTTTATCAAAGAAAAAATTCGAAAAGAATATTGTCCATGAAACCGGAATCATTAAGTGAAGTTCACTCAAGTGTCAGGACGGATAAAAGAGGGTGGCGTAAAATTCTTGCATTTCTTGGTCCGGCCTATCTTGTCAGTGTGGGTTACATGGATCCCGGCAACTGGGCCACCGATATCGCCGGTGGTTCCGAGTTTGGATATAAACTTATCTGGGTTTTGCTGATGTCGAACCTGATTGCAGTTCTTTTACAATCGTTAAGTGCCCGGTTGGGTATAGTAAGAGGAATGGATTTGGCCCAGGCATCGAGGAACAGCTACCCGAAATGGGCAAATATCCCATTGTATATTTTGGCGGAGATTGCAATTGCCGCCTGCGATTTGGCTGAAATTGTCGGGATGGCCATCGGTTTGAATTTGCTTTTTGGTCTTCCGCTGATTTGGGGCATCAGCCTCACTGCTTTGGATACTATTTTATTGTTGTTCCTGTTAAACAAGGGGATGCGGGTTATGGAAATATTTATCGTTTCTCTTGTATTTATCATCGGATTATCGTTTTTGATGGAAATGTTTATTGTTTCGCCGGATTATGGAGATGTTGCCAAAGGTTTTATCCCTTCAAATTTAAATGGTGATGCGCTTTATATTGCCATTGGAATTATTGGAGCAACTGTTATGCCACACAACCTATATTTACATTCTTCGCTTGTACAAACAAGAAAATTTGACCGGACAATAAAAGGGATGAAGAATGCTATCCGGATGAATTTTTTTGACACAACCATTGCATTGAACCTGGCCTTTTTTGTAAATGCTGCCATATTGGTTTTAGCTGCGGCAGCATTTTATGTAAACGGCTTTTTTAATATTGCTGAAATACAGGATGCTTCAAGGTTACTTGAAAATCTGTTTGGGAAAACTGCTCCAACCTTTTTTGGCATTGCATTAATTGCAGCCGGGCAAAGCTCAACCATTACCGGCACACTGGCCGGACAGATTGTTATGGAGGGCCATCTGAATTTGCGCATTCAGCCCTGGTTACGCAGGTTAATTACCCGGTTACTTGCAATTGCTCCGGCAATTTTTACCATCCTCTATTTTGGCGATCAGGCTTTGGGAAGATTGCTGATTTTGAGCCAGGTCGTCCTGAGTCTTCAACTCGGATTTGCAGTTATCCCGCTTATTCATTTTACTTCGGATAAAAAAACCATGAAGGAATTCACAATTAAAACCGGTGTAAAAATCCTGGCCTGGATAAGCGCTTCCATCATTGTTTACCTGAACATCCATCTTGTGTACGACGAAATTTCAGGGTGGATAGCTTCTGCAGGCGATAACAAATTCATATTTTACGTTACAGTTATACCTCTTGCAATTGCTTCACTGTTCCTGTTAATTTATGTTTTCGTTCATCCGTTTTTCAAATCAAACGGTAAAAAAACTGCACAACTACCGCACGGACAGGCAATTGATTTTTCAGGAATTGAAACAGTCAGTTATAAGCACATTGGAATTGCCATTGACTTTTCAGGCAATGATCAGCTGATTATTAAAAGTGCGCTGAATCAGGGTGGTAAAATGGCCACATATACAATAATACATGTGGTGGAAAGCGCTGCAGCCCGTTATCTTGGAAAAAATACAATGGATTATGAAACAAGCATTGACAGCAACAGTCTTAAAAAATATAAATCCACACTGAAGGAACTGGGTTACCAGACAGATATTTATATCGGTTTTGGAAATGCTGCATCAGAAATAAGCAAAATAATTTCAAGCCGTAATATTGATCTTTTAGTGATGGGTGGCCACGGCCATAAAGTTTTTAAAGATCTTATCCTGGGAACAACAGTTGATTCTGTCAGGCACAGAACAAAAATTCCTTTGTTAATTGTAAACTGAAATTAAAAGGTCCAAAAAACTATTTAATAATCGGTGTTAAAATGATATTCCTGTAAGAAACTTTACCATGATCACCCTGCAGGCAAATTGGCCCGGGTTTAAACACATCTGCAATTATTGCGTCGCCGGTAGGTCCGTAAACAGGCTGGTTTTCGATTATGGTTTTCCCGTTAAGGACAACAGTAACATGCCTTTCGCATAATGTAATATCCAGCGACTGCCATTCACCTGCAGGTTTTTCAGCTGCAAGAACCGGAGTAATCCTGCTGTACAGCCCGCCCATGTTATGCGAATCAAGTTCTTTCCCGTATGTGTCGGCAACCTGAATTTCGTACATGCCACGCAAATAAACGCCGCTGTTGCTGTGTTCCGGAACGTTCACTTCCAGCTTCAGGTTAAAATCCTCAAATTCCTTTTCGGTTCGAATATTTCCGTAGCGAACCCGCTGTCCTTCCACCTGCGTCGGATCGTTTACCAGCATTCCGTTAATTGCCTTGAATCCATTGGTTTGCTTTTGATCGGTTAATTTCCATCCGCTCAAATCTTTTCCATTAAAAAGTTCTTCTGGAGTTCCGAATTTTTGATTTTGCAAATCAGGGGCCGGCGGAACTTCCGGAAGTTTCCACCCTTTAAATTTCGTCTTACTTATGCCGCTGCTGTCGGAATTTGGTTCTACAAGAGTGCCGGTCAATTTACTTCCATTTTTTGTAAAATTGAATACTTGCGTCACTGTATGTTTCCGTTCAGTCTCTCCTTCTTTCGAACGAACCACTTCGCGGGTGCGGGTAACTACAAGATTTTTTTTACCAACAAAATAAACATCTGACACAGGAACCACGCTTCCTCCACGCCACAATAATTCAGCATCAAGATATCCCTTTTCGTTATGAACCTTAAGCCATCCTACTGCACCATCTTCAATTTCAAGAGACCACATTCCGCCAAAACCATTTAGAGGATTTTGAGCGAAACCTCCAAATACAGTCATAACAATAGCTGCAACAAAAAACAACTTTAAAGTTTTCATTTTAATCAGAATAATTGGTTTAAATTATATTCAACAAATATAAACAAGAAACTGCATGGTTGCATGTAAAACCCGATTTTTGGAATTAAATCAAATCACATGCATCAGCTGGCATCCAGTGCTTGTCTTTGCCTTCCCATTTTATGTTGCAGCCAATAGGATTGGTAACCGGTGTCGAAACCATCCGGCCGGATGTTAATTCTTCCAGTGCATTTTCAAGATCGTTAACAGTAATCTTTGAAGCATCCCGGGGATTATCCACTCCCCTGCCTGTATAAACCAGTTTCCGCTCTTCATCAAAAATATAAAAATGAGGTGTTCGCAAAGCTCCGTAAGTTAAGGCTACAGCCTGAGATTCATCCCTTAAATATTTCCATGGAAAATGATGTTCTTTCATACGCGCAACCATATGCTTAAAATCATCAGATTCGTATGTGTTGGCACTATTTGAATTTATCCCGACAAATTCTACTCCTTCCGGTTTAAATCTTTCTGCCGTATTACGTGTTACCTCATCACTTCCAATCACATACGGGCAATGATTGCACGTAAAAAATATGACAAGGAATTTTGCCTTATCAAAATCACTCAATTTATATTGATTCCCGTCGGTTGCAGGTAAACTAAATTCAATTGCCTTTGATCCCAATTCAAGAGTAAAAGCCATAATCATCTTTTTATTGTTTATAATTAAAGGATATTGAACCATAAATTGTTTAAATCACTTAAAAAATCTTGCTTACTTTTAATCTTATTATCATTTTTGATGTTTCACTAAAAACTCAATACTTTTTCAGGGATGAACGACCAGGAAGCTTTAAAGGAAATAACCGGTTTAAGAAAGGAACTGGATGAGCACAATTACAGATATTATGTATTGAACGAGCCTGTAATCAGCGATTTTGATTTCGACATGAAGTTAAAACAGCTGGACAAGCTCGAAAAGGAATTCCCTCAGTTTAATGATCCAAATTCTCCAACACAACGTGTAGGCAGCGACATCAATAAAGAATTTGAACAGGTAGAGCACCGCTATTCAATGCTTTCACTTTCGAATGCTTATTCTGAAGAAGAAATAAAAGAATTTGATGCACGTATAAAACGTATAATTGAAACTGATTTTGAATACACATGTGAATTAAAATTTGATGGTTCTTCCATCAGCCTGACCTATGAAAACGGGCTGCTCATGAGGGCAGTGACACGTGGCGATGGCTCAAAAGGTGATGACGTAACAAACAATGTACGTACAATCCGGACGGTGCCACTAGTCCTTCGGGGCAACGGTTTTCCTTCAGATTTTGAAATCAGGGGCGAAATTCTGATGCCCTTTAAAGTATTTGAAAAATTAAATGCAGAACGTGAAAAAGCCGGTGAAGCGCTGCTTGCCAATCCCCGTAATACGGCTGCCGGAACATTAAAAATGCAAAACTCCTCCCTGGTCGCCTCGCGCAATCTTGATGCTTATTTCTACTATATCCTTGGCGAAAAACTTCCGGAAGACGGACATTACCAACTTCTTCAGAAAGCAAAAAAGTGGGGATTCAAAGTTTCGGCAGGCATGCAACTGTGCAAAAATCTTGATGAAGTTTTTGCATATATTAAAAAATGGGATGTTGAACGCCACAAACTTCCTGTGGCCACTGACGGAGTTGTGATTAAAGTGAATTCGCGGAATTTGCAGGAAAATCTGGGTTATACCGCCAAATCGCCACGCTGGGCAATCGCGTATAAATTCAAAGCCGAAAATGCAGCTACCAAATTAAAAGATGTAAAATACCAGGTGGGGCGAACAGGAGCAGTCACTCCGGTTGCCCTGCTTGAACCGGTGCAGATAGCAGGTACAAAAGTGAAACGCGCATCATTGCACAATGCCGACATCATTCAAAACCTCGACCTCCATTACATGGATACAGTTTTGGTGGAAAAAGGTGGCGAAATTATTCCTAAAATCACTGGTGTGGACATCACTGAACGTCAGCCCGGCTCAAGACCAGTGGAGTTTATTACAGAATGCCCCATTTGCAAAACTCCTTTAATCAGGACCGAAGGCGAAGCAGCTCACTACTGCCCGAATGAAACAGGTTGCCCGCCGCAGATAAAAGGTAAAATTGAACATTTTGTGAGCCGGAAAGCAATGGATATCGATGGTTTGGGTGAAGAAACAATTGATTTGCTTTATAACTCCGGATTAATTAATGGCGTTGCAGATTTATACCGGTTGGATAAAGAAAAGCTGATGCAGCTGGAAAGGATAAAGGATAAATCGGCCCAGCGAATTCTTGATGGACTGGAGGCCTCGAAACAAGTACCCTTTGAGCGGGTTTTATTTGCACTTGGTATTCGGTTTGTCGGAGAAACTGTTGCAAAAACGCTTGCCAAAAAGCTGCATTCCATTGATGAAATACAATCAAAATCAAAAGAAGAACTGATTGAAATTGATGAAATCGGCGACAGGATTGCAGAAAGTATTGTGGACTATTTTTTAAATCCTGTCCATAAGGATCTAATTGAATTCCTGAAAAATCAGGGACTGCAATTCAGGATAAGTGAAGACAGGTTAAGCAATCGTTCGGAAAAGCTGAATGGATTTCATATCGTTATCTCAGGCACTTTCAACCAGCACTCCCGGGATGAGCTGAAACAGTTGATCGAACAAAACGGAGGGAAAAACGTAAGTTCCATATCTAAGAAAAGCAATTATTTACTCGCAGGTGAAAACATGGGCCCCAGCAAATTGGAAAAAGCAAACCAACTTGGAATTCCAATCATTTCAGAAGAAGATTTCATAAAAATGATTGAATAATATAGCGTTTGAATATAAATTTTTATGATTCGGCAGTCGTAAATCATTTAATTATCTTTGTATAAACAATGAACTTCATCGAAAAATATGCATACCGGCAACTTTTTAAAAAGCTTGCCGAAACAAAACGAAAGGTTGTTTTGCCCAATCCTGAATCACTTAAGAAAGTTGGGGTAATCTGGCAACCTCATCATTCGGATGCATATCGTTACCTGCATGATCATTTCCTGCACACAAAAGTAATTTTCAGAAATTTATGTGTTTACGAAAATGGAGTGTCGGCACTTACCACGTCAAATGCAATATCAAAAAAAGATTTAAACTGGTTGGGACTTCCCAGGCCCGGAACCTATGATAATTTTATTGAGACCGAATTCGATGTTCTTTTCAATATTGCACTTGAGCAGAACTTTTTACTCGATTATACTACAGCGATTTGTCCGGCTAAATTTAAAATTGGCTGGTCGCAAAAAGAAAAAAACTTCTTTGACCTGAATATTAATATTGGCCCGAAAGCAGATGCTTTGTACCTGGCAAAACAACAAATTTTCTATCTTGGCGAACTAAATAAAACAAAGAGTACATGAGTCAACTTTTTAAAGGAGCAGGTGTAGCACTGGTTACACCATTTACAGAGGATAATACTATTGACTTTAAAGCACTTGAACAGGTTATCGGCAATCAGGTGCAAGGCGGCATGGATTACCTTGTTGCCCTGGGAACCACTGCCGAAACTCCAACATTAACATCCGGCGAAAAAAAAGATGTTGTTAATCTCATAAAGGAAAAATCGGCCGGATTACCAGTGGTTGTTGGTTTAGGTGGAAATGATACACGAAAAATAATAAAGCAGATTGATAAATTCGATTTTAACGGGATCAGCGGTTTGCTGATTGTGACTCCCTATTACAATAAACCTTCGCAGGAAGGTATGTTCAGGCATTATTCCGAAATTGCAAAAGCAAGTCCTGTACCGATAATCCTGTATAATGTTCCTTCACGAACAGGAATAAACCTCGAAGCTGAAACAGTGGTGCGGCTTGCAGAAGCATCAGAGAAAATTGTTGCGGTTAAAGAAGCTTCCGGAGTGCTTTCACAGATTACTAAAATCGGAAAATATTCTCCGGATAATTTTACAGTTATTTCCGGCGACGATGTGCTGGCACTTCCTATAATTTCCATTGGAGGCAGCGGTGTAATTTCAGTAGTTGCAAATGCGTTACCCGGAAGACTTAGTCGTCTTGTTCATCTTGCACTTGAAGGAAACTTTAAGGAAGCCCTCCAATTGCATTTCGAAATGATCGATATTTTTACTCTCCTTTTTAAAGATGGAAATCCGGGAGGTATAAAATCACTGATGCATTTTCAGGGAACCATTAAAAATATTCTTCGTTCACCATTATACAAAATCAGTGATTCAACCGCTGAAGAAATCAAAAATGCCTATAAGAAATTAAGGTAAAAGTTCCACGCGATCAGCACAGTTAACCAACAGAAAGATATTGATAAAAAAAGGAAAAATAATCGGGTGATTTATCCTTTTTTTAGGGTAAAATTTTTATTTTGCGGCCGCTATTATTAAGACGCTTTAATAATTTTCCCTAAAAGAAGAATAACTGGATGAAGAAAAGAATCTTTTTTGCAACTCTGCTTATTATTTTTGTAGTTTTTGGTGCATTTAAGCGGCACAAGTTTAATACAACAAATGAAATTGATGTTGAGTTTAACAATGTATCACTTGAAGAGCAGGAAAAAGTTCCGTTTGAAATTCAGGGATTAATTAATAAGTACGACAGCATTTTAACTGCCGAAATCAATCAATCGGGAACTGTTGGCGCCGCAGTTGCTATTACATACAAAAATCAGATTGCTTTTCTGAAGTGTTTTGGTGTAAAAAAATGGGGCGGAAATGATTCAATCAATGTGAATACCATTTTCAGGCTGGCTTCTGTATCAAAAACGGTTACTGGAGTATTAGCCGGAATTCTTGCAAATGAAAATATAATCGACTTAGACGATAAGGTTGTGGATTATCTCCCGGATTTCAGACTTAAAAATTCAGAAAGCACCAACAGCATCACCATCAGAAATTTATTAAGTCATACTTCGGGGCTGGTGCCTCATGCTTACGACGATTTAATCGAACATCACGTGTCGCTTGAAAATATATTACCGCGGTTAAAACAGGTTGGACTAACTGCTTCTCCAGGTGAAATTTACGGTTATCAAAATGTAATGTTCAGTTTAATCGATACCATAATGGCGGTAAAAACTTCAAAAAATTATGGTGAACTCGTAAAGGAAAAACTATTCGAACCTTATGGAATGGCTGACGCTTCAACAGATTTTAAGTCGTTTAAAAACAATCCAAATCATGCTTACCCGCACACCGGAGCCAACGGAAGATACAGGCCATTGCGGCTAAACGACAGGTATTACAGTACTGCTCCTGCAGCAGGAGTAAATGCAAGTATTTCGGACATGGCACATTTTCTCCTGGCATTGTTAAATCAGGAAGGTTCAGAATTAAACAAAAATGTCCATCAAATGGTGTTTGCACCGCAGGTTGAATCACACCTGAACAGCCGGTATTTCAGATTCTGGGATAAAGTAGATTCAAAAGAATATGCTATTGGCTGGCGGATTGTTGGCTACAAAGGCCGGCAGGTTGCCTATCATGGTGGTTACGTCAGTGGATATAAAGCTGAAATTGCCTATTGTGAAGACGACAACATTGGCATCGCATTCCTGACCAATTCACCCAATGTAACTGCTTCCAAAAGCGTCCCTCAATTTTTAAACCTCATTTTCGATTACAATGATCATAAGAAAATATTGACAAATGCTGAAGTAAACGAAGAATCAACAGCCTCAACAAATGGCTGATTGGGGATAGGATGGGGATTGTTGGCAGTTGTAAAACATTGTTATCATTGTTATTAATGGTTGTCAATGGTTATTGATTGGGATTCATAGAGATTGATAGTGATTGATTCGTATTGATCCATTGTTTACAGTTAATGGAGATTAATAGTTTATTTGTTGAGATTTGTTGAAAAAAGGGTCCAGCTGTAAACAGCTAAACCCTCGGTATTTTTACTTACACACTTTGTAAAACAGTGTCTTTATTCACAGCATTTATTGAATTTCCTATCCATAACCATCCATCCCCACCAATAATCATCAATAATCATCAATCTCCAACCATAACTATCCAATAACCATCAATAACTATCCATAACCATCAATAACCATCAATAACCATCAATAACCATCAATAACTATCCATAACTATCAATAACCATCAATAACCATCAATAACCATCAATAACCATCAATAACCATCAATAACCATCAATAACCATCCATAACCATCAATAACCATCAATAACTATCAATAACCATCAATAACCATCCAATAACCATCCATAACCATCAATAACCATCAATAACCATCCATAACTATCAATAACCATCAATAACCATCAATAACCATCCATAACCACTCAATCCCCACCATTCACATCTCCATTCATCCCCACCAATCTCTCTTCCTCTCCATCACTCCTTCTTACGCATTATACGTTGACGAAGCAGTATCTCCTCCTCTTCCTGTCCAGTTTGTATGGAAAAATTCACCACGTGGTTTATCTGTTCTTTCGTAGGTATGGGCGCCAAAATAATCGCGCTGTGCCTGCAGCAGGTTGGCCGGAAGACGTTCGGTACGGAAACCGTCGAAATAACAAAGTGCCGAAGTTAATGCAGGTACCGGGATTCCGTTGGAGAGTGCTGTTGCACAAACACGGCGCCAGCCTTCCTGAGCGTTTTCAACCTTTTCCTTGAAGAACGGATCCAGCAAAAGGTTGGGCAATTCCGGATTGTTATCAAACGCTTCTTTAATGTCGCCAAGGAATGCCGAACGAATAATGCAGCCGCCACGCCACATCAGGGCAATTTCGCCGTAATTCAGGTTCCAGTTGTATTCCTGCGCGGCTTCCATCATCAGGTTGTAACCCTGAGCATAAGAAATAATTTTAGCACCATACAAAGCCATCTTCAAATCATCAACGAACTGTGCTTTATCTCCTTCGAATTTTGCTTTGGGACCGTTAATAACTTTTGATGCCTGCACACGCAAATCTTTTTGTGCCGAAAGACAACGTGCAAATACTGATTCACCAATTAATGTTAATGGAATTCCAAGATCGAGAGCCGAAATTCCTGTCCATTTGCCGGTGCCTTTTTGCCCGGCAGTATCCAGGATTTTATCCACTGTTTCCTCTCCGTTTTCATCTTTGTAGCCTAAGATATCACGGGTAATTTCAATAAGGTAGCTGTCCAGTTCTTCATTGTTCCACTTTTTAAATACATCGTGCATTTCATCGTTTGTCATTCCCAGAAGATCTTTCAACAACTGGTATGCTTCAGTAATTATCTGCATGTCACCGTATTCGATTCCGTTGTGTACCATTTTCACAAAATGACCGGCACCATTTTGGCCAACCCATTCACAGCAGGGAGCGCCATCTTCCACTTTTGCCGCCACTGCCTGAAAAATTTCCTTCACCTGCGGCCATGCTTCAGGCGAACCACCAGGCATCATCGACGGGCCTTTCAAAGCGCCTTCTTCACCACCTGAAACGCCGGTTCCGATATACAGCAAACCTTTGCTCTCCACATATTTAGTCCGTCGGATGGTATCCGGAAAATGCGAATTTCCACCATCAATTATGATGTCTCCCTTTTCGAGAAGAGGAATCACCATTTCAATAAAATCGTCAACAGGTTTACCGGCTTTTACAAGCAACATCACTTTGCGCGGCCGCTCCAGGGAAGCACAAAGTTCTTCAATGGAATGAGTGCCAATAAAGTTTTTTCCGGCACCACGACCTTCAATAAATTTGTCTACTTTTTCTACTGTGCGGTTAAAAACTGCAACTGTAAAACCTTTACTTTCCATGTTTAATACAAGGTTTTCGCCCATAACGGCCAACCCGATTAATCCAATGTCTGCCAATTTTTTCATTTTATTATTATTTATTACATATTTTAAATTTCGAATTGTCATTCCTGAGAATTCAGGAATCTGCTCCAATTCTTCAGCTAAATCTTTCCATTCGGGATTCATTTTATTTATTAGTTCAATTTTCCACTCTCTTCTCCACTTCTTTAATCTTTTCTCCCGTTTAATCGCATCATTTATATAAGTAAAATGTTCGTAATAAACCAGCTTGTCAACGTTGTATTTTGCTGTAAAACCATTGTTGAGTTTGCTTTTATGTTCATTTATTCTCCGTTTTAATTTATTTGTAACACCAATGTAAAGAACTCTGTTTTGTCTGTTTGTTAAAATGTAAACATAAAAATTAAAATTTCTCATAGTGCTGATATTATGAGATTCCCGCATACGCGGGAATGACAACTACTCTAATACATTAAACCCCATCCTTTCCAGTTTTTCCCCTGTTTCCTTATCCACATGGCTCAGTTGAAGGGTAAATGCATGAAACTCTCTGCGCACCGGATAATCTCCCCTTAATTTTTCAAACTGAAAAGGCGCTTCTCGAAGTTCTTCATCATCATTTTCAATAGCGTAGGTTGAAAGGATTGCCTCGGCGAGTACTGTATATTCCCGTCGTTGGTTTCCGTCAATTTCAATAACAGGATTTGCCGGGGGTTCAATGTCTTGTGGCTGCCAATCGTCGATTCCAAGATTGAAAAACCGGCTTACTGCCTGAACGCTCATTTTGGTTCCGTTTGCTTTGCCGTCTCTTGAATAACCTGCAATGTGTGGTGTTCCAAATTCTGAAATGTTGAGCATATCCAAATCTATATCCGGCTCATTTTCCCAGCAATCAGCTATAAAACCGGATATATCGCCTGCTTCCACTGCATTGTAAACAGCTTCCGAATCAAAAACTTCTCCCCTGCACGAATTAATTATTAGCGGTTTTTTATTTAAATTTTGCAGGAAATCTTCATTCACCATATGAAAAGTGGCATCAGGCCCTGACATATTCAAAGGAACATGAAATGTAATGATATCTGCTTCTTTCCGTATTTCTTCCAAAGAGACAAAACCAGCCGCTCCTTCCACACGTTCACGAGGCGGGTCGTTTAAAAGAACGTTCATTCCAATGATTTTACAGGTTTTAGCTACCCTTGAACCCACTTGTCCCACGCCAACAATTCCGATGGTTTTACCTGCCAAATCTGTTCTTTTACGCAACGCCCACGAAGAAAGAGCCGATGCGATATACTGATTTACACTTTCCGCATTGCAACCCGGTGCATTTGTCCATTCAATACCGGCTTCCCGGCAATATTCCGTATCAATATGATCATAACCAATGGTGGCTGTAGCAATAAACTTCACTTTTGAACCTTCCAAAAGATTTCTGTTGCATTTTGTACGGGTTCTGGTTATCAGTGCATCTGCATCTTTTACAACTTCTGCAGTTGTCTTGCTTCCCGGCAGATAAACTACGTCGGCATAAGGTTCCAGCGCTCCTTTTATGTATGGTATTTTATCGTCGATTATAATTTTCATCGGATGGTGTTAGATGTTGGGAATGTTGTCTTTGCTGTGATTGTTGTCCTTGTTGTAAATCATTGTGATTGATTGTTATTGATTGTTATTTGTGATTGAGTGCAAGTGGTGATTTGTTGTGATTGATGCTATTTGTTATCATTGGTTTTAATTTGTTGTCAATAGTTGTTACTTGTGGATATATTGTGATTGATTGTTATTTGGTTTGTTATTTGTTGTTATTAATAGTGATTCGTAGTGATTCATTGTAATTTGCAGCTATTAGTTGTTATTCGTTTTTATTTATACAATTTATTGAATTTTCTCATAAACATCCCTTAATCTTCCTCTTCTTCCTTTTCTTCTTTTGACTTTGCCTAAGCCTGAGCCTTCGCCTTTCTTCCCTTTCTTTTCTTCCTTCGCCTTCGCCTGAGCCTTCACCTTTCTTTCCTTTCTTTTCTTCCTTCGCCTTTGCCTTTCTTCTCTCTTCCTCCTAACAATCTCCACCAATAACCATCAATAACCACCAATAACCATCAATCTCCTCCAATCTCTCTTCCACCTCCACCTTCCTCAACTCCCCTTCTCCGGATAATAATTCTTCACCATTTCATCAAGCACCCAGCTTGTGCGTGCAGCAGATTTTCCGGTACTTACACATTTCCCGTTTCCACGCAATTCTTCATTAACCTGCTCCACAAGAAACCGGGAAATATGCTGTGGGTTCTCAAATCCCAGTTCAGCAATCCCTTCACTGGTTTGGACTACAACTTTTTCATGTTTAAAACAGGGAAATGTAATTATCCCCTTTTCGCCAATTATCTCAATAACATCCGTTTCAGCCGCATCATCAACGACAAAACACCAGCTCCCGGTTCCGGTAACTCCTGAATCGTGAACCCAGGTTCCGGCAACTGTATCTTCTGCAGGATACAATCCGGCCTGATTGGATGCATTTCCGTTTACTGTGATTATCTTTCCGAAAACAAAATCGAGATAATCAAACTGATGGGAAGCCAAATCGAAGAAGTGGCCCGCGCCGCCTTTTTCAGGAAAAACATGCCAGTGCATTTCATCTTTCGACTGCTGCCGTTCCTTTGCCGGCTGATACAACTTTAAATTTACCAGCAATGGTTTTCCAATTGCCTGCGAATCCACCAACTCCTTCACTTTCAAAAACGCCGGAAGCGTTCGCCGATAGTAGGCTACATGCAGCGGCATACCTGTTTCTTCAGAAACCTTCAACATTTCCCTGCATTCCTTGTAATTCCGTGCCATTGGTTTCTCCACATAAACAGGCTTGCCGGCGCGCATGGCTTCTATGGCATATTTTGCATGCGTATCGGGAGGAGTGGCCACATAAACTGCATCAACTTCTTTGTTATTTATCAGTTCCGATGCATCAGTATACCAATTCGGAACGTTATGCCTGCGGGCATAACCGGCTGCTTTTTCAGCATTGCGGCGCATTACTGCTACAAGTTCAGAATTATCCGACTTGTAAAATGCCGGACCGCTTTTTACTTCCGTAACGTCGCCCACACCAATAATTCCCCAGCGAATAAGAGCCCCTTCTGACTCCCCCGGGAGGGAGAATCCGAATCTTTTATTTGAATTGGACAAATTCATTTTAATTTTATCTTTTAATCATACCTTGTATACCTGTCTTGTTTAACTCCTCTCAGGGAAGGCGGGATGGGCTTCTAATATTCAAACCGGTCCTTGTAAGCCCACAGGCCAATTGCCGGATTTGAAACATAGAACACTTCTTCGCCATCCGGCAGTGTATTAAATCCGTCATTTAGTTTTCCCACATTGTATTTTGCCATCATTTCATCGAAATCGTCGTATTTAAAGCCAACACTTTCTATTTCGGCTTTCGTCAGGTTGTTATCTCTTTTACCCGGACAATAAGTGATTCTAAAACGGCCTTCGGAAGAACCATGGATTAAATGTGCAGCAGCACTTAAATTCAGGCGCAAGTCCTCATTTTCCTGAACCATCTGCAGGGTATGTGGTGTTCCAAAATAGCCGTATTTCCGGATGAGTTTATCGATTTGCTTATCTTCCCCGAATTCAACAAGTGCGGGAGCCAGAACAATTAATTCGCCATCATCGGCCAAAGCCATACGAGTGCGGTATATACTTTTGTTTCCAAGCCAGGTGCTTTTAAACTCAAGCGGGTCGAGCCAGACAATTACTTTCTTCAGCGGTTTCTCCACCATTTGGAAATTGACCTGCAGGGACAGTTTTGCAGCTTTATCGAACACACTGAAATCATCTCCGACAAACAACCCGTAGGTTTGAAGTTTGCCGAATTTGTTCAACCCCACCACGGTTTGCACATAAACAATGGGAAGATGAGCCGAAAAATGTTCGGACGCATAGTTAAATATTTTACGTACCGGAGTATCTGCGCGGCCCATCATTTTTTCCATTCCATATGCAGCACCAATAAAATGGCTTTTATTGATTCCCTCGGCTCCGCCGGTTCCAACAAAAACATTTTTATTGTAGTTGGCCATTCCAACTACTTCATGGGGAACCACCTGACCTATGGAAAGTATCAAATCGAAACCGCCTTCCACCAGTAATTTATTTACCTGTGCCGGCCAGGAATAATCGACCGCCCCGCCGGACACCTCCTTTACAAAATCCGCCGGAACTGTTCCAAGTGTAATGACATCATTCCGCCAGTCGTGCACTCGAAAGATACTTTCAGGTGTGGAACCAAACATGTGGCTGATTTGCTCACTTGTCATTGCCGTGTGGGTGCCAAGAGCAGGCAGCACATCGGTTAACCTGTCGCCAAAGTACTGCCAGGTGAATTCTGTCAGTTCTCCTGCCCTTGATGGTAATCTTGTGTAATCGGGTGGAATAGCCAGTACTTTTTTCTTATCACCAATATTTTTAAACGCCTCAAACAAACCTTTCCTAAGATCGTCTGCTGAGAGGTGAGTATCTGTGGAACCATTTTCGTAATACAGCATAATATATTATTTTTATAGGCACAGTCTCAGGCTCAGGCTTAGAAAAAAAGCCGTTCCTGATCCGATACCTGATTTAAATAGAGGCATAGGCACAGGCAAAGGCATAGGCATAGGAAAAGGAAAAGGAAACGTCAAAGAATGCCGATCCTGGTGCGTTACGTGACTTTACAGTGAAATCTTTATATTTCTCCATACAATACTCCATTATCATTATTTTTACAAATCAAACTATTTCTTCCTTCCCCTTTCTTCTCTTCTTCTTCCTTCGCCTCTGCCTCTGCCTTCCTATTTCTTCCTTAGCCTTAGCCTCTGCCTCTGCCTTCCTCTTTCTTCCTTCGCCTTAGCCTTAGCCTTAGCCTCAGCCTCTGCCTTATTTCTCCAGAGAGTGTATCAATGCATTTAACTCTTCAATAACATGTTTGTACTTGTTAATCATATCTTCCGAGACAGAAGAAAAAATATAATGTTCAGCTTCAGCGACAAGAATCTGGCTCATGGCTTCATAAGCACTCCCCCTTGAAATTTTATAAAACCTGGTTTTATCCTTAGCTTCATATCTTCCATAACCTTCCGCAATATTATGGACAACCGAATTTCCCGACCTCCTTAAATCATCGGTTAAAACATATTTCTCTTCCGGAGGAAAAACCTTGATAATTTGATAAACCTCCCGAAGCAAAGCAAAAGACTTTTGCCACACAGACATATCCCTGAAATCATTATACTTTTGCATTTAATCTCTCTTAATTTTATTTCAAATCAATCTATTTCTTCCTTCCCCTTTCTTCTCTTCTTCTTCCTTCGCCTCTGCCTTCCTCTTTCTTCCTTCGCCTTAGCCTCTGCCTCTGCCTTCCTATTTCTTCCTTCGCCTTAGCCTCAGCCTTCGTCTTCCTATTTCTTCCTTCGCCTGGGCCTCAGCCTTCGCCTTCCTTTTACTCTGCATCCGCTATTCTCTCCCCCTTGGGGGAGCTGGAGGGGGCTTCCTACCTCTTCACCCTCGCATTCCCGTGCCAGATACTCCACACCATTTCTTCGTCGGCTGGTTGTGCATAATCCGTAAGGAATGTTGTAGCCATAGCACCGGTTGCCCAGCCAAACTGCGGCCATTTCTCCGGTTCCCAGTTTCTTAAAATTCCGTACAGCATTCCGCCAACAAAACCATCACCGCCGCCAATGCGATCGAGAACGCTGATTTCGCGCGGCTCAACAACATGCCAGTTGTCTCCTTCCAGCATGATTGCCCCCCAGAGGTGTTGGTTTACGCTTATTACTTCGCGCAATGTGGTGGCAAAAACAGTGGCATTCGGGAAAGTTTCCTTCACCCTTTTTATCAAACCTTTAAATCCGTCAATTTTGGCTTTTAGTCCTTCACCCCCTGCAGGGGGACCCTCGATTCCGAAACAAAGCTGAAAATCCTCTTCATTTCCAATAAGAATATCCGACACGGAAGCGATTTCTGTGAAGTTATCCCGTAATTCCTTTTCGCGTCCCTTCCAGAAAGAAGCACGATGGTTTAAATCGAAGGAAATTTTGGTATCGTATTTTTTTGCCGTCCGTGCAATTTCGAGGCAAAACTGGCTTGTTTCAGGAGAAAGCGCTGCGATTAAACCTGACATATGCACGATTTGTACGCCTTCTTCACCAAATATTCGTTCCAGGTCAAAATCCTTCACATTGAGGGTGCGGCCAACTTCGCCTGCACGATCGTTAAAAACACGGGGGCCGCGGCTACCGTAACCACTGTCGGCAATGTTAATCTGGTGGCGGTATCCCCAGGGGCTGCCCTGTTCCACTTCCGGCCCTTCGTAATCCATTTGCCGCGCCTTCAGGTTTCCTTTAATCAGGTGGGCAATCGGACTGCCTTTCACAAAGGTGGTTAAAACTTTCACCGGCAGTCCAAGAAACGATGAAATGCTGGCTACATTGGTTTCGGCACTTGTCACATGTAATTTAAATGTATCGCTTGCATGCACCGGCTGGCCACTGTCGGGTGTCAACCGCGTTCCCATGCTTGTGGGCACCAGCATGGCATACTTACAGTTCTTTTTCAATTCTATACTCATAGTTATTATTTATAGTTTAATCTTTCGTGTTTGTATTCCATATTACAGGTTCGAATACATATTTAATTTTTAAGTCCCTCCCTGGGAGGGATTTAGGGAGGCTTTTTTTACACCCCTCCAAAAGCAGAGTAACCGCCATCTACAGGAATAATAATACCTGTAATAAAAGCAGAAACATCGGAAAGGAGAAACAATGTTGCCCCCTGCAAATCTTCCGGTTCACCAAATTTTCCCATAGGGGTGTTGTTCACTATTTTTTGACCGCGGGGCGAGTAGTTTCCAGTTTTTTCATCCATCACCAGGAACCTGTTTTGATGGGTAATAAAAAATCCCGGAGCTATTGCATTTACCCGGATTCCCACTTTTGCCAGATGCACGGCAAGCCATTCGGTAAAATTGTTGACCGATGCTTTTGCAGCAGAATAGGCAGGGATTTTCGTCAGTGGCTTAAAGCTGTTCATCGACGAAATATTCAATACTGCACCTTTTCTGTTTTTCAGCATATCTATCGTGAAAACCATGGTAGGAAGCAGTGTACCTTTAAAATTCAGGGCAAAAACCTTGTCGAAACCTTCCATTTGCAATCCGTAGAACGTATCGGCCAGGTTATCAATGTCTGCTTCCTGCATCTGTTCCACTTTTGTTGTGGCCTGTGGACTGTTGCCCCCCGCCCCGTTGATTAACACATCAATTTCGCCCAGTTCGCTGTTTATGATTTCCCTGGCGGCTTCCAGCGATTCCTTGTCGAGCACATTTGCAGCCACACCGATTATGGTGGCGCCGGATTGCTTTGAAATTTCCCCGGCAACCTTATCTGCAACTTCTTTATTGATATCGGCAATGGCAATTTTCATTCCCACTGATGCCAACGCACTTACCATGGCGCTTCCGAGCACTCCGGCCCCTCCGGTAATAACACAAACTTTTCCTTTCAGATCATCAAATGACATTGGTTTCATAGTACACTTATTTAAATTCTTTATAAAAATCCACGTTTTCTTTGGTTACGATATCAATGGAAGTATAGTTTTCCTTTGCAATCGTCCGTTTTTGAACGACATGCCTGAACAACTTGTTTATTGCATTGTATCCCTGCTCTTCGGGGCGCTGACAAATTAAAAACTGCACGATATCTTTTTTCAGAAATGCCACATTCTCCGTTAACAGATCATGTCCTATTATTTTTAGTCCTTTTAGACCATATTTTTCTACAAGGCGACCAATAAAAAAAACCTTCGAATTGGTGACAAAGACTCCTTTTATATTGTGTTTTACCATTTTTTCGTGGATGTTGTGCATCCAGTTTTCATTGTCAGTATCTGCAACCTCTGCAGTATATAACTGATGAATGTTGCGCTTGTTCTCGCGGTACCAGTTGTAAAAACCCTTTTCCCTCAGCACCAGGTGGTTTTGATTATCCATTTCCTTTGCAAAATGCAGCACAAGAATATTTCCTTCCGGAAGAATTAAATCGAGGAGTTTCCCTGAAACCAATCCGCTTTGAAAAGAATCCTGGCCGATATAACTGATATGTCCGGCATTTTTTATTTCCGAATCAATGAATACGAACGGTATCTGAATTTCGCTTAGCCGGGCAATAAACTGAACCGCCTCCTTCCTGAAAAAAGGAGCCAGCACCACACCATCAGGTTTCAACCAAAGAATCTTTTCGGCCTCTTCAGCAAAGCTTGCCGGATTGAACTGGCTGAATGTAAATGAATTAATCTGAACACCGAATTGCGACAGTTCAGTAATCCGTTTTTTTACGCCGATAAAGGGTTTATTCCAGTAACCTTCAGGTGAAGGAGGCTGTGGCAGCAGGGTAGCAAAAACCGCTGATTTTTTTGATGCAAGTGTACTTGCAAGAATATTGGGCTGATAATCCAGTTCAGTGATAATTTTAAGGATTTTCCTTTTCGTGGATTCAGCCACTTCTCCCCTGTTGTGTAAAACACGATCTACGGTTCCGATTGAAACTTTTGCTTTTTCGGCAATGTCTTTAATTCGTATTTGCTTTTTTGATTCTATAATAATCTGAATTTTAAATGCTTATATAATAAACATATTCATGCACGATACAAAACTACGTAATTTTTTCGTTTTTCGTGTTCGTACACGGAAAAATATATTGCAACATGTTAAGCAACATTTAAAGGGAAAAACAGGGACTGGAAAGCCGGTTTACACTTCAGGCTTTATTTCAAGCAAATGTGGATTTTTAACCATTTGTTTGATGAACCGGAAAAGTTTACCTCCATGTGAACCGTCTACCACACGATGATCAAGCGTTGCAGAAAGGGAGAGGATTCTGCGGGGGATAATTTCATCGTTTACCACTACAGGTTTTTTGATTACACCACCCAAAATAAGGACAATGGACACATTTGCCGATGGAAGCAGTGCGCCATAACCACTGTCGAGGCCAATACTGCCAATGTTGGATATTACATAGGAACCAAAACTGTTGGCTGAAAGTCCGAGAAAAGGGATGGAAATCCCCCAGTGGATGGTGACAGTTTTGTATAACCTGTACAACCAGACCCTAAACGGCCAGGGAACGGAGGAGAGCATTTCTTTCGACTGCATGGCTTTGTTTTCGTTGCCCTGCCTGGAGCGGATTATCTTCTGCTGCATGATATCCGCCAGTTCCGAAACGGTAAGGTGGCCGGCATTTTCCACTTTCACCGACCCCATTTGCCCGCCCGGCAATAAAACGCTCACCGTGGCATCCAGCTGCGGCCGCTGAACCACCTTTCCCCGGCGGACAAAACAATTCAGTTCCGGAACCTCCCGGTCAATGGCACGCCCTACGATTAAAGTCATAATATGCGTGAGGGTGGTTTTAACCCCTTCCCGGCGCTTTTCGGCAATAAATTTTTCCAGTTCGGTAACATCAATATCCACCGAACCGTAAATTTTTGAATCGGTAGGTTTTTGGTAGATGGTAGAAGCGACTTTACGCCAGTTGGTATTTAGATTTAATCCGTTATCCATTATCAGCAGACCATATAAATTTTTAATAATATGTACAAATTCAAGCTGCCTTCAAAAATAACCTTTTCCTGCAATATCCCTTCAATTCCGTAAAAGGATGTGTATATCTTCTGAAATAAATATGGCGCTTGATGGCCATTCCTGTTTCCCACCGGGCCGGTTCAAACCGGAAGGGGTTGCATTTCCGGATTCAGCAGGCTTCCTGTGCGCTCAAAAAAGATAAGGTCCGGGATTACTCCTTAAAAATTACATTCCCTGTCCTTTTTAAATTGATTTTAAAGATGATCATTACTGCAGGTATCGGTGGTTTTTTCCCGTACTTTCGATATACCATCGATATACCATCGATATACCAACACTATCCCAAAGATATTTTGAACCGTCCGAAGTATATCGAAGGTATAGCTAAAGTTTATCCGGGGTTACTGCTTGTTGCACAGGTTAAAGACCGGCGGAATCCAATTTTACCGGATTCTCCTGAATTCAGGGATAACAGTCTTCAGTTCATCCAAATCACCAAATTCCGGGCCGGCTGATCAATTGTTTATTTGTGCATTCATTTTTTCTGCGTCCAGAAATCATAAGCTGCCTTTGCAGAAGTGGCAATATCTGTTTCCCGTTTTTCCAGGGCATCGTGGGAATCTGATATAAAAACGGTTATTGCAAGGTGGCTTCCATCCGGTAAGGTAATGATTCCGGCGTCATTCGTTGCTCTTGTTAATCCGTTGATTGTTCCAGCAGTCCCCGTTTTATGCGCCAGTTTTGTTCCTTCAGGCAGCAATCCCTTTATCCTTCTGTCGAACCACTTATCCGGTACTGACATGTATTCCAAAAGCAGCTTCCTGCTGGTTTCCGACAGGTAATTTCCGTTATGCAATATAACCAGCAGTTCGTTCATCGCCTGCGGGGTAGACCAGTTTTGATATTGAATGGAATCATGGGCAACCTGCACCATTTCAGTGGTTGAAATTGCTATATTTTTTACGCCCAGATCGTGTACGCTTTTTTCTGTTTTCGCCGTACCACCCAGTAACCGCAGTAAAACATCGCAGGCTGTTCCGTCACTTTGTGAAATGTTATATGCTATTATCTCGTTTATGGTTAGCCTTGCACCTTGCGGATATTTATCCCTTAACGGACTGTGCCCTGCTTTGGGTATATATTCGTTTACATTGATGTCAACAGTATCTTCCAGTGCAAAATTACCGGCATCCACTTCGTGTAGCATGACCATTGCGATGGGAAACTTATAGACACTTTGCATCGGAAACCGTTTATCGCCATTTAAAGAAACAGACTCCCCGGTTTCGATATGTAAAACACTTATGCCCATTTTCCCATTTAACGTACCGGCAATTTGTTCAAATTGTCGCTGTAACGAGTTTTGGCTGTACAATTGATTTGAAATCAATGTTGCCAAAATGATTAAACCTGACAAGACAACAGCAGTTAATTTTTTGTTCATTGGTCTTATGTTTTGTACTTCTTGCATCTGGAAGCAGTTTAGTACAGAAACTTCAATTTTCCGCTGTATTCTGGTATGGCAACGATGTTCTCTTATTTCTTTATAATCCAAATATCTTGTGGCAGCCATTTTCCTTTATCAGCCTTTGTTTCAATATGCTCTAATATTTTCACATTACTGAATAATTTTTTTATAAATTCCTGTGGATGAAATGCTGAATAAGTCCTATGTCCCTCTTTTACTTTTCCTCTAACAACCAATTCGTTATTATTATATTTATTCAGTTCCAAATCAGTCAATTTAACCTTAAAATTATCTCCTTGAGTTGTCAGGAACATAATCCCATTTGGTTTTAAAATCCGATACAATTCATTATACCAATCATAATATAATTGCTATATGAGTAGGTACGAGAATCTATAAATCACATCTACAAAATTATCATCATACGGCAATTGAGCATTTAATGAATTTTTATTGAATTGTAAATCAGTCAATTTTTTGAACACCAATCGATGGACTGTTTATTATAATCAGTGCCAAAATATTGCATTCATTACAAATCACTTTTGATAAATGTCGAATTATCCGACCAGGGCCACATTCTCAATCCAGTATCCGTTTATCATTTAAATCGATTTTCAGAATCTCTTTTAATATGTTTTTCCAAATCCGAAAATCAAATTGGTGCAGTTTTTATCGCCAGCGATAATTCAATTAATTTTTTTAATGTGGCGTTATAATTACCATTAAGAATCTGGGAAACATATCCTTTTGATACTCCCAGTTGCTCAGCAAACTGCGATTGTGTTATACCTTCATTTTTCAAATAATCGGAAACCTGTCTGTAGATTTCGTTTTGAAGAGTTTCAAACCAGTATTCATTGGTTCTCATTAATTCTTCCCTGGTTATCATGGTTTTTGTTTAAAATATTCTTTTTTAATATTTCTGAAGTGCTTTATATCAGTCTTTTGTGTTGTTTTTTTACCACCGCATACAATCACACGCCCGGTATTTTTCTCATGAAATAAATAAACACGAAGATTACGTGTTTTAATTTCATATTCTTTATTGTTATCCTTTTTTGGTGTTATATCCTTAAACTTGTTTTGTGGCAACGATTTTAAATCTGCAATTTCGTGCATCCTTGTAATTATTGTTGTCAATTCTGATTTTAAGTTTCCATCCGTTTCAATTTCTTTTTCAAACTCATCGTATTCACAAGTTCCGTCAACCAGCAGTTTGAAAAATTTCAACTTGCCTTTAATTTCTGTTATTTCATTTAACGCGAAAGTATACATTTTGGTTTAGTTATAACTAAACATTTTTAATTAAAAAATTCTAATTAGTTATTTTTTTTAGATTAATATACTCATTAATCGCTTAATTCTGTTTTAGTACGGTTAATTTTCAGCTTCCTAAATTAATGATTTTTAAGATGCTGCCTTTTCCCGATTGGTCTCATGTTCTTTTTTTCGAATCTTAAAAAGGTTAGTCTATTAAATCTTCATTAAATGGTAAATCAGATTCATTATTATTTTGCTTCTTGCCCTGATTACTATAATTCTTTTCACTACTCATTAATTCATTGTCTCCATTCAAATAAAAATCCAGGTCAGTTGCAACTTTCTCATAAAATTCATCTGCTGGAATCCCATTAATTACATAAATTCTGCGGAATTTCATTTTTCCACCGATAAAATAGGACTCCTTTATAAACTCCCGCCCATTTTTATCTCTGTGAATCTTTTTCTTTTTCATTCTTACTTACTCTCATTTTAGTTGAACCAAGGCATTAGTATGTGGCACAACGGCAGTTTGTCAATAACTTCCGGATGCAGTTAAATTTCGGATGCACATTCGGTGGTTTCCATTCCTGATTGTTGCTTTTGGTTCTTTCATTCGTGTTTTCATCATTTGGTTCAGATGGCTTAAAATTAGTTGAAAAAGGATAATATTGAGCAATTAGAATTAAAAAATACCTTCAGTGTAGCTTTGCATTTATTTAATCTTTTTGCTACGACATACAATTTTACAATCATTGCACAATATACATTCAGTATCGGTGATATCCTTATTTTGAATCATATAATTCATAACATCTATCCCCATGGGACAACTTGTATTGCATGAACCACATTCTGTACATTTTTTTTTCAAATCAGGTTTTACTCTGATTATTCCAATTTTACTTGCTGGTTTCATTACAAGTGAAACCGGACATAAATATTTACAAAAGGCTCGTTTATCAGATAAAATAAAGGCAAGTGGTATTGCAATCAGATAATATATCCCATTACTTAAAAACATCCATTTCATCTCTTGTTTATTTATGTAATCAGTCCATGGATTGTATGAAAGAATAAAAACCAAATACAATGGAAGAAGCAAGGATATCAGAAATGAAATATATCTAATATTTCTATACGAACGTGGCAGGGTATTATTGTTATTTTTAATTGGCAGCCAATCCAATACAGCTGCAGTCCAGCAGGCATATCCACAAAAACCACGTCGCCAGATTAATGGTCCAAATATTTTGGCAATTATATAATGAATAAACCCTTTATTTAGAAAACCAACCAGAATAATTAATATTACACCTTCCAACTGGAAATTCTCATTATTTACTATAGGTACAAATAGCAGCAAACACGGTAATATCATTAGCAGCGAAATTTTTCTTCCCAGTAATTTTTTTCTTCCTTTTAAATTTTGTCGTAAAAATATGCCTATGCTTATTGATAAACCAATCCATGGAAATATTACCAGGAATCCCCACCAATGAGTAGTCAGGTAGAGCACCAATGAGATTAATATACCTGTTCCAATTGGTACTAATGATGTTTTATATATTCTCATATGCTAAATGCTGGCACAATGGCAGTCTGTCTAATAACTTCCGGTTGTTGTTCTGTTTTGGATGAAAATCCGGCGGTTTCCATTCCATGTTATTGAATTTTGGGTTCGTTCATTATTGTTTCCATAATTTGGTTGAGATTGCTTAAAATTAATTGAAGAGAGCAATGTTATGTAAAAAAATACTTTAAGTTAAATGTATTTCATTTTCATCCCAGTTGCACTGTCCGGCTAACATGGGAAAGAAATGCCTGTGCAGTCTGTATATTCATAGAACAACTCCTTCTTTTGCTGGTGAACTTTCTGGTCCGTCAGCCGCCTGCCCGACTGGAAATTGTATTTATCCAATCTTCAATTGTTTTTAAATAATCAGGATGTAATTTCGACCAATAAGGAAAATCACTTTCCCCAACATTATACATGGAATGAGAGGCTCCTTCCAATAAAACGATTTTGAAATTATCATTACCTGCTTTTCCAAGGGCATCGGAAATAAGTTTATAACTATTTGCGGGTATTATTTCATCCTTTGTTCCTTGCAGAATCAGAATCGGTTGCTTTGTTGTTTCAAAGTAAGGTATTGGACTATACAGAAGTTTTTTATCTGTTTGAACTTCATCCAGATTTGGCACCCATATATTGGAAAACCACGAATTGGATTTTTCATTATTTAGAGCCTTTTCTAAATCTGTTCTGGATAGTTTACCTGCTATAAACTCAAAAACCTGCCGTTGAGATTTTGTCGCAGCATCAATTTCATTTCCGGTTACGTCTGCATTTCTATTCCTCCAGTAATTCAAATCGCTTTCCAGCAAGGTAACTCCCGGACAACTTACTGCAATCCCATACTTCAAATTCTCTAATTCACTCAAAATATATGGTATTTTTGCAGCTCCTTGACTACTCCCTTTTATTCCTATATTCTTAAGTGGAATTCCAGTCTTCCCGGAGAAATATTTTATAGCTGTGACATCATCTGCTGATAGTTCCTCAATTGTTGCAATATTCCAGTTACCCTCAGAATTTCCTGTACCTCTTTTATCATAATGAAAAGTAGTAAATCCCATTTGAGCAAACAGTATGGCTTCTGCTCTCGAGGCACTTCGGTCTGCGTTTCCAGAAGAAGTTACAATTACCAAGGCTTTGCTGCCTTTGTTATCAGGATACCAAATAGTTCCATTTAGACGAAATCCATTGGATTCAAAACTAATATCTTCACTTTTGGGATTTTGGCTGTTTTCCAGTAAGTTCTTTTCTAAAGTGTAAAGAACAGTAATAGTATCAACCGTAAGTGATCCCTGAAGTTTGTTATAATTATCAATCCATTTGTTTCTGAAAGAGTAAGTGTAAAAATCGCTTTGTAACTTAAAATTTATTGAATCTCCGTTTACTTCCACATTTTGAAAGGGAATTCGATTGGCATTTTGCTCTAAACTTGTAAAGAAAACATTGAAACTTACAGAATCCCGTTCTATTTCAAAAAGTATCTTATCGGAAAAATTACCATGTTTAAATATTCCGCTAAAGGTCCCTGCCTTTTCATCTTTTTTAATTTCTGAATTGGAATTACAGGAAAACATTCCAAATATTAGGAATATGATAATTATTCTTTTCATGCGTAAATATTAGATGAATATCTGACCATTTACATCCCAGGTTGTTGTTTATGGTTCTTTTGTCATTGTTTCCATCATTTGATCAGATAGCTTAAAATTAGTTGAAAAAGGTCAGAATTGGCTAATAATTATGTAAAAAATTATTTTCGGAAAGAAATGGTTCCTTGAGGAACAAAATTTTGCAGGGAAACCGGATACTAAGTCCTGTATAATATACCACAGCGGAGCGAAGTTGAAATACCGGAGTTGAAAACTCCGGCTCCCGGCTGCCTTACAATTCAGGAAACCGCTTTACATCCGTTTCGCGCATCAATTCGTAAACATTTTTAAAAAGAAGTTCAACATTTGGTTTCGAGAAATATTCACCATCAATTCCATAGGCAGGACGATGCTCCTTTCCTGAAAGGGTGCGGGGCGCGGTATCCAGGTAATCAAATGCTTTTTGTTCCTGCAGTACTTTTTGCATCATGTAAGCCGTACCACCTCCCGGAACATCTTCGTCCATGAAAATTACCTTGCCGGTTTTTTTTACCGATTCCAAAATGATGTGGTTCAAATCAAACGGCATCAGGGTTTGAACGTCGATTACCTCAATCGATATTCCTTTAAACTTTTGGAGCAGGTTGGCTGCTTTGAGCGCGTGGTGAACATTCCATGCATAGGTAACAACGGTAACATCTGTTCCTTCCCTCATGATTTCAGGTATGCCCAGCGGCACCTTATATTCTCCATGATTTTCGGGAAGCTTTTCTTTTACATTATATCCTTTTAAGGGTTCAATTACAATTGCAGGGTCATTGCCTTCAAGCAAGGTATTATAAAAACCAGCTGCCTGAGTTAAGTTTCTGGGGACACATAAATAGATTCCCCGCAGCGAGCCCAGTATCATTTGCATGGGCGAACCTGCATGCCATATTCCCTGCAACTGGTGTCCCCGTGTACGGATGATCAGCGGAGCAGCTTGTTTCCCTTTGGTCCGGTATTGAAGGGTGGCAAGGTCGTCGCTTAATTGAGATAATCCGTAAATTATGTAATCCAGATACTGGATTTCTGCAATGGGCCGGAATCCACGCATCGCCAGGCCAATGCCCTGTCCGATGATGGTAGCTTCGCGAATACCTGTATCGAAAACACGTTCAGCACCATACTTTTCCTGCATCCCTTTCATTCCCTGGTTAACGTCTCCCAGTTTGCCGGTATCTTCACCAAACGTAATGAGGTTGGGGTATTTTTCAAACAATGCATCAAAATTTTTACTGACGATTTGCGAACCGTTCACATCTTCTGAATCCGATCTGTATTTAACCGGATGACCTTGCACTTTTAATGAAGAATCATTCCCTGTCCGGTGTAACTGGCTGTTATAAAAACCTGCTGTTCTTTCTTCAAAACGTTTAATCCAGTTTTGCAGTTCGGCCCTTTCGTTCTGTACCTCAGGGTTCAGATGGATTTCAAGGTTTAACCGTTTGGCAAAGCTTAAATGCGAACGTCTTGTTGGAAAAACCTTCTGGCTGACTACTTCAAATTTCCTGTCGTTTTGCAGGTCTGTTTTTTCATCTATTTTGTGAAGTATATCCTTTAATTCTTTTTGTTCTTTCAAATATCCGTCCGAGAAATGCTGCCAGGCTTTTTTCCTTGCTTCTTTTGCTTTTCGTGCTGCAGATTTTTCTATTTCAACCAACCTGTCCATATCTGCCTTTCCCGTTTCGAGCAACCATTTTTTAAACTGATTCATTGCGTCAAATTCTTCTTCCCATTCGAGCCGCTCTTTTGATTTGTAGCGTTCGTGCGAACCCGAAGTGGAATGACCCTGTGGTTGTGTAAGTTCCTGAATATGAAAAACTGCAGGCACCTGGGTTTCCCTGCATTTTGCAACACCTTCGGAAAAAGTTTTAACCAGCGCCGGATAATCCCAGCCATTGCACGTATAGATGTCAATGCCGTTCGTGTTATTTTCTTTCTGAAAACCTTTCAATGCTTTTGAGATGCTGGCTTTTGTGGTTTGCTGGTCAACCGGAACACTTATTCCGTAACCGTCGTCATAAATGACAACTGCCAACGGTACCTGCAACACACCGGCTGCATTTATCGTTTCCCAGAAAATCCCTTCCGATGTACTCGCATCTCCGATTGTAGCAAATGCTACTTCATCCCCGTTGACATTGTTTTTTAAGTATTCTTTCAAGGAAGGCATTTGCCTTATAAGTTTCGATGCCTGCGCCAGGCCAAGTACCCGCGGCATTTGTCCGCCGGTTGAAGAAATATCGGATGCCGAATTGTATTGATCGGCAAGGTCTTTGATTTCACCGCTTGCCGATATGTTGCCTGTACTGAAATGGTTATTGAAGTTCCGGCCAACTGTTGACGGATTCTTTTCCTCATCGGTGTCGCCGTAAATCATGGCAAAAAACTCCTCGGGCTGCAACAATCCAAGAGCCAGCATAAAAGTCTGGTCGCGATAATAACCGGAGCGCCAGTCGCCTTTTCTAAACGTTTTGGCAAGTGCCAGTTGCACCACTTCTTTTCCATCGCCAAAAATGCCAAAATGAGCCCTTCCGTTATGGACTTCCCGCCTTCCGAGAATACTGAGCTGACGGCTCAGGTATGCGGTGTAATAATCATTTTGTGCTTCCTGAGTTGAAATTTGAATGTTGGTTATGATTTCGGATTTTTCCAAATACATTTGCTTTTTATAATAATAGGACTCTTTCGTCTGTAATGCACTTAAATAACGTTCGTAAAGTCGATTTGTTTAATTGTTGAGCCTTCCAAAATTTGGTGTATTTTTAAACAAACTTAGTTGAATTATTATGAAAAAGAAATCCAATCCTTTAGTCGATATGATAAAATTCATATTTGTACTGTTTTTTTTAATGATGTTAATACAGGTTGCAGCGTCACAAAATATTTATATATCGCCCAATGGCAGCGACTTAAATTCAGGAACAACGAACTATCCTGTGGCGACTTTGGAAAAAGCAAAATCTCTCGCTTATCAGGAGTTTCAAAAAAATAATAATGCTGAAATTACCATCTGGATGAACGATGGAATCTATCCGGTTGTAAACCCCCTTGTTTTTAAACCTTTTTCTTCCGGCACTTCGGCAAACCTTGTGATAAAGGCAATGCCGGAAGCACAACCTGTAATTTCGGGCGGTAAAAAGTTAACCGGCTGGAAACTGAATAATAATGATCTTTGGGAAGTGCAAATCCCCGCAACCTTTCAAAACAAGAACCCGAGGGAGCTTTTTATTGGCACCCGCCGTGCTGTCCGTGCCCGTTTTCCCAACGAAGGATATTTGCGTGTTAAGCAAGTTGGTGCCGATCAGCGGACCAATTTCTTTTTCAATGAAGATGATTTTCCCGTTCCGCAAAAATTAAATGGAGTTGAATTGGTTTTTCTACACGACTGGTCCATTTCACGGACTGGAGTAAAGAAAATCGATAAAGAACTGAGTCAACTTACTGCCACCGATTCCATCGGAGCACGGAATCCGGAATTCTTCACACTCGATCACTGGGAACCCAATCCCCGCTATTTTCTTGAAAATGCACCTGAATTTCTCGACAAGGATTACGAATGGGTTTTACTTCCGGGCGACAATAAAATCCTGCTAAAACTTCCTGAAACGATGAATCCCGAAAATCTGAATATTTACATTCCCGTCAGCGAAGGATTAATTGAAATAAAGGGTAGCCAAAATCAACCCATCGGGAATATTCATTTCGAAGGAATTACATTTCGGAATTCGGCGTGGAACATTCCCCCAAAAGGATACTGCGGCGTTCAGGCCTGCCATTTTGATTCCCGCTCAGAAAAGAACGGCTGGACAGTTGTTCCGGCGGCAATAAAGTCAGCCTGGGCTGAAAACTGCACCTTTAAAAACTGTTTATTTGAAAACCTGGGAGGCTCAGGAATCTGGCTGGAAACCGGATGCAAAAACTGTGTTATTGAAAATTCGGAATTTAATGACATTTCGGGAAACGGAATAATGATTGGCGAAGGCCGGGACAGGACAATTGATGGTAAAAAGTGGTGGAATATTGCTCCGGAACAGGTTGCACAAGGAAACAGAATTACGAATTGCATCGTCAGGGAATGCGGCAAACAGTTTTACGGAGCGGTTGGTATCTGGTGCGGATTAACAGCAGAAACGGCCCTCAGCAATAATGAAATCTACAACCTCCCCTACTCCGGAATTTCAATTGGCTGGATGTGGAGCCCCGAACCAACTCCCTGCCGAAGGAATGTTGTTGAAGGAAACCACATTCATCACATTATGCAGATTTTAAGCGACGGCGGTGGTATTTATATGCTCGGCCTGCAGCCAGACAGTAAGCTAACCGGCAATCGTATTCACGATGTAAAAGTAAATGCCGGCCGTGCAGAAAGCAACGGGATGTTTCTGGATGAAGGAACGACAGATGTTGTTGTTGCAGGAAACCTGATTTATAATATTGCCAAATCGCCACTCCGCTTTCACCGGGCAACCACCAACCTGGTGAAGGATAATTTTTTATTTTGCACCAACCAAAATCCGCCAATCCGCTACAATACAACAAAAGAAGAAGACATCATAAAAGAAGGAAATAAAGTTTTTACTGAAGGAGATGAGAATTATGAAGAGGAGCTGAATAATGCTGTTTTAAGATGGATGAAAAATTAACGGCATACCATTTGAGATTTGAAATCAATTTAAATTAACGGATGCAATTATTTCAGAAGTTCATTCGTTTTAGCGAAAGAAAAGGTTTGTTTTCATATCGGAAAGCCCGGTTATTATTATCAAACATACTGAAGATGAATAAACTGTACAATGATTTAATGGAAGCCTATTCGGATCAGAACCTGAACCGGATAACCAGCCGTTTAATCGAATTATATAAAAACAAAAACCTGGTTACCATCAGGGAAATTGCAAACAAAATTTCAAAGTACGTATTAATTGACGAAGAAAAAGATGCAAAGTGTTTTTCGAAACTGATTATGCTTTATCACCCGGACAGAGGTACTTTCTTCAAAAATTCAATCAACTCACTGTATGCCTGCAACGATTTTGAAGGCCTTGAAAAATATGCCCATATTCTTTTGGTTGACCAGGTCGAAGACATTAAAGTATTAACAGAAGACGATGATATCGATTATCATCCTGAATATGTCTGGGATATTAACGAAGAAGATGAATATGATGATTACGATTCCGGGTTAAATGATTTGGAAGAGTATGATCCGGAAGTGGAAATTGAAAAATCGTTTTACAATGCGGTTAAATTACGGGAATTCGGGGACTTGAACATCGATTTTCCTACATGGTACCTGCAGGATTTTGAGGAGTTTGAACTTGCATATTGCGCTATTGATTCGCTGTATGGTGTAGAATTTTGCAAACATGTTGTAATTCTTGATATTTCAAACAACGAAATTTCAGACATTTCGGAATTGTGGAACCTCAAACACCTGGAAGAACTGTATCTTGCCAATAACCAGATAGGATATGTTGACACACTAAGCAACCTGTTAAAATTAAGGGTAATTGATTTGTCGGGCAACCAGATTGATGATATATCGCCGCTCCTTCAACTTGAACATCTTGAATACCTGAACCTGGTTGGCAACAGAATTTCAAAATCCCAAATCGAAAAGTTTAAGGCTAAAGATATCATAGTGATGTATTAAAGCATACAGCCTGCATTATTTCCGGTTCACTTTCTGTGATAAAATAAGACCCTTTAATCCTGATTTATCTATTTCATTGATTGCTAAAAGATTCAACTGTTGACTTTGGTTTACAAATGGTGTATATTTGTTATTCCGGACGTAAACCAAAACTCCTGCATTATGAAACTAAAGGGAATCAATACCAGTTACATTGGATGGATAATTGTAATCGGAGTAATTATTTGCCTTTATCTTTTTTACTTTTTAAGTTATATCCCGCACCAGGAAGCATTGCTGCAGGAACGCAGTTTCAGGATACTGAAGGAATACAGCAACAACATGCATGGCAAGTATGATTATTACCGGACACATCTTGCAAATTTTGGCGATTATTATACCATCAGGTTTAATCTCGAAACCGGAACTCCGGAGGAGATAAAAAGAAAAAAAGAACGGTTTAATAAAAGATATTCTAATATAAATGAGGTCATTAAAGGTCTGGACAATTCAATAAAAGCTGATTCGGAACTCACCAATTCTGCATTTCTCAATCAAACCAGCGACAAACAAGCCTATATTGTTTTCAAACCTCAAAATGAGGATTCCGAAACCAGTTCCAATCCAGGCATAACCGGATGGGGAAATATATCCCGTTCAGATGAATTTAATGATGAAGTTGAATTTAGAGTTCCGGTTTCCACATTTATGGAGGGGCTTAAATTTGACCAGCTTTTGAACAATATTGTATTGTTTGATGATTCAGCAGTTATATACAATTCAAATCTCGAGGTAGTTCATGATATTACCAATCCAGGTGCACTCGCCGACAGCCTGAAACATCAACAGGGAGGAATGGCGGAAATAATAAAAATCAGGGGCGAAAAAAAGCGGATGATGATTGTGCCAATTAATTTTGTTGGCAAGCGCTTTTACCTTGCAGGAATAATTCCTGATGTGGAATTTAAAAAGAAAACACGTGCAATAAACAACCAGGTTTTAATTGTTATTTCAGGATTATTACTTCTTGTTTTGGTAGGAATGCCGGTACTTAAAGTCATGTATGTTGATCCCCGGGACCGCATGAATGCAGGTGATTCCCACCGCGCTGCCCTGTCCATGATTTTAGGTACCGGTATTCTGGTTCTAATTACAATTGGGTTACTAAACCATCAGTTTTCCGATAGAAAAAATCAGCGGAAAAGGCTTGCCTCCATTTCTGAAACGATATACAGCAATGTGAATTCCGATTTTCAACTGATTACAGGATTCTATCGCGATATAATAAACAAGGAATCCACAGTTGGATTATCGCAGTTTGTAAAGCAAAGTCTTTTGAACACCAATTTTACACAAATTCCTAAAGATTCGGCAACTCCCTTTCCGTTGAATGAAGTTATTCTCATGGATTCTGCCGGCTTGGTACGAAAAGCTGTAACCCGCACTGCCTTCTCTGAAGCTGTACCGGTAAATGTAAGCGGCCGGATGTATTTCAGGAATGTGCTGGATACCAACAAAAGCTGGCTGTTAAAGAAAATAAACGAACGGTATTACATTGAATCCATAAAATCGTATAATACAGGAAATCAGGAAACAGCCATTTCGTTTCATTTAAAAGAACCGCTTGACTCACTGGCAGTGCTTGCAATAACATCTGTTGTTCCGTCACTTTACAACCAGATTTTGCCTGAAGATGTTGAATTTATCGTAATCAATGAAACCGGAAATGTAATGTTTCACTCCATTCGCTCCAAAAACCTGCATGAAAATTTTCTGGATGAAATTGGTCTGAATGCACGATTAATCAGTGCTATGCAACTGAGACTGGAAGAATCCACACAAATAAAATACAACGAAAAGCCCTGGATGGCCAACATAAAACCTATTCGCGACACACCACTTTATCTTGTTACTTTGCTTGACATTCAACATGCACAAAACCGAAATACACGAGTTTTCCTGTTTACTTTTTACTTCCTTTTTGTTTCACTGATATGTGTGACTATTGGTATGCTGATTATCCGGTTAAGCAAACCTCAAAACAGGTTTATTAAAAGTGAATCCTGGTTACTTAACTGGCTGCTGTTTCAACCGCAGAATTACATGAAATACAAAATTCTGCTGTTTGCATTGTCGCTCATTTTAATTTGCCAGCTGCTTGGATTGGTATTCATCGAAAAACCAGTTATAATGCTGATTTACCAGCTCATTTTCATCACCTGCTCAGGTTTAATTTCGATGATAGTTTTGGGAAAGGGAAAGCTGCCATTTTATAAAATCCATAAAAAAGCAAATCTTCCGGCTGCCCTAATTATATTAATCCTCGTAGTACTGATTATTTTATTGTTCCGGTTTACCTTCCAATGGACTTTGATTCTTCCTTTTATATTATTTGCCCTTGTGCTTTGGTTTACAACACATTCTCTGCAACATCATTTTTTTAAACAACCTGAACATCAAAACAACCTGCAAAACCTGCCTTATTTTCCATACCGGGTTGGAGAGAAAAACACTGAACCATCACCTGTTAGAAAAAGGAATTTGTATAACCTTTGTTTTTTTATGTGGCTTCTTATTCTTGCAGTAGTTCCGGTAATTAATTATTATCAATCTGTACAAAAACAGGAAAAAATGTTGTGGCAGCGGGAGCAAATGAGCCAAATTGCCTATAAAAACCTGCTTCTGGCAAAAAGTTTCGAAAACAGTCATTCAGCTTCATGGTATGGAAGATTGCAGGGAAATGGAATGGACGGGCTTGAAATAACATATTGCGATACTTGTTTTGTTGACAGCATCTCAACGGAAAAAAGCATACCGGATGATATTTATGCATTGCTGACGGATCCGGTCACAAAAAGTGATTATCAGATGACTTACTTAAACAATAAAAGTTATCTGGATGACTGGAAGCTTGAAAATTCGGAACTTGAATTTTCGACCTCCGGTATTCGGGGAACAATTCAGATAAAAGTCAATGAAAATAAACATCAAAGCTTTGTAATCTGGTTATTCTTTTTAATTCTGTTAACCGGAGTATTATTAATTATCTGGTTTGTATTGTGCTATGTTACCGAACATATTCTTTATACAAAGCAGAATATCTGGAAAAAACCTAAAAATCCTTCTTTGAATGAATTATTGTCAAATCAGGAAATCCGGCGTATACTTTTGTATTCATTCGAGGAAAAGCAACTGCAGGAAGCAGCCCGTAACTCAGGTACAAATGACTTTAAAACAATACCGGCAACAGATTTAATCAGCGGTAATTACAAAGCAAAAACCGAACCTGAAACAAAAAATCAGATGATTTGGATAAATGAATTTGACCAGTATGTTGAACAGGTTGAAAAGCATCCTTCTCTTTTGTCCGGACTTAAAGACATATTGCGAAACTACCAGGGAAAAATAGTCGTATTTATGCCTTTTGAAACAGATTTCATCAATGAGTATTACGAAGATTATATCGCTGAAAATGAAATTGAGAAAAAAGAAAGAACAGAAATATACGTCTTAAAACGAAGTTGGGAGAATCTTTTTAAAGATTTCCGCGAGTGTTATGATTCAGAAATAGAAACAGGAAATAAGAATGATGACAAAACTGAACACAACTCTGAATTTCAGCCTTTTTATTCGTACATCTGGAACAATCTCTGCCGTGCAGAAAAATTGATTCTGTACGATTTGGCTGAAGATGGTTTGTTGAACCTGAAAAATAAAAGGCTAATCTTTCATTTAATGAAGAAAGGGTTAATCGTGCCGGATCAATATCTCGAGATATATTCTGATGGTTTTAGAGAGTACATTAAGACTACAGTCAAACCTGAGGAAGTCAAAAAACTTGAAAGCAAGTTGATTTTTAAAGGAATGTGGCGCAACATGCGTTATCCGATAATCATTGTTTTGGTAATACTTGCAGCTTTTATTTTTATTTCCCAGGGATATTCAATTGAAAAAGTAACAGCAATATTCGCCGGAATTCTCACTTTACTTGCCGGAATGGTACGATTATTTGAAAGCAGCGTATTCAGGTAACCAGCATAGAATATTAATCATTTCCGTCTGCTTATTAAATAATCCAGTGAATATTTACCGCTTCCTGTAAAAAACAGGACAAGGAAAATAAGCAGATATAATAATGCAAGTTCTTTTCTGCCAAAAGGATCAGCAGCGTGAACAACAAATGCAGCCACTGACATTGTGATGATTAAGGGGATTGTTGCATAACGTGTACCTAATCCCAATGCAATAAATACAGAGCAGAAAAATTCAGCAAAAACAGCAAGTATTAATGATAAAGTGACGCCCAATCCAATTGGATCTCCAAACTTGATTTCGCCCCATGCAATTAATTTCAGCAACTTTGGGTAACCATGGGTAAGCATAAATCCGGCTACTGCCAGTCGTAATATCAGAATCAAAAAATCGGGCCGTGCTACAATTTGTTTGGTATGAAACAACTTCCTCATAAAACAGTTTTAAATTCTTCCTTTATAAATAAAAAGACTGCCGGATGTAATATTGTTCAACCAACAACATCAGATATGTACCGGAAGAGATCAAAGAAACCTCTAAACCAGCGACACCGGCTAAAATAACGGCTCCAGATTTTCCCATTTTACATTCCAGTCGTCCGGGAAACCAGGGCTGGAATTTGTATTTCCTTCAAATCCGGCACACATCATTGCAACCGCAGTAAGCAAGCCTCCGTTTCCGGGCAGATAAATCCGCAAACGGTCCGACTGATAATTGTGACCGTTTTCCAGGTATGTATTTTTCTTTACATCTTTCAATAACAACTCTACTGCCTGTTCCGGTTTTCCCAAACGGGTTGCCGCCATTGCTGCCATAGGATAATCCCATCCCCAGGTGCGGTCCCAGTTCCAGTTCTGCGCAATGTAGTTAAATGTATTTTCCATAACTGCAGTATCTAATCCTGCTGTTCCGGGCAACATTCCAAAAGCTCCCAAAACCATTGGATGATCTGAATAATAATCTTCGTTTTGATAGGAATCGGGAGCACTTTCTGCAGCGAGATATTTACCCTCTTTTTGGGCAAAACCGGCCAGATTATCAACAACTGTTTGCCATACTTCATTTTTGGGCAGATTCATACGTTGCCGCCACTCCTGTGCTTTTGTCAATGCCCATTTCCAGTAGGCAAGTTCAAAAGGCGGATTGTAAGTTATCTCTTTTTCGAGGCTTTCCTGTGCCGGAATCAATGGTGGCCCTAAAATGTACCGGTTGTTTTCTTTGTCGTATCGGGCAAAATCAGCCATAAAACCGGCTGTCGCAAAAATTAACGGAGCATATTTGTCAAGCGTCTCCTTATCAGGATGCTGCCTGTAACACAATTCGGCAAAGTAAATGATGTGCGGCTCCTGCCAGATTAAAAATTCACCGACACCCGAAGGAGAATCATTTCCTTCAGCATCAGTCATTTTGGGCCATCGAACCCCTTTATGTCCCTGAATTTCAGCTTTGCGTCGTGCTTTCCCGAAAATAGCAGAATAATAATCCAGGCTCTTCTCCAACAACTCGGTCCTATTCCAGTAGGCCCAGTGAACACCATGCCACCAGTGCATTTCGAGGTGCGGCTTACCATACCAGCTGTTGTAGGTTAACCCGGTTTCCTGTGGCGGAAAATTCCCTGCACATTGAATCCGTGTGACATACTGCGACAGGATTACACGGCGCTCCAGTTCAAACGCACGTGAATCAGCAGTCCCGGAAAAATCAACAGCACCACCGGTTGTCCAGAATTTCTTCCATGCTTCTTCTGCAGAATAACCGATACGCTCAAAATCTTCTGTCTCTGTAAAATTATTCTTCAACCTGAACTCAACCGTCACATGAAAATTCAAGTTCTCTGCGTCAGGTGTTAATACAAAATAGTGAGGTTGCTTTTTGTCAAGCGAAGCTTTTCCTTCCCATTTCATTTCAACAAAATAAGTAGTTGAATCAATGGAATGCATAAAAACTGCATTGTTTTTGTTTTGCTGAATAACTTCTGAATGATGCTTTTCATCTTTTGTATAATCTGCAGCATCGCCAAAGAATTCTCCGTCGGGATATGGGAAGCAGAGTTTAAAACCCATTCGTCCTTTTTTTATCCGGTCGGATTTCACTTCCACAGCAATTAAATCTCTTTCAGGATGACATAATGTAGTAACCTGAACTTCATCATTTTCAATCAGAAATGAGCTTAATATTTTACCTTCCCACAAGTTCAGCTGTTGGTTAATGTTTTTTATTTCGCCGGCTCCAACCGGAGAGCCATCAAAATGTTTAAGCTCAAAACCAAAATTTCCGAGATGCAACCGGTGCGGATTTGCACGAAAATAGTTTGCCGCATCCTGTTTACGTCCAGGTTCAGGCCACTGCACTGCATATGGTACTTCACGCCCTTCAACATTAAAATATTGAAAAGTTTCTTCCAGACTGTAATGCTTTGAATTTGGAAAACTGTGCCAGCCCCATTCCGATTGAGTGCCCAGGCATACTCCATTTTTATAAATTTCCGGAAACGTTTGCAAACCAGTAGCATCCACAGTAAATGCAAATGTTCCGTTTCCGGCTGAAAGTGACTGAAGAGAATCAAATTCGTGAACATTAATGTTGTGCCGGTTTACAAGGCTAAACCGATCAATTTTTTGTGACTGAACATTCTGAACAAAACATAACGACATAACAAAAGCAAACAAAATGCTCCTGAGCCAGTACAGGTTTAAAAATGAAAATCCCATTATAAATACTCCATTTTATTCTTTATTTTCTCTATCCGCCATTCGCTCAATTGCTTTATCCGGTTTAACACATTTGAAGTGACACGGTTATGAACCCCTTCCCAAACACTGTTAATCCATTTTCTTACATTCTTTTCTCTTCCGTAGAAATTAAAACTAACAGCAAAAAACAGTTGCGATTGCGCAGTTTCACCCAATTCGGCAATTGATGAGCGAACGTACATGATAAAAATCCCAATTGGATAACCGCCGCTGCTCCGGTACAAAAGATAACGGGCATTGTCGAAATCAAAGGCATCGGGTGTTTTTTTTATCCGGATGGAGTTGAGATTAAAAAGCGGAATCATATGGAAACCGAAGAAACTTTTGAAACCAAAGGGATATTTTCTCCAGCCAAACGGCAATACATTTATTTGTTCAATTTCATCATTCACCCGTTGAATTTTAGCCACATGATTTGGCCAGCAGGTTGAATCGCCATTCCAGTTCAGCAATTCATTAAACACATAGCCAACAGGCGCTTCCACACCAATCTGATGAACATTCAACACCTTGTTTCTGTTGACATCGATTCCTACCCGCTGCAATATTCGCTGAATGTATTCCTGACGTTTTTCTTCGCTGCTGAATTTTATCAATGTTTCCTTTTCAGGTTTATTCAGCAGAAAATATCTTGCATCGGTGATAACATTTCTGCTTCGCGAAGGTGGTTTTTTAGTCAAATTTTCTGTTGAAGTACCTTTTAACATTCTCCGGTATCTAATCGCAATTTACTCTAAAAGTAAGAACAAAAATCTGGTTCAAAAAGAGCCGTTAAAAAAAGGGCCGCTTATCTTTCGATAGCAGCCCCCTTAGATTATTTTTTTTAATTAAGGTCTTCCTACCAGTTCTAATCTTTCATTTAATGGTTCCATTTTAGGCATTAACAGATGCACAAATCCTAAAATAATGAGATAAGAAGCACCAGCAACCAAAAACGCCCAGAAAAATCCTGTATTTCCGGCATTGTCCAGTACAGAACCTAAAATTACATTGCTTACAATACCTGCAACGGCACCAACCATTCCGCCAATTCCAACAACCGAGGCAGTTGCTTTTTTAGGAAATACATCAGACACCAAGGTGAAAATATTTGCTGACCAGGCCTGATGTCCTGCCGCTCCCAAACCAATAAGGAATACTGCAATCCATTTACTTTCGGTTACAGCTACAAATGCAACCGGCAAAATAATTAAAGCGCAAATTAGTAATGTTAATTTTCTGGCCTTGTTTATTGACCAACCCTTTTTAATAAAAGCGCCTGAAAGCCATCCTCCAAAAATACTTCCGGTATCTGCTATTAAATATATTACAAGAAAAGGCAATCCCATTTCTTTAATTTTTACTCCATGATTTTCGGCGAGGAAAATAGCTCCCCAGAACAGGTAAAACCACCACACAGCATCGGTAACTTTAGCCAGTGAAAATGCCCATGTTTGTCTTTTGGGAAGCACTTTTTTCCATGGAATTTTGTCTTCATTTTCCACATCCGAGTCGCTGTTTATGTAGGCAATTTCTTCTTTGGTAACTTTACTGTGATGTTCAGGTTTGTGATAACTTCTCCACCAAACAAAAACCCAAATTGCACTTAATGCACCGGTAATCAAAAACGGAATTCTCCAGTTTACAAGTTCACCCTGACCGCGGGAACCTCCACTCCAGTAGACAATCCAACCAATAACAAAAGGCGCTGCAATTGCACCAATACTTGTTGCTGCATTAAAAATACCTGTAGCCAATGCACGTTCCTTTTTGGGGAACCATTCCGCAGTAGCTTTAATTGCAGCCGGAAAGTTTCCCGATTCACCGTAACCAAGACCAAACCGGGCCAGCATAAATCCAATTAAACTAAACCCCTTTCCGATGGTGGCATGCAGCATTCCAAAAACACTCCAGAGACCAATGGATAAAATATACCCTTTTTTGGTTCCTAACCGGTCAATTATACCACCCATTGTTAACAACCCTATTGCATATGCAATTTGAAATGCGATAAGAATATTTGAATAATCCTGTTTTGTCCAGCCGAACCATTCAATAAGCTCCGGTGACATAACTCCCATAAGGCTTCTATCAAAATAGTTGATAGAAGTTGCTGCGAATAACAGGGCCAGTATCCTGAAACGATACCTGCCTACTGGTTTTTTAACTTCAATCATGAATATTGGTTTAGATAATATTAATTTTTAAAATTTCTGATAATAGCCAGCGCCTCAGCACATTTTTCCGAAATGTAGCCATAATTTTCTTTTGCCAAAACATCTTTGGGGAATAATTGAGATCCCATTCCCACGCAGGTTGCACCGGCTTCGAACCATTCCTTTAAATTTTCTTCAGTGGGAGAAACGCCTCCGGTAGGCATTATACTGGCCCAGGGCATTGGTCCTCTTACTGCCTTAACAAATGCGGGACCACCGACCTGCAGCCCCGGGAAAATTTTAACTACCTCAGCACCAAGTTCATGCGCACGGCCAATTTCAGTAACCGATCCGCAACCCGGACTCCAGGATATCTTTCTTTTGTTGCACACTTTTGCCGTTGCCTCATCAATCAAGGGCGAAACAATAAAATTGGCTCCAAGTGCAATATACATAGCTGCTGTTCCTTCATCTACGACAGAGCCGACTCCCATTATCATTTCGGGGCAGTTTTCAATGGTCCATTTATTCAATTCAGCAAAAACCAGTGTGGCAAAATCACCGCGGTTTGTAAATTCAAAAACCCGTACTCCCCCAGCATAACAGGCTTCTACAACTTTTTTACACACATTTATATCTTTATGATAAAATACCGGAATCATGCCGGTCTCCTTCATTTTTAGGGCGACTTCTATTCTTGTAAATTGAGACATAACTGAAGTTTAAAGTTTAAAATTCAAAGTTTAAAGTTGACACAATAAATAAATTTATTCTTCCATAAAATTACACCAATATTGGATTTTCCTCAAGTCCCTCCTTCGGAGGGATTTAGGGAGGCTTTTATCTGGCTACCCTTCCGGAGGCATCGCCTCCCATCAGTTTTTCCACTTCATCAACAGTTACCTGGTTGAAATCGCCGTATATCGTATGTTTGAGGCAGGATGCAGCAACTGCAAAATTCAATGCCTTTTGGTCGTCACCTTTATACGTGAGCAATCCGTAAATTAATCCACCCATAAAAGAATCGCCACCGCCAACACGGTCAACAATATGCGTAATCTGATACGTTGGCGCTTCATATAATTTAGTACCATCCCACAATACGCCCGACCAGCTGTTGTGATTTGCATTAACCGAACCGCGCAATGTTGTAATCACTTTTTTGCAACGCGGAAACCGCTGCATAATTTGCCGTGACACAGATTCATAAGCTTCACCTTCCACATGGCCGCCGGTAACATCCACACCTTCGGGTTTTATTCCCAAAACCATTTCAGCATCTTCTTCATTTCCCAAAATGATATCCGTTCCTGAAACAAGGTTGGGCATTACTTCCCCGGCGGATTTGCCGTATTTCCACAAATTCTTCCTGTAATTTAAATCGCAGGAGACGGTAATTCCAAGTTCATTTGCTTTTTTAATGGCTTCAAGGCAAACATCGGCAGCGCCCTGCGAAATTGCAGGAGTAATGCCTGTCCAGTGAAACCAGTTGGCACCTTCGAATACCTGTTCCCAATCGATCATTCCGGGTTTAATTTCGGATACAGAAGAATGTGCCCTGTCATAAACCACTTTACTGCCCCGGCTTACAGCACCGGTTTCAAGAAAATAGATGCCAAGCCGGTTACCGCCATGGATGATGTTGCCTGTTCCAACTCCGTATTTGCGTAAATCCATTACGCAGGCCTGCCCAAGGTCATTTTCAGGAAGCCGGGTAACATAATCTACAGGGATTCCAAAGTTGGCAAGTGAAACAGCAACATTCGCCTCGCCACCGCCAAAAGTTGCAGAAAACTGACTGCTCTGCGAAAAACGAAGATAATCGGGAGTCGCCAGCCTCAACATGATTTCACCAAAAGTTACTACTTTATTCATTATTAAGGTTTAATTTTTTAATTCAGTATAGAAGCCAAAAACGGATTCAACATCAGTTTTATCCAAAATTAAAATATTCCCTTGCATTATTAAAACAGATATTCTCTACCATTTGCCCCAACAATTCCATATCATTTGGGATTTCACCATTTTCCACGTCATTTCCCAACAAATTACATAATGTTCGCCTGAAATATTCGTGACGCGTATAGGAAAGAAAACTGCGTGAATCAGTAAGCATACCCACAAAACGGCTTAATAAGCCAAGATTCGAAAGTGCATTTATTTGCTGTTCCATTCCATCTTTCTGATCCAAAAACCACCAGCCCGAACCAAACTGCATTTTTCCGGGAACAGAACCATCCTGAAAGTTTCCAATCATAGTTGCTATCAATGCATTATCGCGTGGATTAAGATTATAAACAACTGTTTTAGCCAATTGATTTTCCATATCCAACCGGTCGAGAAGTTTTGAAAGCGGCCGTGCTATTTCGAAATCGCCTATGGAATCGAATCCTGTGTCGGGACCCAATTGTTTAAACAGGCGGGTACTGTTGTTTCGCAACGCGCCGATATGGAATTGCTGTGTCCATCCTCTTGAATGATCGAGAATTCCAAATTCAACCAGCATACACGATTTAAACTTCAGAATTTCAGATTGGGTTAAACTGTTTCCACTCCTGACTTTTGAAAAGACAGCAGAAATTTCATTCGCTGTGTAATCTTCTGCAATTGCAGTTTCAAGGCCATGATCAGACAACCGGCACCCATTGTCATGAAAAAACTGATGGCGCCTGTCAATGGCTTTCATGAATTCTTCAAATGAATTGATTTGTATTTCAGCAGCAATTGCAAGTTTATCCAGATAAACATTAAATACTTTTGCATCTTCAACAGCCATTGCTTTGTCGGGACGCCAGGCCGGCAGAACGTTCACCTCAAAACCACTTTCTTTTATCTGCCGGTGATATTCAAGCGAATCAATGGGATCATCGGTCGTACAGATTGTATGAACATTCGCCATTCTGATGATATTCCGAACTGAATATTCAGGTGTCTGTAATTTTGCATTACATACCTCCCATATTTCCTTTGCTGTTTCCGGATTTAATATTTTATTAATTCCAAAAAACTTCTTTAGTTCGAGATGTGTCCAGTGATACAGCGGATTGCGTAAAGTGAAGGGAACTGTTTCAGCCCACTTTTCAAATTTCTCCCAATCCGGTGCATTGCCGGTGCAATATTTTTCATCCACACCATTTGCCCGCATTGCCCTCCATTTATAGTGATCGCCATACAACCAGATTTGGGTTATATTTTCAAACTGCCTGTCTTCTGCAATTTCCTTTGGATTAATGTGGCAATGGTAATCGAATATGGGCATTTTAGCCGCATGGTTGTGGTACAATTCCTGCGCTGTTACGCTCTGCAGCAGGAAATTCTCATCCATAAATTTTTTCATTATTTCGCATTTAACCACAAAGTTCACTATGCTTTTACACAAAGTTCACCAAGTGAAAATTATTCTTTCAATTTTCCGTTTATTACTCTTTTAATTCCATTTTTCAAAAGCGCCACATTAAAATTCATCAATAAACCTAATTTATAATTCCCTAATTTTAGATAAGTTAAAATTTGAGCAAGGTGAACATCATTTAATGCTTCAACACTTTTTACTTCTATAACGACTTTTTTTTCTACTAAAAGATCCAGACGATATCCACACTCAAGTTTAACTTTTTCAAAAACCAGTGGCATTGGTTTTTCTTTTTCAACAATAAAATCGAGTTGATTTAATTTATATGCCAAACATTCCTGATAAGCATTTTCAAGAAGGCCAGGACCTAAGGATTTATGAACTTCCAGGGCAGCACCTATTATATGGTATGCAATTTCATTCTCATTCATAATTGTGACCTTTGCGCATTCTTTGATTGCTTTGCGGTTAAGAACCTTTACAAATTAAACAATCGTTTCAGATGACGATCGTAAATGTTTTCTGCAACGCATTCTCCCACTACTTTTTCATACTTCTTCAACAGATAGGTATATTTATCGCCCATTTCAGCCGCAACTTTATAGCCCACATGAATCAGCTGCCTGAAATTGGAATTATAATCCGTATGGCCGGGAATGTGCCGCAGGGTATTGGCAAATTTATCACCGCTCCATTCTGCCACCTCATCTTTTGAAGGCAACCTGGATTCATCAATATTAATTACATCGGCATAAGGACCGCAAAGTTCTTCTTTTCGCTCAAGTGCCTGAGCATAAATTTCTTTTGCAACAGCCAGTCCTTCATCTCCCGAAACGGCAAGGCCAATAACTTCTTCGAGCCAGGTTGTACCTGCAGTTTTTACATGCAGGCCCTTGTTGTAACGTTTTATGATTTCGGCCATTACCGGATAAATGGTGAATTTATCTGAACCGGAATGAATGCTGAGCTTCAAACCGGCAGGAAGTCCAAAATTCTTTACTGCATAATCAATCACCAGGACATCCTGTTCAAACTCTTTGGCAAACTGTTTAATGTCGCCCACATAATCCACACCTTTATTAAAGCGGCCGGTAAATTTGGGGGCTATGGTTTGAGCCGGAATATTTTCATCGGCAATCATTTTTAAAATGAAAAACAATTCAACCGGAGTTTGCGGATCTTCCACTTCATCCATCGACACTTCGGTAACAAAATTTCCGGCACCTTTTTTCTGCTCGATGTGGCGGTATATGGCCCCCGCCTCTTTTATGGCTGCCAGATATTTTCGGGAAACAGTATCTAGTAATTCATCTGTAATTTTAACAGGCTCCTCAATTCCCGGTATTGAAATTTCGCTGCCCAGTTCTCTGCACGATTTTTTAAATGAAGCGGAATAAGCCAGTTCCGATTCATTACCAATATACATAGCTACATCAAGGGTGAAAAAATCAGAATAATCAATAAACCGGTCTACAGTCGATAAATTGATATGATCAGCATCCACAAAATAAGCCCCCTTCCAATCCAGCTTTTTTACAGCTTCATCTGCTTCCAGACGTGTTCCTTCCGGTTCGGAATGAACAATATTGTGTTCACGGTTCGATTTGTTCCATACCGGAGTCACCTCCACTCCCTGATTATTCGCTTTAATAATTGCTTTTAACTGTGCCTGTCCTTCATGATTAAAGCGGTCGCCAATTCCAAAACTGTATTTTCCGAGCTTCATTTTTTATCTGATTTAACTTTAGTAAAAAGAATAAAAGTTTCGTTTCCGTGTACGAACACGAAAATATGGATATATTTTCTGGATACAAAAAATATTTGTGTGTTATACAGGTATAAAATGAATTTTTACAACAAGGAAGCTGTTCCTTAACTGAAATCCAGCAAAACCTTCAAATACTTTTCCTTTTCATTCTGAACCAGTTCAAAAGCCTTTTGTATTTCTGAACCGGGCATAATTTTCGAAATCAATGCTTCAGGTTTGAGATGGTCCTTGTTTAAATGTTCAAGAACTTCGGCAAATTCACCATCGCTCACCCGCGAAGTAACAATCTGGCCTTCTTTCCAGATCAATTCTTTAAAAAGTACAGGAGAAGGATCATCGCCAAGGCCAAGAACACAAACTTTTCCTCCGCCGCGTAAACTCTGAATGCAACTTCGCACCGGTGTATGCACACCTTCAATTTCGGTGGCATGACCTACTGCTTCAAAAGCGATGTCCACACCTTTTCCTTCTGTATGTTCTTTAATTACATCAACCGGATTTTCCTTTTCCGGATTTATGGTGATTATATTATCATAATTTTCTGCAGCAATTGCCAGCCTGTTTTCCAAAGGATCAACAATAAAAATGGTGCCCTTTGTTTTTGTACGTGCCGCCTGCAAAATGACCTGTCCTACTCTTCCGGCTCCCCATATAGCCAATACATCGCCTGCCCTGGTTCCGGCTCGGTTATTTGCATGAAAACCGATCCCGTATATTTCAACCAGTGCAACATGTTCGTTGGGAATATGTGGTGCAGCTTTAAACAACATGTGGGGCGGTACCGAAATTTGCTGGGCAAACCCGCCGTCCAAATCCACACCCAGCAACTTTAATTTTGTGCAGGCCGGGTAATGTTTCCGCTGACAGGCAGGACACTCTCCGCACCAGATTATCGGATCGACAGCCACTTTATCGCCGGGTTCAAAACCGGTTACATCTTTACCAACAGCTTCAACCACACCGCCCATTTCGTGGCCGGGGATAAATGGCACCTGTGTGCGGGGATGAAAATCACCGGGAAAAATATGCAAATCCGTACCACATATGCTTGCAAATTTTATTCTTACCAAAACCTCATCCTCTTTCACTTCAGGCGAGGGAACATCTTTCCAGACAAAGTTACTGTATGATTCAAGAACTGCTGCTTTCATTTTGTTACGTTTAGAATACCATGCACAAAATACGCTTAATTCAAACTAATTCAAATTTTATTCTGCATGTTAATCCGCTGGTCAGGTGAAAAATAAAAAGATTTTCTCCCTGCCTCTCTTTTGCAAAGAGAGGTACATTATTAACCGTATTACCTTAAATAATCAGACAGACTTTAAATTACACTCCCATACAATCCCCTATACCCTCCCTATAACAACCAGGTATCATCTTCGGAGTATATTCGCGGTAAATTCGCAGTATATTCGCATTAAATTCGCGATTTCGCGAATTTAATGCGAATATACTGCGAAGAAAGTGCGAAGAAACTATAGGGAAAGTATAGACCTGATATAAGGCAGGTACGGAATGGATTCAGGGTTCATCTAAACCATAGAATAACCAGCAGGGGAAAAAACACCTGATTTAGCCGGTAACTTCAATCGTTCATACCGGGCTTTCCAATTCAGCAGAACACACTGATCACCAGCAAGGCATTTCACATGGAACTGCACATAAAAAAAGGGAAGTCACCTTCCCTTTTCATTTGTTTAAATTAATTTTATTCTGAATAATTTTGAAATTACCGTGTTGCCACTACAAGATATTTTGAAGCCGACCAGAATTCACCCGGTTTATCTACATATAAAGTATCTGCATTTTCACCTGTAATATGATATGAATCAGCAGGATGAACCGAAATAACATCAGCTTTCCGCGAATTCAGCGGTAAAAAATTAAAGTTCCGGATATCCACTTCATTAAAATCATCGCGGGTGAAAGTTTCACTAACTACCGGTGTGCTTCCGATTCCAAGGATTCCACCTTCGCGTTCAACAATTCCTTCATCTTTAAGTTCGTTAACCGAACCAACGACGTAATATCCTTTGTTCAGGTTAATATCCAGTCGTTTTAATGAATCGAGCTGCTTCTGCGAAAGGTCTTCCATTTGTGTAAGTTGATCATTCAGCATATTAATGTTTTCACTTTTTTGCTGGATGTCTTCATTCAGATTTGCAATCTCCGTATCCTTTTCTGATACTTTTGTTTGCAGGTTTTTGGTTAATTCTTCCAAATCATTAACCATTTCCTGAAGTTTTCCACTTTTAAAGCTTGAATTATTTAAACGTGTCCGAAGTGAAGCGATTAAATCCTGGTTATCCCGCAATAATGCATTAATAGAAGCGATATCATTCAAAATTTTATCCTTTTGACGGGCGCTTAATTGCTGCGACGGCTCTGCCGGCACCGAAAGCATTTCCTCCAGTTTTTTAATCGAATCGAGGTTTGACTGAATTTCATTGAAATCCCCGATAAAAGCATCGATAGTGGAATCTTTTTGTTCTGTGATTACCTGAAGGCTATCCACCTGTGTCTGTAATTTCTCAGCATCTTCTTTATAATTGTGGCACGATGCAAAAAATAGAGCTAATAAAATAATAACTGAATACTTCATGACTTCATCTTTTAGTGATTTTTAAAATATAGTGCAAACTTTATTCCACCTTGTAAACTTTATTTAATGTATATAAAATTTATGTTTTATCTTGTATTAAAGTTACTTTAAATTATTGAATTTCAACTATTAAAATCATTTAAATTTAATCGGATAACTTAAACATGAATCGGGATACAAAAAATATAACTGTTGAATTTAACCACAGTTACCACAAATTGCCACAGTATTTCAATGTTAAATGCACAAATAAACTACAAGAAAAGTACTGTTAAATTAACTAAAGTACCATTGAGTTAATTAAAAGTGTCTGCTTATACTTTCTCGTAAAGTAATGATTCCAACTGCCGGGATTGAAATTTATGCTGTTTTTCAGCAATTACATTGAGATAAGATGCACATTAAATTTTAATGCGCTGCACCTTTTCAATCAGCCTGAGTGTGGTGAAATCTTTAGGGAAAATAAATTTATTCTTCCAAAAAAGGGGCAAAGCACCGAAATAGAAAATGAATGTTATGTTTTTCAGACAGCCATAACCAGTGGCCATAAAAATGTGCATTTCTTTAAAATTTAAAAAGCCCACCCTTAAGGAGGGCAGGCTTTCAATGCTTGTACATTATTTTTTTAATCCTTTTCCAGTTTCAAGGTAAAAGTTGGTTCATCGCAAACTTCTGTCGGGCCAAAATACTGAATTGGTCCCGGATAAATATAATTGGTGCTGAACGCCCATTCTCCGCGTTTCGAAATAAAGTATTTAAACGGGGCACCGTTTAAATCAACCAATGCTTTTTGAATTACGGGTTTCATATGGCCATGCCGCCTTTCCATGTTCATCATCATTGTAACCGGAACTCCGCCGGCAATCCATTTATCGGCAGGGGCAGTCAAATTACGAACAGAAGCCATATAACCGGTTTTTCCATCTGAAATTAAAACCGAAGCAGTGTATCCGAGTGCGTAGCAATAATCTGTATCGAAATTTGAAGGTGCTGCACACCGGCCTTCATATCCAAAGAAGTGATATTGTGTGCCAAATTTACCTACGAATTTACCTGCCAGTTTCATTTTTTCAAGTTTGACTTTTACCATTTCGCCCAGCAGTTTTTCGGTTTCAATCAACGAAACCTGAACATTCCCGTGCGGGTCGCGATCGAGTGTGAGCTGGGTGGCAATACCAACCGGAAGTGTTTTGAAAACCCTGGCTGAATCTTTTGACAACTGTGCTGACAGCCACTCCATGCGGTGTGCCTTCTTCAACATTTTAAATTCTTTTTCGGTATCGGTTCCTTCTGCAAGAATATCATTTAATTCAGCAATCAGTTTTTTCATTTCCGGTACGAACTCAATCAATCCTTCAGGTATTAACGCTACCCCGAAATTCTCACCATTTTCGGCACGTTTTGCAATGATTCCTGCCATATAATCCACTATTTCATTGAGGGTTTGCTGTTTTTCTGCCACCTCTTCCGAAATTAATGTAATGTTTGGCTGGGTTTGCAATGCACATTCCAAACCAATATGAGAAGCCGAACGCCCCATCAGTTTTACAAAATGCCAATATTTTTTAGCTGAATTTGCATCCCGCTGAATATTTCCAATCAATTCGGAATAAACTTTTGTTGCGGTATCAAAACCAAATGAAGTTTCAATCATTTCATTCTTCAGATCGCCATCAATTGTTTTGGGGCAGCCAATGACCTGGACCCCTGCATTTTTGGCTGCATAATATTCAGCAAGCACACATGCATTTGTATTTGAATCGTCGCCACCGATTACCACCAGTGCATTCAGGCTTAAATCTTTTGCAATTTCAAGGCCTTTATCAAACTGCCATTCTTCCTCCAGTTTTGTCCGGCCCGAACCAATAATATCAAACCCTCCGGTATTGCGGTATTCATCAATAATTTCAGCAGTGAGTTCAACATATTTATGTTCAACCAAACCACCGGGGCCACCTAAAAAACCGTACAGTTTGCTATCCGGATTAAGTTTTTTTATTCCGTCAAAAATTCCTGAAATCACATTATGTCCGCCCGGCGCCTGTCCGCCCGAGAGAATCACACCTACATTAATTGCAGGCCGGTCTTTCTTTTTTTCACCTTCTTCGAAAGTAATAATGGGCATTCCATAGGTATTGGGGAAAAGAGCAGCAATTTCATTTTGGTCGGCAACCGATTCAGTTTTCGCGCCTTCCACCATTTTTACTGCAGCAACCAACGATTTAGGAAGCTTGGGCTTATATTTTGCCCTTTCTTTTTGTAATGCACTGATATTCATAAAATTTATTTTGAGTCTGTTTTAATTCAGAATCAAAAATAACTGAATTTACGGGGAAATCGTTTGAAGGGATTTATTACCGGAGTAATTTAAAGAAAAGTTAAAGGGGAACCTTTAAAACCAGTTCCCCTGTATTCATTAAAGTTTCATTTCCCAACCTTTTTCGTATTCGCGCGACCACAATTTCTGCGCTTCCTTATCGCCAACAATATGTCCGTTTTCAGGATTTATTTCGAGTGAATGACCAACCCGCTGGGCAATATTTCCCAATTGAACAAGGAGTGTACTTTTATGTCCCGAATCAATATCAGCTTTTAGAGGCTCCCCGTTTTTAATGTTGTTAAACAGATTCTGAATATGGAGAGCATCCAGATGAATGGCTGGATTGGTAGGATCTCTCGGATCGATTACCTTTTCATCCGTTACCTCTTTTATGATGTTATTTTTCAAATCATAAACCTTGTAATCATTACCTCCGGAAATAACCATACTTCCGTCTTCGCCATAAAAAACAACTCCCACCGAACTATCTTCAACATAACGTCCGTTGCAGCTGCGGCCTTCCCATGACATGGTTAACCCTTTTCCAAAATCAAGATTAATCACCTGTGTATCCGGCGTCTGCCAGTCGTCATCATAGCGGTACCGTCCGCCGTTTGAACTTACTTTTTCAGGATAATCCACATCGAACCCCCATCGAAGCAAATCGATCATGTGGGTACCGTTGTTCAATGCTTCGCCGGTTCCCCAGTGCCAGAACCAGTGCCAGTTATAATGAACAATATTATCCTTGTATGCTTTACGGGGTGCCGGCCCCTGCCAGAGCTCCCAGTTGAGCCATTCAGGAACATCCGCCACCTTACCAACTCCAATGGGTCCACGATTATTTGTGTACCAGCCTTTTCCAAAATAGGGACGGCCAATAATTCCATCTTTCAATTCGTTTATCGCCTGCACAACATTGGGCCACGAGCGTCTCTGATTTCCCATTTGAACTGATTTATTGTAACGACCGGCAGCTTTTGTAAGCATTTCTCCTTCGGCAGGATTATGGCTGCACGGTTTTTCAAGATATACATGCTTTCCGGCCTGCATTGCAAGTAAAGCGGCAGGTGCATGCCAGTGATCGGGAGTTGCAATAACCATGATATCAATATCCTTATCTTCCAGCGATTTCCGGAAATCACCAAAACCTTTTGGTTTTAATGATTGTGCCTTTTGAACGTTTGGAATGCATTTATCCAGGGCACGCGAATCAACATCACAGATATGCAGCACCTGGCAATCGTCCTGAAATGCAAAATTCTCTGACAATGAATATCCCCTTCCGTTTACACCCATTACTGAAGCATGGAGCTTTTCGTTGGCACCAATAATCCGCCGGTAACTTTCGGCGCTAAAACCTGTAAATACTCCTCCAATTGCCAAACCGGCCGAACCTGCAGCCGCAGTTTTTAAAAAATCACGGCGTGACTTATTATTTTCCATTTTTAATGTTTTTGAATTAAAATACTAACAGCTCCTGAATTTACTTTATAATTTTCAGAATCAGAAATTCTTACAGATAAAATAAATCCGGTTTGGAATTAGTATTATCATTTCTCTACTATTTCTTCGATAAAACTCAACGTTGATTTTACTTGGAAAGTATACCGGATAATTTATCTTTGAATTTTATCCTGATAATTTCAATTTGATGCTGATACAAATTTTTCTGTTGATTGCAGGACTTGCACTTTTAATAAAAAGTGCAGACTGGCTGGTAAGCGGTGCTTCGGCCCTTGCAAAAAAATACAATGTATCTGATCTTGCCATTGGATTAACTGTAGTGGCTTTTGGAACTTCCGCTCCCGAGCTGGTGGTAAATGTTATTGCATCGTCTCAAAATTTTAATGATATTGTTTTTGGAAATATTATTGGCAGCAACATTGCCAACCTTTTTCTGATTCTTGGGATTACAGGGTTAATATATCCTTTGATTGTGCAATCCTCTACCATCTGGCGCGAAATACCGCTTTCATTTTTTGCTGTGGTTTTACTGTACTTCCTGTCCAACAATTTTTTTCTCTCTCCTTCCCCAATACTTTCACGCATCGATGGAATTATTTTGCTGCTGATGTTCGGAATGTTTATGTTTTATGTATACCGGCAACTGAAAACTGATACAACACCAAATGAAATGGCCATCCAACAAATGCCTGTATGGAAAACATGGGTATTTATTGTTGTGGGGCTTGCCGGACTGGTTATTGGAGGACGCCTTGTTGTGAACAACGGGGTCAAGATTGCCACAGTTCTGGGGGTAAGTGAAAAAATTATCGGGTTTACAATTATAGCTATCGGCACCTCACTGCCGGAGCTGGCCACCTCAGTTGTGGCAGCATTGAAAAAGAATACAAACATTGCGATGGGGAACATCATCGGGTCAAATATTTTCAATATTTTCCTGATAATCGCTATAAGTGCATTGGTTCGACCGGTTACCTATAATCCTGTTTTTAATACAGATATGTATTTGTTGGGTGGCGGCACTTTATTGCTGTTTGGAGCCATGTTTTCGGGTGGCCGTAAAAAACTGGATCGCTGGGAAGCCGCCATTTTACTGGCTATCTATCTTGGTTATATATCGTTTCTTATTGCAAAGGAAGTTTAAATGAATTCAAATGACGGACATGATCCTGTATGCATAAAAATGAATAAATCAGTTCGTTGTGCGAATTCCAGGAGAATTAATATACATGTAACTTTTTAAGTTTAATTTTTAATGAAATCATTATTCATCTTTGAATTACTTCAATTTTTCATAGCATTCAAATTTTAATAATTAATAACATGAATAAAATACATCAGCATGAAATGGTCCGGTAACTATCCGCTGATTAAAAAAAACTAAAATCAATTGACTATGATGAAAAAATTACTTCTGATTCTGAATCTGTTTTTACTTTTATCCAATTTCGGTTCGCGCGCACAAAAACCCGGTTTGTATGTAAAGGATCGATTTTTATATACTCCGGCAGGCGAAAAGTTAATACTCAAGGGGTTTAACGCAATGATAGTTTACTGGGACATTCATGGCGATATTAATTTCCCGGAAATAGAAAAGACAGGTGCCAACTGCGTACGGATTTTCTGGAAAATTGATGGCTGGGCACCACCTGCAGCTGATCTCGATAAGGTTTTGGGAAACTGCATCAAACATCATATGATTCCGGTAATTTGTTTATGGGATGCCACGGGCGAATGGGATAAACTGCAGATGTGCGTTGATTACTGGACGAAACCTTCAATTGCTGCGGTTTTAAAAAAATATGAGAAAAACCTGATTGTAAACATTGCCAATGAAGCAGGTAATAAAGCCATGGGTGATGCAATTTTCACCAACACCTATTCTGATCTGGTGCAGCAAATGCGCGATGCCGGAATACGGACACCCCTGATGATTGATGCTGATCAATGGGGACGAAATGCAAATTCAGTTTTAAGTACCGGACAGGATTTGTTGCAGAACGATCCGGAGCACAACCTGTTATTCTCCTGGCATTTGTGGGACCCTGCAACATGGGGTTCAGGAACGATTGCAGAAATCGACCGGATTATTGAAACTGCTGTTGAAAAAAACATCTGCTTTGTAGTCGGAGAATTTGGCCCGTGCGAAAATTGCGATAATTGTGCCTCCACAAAAATTAACTGGGAACACCTGATTGAAAAAGCATATGCAAATGAAATAGGTTATCTTCCATGGGTTTGGCGCTGGACCGATTGTCACTCGTGTGTGACATATGAACCGGGGAAATACGGCGACTGGACAAATAACCCGTGGGGAGAAGGTGTTGCATTCAGTAATCAGTACAGTATTCAAAATACTTCTGTTCGTCCGCCGGGTATGATTACAGCTGCAACTGAATTGCCTGTCCGCTCCGGATATTTGGAAGTTTTCCCCAACCCCTTTACTTCAGAAATTACTTTTGAAATGAAGACGAAAAACAATTCAATAGTCAGTCTTAAAATATATGATTTAACAGGAAATGAAGTTGCAGTTGTTGAAGACAGAAAACCGGTTAACGGGATTTATCAAAGTATCTGGAAACCCAATAAAGAAATTGCAGATGGATTGTTCTTTTACGAACTGATGATGGAGAATCCCGGTAATCATTTCTGTGAAAAAGGAAAATTCATTAAAAACTGAATTCAATTTGATGGACGAATCCGGAATGTTTCCAATATTCTTTGGTATCTTTCAGAATCCGAATTTAGATAAAGCAAAACATGAACAGGAAAAAGTTAGTGTTTGGTTTGATTGGATTGACGGCAACAATAATTGGATTTGCTACAAAAATTTTTTACCGCGATTACATTTACACCAACAGCATTGAAGATTTTGGCCTTGCGGACGCACTTCCAAGTCTGTTTTATGTCATCGGTTTTTCGCAGTTGCTGCTCATAAAACCGCCGGTGAAACCCGGAGTACTCATCACGATGGTAGCACTGGCATCTTCTCTTTTCGAAATCCGGCAGTACTATACGTATGGCATTGCCGATTATTTTGATATTATTGCTTCTGTAACAGGGGGATTAATTTCTTTTTTTATCTGGCGTTTTGTGGAAAATAAATTTCTAAAGATATGATTTAACATGAATTTATGTACCCTGTTCTTTTTCCGAAGCATGAACAGCCGAAAATGACTCCGGATTAAAATCATCAAGAGGTGTTAGAATTTCGTTTCTGCGATTCATAATTCTGTATGGCGAATTATATACCAGTAATTCAAAATGACTGGAATGATGCAGATTCATCTTCATTAAAAATTCCTGAAGCTGAGCTTTTTTTTGAGCAACTCTCTGATTGTCTGCATACCCGCCAAAAGGCAAAGTGGCCACATAAACTGCTTCTGTCTGATGCAATTCAATTTGTTTATCTTTCGGATTTGGCAAATCATTAAACTCTATTCCTGAAGGCATTACAAAACTCATCGAAAAAACTTCTTTGTTCTCAGACATTCTGACCGGTGAAGTCATCGCTATTTTTTTGTTCTGTTTATTGCTGCCAAATATGTATCCGGCAAGAAGCCGAAATCCTGAATTTTTGCTATTGTCATAGTTCCCATGCAACCTTACCGAAGCAAGATTGGCTTTTGGATAAAACCGAATTTCAAATTTCCCGTTTTTGTAAATGGTAGTGTATTTTTGTATTTCTGTTTTTATTCCTGACATATTCCCGTCCTGGTAAAAATATTAATTTAAAACAAGTTAATCCTTAATTTTACATGATGTGATGAGAAGGGTAAAAGGTTGCCGAAAATCCGGCAACCTTTTTTCACCACCTGCTTTCCACCCCCTCTGTTTTTGTGTAGTAATTTATTCCTGTTATCCTGGAGAACTACTGCACAATCAATTTGCTTGTTTTAAATGATTTTCCGTCACCCGATATAATAAAATATAATCCTGGCTGAAATTCCGATAAATCAATTCTTTCTACTGTATTATTTATTTCACTATTGAAAACAATTTTGCCAAAGCTGTCTGATATTCGGATTGTTCCGTAGAGATCACCTGAATCGATGTTTACGTAATCTTTCGCCGGATTTGGATAAAGCTTCAGATCATTTTCATTAAAAGTCTCTATACCAGTAGCCATTTGGTCGGGTAAAATTACTGTATCAATCACATGTACCACCCCATTTTGTGCTTCAATATCGGCTGCAGTGATGTTGCTTATCCGGCCGTTCGGGTCCATGATTTTTGCACCGCCGTCAAGGCTGAACATCAGTTCCTGGCCCAGCAGCGTTTCGGCTGTAAGTCCTTCGCTTAAATCAGATGACATCACTTTACCGGAAATTACATGCATTTGCAATACAGCTTCAAGTGTTGCTGCATCGATATCATCCAGTGATGAAGCTCCCAGTTCATCCAGCAGGGCTGCAAATGCAGCATTGGTAGGTGCAAAAACTGTAAAGGGTCCTTCTCCGCTCAGCACTGTTACAAAATCAGTACTTAAATCTTCACGGGTTAGGGCAGCTACAAGTATGCTGAAGGCATCATTGCCGGTGGCAATATCCACCACGGTTTCCGGACGCTGGTCGGGCAAAATTACCGTATCAATCACATGTACCACCCCATTTTGAGCTTCAATATCGGCTGCAGTGATGTTGCTTATCCGTCCGTTCGGGTCCATGATTTTTGCACCGCCGTCAAGGCTGAACATCAGTTCCTGGCCCAGCAGCGTTTCGGCTGTAAGTCCTTCGCTTAAATCAGATGACATCACTTTACCGGAAATTACATGCATTTGCAATACAGCTTCAAGTGTTGCTGCATCGATATCATCCAGTGATGAAGCTCCCAATTCATCCAGAAGGGCTGCAAATGCAGCATTGGTAGGTGCAAAAACTGTAAAGGGTCCTTCTCCGCTCAGCGCTGTTACAAAATCAGTACTTAAATCTTCACGGGTTAGGGCAGCTACAAGTATGCTGAAGGCATCATTGCCTGTGGCAATATCCACCACGGTTTCCGGACGCTGGTCGGGCAAAATTACCGTATCAATCACATGCACCACTCCATTTTGAGCTTCAATATCGGCTGCAGTGATGTTGCTTATCCGGCCGTTCGGGTCCATGATTTTTGCACCGCCGTCAAGGCTGAACATCAGATCCTGGCCCAGCAGCGTTTCGGCTGTCAGTCCTTCGCTTATATCGGATGACATCACTTTACCGGACAGGACATGCATTTTCAATACAGCTTCAAGTGTTGCTGCATCGATATCATTCAGTGATGAAGCTCCCAATTCATCCAGCAGGGCAGCAAATGCAGCATTGGTGGGTGCAAAAACTGTAAAGGGGCCTTCTCCGCTCAGGGCTGCAACAAAATCAGTGGTTAAATCTTCACGGGTAAGGGCAGCTACAAGTATGCTGAAGGCATCATTGCCCGTGGCAATATCCACCACGGTTTCCGGACGCTGGTCGGGCAAAATTACCGTATCAATCACATGCACCACTCCATTTTGAGCTTCAATATCGGCTGCAGTGATGTTGCTTATCCGGCCGTTCGGGTCCATGATTTTTGCACCGCCGTCAAGGCTGAACATCAGTTCCTGGCCCAGCAGGGTTTCGGCTGTCAGTCCTTCGCTTAAATCGGATGACATCACTTTGCCGGACAGAACATGCATTTGCAATACGGCTTCAAGTGTTGCTGCATCGATATCATCCAGTGATGAAGCTCCCAATTCATCCAACAGGGCAGCAAATGCAGCATTGGTGGGTGCAAAAACTGTAAAGGGGCCTTCTCCGCTCAGGGCTGCAACAAAATCAGTGGTTAAATCTTCACGGGTAAGGGCAGCTACAAGTATGCTGAAGGCATCATTGCCGGTGGCAATATCCACCACGGTTTCCGGACGCTGGTCGGGTAAAATTACAGTATCAATCACATGCACCACTCCATTTTGAGCTTCAATATCGGCTGCAGTGATGTTGCTTATCCGGCCGTTCGGGTCCATGATTTTTGCACCACCTTCAAGGCTGAACATCAGCTCCTGGCCCAGCAGGGTTTCGGCTGTCAGTCCTTCGCTTAAATCGGATGACATCACTTTACCGGAAAGTACATGCATTTGCAATACGGCTTCAAGTGTTGCTGCATCGATATCATCCAGTGATGAAGCTCCCAATTCATCCAGCAGGGCAGCAAATGCAGCATTGGTGGGTGCAAAAACTGTAAAGGGGCCTTCTCCGCTAAGGGCTGCAACAAAATCAGTGGTTAAATCTTCACGGGTAAGGGCAGCTACAAGTATGCTGAAGGCATCATTGCCGGTGGCAATATCCACCACGGTTTCCGGACGCTGGTCGGGTAAAATTACCGTATCAATCACATGCACCACTCCATTTTGAGCTTCAATATCGGCTGCAGTGATGTTGCTTATCCGGCCGTTCGGGTCCATGATTTTGGCACCGCCGTCAAGGCTGAACATCAGTTTCTGGCCCAGCAGGGTTTCGGCTGTCAGTCCTTCGCTTATATCGGATGACATCACTTTGCCGGACAGAACATGCATTTGCAATACGGCTTCAAGTGTTGCTGCATCGATATCATCCAGTGATGAAGCTCCCAATTCATCCAGCAGGGCAGCAAATGCAGCATTGGTGGGTGCAAAAACTGTAAAGGGGCCTTCTCCGCTAAGGGCTGCAACAAAATCAGTGGTTAAATCTTCACGGGTTAGGGCAGCTACAAGTATGCTGAAGGCATCATTGCCGGTGGCAATATCCACCACGGTTTCCGGACGCTGGTCGGGTAAAATTACCGTATCAATCACATGCACCACTCCATTTTGAGCTTCAATATCGGCTGTAGTGATGTTGCTTATCCGTCCGTTTGGGTCCATGATTTTTGCACCGCCGTCAAGGCTGAACATCAGTTCCTGGCCCAGCAGCGTTTCGGCTGTAAGTCCTTCGCTTAAATCGGATGACATCACTTTGCCGGACAGGACATGCATTTTCAATACGGAAACCAAAGTGGCAGAATCAACTTGCGTCAGAGATTCAATCCCTAACTCATTCAGAAGAGCAACGAATGCATCATCCGTAGGTGCAAAAACCGTAAAGGGACCTTCTCCCTGTAACACACTTAAAAGGTTAGCCTCAGTAAGTGCTGCTTCCAGTATCTGATGATTGGCACTTTCCGCAATTACATCGGCTACTGTCTCACTTTTCGATACCAAACTGGTCAGCATCAAAAACATTAATGTAAACATCGTTGTAAATTTTTTCATGGTATTTATTTTTTTGTTTAACTTTTATTATCGAACGTGAAACAGTATTTATTTGTTTATGTATTAACAATAATATCTAAACAAAAAAAGACACATTAAATGTTTTACAACACTATTTTATCAGTGTTTACAGATGATTTAATCCAATTGTTAAATAAAGTTAAATGAATTTAATCAGCTCCATTTAATATCAGATTTAAAATGTTTGATGAGAAATTCGCTGGTCGTGTTTTGCAAAAATTCCGGCGGACAATATATTCTTTAGTCAATTATGTCTATTTTAGCAACCCTTGAAACTTAAAAAGCTAAATCAATGAAAAAACTTCTTGTACTTGTAATATTTTTCATTCCTGCACTTTCAATGATGACGTTTGCCCAAACCGGAAAAGTGTTCGATAATCTTTCCATGAAAAGTGAAGTCCTTAAAATGGATCGTAAGTTTGCCATTTATCTGCCGCCGGGTTATGATACCTCTGAAAGAAGTTATCCGGTTCTTTATCTGTTGCATGGCTCGGGTGACGACCAAACCGGTTGGGTGCAGTTTGGCGAAATACTGCACATCGCTGATAAAGGCATTAATGAAGGATTGGCAACTCCCATGATTGTGGTGATGCCCGATGCCGATACCGGCCAGCGCGGGTACACTAACGCACCGGACGGAACATGGAATTACGAAGATTTCTTCTTTAAAGAATTAATGCCCTATATTGAAAAAACTTACCGCACGAAGCCGGATAAACGTTACCGGGCAGTTGCAGGTCTTTCAATGGGCGGTGGCGGAACATTTTATTATGCCCTGCATCATCCTGAATTGTTTTCGTCGGCCTGTCCGTTGAGCGCATCAACCGGTCCGTTAAACAAGGAAGAAGTTCAACGCTATATGGAACGTCGCAGTATGAAAGATGCTTCAGATGAGCAAATGAATGAGTGGTATCAGAAATACAGTGTTTTGGAAATGGTAAAAAGCATGCCGGAAGGGGATTTAAAATCGGTTCGATGGTTTATGGATATTGGCGATGACGATTTTTTATACGAAGGAAATTCACTGGTTCACATTGAACTGAGGAAAAGGAACATTCCGCATGAATACCGCGTTCGTGATGGAGCACATAACTGGACTTACTGGCGTGAATCGTTGCCCGTGGTTTTACATTTTGTTTCGCAGGCATTTCATCAGTATTAGAAGTCAATAGTACATAGTAGTTTGTTACGCGTTGTTTTTAAAAAAGAATACGGGTAAAAACAGAGCTGATTTTATTTAAAATAAACTTTCCTTTATCAGGCGAAATGATGGCAGGCATTGGAATAAAATAAAGATCAGCGAAAATTCAACAGTATGAGAAAAATTCTATCCTTACTTTTTTTGCTTTGCATCTTTCACGCATCCGCACAGGATCGAAGTGAGTGGTTTGAGTTTTATCTTCCATGGGATGATTCAACAAAAACTGTGACTGACATGTCGGCTTACCTTGATGCGCCGGCTGGCAAATACGGATTCCTGCAGGTAACTCCCGACGGACATTTCCGGTTCGAAAACAAATCAGAAACTGAACGTTTTGTTGGCGTTGTAAATGTTGCAATTGCCAATTTTCCAACAAGAGAACAAGCTCCGGTTCTTGCAGCACGTATGGCAAAATTTGGAATTAATCTTGTCCGCATTCATCTGATGGATGTGGAAGGTCAATACGGATTGTTTCAGAATTCGGCACAAAATACGCTTCAACTCAGTGCTTCGAAACTGGATAAAATGGACTATTTCATCAAATGCCTGAAAGACAAGGGAATTTATTTCAACTTTTGCATTCATTCGGGAAGAATGTACAAAACCGGCGACGGTATTGACGCCCCGGTTACAAATAACCAAAGCAAATATGTTACGTTGTTTAATCAGAAGATTATCGGTTTGCAAAAAGATTTTGCAACAAAAACAATCGGACACAAAAATCCATATACAAATCTAACCTATGCCGATGATCCGGCGATGGCCAACCTCGAGCTAACGAATGAAAACTCGCTGTTTAATGGCTGGCTGGGCTGGCAATCCGACTTCATTTTTGAAGGAATAACAGATGGAATTGGCACCTATTACTCCCGCGAGCTGGACACGATGTTCAATAACTGGCTGGCAGAAAAATACGAAAATGATACGGCACTTCGTGAAGCCTGGTCAGGAAGTGCCGGTGAACCTTCTGCAGAACTGATTAAAAATAATTCTTTTGAGCAAAACCTTACCAGCTGGGGAAATCTGGTAACCGGCGGGGCCCAGGGAAAAATTTCCATCGATACCCAGAATGCAAAAGATGGTTCAAAATCGATAAAAATTGTGGTTACTTCTCCGGGTACCGAGAATTGGAATGTACAGTTAATGACCAATGATTTTAAGGTAGAAAAAAACAAATCCTATAAAATCAGCTTTTATACGAAAGCAGATGTGGAGAAAGAGGTGCGGCTCGAAGTGATGGAAAGACAAACCTGGAAATGGATAATGGGTCCAACCTATAAAACCACAACCGACTGGAAGCTTCAGGAAGTGTACTTCAACAGTCCTTTTGATTCCCAGGCTCTGGTAGTGGCTCTGGAATGGGGCCTGCAAACGGGTACTTTCTGGATCGATTCAGTAAGTGTTACAGAAACTTTCGGAACAGGACTGGAACCCGGAGAATCACTTCCTGCAAAAAATATTAAACGGACTAAAAATTCAGAAATCGGGAAATACAGTAAACAAAGGGTCGGCGACAATGCTGAATTTTATTTCGATGTGGAGAAAAATTATACAGATGAACTTTCCGGTTTTCTTAAAAATGATTTGAATGTAAAATGCCCGGTAACCTTTACCAATAATTATTTCGGACTTGCATCCATTTATTCGCAATCGCAGGCCGATTATATGGATTTCCACATGTACTGGGATCATCCGAATTACCCGAATGGCTGGTCAAATACTGATTTTACCATGCAGAACAAATCGATGTTACTCAATCCGCAGGGTTCTACCATTAATCACATGTTGCTGAGTAAGGTAAAAAACATGCCGTTGGTTTTAAGTGAATACAACCATCCGTATCCATACATTTTTCAATCGGAGGCCCCTTCGTTGCTGTACGCATACGGTTCATTTTTCGATTTGGACGGAATTCTATGGCATGCTTATTACGACTACATGAACAATTTTTCGCAACGGCAGCAGGATATGTTTTTCGACATTGCCATGCATCCGGTGATGATGACACAAATGATGCTGGCCCTGCCCTACCGGATGAAATCCATTGCTGCGGCCAAAACAAATATTGAAGCGAACTATCGTGAGCAGGATGTTTTTAACAATACAAAAATCTACCAGGACAATGATTTGATTAACCTTGAAAACGCTGAATACGGAACATCATTTTTACAACATGGTTTTGAACATGCTTCATTTGATGCCGACAGTTCATTCTTAAAAGGAACACTGAGCAGGCCCGGAAATATTATTACGTCAGACACAGGCGAATTAATGTGGAATGGAAATGATGGTTATTTCACTGTAAATAATCCTTTCTGGCAGGGAGCAACCGGTTATTTAGGCAATAAAACAATTGAACTGGAAAACATTACCATTTCGAATGTGGAAACTACCGACAACCTGAATTTTGCTGCCATCCACCTTATTTCGCTGGATTCACTTCCAATTGTAGAATCAAAAAGAATGTTGCTGTTAACCAGTGCAAGACTCGAAAACCAGGGGCTGCAGTGGAATGCCGATAAAACCCGGCTGATTAGTGCCGGTGGAAGCCGCGCTCTTTGCGAACCGGTGAAAGCAATGATAAAGTTTAAAGGTGCAAGCAGCGATTCTTTGATGGTGTACAAACTGGATGTGCGGGGCGCACGTGCCGATTCGCTATTGATGGATCAGTCCGGAGATGACATCCGGTTTATGCCCGATGAAAAAACGTTGTGGTACGAAATCTCCAATCACAGGTTTCACGATATCCCGCAGGGATCCAATTCTCCGGGAAAAAATATAAATGGTTCGATGAAAATCCATCCAAACCCGGGCAGAGGATATTCCAACATTGAGTTTTCATTTCCGGAAAATTCAGTAGCCGAATTTGTTCTGTATAATTCTACAGGTTGTTTAATTCAGAATGAAACAGTCCGTATAATCCCCAATAGGATTAATACAAAGCGGATCGATTTAAATGAATTAAATGCTGGGATTTATTTTTACGGATTTCATTTTCAGGATGGGATGAAAATTATGGATAAATTGGTGGTAAATAATTGAATTTTATTTATAATTTGAAACATCTATTATTGGTGGAAAATTATCCCTCCACCAAAAATCCCGGGGTTTTGTTCCGTATGGAAATGCACCAACGTCATTGCGACTGCCGTTTTCATCATTATATTTTTCTGCCGGATTTCCTGCATTTACTGCCGGCGAATCAGGTTTTAACCTGAAATCGCCCTCTTCAGGATGAATAAATTGTGGAGCTTTCAGAACTGCATTTTCACCAACAATTGAATAAACGCTGTCTTTCAACCAGGTTTCAAGGTAAACCGGATATTCAATTACGTTTACATCTTCAATGAGATTATAATCAATGGTAATGTTTTGCTTCTTCATCTGATTCTTATCAAACCGACTGGTATGGCCAATTTCAAAAGGGAAGTTTCGGGCAAAAATGTTGTTCCGGATAATTACATCATGAAGGTTTGTTGAATAAAAATAACAACCCCCGGCAGGCAGCCAGTATCTCACGTCCCCTGCAAAGCCTGGTCCCCAGCCATTCCGGTAGAAAGTATTATTGTAAATTTCCACATCTTCGCGCGGATTATCGGCGCCCCAGCGTGAAAAGAAGATCCCGGATGCCCGGTTGTTATATACAAGGTTGTGGTGAATCCGCAGGTTTCGTGTATTTGGCCCTTCCTCCGATGAAACCGCAATTCCGGCCTCGCATCCATGTACTACATTATCATACATTTCAATATCTTCGAGTTGACCAAACCAGCCGTCGATGTATAGACCCTGCCGTTTAAGATCATGGATATAATTATGATGAACGATACCAAAAGAGGCAGTTTCCTTCACATCTATTCCCTCTTTTTGGCAATTGTAAACATGGTTCCACGCCACCTCAAAATGGTGTGGCCCGGCCATACTAATTGCCTCGTGCGGCGCTTCGCTTCCTCTGTATTTTGTCCAGCTCATTTCCATATCGCTTGCATTAATTACAGTATTTCCCAGCACCCGGATGTACTCGCAACGCTGCCAGGCTGCAATTCCAGGAGAAAGGCTGTTTTCAGTTGTACAATTAACTATATCGATATGATGACTTTCCTGAATATTTATTCCTGAACGGTGTGAATTCAGAACATGAATATTATGAACCCTTATAAATGCAGCATTTTCAATCTGTATTAATCCATTGTTGTTCGGATAACCTTTTGCATTTGGCACATTCACATCTTTACCATCGAGAATAATATGAGCGCCGGGTTCGCCCCTAAAAATTATCCAGCCTTTTTCAGTCCCACTGTTATTCAGAATTACAATACTATCCAGGTGATAAGTTCCTTCGAGCAATGTTAAAGTTTTTCCTGCCTCCAGTTTTTCAACAGCAAAATGAATGGATCGGAAAGGTTTCCGGCGAGTGCCTTCATTTGAATCATTACCTTCCGGAGAAACAAATATTTCATCTGAAACTGCGGTTTTACTCCCAACTCCAAAAGTAAAACTGCTTAGTATAAAAGAGAAACTTAAAAGCAAGAATAAAGACTTCATCTTATAAAATATTAAACGGGTAAATTTTAAAACGAATCAGAACCGTAAATTTAAACAAGCTTTTCGTTTTTCGAAGTACAATATGCGGAAATGATTATGATAACAGAAAGTAAATTTATTCTTCATCCTGTTTTACCTGAATAAAATCCTGCTTATCCGAAAATGTTTTCTTTACCTTTGAGCAAAATCCAAAATTCATTGATTATGTCAAAAGTGAGCAGAACAGATGCATTGAATTACCATCAGAAAGGACGTCCCGGAAAAATTGAAGTCGTGCCAACAAAACCTTACAATACGCAGTATGATTTGTCGCTGGCCTACACTCCGGGAGTTGCCCAACCTTGTCTGGAAATTCATAAAGATCCCGAAAATGCATATAAATATACAGCAAAAGGCAATCTTGTAGCTGTTGTAACAAACGGAACTGCAGTGCTGGGACTTGGCGATATTGGCCCGGAAGCAGGAAAACCTGTGATGGAAGGAAAAGGTTTGCTGTTTAAGATTTTTGCCGATGTGGATGTTTTTGATATCGAAGTGAATGAGAAGGATCCCAAAAAACTGATTGAGGTGGTTAAGGCCATTGCACCAACTTTTGGAGGTATTAACCTTGAAGATATAAAAGCGCCGGAATGTTTTGAAATTGAAGATACTTTAAAAAGAGAACTGGACATTCCGGTTTTTCATGATGACCAGCATGGAACCGCAATTATTTCGGCTGCGGGTTTATTAAACGCACTTGAGATAAACGGCAAATCAATAGAAGATTTGAAGGTAGTGGTATGCGGCGCGGGTGCTGCGGCTGTTTCGTGCACAAGATTATATATAAGTATGGGGGTTAAACCCGAAAACGTTGTAATGACTGACAGTAAAGGTGTTATTAACAGTTCGCGCACCGATTTGAATCCAGTCAAACAACAGTTTGCAACAGAGCGCAAAATAAGTTCTCTCGAAGAAGCAGTTGTTGGTGCAGATGTGTTGCTGGGACTTTCCACTGCAAATCTTTTTACAAAGAAGATGATTCGTTCTATGGCAAAAGATCCAATCGTTTTTGCAATGGCCAATCCCAATCCTGAGATAACTTACGAAGATGCCACAGCAGCTCGCAAAGACATTATTATGGCCACCGGAAGAAGTGATTATCCCAATCAAATTAATAATGTTTTGGGATTTCCATTCATTTTCAGAGGAGCACTTGATGTAAGAGCTACAACAATAAATGAAGAAATGAAAATTGCTGCTGCAAAAGCGCTGGCCAGTCTGGCAAAGGAATATGTGCCCGAAATTGTTGCAAAGGCGTACAACAAGCAAAATATTGTTTTTGGCAGGGATTATATCATTCCGAAGCCATTGGACCCGCGGCTGATTACAACAGTATCAACAGCGGTTGCAAAGGCAGCAATGAATTCAGGGGTGGCAAGAAAACCAATTAAAAACTGGACAGCTTACAAACAGGAACTCACGAAACGGCTTGGACTGGATGATAAACTCGTGATGACTATCAGAAATAAGGCGCGTCAAAATCCCAAACGGGTTGTTTTTGCTGAAGCAAATAATTTTAAAATCCTGAAAGCTGCACAATTTGTTGTTCGCGAAGGAATTGCAAAACCAATATTACTGGGCAACGAGGAAAAAATACGGGAATTGATTAAGGAAAATCAACTTCAGGTTGAAAATGTACCAATCATCGATACGTATACAATATCGGATGAAAAAAGGCACCGGTTTGCCAAAATCCTTTACGAGAAAAGGAAAAGAAAAGGGATGACTTACAATGAGGCTGTTGAAAAAATGTATAATCGCGATTATTTTGGCGCAATGATGGTTGAAACTGGTGAGGCTGATGCATTTATTTCCGGGTTTGCCCGGAAATATGCCGATACAATACGTCCGGCAATTCATGTAATTGGTGTAAAGGAAGAATCAAATCATATTGCAGGAATGTACATCATGATTACCAAACAAGGACCAATATTTCTGGCAGATACAACTGTAAACATGAATCCATCAGCAAAAACTCTTGTGGATACAACAATTTTAACAGCTGCAGAAGTCAGGAAATTTAATATCGAACCAAAAATTGCTCTGCTTTCCTATTCAAATTTCGGAGCGTTCAAAGGGGAAGGCAGCCCGGTAAGGGTGAAGGAAGCAGTTCAAATTCTTCAGGAAACATATCCCGATTTACTTGTTGACGGTGAAATGCAGGCAAATTATGCATTAAACGGGAAACTGCGTTACAAAAGATATCCGTTCAATAAATTACAGGATTTTGATGCAAATACACTGATTTTCCCAAATCTCAGTTCAGGGAATATAACATACAAAGTGCTGCAGTCAATTGGTACTGCCGAAGCTATTGGCCCTGTGTTGATGGGAATGAAAAAGCCGGTACATATTTTACAGCGCGACAGTTCGGTGCGCGAAATTATAAACATGGTTGCCATTGCAGTTGTTGATGCACAATCAGTGGCAGACGACGAATGATGGCCGGGGAGTTTTAACACGACCGGATTGTCTGCCGACAACTGCCGGGACTATTTCCCACACAAAGAATTGGCTGCTGTCAACCACCGGGAAGCTTTCCAATACAAATGATTATTTGCCGTCGATCGCCGGGAAGCTTTCCAATACCAAAAATTGTTTGCCGACGACTGTCGCGAAGCTTTCCCAGGTGTAGGATTTTATGCAAAAAAGAGAAACCGGAAAATTGCATTTCCGGTTTCTCACTTTTTGAAGTTTACCAGCCCCAACCATCCCGGTAGGTGTGTTTTATCATTTCATTAGTAAATTCCTGTGCATTTACTTCCTCATAATTTGTTTTAAAGCTGGGTTGATTATCCACTTTTTTATAAATATGAGAAGTAATCAGTTTTAATTTTTCATTGGGTGAAATGTTTTTGAATTTCATGCTTTCGCCATTCCATTCAAGTTCGCGGTTTAACCCCTGGAGCCGGACGGCCAGGTTCCCCATCAAAACCATTTCGGTTAATGGACCCGCAAAATCAAAATTGGAAGCGGTTTCTTTCCTCGAATCTGCATCTTCCTTGCAGGCACGCACCCAATCCATTTCATGACGGCCTCCCCCAAGCGGATGATCCGGAACACGTTCGATGGTCTGAAGTGGCTTTTTATAATCATCAAGCAGTACTTTATAATTTTCGCCATAATTTGCACTTATAATCTTCCCTTTAGTTCCCACATACAAATTCACCTGGTCCAGTGAAATTCCTTCAGGCAGTCCAAGAGTTCTTCCGGGAGTAATTCCGCCGTCGTACCACGTAATTTTCAATTCGGGCAAAGCACAGTAAGGCAAGTTCTTCCGTGCAGGAAAAACAAATTCAATTTTTGATGCCTGCGGTGCACTTTCTGTATTTACAACTGTAGAACTTGCATTTACCCTTACCGGATATTTTAACTGAAGTGCGTAAAACGGAACGTCCAGAACATGACAACCCATATCGCCAAGAGCGCCGGTTCCATAGTCCCACCAAGCGCGCCAGCTCCAGGGATGGTACGCTTCGTTGTACGGCCGGTAATCTGCAGTACCTATAAATAAATCCCAATCCAGTTTTTTGGGAATTTTTTGTTCCTCTTCAGGGCGGTGCAATCCCTGAGGCCAAATCGGCCGGTTAGTCGTTGCATGCACTTCTGCAACATCACCAATTACTCCTGAATGAATCAGTTCAGCAACTTCCCGCACTTCATCGCTCGAATGTCCTTCGTTTCCCATTTGAGTTGCCACTTTATATTTTTTGGCGGCCTCAGTCAGTTGGCGGGCTTCCCAAACGCTATGCGTAAGCGGTTTCTGGCAATAAACGTGTTTACCCATTTGCATCGCCATCATCGCAATAACAGCATGAGTATGATCGGGAGTTGCTATAACCACTGCATCAACATCTTTCTGCTTGTCCAGCATTTCCCTGAAATCTTTCCATTTTTTTGCTTTCGGATAGGTTTCGAATACAGGAGCTGCATAATCCCAGTCTACATCGCAAAGGGCCACCATATTTTGGCCGGGCATGTTGCGGAGATTCACTTTACCTTTACCGCCAATGCCAATTCCGGCAATGTTCAGTTTGTCACTTGGTGGAATATGCCCTAATCCCGAAACTGCATAACTTGGAACAACAGTTAATCCGGCCAGGGCAGTTGCAGTAGTTCCGATAAACCCGCGGCGGGAAACTTTTGATTTTGATTCTTCTTTCATTTTATCTGAATTTATAGAATGATTTGATTTGCTTTCCAAATAATTTGTTTTAAACGTTTAAAAGTAACTTTTTCGTAGCAGTTTAAAAAGTACTTTCGTCAAATCAACGAAAAATGAATCCTGAATATGTTATTTCCACTTTTTCAGTTTATTTTTGAAACCGAAACAAAATCATCATGAACATTGATAAATATCCATCGAGGCTGCTCGAGAATGCAGTAAATGAATTTGCAAAATTACCCGGAATAGGTCGTAAAACTGCACTGCGGCTTGTTTTACACCTGCTAAGACAAGATGCCACTGAAGTGCAGTTGTTTGGCCAAAGCCTCATCCAGTTGCGCAACGAAATTATGCACTGCAAAATTTGCCACAACATATCAGACACTGAAATCTGTCAGATTTGTTCAAGTCCGGTCCGCAACAATTCGGTAATTTGTGTGGTTGAAAATATCCGCGATGTCATGTTGTTCGAAAATACGCAGCAATATAACGGGTTGTACCATGTTTTAGGTGGAATTATTTCACCAATGGATGGAATCGGCCCTTCGGATCTGGAAATTGAATCGCTGATAAAGCGCGCTGAAAAGGCTGAACTGGTAGAAGTAATACTTGCACTTCCAACTACGATGGAAGGCGACACCACAAATTTTTACATTTTCAGGAAACTAAAGGAAAAACCGGTGAGAGTAACTACTCTGGCTCGTGGTATTTCAGTTGGCGATGACCTTGAATACACCGATGAAATAACGCTTGGCCGCTCACTTGTCAACCGTATTTTATACGAGAATTCAGTGGGAAAATAAAACCAATTTAAAATCAGAAACATTTAATTTTTACGTTATCCAAAGGATTATCTACATTTGAGAAGTTTTTTTGGCTGACCTGATAAATGAAACTTTCGGTAATAATTGTAAACTATAATGTCAAACATTTCTTGGAGCAATGCCTTCATTCGGTATTAAAAGCTTCAAAAAATAAAGCTGTCGAAATTTTTGTGGTTGACAATAATTCTGTTGATGGCTCTGCCCGGTTGGTCAAAGAAAAGTTCCCCAATGTTTATTTAATTGAAAACAGGGAAAATGTTGGTTTTTCGAAGGCCAACAACCAGGCAATTCATCAGGCTAAAGGACAATATGTTTTATTGCTGAACCCGGATACTGTTGTTGAGGAAGATACCTTCAGCAAAACCATTGATTTCATGGAAACACATCCTGAAGCCGGCGGTTTGGGTGTAAAAATGATAGACGGAAAAGGCAATTTTCTTCCCGAATCAAAACGGGGACTGCCAACTCCCTGGGTTGCATTTTGCAAGATGTTCGGACTGTCACGTTTGTTTCCGAAATCAGAGAAATTCGGGCGGTATCATTTATCATTTCTCGACGAAAACCAAACGCATGAAGTGGATGTACTTGCCGGCGCATTTATGCTTCTCCGAATGGAAACACTCCATAAAACAGGACTCTTGGATGAAACTTTTTTTATGTACGGCGAAGACATTGATCTTTCGTACCGGATAACCAAAAGTGGATATAAAAACTTTTATTTCCCCGAAACTACAATTATTCATTACAAAGGTGAAAGCACTAAAAAAGGATCACTGAACTATGTGAAAGTGTTTTACAATGCGATGATAATTTTTGCACGGAAACATTTCTCGGGCGGCAGGGCAAATATGTTTTCCTTGTTTATTCATTTAGCCATTTATTTCAGGGCACTGCTATCCGTACTCAGCCGGTTGTTCGACAGGATATTCCTACCACTGCTTGATGCCCTTTTAATTTTTGCCGGATATTTAATCATTACTCCTTACTGGGAACAAATCAGATATCATGATCCGGGGTATTATCCACCCCAGTTTATCCGGTATGTTGTGCCGGTTTATATCCTTTTTTGGTTGTTGGGAATACTTTTTTCGGGTGGTTATAAAAAACCGATTAACCTTGTAAAAGTGGCACGGGGAATTTTATGGGGAACAATTTCAATTTTATTGATTTATTCACTGGTGGTTGAGGAATACCGGTTTTCAAGGGCACTGATTTTAATCGGTTCATTTTGGGCGGCTTTTATTTTGATTTTGTACCGTATAGTTTTTCACGGATTGAAAATAAAAGCATTCGGCCTTGATATAAAAAGAATCAAAAAAATCGCCATCGTAGGGCATTCTGCCGAAGCCGGAAGGGTTAAAAAACTGCTTGAAGAAACACAGATACAATCTGAATTTGCCGGATTTGTTGCCATTGATAAAACTGACAATGGAAATCAATATATTGGTACAATTGATCAGCTGAATGAAATAATCCGCATCAACCGCATTAATGAAATAATTTTTTGTGCTGAAAACATCAGTTCAGCAGAAATAATCCGCTCAATGCTTGATTTAACTCAATTAAATGTTGACTACAAAATTGCGCCTCCTGCAAGTATAAGCATCATTGGCAGCAATTCCATTCATACGGCTGGCGATTTATACGTTTTAAATTTAAATGCCATTTCAAAAAAATCGAACCGTAGGAAAAAACGTTTTTTCGACTTATGTATTTTCCTTTTATTTTTTCTGTTTAGCTGGATATTGGTTTGGTTCTTTGCAAGAAAATCAAATTTCCTGAAAAACATTATGGATGTATTTACAGGAAAAAAATCGTGGATTGGATACATTCCCGGAAATGATGTATCCCAAAAACTTCCGCTACTGAAACATGGAATTTTAAATCCGGCAGATATTTTCTCAGGTTTTGTTCCCGACAAAGAAAAAACAATGCAACTGAACATGTTGTATGCAAAAAATTACAATTTGCTCACCGATGCTGAAATTCTGTTAAAAGGTTGGAAAAATCTGGACAGATAGTGTTAACTTTTCCCGAAGAATTAAACGGACACAAGAACTTTTAAAAAATGACAAATCATCTTGAATACGGAAAAATAAAATTACGCGCGCTCGAACCGGAGGATATTGAATTGCTTTATCAATGGGAAAACAGCTTGGAAATCTGGGAAGTTAGCAATACAAAAACACCTTTTTCAAAGTATATTCTTGCACAATATATAAAAGAATCGGCAAGAGGAATTTACGAAACAAGGCAACTGAGGCTGATAATTGAAAATGAATATGTACCTGTTGGCGCTGTTGATTTATTTGATTTTGAGCCTTATCACCAGCGGGCAGGTGTCGGAATTTTAATTCATAAAAAAGAAGATCAAAACAAAGGTTATGCTACCGATGCTTTAAAAGCACTTTCTGAATATGCGCTGAATGTATTGGGTTGTAAACAATTGTATGCCAACATTTCTGCTGATAATCCTATCAGCATTCACCTGTTCGAAAAAAACGGGTTTATAAAGACAGGCATCAAAAAAAACTGGTTAAAAACCACCAGTTCATGGAAAGATGAAATGCTGTTTCAAAAAATGCTAAGCTGAAAAAGGGGCCTTCATTTCACGAATCCGGGAATTTCGGGCAAAAATGAATAGCTGTTCTTTTCGTAGTCAATTTCGCAGGCAAAATGCTGCAATCCGTTTGAAACAATAACCACCTCTACCCGCAAGGTCATGTTGTAACGAACCACCTGGTCAAAAGTGCTTTGTGCAATTTTTATTTCAGGCGCTTTAAATTCTACAATTAAATGCGGCTGGCCGTTCCGGTTATAAACAAGTAAATCGAAACGAAACAACTTTCCATTCATTGTTAACTGTTTTTCAACTGCCATCAGCGACTGCGGATATTTCTTCTCTTGTATTAAATACTGAATAAAATTTTGTCTCACCCACTCTTCAGGGTTAAGCAAAATATATTTACGACGAATCGAATCAAAAATATATTGCTTTCCGTTTTCAGTTTTCAGGTTAAAATTGTAATCCGGTAAATTAAGTTGCTGCATCCTGTGTAGTTTTTCTACATATCTTGTAAACAAATGTTGGCAGGCCTCATCTAAAAATGTATTTTTGTGACTACCTGTTTCTGAGAACAAAATAAAACAATCTTCAGTAATTAAAAGTACCTGATGAAGACAAAAAAGGAAATTGTTGACAATTGGCTCCCGCGTTACACGGGAAAGAATCTGGAAGATTTTGGCGAATATATCCTGCTTACCAATTTTTTAAGTTATGTTGAAAAATTTGCCATGCGGTTTGAAGTGCCTGTGGAAGGAGGCGATAAAAACATGCCGAGTGCTACTGCAGAAGGAATCAGCATTATCAACTTTGGAATGGGAAGTCCGAATGCAGCAACCGTAATGGATTTGCTGAGTGCAGTAAAACCAAAAGGCGTACTTTTTCTAGGTAAATGCGGTGGTTTGAAAAAGAAAAATAAACTTGGTGATTTTATTCTGCCGATCGCTGCTATCCGAAATGAGGGAACTTCAAGCGATTATTTGCCTCCTGAAGTTCCGGCACTTCCGGCTTTTAATATTCAACGTGCAGTATCGCACGTTCTGCGAAATGCAGGACTTGACTACTGGACAGGTGTAGTTTATACTACCAACAGGCGCGTTTGGGAATATGATGAAAAATTCAAAAAATATCTTACAAAAACCCGCGCAATTGCTATTGATATGGAAACAGCAACCTTATTTACCGTTGGTTTTTCCAATAAAGTACCTACCGGAGCACTGCTGCTTGTATCAGACCAACCTATGATTTCGGCCGGAGTAAAAACTACTGAAAGCGACAAACTTGTTACACTGAAATTTGTTGAGTTACATATTCAGGCAGGTATTGATGCACTGCTCGAAATTAAAAATCACGGACTTTCAGTTAAACATCTGAAATTTTGATATGGAATTCAACGTTATTCTCGAAAATTTAAAGAAAAAAATATATCATCCGATTTACCTTTTACAAGGTGAAGAACCTTATTATATTGATAAAATTTCGGATTATATTGAAGATTTTGTCTTAACTGAAGCCGAAAAAGGATTTAATCAAACCATCTTTTACGGAAAAGATTCCGACGCTCAAAATATTGCAGAAAGTGCTTTGCGTTTTCCGATGATGTCTAACAAACAGGTAATTATTGTAAAAGAAGCGCAAACTTTAAAGAAAATCGACATTCTGACCAACTATGCTGAAAAGCCACTGGCTTCTACTATTCTTGTATTAAATTACAAGTATAAGGTTTTGGATGCCCGGACGAAACTTGTCAAAGCAATCAAAAAGAATGGGGTGGTTTTCAGTTCAAAAAAAGTACCTGAATACAAAATACCATCATGGATTGAAAATTATTTGTCGGAAAAAGGATACAGTATTTCTCCACAGGCTGCACAAATATTAACAGGTTATCTGGGAAACGATTTGGGCAAAGTAGCCAACGAACTCGATAAACTTTTAATAGCGGTTTCAGGAACAAATAAAATCACAGCCGAACATATCGAAAAAAACATCGGATTGAGTAAAGATTTCAACGTTTTTGAATTGCAAAAAGCTTTGGGAGAAAAAAATGTCCTGAAGGCTAACCAGATTATTAATTATTTTGGTGCAAATCCTTCATTGAACCCTTTTCAAAAAACCTCAGCTAATTTGTACTTCTATTTTTCAAAGCTGTTTACCTACCATTTTCTGCAAAATAAATCGGAACAAAATGTTGCCGCCGAGCTCAAAATTCATCCTTATTTTGCTAAAGAAACTATTGCTGCTGCCAAAAAATACTCCCCAACAAAACTTTATGAAATCATGGGAATTCTGCGGGAATATGACATGAAAAGTAAAGGGATGGAAGTTTCGGGATTAGTGGATACAGGCGATTTACAAAAAGAAATGATTTACAAAATTTTACACTAAATGACAATAACCTGGATTATAATAGGAATAACATCTTTGGTATCGTTTGCTGCTTTCCAAAATAATGAACTTATGCAAAAGTTGCAGTTTAATGCTGCCCTTGTGGTACACCGGAAACAATATTACCGGCTTTTATCACACGCATTCATTCACGCCAGCTGGACCCATTTAATTGTAAACATGCTGGTTCTGTTTTTTTTTGGACGGAATGTGGAAGCTTACTTTGGCTATTTCTTTCAAAATAAGGCAGTCTTATATTTTCTGTTGCTTTATATTGGTGGCATTCTCGCTTCCAATTTATACAGCCTTGTAAAACATCAGAATAATTATTACTATAATGCAGTAGGTGCATCTGGAGCAGTTTCTGCAGTATTGTTTGCCTTTATTTTTTTCGATCCATGGGAAAAACTTTATTTTTTCGGCATAATTCCAATACCTGGAATCGTTTTCGCCATTGGTTATCTCATCTATTCCTACCAGATGGGAAAACAAAAAAAAGACAATGTTGCACATGATGCGCATTTACTTGGTGCACTTTTCGGTTTTATTCTCCCGGTAATCCTGCAACCTGATTTGTTTAGCCGCTTTATTGATAAGTTGTTTTCTTTCCTTTAAAAATGGATTTTCTGATTTTCAATAATAAGGTAGTTGCAAAAGATGAAGTGAATCTTACTTCAGCTTTTCAGGAATCTACGTTTCAGATTTCCCAAAAAACCTGGTTTGGTTTTGGAGGTATTCCTCTTTTTAATGAAAATATTGAATCAATTCTGGAACAAGCCGGACTTTTAAATTTTACTGTTCCGAAAGAGTTTAAAAACACCATGGAATTATTCAGGCTGACAAAACGAATGCTGAATAAAAACAAGTTCTATCGTTCGGGAATCGTTCATTTCAGAATCTTGGAAACAGCAGAAAAAATAAGTTTTATTGTTACAAGTCAGGCTTTTGAGGATTTTGATTTTCCTTTTGCCCCTCATGGACTGCTGCTAAATTTTTCAACTTTCAAAAAGTATTCACAAAATCCATTCGCACGTTTTGCGTTCTTCAATTCTGCATATTGGAAAACAGTTACATCTGGAACTCAATATTCAATTTTTCAAAATTCTATAATTTTAAACGAAAACGATGATGTTTGTGAATGTACCGGCAGCAATATTTTCATGATTCGGGGAAATACAATATTTTCACCTTCTTTAAAAACAGGTTGTTATCAGGATATTCTGCGAAATTTTGTTTTAAAGGCTGCCCAGGAAATAAAATTAAAAGTTGAAGAGCCGGCAAATGTTAAAAAGAAGGATTTACTTCAAATGGATGAAATATTTATTGCTAGTGAAGAAAAGGGTTTTCAATGGATTTTAGGCATTGAAAATAAACGGTACGTACATTATTTTTCCGAAGTTATTCATGAAAAATTAAATGAATTTCTCCAACAAAAAGTGAATTAATTCATTGCCGGGTTTTCAGGGAAATTCTCCCAGATGGTGTAACGCTGCCCCACTTTTTTAACAAAATCAAACCATGAAGCCTGATGAAGTTTGCGCATGATTGTTTCCTGATCAACATTATTTACAAGCCACGAATCTTCTTTCAATTCCCGCTCAAGTTGTCCTGCATCCCACCCCGAATAGCCAAGAAAAAACCGGATATCAGAAGAATTTATCAGACCAAACCGTATTTGTCTTTTTAGCTCTTCAAAATCGCCGCCCCAGTAAACATTGTCTAAAATGTGGATACTTCCAGGCAACTTATCGCCCAGTTTGTGAATAAAATAAATTGAATCGGTAGAAACAGGACCTCCCAAATAAACTTCGGCATCAAATTCAGGAAAGTCAGGAAGAATATCATGTACAGCAAGCTCCACCTTTTTATTTAAAATAAAACCTACGGCTCCTTTTTCGCTAAACGCCACAAGCAATACCACTGAGCGGTTAAAATAACTGCCGGCCAAAAAAGGTTCGGCAATTAAAATACGCCCTTTTTGCGGCGACATGTTATTTGTTTTTATTCTGAATATGTCTAATTTGTCATTCATACAGAAAGCAAGATAAGAAATTTAAACTACCATTCAAATAGTGAAAATTTACTTTGCAAAAATATAACTGAATTTTAAAACAGAATCTTTATTCTTCCTCAACGATAATAAACACGTCTTCATCAGGTTTTGACATGTAGTATTGTTCGCGGGCAAACTTCTCCAGTTTTTCCTCACCGGCTTTTAAATCTTCCAGTTTTTGTTCATCGGAGGCAATTCTTTCCATGTAATATTTTTTTTGCTGAAGAAGTTCGTGAAGGCGCTGTTTGTTTTCCTGGTGGGTTACAAAACTGTTTTCATCGAAAAAAATAATCCAGGTTAAAAACACTACGGAAGCAATAAAAAACTTATTGCCCAGTATTTTTAGCCACCCCGGTTTTTTAGATTTACTCTTTTTCATTACAAACAGATTTGAGGCAAAAATAACACATTACGAAAGCAAAAAAAAGAGAGCCCGGTAAAATCAACTCTCTTTTTATAAACAATTTGTGGTTCACTTCCCAAATCTGCCCAAGGCAGTCCTGTTTATTCCCGGTCGGGTTGAAAATTGGGATAAGTATAATTTTCTGCCGGAACAAAGGTTTCTTTTATTGTTCGGATTGAAGTCCAGCGCAGCATATTAAAAACTGAACCTGCTTTATCATTTGTACCCGATCCGCGTGCACCGCCGAAAGGTTGCTGGCCAACTACTGCTCCTGTTGGTTTATCGTTGATATAGAAATTGCCGGCAGCGTTGGTCAGGCATTTTGTAAACTTTTCGATATTATACCGGTTTTGTGAAAATACGGCTCCGGTTAATGCATAAATCGAAGTATTATCCAATATTTTCAACGTTTCATCAATTTTTTCATCTTCATAAACAAAAATGGTAACAACCGGTCCAAACAGCTCTTCCTTCATGGTAACATAATCAGGTTTTTTAGCCTGGATAACTGTTGGTTCAATAAAATAACCGGTTGATTTGTTGCAGTCCCCGCCAAAAAGAACTATCGCATCTTTATCATTCCTTGCCTGGTTAATATATTTTTCAAGCTTATCGAAAGATGCTTCATCAATTACAGCATTGAAAAAGTTGGTAAAATCTTCCGGCGGCCCCATTTTTATGGATGCAATTTCCTTACCCAGCTTATCTTTCAATTTAGGCCAAATACTTTTGGGCACATACACGCGCGATGCCGCAGAGCATTTTTGCCCCTGGTATTCGAATGAACCACGTACAATTGCTGTTACAAGTTGCTGAACATTTACACTATTATCGGCAAAAATGAAATCTTTTCCACCGGTTTCCCCAACAATCCTCGGATACGATTTGTATTTAAAAATATTATTGCCTATGGTTTTCCAAATGTGTTGAAACACAGCGGTAGAACCGGTAAAATGGATACCGGCAAATTCAGGATGTGTTAAAACAACGTCGGCTGCAACCGGACCCGGTGCATAAACAAGATTTATCACCCCGTCGGGAACACCAGCTTCTCTGAAAATTTCCATGATAACACCTGCCGAATAAACTGCTGTTTTGGAAGGTTTCCAAACCACCACATTCCCCATCATTGCCGGTGCAGCCGGGAGATTTCCTGCAATTGATGTAAAATTAAAAGGGGTGAGTGCAAATACAAAACCTTCAAGGGGTCTGAATTCATTGTAGTTCCACATTCCGGGGGCCGATTCCGGCTGCATTTTATAGATTTCAGTCATTACTTTTACTCCGAACCTGAAGAAATCAGCTAACTCACATGCAGCATCTATTTCAGCCTGGTGGATATTTTTTGATTGTCCAAGCATTGTCGCTGCATTCATTTTTGCCCGATAAGGACCAGCAAGTAAATCAGCAGCTTTCAGAAATATTGCAGCCCTGTGCTGCCATGACAGATTAACCCACTCATTTTTTGCAGAAAGAGCTGCATCAATAGCCATTTCAATATGGCTGGCATCTCCCTGGTTGTAATACCCAAGTGTATGATTGATGTCGTGTGGAGGACATATCCTTACTTTACGATCGGTGAAAACATCTTTTCCGCCAATAACCATCGGCAATTCTGTTTCTTTAGAACGCATTTCGGCTAACACTGCCTTAAGTTCTTCGCGTTCAGAAGTTCCAGGGGCATAACTCAATACAGGTTCATTTTTAGCAATCGGTACATTGAAAAATCCTTTTGACATAATTACAGTTCTTTAATGTTCTATTTTGTTTTTACAAAACTATGAAAACCAAAGGAGTGAAATCATAACAAAAATCAGTGAGTATATTTTTTTACAGAATGTAACCTGCTTTAAATAAAGTATGTACTTTTTTACAAAAAAGAAAACAAAACAAAAATCATATTTTTGAATTCAATTTTCGATAGAATGTTATTAATTCAAAAAAAGTTCGAATTTTAGCTTACTTTGTAGCAATATCATTATTTTTACGCCGTTGAGCAAACCTAATTATAATAGAATAACAGAAAAACTGTGGGCCGGCAACTCTCCAAATGAAAAAAAAAGGCTTTTTGAACTTCTGATAATTTCTTCAATTATCCAGTTGGTTACCTTATTGAGCTTTATTAACAGCACTTTTATTTCTGAAAACCCTGGTAATTTTCTGCTCTGGTTTGGGTTATTGATAGTTCCTGCACTTGCAATTATTTGTATAATAAATAACAAAATAACCTGTGCATTAAATACATTATTTACCGTCCCTGTTTTTATCTACGCTTTTTATGTTTCAGATTTCAATGATCACCCTCCGCTCATTGAAACTGTTTATCAGTCGGTATGGTGGTTGACAACCGGATTGGTTGTTCTGTTCTATTTTTCAGAATCCGATTCAAAAATTATCTTCTATTATGTTTTCGCACTAATTACTCTTGGTTTCCAATTCTTAAAAGCCAACCAGCTGTTTGTCTCTTTTTCACTTTTCAATCCGGTTATAAGTCACCCGATGATTGTAATTACTGCAATCTTTGCCGGTGGATTAATCCTCAGAAATAAATACAGTCACATTATTTCTGAAATTACCGGTAAGCTTAAAGCTACAAACAGCAGCATTTCCAAAGTTTTCCAGGAATCGGTTTTTTCTATTGCACAAATAAATGCTGAACGGGATGAAGCAGGAAATATCGAAAAGCTGTGGATTGAAAAGGTAAACAACACCTTTGAATCCTACTTTAAGATTAATTTACATGAAGTTCAGGGACAGGAGGCAGGTTACATTTTTGAATTGGTTCTTAATGAATCACTTGATTTAAATAAAATACTACTTTTTGAAAACCACAAAACCAGGGAATTTCATGCAAAAAGACTCGAGCGCTGGTTTAAGATTCATATTGTAAAACCTGAATACAACAAGTTTTATTTAATTTTTGAGGATATTACGAAAGCCAAAAAGAAAATTGCAGAACTTGAAAGCAGTAAAAAAAGATACAAAGTTTTACTGGAGGCCATCCCCGATATGTTTTTTATTATTGGGAAAGATGGTGTTTATGAAGATTTTGTTATTAAAGAAAGCGATTTATTCAAAATTGAAGATGCAAATATTATAGGAAGCACAATATACGATGTTGGATTTCCGGAAAATATGGCAAAAAAGATCCACCATCTTATCCAGATAAGCCTCAAAAACAATTCAATCGAGACAATTGAATATTCTTTAAATACACCAAACGGTACGTTTTTATTCGAAATGCGGCTGGCAAAACTCAATGCGCATTCAGTAATTTCTATTGCACGGGATATTACCAAGCGGAAAACAGCTGAATTTAATCTTGAAAAAGCCCGGAAAAAAGCAGAAGAATCTGATCGTTTAAAATCGGCTTTCCTTTCCAACCTTTCGCACGAAATTCGCACACCGCTGAACATTATCACAAATTTTACGCGCATGCTTGCCGAAGATGGTTTGGACAGTTCAGAAAGAATGGAACTTTCGGATGCCATTTCACAAAATGGTAAACAGTTACTGAATATGATTGACAACACAATTCATCTTTCAAAAATTGAAACCGATTCGGTAGATGTAAACATGAACTTCTGCAAAATAAATCCACTGATTCGCGATGTTTACAATCGTCACCTGCCGCTTATTCCCGACAGTAAAGATCTAAAACTAAAATTACAACTTGATGTACCTAATCCGGTGTTTGGCTTTAAAACTGATTCGAGATTGTTAAGCGAAACACTTGAGATATTGGTTGACAATGCTTTAAAATTCACTCCAAAAGGAGAAGTCAGCCTTGGGTATGAAATGATATTGAATGAAAAGGTTAAGTTTTTTATTTCTGACACAGGAATTGGAATTCCCGAAGAAGAAAAAGAAAATATATTCAGCCGGTTCTATCGTGTAAACAATTCAATAAATGATCTTACTTCAGGTTCGGGATTAGGGCTTCCAATCGCTCAGCATTATGTACTTATGCTGGGAGGTGAGCTCCAACTTGAATCAACACCGGGAAAAGGTACAAAATTCTGGTTCACGCTGCCCTTCAACAAAGGTGAAGGGTTTTTAAGGGTAGTAAGTTAAAACCGGTTTGTTATCGAATTCAGCTGCAGGTACCCAACCAACCTGTCGTAGCGACTGGCCAAATCATGATAATACACATAAATCTGGTAATTATTTTCAGTTTCCCAAAAGCTTCCTTCAATATTGATATGGTCGGCAACTGAGGCCCCCTGAGGAACATAAACATATTGATAATTATAATATCCTTGTTTCAAAAGCAATGTAAGTTCGTAAGCACTTGTATCAAAATTCCAGCTCATCTCGCTGCTTTTGTTGGCATTCCAGTTGGTTAGTGCACCAAAGACATTTACTGAACCTCCCATCAAAACAGATTCAAGCGGCAATGTAAAATGTACAAAAAAGTAGTCGCATTCGATATCGCAATTTTCGGTTTCAGGGTCCTGGCTTTCAACTACGTATTTTCCATTCATCTCTTCGTACGAAAAGAACTTTTTGTTTGCCCTAACTTCATCCACCTTTAAAGTCTTGTGATAATATGGCCGGTGAAAATCAGTACTTAAAACCCCTTCACCATTCACTCTTGTGGTGCGAATATCAAAATAACGAAATTCATTACCGGCAGCAAAAACATTTTCGCGATTATAATCATAAACAAGTGCATTGTCGCGAATAAACATGGGCTTCAGGTTTCGGATGGCATTGTCCCAGCGGTTGTTTTGAGTGATCACCACTTTTATCTCTTCCCGTGGGTTCTGAATTTCAAGATTTTCATGGAAAACTGTGAAATCCACTTCCTGATTTTCACCCTTAAAGGCATCGAGTGTCGCACGGCGCACTGTTCCTTCAATATCGACACGCGGTTCAACTACATGAAAACGCTGGCTTAAAACAATATTTTCCTTATCATTATCTTCATATACCACAATTACATAATTTCCGGACACCTTAAACTGAACATTTTCATTGGGCAAATAAACCTCGTAATGCACATAATCGAAAGTGGTGTTGAAAGAAAGGGCATAATCGTCGATATGATTGTCGGGAAAACCATCGAGATAATCCGTCTGCGGAATAAAACTTTCGTTCCAGCCGGCATCGCAGTGAATAATTGTATAATAATAATCTTTAACATCAGCACCAAGATCATCGAATTTAAAAAGAAGAGGTGTCTCCTCTCCCATTTCAATTATCGGATCCGATAGTTCAAAACCTGCCCTGTACATCAAAACTGTTTTTATATTTTCATTATAAATTGCATTTTCATAATAAAAATTCCCTTCCTGGGCTGAAACCGAAAAAACAGTTGTAAAAAAAATGATAACCGGTAAAACTAAGTTTTTCATATTTTATATTAAATAAGAGTCACCTTTCAACTTATATAATAACAGAAACGGCAAAAATGTTAATTTAATCTGAATTTTTCTCAATTTAGAATATATAAACGTTTATCTGCAACTATCCGGTTAATGATTTAAATCAACCCTGCTGTTGACTTATTTGCTTGCTCTGAGTCTTGTAACTTTCACAATAAAGATTGTGTAAAGAGAATTTATTATTTACTTTTGCCAACCTAAAAATAAATCTATTCTTGATTAAAATGTCAGAGGTTATAAAGTTAAGGAAAGGGCTTGATATAAAGCTTGAAGGAAGTGCTGAGAAAAAGCTGGAAACACTTCAGATTCCTGCGACAGTAGCACTTAAACCTACCGATTTTCCGGGACTTACTCCAAAGCTAAGTATAAAAGCTGGCAACGAAGTAAAAGCCGGTGATGCTTTGTTTTACGATAAATACCATCCGGAGGTGTTATTTACCGCCCCAATGGGAGGCAAGGTTGTTTCAGTAAACCGCGGGGAACGCCGCCGGATTTTGGAAGTTGTAATTGAAACCGATCAGAATGCTGGCAGTATAGATTTCGGAAAAACTGATCCTTCAAAACTTTCGGGAGAAAAAGTGAAGGAAATTCTGCTAAAAAGTGGATTATGGCCATTTATAAAGCGACGCCCTTACGGAATTACAGCTTCTCCGAATGACAAACCCAAGGCAATTTTTATTTCTACTTTCGATACTGCACCGCTGGCCCCCGATTACAATTTTGTTATGAAGGACCAGTTGGAAACATTTCAAACCGGAATAAATGCATTGGCAAAACTCACGGAAGGTAAAATACATCTTGGAGTAAATGAAAATTCGATTTTCACTTCAGTTAAGAATGTTGAAACCACCAGTTTTGAAGGTCCACACCCGGCCGGTAATGTTGGGGTACAAATTCATCATGTAACCCCGGTTTTTAAAGGTCAGGTAGTTTGGACGATAAACGTTCAGGATGTCCTTTTTATCGGCCGCCTGTTTGAAACAGGAAATGTGGATTTCACCAAAGTTATTGCTTTAACTGGTTCAGAAATCGAAAAACCGGTTTATTGCAAGTCGGTTTTGGGAGCAAAAATCTCATCCATATTAAAAGGAAAACTCATAAAGGTTGGATATAAACAACGCATTATCAGCGGGAATGCTTTAACCGGCACAAGAGTGAAACCAGAAGATTATCTTGGCTTCTACGATTCGCAGATTACTGTAATTCCCGAAGGTGATGAATATGAATTTTTGGGATGGGCTTCACTTGGCGTTAAAAAATTCAGTGCATCAAAAACGTTCATGTCGTCATTGCTGCCGGCAAAAACGTATAAAATGAATGCAAACCTGCATGGCGGCGAACGTGCATTTGTGCTTACAAACCAATATGAAAAAGTTGTTCCCATGGATATTTATCCGGTCATCCTCCTGAAAGCTATCCTTGCCGGCGATATCGATAAAATGGAACAGCTTGGAATTTATGAAGTTGTTGAAGAAGATTTAGCGCTCTGTGAATATGTTTGTGTATCAAAAATAAAAGTACAGGACATTTTACGGAACGGAATTGATATAATGATTAAAGAGCTTGGATAATTTTTGCTGAAACTTAAATCAGTCTGATTAAGATGAAATTCATACAAAACTTTTTTGAGAAAACAGAACCTTACGTGCAGAAAGGAGCAAAGTACCACTGGCTTCGTTCGGTTCACGATGGTTTTTACACCTTTTTATATGTACCCAATAAAACAGCAAAAGGGGGTGCACATATTCACGATTACATCGATCTGAAACGTGCGATGTCGGTTGTTGTTCTGGCGCTTGTGCCTGCAGTTCTTTTTGGAATGTATAATACCGGCTTTCAGCACTTTAAAGCAATTGGCGAACTTGCATCAGCCGGTTTCTTCGAAATATTCCTTTTCGGATTAATACGGGTATTGCCGATTATAATTGTGTCGTATGTTGTGGGTTTGGGACTTGAATTTGTATTTGCCCAACTGCGCGGGCACGAAATCAATGAAGGTTTTCTTGTGTCGGGAATGCTGATTCCATTAATCATGCCGGTTGAAACACCACTTTGGATGGTGGCAGTAGCAACTGCATTTGCCGTTATCTTTGGGAAGGAAGTTTTTGGCGGCACCGGAATGAACATCTGGAATCCGGCTTTGGTGGCACGTGCCTTTCTGTTCTTTGCCTATCCGGCACAAATGTCGGGCAACTCCGTTTGGGTGGCCCTTGGAGAAGGAAAAGCAATCGATTCGTTTACCGGAGCTACTCCAATGGCAGATGCTGCAGCAGGTAATATCAACTTTAGTGTGGCCGATGCATTTTTAGGTTTTATACCAGGTTCAATTGGCGAAACTTCAACGCTGGCCATATTAATTGGCGCACTTATCTTAATTGTAACTGGAATCGGAAACTGGAAAATTATGCTGGCAACAGTTTTAGGCGGTGCCTTTATGGGAGTTTTGCTTAACATTTTTGCAGTAAATCCATACATGGCCCTTCCGTTCTGGGAACACCTGATTATCGGAGGATTTGCTTTTGGAGCAGTATTTATGGCTACCGACCCGGTTTCGGCAGCACAAACCAATAAAGGCAAGTGGATATTCGGATTCCTGATTGGCGTACTTGCAATATTAATCCGTGTACTCAATCCTGCATATCCCGAAGGAATGATGCTTGCTATTCTTATTATGAATACGTTTGCACCGTTAATCGACCATTACGTTATTCAGGGTTATATAAAACGCCGGATGAAAAAGGCCAAAGTTACTGCTTAACTCATAAATAAAGAGATCATGGACAGAAACAGTAATACATACACATTTATTTATGCAGCCGCAATGGTAATACTTGTTGCTGCGGTGCTGGCTTCGGTGGCGATGGCTTTGAGGCCCCTGCAAAACAAAAACTACGAAATAGAGAAAAAACAGAATATCCTTGCCGCAGTTAATGTGGAAAGTACTCCCCAAAATGCAGAAGAGATTTTCTCAGAAAAAATTAAAAATCAGTACGTAGTTAATGCTGAAGGAGAACGCGTTGAAGGAGATGCTTTTAATATCGATTTGAAAAAAGAGATGGCCAAACCCGCTGACCAGCAATTGTTACCGGTTTTTGAGTTTCAGTCTGAAAATGGATTGAAATACATTTTCCCAATGAGAGGCACCGGTTTATGGGGTCCAATTTGGGGATTCGTTTCTCTTAATGAGGATATGAATACGATTTACGGCGCCAATTTCGACCACGAAGGAGAAACTCCCGGATTGGGTGCTGAAATTGCTACCGATTGGTTTCAGGCTGAATTCAGAGGAAAGGAAATCTTCAGTGATTCAGGCGAACTGGTTTCCATTACGGTTACAAAAGCCGGTCAGGAAGCTCCCGAACAACATGCTGTTGATGGAATCTCAGGAGGTACAATTACAAGTAAAGGCCTTCAGAAAATGTTAATGGACGATTTTTCAAAGTACAAGGCATTCTTAAACAAGAAAAAATCATAAGTGATGAGCGAACCATTATTTTCAAAGAAAAATTTAAAGCTGCTCTCCGATCCAATGAATAACAGCAACCCGATTACCGTGCAGGTGTTGGGGATTTGCTCCGCACTGGCAGTTACAGCACAGCTAAAACCAGCTGTTGTTATGGCCTTATCGGTAATGGCGGTTTTGGCACTGGCAAATGTTATTGTCTCTTTATTGCGAAATACTATTCCCAACCGCATTCGTATTATTGTACAGCTGGTTATTATTGCAGCCCTTGTAATTCTGGTCGACCAGGTACTTAAGGCTTACGTTTACGATGTGAGCAAACAACTTTCGGTGTTTGTTGGATTGATTATTACCAATTGTATTTTGATGGGAAGGCTGGAAGCTTTCGCACTTGGTAACCGCCCGTGGCAATCGTTTCTCGATGGAATCGGAAATGCTGCAGGTTACGGAATTATCTTAATTATTGTAGGTTTGGTCCGCGAATTTTTTGGTTCGGGGTCCATCTATGGTTATCAGTTAATTCCGGAAAGCTGGTACATCGAAAACGGTGGATTTTATGCAAACAATGGGATGATGATTCTGCCTCCGATGGCTTTGATTACTGTTGGTGTAATAATCTGGGTACAACGCAGCAAAAACAGAAAGTTAATTGAAAGTTAACAGCCAAAAAGAATAAATTATGGAAAACCTGATTAATATATTTATCAAGTCAATTTTTATTGAGAACATGGTGTTTGCCTATTTCCTGGGCATGTGTTCTTATCTGGCAGTATCAAAATCGGTTAAAACAGCTACCGGCCTCGGAATTGCAGTTGTTTTCGTTCTGGGCATCACCGTTCCGGTAGATTACCTCCTCGAAAAGTATGTGCTTACAGAAGGTGCACTCAGTTGGTTAAGTCCAGAGTTTGCCTCTGTTGATCTGAGCTTTTTGTCGTTTATCATGTTTATTGCTGTAATCGCTTCCATGGTTCAGCTGGTTGAAATGGTGGTTGAAAAATTCGCCCCTGTGCTTTACACACAACTCGGAATTTTCCTACCGTTAATTGCTGTTAACTGTGCTATTCTTGGTGGTTCTCTTTTCATGCAGCAAAAAGCGTTTATTAACATTGGCGAAGCTTCAGTTTACGGATTGGGTTCCGGAGTAGGCTGGTTTCTGGCAATTGTTGGTATTGCAGCAATCAGGGAAAAACTGCAGTATTCAAATGTTCCGGCCCCCTTGCGCGGACTTGGAATTACATTTATTGTTACAGGTTTGATGGGCCTTGCTTTTATGGGTTTTATGGGAATTAAATTGTAAAAATATAAATCAATTTTAAATGCTTTTGCTATCAACACAAACGACCGTAATAATTACCAGTGTAGTTGTATTCCTGGGTGTAATTATCCTGCTGGTTGCCATTCTGCTTTTCGCAAAGAAAAAACTTACTCCGTCAGGCGAAGTTAAGGTAGACATCAACGAGGGCTATCGCGAAATAATAACCGAACCGGGCAATACTCTGCTTTCGACACTGAGTAATAATAAAATTTTGCTTCCTTCCGCATGCGGTGGAGGTGGTACTTGTGCGATGTGCCGTTGCCGGATTGTAGAAGGTGGCGGTTCGATTCTTCCAACTGAAACCGATTTCTTTACCCGGAAAGAACAAAACGAAAACTGGCGTCTTGCATGCCAGGTCAAAGTAAAAGAAGATCTTAAAATCAAAATTCCGCAGGAAGTACTGGGGGTAAAAAAGTGGGAGTGCGAAGTTGTTTCCAATAAGAATGTGGCTACCTTCATTAAAGAATTTGTAGTTAAACTTCCCGAAGGTGAAAATCTTAACTTCAAATCAGGTGGTTACATACAGATTGATGTACCAAAAATTGAAGTCGATTTTAAAGATATTCACGTAGAAGATAAATTCCGCGAAGAGTGGGAAAACTTTGGCATGTTCAGCCTGCAAATGAAAAATCCGGAACCCACATTCCGGGCTTATTCGATGGCCAATCATCCTGCCGAAGGAAACATTGTAATGCTGAATATCCGTATTGCAACTCCGCCATGGGATCGTGCAAACAATGGCTTTAAAAAAGTAAATCCCGGAATCTGTTCGTCCTATATTTTCTCCCGTAAACCGGGCGATAAAGTAATGATTTCGGGGCCTTACGGAGAATTTTTCCTGAAAGACAACGACAACGAAATGATGTTCATTGGCGGTGGTGCCGGAATGGCGCCAATGCGATCACATCTTTTTCATCTGTTTCACACAGTGAAGGAAAGCGATAAGAAAGTTACTTTCTGGTATGGTGCCCGTTCATGGAAAGAAGTTTTCTATTATGAACAATTCAGGGAAATTGAAAAGAATTTTGAAAATTTCAGCTTTAACCTGGCGCTGTCGGAACCTTTACCCGAAGATAAATGGGAAGGACCAACCGGATTTATTCACCAGGTTATTTACGATAATTACCTGAGTAAACACGAAGAACCAGAAGAAATTGATTATTACCTATGCGGACCTCCAATGATGAATGATGCAGTTCAGAAAATGCTGTACAACCTTGGTGTTCCTGACGAAAATGTTGCATTCGACGATTTTGGAAGTTAATATCCTGAATTAGATTCAAATTCAAATCATAGAGGCTGTTTCATTAAATGAGACAGCCTCATTTTTTTAACCTCCCACAAATTTTTCATCTTCTTTTTAATTCCAAATAAAACAGAATTCATCCGCGACATCTTCAAAGGACCGGATTGTTTTTATTCCGGGAGATGATTACAGGCAGGTGATTTTTCTTTATAGAAGACAGGATGCTTTTCCCGCAGGAAATTACGGGAAAACAAATTATTTCTGCCTGTTTTTTGATATATTTTCTTCGAACTAAATCGGAGTATATTCGCACTAAATTCGCATTAAATTCGCGAAATCGCGAATTTAATACGAATTTAGTGCGAATTTGAACCGAAGAAAAGATAAGGAAAAACCTCCGTGGATATGTTTACACATCCGATGACATGGAGTTATCGGATGTGTAAATAAATCCACCGGAAGTTGATTCTTTTTGCGAGGGCTTCGCTTGGAGCGAAACCCTCTCTGACAAGAAAAGAGGGTACAGTTATTCCCTGAAAATGATCTTAAAGATGCCGAAAGGAAAAGCAGCCGTTTAAAGCAGCCAATGTTTACATGGCTCTTTTATTTCTTCTTTCCAGGTAAAAACCTGTAGCTATCATCAGGTAAAAAATCATGTTCAGCCCTGAATAAAACCATGCAATTATCAATCGGAGAAATTGAACAGAATTTTCGAGCATTATTGAATACAAAATGTTAAAGAAGAAATTTCCGGCAAAATAAAAAAGTACTGCTGTATTAATCCAGATTTTAGGTTCTTTATACAGATTCCTGATTTCTATTTCAAGCATTGTTTTAGAAAAAAATACCAAAGAAAACGAAACCATCAACAGACCCTCCACTATGCGGGTTTCAGGATATTCGAATAATCCCTGAATAAAAATGATGTTGATTAAACAATAAATTTCAAACAGGACAATAACAACCCGCACGACATTTTTAAGAATAAAACCCTTTAAACTGAAAGCATAAAACAGGGTGATAAGTAAAAATTCAATCATCACATAAAAATGCAGTGCCGGACGATTGTCCCTGATCCCCATTTCGGATGCAATCCACAGCGACAGTTCGGTTAAGGCCCCGAAACAAACAAAGTAAAATAAGAAACGGGTTTCAAAACTTAAGGAGCGAAGCGAATATATTCCTGCAAAAACAGCAATAAATGGGATGGCCATGTTTAAATACTGATGCAGATACATAGATGAATTGATTTTAAAAATTCAAATATAGTATAAATATGGCTGCCTCCTATTTTCCGGCTGCGGCCCAGTCCGGGAAAACATTCACTTGGATATCGAAGACAATTGTTCCCCAAAAATACATAACAAGGGTGGCAATTATGATTCCAGCCAGATTCAGAAATATTCCGGTTTTCACCATATCTTTTACTCTTATTCGGTTGGTTCCAAAGATTATTGCATTTGGCGGGGTAGCCACAGGGAGCATAAATGCAAGCGAAGCCGCCATGGTAGCCGGGATCATCAGCAACAAAGGATTTATCTGAATAGTTACCGCCAGTCCGCCAAGAATGGGTAAAATCATTTCGGTTGTGGCAACATTCGAAGTTAATTCTGTAAGCAGCGACATTAAAGTTACATTTGCAAACGTTAAAACAATTGGCGGAACATGAGCAAGTCCTGCCAGTTGTTCACCAAACCATACAGACAATCCGGATTCGACAAAACCTTTGGCAAGAGCAAACCCGCCACCAAAAAGAAGTACTATGTTCCATGGAATTTTATTGGCAGTTTTCCAATTCATTATCCGCTCCCCTTTTTCGGTTTTCGAGGGAATAATAAAAAGAAGCAAGGCGATAAAAATAGCCACTGTTCCATCATTAATGTATTCCGGAGTTTTAAAAAACTGTGACCAGCCCGGCACCACAAATGACTGAATGCTAAAACCTGACCTAAAAATCCAGAGCAGGGCCAGCGTAATAAATAAAACCAGTACTATTTTTTCTTCCGGTTTTGGCTTTCCCAACCGCTGATACTCTTTTCTGAAATCGTCCGTCCGAAGCCCTTTCCAGCTGCCGCCGGGTCTGTACATCAGGTAAAGAATGAGCCATGCTGCCAGAAACAGCAAAACGGTTACCGGCATGGCAAATATAAACCAGTCGGCAAATGAAATTTCATTCATTTCAGGAAAAATAATGCTAACTATCCGTGCAAAAGAAAGATTTGGCGGTGTACCGACCAATGTTGAAATTCCTCCTATTGAAGCCGAATAAGCTATTCCCAGCAACAGTCCAACCGAATATTTTCCCATGTTCTTCCGGCCTAAGTTTTCTTCGAGTTTCATTATTATTGAAAGGGCGATGGGAACCATCATCATAGCAGTTGCAGTATTCGACATCCACATTGATAAAAAAGAAGTTGACAGCATAAAACCGAGTAAAATCCTCCCCGGGCTAATACCAAACAGGATTAAAATACGAAGAGCAATCCGCCGGTGCAGGTTCCAGCGTTCCATGGCAAAAGCCATTAAAAATCCGCCGATAAACAAAAAAATAAGGTGGTTGAAATACATAGCCGAAATGGTTTTACCATCAACTACACCAAAAAGCGGGAAAAGTGCCACCGGCAATAAAGCGGTTGCAGCAAGCGGTATGGCTTCGGTAATCCACCACGCTGCCATTAAAAATGCAATGGCACAGGTGTAGGTTACATTCCGGTTTCCCGGATCGAGATCGGTAAAAATAATTATCAACAAACTAATCAACGGGGCAACAACCAGTGCGATTTGCTGCATTTTATTCGATTTACTTCCGAAAGATGCTGACATATATAAAGTTAAGGTTTAATTAAATGTACTGTTACAAAATTAAATGATGTAAAAACTTCATCGACTTAAAGTTAAAAAAGTTAGTCAACAAATCAATTATGTTGAATTTCAAGTGATTTTTGTTTAACTTGTTGAGAAGTTTAAACCTAAAAATCAGTAAAGATGTATCAATACAAAGCGACTGTTGAGCGAATTGTGGATGGCGACACGATTGATGTGGTTATTGATCTCGGATTTAAAATTACAACCAACCAGCGCATCCGGCTGGCAGGTATAAATACACCGGAAACCTACAATGTAAAAAAAGATTCGGAAGAATACCATAAAGGCACAGCTGCCAGATTATTTGTTGAATCGAGGCTGGCTGCCAACAACAATGAAATTCTTCTTGAAACGGATAAGCTGACAGGTAAATACGGCCGCTACATCGGAACCATCTATCTTTCTGACAGCCCCCTGGCATTAAACGACGAATTGGTGGAAAAAGGATTTGCTGTTAATGCAGTTTATTAATTTATCCGGTTATCATAATCATTCAGAATTTAAGTTTTCTTTTCCTTTAAATTATTTTTAATGAGCAACGATACCAGGAAATTTGGCACTGCACCAGTCTTTTTTACGGCAATATCTACAATTTTAGGCGCCATTTTATTCCTCCGGTTTGGCTATGCCGTTGGAACTCTCGGATTTTGGGGAGTAGTGTTAATCATCCTGCTGGGACATATGGTCACCATTCCTACAGCTTTGGCCATTTCCGAAATAGCCACCAATAAACGCGTTGAAGGAGGCGGCGAGTATTTCATTATTTCCCGTTCTTTCGGATTGAATATTGGGGCTACAATTGGAATTGCCCTGTATCTTTCTCAGGCGATAAGTGTTGCATTCTATGTCATTGCATTTACCGAGGCGTTTGAATATTTATTCAATTACATTTCTGAAACCTATGGATTTATTCTTCCGCGGCAGGTAATCAGTCTGCCGGTAATGGTTGCACTGGCAGCCCTGATTTTGAAAAAGGGCGCTAATATGGGGGTAAAAACTTTGTACGTGGTTATCGCTATTCTTTTTATTTCGCTTGTCATGTTTTTTTTGGGAAAAACGGGACATGCAGACAATACAACCTACAGCCTTGCACAAGCTGAACTGCGCAACCCACAGGATTTTTTTGTTGTGTTTGCCATTATTTTTCCTGCATTTACAGGGATGACAGCTGGTGTGGGTCTTTCAGGAGAATTAAAACAACCATCGCGTTCGATTCCGCTTGGAACCACCCTTGCCACAATTTCGGGAATGATAATTTACTTTTTTGTGGTGTACAAACTGGCAAAGTCGGCTCCGGTAGAATCGCTGCTTGAAGAACAACTTGTTATGGCAAAAATTGCAATAGCAGGAGTAATTATTGTTCCGCTGGGATTGGCAGCCTCTACAATTTCGTCGGCACTGGGTTCAGTTATGGTTGCTCCACGCACTTTGCAGGCACTGGCTCTCGACGGTGCTTTCCCTTCGAAAAGAGCCAACCAGTGGCTTTCAAAAGTCCGGCTAAATGATTCTGAGCCTGTAAATGCTACACTTGTTACAACCATCATTGCATTCATTTTTGTGGCAGTTGGCGACGTTAATGCGGTGGCTTCCATCATTTCCATGTTCTTTATGGTGACTTACGGTTCGCTCTGTCTCATTTCATTCCTGAATCATTTTGGCTCTTCTCCATCCTACCGCCCTTCATTCCGGTCGCGCTGGTATATTTCGCTTATGGGATTTATTATTGCTGTCTGGGTAATGTTTAAAATTAACACACCTTATGCCCTGCTTTCATTTTTGGTCATTTCTTTAATTTATGTTTATGTAAATTACTACAACAAAAACAGAGGAGGTTTTGCATCGATTTTCACAAATTCAATGTTCCAGCTCAACCGGAATCTGCAGCTTCTTATTCAGAAAAAGAGCAATAAAACACATAAAGAATGGCGTCCAAGTGCTATCTGTATTTCAAAAGCTTCATTCAAACGCGACAAAGCATTTCACCTGCTCAACTGGATTTCGTATAAATACGGATTCGGAACTTACCTCCATCAAATTGTTGGCTACTACTCAAAAACCACTGTACAACAAGGGAGGGAAGAACTTGAAAAACTCTTCCAACAGGTAAGCGGCACTGAAAATCATGTTTATATCGATACGATAATTTCTCCGTCAAATACTTCAGCAATTGCACAAGCCATTCAGATTCCCGGGATTGCCGGAATGGAAAACAACATGATTATTTTTGAATTCGATAAGGAAAATCCGGATAATCTTGATGATATAATTGACAATTTTGCATTGGTTAGTTCCGGTGATTTTGATATTTGTATTCTGGCAAGCAGCAATAAAACCATCCAGTTCAAAAATGGCATACATGTCTGGATAAATTCACTCGACAGTGAAAACGCCAATTTGATGATCTTGCTTAGTTTTATCATTTTAGGACATCCCGATTGGAAAAAAGGAAGGATACAGATTTTTGATATTTGCCGGCCTGATGAAGTTGAAAAAACAAAACTACTGATGAGCGAACTTGTTAATTCGGGCCGCCTTCCTATTTCAGATAAAAACATAAAAATGATAATTCAGCAGCCTGATGTTTCAACAAAATCAATTATAAACCAACATTCCGCAAATGCAGGATTAACACTAATCGGAATTAGAGAAGAATTGTTAAAACATAAAAAACAAAAGCTTTTTCAAGGATACGACGAAATTGGAACAGCATTATTTGTACATTCAAAATATCAAAAAGATATAGACTAATGGCACGATTTATAAAAAGCCGAAAGAAATCACAGGGCGCATCTCCGGGTTCGCTCATTTTTCTGGGAAACAAAAAAATGGAGCAACCGGAAATTCATATCATGGTTTACGGCAAAGATTCAGTTTCCGAGAGGAAGCTGGATACTCTGGATGAAATTCCTGATGAAATTCCTGATAATATGGTGATGTGGATTAACATTTACGGTTTGCACGATACAAAAATTATAGAAACCCTTGGAGATTTTTTCGACATTCCATCCCTTGATTTGGAAGATATTTTGAATCCCGACCAGCGGCCGAAATTAAATGTGAATGAAAACAATCTGAATATTTTTCTTAAAATACTTGAATATAAAGAGGAGCTGAAACGGGTTACAGGAGATCAGCTTTCGATTGTGGTTGGCGAAAATTATGTCATTACTTTTCAGGAAATGGTTGCCCGTTATTTTGAACCGGTGCGCGAACGAATCAGAAACAGCAAAGGAAGAATCAGGCAATCGGGCCCCGATTACCTGGCGTATGCGCTAATCGACACACTCGTCGACCAGTACATTCATACAATCGAAAACCTTGGAAATACAATTGAATCAATGGAGCAGGAAGTTCTTCATCAAACAAAGAAGGAGACACTTCATAAAATTTACCAGTTGAAAACAAATGTTGGTTTCGTCCGCAAAAATGTGTGGCCGCTTAAGGAAATCATGCTTTTTCTGAACAAATCAGATACAACTCTTATTCATAAAAAAACACTAACTTATCTGAAAGATTTACAGGATTTGACAACACAGGCGCTCGAGGCAATCGATATTTACTACAACATGACAAACGATTACCTGAATATTTATCATGCCAATGTTGGAAACCGGACAAACGATGTAATGAAAGTGCTCACAATATTTGCGTCCATTTTCATTCCTCTTACTTTTATCGCAGGTGTTTACGGAACAAATTTCGATTACCTGCCTGAGTTGCACTATAAATACAGCTATTTCATTATGCTCGGTGTGATGCTTATTGTAGCGTTGGCTATGCTGTACTATTTCAAAACTAAAGACTGGTTATAATTAAAAACAACTAAAATGCAGGTAATATTGGGAGCTGGTGGCGCAATCGGTAATGACTTGGCCCTGGAATTAAAAAATTACACGGATAAAATCAGGCTTTTCAGCCGAAATCCAAAAAAGGTAAACAGCGACGATGAACTTTTCGCCGGAGATTTAACTCATCCGGAATCTGTAGAAAAAGCGGTAAAAGGTGCGGATGTTGCATATCTGACAGCAGGACTTCCATACCGGATTACAGTCTGGCGAAAACTTTGGCCCGAAATCATGCAAAACGTAATATCGGCCTGCGAAAAGAATAAAACCAGGCTTGTTTTTTTCGACAATATTTACATGTACAACGAAAATCAGCTTAGCCCGATGACAGAAGAGTCGGAAGTAAGGCCATCATCCCGAAAAGGAAAAGTGCGGGAGACTATTGCAAAAATGCTGATGGATGAAGTAAAATCAGGAAAAATTGATGCTTTAATTGCCCGCGCAGCCGATTTTTATGGTCCCGGAATCAGGAACAGCATGTTTAATGAAATGATTGTTAATAAACTGAAGGCCGGAAAGAAAGCAATATGGTTTTGTTCAGCAGGATACAAACACAATTTTACTTTTACTCCCGATGCGGCAAGAGCCACAGCATTGCTGGGGAATAGCAGCAACGCCTGGGGGCAGGTCTGGCATTTGCCCACAGTTCCGCCTTTGAAAATGAACAAATGGATTGAAGCAACTGCTGCCGGGACGGGAACAAAACCCAAAACCATGATCATTCCTTCGTTCATGGTTAAAACCATGGGTTTTATTGATCCGCTAATGAATGAAATGGCCGAAATGCTGTACCAGTACAACCGCGACTACGATTTCGACAGTTCGAAATTTGAAACTGTTTTTAAACAAAATCCAACTCCCGTTGATGAAGCAATTAAACAGATTGTTCAAACCGGCTGAACAAATTAAAATATTCCGTAAACCTGAAAATTAAAATGGAAGTTATCCGGAATTTTTTAAACGAGACTACGGGATTTTCGCACCAGACAATCAACAAACTTTTTTTGTCGGTTGCGATTTTAGTGTTATTGTGGTTGTTCCAGCTTGCTGTATTGCGGGTGGTCTGGCGACAAACCAAAAGCATCAAGACCCGCTATCAGTGGAAAAGAACACTGTCATTTATTATTCCGTTTATTGGATTGATTTTAATAAGCGGGGTTTGGATTCAGGCATTCCGGCAGTTTGGTGCTTTCCTGGGATTATTCAGCGCCGGCCTGGCCATTGCATTAAAAGACCCGTTAACCAATCTGGCAGGCTGGTTTTTTATTGTCATCCGCAAACCTTTTTCAGTGGGCGACCGGGTTCAAATCGGCAAGCATGCGGGCGATATCATCGACATCCGCATGTTTCAGTTTACCATTCTTGAAATCGGGAACTGGGTGGATGCCGATCAAAGTACAGGACGAATAATCCACTTGCCCAATGCAAAAGTATTTCAGCAGTCGCAGGCAAATTTCAGCGCCGGTTTTAACTATATCTGGCACGAAATTCCGGTATTAATCACTTTTGAAAGCAATTGGGCAAAAACACGCGCGATACTTGAAGATATTGTAAATAAAAATACAGAGCACATCGGAAAGGAAGCCGAAAAGGAAATCTTCAGAGCCAGCCGCAGTTTTATGATTTACTATACCCACCTCACTCCCATCATTTATACCAAAGTGGAGGATTCGGGCATAAAACTTACTATGCGTTATTTATGCAATCCCCGGAGCCGGAGGGGCACCGAAAGTCAAATCTGGCAGGATGTTTTAACCGAATTCGACAAATACGACAATATAAACCTGGCTTACCCTACAACACGATTTTATACGGCAGGGGAAGAACAAAAAATGACTTAAATTATTTTTGCAAAAAGAAATTTCTGATTCACTTTATTGTTGGTGTTATAAGTCTGACTTCCCGTTCAATAGTAACGGCTTCAAAAACATTTTCCCCGGATTCGCCGCTTTGTTGAAACTGCCCATTATAATACGGTTCGTTAGAGACAAATTTTACATTTATACGTTTAGGCGACATAACATTTTCGTATTCACCTTCATAACCACTGGTAATCACAGGCATATCAGACGGAAACTTTTTAAGTTCTTCAATAAGTTTGGCTACAGTATATTCAGGCTTTATTGTTGTTTTTGCTTTATTTTATTCTACTTCTAATAAGATTATTGAAAGCTATTTAAGTTGATTAAACGATGTGAGTTTTTTTTGACCGAATCATGCTTCAACTAAAAAAGCAGTTAATATTTTTGGCAACTGTGCATCAACAATAAATTTCATGATGCCGTTTTATAAATACTTTTTATCTGGGTTAATTTAGCCGCATATTCAAAACATGCCAGAAAATCTTCTTTCTCCAGATCAGGATAATCAACAAGCAACTCCTCGATTGTCATTCCTGAAGCAAGTAATTCGAGCAGATTTTCAACAGGATACCGTAAACCACGAATTGTGGGGCTTCCATGCCAAATTTCCGGATCAATTGTTATTCTTTTCAGCAAGCTTTCCATATTCTTTACCCAAAGTTAATTAAAAATCAGAGAATAAAAACGGACAGGAAATTCTTTAATAAATTAACAATTACTCCACCCTCAACCCCGTCACCAATTTTTTCTTTTGAAGTGAGAACCAGGTTAAACCTACAATCCAGATAAATCCATTGATTAAAATCAGTCCTACGACAATTGCAACCGTGCGGATTGAAACCCCTGTGTTGGTGGAAATAAATGCAGGAAGCGTGGCAACAATCGCTGTTACAAAACCTATAATTACTCCGGCAAACAACAGGATTACATATTCAGCAGTAATTATTCTGAATATCGGACTCGTGTAAAAACCCACAGCCTGCATCAATGCAATCTCACGGCGTCGCTCTATCATGGTACGTGCGAGAATAACTGCCAGGCCAATGGTTCCAAGAATCAATCCCAAAGCGCCTAATGCAAGAAAAATTGAAAGGTAGGTATTGGTTACCGAGTAAAATTCCACCAGTCGTTTGGCTGTCAGTTCCATTTCCCAGCCGTAATCGCGGAAGACCGACTGCAGTTCGTCGCCAATCGCCTGCTCTTTTTCAGGCGGGCCATCAACAAGAAAAACCGATGAGCCGCTGCTGGTGGGATAATTCTTCAGGAAATTCTTATTCGAAATGATTATGAATCCCTGGAAAACAGAAGGTGCAGTACCTGCAATGAGTTTCAGGCGGAGGGTATCTCCATGTTCATTTTGATAAAGAAGCACATCGCCTGTTTTCATTCCAAGTCCCCACTGAATAACAGTCTGGTCGGCAATGGCCGGAATTGTACCGTCATCGAATGTCTGGTTCAGCGCCAGCCAGGGATCTTCAGCATCCAAATCGTTTATTTTTGATGCAAAAGAAAACCTTCCTGCAAGTGCCTCCGGGTCGACTCCCAATATAGCTGGCTGTTTAATCCGGTTAAGATTGAGGCAGCTTGCATCGTCGCCTTCCAATTTTCGGAACTGAACGATGTTAAAATCTTCATAAATACCTTCCTCAGTCCGCTTTTGTGTATTATTCAGGTTATACAATACCGGCATTGTAGTTTCCGCGAAATACATAAAACCGCCTGTTCCACTCGATTTTTCCTGAGCATTGGCAAACAAATCAAGTTTGTTGGAGCCGGTGGAAACCACAAGGAATGTTCCCAAAGCAAAAAGAATGACAACAGTCATAGAGCGACTTATATTTCTTGTCAGGTTTAGTTTCGAAAGCGAACTCCTGTGCAGCGTTATCTGCTTTCTTGTTTCAACATGAATCAGGATTTTCCGGAAAGCGAGCAATAAACCCATCAACAACAATGCTCCTGAAAGGAAAAACATGGATGTATTCAATTTTCCGGAACTTAAAATCTGAAGGACAAATATAACTGCAGCAATCAGCAGCAACAACCAGAGTAGCCCATCGAACAGATTTCGCCAGCCTTTTTTCAGAGCAGAGCCGGTTTTCTTCTGCAGCTCTGCTGTTTTTTGTTTTTGAAACCTCCGGACTGTAACGATTATCGCAATCAATGAAACCATAACACTAATTACCAATCCCAGGACCAGTGTTTCCGGTTTGATTTGAATGGTCAGAACATCCGTCCTGACGATTTCGTACCACAAGGTATTCAGGATTCGAAATACGATTTTGGTGTATATTACTGAAATCACCAATCCCGGTAATCCTCCAAAAAGAGAAACAGTCAATCCTTCCAGCAGATAAAAATTCCGGATTTGCTGCTGTTTGAAACCCAGGGCAGCCAGCATGCCAATTTCTGCTGAACGTGTTTCGAGGTTCAGCCGGAACAATAAAGCGGTTAATACAACGGCCGCTGCCAGCAGAAAGAAGCTCAGGCCCAGAAATAATCCACTGAAATCGGTTCCGTTTTTTGCTGCATTTAATCCCTGCTCGCGAATGGGTTCCACAATTATTCCCAGGTCCGCTGCACTAATGTTTTTCGCAAAAACCTGCCCGTATTTTTCTTGGCTGAATTGCTCAGTCGGAAACCGTACTGCTGTATAGTTTCCAAACCGGTTCGACCACAACTTTTCGGCTGCTTCCAGCGAAATATAAGCTTTGGGGGTGCCTTTCCAGGTATTCCAGTACTCCTCATCCCTGTCGCGGATTTTATCCAAATTGATGGGCACACCTGCTTCCCACTCGCGGCAATGTCCTGCATCCGAAAGTCCGGGGAGGTATGGCATTCGTGTTGAATCTGCCCACGGTTCCTTCATCGGTACGATTTCTTTTAAAACAAATTCAGCACTATCGATCTGCAATTGTCTTAATGGTCCGATTTGAAAATAATTTAACCGGATAACAGCGCCGGGTTGAACGCCCAGGTCATTTGCTGACCATTGATTCAGGATGATTTCGTTTGAAGAGAGGCCGGAGTCAAGTGTGGAAACAAAAGAATAGGGGATTGATGGTGATGGATTGCTACTTGTAAAAATTGATGGTGATGAATTGGAAGCGTCAGCTGAGGCTTGCAGCTCGAGACTTGCAGCTTGCGGCTCATCGATTTCATTCACAAAATAGGTTAAAAGCGGCTTTGCACCGGGCATAGATTTTAAAGTTTCCGCGATTTTATCATCGAGGAAAACGCGTTCAGTGGAGATCTCTGTTTCGCCGGTTTTCTTAATTTCACGAACGGATAATCCGGCATCTTCAGGTTTAAGGTTGTTATTTACAGCCTCAATTACTGCCTCGGCATCAAGGTCAGCGGAAATAAGCAGTTGGTTGGCTTTGCCCTGAAACTCCATTAATTCATTCAACTGCCGAATGGAAAGAAAAATGTTGTAGGGTGCAGTCTGTGAATTTTTCAGGTGAAATCGTCCCAGTTCTTCTTTATTCACCACTTTTTTAACTGTTGCCCGCAATGAAACACTGGTTTCTTCATCTGAAACAAACGGAGCATTCATTGGGATAAGACTTGCCTTTTTAATTCGGAGCAAAAGATTGTCGCCTTGCCCGACATTTAATTTATCAGCGAGATTTTGGCTGATGTACATTTCCCCGGATTGCAATCCGCCATAAATCCCGGCATGGGCAATTTTTTCAAAGTTTTCATCCACGCCAATCATTTGAACACGATTAGCCCGGTACTCACCACCACCGGCAACGGCGACTCCTTCGAGCAACAAAACGGGAGCTGCTTTAATTTTAGGATTGCTGCTTTCAATTTCCGCAGCCATCTTCTGCCGGAAATAACGATCCCGGGCAGCAACCAGATGAGTTGTTTCTCCAAGTCTGTAAAAAGCAGCCTGCCGGAGACTGAACCGCACCGAGTCTCCAATGATAAGCGAACCGGTTAACACCATTGTACTCACTGCAACACCCAGCGCTACCAACAGATTCGACTTAAAATAATGAAAGAAAGTTTTTAATATGTAATGAAATCTCGTCATAAAAGAAAGTCCCTTCTGACTCCCCCGAAGGGGATAAATCTGAAAAATATTTTACTGATTATTAAGTTTTCCGTTTTTCAGGATATATTTTTTATCCATATGTTTGGCCAAATCAAATGAGTGGGTAACCAATATCAATGTTACTCCCTCTTCATCGCTCAATTTAATGAGTAAATCGGAAAGTGCATTTGCATTTTCTTCGTCAAGTGCACCGGTTGGTTCATCGGCAAGAAGTAATTCGGGCTTGTTTATCAGTGCACGGACTACTGCAGTCCGCTGTGCCTCACCACCGGAAAGCTGCGATGGTTTCTGATTTCGCTGTTCCCAAACGCCCACTTTTTTTATGAGGTATTCGGCCCATTCATTTTGTTCTTTCGAAACCTTTTTCCTGTCGGCAAGTACCGGCAGCAACACATTTTCGAGCAGCGTCAGTTGCGGCATTAAATGGTGAAGCTGAAAAATAAACCCGAGATGTCTGTTTCGGAAATTGGCCAGTTCTTTCTTTGAATATCCTGTGACGTCGTTTTCATCAAAAATAATCTTCCCGGTTTCCGGCGTATCGAGAGTTCCCATCAGGTTTAGCAAAGTTGTTTTTCCGGAACCACTTGGCCCTGCAATGGCAATCTTTTCTCCTTTTTCAACATTTAGATTTAAATCCTTTAATACGGGACGGTAACTGTGAGTACCCTGTTCACCGTAACCTTTTGAAATGTTTTGTAGTTGTAGTAGCATGATATTTCTCGCAAAGGCGCAAAGGCGCAACGGTAACTTTTATTTAGATTATTCTTTAAATTTCCTCAATATTGTCTCATCATCTGGTAAATATTTTTTTGATAATCGCCAACTTCAATTGGTTTAGTAATTGTTCAAGCAAATTCAACTTAATATTCCGATTGATGGATTGGTTTATTCAATATTATCCAAAACTTCAATATTAAAGCTCAATAATTTGCGGTAAAATTAATAGGATTGCAGGCTATCTTCGTATCAGCTGTTAAAAACATTATGCGGATATTGTACTCCAATAACAAACCAACGCCCTTATTTGCTTTGACCGCGCATTACAACCAGTGTTTTTAGTGTAAATCTTTACCATGTAGTCGTAAAATCTTGCCGTTAACAGAAATAACTAAATCCTGATTACGGTCTTTCTTTGATTGAATTAATCTTTTGTGAGTCAATTCCAACCCTTTAAGTATCTTTTCCTTTATTGTATTTGTCTTACTGATCATTGTGATAAAATTTTTATCATTTCAAAAGTACTATTATTTTTAATATCAATCTCTTTATCGGTATATCCCTCAGCAATCAATTCGGACTGAAGTCCGGAATTATTAAATATCATCCAATAATCAGAAATCGGAATGTATAACTTAAAAAGGTTTCTTAATCCTGCATTATATCTACGAACTACAACGTCATCAATTATTATAAACTTTCATATAAAGTTATAATTTCTTTGGCATGATTATGAATGTTAAACTTCCGGTCTGTTCCTTCAAATCCATCACGGCTTAATTTTTCCAGCTTATCAGGATTCGACAACAAACCGGCCCAGGTTTCACTAAGCTTTTCAGGAGAATTGGGCATATAAGTAACTCCGCCGCCGGCTATTTCAATAATTTCGGGGAAAGCGCCCAATGCAGGCTGAACCACCGGAACCCCCGATGCCATCGATTCGAGCAGGTACATTCCAAACGCCTCGCCAATTCGTACCGGCACAGAAACCAACGACACCTTTTTAAAAAATTCGTGAACCGCTTTATCTTCGAATTCAGGGAGAATTTCAAACGAATCCATCAGATTATTTTTCTTCAGTTTTTGCTTTTGCTGTTTTATGAACTTTGCATCGTCGCCCGTAGAACCACCCGTTGCAATGAGTTTTACATCTTCAAACCCCGGCTTCTTTTTCAATGCAATAAATGCATCGACCACAATATCAAAACCATTCTCATGGCACATCCGTGAGATGTAACCCACATTCCGCTCTTTATCTTTTGTCGAAATAAAAGTATAATCTTCCATATCCACACCCAAATGAATGGTTTTCAGTTTATCCACCGGAATCCTCATCCGTTCTTTCATGACCTCAGCAAAATAACTACTTACTGCAACCAGTATATCAACATCTTCAGAACGTTCATTCATTAAATTCCAGATTTTCTTTTGAAACTCCGGTTGCATGGGATCAATCCAAACATCTTCGTCCTGCAGGGAACAAAGAACAGGCACTCCTATTTTCTCCTTCAAACGTTTGGCAAGGCCCAGCAGCAAAGCATTTGAAATATGAATAATATCGGGTTTGCAATGTTCGGCAATCCAGTTTACCATTTGGTCAAGCTCTTCTTTTTGCTGGCCCTGTTCACCGAGGAGCATGGAAAGGGTCATGTCCTCCAGCCCTTTTGCCCGTGTGGAACCCGCCATCGAGGCAGCCAGTTTCATCATCGGTTTGGAATTAAGCATGTTGTCAAACCATTTGGGTGCCCGCCGGAAAATCGGATAAACCTGTTTCAGATAAATGCTGATTGCGCCATAAAAAATGGGAATATCGTTCAGATCGTGTTCATCTGAAAACAGCGGCAGGTACATTGGAATTTTAGTCACATGATGTCCGTTGCTGCGAAGTGCATTAAAATATTTGCTATCGCGAAGACAGTTGCCACAGTAAAAACTGCCTCCCGAACCTGGTATGATTTGAATGATGTTCATAGAAAAGCTTCAGCCCCCTCCAACTCCCCCAAGGGGGAGAGATAGGACATTTATTATAATTATAAAATATTTTAATATTGGAAGCCTTCCTTATTCCTCCTCTTTGGGGAGGTTAGGAGGGGCCTCCAAAACAATACACATTTCCGTCAAACGCACCCACAAAAATGCGGTTCTCAACTACTGCCGGATTACTGATAATCTGACTGCCAATTTCGTACTTCCAGACCTGTTTCCCGTCAGAAAGATTAACCACTGCCAAATCCCCGCGCATATTCGCAACGATTACTTTGTCGCTGACAATAACCGGTGATGCTTCCACGCGACTGCCGGTATTGTATTCCCACATTTTTTCCCCGCTGTTTTTATCGAAACAATATAAGAATTTATTGTGGTTGGCTGTGAGAACACGATTTCCCAAAAGTGCGGGTGATGCAATAAACGGCAGGTTCGTTTTTTCGTCTTCCCAGATCCAGGTTTTCTTTTTCGCTTTTAAATCTACCTGAAAAAACTGTCCGTCGTAATCACCGATATATGCTTTATCATTATCAATAGTTACTGAACCGGCCACATATGTAGCCACATCAATTTTTTCATCAAGCTTACCTGTAGCAACATCCACAACATGTAAAAATCCGTCGCAGCCGCCAAACATAGCTTTCCCGTTGGCACATGCCGCTGCCCCATTGATGTAATTATCCGATTCGTATTTCCATTTTAATTCACCTGTACCGGCATCCACGCAATGCAGGAAAAAATCGTAGCTTCCGACAAAAACGAAGGTGTTTTTCCCATCGCTCCACCAGTTGGCCGAACCAATAATCTGGTTTTCACATTCGTATTCCCACAATTTTTTACCGGTATCCAAATCAAGGCCATACAGCATTCCGTCAAGGTTACCGATAATTACTTTGTTGTCATGAATGAGTGCCGGCGCTTCAATGGAATTATTGGTTCCGAACTTCCAGAGAAGCTCTCCATTGAAATTGAGGCAATAAACAAATCCGTCAGTGGAACCAATTACCACCTTGTCCTGGTAAACCACCGGCGCCGATTTGATGTTATCGTCAGTTTTGAATGTCCATAATAATTTCGGGGAGGCCGGGATTGACGTTTTCGAAACGCCGGTTAATGATTGGTCACCGCGAAAGATGGGCCATGAATCAGTGGGTTGGGCAAGTGCCTTAGCCACCACAAGTAACAAAATTAGTATTAGTGAATGTATTTTAATCATGCTTTTCATCCAAATGTTGAACCCTTTCAGGATTCAGTATGCTTTCGATTTCATTTTCTGCAAGTTGAACTTACGGCTATTTTTATTTGACTCCTTCGGAGCCTTTATTCTGCCAGTTATCTGCTGTCAAAATCCTGAAAGGATTTAATAGCTGGCTTAATCTAAGGTTACCGATAACTCCATTAATCCACAACCTTAAAAAGGGTTGAATTATAACAAATACCTTTCATTAAACTGAACGTTTGACGTCTCGCAATGAAATTGCACCGGTGGGACATCCTCTAGCCACTTTTTCAGCGGTATCCGTTAATCCGTTTTCCAGCGCCTCATTAAACGGCACCCCGATTTCCACATCAAATCCACGTCTAATATACGTAAATCCAAATTTCTCCTGATACTTTTCCGTCAGCCGTACACAAATTCCGCATTTAATACATTTTTGTGGTTCATAAATCACCAGATTATGATTCATTTGTTTGGTAATGTTCCTGCGTTCACTTGTTTTGAACCGCCTTTGATCCGCCTGATACTGATCCGAATAAATCCGCAATTTGCAATCGTCAATTGCACGGCAGTCGCAATGCAGACAACGTTCTGCCTCAGCAATTGCTTCCTCTCTTGTAAAACCAGCATTTCCGCCTTCATCCGGAAATGTCCGTTTAGCCGCTTTCGACTCCTTCATAAACTCTGAAAACTCATCCTGCACCAACCTTCCAAAACGGGAATTAAACATCCGCGGCTCACCTTTTGGTTGCTGACCATTGAAATACTGCAAAACTGAGAAAGCCACCTCTTTTCCCTGTCCAACAGAGCGAACTGCCAGTTTTGATGAACGTAACACATTCCCAACAGCAAAAACATTTTCAACTGAAGTTTGATAAGAATTCCGGTCGGCATCAATTCCTTTCGGATTTGCTTTCAAACCAAATAAATCCGAATTTTCATTGATTGTTCCAATAGCCACAACAACTGAGTCATATTCTTTTTGCAGCAATGCAAATTGGCCGGAAGTCATTTCTTTCCCGCCCTGAAATTCAACACCTGTATTTAAAATGGCTTCTATTTCTTTATCGAGAACATCTTTGGGTAGTTTTTCATCATCAATGGCAGTACGAAGCATACCTCCAGCTTTATCATTTTTATCGAATAAAGTAACCTGAACCCCTTTTAGCTGAAGATAATACGCTGCTGCCAGGCCAGCCGGCCCCGCACCAATAACAGCTACTTTCTTTCCTGTTTCTTCAGCCGGTATGATTTTCGGCTCAGCACCTCTGTCCCCGACAAACCGTTTAAGCAAACAAATGGAAACCGGTTCATCAACAGTTCTGCGATGGCAGGCACCCTCACAGGGAGCCGGGCAAATGCGTCCCAAAACTGCGGGTAAAGCGATGTCGCGTTTTACTACTGCCAGTGATTCATCGAATCTGCCGGCTGCAATCATCCTGTTCATCAACGGGATGTTCATGTGCGCAGGACAACCAATCTGGCAAGGCGCTTCGCAATCACCTACATGTTCGCTTAGCAAGAGTTCCAATGCTGTTTTCCTGGCTTCCTGAATTTCATTATCATCGGTAACAACAACCAAACCTTCGGTAGCTTTTACCGAACAGGAAGGAAACAATTTCCCGCTGGAATGGTCTTTCACCAGGCACATCATGCATGAGGTAAAATGCTCCAGTTCATCGTGCCAGCACATGTTGGGAATGTCGATACCCATTTTCTGTCCGGCTTTCATCACCGAAGTTCCTTCCTCAACCTGAATTTGTTTACTATTTATTTTGAGTGTAATCATGTTGCAAGTTTCAAGTTTCAAGTTTCAGGTTCCGGGTTCTGATTCATTCCAGTTCTTTTCGACATATTCGATGAATTTAAACGTCTTCCTTCCCAGAATCTCATATTCCGAAATCAATTCAGTCAGACCATTCGATTCAAAATGAATTTCATCAATCATCATTAGTTGTGAAATTGCTTCGTCGCAAGATGCATGCGCAAAAACAAGAAACCGAATGAATTCATTTTTGTATCTTCTTCTTCCATAACCTTCAACAATATTGTCTTTTATGCTTTTTATCGATCTTCGAACCTGACCACCTTGTTCATACATTTCATATTTAGGTAAAGTTAAGGTCATCAAATGTACTTTAACAGCTAACTGATATGCAGTTCTATAAATTTCAAGATCCCTGTAAGTTTTCATCATAATGATATTTTATTTATCCAAAGTACATTTTTTACACTATTACAAGCCACATCCCGCAACTGTAACCTGTAACCTGCAACCTTTATCCTGCAACCTGCAACCTGCAACCTGTAACCTGTAACCTGTAACCTGTAACCTACTTCACATCTATCGCATCCACCGGACAAACTGTCCGGCAGGAATCGCATTTGATACACAATTCAGTATCAATAAAATGCTTTTCGTGCGGCGTAAATGGTATAGCATCCACAGGGCATTTTTGCACACATTTGGTACAGCCAATACAATTGTCATTTACCGAATAGGTAATCAAATCCATACATTTTCCTGTCGGACAAACACCATTGATATGTGCTTCATATTCTTCCCTGAAATACTTTAGCGTACTCAATACCGGATTTGGAGCTGTTTTTCCCAATCCACACAAACTTCCCTTATTTGTCCATTCAGCTAACTTTTCCAATTCTTCAATATCCCCCTGCTTACCTTTCCCTGTTGTTATATTATTGAGAATATCAAGCATTCGTTTGGTTCCAATCCTGCAAAATGTACACTTGCCGCACGATTCTTCCTGCGTAAACGAAAGGAAATAACGGGCAATATCCACCATACAATCTGTATCATCCAGTACAACAAGTCCACCGGATCCCATCATAGCCCCCATTTCCCCCAGTGATTCATAGTTGATTGGCGTATCGGCATATGCAGCAGGGATACAACCACCGGAAGGGCCGCCAATCTGCACAGCTTTGAATTTCCTGCCGTTTGCAATACCTCCGCCAATTTCTTCGATGACCTGTTTGATGGTGATTCCCATTGGCACTTCAATTAACCCACCACGTGCCACTTTCCCGGCAAGTGCAAACACTTTTGTACCGGTACTTTTTTCGGTACCTATATTTTTGAACTTATCTGATCCTTCGCGAAGAATATAGGAGATTTGAGCCAGCGTTTCGGTATTATTCACCAAGGTTGGAAACCCCCACAACCCTTTTTCTGCCGGAAATGGCGGACGGATTTTCGGATATCCGCGACTACCCTCAATACTTGCAATCAGTGCGGTTTCCTCGCCACAAACAAATGCACCTGCTCCTTCGTAAATCTGTAAATTAAGATTAAAATTAGTTCCGAGAATATTTTCGCCCAGCAGGTTGTTTTCATTACAAATTCTCAAAGCTTCACGAATCCGTTTCACTGCAAGTGGATATTCAGCCCGGATGTAAAAATATCCTAAGTGAATTCCTGTTGCAAAAGCTGCAATAATCATCCCCTCAATAACACGGTACGGATATGATTCAAGCAGCATCCTGTCCATAAATGCGCCGGGATCGCCTTCGTCGCCGTTACAGATAATATACTTGATTTCATTCTTCTGATTTCTAACCAGTTCCCATTTAATTCCTGTTGGGAAACCAGCGCCTCCCCTGCCGCGAATACCACTATTTTTTACCTCATTGATTACTTCATCAGGCAACATGGATTCAAGTACTTTTTTAAGAGCCGAAAATCCACCTCGGCTTTTATATTCATTTATATCCAGCGGATTTATTATTCCACGGTATTCTGTGGCAATAGGAATTTGCTTACCTAAAAAAGAAGCCACCGGTTTTTCGCGCATGCTGATTTCGTATCGTTCAATACCATCCCAGTTACGATCTGTCTGTATGTCTTCCACGAAATGGAGCAGTTTATTTTTAGCTTTTGTAAAAAATCCCGGTGCCTCAAAATGCGATTCCACAATATTTTTAACATCCTCGGGTTTCACTTTTGCATACAATGTAGGTTCACCTTCGTTGGGTACCACTTCAACCAACGGAACCTGGTGACACATTCCCACACATCCCACATGTTTCAGTTTCACGCGTAACCCACTTTCGTTGACCACGTTTTCCACCTCTTTCCTTATTTCTTCACTGCCGCTGGCTACACAACAGGAACCAAGGCCAATGCGGATTTCACCTTTTATTTCATCACCATTTGCCTTCCTGGCCCTTTTGGAAGATTTACTTCCTTTCTGACTTTCAAAGTCATCGATTATCTGCCCCACCTGGTCGGGGGCAACATGTCCGTAAGTAATTCCGTCGATCTGAACCACAGGTGCCAGTGTACAGCACCCCAGACAACTCACTTTTTCAACCGTATACTTGCCCGAATCCTCCGTATTCACGCCTTCCGGCAGTTTGAATTCGCGGCGAAAAGCATCGTAAACCTGAACAGCTCCCTTTACATGACAAGCCGTTCCAACGCAAACTTTAATCATGTGTTCACCCACCGGTTTTAATCTGAACTGAGAGTAAAAACTTGCAACGCTGATGATTTCAGCATAGGTGATTGAAGTATTCTCTCCCACATATTTCAACACTTCTTCCGGCAGGTAATTGTATTCTTTCTGAATAGCCTGCAAGATCGGGATCAGGCTCTTCTTCGTTGAGCCTTTTTCTGCAATGAGCTGGTCGATATTTTGAAAATTGTTATTCATTTAAACCTTCTATTGTATGCTGTTATTTCGAATCTGAGGAACGAAGATGAGAAATCTGTCGCATGACTGAAAAGATTTCTCCTCCTTCGTTGTCGAAATGACATACCTTATTTTCCAATACAATATAAATTGTTCTCGCCCCGGATATAAATATGCCCGTCATCGAATGCCGGAGTTGTTCCGCCTGGTTCACCCAGTTCATTCTCACTGATTAATTTCTTTTCTTTTGAATATTCATATATGCGCACTACACCATCATTATCCATAACAAACAATTTCCCATCGGCAAAAACCGGGGATGAATATAATGTTTTACCAATATCATCTTCCCAGAACATGTCACCGGTTTTTGTGTTGTAGCAGGCAATTACACCATAACTTGTACAGATTACAAGCATGCCGTCATGTGCAACAGGACTGGATGCTTCCGGTAAATACTCATCATTTTCCCAAAGTATATTATGACTTTTAGCATCGATGGCAACCAGACGTGCATATTCATTGGCGGCAAAAACAATTCCGTCGCTGTATGCAACCGATGGTCCAACTTCGCCCATCATAGCCTCCACTTCCCAAATTTCTTTTCCTGTTTCCACATCATATCCTGCAACAATTGGATCGGCAGTAAGAATCACCTGGTATTTACCGTCAATCTGCGCCAAAACAGGACTGGCCCACGATATTTTGGAGTTACGAACTGTCTCCCAAACCGGCTCGCCGGTTGCCACATCCAGCGCAATCACTTTTCCGCCTTTGTTTGTATCGTACTGAATAATCAGTTTATTTGCCCAGGTAATCAACGATGAAGAATGCCCGTAGTGATTGTCAGGCACACCAAGGTTTTTTGCCCAAACGCGTTTCCCGTTCATATCAAAAGCAATGACATCGCCAGTGGCAAAAATGGCAAAAACCCGTTTTCCATCAGTAGTAAGTGTAGGTGCGGAAAGTCCGGTATCGGAACTTACCCTTGGCGGAGAAGAAGGCGAACCCTGAATATTACCGGCTTTGCCTGTCCAGAGCAGTTTACCGTCAGCTTTATTGAAACAATACACCTCCTTTGAATTATCATCAGCTCCGGCAACAAATATTTTGTCACCCCAAATGATTGGAGAATTAAATCCATGTTTTGGAATGGACGATTTCCAGCGGATGTTGGTGCCTGAGGTGCCATCCCATTCGGTGGGGATATTTTTGTGATAAATTACCCCCTGTGCCAGTGGCCCGCGGAAAGAATTATGGTTCTCCCTAAGTGCCTGCAAAGTTAATCCTGTTGAAGGCGAAGATGATGATGATGGAATTACCTGTTTTGCATCTTCCTGTTTTATTGGGGCACTTTGTTCAGTCTCCGGTTGTGGTTCTTCTTTTAATTCAGACGGAGAAGGTCCATTGGCTGTTTCAATCTCCACCACTTCGGCAACTTGTTCATCATGCTGATTTTCTGTAGCTTGCACTGGAGTTGTCCCCACATTAATTACTTCGATTTGCTCTTCTGATTCCGACGGAGCAACTTCTGCCACAGCGTTTTCGGTACCATAATTATCCAGTTGATTGACAGTGATGAACGAAGCTCCGATAGCCAGCACAAAAATAACACCACCCACTATAATAATTCCTTTTTGCGCCAAAATACGGCTGAGAATTTCGTTTTCATGTTTTACTTCCGGTTCTGAAATCTTTTCCTTTAACGAATAGTAAAAGCGTAAGGCAACTGCCAGTACAATTGCTCCAATCAATAAAAGATATGCACCTGTTTTTACCTGCCATTTGCTGTTGAAATATGCCTTGCGCGCCAGCAAATCGAAATTGCGGATTTCGGCTTTCAGCTCATCATTGTTTGGCTCCTGTTTCAGGCGCTCCACCAATGCTACCAATGCCTTACTTTCGATTGGGTCGTTGTTCGTTGTTTGCCAGAAATTGAGCAGCAACAACAAAGCCACTATGAAGCAGAAAATACCTGCGATAATAATGGTGTTTTGCGACAGTTTTAGTTTATCGTTGATTGTCATTGTTTTATTCCCGTTAGTTGAATCTTTTCAGTATTCATTGATTCGTTGTTTTTTTATTGAACTCCTTCGGAGTTCTGATTGCTCCTTGCTACTCATCCGTAGGTTTCACCTACGGCTATTTTTGTTTACCCTTCGGGTAATGAGTTGCAATTTGAACTTCCATTTGCTTTTCAATATTGTTCTGCATGTTACTCATCATGCTATTCTTGTTTTACCCTTCGGGTAATGAGCAGCAATTTGAACTTTCAATTGTTATCCATTATTCTGCTTGTTACTCATTAAGTTATTTTTTGTACACCCTTTAAAAATATTTCAATTCACTGGTTTCCTGCAATACATCACTAAATTCAAATATGTCTGTATTTCACAAACAATCCGTCAGGATTGAACAATAATAGCCGTAGGTGAAACCTACGGTAGCATATTGCGGTTTAGTATCAACCCTGTAAGGGTTGAACTTACAGCAAATATTTCTCATCATATTCAATTCAATGTTCATTCTGCTTGTTCTTATTTTATTGAACTCCTTCGGAGTTCCGGTTGTTTTTTATTCTTGTTTACCGTAGGTTTCACCTACGGCTATTATTGTTTTACCCTTCGGGTAATGAGTTGCAATTTGAACTTTCAATTGCTTTTCAATATTGTTCTGCATGTTACACATCAGCTATTTTATTTCAGTTCACTGGTTTCCTGCTATACATACTGCGATTATTTCAGTAAAACCTGTGGCATCCAACTCATTCTATGTTTGCACTCTTTTTCCCCTCCTTCGGAGGGGTTAGGGGAGGCTTTTACTTTTCCTTCCTCACCGGGCAATAATCCATACAACGCCCGCAGCTTACGCAATTTCCTTTATGTGGAACGTATTCCTGGCGTTTTCTGAAAACAACAGTATTCAGCAATGTCAGTCCGACCACCAACCCAAGGAAACCGCCCATGATCATACTTCCTGTATAAAATTTATCCTGAATGACTTTGGCTTCTGTTACAAGTGTATCCATTGATTTCCCGGAAGCCATAAATGTTTGTACATCCAGATTATCCGGATCGTTTTTCACCTCCGGATGCGCAATCAGCAATTCCGCCAGGTAAACATCCGGATTTCCTTTCGATAAAAATATATGGGATTTTGCACCTACAAAAACACCCAATGCAATCCACAGTGGAATTAATACTGCATAAATAACAAACCTCTTTGGCCCCAGCCCCGATTTAACCACTTCTTTTTCATCCGTTGGATAATCAATAGCATCAAACGGACACGATTTTGCACACAATTTACAATTAATACATTCAGCAGGTGTGATAGTCATGTGCTTTTTGGAAAAACGTGACATCCAGCTCAGCATTACTCCGTATGGACACAAAAACCGGCAATACGGACGACCAATAAACATTCCCAGCAGCAAAAAGGCAACTCCCAGAACAATCAGCAGGAAAAAGCCGTTCATTCTGAAAATCCCGATAAACGGATCGTAACGACAAATGATGAAATCTGTTCCTGTTGCTGCATAAAGGACAGCAAGCGATAGAAAAATATACGGAATCAGCCCTAAGGTTTTATTTAACCATTTAGGCAGGTGAATCGGTTTAACAATCACCAAATCCTGAATCGCACCAAGTGGACAAACCCCGCCACAAAACGTTCGTCCGTAAAATAGTGTAACTATCAATGGCAAAACGAAAAACAACAATATTACAATTGATATGGCATAAGTGGGATCGAAAAATGAAAGTGTCACATTTTGAACTGCTCCGATCGGACAGATACATCCTTTTCGGTAGAAACCAAAATAGGCCACTGCCGCAAGAACAAGGAAAAGCATTGCACGTCGTGAGCGACGTTTTATCATGAAATAAGAAGCCAGCGCCAGAAATGCAATCAACACCAACACATCGAAATACTCGAGCATTTGAGCACGTGGCTCGGGAGTAACAGGTGTCGGTTGCGCGTATCCTGTATCAAACTCAGGTTTTGGAAAACGCTGCTTTTGAGAATATGAAGAAAACGAAATAAACAGTAATAATAGGAAAAAGAGGCCCCTCCTAACCTCCCCAAAGGGGAGGGACCTGGAAAAACCTGCAATTTTTATATTAAAAATCTTTATCATGTTGGTTCTAAAAAATTATCAGGCTTTTGGTTTTTGAGTAAAGTCGCCTTTTACTTTGTATGGTTCACTTCCTTTTACCCGAGTAATGGCATCAGATGGGCAAACTCTGGCAATTGAACACTGGTTGCAATTCACGCAAATGTCGTGGATAATTTGCAGGTGCAGCGAACCATTTCCAAAAGAGGTGCAGCCTTTCACGCATTTAGCGCAGCCGATACATAAATCATCGTCGATTGTGTATTCAAAATAAGGATCTTCAACGTACGTTCTTTTGATTGCCGAAGTCGGGCAAAGCTGGTTTTCACCGGCTGTAGTACGGGCATTTGCATCAGGTTTCAGATAACCGCCGCATAAGTCACAGTATCCGCATAAATCGAATGCATGTACGCACTTGACCGCCGATGGTTCCAGAACACATTCAGTTGCACATCTACCGCACTGATTACAGAGAAACGGATCGATTTGCCAGACATAATCATCTCTCACTACCTTACTCAGCGATAATCCGCCAATTCCGCCCAGCGCAAGCGCAAGCGAAAGCCGCACACCATCATGGATAAATTCGCGCCTGTTTTTCGATTTACTATTTTTCATTTCTCTTCACCTTTACTTCCGGCTCGATGCAATCATCGTAAATTCCGCATTTTTTACACGATGGAGATACAGAGCAGGCAGCGGTAACTTTTTTGTTGATTACCAGGTAACCTGTTGATGCTGTAATTCCTCCAAGGATAAGAAACCGCCCTGTTGTTTTTATAAAATCCTTTCGGTTCATTTTTTAATTTCTTAATGTTGAACCCTTACCGGGTTCGATTCCGAAAATTTTTCATCCCGTAAGTTTCACTTACGGCTATTTTTGTTTAACTCCTGCGGAGTTTTGTTCCCATTCAGCGAATAATTATTCATTCATTTAACCCAATTTCATTTGCGGCGCATGCAATGTATGTATTCAAAATTCAAATGTAGATACACCTTGTTCATTCGTGTCCCTTTTTATTTAACTCCTGCGGAGTTTTGTTCCCATTCAGCGAATGATTGTTCATTCATTCCACCCAATTTCATTTGCGGCGCATGAAACGTATGTATTTCAAAATTTATATGTGGATACACCTTATTCATTCGTGTCCCTTTTTAATTAGCTCCTGCAGATTTTTATTTTGGCTCGAATACACGAACCATCTTTTTATCAAAATCGAGCGCATAAACATTACCCGCTTTATCTGTTGCAATATCAGGTGCTTCGCCTTCATCCTTAAATTTTGCAGGTGCGGCAACTACACCATCCAGCTCACCCGAAGGTTTGTACAGTTTAATCCGCACCAATCCTTTTTCACTTGTAAGAAAACGCCCATCGTCCATAAACGAAAAATGAGCTGGATTACAGCATCCGCTGAATTCATCCACTTTTATTCCTGAGCTTTCCCAAAACGAACGATAGCCGCCGTCCAGTGTATAATTCTCAAGGGCATGTAATCCTGGATTTACGACCCATAGTTCACCGGCATTATTGATATCCAGATCGAAATACGGGCTGGGAACGATAAAACCATGCAAAGCATCTTCCCTGCTTTTTCCTTCAAACTGCCCCAGCAATTCTCCGTCAGCAGAATACTTCAGCACCCGCCTGTTACCTGCATCTGCCACAAATACCAAACTGTCAGTTGCTGTAACCGAAGTAAGCATTGAATTTTCACCCGGATGCTCCCATTTACTGAGTAAATTTCCCTGCACATTGTAAACCATAATCCGGTTGTCGATAACCATGTATATTTTTTCACCCTCACAACAAACAGTTTTTGGTATACCCGGCAGGTTAATATCGAGCAACAGGTTACCGGCAAAATCAATCATTTTTAATTTTTGATCGCCCACCAGATAAATCCCCAAACTGTCAACAGCAATTCCGGCAGGTTCATCAAAACCGATATTGAAATTTTTAGTTTCCCTGTAATGGATTAATTCAGGATCAACCGCTTTAAACTCATCGATACTGAATTCAAAAGGATTGGCAGATCGCTTCTCCGGCCGGTTTGTAAGCACATCGCCGGCAATAACCGCAACAATTATCAGGGCCAGGAGGATGAGAAATACAACAATTCCTTTATTCTTCATTTTCGAATGGTTAAGTGTTTAAATCAATACAAACCATCGTTTCCGCATCGCGAAGGATTAAATATCCGTTTGCAATGGCAAATGGCGCCCAGGCATCGTGCGCATTTTCAATTACTTTTGCCCGGTCGGATTCAATATAGCTACCGACACTTGGTTTTGTGATATACAATGTTCCTTCGTCATCCAATATAAAAAACTTGTTATCCGCAATAAAATATGGCCCCAGACCGAATCTGGTTTCCTTTCCGCTCGACCAGATTATCTTTTTCGGATCGGAAGGACTGACACAAACAAGTTGTTTTCGCAAGGCTCCCCCATCATTGGGGAGAATTCCGAACAGGTGATTGTTCCATAACACAGGTGTTTGCTGTTCACAGGCGAGTCCATCTTTTGGAGCATATTCTGTTAACGGCTGAATTGAAAACCTGCCGTTATTTTCCGAAAGTTGTAACATCATACTACCTGCTCCGTAACCTGCAGTTATGAAAATTTTCCCATCGGGCATACAAACCGGTGAAGGTGCAACAACTGAATGATTCCAGGCCGCAGTTTCCCACAACACTTTTCCTGCATCATCACCATCAGCAGCAATTCCAACCAATCCGCCCACTGCGCTGTATACATACATTCTTCTTCCGCCAAAAGTAAATGGCATCACTGATGAATGTGACATTTTCCAGCCGTTGGGATTTGGTGTTTCCCAGATTTTATCACCTGTCTCACAATCGATGGCTACCATGAGTGCTTTTCCACCAGTTGCAATGATTGCTTTTCCGTCGTCGATAAGCGGACACTGCCCTGTGTACCAAAGTGGAATTTCAGATTCATATTCTTTAGCCACATCGAGACCCCACAGCAAATTGGCCTCCTTCCGGCCAAGGCACATCACGTGACACATTGGACCCATCGTTAATATATAATCTTCAGTAATTGCAGGAATTGTCCGCGACATGCCGTGGTTGCGCTTTACATTCACCTGGTAGCCCCGGACCCACATTTCTTTTCCGTCAACAAGCGAAAAACAGCGGAGTATGTCTGCACGTTGTTGTTCATCATAATCCAGTACATATGCCAACCCATTATAAATTGCTGCGCCTGAATGTCCTTCACCCAACTTCACTGACCAGAGGATTTTTGGTCCGTCGGGCCCGAATTTATCTATTAAGTTTTTGGAATCTTCCGAAATATTGTTGAAATCGCTTCCTCTGAACCTGGGCCAGGTGCCGGAAAGTTCGGTATATTCAGTTTCAAATTCCTTAAAAATTTCACCAATTCTTACCGTTTGAACAGAATCACCTTCACCACGGTTATCTGCTCCGGCAATACTAACGCGGAAGTCTTTTGTTGGATCAGTTGAAAGCCACCAAATAATAACCCCTGTCCCAACAATTGCAAGAGAAATCAGAAGAATATGTATTGTTCGTTTTGTGTTCATTTAAAA
>CAWFMB010000020.1:0-20351 GCA_963816685.1 uncultured Prolixibacteraceae bacterium | reverse complement strand
GTTCATTTGATACTTGTTTTAAAACCAGTTGCATCGTTTGGTAAAACATCTTCAGAAATATCATCTAAAAACTCATTAAAAATATTGTACAGGATAACGAAGTAATATAAAGTCTGGTGAGTTTTCACGATACACATTTGAAATGTTATCAATCACCCTTTCTGTTACATCATGAAGTTTTACTTTATCGTGCCAGAGGTTATTGAATAACTTTATGTATTCGGAACTATATGGTGCTTCGAACCGATTAACCATGTTATAGGCACTGTTCCCTTTTTCACACCCCAAATCAACCGTTGTAAAATCCATTGATAGGTAAATAAGTTAAATTTTCATCGGTTTCAATGTTGATGAAACCACCCATAACTTCATTGGTAACATTTGATTTAAACTGTACTTTATTTTTAAACCAATCGGTACATTCTTTTGCAATCGCTTTCTGTGATAGTTCATTACGTAATTTAACCTCAAATTCTGAACCATATAAATTTCGTTCACGGTTTAAGCGAGGTATATAAAATTCACGTTTTTCTTTTGATGTTTTTTCGGAAACAAAAGTGGTAGAAGTAAAAATAAAACGTAATTCCGAAATGTCCAGTAATTGTTTTTTTAGTTCTTCAAAGGCGTAAATCGAAAAATAAGCTGAAGCAATGGAAACACGACTATCACGTTTAATGGTCGTAATTAAATTGTCTTTTATTTTTGAATCAACATTATTGAATATTCGCATGGTTGAATTAGTGGTTCAAAATTTAGTGTTCGCAAGATACAAATAATCATCATTGAGCGATAAAATGCGATGAATAATATCAGCTTTAAAATTCAGTTAAAGAAAAAATATGCTCCACTTTACAGGTTTAAATATTCTATTTTAATCAATAATAAGTTGACTTCGGATTTCTTCAATAATTAGTTTATTTTCATTAAAAGGTTTGTTTTCATTTAATAAACTACGAAATTTGGCTCGATATTTTCGTTTATTGGTGTTTTCAGCTAAATAGTGATTGAGTAAGTTTTCTGTCTTACTTAAATCATAATCACATTCTTTTAAAATAAGGCTGTCTTTCAATTGGTTAAATGTTTCATATTCATATATATTTCTTTTTATTAATGAGGTATCTGAATTTTCAATTGTATTATCAAATATCGTATTGAAAATGCTTAATAATGGATTTTCAGTTGAGTATAGTACATTAATAAGTGATGTGTCTGCTACACCGCAATAATCTCTAATTTTCTTTAATGTTTTTAGATTTGCTTCAATACGGTATTTGTTTTTGAAATAGTATTTTAGTGTTTCAGGGTCACTACGTGAATTTAAAAAATATGAATTACTTGCTTTTAGCATATCCCTATGTTTATCGTAGATTGAAAGTCGAATTTTACAATTTTCTGTTTTCACATCTTTCATAATTGAATAACCAGTAGTTGAATGTTTTTTTACAGGGTATTTATTAATATTGGTTAGCTGACTTATAATTATCTTTTTCAAATCTGTTGATATTACCAATGGAATATCTTTGGTTACATCACAATTTACTACTTTACTATCCAAAATTATATCATCAACAGATAATTTACAGTATCCAATTTTGTTAATATTATCTAAGCATTGATTAATTGTTTCTTTTGAAATTAACTTAGGGTAATCATCTAATAAAATTTTACCAGTAAATTCAATAACTAATTTATTTAAATTAGGTATTATCTGAATGAATAAATTAAATGGTTGTTTCTGGTTAAATATATAAGATTCAATTTTATTCTGTTTGTTATATTCTAAATTCACCTAAATTTTCATTTATGTTTTTAGCGTAGATTGCTTTCGTTATTATCTTTAATTTATCTAATGTTATCATAAGTATCAATACAATTCATCCACCGTACCCAAAAAACTCCAAAAAATACATTGATAAAATACATTGATAAGTAGGGTTATTTACACAGTTGTTGATTTGCTTCATTTTGAAGCTGTTTTACGGTCTTGCGTTTACCTGAATGAATCCAGTTGTTGATTTCGACTGCATCGAAATAAACCCTTCCATTTGCTTTATAGTGTGGAATTTTGGCAAGGTGTGTCTGGCTGTAAACCGTACTTTTTTTCATCCCCAGAAGTTTACATATATCATCAACAGTAAGAATTTTCTTTTCTGGTGATGTTGTGGGTAAATTAATTTTAGTCTCAACCATCGCAAGCCGTTCATTCATGGCTTCTAATTCATTTAGTATTTTGCTAATTCCGTATGGCATTTGGTCAAAACTGGTGATATTTTCTTTGTTCATATTCTAAAATTTTTTTGAAACAAAGCTATCGGTGATTGCATGTAAATACAAGGAATTTTGGGGACTGTCAGATGTAACGACAGGTATTTAAAACGAATATAGAACTGAAATACAGCTGTTTAACTAAATTGTTTTCTTGGGATTTGTTCGTTTCGTGTATTTGGTGTCAGGTGGTGTCAGGTATGTTTTTTCTGCATAACTAATTATGCTATCAATTTTGACTTTTTCACGTTCTGCTGGGTCTGTGTTGTGACGGAATCTACTTGGAGTAAAAAATATTCCAATTGCTTTATTGTAAAAAAGTTTTGTGGCAATTTCGTATTGACTTGGTGCAGTTTGTTTGATAATGATTCTGTTGGCTAACTGTTTAATGAAATACGTTAAATGGATATAGTCCTTATTCCAAATTATCGGTTGCGTTTCGCCAGATGGAATAAATAACTTTTTAAATTCTCTTTTCTTACAGTTTACAAATGGTTCAGGTTCTTCTATCAATTTATCATATAAATATTCAAGCAATTCATCACCGTGTTTAACTTCTTGATTGATGGAAAAGAATATGTGTTCTGTATTATTTGTTTTTTTTATTGCACCTAAGTTTTGAGTAAACGATGATATTTGCAAATTCAAATAGTCAATAGTCCTTTCAATAAATAACAATTGGATTCCAGACATCTTATTAAAAAAACGATATGCTTCACGTGTATAGTTTTGTTTTTTATTGATGTTATAATCAACATCTGCATTTGCGGTTGTATAATATTTAGATAATGAAAGCCAGTAAAGTCTAACAGTTGAATTTTTGAATTGCTCCTGCAAGTTGTGATATTTACCCATTAAGCGATTTAAAGTAGCTAAAAGGTATGTTCGGTCATTTGTAATGTTGTGTTGTATAAATTGGTCTAAAAATGTGATATAACGTTGGTACGCTATTTCAATCATTGGCTGAAAACCTTCTTCCGAGGTGTAATAATCTATACCTAAATATTTTGATTCTTCAACTGGTTCAGTACAAATGATTGGATTTTCATCCAATTGGCATAAATCATAAAACTTTTTCTCTACTGCTTCATCGTATTCGTGTAACATGAACTATTAGATTTGTGAAAGCAAGTTAGCAGTATTTTTTAATGCCGTATCATCAAAAGAATCTAAATAATTTCGTGTTGTCGTTATACTTGTGTGTCCCAGTGCCTCACCAATTACTTCTGGTGTAGAACCACTTCTTTTTAAATATGTTGCAAAACTATGACGTGCCCATCCTGTTGAAATTGAAAATCCAAAACTCAAATCATTGCAAATTTTTTTAAGTGTTTATTCGTATTTCTGGTTAAAGATTGAATCTTATCTCTTTCTTCCTTCGGAGTTATACCTTTTTTGAAAATATCAAACAAATACGTATCTGGTGATAATTTATCGTTACCATACTTGTCAATAATAGCTTGGATTTCATGATTAATAATAAACCGAATGGTTTGGTTGCTATTTGATGTAAATTCTGTTTTTGCACGATTGAAAATAATTTTATCATCAACTATGTTTTTATATTGTAACCTACATATATCTTTAAAATTTAAACCATTACAATAAAATGAAAATAACCATAAGTCTAATGCTTTTTGTTGTGCAGGTGTTTTCGCAATATAATTTTTCAGTTGTGCCAGTTGTTCAGTGCTTAATGCTTTTTTTGTATTTTTTCCTGTTTTGATTTTGAATTTTTTGTCGTTCATATTTTTGCTGAATGGGTAGTTTTCACCATTCACAATTTTTAAACCAATGGCTTGATTATAGATTGAACGCAAGGTTCTTAAATTCATTGAAATATATGCCACTGATTTACCGTTAGCCAACATTCGTTTTTCATAGGATTGAAGAAAATCTACTGTAATATCATTAAATTTTAATTTGTTTTTAAACACTTTAAAAGTTTTCATTGCAGTTTCATATATCCCAGCATTTCCAACTTTTCCTTTTTGGTTTTGTTCATCAATGAATGATTGATACAGAGCATAAACATCATTGTTTACTTTTGGTTGATTTTTTTCAAAATATACATTTTCAAATTTTTCGAAGCTAAAAGGGTCTTCAATTTCTTTTAAACAATCATCAAATTTTTTACCAATATAAAAATCAAGTTTTGTTTTAATTTCTTTTAATTCTGTATCACGAAGTTTTTGTGCATTTAATTTAAGCCATTCATCTGAGGTCAATTCATAGGGCAATTTATATCGTTTTTTCATGCCTTGAAAATAAATGGTCAGCTTGACAGGGTATTTATCTGTTCCATTGAGGTTTCCTTCTTGTGTCGTGAAATAAATTTGCAGTCGGTTTCGTAATTGCCATATGATTTGATTTGTATTTGCACCAATATTTGCACCACAAAAATATAAATTATATGCAGATATACAAAATTATTTATCTAAAAAAATTACGTATAATACTGTTATACAAATATTTAATAAATGAATATAAAACCGAATAAAACTATATAAAAATAGACTGTTTCAGCTTCCCAAGCTGAGGGTCGCGGGTTCGATCCCCGTTTCCCGCTCTTGAAATTTACATTTTTTAGCCTGCAGGTAATAAAAACTGCTTTGAACCTGACGGGAAGTCAGCCGAAATATGAGAAAACAACTGCGGGATGCATAAAAACCACTCCAGAAGTGGAAAGATGTATTCCGGCACTTGAAAAATGAACTCCAGGGGGAATAAAAATCTCCCCGGCAATGATAAATCAGACAATTCAGTTCGGGACAAGTTGTGGGGGCGTAAGGTGAAAATTCCCTTTGCCTGTCCGACTTAATGACCGATGGGGCATATGCAAGGAAGCTAATTTCCTTTTTTAACTTCTAAACAATTTATCATGATCCTTTATCTTCTTTTTCCATCCGTTCACGGAGATTTCCCTCTACAGTGGTTCCTGCTTCCATTGGTTCATAGATACTACCAGTGGAATGAGGCGCAGGATCAGCTTTTTCTGATTCTTTTTTAGCCACTTTGCCGGAAAGATGCTCCGTTATACCTGGAAATATTTGATGGAAAACATTGGAAGCTGTGGCTTTAGGCCCAACTGTCATTTCTTCCTTTGGATTTATACATGCCTCAATGATCTTTTCGACAACTATTTCAGGATCATCCATTGCAGCCATTCTTGGCTTATATCCGGTATAATTGGCCGCGTGTATCCACCAGGGTGTATCTGCAGCCCATGGCATAATGGTTGCTACTTTTATGTCTTCATGTCCGCTTAACTTCAACTCTTCATTAAGAGAATGACTTAGGCTCAATACACCTGCTTTGGTAGCTGCATAAGTATTTTGCAGTGCTAATGGTACTTCACTGTCAATTGATCCTAAATTAATTAAAATGCCCCTCTTGTTTTTAATAAAATGTTGCATGGCAACGTGCGCTCCATATACCAATCCTTTAAGGTTTACATCGATTAAACGTGAATGATCTGATAAAGGAATATCCCAGAAGTAGCCTAATGCGCCTATACCAACATTATTGATCCAGATATCAATTCTTCCAAAGGTTTCAACTGCAGCTTCCGCTAATCTCTCAATATCTTCCACCTTACTTACATCGCAGCGTACCGTACATATTTTACCACCTTTACTTTTTATATCAGCATCAAGTTCTTCAAGAACTTTTGAACGCCGTGCAGCACCAACAACATTAACACCGAGTTCGGCAAGACGAATGGCACTGCCCCGCCCAAACCCGCTTGAAACACCGGTTATTACAATTGTTTTTCCCCTAAGGTTGTCTAAATTGCCCATAATTTATTTTTTTGTGTGTTTCCTTTTTTAACATCAGAAATGGTGAAATGTTTTTCTTCCGGCAAAGCTGGTTAGGATATTCTGCATAGCCTCAAAGCTGACACTTGAATCAAACAGGCACAATATCTCAATCAATTAAAAACAGGAATCAGCTAAAAATTATTTCAGTTTGTTTGAACTGTGAAGCAGTATTTTGCATTATACTGTTAATTGTTTTTTAACTTGAAATTTATGACGATCAAAAAAGTGATTATCGAGCAGGGATGCATTGCAGCAGGATATTGTAATGAGGTTTGCCCTGAAGTTTTTGGACTGGATCAATTTGGTGAATCATTTATTGAAGATGATGCAGATTTTGAAGCCAACGAAGATTGCATTAAAAATGCTGCCAGAGTTTGTCCTGTTAAGATTATAAAGTATGAAGAGGATTAATCCCCGGCGCAGTAAGCTGCTTGATGTTCAGGTTTAATTTTGACGTTCAGGCAGTGTTTCCCTTATCCTTTTCATTTGCTGAATGGTACCACTTCGAAATGTAATACCGCGTAAAACCAAAAACAACAGTTGACGCAAAAATTACAAAACTTACAATCGGCCATAGTTCAGGGTAATGATGTTTTTTATCGATGTGCATGGAATAAAACATTGCTGCAACGCCAACAGGACCAAACCAACCCATGAGTAAAACATCCTTTAGTTTGTAATCTTTCAAAACCGGTTTTATAAGAAGCAGAACCGGTAACCTCCTGAAAAGTAAGATAACAATTGCAAACAGCACAAGCATCCAGCCTATAGTCAACCATTCTGAATAGGGAGCAATTAAACCAAAAAGAAAAAAAATGGGAACCACAAGCAGCCGTTCAAAAACTTCCTGAACTGATTCTTCACGGATGTCCTCATTTTCTGAAACTACCGAATTAAAAAGTACCCCTGCAGCAAACACACTCACAATGCTGTTCGCCTGGATAACCTCGAAAAGTGCATATATAAAAAGTGTTACAGCAAGTGAATATCCGATTACTGCTTTTTTGTCCATTAAATGATGTTCGTCGAAATAGTGATACAAACGACCAAGAAAGTATCCGGCAACCCCTGCAAGCACAATTGCTGCTGCATTTTCCCACAACAGGACCTTAAAAACGAATTCGTGCAGCGCTTCCCCTGTTGATTTTGTAAGCAACAAAAATGAAAGCATGACCATTGGAAATGCAAGTCCGTCATTTGCACCTGCTTCAAATGAAAGTGAACTTCTGACCCGTTCAGGAATTAAAGTTTTTGCCAGTTTCCCGGTGACCATTGATGAGGCAACCACAGGATCAGTGGGGGTTATAATTGCACCCAAAAGCATACTGAATAACAAATCGCGCGAAAATACGAGGTAAAAAATTACCGAGGATAAAATCCACATGCCGAACATCCCTGCAACAATGATTACCGAAAGATTTCTTTTTTCTTTCATAATAAACACGTGCTTTACCCTCAAAGCAGTGGAAATAAGAGCGACAATTATTGTTAACCGTGAAAAAATGTCCAAAAGCGAATGAACATCCTTTACCTGAAAAACTTTCAGGTTGAGCATATTCAGTATTAATCCAATCAGCATAACCAGCACCGGTTCGGAGAAAAAACTTCTTTGAATTTTTTTGATGTAGAGGCTGGTATATATCACTAATCCTGCAACTGCAAGTATAATGTAGTGGGTATTTTCACTCATAATTCAGTAGTGTTTTGTCTTTAGTGTATTCGGAATTGTACTGTTGTTTTGCTGTAACTTCCGGTTTTCAAATCATTTTCGTTTGAAAATACCATGCCACAGAAACTACCGGCAGTAATCAGACTGGATAGATAACTTTCCTTAAATTGCTGAATGTGTGAATTGTAGATAGAACTCCACAGCTGTGTAAAAACAACTCATCTGGTTTTAAAATTTAAATCTCAGATGTCCCGGAAAAAATAGCTTGATTTGATTTTGAAATCCTTTGAATCTGGAACCTTACATATTCCTGCCTTAGGATTAGAGTTGCTGAAATGAAAACAATAAACCTTGACGAAGTCAGACCGTTTAAGTCAATGCTTCATGCGATATGACGGATCAGATAAAAAATAGTGGGATTTTAACCTGCCAGCAGTAATTTTTAAATGTGATGTTTAAGAATTCGATTACAAACATTTAAATTAAACCTCAGAAAAAGTATCTTTACCTCTGTTGTATGATGTTTAAAATTTTTTAAAATGAAATCAGACAGAAGACGGTTTATTAAAACCACAGCCTTTGCAACTGCAGCATTTGGCGCATTTCCAACTCTTCTTAAAGGAGGCGCTTCAGCCAACGAAAAAATTGTAGTGGGTTTAATTGGTTGTTATGGAATGGGATTTAATGATTTAAAGGCATTTTTAAATCAACCGAATGTAGAATGCGGTGCATTGTGTGATGTCGATCAAAATGTATTGGAACAGCGTGCTGCCGAAGTTGAAAAACTTCAGAACAAAAAGCCGCTCATTTATAGTGATTTCAGAAAGTTAATTGAAAACAAGGATATTGATGTGGTAATCAACGCAACACCCGATCACTGGCATTGCCTTCCAACTGTTTATGCCTGCGAAGCCGGTAAAGATGTTTACACTGAAAAACCGCTTGCAAATTCAATACAGGAGTGCAATATTATGGTGGCTGCCCAAAAGCGTTACGGCAGTGTCATTCAGGTAGGGCAGTGGCAACGCAGCGACCCGCATTGGAAAGCGGCTGTTGACTATTTACATGCTGGAAATATTGGCCGCATTCGTTCGGTGAGGGCATGGTCATATGTTGGCTGGAAAAATTCAATTCCTGTGGTCGCCGATTCAGAAGTGCCGGCCGGTGTTGATTATGATTTCTGGCTCGGACCTGCACCAAAGCGGCAGTTCAATAAAAACAGGTTTCATTTTACATTCCGCTGGTACTGGGACTATGCAGGTGGTTTGCTCGCCGATTGGGGAGTTCATTTACTGGATTACGCCCTCTTTGGTATGAACCAGTACATTCCTAAATCTGTAATGGCTACCGGTGGAAAATATGCATTTCCGGGTGATGCTATGGAAACACCGGATACAATGATGGCAGTATACGATTTCGGTGATTTTGGTTTATTGTGGGATCATACAATCGGAATCTACGGTGCCAATTTTAACCGTGGTCACGGTGTTGCATTTGTCGGCGAATGGGGAACTTTGGTGGTTGACAGGCAAGGTTGGGAAGTGATTCCTGAAACCACAAGCACCAGCGCTAAAAACGGATACGAAGGTGTGCCACTGCAAAAAGGTACCGGTAATGGTTTGGATTTACATGTACAGAATTTTATTGATTGTGTAAAAACCCGCGAAAAACCAAATTGCGACATCGAAACAGGAGCACACATTGCACGCATTTCGCACCTCGGCAACATTTCGTACAGATTGGGAAGAAAGGTGTTTTGGGACCCGGAAAAACAGGAATTTTTAAATGATAATGAAGCAAACCAACTTGTAAAGGCTGATTACCGCAGTCCATGGAAACTTCCGGTTGTATGACACCGGAAATTTGGGGTTCGGTAAATTCTTTTAACTAATTTGTAATCATTTAAAATAGAAGCGCAGAAGTCTTTTAACTTAAAAATTAACTTTTAAGCTTTTTTGTTTCAGTAAATATTCCCTATATTGGACATCGTTGTGTACCAGAATATTATTTTAATATTTTAATTAATAAAAACAGACAAACGGAAACTGTTCAACTTCAGGCAATATACAGATTGTTTTTTTTTACAAATGTTTACTGTTTGTAGTTTGAACAAAAAGCTAAACAATAATTATACATTCAATAAGTTTTTACTAGATTCGACAGGAAAGAACAGTTTCTGTCCGAAAACAAATGTTAATCGCCCGCTAAATTGAAAACAATGGATCATCAGAAAAAAAAGGGAAGTCATGTATTTAAAAACGTCAGAACAGGAAAAGCTGGAGTTGGGAGTGGGGAATTACTCCTGTAACTGGGGAGTGCATGTTGCAGGATTATATGAAACACAGGAAGAACGGGATTTAATAATAAATGGATTTTTAGCGAAGGGAATTGAAGCAGGCGACATGCAGTTGTATTGCCCAAACGAACAAACTGCAGATGAATTCAATCATAAATTTAAGGATTTTTGTCCGGAATGTGCGGGAAGAATTAATGATCCCAATCATTTTTCAATCAGTTCAGCAAAAGAATTATACTATCCAAACGGCACATTTTCGCCAGGTGCCATGGACAAAGGATTGAATGATTTTTATCTTCAATCTCAAAAACAGGGAAAACGGAACATTCGCGCAACTGCCGAAATGGTTTGGGCGCTTGGAGCTGTTCCGGGAGTGGAACATCTGATGGCTTACGAAGCACGGTTAAACTATTTCATACCTGATAAACCATGGATAAGCATTTGCATGTACAACACTTCAAAATTTCCTGGTTCAATGATTATCCAGGTGCTAAAGACACATCCGTATATTTTAAACGGGAGTGTTTTGATGCAAAATCCGCATTTTGAAGATCCGACCGAATGGCTGGCTGAAAATGCACCACAATTTTTATCAGCATAATGGAAAGATTATCAAGCAATTTGCTGTTGTTAATAGCCAATGTTTCACAGCAAAGAGATAAAAATCAGGTGATAAGACTTTTTGTGCAGGGATTGAATTCTTTTCTGCCTCATCTGTTCTTTTCCTGGCAAAAGGAAGCTGCCCCGGATGCTGTGTTCGAAGTTTCGACTCAAAAGAAAGTGTATGGCGAAATTCTCGTTTCCGATCCGGAGCTGGTAAAAGATAAAATGATGATGGCCAACCTTCAGAATGCAGTACAAATGCTTGCTGTTGTTCTCGAAAGGCTCGAACAGGAAAATCTGCTGAATGATGAAAAAAAGCACCTCGGAAAATTGGTTGTTCAACGTACAGAAGAACTAAATAACCAGGTTCAGGAGTACGAGGCACTTTACGAAGAATACAAAACGTTAAACGACCAGTTAAAGGAATCACTGGATAAAACAGAAAGAAGTGAAGAAAAATTACGTTCGATAGTTGAAAACAGTACAAATGTATTTTATCGCCACGATGTAAATCACAACCTTACCTATTTGAGCCCTCAGGTTAAGGATGTACTGGGTTATCCGGTGGAAGAAGCAATGGTGAAATGGACAAGTTTACTATCTGATAATCCTGTAAATCAGTTAGGCTATGAATTAACAATGAAAGCCATTGAAACAGGAAAACCTCAAAAACCGTACATTTTGGAACTCATTCATAAAACAGGTAAAAGTGTTTTTGTTGAAGTGAGGGAAGCACCTGTTTTGAAAAAAGGTAAAACAGTGGCTATCGTAGGTGCTGTAATTGATATTAGTGAACGAAAAAAGACTCAGGAAAAGTTGTTGAAAAACAGCTATTATTTAAAAAAAGCACAGGAAATTGGCAAAATAGGTACCTGGGAACTGGATATCAACAATAACATTTTATACTGGACCGAAGAAAATTATAAAATTTTCGACATGCCTGTGGGTTCCGAGTTAAACCTTGAAACCTTTTTAAATACTGTTCATCCTGATGATCGTGACTATGTTTTCCAACACTGGAAAGGAGCACTAAGTAAGGAACCTTACAACATTGAACACCGGATTGTGATTAATAATAAAGTAAAATGGGTAAGGCAAAAAGCGACTATAGATTTTGATATCAACAATAAACCGGTCAGGGCCATTGGATTTACCCAGGATATTACAGAACAAAAAATTGCCGCCGAAAAACTGCACGACAGTGAAGAACGTTACCGTCTGCTTTATGAAAATGCAGGAATCGGAATCGGTTATTACACAATTGACGGAGAGGTTATTGCATTTAATGACATTGCACTTAAAAAATTAGGAAGGAAAGAATCTGAAGTTGCCGGAAAGCACCTGTACGAGTTGCTTCCAAAAAAAGATGCAGATCTTTGCCTGCAAAGAATGAAAGATGTTCTTTGCAACAAAAGTACAATGGTTTTCGAAGATGAAGCAAACAAGCTTTATGGTTCAAGGTATTCACTTAGTATTTACTCCTGTATACAGGATATATCCGGAAGAGTGAAAGGAATCCAGATAATGAATCTTGATATCACCAAAATAAAAGAAACGGAAAAAGAATTAAGGCAAAGTAAAGAGAAGTTTAAATCCTACATCGAAAATGCGCCCGACGGTATTTTCCTTATCAATGAAAAGGGAAATTATCTGGATGTAAATGCTGCAGCCTGCAGAATGACCGGATATTCAAGCGAAGAACTGTTGAAGATGAATGTCTCGCAAATGGCACCCGAAGAAAACATTAACGATACTCTCGGGCGTCTAAAAGAATTAACCAAAAAAGGAGTTTTGCGGGACGAAGCAGCCTTCAAAACAAGGAATGGTGAATTAAGATACTGGAGCATTGATGCAATTAAGCTGACAAACAATCAGTTTTTAGGCTTTGTAAAAGACATAACAGACAGGATTAAATACGAACAGAAAATTGAGATACAAAACGAAAGGCTGGTAAAAACACTGAAACATGTAAAACAAACAACCCGCGAACTTCAGATTGCAAAAGAACGTGCCGAAGAAAGCGACAGGTTGAAATCAGCTTTTCTTGCAAACATGAGTCACGAAATCCGCACTCCAATGAATGGAATTATGGGATTTGTTGATTTACTTCTCACTGCAGATATTTCAGGGGAAAAACGGGAAGAATACCTCAATATGGTTCGTAAAAGCAGCGAAAGATTGTTATCTACAATAAATGACATTATAGAAATTTCGAAAATTGAAGCAGGTGAAGTGCCGGTGAAATATTCGAGTGAAAGTATAAACGATGTTTTAACCTACTTGCATGCCTTTTTTGCTCCTGAAGCAAGCAAAAAGGGGCTGTCACTGAATGTAGTTCCTTCATCAAACAATGGAATGGTAATTAAAATTGACAGGAATAAACTTGAATCAATTTTGACAAACCTTTTAAAGAATTCACTGAAATTTACTTCAAAAGGCGAAATTAATTTTGGATATAATTTGAAGGAAAACAAGATCGAATTCTTTATCTCCGATACCGGAGCCGGAATTCCGGCTGAAAAATTAGATTCTATTTATGGGCGTTTTATTCAGGCCGATTTGGAAATATCGCGGCCATATGAGGGTTCAGGATTGGGTCTTTCAATTGCAAAAGCGTATACCGAAATGTTGGGAGGGAATATCTGGGCTCAATCTGAAGTCGGAAAAGGGACCACATTTTACTTTACAGTTGATTATCATCCGGTGGAAGTTGTAAAATGAAAAATCCCGGTTGAAACCGGGATTTTTCAATCAACTTCAAAAAGCACTTTTGTTTGTATCTTATTCGGTTTGTAATCTTCACTGCAAATATAGCAACTCAACATTAAAGGGGATATGAAGTCAACCTGATTTGTTGGGTTCAGAATTCTGATATTGATATTCACAGTTGCTGATTTGCATCTGTGTGATTCGATTTTAAATCGGGTCAGTTTAACCGGACAACTGCGGGAAAGCAGTAAAATCCGGAAAATCTTTTTTTTAACTTTTTCCAGGTTGATTCAGAGGAGTATCGCTTTTTTTTGGATCATGTTTATCTGCAAAGGATACTTGTCTTATGGATATTAATTTTCAGTTTAAAATATTCAAATAAACAGCTGACGGGATTTTTGGAATCAAAACTTTCTTACTTTTGCCGGCCAATTTAAAGCAGCCCAATTCATTTACCTGAAATAATTAATGAATTTGAAAACAACAGATTAAATATTGGGTTGAATTTTAGTAAACAATGAAAATGGAAGAAATCAGAAATATAGCAATTATTGCACACGTCGATCATGGCAAAACTACGCTTGTCGATCGCATTTTACACCAGGTAAACCTGTTTCGCGAAAATCAGGATATGGGAGATTTAATTCTCGATAGTAACGATTTGGAACGCGAACGGGGAATAACAATTTTATCGAAGAATGTTTCAGTACGTTATAAAGAGACTAAAATCAATATCATTGATACTCCCGGCCACTCCGATTTTGGAGGCGAAGTTGAACGTGTTTTGAATATGGCTGACGGCGTTTTGCTGATTGTTGATGCCTTTGAGGGGCCGATGCCGCAAACAAGGTTTGTATTGCAAAAAGCAGTAGAACTGGGTTTGAAACCGATTGTTGTAATCAACAAGGTGGACAAGCCAAACTGCACACCCGATATTGCACAGGAGAAGGTTTTTGATTTGATGTTCAGCCTTGAAGCAACGGAAGATCAGTTGGACTTTCCTACTGTTTTTGGTTCTTCAAAAGCAGGCTGGATGGGCCCCGACTGGAAAGAGGAAACTATTGATGTGAGTTACCTTCTTGATACTATCCTTGAACATATTCCGGCATCAAAACATAAGGAAGGTTCCCTGCAAATGCAGATTACATCACTTGATTATTCTTCCTATACCGGTCGTATTGCAGTTGGTAAAGTTACACGCGGGAAATTGGTGCCGGGCTCGCAGGTTTCTTTGGTAAAACGCGACGGCAGGATTGTTAAATCTGTTGCAAAGGAAATTTTCCTGTTCGAAGGTCTTGGAAAAGAAAAGACCAAAGATCCGGTTCCTTGCGGTGAAATTTGTGCAGTGCTCGGTCTCGAAGGTTTCGATATTGGTGATACTGTTGCAGATGCCGAATTTCCCGAAGGTTTGACACCAATTCGGGTTGATGAACCAACAATGAGTATGTTGTTTGTTGCAAACAATTCCCCTTTCTTTGGAAAAGACGGCAAATTTGTTACCTCACGCCAGTTGCGTGACAGATTGTACAAGGAAACTGAAAAAAACCTGGCGCTCCGGGTGGAAGATACAAATTCTGCAGATTCATTTCTTGTTTTCGGACGTGGAATCCTTCACCTTTCAATTTTGGTGGAAACCATGCGCCGCGAAGGTTTTGAAATGCAGCTCGGTCAGCCAAAAGTATTAATAAAAGAAATTGAGGGGAAAAAACACGAGCCAATTGAAGCATTAACTGTACATGTTCCGGAAGCTTTTTCCGGAAAGGTAATTGAATTGGTTACCCAGCGAAAAGGCGACATTGCAAATATTGAAGTGAAAGATTATCGATCGCATCTTGATTTCCTGATTCCGGCCCGCGGCTTAATAGGTTTACGAAACCAAATGCTCACCGCAACCGAAGGCGAAGCAATTATGGCACATCGCTTTTACAGCTATGAACCCTGGAAAGGCGATTTGGGTGTTCGCAGGAATGGTGCTTTAATAGCACTTGAAACCGGAACTGCCATCGCTTACTCTATTAATAAAATGCAGGATCGCGGTAAGTTTTTTGTCGATCCGGGTGAAGAAGTATATTCAGGTCAGGTGGTTGGCGAAAATACGCGACAGGATGATTTGACCCTGAACATTACGCTCACTAAAAAACTCTCGAATATGCGTGCTTCCGGTTCTGATGAAAAAACAAGCATTGCACCGGCTATCAAATTTTCGCTGGAAGAGGCAATGGAATATATCCGGAACGATGAATACCTTGAAGTGACGCCAAAATTTATGCGCATCCGGAAAATTCTGTTGAATGAAAACGACAGGAAGAGAAAATCGAAATCCGAAATACAGGTATAATCAGACGACTCAAGATTTAAAATATTCAGGCTCTGCTTTTTGCAGGGCTTTTTTTTTATATGCCGCCCCGGATAAATAGCCTTATGGTGAACTTACTCTTAGGGTCTGCAGGAAATTTACCATGGAGAGTTGTTGTTGCCTAACAGGCAGCCAGCCACAGGAGTTTCAACCAACAGGTATCCTGAAATTTCGGAATGAAGAGAACCGGAGATAAACCTCTGTCCGGAGGAATACAGGCCATGGCAGGTATTCACGCTATGGTGGTTTGCCTTAAACAGTTTGGGACTACGGTTATCCTCTTCACAATATCCTGTTGTCAAAGCCTGCCTTTCTTTATACTTGCCCTATACCTTCCCAGGTGTTTCTTCAGGGTTTATTCGCAGTTAACTCGCAGTAAATTCGCATTAAATTCGCGATTTCGCGAATGAACTGCGAATTTACTGCGAAGATACTGCGAAGAAACCCTGGCCCTGGTACAGCCCTGGTATAGACTTTATATTGGGAGGATGTATTCATAAATAAGTTGTGGAGAAGAAAAAATGGTACCTGATAGTGGCAGTAAACTTGTTCAAAGTTGGATTTTTTTTAAAGAAGTTGCTTCCGAATGATAAAACGTAATCAAAATGTTAATAAAATCCCAATAAACATTAAATATATGTCACTATTTAGATAGGAGATAAATTACCTGTACCAATTGTAAATATTACTTATTGGTTTTATTTTTAGGCATTTAAATTTAAAACAGAAAACGATGTCGAAAAGAGCAACTATTCTATTCATTATTATAATACTGGCAGGAATAAATCTTTCTGCACAGACTCCGACCCGCTGGCGTGGTCCCAGTGGAAACGGCATTTACGAAGAAACAGGTTTATTAAAGAAGTGGCCGGCTGCAGGTCCTGACATCCTCTGGCATTTTACAGGTTTGGGTGAAGGACATTCGTCGCCGGCAATTGCAAAAGGTTCAATTTATCTTTCCGGGATGGTAAACGGCGAAGGGTTTATTTACGCACTTTCACCTGATGGAAAGCTCAAATGGAAAAAATCATATGGAAAAGAATTCACTGAAAGCTACCCGGGTGCGCGATCAACTCCTGTAATTGACGGAAATTTGCTGTACATCTATTCGGGTATGGGTGAACTCACCTGCATGGATGCAAATCATGGAGAAACCAAATGGAAGAAAAATGCATTTAGTGATTTCGATGGAGCAAATATTCAATGGGGAGTGACTGAAACAATGGTCATCGATGGAAATAAACTGTACCTCACTCCCGGCGGAAAGAAAAACAATGTGGTTGCGCTGGACAAAACCACCGGCAATTTAATCTGGTCATCCCCAGGTGCCGGCGATCTTTCGGGATATTGTACTCCTTTGCTGATCGAATTGCCTGGCCGGAAATTGCTGGTTACAATGTCTGCAAAACACATCATCGGGTTGGATGCTTCCAGCGGAAAAGTACTTTGGTCACATGAACATACAAACCGTTGGGACGTACAGGCCAATACACCTGTTTACCATGATGGAATGATTTTCTGTTTCAGCGGCTGGGGAGCTGGCGGTGTGATGCTTGATTTGAGCAGTGACGGAAGCAGTGTGGAAAAAGTCTGGTCAACTGAAAATCTTGACAGCCGCACCGGGGGAGCAGTGCTGATCGACGGGTACTTGTACGGTTCAGGAGATACGCACAGGGAATGGCGCTGTATCGACTGGAATACAGGTAGCGAAAAATATGCTTCCAGCGAAGTTGGAAACGGCGTTGTAATTTATGCTGACGGTATGTTATACTGTTACAGCGAACGTGGCGAACTTGCACTTGTAAAAGCTTCAGCTTCCGGATTTGAAGTGGCAAGCCGGACAAAAGTGGAACTTGGCTCAGCACAGCACTGGTCGCATCCTGTCATACATAATGGCAGACTTTATTTGCGTCATGGCGACGCTTTAATCGCATATAAGATCAAACAATAAATATTTCCCAAAAAAAATCAGTGTAAAACCAACTTAAATTTTTCACATGAATAAATTATTTTTCTTGATTGCTGCTTTCTTTTTTGTTTACTCAACAAATGCGCAGGTAGTTCAATGGAGAGGTCCGGCCAGGGATGGCCATTTTGATGAAACAGGATTGATGAAAAGCTGGCCTGAAGAGGGTCCGCAACAGATTTTGGAGGTGGAAAATATTGGAAAGGGCTGGTCATCGCCAATTTATACTGACGGAATGATCTACACCACAGGAATGATTGATACTCTGGATTATCTGACAGCCATTGATTTAAATGGAAATGTAAAATGGCAGGTTCCTTACGGACGTTCATGGAACCAGTCGTATCCGGATACCCGTAGTACGCCGGTAGTTGAGGATAACCGCATTTATGTGCAAAGCGGTACCGGCAGGGTTGCCTGTATTGACCGCGCAACAGGTAAGGAAGTGTGGGCAGTTGAAGTGGACAAAAAATTTGATTGCATTTATCACCTTTGGGGAAATGCAGAAACCCCGCTAATTGTTGATAATAAAATTATTGCTACTCCTGGAGGCGAAACCACAAGCGTTGTGGCGCTCGATAAAATGACAGGAGAACTCATCTGGAAAAGTAAGTCGGTTGGAGGACCAAGATCATATATTTCACCAACAATATATGAATACAAAGATTTTCGATACATATTAGCAGCAACAGGAACTACATTGATGGCATTGAATCCTGAAAATGGTGAAATCGTCTGGACATATAAATACTGGCACCCCGAAATGTGGGACCAGGATGGATTAATCTGGACGAATACCCCAACTTTTAAAGACGATGAAATTTTCCTGAGTAAAGGCTATAATTATTTTGCTGTGATGCTTAAAATGGATTCTACAGGAACATCGGTTACCGAAAAGTTTCGTGATCACACTCTCGATAATCATATTGGTGGTTTGATTCTTCATGATGGATTTTTATATGGTTCCAACTGGTACAGCAACAGCCAGGGACGCTGGGTGTGCATGGACTGGAACAGCGGAGATATTAAATACGTTGCCGACTGGGACACAAAAGGCCCGGTAGTGATGGCCGACGGAATGCTCTATTGCTATAATGAGCGTGGTAAAGTTGGATTGGTAAAACCTGATCCCGATGGTTTTGACCTTGTAAGTGAATTCAGAATCAAAAAAGGTTCGGGGCCGCACTGGGCACATCCTTTTATTGCGGATGGAAAATTATTTATTCGCCACGGTGACGCGCTGATGGTATATGATATCAAACAAAAATAAATAGCTGTCATTTCGACGACGAAGGAGAAGAAATCTGTAGTATTCAATAAAAATTTTTCATTCATATTTAATTCGAAATGATAGAAAATAAAATGAAATTCTTTGCAGCCATATTGTTTTTTTTCCTCTCATTTTCTGGGTTTTCCCAAAAAGTGGTTGAATTCAGAGGAGTTGGCAGGAGCGGGCACTACAATGAAACCGGCTTATTGAAAAAATGGCCGGAAAATGGCCCTCAACTTTTATTAAAAATCCAAGGGGTTGGAAAAGGCTTTTCGCAACCAATATTAGCCGATGATAAAATATTTGTTACTGGGATAAAAGAAGATACAACAGATATTCTTTCAGCTTTTAATTTAAAAGGGGAGTTGCTTTGGGAAACATCCTATGGCCGTTCATGGACGGCCTCCTATATTGACAGTCGCAGCACTCCGGTCTGGGAAAACAGGAAGTTGTTTGTCTCAAGCGGAACAGGTCAGGTGAGCTGCATTGATGCTGAAACCGGTGAAACAATCTGGCGGGTGAATGCCGCCGCAAAATACAACGGTGAAATTTATACACATGGTGATGCTGAATCGCCACTCGTCATAGAAAATGCAGTTTTATATACAACCGGTGGTGAAAAAAATACAATTGTCGCATTGAACAAGACAGATGGTTCGCTGGTGTGGAAAGCAAAAAGCAGGGGCGGCGCAAAAGCGTATGCTTCTCCGGTTCTTATCAACCATAATGGAAAAGATATGGTACTGGCGCAAACTTCTGAAAACATCATTGGTATAAATCCTTTAGACGGAGAAATTCTCTGGAGTTACAACCTGATTCAGTACCATGAAAGTAGTCAGGGAAGAGGTGCACAAACCAATCCGCCGTTATACAGCAATGGGGAAATTTTCGTTACCAGCGGATATGATCATCCGGGTGTGTTGCTTTCACTTACAGATGATGGGAAATCTGTTCGGCTGAAATGGAAAAATGAAACAATAGATACACACTTCGGAGGCGTTGTTCTTGTCGATGGAAATTTGTACGGCTCCAACTGGCAAAACAATGCCAAAGGGCGCTGGACAAGTGTAGGCTGGGAAACAGGTAAAACAAACTGGGAGCAGGACTGGCACAACAAAGGTTCGGTTATTTACGCCGACGGAATGCTTTATTTGTTCGAAGAAAAAAATGGAAATGTGGCGCTGGTTAAACCGGATACAGAAAAACTCAATATTATTGGTACGTTTAAAATTGAAGATGGTGAAGGGCCATACTGGGCGCATCCTGCAATTTATGACGGCAGGCTGTTTATCCGGCATGGCGATGTATTGATGGTGTATGATATTAAAGAAGGGTGAACATGCTGACAGAGATGCAATGAATTGCTTATTTGCAACATCAGTGGTAAGACGGAAAT
>CAWFMB010000019.1:0-209541 GCA_963816685.1 uncultured Prolixibacteraceae bacterium | reverse complement strand
AGGTTTGCGGTAGCGGATGGCCGTTTTGGTCAGCACCGGGAAAATGCCGTGCTTCTCAATTAGTTCGGTTACCGGCAGGCCTATGGCTTCGAGTAGTTTCACCCGGGCATTCTCCAGCCACTGGATGTACACAATATTGTTCACATGCCCGATAAAATCGATTTGATAGGTATATACCCTTTCCGTAATTATCAGTTTTTCCTTCATTTACCCGGATTGAAATTTAAGGCTGAAAATTTTTGTTTCTTCTGAATAAAGAATTTCCACATGATGCTTTTCCTGTATATTTCTGTATGGTCCTGTACTTCGGTAAACTGCTGAATTTCTTTTCTTTTTTGCTTCAAGGCCGGAAGATGGCTGTAAAATGCAGAGTGGGCTTTGGCCACCGCCCCAAAACTCCTGAAATGAAAGCCGCCGATAAATTTTAAGGCCGCCACTCCATCCAGCACCATCCGGATTAAAAATATCCGTTTGAAATATTTTTGGGGAAGGTTCTTGTACAGCATGTAGAGGTTGTTCCTGAAATTGAGGTATACTTTCTGCGGGCTTCCGTACGAAAGGGTGCCGCCCCCCAGGTGAAACACCACGCTGTCGGGCTGGTACAGGATTTGGTAACCGCGGCTTTTTAACCGCCAGCACAAATCAATTTCCTCCATGTGCGCCCAGAAATCACCGTCGAATCCGCCCATCTCTTTGAAAATGCCGGCTTTCACAAACATACAGGCCCCGCTGGCCCAGAATATGGATGTTTCCCTGTTGTATTGCCCCACATCGGGTTCCATTTGATTCAATATACGGCCGCGGCAAAACGGGTATCCGAATTTGTCGATAAATCCCCCGGCAGCCCCGGCATATTCAAACAGGTGCGGCTTTTCATAACTCAGTATCTTGGGCTGAACGGCGGCAACAGATTCATGTTGTTCAAAGAGCTGCATACACTTTTCAATCCAACCCGGCGTCACCTCCACATCTGAATTCAGTAATACAAAAAAATCAGCTTCAATTTGCTTCAGGGCCTGATTGTATCCCTCGGCAAAACCATAATTGGTTTTTAATTCAATGATTTTTACTGTAGGAAAACCGGTTTGCAGCACTTCAATGGAATTGTCGGTTGAACCGTTATCGGCAACAATAATTTCAATGTTGCCGGCTGCTGAATTGCGGACAACCGAAGGCAGAAATTTTTCGAACAGTTTGGCGCCATTCCAGTTGAGAATCACAATGGCGATTTTTTGATTTTCAGGCATTTTTACCGGTTACGAAATAAGAAGTTTGGCAATGGTTAAAGCCAGGTCATCCTTTTCCATTTTTTTAAGAATAGCGGCTATTTTTTCTGTTTTTTCGGGATCTTCCGATTTTACAAGGTTTTGGATATCCTTCACCTGCCTGCCGGTCAGTTCGTCCTGTAAAAGTTCCCACATCCTGTCGTTTCCGGGTTTATCCTGCGGCACTCCCAAACTTTCCAGCTCCGCGATGGTCGCTTCCAGCAGTTCCTGTGCCTGCATCCGCACCGGGTCGGCGTCTTTCGATTTACCTGCTGCCGCCGTGTCGCGCAGGCTCCAGCTCGAATAATCATAGCGTAAATCACTGATCATCTTAATCTTCGAGGTGTCTTTCCCGAAAATCCGTTCCAGAAAAATGATGGTATGATTCTTCCAGGCATCCAAATCGAAATTTTTCTCGCTGAGCCTGTTGATTTGTTCCTTTAGAAGGGCGATTTCCTTTTCGGCCATAGATTGATTGTTTATTTGTGGTGCAATTTACAAAATCTGCCAGACACAACGGTCAATTTAATACGTTAAACCGAAAGCCCGTAACGGAATCGTGTTTCCGGCTCCATATTCAATGTACTTCGAAACAGATTGTTTGTTTGTTTCATATTTGCACATTTAATTGTGCAAAAACACAAAATACTGCACAATTAAATGTACAATTTTAAGTATTAGTCGCCTAAAAAGCTGTTAATGATTTTGAAGAATCCGGGGAAATAAGCATTGCTTGCAGCTACCATTTCGCCTCCGAAAAGCCAGTTTTCTCCCCCGTTAAAATCGGTTACTTTTCCGCCGGCCTGCTGAATGATGAAGGCACCGGCTGCCACATCCCAGGCATGGAGGGCATGTTCGAAAAATGCATCAAAGCGCCCGCAGGCTACATAACACAAATCGATGGCTGCAGATCCCAGCCGGCGGATTCCACGTGTTTCCTTCATCAGCTGCTTCATGGCCCCCATGTAATCGTCCACACGGTCAAAATCGTAGTAGGGAAAACCCGTGGCTATTAACGCATCTTTTGATGCATTGGCTGTGGCCACTTTTATCTCTTTTTCATTCAGAAATGCCGGACTTCCTTTCCAGGCATAAAACATTTCGTCCAGCACCACATCGAAAACCACTCCCAGCACCAGTTCTTCCGCTTCCATCAATGCGATACTCACCGAATAAGGGGTAATCCCGTGAATGTAATTGGTGGTGCCATCCAGCGGGTCAATAATCCATTTGTATTTTTCATTTTCGTGGGATGCAGTTCCTTCTTCGGTGACAAAACCACTTTCGGGAATTAATTCCTTCAGTGCCGATACTATTCTTTTTTCTGCTGTTTTATCCACATAGGTCACCAGGCTTGCCTCGCTTTTTAATTCCACATCCTTATCAGACACCTTTTTTCGTTCATCCCGGATGAAAATCCCAACAGAGCGGGCAATATCCTGTACCTCAAAACAGCGTTTTTTGTAATCCATTTTTAAAAATTTGAAGTAAAGGTAGGGAAAAAATCAGGGAGTGCCGGTCTGGCTCCGGGAGATATTTCCCCTATTCCCCCGCAGTCTCATATTCGGATTTACTTCGTACTAAATTCGGACTAAATTCGCATTAAATTCGCGATTTCGCGAATTTAATGCGAATTTAGTGCGAATATACCGCGAATTTAATATAGAGAAGGTATGTCCCTGCTCCGGTGAGGGGCTAAAGAAAAGGGGAGGAAAAATTTCTTTTTTATGAATCAGGTATCCAGCAATACATCCACATGACCATTGGGGAGAATGGACTGCAGCCTTACCGTTTTCAGCTGGTTCTCCAGCTTTTCATCGAAAGATGTTTCCACCTTAATGTAATTTTCGGTAAATCCTGCCATGGCGTCTCCTTTTTTCTGCGATTCGAAAAGCACGGTCTGCGATGTTCCAAGGTGTTTTTCGTAAAATGAGCGTAATTTTTTTTCCGACAGGTTGATGTACATCTGTGTACGGCGTTTCCGGTCTTCCACATCCACTTTCCATGGAATTTTCAGGGCCTGTGTTCCGCTTCGCTCTGAGTAGGTAAAGGCATGGAGCTGCGAAATTTCGAGGCTGTTCAGAAAATCATACGATTCCTGGAAAAGTTCTTCCGTTTCGCCGTTTGTTCCGGCTATGACATCCACACCAATAAAGGCATGGGGAACAACCTCCCTGATTTTACTGATGCGCCGGGCAAATAACCCGGTGGAATATTTTCGCTTCATCAGCGACAGGATTTCGTCGGACCCTGATTGCAGCGGGATATGAAAATGAGGCATGATTACCTTTGACCCGGCAACCAGTTCAATAATTTCATCCTTTAAAAGATTGGGTTCGATGGAGCCAAGGCGCAACCGTTCAAGTCCGTCCACTTTTTCCATGGCTTTCAGAAAATCAAGGAAATTTTCGCCGGTTGATTTTCCGAAATCTCCAATATTGACGCCGGTGAGAACAATTTCGCGAAACCCTTTTTCCACCGCTTTTTTGGCTTCGGCTACCGTATTTTCAATATTGTCGTTCCGGCTGCGTCCGCGGGCAAAGGGGATGGTGCAAAACGAGCAGTAATAATCACAGCCATCCTGAATCTTCAGGAAACTACGCGTCCGGTCACCCCATGAAAATGCCTTATGGTAATTGTTGATGTTGGCGAGCCGGGTGGTTTTTATTTCTGTTTTTTCCCGTTTCTGCAATCCGTTTAAATAGGCCGGAATGTGGAATTTTTCCTGTGTTCCCAAAACAAGATCGACTCCTTCGATATGGCCAACTTCTTCAGGTTTCAGCTGCGAATAGCAACCCACCACTATGACCATGGCATCCGGATTTTTCCGCACCGCCTGACGGATGATGTTCCGGCTGGTTTTGTCGCCCTGGTTGGTGACAGAACAGGTATTTATCACATACACATCTGCTTTTTCACTGAACTCCACCCGCTCGAAACCTACTTCCTTAAAAGAACCTGCAATGGTTGAGGTTTCAGAGAAGTTGAGTTTACAGCCCAGCGTATAAAACGCAGCTTTCTTCCCCTCGTATCTCATTTGTGTAAATTGTGTTTTTATATTTCAATTAAAATATACTTTAAGGAATATGATTTACTTTTACGGGCCAGCGGAAATCCGTGAGCCGTTTATTCATTTCCTTTAAGTGCTTTCACATCATGGTCGATTCATTTTGAATCGATCTAAATAAAGTGCAAAGGTAGAAAAAAGTGGCTTACCTCAAATTGCTACAACAGGTTGCTGGCCAGTTCGGCAAGATAGCTGCGTTCGCCTTTTACAAGGTTGATGTGGGCAAACAGCTCCTGGTTGCGCATGCGATCGGTCATAAAGGCCAGGCCGTTTGATTTCATGTCGAGGTAAGGCGAATCAATTTGCTGCAGGTCGCCGGTAAATACCATTTTTGTGCCTTCGCCTGCCCGGGTGATAATTGTTTTTATTTCGTGCGGCGTCAGGTTTTGCGCTTCATCAATAATAAAAAATGAATTGGATAAACTGCGGCCACGGATATATGCAAGCGGTGTGATTTCAAGTTTTTCTTCCTTTTGCAGCTCCTCTATTTTCTGGTATTCCTGGCTGCGCGGGTTGAAAACATGTTTGATTACTGACAGGTTGTCGAAAAGCGGCTGCATGTATGGATTTATTTTTTCTGAAGCATCACCGGGCAGATAACCCAAATCGCGGTTGCTTAGCGCGACGATTGGCCGTGCAAGCAAAATCTGGTCGAAAGCCTTGTGCTGTTCAATAGCGGCAGCAAGGGCCAGCAGTGTTTTTCCGGTACCTGCCTTTCCGGTGAGGGCAACAAGCTGAATGTCGGGGTTCATCAGCATGTTCAGGCTGAACGTCTGTTCGGCATTGCGGGGTTTAATTCCGTAGGCCGATTTTTTCTCCACACGTACAATCCTGCCGGTTTTCGGATCGAACCGGGCCAAAACGCTCGAATTGTTGCCCTTCAGAATAAAGCATTCATTCGAATCGGGTTTGCTTTCCCGCTTCAGCTCTTCCAGGGCAATCCAGTTTTGTTCGTACAGGACTTCGATTAAATGATCGTTAAAATTTTCGAAGGTGGTTATGGTTTTCTCCAGGACATTAATGTCGGTTACCTTGTCGGTTTTGTAATCTTCGGCCTGAATACCGAGGGATTTGGCTTTCATCCGGAGATTGATGTCTTTGCTGACCAGTACGATTTTCCGTTTGGAATATTCCTTCATGGTATATTCAGCAATGGCAAGGATACGGTGATCGGGGATATCTTCGCGGAAGGATGTTTTCAGGGTGTCGGAAAATGGTTTACCGGCCTCTATGCGTAATTTTCCCTTGTCTTTTCCAAGCGATTTTCCGCCATTGAAGAGTTCGTTGCCTATGATTTCGTCGAGCAGGCGTACAAACTCGCGTGCCTGGTAATTGATGAGATCGTTTCCCCTTTTGAATTTGTCCAGTTCCTCGAGGACTGTGATGGGAAGGATAATGTCGTTGTCCTGAAACTGATAAATACAGGTGTGGTCATGCAAAATTACATTTGTATCCAGAATGAAAATTTTGCTCTTGCTGGTTTTGCTCAACATATTCGATTAATTGGGTTTTGCTAAATGTAGATATTTTCGTGGGAAATATTTAAACGAGTGTCAATTTTTAATAAACTTGCAGCGGTTAATAAATTTATTGAAATTGAACTATACAGAAACACTTGACTATTTGTTTACCCGGCTGCCTATGTTTCAGCGCATTGGACCGGCGGCCTATAAAAACACCCTTGAAAACACCCTGCGGCTGGATGATTATTACGATAATCCGCACCTGAATTTTCATTCGGTACATGTAGCGGGTACAAACGGAAAGGGTTCAGTATCGCACATGCTGGCAGCTGTATTGCAGTCGGCCGGCTACAAAACGGGCTTGTACACGTCGCCTCACTTAAAGGATTTCAGGGAACGCATCCGGATTAACGGGCAGATGATTACTGAAGACGATGTCATGGAGTGGGTGGAGCAATACAAGATAAACAATGAGGAGTGGCAGCTTGAACCTTCGTTTTTTGAACTGACTGTGGCCATGGCTTTCGATTTGTTTTCGAAGCACCATATTGATATTGCCATTGTTGAAGTGGGGTTGGGCGGCCGCCTGGATTCCACCAATATCATTTCGCCTGACGTGAGTGTGATAACCAATATCGGGATGGACCATGTGGCACTGCTTGGAGATACGCTTGAAAAGATTGCTGCAGAAAAAGCAGGCATTATTAAAGCAGGAGTTCCGGTTGTTATTGGTTCAACCCAGCAGGAAATCGAAGGGGTGTTTGTTGAAAAGGCAGCTGCGGTGAACGCTCCGTTGTTTTTTGCCGATCAGGAATATGCAGTGGATTATTCGCTGCAGAATATGGAAGGAAAACAAGTGTTTTCGGTACGGAAAGAGGGAGTCAAATATTTACCGGGACTGGCGCTCGATTTAAAAGGGGCTTACCAGAAAAAGAACCTGCCTGTAGTATTAAAGGCGATCGATATTTTGCGGGCAAAAGGCTGGAATATCAGTGATGATCATATCTGTGCCGGAATGGCGGATGTTATGGGTTTAACAGGGCTGAGAGGGCGCTGGCAGATATTGGGTAATAACCCGCTGACCATCTGCGATACAGGCCACAATGTTGATGGAATACAGGAAGTCGTGAAGCAAATTGAGCAGACTCCGTATAAAAAGCTGCATGTGGTTTTGGGCCTTGTAAATGACAAGGATGCCGAAAAGGTATTGAAACTGTTACCTAAAAACGCCACTTTTTATTTTACAAAAGCCGATATCCCCAGGGCGCTGGATGAACGGATTCTTGCAATTCAGGGGCATAAATCCGGGCTGGCCGGAAACAGCTATGCCACCGTAAAGGAAGCATTAAAGGCAGCGCAGGAAAGTGCGGGTAAAAGTGATCTGATATTTATCGGGGGAAGCACTTTTGTGGTGGCTGAGATTTTATAAATAATTTTTCAGAATCTTTTTGCAGAACTGAAAATACCTTTTATATTTGCAGCGCCTTTCTGAAAAAGGAGGCGCGTTCAAAAGGAAAAATAAAAAAAGGGAGCTTAGCTCAGTTGGTTTAGAGCATCTGCCTTACAAGCAGAGGGTCACTGGTTCGACTCCAGTAGTTCCCACAAAAGGTTAATCAAAATTGGTTAACCTTTTTTTATAATATGAAGTACTACTGTTATATTATATATTCTACAAAACTTGACAAATATTATATCGGTTCAACGAATAATGTGGAAGGAAGGCTTCGCCGGCACAATTCTTCAAATACCGGATTTACTTCTACCGGAAAGCCGTGGGTGATAAAATACTGGGAAAAGTTTGACAACAAAACTGATGCAGTAAAAAGAGAGTTTCAGTTAAAAAGCTGGAAAAGCAGGATAATGTTGGAAGAATTAATTCAGGATACTTAATTTTCGGTAAAGTCTATCTGTTTTGTAACGGAAGGTTGTTAAAGGGAGCTTAGCTCAATTGGTTTAGTGCATTCCGATTATATCGGAAGGGTCACTGGTTCGACTCCAGTAGTTCCCACTTAAAAATGAAGGAGTTAGATTAAGTTCTGGCTCCTTTTTTATTTTGAAAGGCAGCATTTTCCTTATTTACACTTTAAATAAAGGGAGCTTAGCTCAGTTGGTTTAGTGCATCCCGATTACAATCGGGAGGGTCACTGGTTCGACTCCAGTAGTTCCCACAAAAGGTTAATCAAAATTGGTTAACCTTTTTTTATAATATGAAGTACTACTGTTATATTATATATTCTACAAAACTTGACAAATATTATATCGGTTCAACGAATAATGTGGAAGGAAGGCTTCGCCGGCACAATTCTTCAAATACCGGATTTACTTCTACCGGAAAGCCGTGGGTGATAAAATACTGGGAAAAGTTTGACAACAAAACTGATGCAGTAAAAAGAGAGTTTCAGTTAAAAAGCTGGAAAAGCAGGATAAAGTTGGAAGAATTAATTCAGGATACTTAATTTTCGGTAAAGTCTATCTGTTTTGTAACGGAAGGTTGTTAAAGGGAGCTTAGCTCAGTTGGTTTAGTGCATTCCGATTATATCGGAAGGGTCACTGGTTCGACTCCAGTAGTTCCCACTTAAAAATGAAGGAGTTAGATTAAGTTCTAGCTCCTTTTTTATTTTGAAGAGCAGCATTTTCCTTATTTACACTTTAAATAAACGGAGCTTAGCTCAGTTGGTTTAGTGCATTCCGATTACAATCGGGAGGGTCACTGGTTCGACTTCAGTAGTTCCCACAATAAGGTTAATCAAAATTGGTTAACCTTTTTTATAATATGAAGTACTACTGTTATATTATATATTCTACAAAACTTGACAAATATTATATCGGTTCAACGAATAATGTGGAAGGAAGGCTTCGCCGGCACAATTCTTCAAATACCGGATTTACTTCTACCGGAAAGCCGTGGGTGATAAAATACTGGGAAAAGTTTGACAACAAAACTGATGCAGTAAAAAGAGAGTTTCAGTTAAAAAGCAGGAAAAGCAGGATAAAGTTGGAAGAATTAAATCAGGATACTTAATTTCGGTAAAGTCTGGTAATGTGAGCTTAGCTTAGTTGGTTTAGTGCATTCCGATTATATCGGAAGGGTCACTGGTTCGACTCCAGTAGTTCCCAATGAAGAATTCTGAGTTGCCTGGATTTTTTTTTCTTATTTTTTATGGCTTAATTGATATTTTTGTTTGAAATATCTTGAACGAATTAAAACTTAGTAACTAATATTACGGTCAATAGTCTGTAAATCATTTCTAAAAGTATGTAAAATGAAAAACCAGTGCTTTTTATCTAATTTATATCTGTTAATGTTAACCGGAGTTTTTACCTCTGGTATTTTTAACCACGTATATTCTCAAACAGTTGATGATGAACAATCTGAAATGATTTATACTGAATCCCAGGAGGATTTTCCAAATCCGGAACGTGGCTTTTACAGGTATACAGAAACCAAAAGTGGAGATTACACAACATTAAAACCTGAAATGCTAAAATCTTTTCGAAATGAGAATAATGTTGGGGGAGCAGATTACAATGTTTATAGCACCCTCGTATTCCGGTATTTCGTAATGAGTGATTATGTGAATAAAGATTTGTCGGAAGCATTTCTGGACAGCGTGGCTGTAGATTTTCGCGCAGCAAGGAAAGGAGGTGTTAAGCTGATTCCAAGGTTTGTGTACACGACTTCAGTCCATTCGGAGAATTGTGATAACTGGATCTGTACACCTTATGGTGACGCTCCTAAGAATATGGTGATTAGACACATTGAACAACTTAAGCCTTTACTGCAGGAATACAGTGATGTAATTGCTGTTTTGCAGCATGGATTTATCGGGACCTGGGGAGAGCAATATTATACTGACCATTTTGGTGATGCTTCATCTTATAACGGACAGGGGAAGTTAATGAATGAAAATTGGCGTGACAGAAATGAAATTCTGCATGCGTTGTTAAATAGCCTTCCTGAAAGCCGGATGGTACAAGTTAGATATCCACAGCAAAAACAACGTTATTTGTACGGTACTAATGCTTCAACCGATTCCCCTGCTTTGGATGTGTCACATGCCTTTGACGGGAGTGATGCAGCCAGGTTAGGTCTTCATAACGACTGCTTTCTATCGAGTTATTCAGATGTAGGCACATACAGTGATTATGGAAATGATACATCTGAAACAAGAATTGACACTACGAATCTGAAACCCTATTTGGCTAAGGATTCAAAATTTACTGCAATTGGAGGTGAAACTTGCAGAGATGATTGGAGCCCCTTTAACAAATGTGAAGGGAATGCCGTTCATGAAATGGAAAGAATGCATTATTCGTTTCTCAATGCACATTACAATAATGCGGCGGTAAATAACCATTGGGTTGCCGGGGGCTGTATTGATGAGATTAAAAAACGACTTGGGTATCGTTTTGTTTTAAAGAAATCTGTTTTGGACAATCGGATAGACGCAGGTGGGGTTTTTCATATCGTTTTGGAAATGGAAAATATTGGATTTGCGTCCCCTTTTAATGCACGTGCAGTGGAGTTGGTTATGCGACATGTAAGTACTGGTGATGTTTATTCTTTTGAACTTGATGCCGATCCTAGGTTTTGGTTTGTCGGAAGTTTCCAGGTAAGCGAAAATATTCTTATCCCATCTGATATGCCAAGAGGCAACTATGAAATATTACTCAACCTGCCAGATCCTGAACCTGTTTTAAAGAATAATCCTGATTTCAGCATCCGGCTGGCGAATAAATATTTGTGGGAAGCACAAACAGGTTTTAATAACTTACAGCAGGTTTGCGAAATACGATAGCTTTTTGTAATTCAGGATATACAACATTGGCCACCTGCCTAACCGGCAGTCAGAAAGTGGGATCCGGATTTTCCGAAGTCCGGTATTTAGTCCGGAGCAGGGAAAACAAATATTTCCCGCAGATTTCGCAGATATACGCAGATAATTTTGTATTTGAGTTAGAAACACCAACTCCCGGTATTTCTTACATCCGGAGGATTTGTGTGTTTATAGAAGATTAATGTTCAAAAAAGAACATGCGGCTCTCTGTCAGCCGGACATGCAGGTGGCCGGAGTCGAATTCTTTTTATTCGCGGCATTACTGTATAAACGTGCGACCTCTCTGAGGTCGGTAGGCTTGTTGTTTTGACGGTTCTATAAACATGTGACCTCTCTGAGGTCAATTATTAATTGAAGATTCGGCTCAGATTAAGAAGGTATCTTAATCCCGGAGGGATTACATGTTTATAGAAAATTAGAATACGATTTTCGATTCCGACTCCCAGGAGTCGTACATTTGCAATAAGCTGTTGTTACTATAAACGTGTGACCTCTCTGAGGTCGGTAGGCTTGTTGTTTTGACGGTTCTATAAACATGTGACCTCTCTGAGGTCAATTATTAATTGAAGATTCGGCTCAGATTGAAAAGGTATCTTAATCCCGGAGGGATTACATGTTTACAGAAAATTAGAATACGATTTTTGTTTCCGATTCCCAGAAGTCGTACATTTTCTAAAAGCTGTTGTTGCTATAAACGTGCGACCTCTCTGAGGTCGGTAGGCTTGTTGTTTCGACGGTTCTATAAACATGTGACCTCTCTGAGGTCAATTATTAATTGAAGATTCGGCTCAGATTGAAAAGGTATCTTAATCCCGGAGGGATTACATGTTTATAGAAAATTAGAATACGATTTTCGATTCCGATTCCCAGGAGTCGTACATTTGCAATAAGCTGTTGTTACTATAAACGTGCGACCTCTCTGAGGTCGGTAGGCTTGTTGTTTTGACGGTTCTATAAACATGTGACCTCTCTGAGGTCACATTATTAGTTGAAGATTCGGCTCAGATTAAGAAGGTATCTTAATCCCGGAGGGATTACATGTTTATAGAAAATTAGAATGCGATTTTTGTTTCCGATTCCCAGGAGTCGTACATTTTCTAAAAACTGTTGTTGCTATAAACGTGCGACCTCTCTGAGGTCGGTTGGCTTGTTATTTCGACGGTTCTATAAACATGTGACCTCTCTGAGGTCATTTATTAATTGAAGATTCGGCTCAGATTAAAAAGGTATCTTAATCCTGTTAAAAACAAAAAAGACCGGATAATTCCGATCTTTTTATTCCAGAAGAACTACTGGTATTTAGTTGTTTGATTTGTGCATTTTTTTCAGCCTTTTCTTTTTTCTGTAAGGTTTCTGCTTTTTCGACTTATTATTATCAAACCGGTCAATACGCTCATCAAGATTTACTTCAAGTCTCGATTCATCCGGATTTTGCGGTGCAGCAATCTGGATATCGGGTTTTATTCCCCGTTTATTTTGCTGGATGATATCTTTTACTTCCTTCAACCCGAGGCTGAAAGCTGCTGATGGCATGTTGTTATCAATGCTGTACCAGATTTCCTTTTTAAGGTAATCGGTTTTGACCGGCCGGGCAATCCCTTTGGATAGTTCCAAATCGAGCAACTCTTTCGGGAACTCTCTTTCCGCTTCAATATAAACATCAAGTTCATAAAGCAGACAGCATTTTAATTTCCCGCAGGCACCGGCCATTTTTTGCGCCGAAGCCGAAAGTCCTTGTTTTACTGCCGCATCAGAGGTAATACTGCTAAAATCAGTACGCCAGCTGGAGCAACACAATTCCCTTCCGCACGAACCAATTCCGCCAATTAATCCTGCTTCCTGGCGTGCACCAATCTGTTTCATCTCCACCCTGATCTGAAACTCGCGTCCGTATTGTTTTATTAACTCTCTGAAATCTACGCGTCCATCGGCTATGTAATAGAAAATTGCTTTTTTGCAGTCGGCGCGGAATTCAACATCACCGATTTTCATACTTAAGCCCAGATCATTTGCAATTTGCCGGGCGCGTATCATTGTAGGTTTTTCCCTCTTTCTTGCTTCTTCAAGTTTTTCAAGATCAACTTCGGTGGCTTTTCTGAAAATACCATAAAAATCAAACCTTTGAGGGTTTTTAATTTTCCGCGTAAATTGCTTTTCAGCAAGATAACCAGTTAGTGTTACTTCACCCAAATCGTGTCCGGGCGATGTTTCAACTACAATTTTATCACCTCGTTTCAACGGTATTTTATCCGTATTTTTATAAAATTCCCTTCTTGTTGATTTAAATTTTACTTCAACAATATCTGATTGTGATGATGTGTCCGGCAAATCATTAAGCCAATCAAAGGCATCTGCCGATTTATATGTTGTTGAATTATTGAATGAACATCCTGTACAACTCATTTTTCTTCCCCTTCTGTAAATAATTCGGACACAAAGATTAAAAAAAGATTTAAATATCGTAAATTATTGGAGTCTAAATTAAATTTATTTATAAAATGGAAATGAGTGAAGTTTTTGGAAGTATTAATTATCTGGCAGTTTTTGTTGCTGCATTAAGTTCATTTATAATTGGATGGTTGTGGTACGGTCCGTTGTTTGGAAAACTTTGGATGAAACTGAATGGATTTACCCCTGAGGTCATAAAAGAAGGCGGAATGCCGATGGGAGTGATTATGCCGGTGAATTATGTTGCGACACTTTTGGCAGCATTTGCAATTGCTATGTTTCTTGGCAGCGAGGCAAATGCAGCATTTGGAGTTTTTGCAGGACTGATGATTGCTATATTCTGGATTGGCACCAGTCGCTTGAATGATGTACTTTACGAACGAAAACCTTTTGGATTGTTTTTGATCAATGTAGGTTACAATCTTATTATCTACGTAATTATGGGGGCAATTCTGGGAGCGTGGCATTAAATGGCTATCAGTATTAAATGCTTTTTACGGACAGAATTTCTATTTTCTTTATTTTTTGCTGTTAATAAGTTTTAATTGAAGGAGCGACAATATCTTTTTGGTCAACCTGCAATAAACTATCTTTGTCAGGCAATGAAAGATTCAAGAAGATATGTCGAAACGCCTTTAATGAAGCAGTATTATGCCATTAAAGACAAACATCCGGATGCTATATTGCTTTTCCGGGTGGGCGATTTTTACGAAACTTTTGGCGAAGATGCAATTAAGGCTTCTGAAATTCTTGGAATAACTCTAACACGGCGTGCAAATGGTGCTGCAAGTTATGTTGAACTGGCAGGATTTCCGCATCATGCAGTGGATACTTATCTGCCCAAACTTGTAAGGGCAGGACAGCGTGTGGCCATTTGCGAACAACTGGAAGATCCGAAGCTCACCAAAAAAATTGTGAAACGGGGAATTACTGAGCTGGTTACTCCCGGGGTTTCCATTAATGAAAACATCCTTGAGAACCGTGAAAATAATTTTCTTGCTTCAGTTCATTTCGATAAAAAAATGGCTGGAGTTTCCTTCCTGGATATTTCAACAGGCGAGTTTCTTGCTGCCGAAGGAAATTATGAATACGTGGAAAAATTACTGGATTCTTTTAAACCAAAGGAGTTGCTTTTTCAACGGGGAAGAGGAAAGGAATTTGAAGAAATTTTTGGTACAAGTTATTATACATACAAACTTGATGACTGGGTGTATACAAGCGATGCAGCCACTGACCGCCTAATCCGCCATTTTGAAACAACCTCGCTGAAAGGCTACGGAATTCAGAACTTCCCGCTTGCAATAATTGCTTCGGGTGCCATTTTGCATTACCTCGATATTACGCAGCACAATCAGTTAAAACACATCACCGGGCTAAGCAGGATTGAAGAGGAGCATTATGTTTGGCTCGATCGGTTTACCATTCGCAACCTGGAGCTTTTTTCACCATTGCATGAAAGTGGAAAATCATTAATTGATGTGGTTGATAAAACGATTTCGCCAATGGGATCTCGAATGCTGAAACGGTGGATGGCCTTACCATTAAAGGAAATTGACCCTATAAACGAGCGTCTCGAGGTGGTGGAATATTTTCTTAAACATCCCGACTTGAAAGAGAACCTTGAAGATCATTTGCGGCAGGTAGGCGATCTGGAACGATTGATTTCGAAAGTGGCAGTTGGCCGAATTAATCCGCGGGAAATGGTGCAGGTAAAAAATGCATTGAATGCAATTGCTCCAATTAAATTGGTATGCGAAGAAACTGATAACAAAACGCTGAGAAGGTTTGCTGAGCAATTAAATCCCTGCAATCTTATCCGCGAAAAGATCGAAAAAGAACTTGTTGCCGATCCTCCCTCCATGCTGAATAAAGGAAAAGTAATTGCACGCGGAGTTTCTGAAGAACTGGATGATCTGCGAGATATTGCCTATTCAGGAAAAGATTACCTTGTACAACTGCAGCAACGGGAAGGGAAAAAACATGGAATTTCTTCACTAAAAGTAAGCTACAACAATGTTTTCGGTTATTATATCGAAGTAAGAAATACGCACAAGGATAAAGTTCCTGCGGATTGGATTCGTAAGCAGACACTTGTTAATGCAGAGCGGTATATTACTGAAGAATTAAAAGAATATGAATCGAAAATTCTGGGTGCCGAGGAGAAAATTCAGTCCCTTGAATTTAAAATATTTAATGAGCTGATTTTTGCACTTTCAGAATATATTTCAGCCATTCAGATAAATTCTGCAATTCTGGCCCGCATCGATTGTTTGTTGTCATTTGCAGCCTGCTCAACTTCTTATGGATATTTCAGGCCCGATGTAAACGACACTAACGAAATTGAAATTAAAAACGGAAGGCATCCGGTTATCGAACATCAGTTGCCTATTGGTGAATCATATATTGCCAACGATGTTCTGTTGAATCAGGACGATCAGCAGATTATTATTATTACAGGTCCCAATATGGCCGGTAAATCTGCACTGTTGCGGCAAACCGCGCTCATAGTTTTGCTCGCTCAAATGGGAAGTTTTGTCCCAGCCGAATCGGCAAAAATAGGAGTTGTCGATAAAATTTTTACCAGGGTTGGCGCTTCCGACAATATATCATTAGGCGAATCCACATTCATGGTGGAGATGAATGAAGCCGCCAGCATTCTCAATAATGTCTCCGATCGAAGTCTGATTCTTTTTGATGAACTGGGACGCGGGACTTCCACTTACGATGGCATTTCAATTGCCTGGTCGATAGTTGAACATCTGCATGAACATCCCCGGGCGAAAGCAAAAACCTTGTTTGCAACGCATTATCATGAACTAAATGAAATGGAAGCTGCATTTCCAAGGGTGAAAAACTTTAATGTTTCAATAAAAGAAGTCGCCAACAAAGTTATATTTCTCCGTAAATTGGTAAAAGGAGGGAGTAATCACAGTTTTGGAATTCATGTTGCAACAATGGCCGGAATGCCAAAATCGGTAACTAAAAGAGCAGAACAGATTCTCAAAAAACTGGAAGGTGAAAAAGGAAAAGAGAATCTTGCAAAACCTTTGGGCGAAATCGGAGAAAAGCGCGAAGGTCTGCAACTTAGTTTTTTTCAGCTTGATGATCCGGTATTAAAACAAATCAGAGATGAGATTGCCCACCTTAACATTAACAATTTAACACCAATAGAGGCACTTAACAAGCTGAATGAAATTAAGAAACTGACGGGCCTGAAATAAAGTTTTGATTTTTTTTCAATATTTTGTGAGAAAGAAAAAATAGCCATATATTTGCATCGCTTTAAATAAAACGTTCTGTTAAATACATCCGTTTCTTACGCTATACAGGCATTAGCGGGTTTTTGAGAAAGCGGAAAAAGAGTTTACTAAAATATGCGGGAATAGCTCAGTTGGTAGAGCACGACCTTGCCAAGGTCGGGGTCGCGAGTTCGAGTCTCGTTTCCCGCTCAATGAGGAAAAGGAAAAGTCCATTCCGAAGAATCGGAAATTCCTAATCTCAGGAAAAGGCTAAAGGATGCCCGGGTGGTGGAATGGTAGACACGTTGGACTTAAAATCCAATGGCCCTTAACGGCCGTGGGGGTTCAAGTCCCCCCCCGGGTACCAAATGCGGGAATAGCTCAGTTGGTAGAGCACGACCTTGCCAAGGTCGGGGTCGCGAGTTCGAGTCTCGTTTCCCGCTCAAAAATAAAGGTTGTCAGAAATGACAGCCTTTTTTTATTGGTATAAATCTATATTCACCGGGTGAGTGGCATTGCATGCGTCGGAATATAGAAAGGTTGATAATGAAATTTTTTTATCCTGCTATTTATTGGTGAATGTTATCCGCCGCCAAGGCACCAAATCACGAAGAATCACAAAGATCAAAGGAATGAAAACCATTCGGATTGAATTTTAATTTCAGTCGTTAGCACAAACATAACCCTGTAAGGGTTAGATTTTAGTAGCAAAATTGTATGAAGGAGGACACCGGCGCAACCTGCTGGCCAATTGAAATGGTGGCATTGCATGCGCCGGAATATAGAAAGGTTGATAATGAAATTTTTTTATCCAGCTATTTATTGGTGAATGTTATCCGCCGCCAAGGCACCAAATCATGAAGAATCACAAAGTTCAAAGGAATGAAAACCATTCGGATTGAATTTTAATTTCAGTCGTTAGCACAAACATAACCCTGTATGGGTTAGATTTTAGTAGCAAAATTGTATGAAGGAGGACACCGGCGCAACCTGTTGGCCAATTGAAATGGTGGCATTGCATGCGCCGGAATATAGAAAGGTTGATAATGAAATTTTTTTATCCAGCTATTTATTGGTGAATGTTATCCGCCGCCAAGGCACCAAATCACGAAGAATCACAAAGATCAAAGGAATGAAAACCATTCGGATTGAATTTTAATTTCAGTCGTTAGCACAAACATAACCCTGTAAGGGTTAGATTTTAGCAGCAAAATTTATGAAGGAGGACACCGGCGCAACCTAATAACGGATTGAAATGGTGGCATTGCATGCGCCGGAATATAGAAAGGTTGAAAATGAAATTTTTTTATCCAGCTATTTATTGGTGAATGTTATCCGCCGCCAAGGCACCAAATCACGAAGAATCACAAAGATCAAAGGAATGAAAACCATTCGGATTGAATTTTAATTTCAGTCGTTAGCACAAACATAACCCTGTAAGGGTTAGATTTTAGTAGCAAAATTGTATGAAGGAGGACACCGGCGCAACCTGCTGGCCAATTGAAATGGTGGCATTGCATGCGCCGGAATATAGAAAGGTTGATAATGAAATTTTTTTATCCAGCTATTTATTGGTGAATGTTATCCGCCGCCAAGGCACCAAATCATGAAGAATCACAAAGTTCAAAGGAATGAAAACCATTCGGATTGAATTTTAATTTCAGTCGTTAGCACAAACATAACCCTGTATGGGTTAGATTTTAGTAGCAAAATTGTATGAAGGAGGACACCGGCGCAACCTGCCAGCCAATTGAAATGGTGGCATTGCATGCGCCGGAATATAAACAGACAATTAATTGAAAATTCCTGAACCGCAATCTTACAGGTAGCCGATGTTTATATATCCTGATTTTTAATCCGCCAGCTTTTCTTACTCTTTTTATTCCCCGGGAAGTCAACCGGTGAAGAGGAGAAGATAAAAAGGCAAGGTTAATGGAACTAATCTTCACAGGATCAAATTCGGTTTAAAGTTGGATTAAATTTGGTTATAATCAAATTTAATCCAACTTTACTTCGACTTTAATTCCTTTTTGATAGCTGCTTAATATGGTTTAAAAGAAAACAAGAAGTACCGGATCCCGGTTAAGATTTACACGACTTTAAAAAAGGAATTATCCTGAAGCAGTTTTTGAAGCAGGTTTTCCGGGATTCTGTATTCAGGGAAATTGATTTTGTGCCTTATCAAGGTATTAGATTATGGCAGAACCGGTTATGATTTTCTGTTGGAATATGATCCAAAGATATGGGGTGTAAAAGAAGGAATTGTTATTGATGAAAATTTCTGAACCTGGTTTGGGATATGGAGATGAGCAATCGGAAAATAAACCAGAAGAACAACTTCAGTTTTCTCCCGGTTTATTGACTGCCTGTATTTTAATCCTTTCCGATTTCCCGGGTTCCGGAGCCTTTTTCAAGCCCCACATTCAGGTCGCCCAGTTCTGCGCGGGCAGCTTCTGCAATTTTCATGATTTCTGCCGCCTTTTCAGGATGTTGTTCAATGACATTGTATTGTTCCCCCGGATCACGCATCATGTTGTACAATTCGGGTGTTTCAACTGTCATTTGAACCCTTGGTCCACCATATCCATCTTTTCCCGGTACAGTATGGTAGGAAGCCCATTTGTGGGGTAAAACCATCTTCCAGTTACCTTTTCTAACCGCATTCAAGTTATTTTTTCCATAGTAGAACAGGATGTTGTCGCGAGGTTCGGCATCAAAATTTCCTTTCCACAATGCAGTGATATCCACACCGTCAATTTTCAGTTCAGGCAATGTCGTCCCGGCAATGGCTGCAAAGCTTGGCAAAATGTCGACAGCACAACCCAACTTGTTGCAGATGGTTCCGGCAGGTGTGTTTCCCGGCCATTTAATAATGAACGGAACCCGCTGTCCGCCTTCCCAACTGGTAGTTTTTCCTTCGCGAAGGCCGCCAGCAGAACCGGCATGGTTGCCATAATTGAGCCACGGACCATTATCAGTAGTGAAGATGAAAACCGTATTTTCAGCAATTCCGTTATCTTCAAGTGCTTTCTCAATTTGACCGACCGACCAGTCTACCTCTTCCATGACATCACCGTACATTCCCTGTTCACTTTTTCCACGAAATTTATCGGAAACTCCAAGTGGAACATGTCCCATGGAATGCGGTATATACAGGAAAAACGGCTTACCTGCATTTCGGTTGATAAAACCGACAGCTTTTTCAGTGTAAATTGTTGTCAGTTTATCCTGATCTTTCAATGTTCTAATATAATCAACAGGTTCGTTTCCTTCGATTAAAGGGAGTTCAGGATTCGATGCTCGCGGATGGTTCTCAGGCAAGGCATTTCCAACATCATCCAAAGGCCACATATCATTTGAATAGGGAAGACCTGTATATTCATCAAACCCGTTTTGCAGAGGCAGGAATTTTTTATGATGGCCCAGGTGCCATTTCCCAAAAATTGCTGTGGCATAACCTTTTTCTTTCAGCATTTCGGCGATAGTAGTTTCATTTGGATTTATTCCTACATCGTTATGTGGAAATAGGGCCCCGGAAATTCCAATGCGGTTGGGATAGCAACCTGTTAAAATACCTGCACGGGAAGCGCTGCAAACAGGTTGTGCCGAATAAAAATTGGTGAACCGCATTCCTTCGGCTGCCAGTTTGTCGATATTTGGAGTCTGGTAGCCTGTGGCTCCGTAACATCCCGGATCGCCATAACCCATATCATCAATAAAAATCAAAACAAAATTTGGAGATTGCTGAGGTGTTTTATCCTGCGATTTTGTAGTACAGGAAACCAAAGTGTAAAGGATCACTGCAAATGAAAGGTGATAAATAAGTCTCATGAATACTGGTTTAAGTTGGTACATATTTCAAGAATTCAGCATAAAAATAATCAAATCATTCAATGCAGTTGTGCAAATGGAGTAAGATATTTCAAAAATGAGTTTATTTGAGATGGCAAGTCTGGTTAAAAATTTTATTTTTGGGCTTCATTAATAAACCAACGATAAAAGGAGATTTGTAATAACATGTTTTTTACGGTACCGGAAAACAGGCTTTATCAAGTAAAGCGATAAAAAACCAATATTGTTTCAGTCAAAATATTTATTAAATCAATTCATATTAAATCATTAAAATGCAAAGTAAAAATCAAAAGAGTATTTCGCGAAGAAACTTTTTAACTGCTTCGGCAGCAGGCTTCGCTGGAATTACATTTTTACCTTCCATTTCAACCTATGCCAGTGAAAGCGTTGCTGCAGGAAAAGCAGGAAACGGAATTAATATGGCACTTATCGGAATGGGAAGGCGCGGGATGACGTTAAATAAAATGTTTATGAACGACGACCGCGTTACAATGGTAGCCGGTTGCGATGTTTACGGAAGGAAAAGGACCCGTTTTGAAAATGTGGTGAATGAATTTTACGAAGGTAAAAAGAAGAAGGTGGATGTAAAAACCTATGAGCGTTATGAAGAATTGCTGAAAAGAAAAGATATTGATGCTGTGGTAATTGCTACACCTGACTTCTGGCATGCCATTCATGCCATTGCAGCCCTGGAGGCAGGTAAGGATGTTTATCTTGAAAAACCGATGACATTTACCATCAAAGAAGGACAGGAACTGGTTAAAGCAGTGCGCCGTACCGGTCGTATTCTGGCTATTGGCAGTCAGCAACGTTCTGATCCGAATTTCCAGCATGCAGTGCGGATGGTTCAGACGGGACAATTGGGAAGAATTACAAAGATAAATGCCTATGTTGGCGATCCGCCCAAACCTTATGATTTGCCCAAAGTTGCAGTTCCTGAGGATTTAAACTGGGATTTGTGGCTGGGGCCGTTACCTAAAAATATTCATTATAATCCGGAATTAAATCCACCCATTACACTGGATCCTAAAAAAGATGAGGAATTCTGGGGTGGCTGGCGCTGGTATAAGGAAATGGGCGGCGGTTTCACTACCGACTGGGGTGCCCACATGTTTGACATTGCCCAGTGGGGAATTGGAATGGACAGAAACGGGCCTGTGGAAGCATCACCTATCGGTGACGGTTCACAATACATGAAATTTAAATATGCCAACGGGGTGGAAATGACTTCAGAACCCTACGGTGACGGAAAACCAAAAGGTGTTAAATTCTGGGGCGATAAAGGGTGGATTGAAGTGGCCCGTGAATATTTTGAGGCTTCGGATGACTCCCTGTATGCGGTTAAACAGGATTCGGGTAACAATGTACGTTATGAAGAACAGGGTTCGCATTATACCAATTTTGTAGACTCGGTATTCAGCCGCCTGGAACCAAATGTACCGGTGGAAGTAGGGCATAGTTCGTGCACGGTTTGTACAATTGGTAACATTGCCTGCGATTTGGGTCGAACCATTAAATGGGACCCGATTAACCAGAAGTTTGTCGATGACAAAGATGGAAAGGCAACTGCGCAATTGCACTACGACTATCGCAAACCGTGGAAATTGTAATTGTATTTATTGTTGGATTATAAATAAAAAAGGGACCATTTCGGCCCCTTTTTTATTACTGCACTATCAACTTTAGGCTCAGGTTCAAAAAAATGAAGCAGCAATTTCTTGTATTATGAAGGTTTAATAATATTTTTTTAATTCAGGCTAAATGCTTTTATCAGCAATTCCTTTCGGGGTGTAGTTTCTCTTCTTTCTGAATCTTCCCTGTTGTAAATACTCATTTCCACATCCCATAGCTGGTTTTCGCGAAAAGCATGATATGCCCATGAAAACCCGTAGTCTTCGTAAACTTCAATCTGGTCCTTTAAATATTGAATGCCATAATCACCTGTCCATCGGGGACACGAAAATTCACCAATAAACATGGAGACGTCATACTTATTTGTAAAGTTTTTGGCTCTTTTCATGAAGTCGCGGATTTTATCCTTGTTCCAGTTTTCGCCATCAATAAAACCAGGATATTTAATAAACTCTGATTCTTCCCAAACCCCCTGATGGGTAAAGCTCATCGGATCATACATATGAATAGTGTAACACAGGTTATCGTCAACAGGGGCTTCCAGAACATCAAGACCATAAATATATCCAAGTTCTGTTTCGGCATCCGCCGGCGTATATCGCGGGCCAGCCAGCATTATCGTATGTTTTGGATCATGTTTGCGGATAGCTGCAATCAATTTTCGGTACAACAAATTGATGTCGCCGGGTGAACCTTCCACAAAATTTTTAGGTACCGCCGGTTCATTCAACAAGTCGTAACCGGCAATTACTTTTCCCCTGTCTTTGCATTGTTCGGCAATGCGTTCCCAAATAGAGATGGCTTTTTCATGCCAGACAAAATCAGTCCAGAATTTGTCATTGTTTATCATTGTCCACGGGTGCCAGGTTCCCGGGAAACGATGCGGATCAATTACTGCTTTTACTTCATACTTTTCGCACAAATCCAGAATGCGGTCGAGGTTTTCAAAAGCCTCTTCGTTAAAATTATAAGGTTCTTCCAGTTCCATAAAAGGCTGGATAGCAAAAGCAATTCGCACTGCATTGGCGCCCATTGGTTTTAGAACTTTAAAATCTTCTTCTGTTATCCATGGCGAGATATTTACTCCACGAACTGTTTCCCAACGGTAATTTACGGCTTTGATTTGGCTTGAAGAGTTTAAAATCAAGAGTAAGAAAGCAATTACATAAATCCCCCGAAAGTTCATGTTCAATTTGATTTTTTCTCATTTAACAGTATCCGGCTAAAACAGTGCTTCTGTTTTATAAATTCAAAGCAAAAGTTATCAGGATATGAGTTTTGCAGCTTTTAGATATCCTTCCATTTCCTGCTGAACCAATTTTGCAGCATCGCCTGCTTTTTCAGCAAAGTCTAACCCTCCGGAAGCATAAATAATACCACGGGAAGAATTAACCAGTAATCCGCATTTGTCGTTCATGCCATATTTTGCTACTTCTTCAAGGCTGCCCCCCTGAGCTCCAACTCCAGGTACAAGTAAAAAATAATCAGGTACCATTTTCCTGATTTCTTCCAGTTTCTCAGCTTTGGTGGCTCCAACCACGTACATCATATTTTCTTCATTTCCCCAATTCTGTGAAGTTTTTAATACCGATTCAAAAAGTTGATCACCACTTTCTACATCTTTCAAAAATTGAAAATCGAAAGCGCCTTTATTTGAAGTCAGCGCCAGTAAAATCACCCATTTTTCAGGATAATTCATAAATGGTTTTACCGAATCTTCACCCATATACGGAGCAACGGTTATTGCATCGAAGTTCAGTTTTTCGAAAAATGCGCGGGCGTACAGATTTGAAGTATTTCCGATATCACCACGTTTTGCATCCGCTATCAGAAAAATCTCAGGATAATTGGATTTGATATATTCCACCGTAATTTCCAGGCTGTGCCAGCCCTGCCACCCCAGACTTTCGTAAAACGCGAGGTTGGGCTTGTATGCCACTGTAAATTCAGCGGTTGCATCAATAACATTTTTGTTGAATGCAAATATTGGATCAGCTGTTCTTAAAAGATGTCTTGGAATCTTTTGGATGTCAGTATCCAATCCCACACAAAGGAAACTGCGTTTTTTTTGAATTTGCCCGAAAAGTTGTTGCTGTTTCATTCTTCGCTATTGTATATTATTCAAATGATTCTATTCGGTTTGCATAAACATTAATCAATTTAGGCGTGTCAACCTCTTCAAGAATTGATATCCAGATTTTATTTAGGAACTGGTATAAATCTTCCATTTTAAAGTTGCCGATTTTAAGGTGGATTACCTTGGGAGGAGGAGTTGAAAACATGATTCTATTGGAAAAATCAGCATCTTTTGTAATAATAGTCAAGTCATTTATTTTAGTATATTCCCAAATATCATTATCGGATTTAACTTTCGGGATATCAAAAACGTGAATGCATTCATCATTGTTCCAAAGTCCAAAATAATATGGAAGATTTTCATCGATTAAAAACTTCAGCATCAGGCGACAGGTTTAATCGAATAATTTCTTCCTAAAAGATGTGCTGCAAATTTTAAGGAAGCCTGAATATCTTCTTGTTTTAGTTTTGGATACTGTTTTAATATTTCTTCCCGGGAATCTCCGGCAGATAAAAATTCCAGAATCGACTGTACTGTTATCCTTGATCCACGAATTGTTGGTTTTCCGTTACAAATCTGAGGGTCAATGACAATTCTTTCAGAAATATATTCCATCTTTTTTTATCAAATATAAGCAATAGCCAATTTAATTTCAATTAAATTTCTGCTTCTTTCAGTTTTTCTGCATTTTCCTCAATCATCAGTTTTTCAATGATTTCATCAATTTCACCATTGATGATTGCCTGAAGATTGTACAGCGTTAAATTAATCCTGTGATCGGTAACACGGCCCTGTGGCCAGTTGTAGGTGCGAATTTTAGCCGAGCGGTCGCCAGTGGAAACCATTGTCTTTCGTTTCGAAGAAATTTCGTCAATGTATTTCTGGTACTCCATGTTGTAAATACGGGTGCGTAATTCAGTCATTGCCTTTGCCAGGTTTTTTAATTGTGATTTTTCATCCTGACAGGTAACTACAATTCCGGTAGGGATATGTGTTAACCGGATGGCGGAGTAGGTTGTATTTACCGACTGTCCTCCCGGTCCTGACGAACAATATGTGTCTTTTTTAATGTCTGAATCTTTCAGGTCAACATCGAATTCCTCAGCCTCTGGCAAAACGGCAACAGTAGCTGCCGATGTATGAACACGTCCCTGCGTTTCGGTTTGTGGTACACGCTGTACGCGATGTACCCCTGATTCGTATTTCAGGATTCCGTAAACTCCGTCGCCACTTACCTTTATAACAATCTCTTTGTAACCGCCGGCAGTTCCTTCGCTCATATGTGTGACTTCGAACCGCCAGCCCTTTTTCTCGCAAAATTTGGAGTACATGCGGAACAAATCACCGGCAAAAATACTTGCCTCGTCACCACCTGTGCCAGCCCGGATTTCGAGGATTGCATTTTTATCGTCTTCCGGATCAGCAGGAACCAGTAACATCTTAATTGCCTTTTCTTTTTCAGGAATTTTATCTTCGGCCAGTTCTATTTCCTCATGTGCCATTTCACGCAACTCTTCATCTGATTCCTCGGCCAGAATTTCCTTTCCGGATTCAATGCTTTCAACAAGATTTTTATAATCCCTGAAAACATTCACCATTTTCTCCAGGTTTTTGTATTCCTGATTCAATTTTACATACCGTTTCATGTCGCCAATAATCTCCGGATCGGTGATCATTTGCTGCACCTCTTCGAAGCGGTGTTTTATTGATTCGTATTTTTCGAGTAATTTATATTCTGCCATTATTTCTTTCTTTTATTTTTTGATATCCCCAGTCAATTGAGGAGGAATCATTTAATTAAAACCTATTTGGGCTAAGGTTGGTCCGGTTTGGATTTTCTTCTCTGGATAAAATGAAATTACTTTCTGCGGAAGAATGAGCTAATAAAAATAAGTTCCCTTGCCTGTTTCTATTGTAAGTTTTTTACCTTTAAAAGGTTCAACCCTACCAATGATTTGAGCATCAATATTAAATGATTTTGCCATACGGATAATTTCACCGGCAATTTCGGGTACGGTGTAAATTTCAAAACGGTGCCCCATGTTAAAAACCTTGTACATTTCCTTCCATTGAGTTCCTGATTGTTGCTGAATTATTTCAAACAGCGGCGGAACAGAAAACATATTGTCTTTTATTACATGTACATTATCAACAAAATGCAGCACTTTGGTTTGAGCGCCACCTGAACAATGTATCATTCCGGAAATCTGGCCGCGGAACTTATCCAGTACTTTTTTAATCACCGGAGCGTAAGTGCGTGTAGGCGACAAAACCAGTTTGCCGGCATCGATTCCCAAACCTTCAATCTGGCCGGTTAATTTGTAATTTCCCGAATAAACCAGATCACCTGGTACATCAGGATCAAAACTTTCAGGGTACTTTTCTGCAAGATAGTTATTGAAAACATCGTGCCGCGCAGAGGTTAACCCGTTGCTTCCCATGCCACCGTTATATTGTTTCTCATAAGTTGCCTGTCCTGATGAGGAAAATCCAACAATTACATTTCCAGGTGAGATTTTATCTGCTGAAATTACATCGGCCTTTTTCATCCGGCAAACAATGGTAGAATCAACAATAATAGTGCGCACCAAATCACCCACATCGGCTGTTTCTCCCCCTGTGGAATAAATACTGATGCCCATTTCGCGCAAATCAGCTAAAAGTTCTTCTGTTCCTTCAATAATTGCAGCAATTACTTCGCCTGGAATTTTATTTTTATTTCTTCCGATTGTTGATGAAACAAGAATATTGTCGGTTGCGCCAATGCAAAGCAGGTCGTCAACATTCATAATCAGTGCATCCTGTGCAATGCCTTTCCACACTGACAAATCACCGGTTTCTTTCCAGTAAATGTAAGCCAGGGATGATTTTGTGCCGGCGCCATCTGCATGCATCACATTGCACCATTCCGGATTGCCGCCCAAAATGTCGGGTGTTATTTTACAGAATGCTTTTGGGAAAAGTCCCTTGTCGATATTTTTGATGGCACTATGTACATCTTCTTTTGATGCTGAAACTCCCCTTGCATTATATCTTGATTCAATAACCATTTCTATTCCGGTTTTGTGAGTACAAAATTAACATTTTCTACCCATTAATATAAAAAAATGGAAAGCCCCTAAAAAGACTTTCCATTTTCATGATACTCGCGGTTGCTAAGCATATAAAAACCGCTTTATTTTTTTAGTCGGCGTTTTTTCAAAAGGCATGGGTTGCAGCACAACCTGTTGAATTCTGGAGAATTTATTCACCTCTTCGTTTACCTTTTTTTGAATCTCCTTAAGGATTTCCTCTGACTTATCCTGAATATATTGTTGCGCCTCTGCTTTCATGTGCTGAAAATTCTGCTCGATTTCCTCAGCATTAAGGTGAATCATGGCAACAAGTTTTCCTTTCTTTTCGACAACGAGCGATTCTAAAACAAATCGCATTTTGTTGATAACGGATTCAATTTCTTCAGGATAAATATTTTCGCCGCTGGCACCAACTATCATTGTTTTTATTCGTCCTTTAATATAAATGAAATTGTCTTTGTCGAATTTTCCCCGGTCACCGGTGCGAAACCAGCCATCTTCAGTGAAAACTTCCTTTGTTAATTCGGGCGCTTTGTAGTAACCTTTCATCACGTTCGGTCCTTTTGCCTGAATTTCACCTTCACCTGTTGCCGGATCAGCGTTTGCAATTCGTAAATGAACCCCTTCCATAGCAGGACCGGTTGACCCCAGGCGTGTATTTTTACCCACCGCCCCTGCCAATAGTGGTGAAGTTTCAGTTAATCCGTATCCAATGGCGTATGGAAATTTGCCTTCGAGTAAAAAACGTTCTACTGTTGGATCCAATTTTGCACCCCCAATTCCGAAAAAGCGAAGTTCTCCGCCAAATGTTTTATGCAATTTTGAGGCTGCTGCTTTATGCAGAATCTTTCGCATTGCCGGAACAGAATATAACAGCCGCATGGCCTTATTTTTTTGGAATGCAGGAAAGATTTTAGAACGGAATATTTTTTCGATAATTAACGGAACCAACAACATGAATGTGGGTTTTACTGTTTGCAGTGCCGGAAGCAGTACTGATGCAACCGGTGGCTTTCTCAGATAATGCACGGAAGCCCCAAATTTTATCGGCAATAGAAACCCCACTGTATTTTCAAACGTATGCGACAGGGGTAAAACCGACATAAACCTGTCGGTTGGTTTAATCTCCTGTAATGTATAAGATTGCCGGGCAGTCCAGGAAAGGTTTTTATGTGTTAACATCACACCTTTTGAGCTCCCTGTGGTTCCTGAAGTATAAATTATTGATGCAAGATCATCTTCTTCAACTTCTGCTGTTACCGTTTCATTATTTGCCAGGGGCAATGAACTTTCAAGCATATTTAAGTCTTCTGCAGCAGTCCCTTTAGGAACAATTGCAAAATTCTCCATTAAAATTACCTTTTCAACAAGCTGCAGGGTTTTCCGGTTAATATTTTTATACAGACCTTCTGAAACCAGTAATATTTTTGATTCAGAATGTTCAATAATGGAGTTTATTTCCTTTTGATGAAAATCGGGTAATATAGGAACTGCAACAGCACCCACAACCGAAACTGCAAAAAAAGCGACTCCCCAGTTGGGCATGTTCGTACCCAAAATGGCTACTTTATCCCCTTTTTTAACACCAAGTCCGATTAAAACGCCGGCTAATTTATTAACATCATCACCCATTTCCCTGTAGGTGTAATTACTTTCTCCGGCAAAAACAAGAGAAGTTCTTTCAGCAAAATTTTTTACTGAATGATTAATAAGTGCAGGTATGGTTAGTTTCGAATTTTTTGTCATTATATTTGATAATTCTATTTATTTAAACGATTACTGTACAGGATATAACATGATTCATGCCAGTATGTTTATTGGGGTAAAAATAATAATAATTGTATCCCCGGAAACTTTTTATAACAATAATATTTAATATCATCTTTTAAATATGTCTGATGATAACCGATGAAAAACAGCAGGTTGTAGACAAAACTGAAAAATTCATCCATGAAATTTTCAGTATTGAAGGTTCGGGTCATGACTGGTGGCATATTTTCCGCGTAAGGGAAATGGCATTAAAAATCGCTAAAATTGAAGGGGGAAAATTGTTTAGGATAGAGATGGCGGCGTTGTTGCATGATTTGGATGACTGGAAATTGAATGCGGAAACGAAGAAATTTAAAACTGAAGAATGGCTTGCCCAATTCAAATTAAATCAGCCGGATGTAACAGCAATACTTCAAATAATTAGTCAGGTTTCCTTTAAAGGTGCGGGAATTGAAACACCTTCCACAACTTTGGAAGCCCAAATAGTTCAGGATGCCGACAGGCTCGATGCAATGGGCGCTATAGGGATAGCCCGTGCTTTTACATATGGCGGAAATAAAGGCAGGTTGATTCATGAACCCGGAATTCAACCTGTTTTTCATGCTGATTTTGAAACCTATAAACAGGGAACAGCTCCTACGATTAATCATTTTTACGAAAAACTGCTTCTTTTAAAAGACAGGATGAATACTAATACTGCAAAGAAACTGGCAAAACAACGGCATCATTTTATGGAAGATTATCTTAAACAATTTTTTAATGAGTGGGAAAACAAAATTTGATATATTTTCGTAGGAAACGAAATAAACTTAAACAGTATGATGGCTGATTTTAGGCAGCAAACCAATATTTTAATTGACTGATGAAAAGCAACAAAAACAAATAAAAAGAAAACAATGAAAATTGATCACATTGCAATCTGGACATACAACCTTGAAGGAATGCGGAACTTCTACATGCATTATTTCGATGCATCTTCCGGGGAAATTTACTATAATCACTCGCGTGAATTCCGATCGTATTTTTTACAATTTGATGGCGATTGCAGTATGGAATTAATGGAAATGCCAAATATCCCAAAATCGAAAGATGATCCGATTAAACAACATTCCGGAATTATTCATTTTGCCCTGAAAACAGGTTCAAAACCCCAAGTGGATAATCTGACTGAGATTCTCAGGAAAGATGGATTCAAAGTAGTTGGTGAGCCCCGCACTACCGGAGACGGGAATTATGAAAGTGTTGTTCTTGATCCGGATGGAAATCGTGTTGAAATTGTGGCTTAATTTTTAGTGGAAGCAGAAAACTATTTCATAATTAGTCGAATTTTGAATTATCCTTTTTTATTTTTACCCTTCAAACCAGAAATACGTGTTAAAATGAGATTTAAAAACCTGACCGGCTATTCCCTTCAACTGTTTTTTATTGTTATTGTTTTTTTACTGAATGGTTGCAACGAAAAAGAACCTGATGTACTTCCCAATATTTTGTGGCTAACCAGTGAAGACAACAGCCCGTTTTTAGGTTGTTACGGCGATGAATTTGCTACCACACCAAATCTGGACAAGCTGGCATCCGAAGGATTTTTATACACTCATGCCTATGCAAATGCCCCGGTTTGTGCTCCTGCCCGAAATACAATTATAACCGGAGTTTACGCCAGTTCAAATGGCAGCCAGCACATGCGCAGCTATTATCCGCTTTCGGAGATTGTAAAAACATATCCTGAATTTTTACGTGCGGCCGGATATTACTGTACAAATAATGTGAAAACAGATTACAACACAAATTCAATCGATCAGGATAAAATTTGGGACGAATGCAGCAAAGAGGCGAGTTATAAAAACAGGGCAGAAGGACAGCCGTTTTTTGCAGTATACAACACAACGATTTCTCACGAAAGTTCTATCCACAACTGGATTCCCAATGATGAACTCCGGCACAGTCCTGACGAAGTACCCATTCCTCCTTATCATCCCAAAACACCTGAAATGAAACATGACTGGGCGCAGTATTACGATAAGGTAGAGGATATGGATACCCAGATTGGAAAATGGCTGCAGGATCTGGAAGATGCAGGGCTTGCCGATAATACAATTGTTTTTTACTACGGCGATCATGGTGGTGTTATTGCCCGCAGTAAACGGTATGTTTATGAATCGGGGACTCATGTGCCTTTTATTATCCGGATTCCCGATAAATACAAACATCTTTTCCCTGCTGAAACCCCCGGTTCAAAAATAGATCGGTTGATTAGCTTTGTTGATTTGGCACCTACATTATTAAGTATTGCCGGAATTGAAATTCCTGAATATATGCAGGGTCATGCTTTCCTGGGAAAACAAAAAACAGAAGATCCGGAATACGCTTTTATGTTTCGTGGGAGGATGGATGAACGATATGATATGAGCAGGGCTGTCCGTGATACAAAGTTTCGCTACATCCGAAATTACATGCCGTACCGGATTTATGGACAGCATCTGGAATATTTGTGGAGGGCGCCTTCTATCGGCTCATGGGAGCAGGCATACTTGAAGGGGGATTGCAATGAAACTCAAAGCCGCTTCTGGGAGCCCAAGCCGGTTGAAGAATTGTATGATACTGAAAACGATCCATGGGAAATAAATAACCTTGCAGACAATCCGGAATATCATGACGTGTTGGTGCGAATGCAGGCAGCCAATAATGACTGGCTTAAACGAATTCACGATACCGGATTTGTTCCCGAAGCTGACAGAATTGACAGGACCGGAGAAATACCGTTTTACGATTACATGCGATCAGGGAATGTGGATTTGGATAAATTAATGGAAGCTGCAGATGTTGCAACACTTGCAAAAGCGGATGACATTGAAAAATTAAAGACTTATTTAAAAGATGAGGATAGTGCTGTCCGCTATTGGGGAGCAACCGGTTTTTTGATTCTGAAGGATGAAGCCTCGCCTGCAATCCCGGAATTGAGAGAAGCGTTAAATGATGAATCGGCAAATGTTGTGGTAGTTGCTGCCGAAGCGCTTTATCATCTTGGTGATAAAGAAGCAGCCAAAGATGCGCTTTTAAAAGTACTGGATAATCCAAATGAATTTGCCCGGTGCCATGCATTAAATGCAATAGATTGTATTGAGGAAAGTAGTCAGGAAGTAATTGACGGTGTGGTAGCAATGATAAAAAGATCGCCGGAAATGAGCAGAACACGTTATGATTTAAGAGCTTCGAAATGGCTTTTTGAAAAATGGGGACTTGATCCTGAAAAATATAACCTTGTATTTAACTGGTAATTTTATTGTTGAATTCCGGAGGAAGTGAATCATAATTTCTTTTCCTCCGGTTTATACTTTTCATCAATTACTACCGCCCCAAATTAGTATTTCATGGGTACGGGTTTTTAAAAAACCATTCAAATCCAAATTGTGTGGCACTGAAACTTTTTACCAGTCATCATAAACTGTTAAAACAACATTGGTTTCATAATTTTTTGCACCCATTGTAACTGAAATTCCCGATAATCTTAGGTTAACAGGTATGTAAGCGATCTGATCTTTCCCAAGGAAAAAATAGGTTGGATTATTTGTAATTGTTTGAAAACTTTCTCCGTCGCTGATGTTTGGAGATCCGTTATTATCCGGATTGTAACCAGCTCCGGTACGGGCCGCTTCCAGTATTAATCCCGGATTCCAGGTTAAATCTGTTTTGTAAATAAAAATCCTCCATTTATTGTTTCGGTTATTTTTTTTGTCCCAGTAATCTCCACTCAATACCGAAACATTTAATGGTGATTCAGTCACTACAGATCCCTGAAAATCTTCACCTGCTTCATTTACAGCAAACAGCGTGTTTCCAAAGGTAGCATTTCCCTCTACTGTTACAGCTAGAGTTTGGCTCCAAACCACAGAAACCGGCAGGAAAAACAATACGGTTAGCAGGTATTTTATTGTTGTGGTCATCTCTTTTAATTATCGGTTATGGTATAAAGGATAGTGAATTCGGTATTCTCCATCGATTGAATTTTTGAATAATCAGCAATGTCAATTGAAAAGGTTAACAAATGCCCGTTATTTGTTCCGTTACCTGTGAAACAACTGCCGATGTTCGAAATAATTGGCTTGGGTTGAACGGATAAACTTGTCTTTCCGGCAGGCTGTCCGGTTTGTCCTTCTCCACTTCCCGAAAAAGCTCCGGCTTCAACAAACAAGGTTATTCCTTCCGGGAAATTTCCCTGCGAAATTTGAGCAGTTATCGCTCGCGAATCCTGTGGATTGCTAACTGCTGAGGTATAATTTACCCAGAGGTTTCCGTTAGTCGTTTTTTCTATATTGGCCGGATTTCCCGATTCTGCTGAGGGTTCAATGGTAAAAAGAACACTGCTGCCGGCACCGGGTTCAATATCGAGCAACGCAATTTGCGGAAGGCTTAAATAAACACCAATCTGTGCTTCTTCCAGTTGGGGATATGCAATAACAGGGAAAAGCAAAACAAGTATAAATAAACCTGCAAATCTGATTTTCTTTATTTTCATCTGTACAAATTATTATGTTACTCATTAGTTGTTGGTTAAACTTTATCTCTTTATCCACTTTTTCACCCGATGCCCGCCTGACCATCGGGCAGGGAACTCACATGTATTTTGTTCATGGTTGTTTGTGTTTATCTGCAAACATGTTCGTTTCATATCCACTTGATTTTATTCCTGATTAACATGAACCGGTATGTTGTTTTTTATTAAAACCACAAATATATTTTTGAATTTTGCACGTAACCTTTCCCATTCATTTTTAGCTTCTTCATATGTGGCATATTTCCCTGCAAAATATTTATGAAAGTTATTATTTTCAATTTCAAATACAAACTGTTCATTTTTGAAGAACGGTGAGTCTCCAGGTAGTTTTCTTGTGAATGCTCCAAGCTGCACAGAATAATATACAGAATCCAAATCGGCTGCTTTTTTTGCTTTCGATTCCGAAATCTTATCTTGATTTTCCTGTATAGGCTTTGTCTGCAACATCAGACTTTCGCCTGATTTAAAGATAATGTTCCGTTTTTTTTGCTGCAGTTCAATTAAAAGGTTTTGTTCTTCCCCTGGCTTTAGATCAAGTTCAATAACCGGGTTTTTAATTTCAAATCCTGCCGGAAGTGAATTTGTATAAATTTTAATTATCCATTTTCCGGGACGGACAACAGGAAATGAAAACCGGCTGTTAGTGCCGGTGGCAGTCCTGAATTGTTCAAAATCATTTTTCAATTCAACAACAATGCCCGAACAAGTTACATTTTCATTTCTTAATGCAGGAAATTCACTTTCCTTTATCTTAAAAGTTCCTGTTATTTTTGCTCCTTTTGTAATTTTGATGTTTAATTGAATTTCCTGGTCTTCAATGATTTCAATCTCCATAGGTAACTGAATGTTTGTGATTTCGTTTAAGTCAAACTTTTCCCGATTCACAAAAAGAAGGTGTCTTCCCGGTTCTATGGTGTTCAACCAGAATTCACCGTTTTTATCAGTTATTGCTGTTTTGTTTTGAAGAGATACAACAATTCCTTCTGCAGGCTCATCGTTTTCCCGGATGATTCTTCCGTGCAAATCACCGGCTTTGATTACCTGTTTCAGCGGAATGCCGAATTTATAGGAATAGTTAACCGAAACAGAAAACTCAGGATTATCAATTTTCTGTCTGAAAAGGGTATAAAAACCACGAAGCGATAATTTGTGTTTGTTCAGGAAAGAGTAATCGAGGTTCAACTGCATTAAATTCCGGTTCCTGAAATAATCATCGATATTATATGCATTTTGAAGATAGATGTTTGCAATAAGATTTTTTGAAAACCTGCTGGTTGCTGATATCCCGGCAATTAAATTTTGCTGATCATCCGAAATAAAGCTGTTTACATTTGACCAGCTTCCAAAAAACCGCACATAATGCGATGAATTAAATCGCCAGGCAATATTGGTAGTTGCACGATATGTTTCCTGCCGGTTTTCAGTTTCGCTTAAAAGAAAATTTGTAGTCTGACCATATTCTCCCAGGAGACTGTATTCCAGCTTCCTTATTTTTTGATTAAACTGGGCATTTACCGATCTTGTTTTATAATGAAACTTATCCAAAACCAACCGGTCTTTTCGTTCATAATCTCTCCAGTACAGCTTTAAAAAAGAACGGCTGGCAAGGTTATAATTTATAAACGATTGAAAAGATTTGGAATAAGGTGCATTAACAAAGAAAGTATCGAGCGCTGCATTTCTAAAATCCTCTTTGGCGTAAAATCCAACATTTATTTTAGGTGACAGATTTGCTGAGAAACTGCCGGAATAAAATGTTGAATTTGAAAAATAACCCGGATAATTTTTGCCTGTATAGAAATAATTGGCCGCAAGATAAAACACCGAAAACTGCGAATTAACATTGGTGTGAAAAGCATTATCGGCAATATTTTGAAATATACCTCTTGAAAATTCAAAATCGATATTTGTTTTTTTCAGCGGCATTAATTGTGCTGTAATGCTGGCCAGTTGTGCAGTTTGCTCTGATGTCGTATATTTTTTTGAAACATAAAGGAATCCAAATTTATTGTCGTCGTTGATTTCAAAACCTGAATAACCTGCAAGTTCATCTTCAATTTCGCCAAAATATCGTGGCTTTACATACACAAAACCAAAGCTCAAACCATTGTTAAAGCGGATTTTATTTTCAGTTCCAAGCCCAAAACGTGCCGACTCTGTTAGCGGGGTAAAACTGTACGATTTTTCTCCTGCAAACAGATCAAGGTTTTTATTTGAATATGAAATAAAATACTGATCATATAAACCCAAATAGCTGAGATTTGTGTTACCCGGTCCTCTTGCCAAAAACTCAAGCTGATGATTACCTGCAGGATCAAGCATTCCTTTTCCGTGTAATTCAAATTGCCAGATGGATTCCACATGTTCTCTTTGATTGGATGCAAGAAAATTTGCAGATGCAGTAACCGGGAACCGGAAAAAAAGATCTTTTCTTGTTTCGCTTGTGGGGAAGACTGTGTATGATTGGTAGATGCTTTTAGAAATCTGACCCTTTAAACCGGCACGCACTGAAAAATAAACTTTTGTTGCTTCCTTTGTTTCCGGAGCTGTATTGTTAAAAACTGAAATTTCAACTGATTTGCCTGGTTCTACAGTTAGTTCGGAAGTACCTTCAATGTCGCAGTTTTGAGTTTCAATATATATTTGCTTTGTAGTATTTCCAAGGTTTTGGAGCAGTAAGTGAGCTTTGAAAGTTTCACCGGCAATTACATAGTCAGGCGATTCCACCAGCATCAAAGCGATGCTTTCAATTTCCTTTACTTCAACCGGGACCGATTCAGTACCGGTTGTGTCACCTGTTTCGGTATTGGTAACTGCCAGTGTAATTTGTTGCTCTCCCACGGGATATTCCAAAGGAATCTGTAATGAGTACACCAACAGCTTTTTTTCTGAAGGATTCAAACTAAAAGCCTGGTTTTTAATAATTGCTTTCCAACCTTCAGGCGGAATTATCCGGGCATTCAGTTTCTGGCTGTCTTCACCTGTATTGGCAACGAAAAATGCGATATTAAAAATTTCACCTGGAACCAACTCATTTTCTTTTTTTAAATATGAAATTTCAGTTTTCCTGAATTGTTGTGCAAACAATTTACTTCCCGGAACAAACAGGATGAGCAAAATTAATATCTGCTTAAACAGCATTTAATTAACTTCAAACGAAACATTGGTGCCAAAAACATGATCCTCGTCGCAATCGGCCACAAGTACTCCTGTATATTTTCCGGGTTTAATTCCTTCAAGGATAAGTGTGATTTTCACTGAAGTTCCGGGATATATTTTGCGGCGTTCGGCTTTTAATACTCCGGTTGAATTTCCGCTTTCCCCAAAAAGTTCAAGTGCCAGTTCAGGTCGCAAGACCCGTTCTCCTGTATTTTCAATAAAAACATTCAACATGTTATTTTCATCCTGACGTGCAAGATCGAGGCCCAGAAATTTAATGTCGCGGGTTCCGGTATTGCCGATGTTGGTGATCACCTGCACCGCATAGCGGATAGCAGTATTTATGGTGACACCTTTACTGTTGTCTGTTGTATCGGGAGGATTGATGCCTTCTACCATCAAAACGCTCCAAAAGGTTCCGGATAAGGTATCACTTACCGGCACATTTACTTCAAAATCGATGCTGGCTTTTTCATTGGGGCCAAGCACCAGCAATTCCGGATTAAATTTTATCCAGTTGGCATTTGACCTTTCCATTGTTCCTGCCTCCGGATGTTTGGACTCTCCATTAAATGAATACCAGTAATCACGCAGATAAATTTTTACATTTTGTTCGGAACCGGCAGTGTTTTGAATTTCAATAATCCCTTTGTAACTCTCTCCAGGTAAAACCTGCTTTTCATGTGTTAATCCATTTAAAATCACAACACCGGCGAAAGAAAAACCTGAAAAGAAAAGTAAAAACAGAAGGAGGGAGATTTTTTGAAAGAAATTTCTGTAAATCATCTTTGGCTATTTTGTTAGGATTGGCATGTTAGATGCCGGGTGCTAAAATATTAATCTTTAGCCTGAAAACAATGGCATCAACCTTTTAATTGTAATCTGTTAAAGTATAGATTACATGTATGCCGGCAGTCATCTGACTGATTTTTTCCAGGTTGTCCGAAGGATTGTCGAATATAAGTCTGTATGAAAGGAAGTGGCCGTTCCTGGCGCCTTTTCCGGTATAGCAGCTTCCAATATCTGTAATAATTTCGGCAGGTTCGTTTGAAAGTATGATTGAACCGACAGGGTGGCCAGGTTTTCCTTTTCCTGTACCCTCTGCTTCCGAGGCTTCAACAGCTACTTTAATTCCAGCCGGAATTTCGCCTTCCACCATTGCCACAATTTTTCTTTTGTGATTACCTTTTTTCACTGTAGAAGAATAGTTAATCCATACACTGCTGGTTTGTATTTCAGGTGTAAACTTTACTGCAGTGCCTGCCTCTGTTGGTGAATATGAGCTCAGCTGAACATTTTTCTCCCCGTTTTGAATTATTCCAATTAATGCAACTTCCGGTATTTCAATGGTCAGGCGGTGGTTGTTGGTATTGTTTTGTGAAGAGACCCAAAACGGGACTAAACCTGTTAAAATAAAAATCAATATGACCACGATAAATTTCATGTTTAAAGTTATCGATTTAACAGGGGTTTAACAAATAGTTAAAACCTTATTTCCAGGGTTTAAATTGCTGATAATTCATTGAAGAAATGCTGAATCCATAAGCTAAATCATTCTGTAATCAAACCGATCAGGAGGAAATGAAAGCAGTTTTTCCCCTGATTTATTTTATGATTACCAGTCATTATATGATAAACCAGCTTAAGGACAAGCTGTGCAATCTCCGTATAAAACAGTTCTCTGTATTGCAATCCTTACATTTCGGAAATAATCCGACAAAAAAATAAATCCTGTGTTCCTAAAACCGGGTGAGTTGTTAATTTCGGAAAAATGGGAGCAACTGATTTTGCTCCGGCAGTGTTTGCTTTTACTTTTCCGTTTCCATGGCGTGGACTCTTTGATAACCAATCTGATGATTTTAAAAAATTTGGAGCTTATTTATTTTCATTGCTCCCAAACCTTCCGGGGATTTTTAATTATTTCAACCATATCAACACTATATCAACGCTATATCAAATACATATTAAATTCGGACTAAATTCGGACTAAATTCGCGATTTTGCGAATTTAGTCCGAATTTAGTCCGAATTTGTTACGAGTATAATGCGAATTTAATGCGGAGTTGGTATAGTGGAAAACATGGGGAGTGTAAGGGAATGTAATTTAAAGTCTTTCTGATTATTTTTCTTCATTCAAATAAGAAGTTTGCAGATTTCGTATTCTGTTTTTATTACTGTGTTAATCAGAAAGGAAACACATGTCTCCGGTAGTTTTTAACTTAAGGAGGAACAGTAGCCTGGTGGCAGGAATCAGTAAGTAAAAGCCAGGATTTTGCTTATCTGCCACAGGATATTGAAGATTTTGTCTATCTGACAAGTCAGGAAATTAAAAAATTTTCTCTGCAAACTATATGTCTGTGGTAAAATTTAGTTCAGGATTCAATTGAAACAGAAAAATAATTCACCGAATCCGATGCCCGTATTATTCTGAGACTTGAATTCTTTAGGTTATCCCTTCCTGCATGGATAATTTTGATAAGTTTAGTTTTCTGCAGTTCATACTTCTGCCGGCGGCTATCTTCATTTTGATTTCGGAAAAATTTGCAATGAATAATTCTGTTAATGACTGGTGGCTGATATCTGCAAGGCCTTATGGCCGACTTTCCTCCTTGTCATGAAGATTGTTCATTGCCATTTTTTTCCGGTGCAGTTTACACAAAAAAAAAGCTGCCTTTGCAGACAGCTTTTTAATTTTAAAATGTATTTGGTTTTTAATTTTCGTCTGATATTGTATAAGTTATCACTGCAGTATAAGTTTCATGGTATAACTTATCATATTTGGTATCCTCCAGATTTAAAGAATAGGTAAGGTTGCAACCATTACTGGCTCCGTCTCCGGTATAGCAACTTCCAATTCCGGTAACCACCTCGACACCTGAACCGTTAGTAACAACCTGAGCTGCATTTTTCGCATTCCCTTTTTTTCCTTTTCCTGAAGATGCAGGATCTGAAGTTGCAACAGATATTGTAACACCCTCAGGTAATGTTCCTGAAACAACAGCAGAAATTGAGCGGGATGTTCCTGATGCAACTATTGACGAATAATTTAACCAAAGATCGCTGTTTGTTGCTGTGAAAGTCAATCCTTCACCTGCTTCAGTTGGTGCAGCTGGTGTGAATGAAATATTTTTGCTTGCTGCTGTTGTTTCAACATCAACAAGTGCTACTTCCGAAATTGTAATTCCTACCTGGTGTGTGTCCGAATTTGAATCATCTGCGATTACTGAACCAAAAGAAAATAAAACTGCTGCGATAATTAAAGATAACTTTTTCATGATTTTGTGTTTTAATTTTTATAAATTTTTTTGTTTGTAAATCCAATCTTCTAGCGTGCCAACATAAATGCAACCAGAATGCCAAAAAAATAAAACACTGAAAACCAGAATATTATAAAATGATGCATGATGATGCCATGTTCAAAACCGGACAGATAATCCAATTCCGGGACACGGATTCAAATGGAGACAGAAATGAATTTGTTGAGATTAATTGTTTAATTGGTTCCGGCAGTTTCAGGATCAGTTGGAAATCAGGAGGATAATGGAGTAGTTATTTTTTGTTTGTTTTTTCAAGGTAATCAGCAGCAATTTCAACTTCCCTGTACCATTCTTCGCCGTAATTACGTATGAGTGGTTCTTTAAGGAACTTATACAAAGGGAGTTCGTTTGATTTCCCACATTCACGGCCGGGCTTGCAGATTTTAAGCTGTTCGTAATTTACAGCTTCAAACCGTCTGTATTTTTTTATCCGGATTGGAAACAGATGACAGGAAACAGGTTTTTGGAAACTGGATTTACCTTCCCTGAACGATTTTTCTATGCTGCATTTTAAAATTCCTTTTTCATCGTAAAATGAATAGGCGCACTGACGGTTTTCCACCAACGGAGTTACAAGGTCACCATCGCTGTCTATTACAGAAAAGCCTTGTTTTTTTATTTCTTCTTTATGTTTTTCAGGGAGGTAATTTTCAAATTGAGGATAATTCTTTTCAATTTGTTTGGCTTCGTCTTCAGTAACAGGTGCTCCGGAATCACCTTCTACACAACACGCTCCTTTGCACTTTAATAAATCGCAAAGAAAGTGTTTTTCAAAAACATCCAGACTTATTATGGTGCGTCCAATTTCTATCATTTTATATTATTTGTTGTCATTTCCGCAATGTGGATATTGTATGCAAACAAATCACACATTCGCGGGAATGACAACATTTTTATTTTTTAACTGATTAAATTTTTACCTGTCATTTCCTTCGGAATTTCCAATCCCATTACAGAAAGCAGGGTAGGAGCAACATCTGCTAAAATCCCGTTTTCCAAATGAACATCTTTTTTATCGCTAATGAAAATGCATGGCACCGGATTCAGCGAATGGGCTGTATTTTCCGAGCCATCTTCGTTTACTGCATTGTCTGCATTTCCATGATCGGCAATTATCAAAACATTAAAACCACCTTCAATTGCTGCCGCTACAACTTCTTTCACACAATTATCGACTGCAGTTATTGCCTTGTAAATTGCATCGTAGACACCTGTATGGCCAACCATGTCACCATTGGCAAAGTTGAGGCAAACAAAATCGGCTTCTGCGTTTCTCAATTTTGGAACAATTGCATCTTTAACCTGCGGCGCCGACATTTCAGGCTGCAAATCGTAGGTAGGAACTTTCGGCGACTGGATAAGAATCCGGCTTTCTCCTTCAAATTCATTTTCACGGCCACCACTGAAGAAGAAAGTTACATGGGCATATTTCTCGGTTTCGGCAATACGAATTTGTTTCAATCCGTTTTTTGAAACAATTTCACCCATTGTGTTTACTACATTTTCCTTGTCGAATATAACATTGATGCCTTTGAAATCGGCTTTGTAATTCGTCATGGTATACCATTGCAGGTTCATGGTTTTCATGCCATATTCCGGGAGGTCCTGTTGCGTAAATGCAATAGTTGTCTGGCGTAAACGATCAGTTCTGAAGTTAAAACAGATAACCACATCACCTTCTTCGATTTTTGCAACAGGTTCGCCTTTTTCGTCTACCATTGTAATTGGTTTCAGAAATTCATCAGTTACACCATTTTCATAAGATGCTTTTACAGATGCAAGCAAATCCCTTGATTTTTCTCCTTTTCCTTCAGTATACAGATCATACGCCAGTTTCAGGCGGTCGTAATTTTTATCACGATCCATTCCGTAATAGCGGCCAATTAATGAAGCAAACTTTGCAGTTGTGTTATCAAGCTCTTTCAAATCGGATTCAAGAAAACCATACCCTGAACGGGGATCTGTATCCCGTCCGTCTGTTAGCCCGTGAACAAAAACATTGTTTAATCCCATATCAGTGGCAATTCTGCATAAAGCCACCATGTGTGAACTTAAGGCGTGAACTCCACCAGGGCCAATCAGCCCAATGAGATGTACTTTTTTATTGTTTTCTTTTGCATAATTGTAAGCTTTCAGGACCTGGGGATTTTCCCCAAGTGATTTATCACGAATGGCTTTTGTTATTTTTACCATGTCCTGATATAAAACACGGCCGGCACCTATATTTAAATGTCCAACTTCCGAATTACCCATCTGACCGTCGGGTAGCCCAACATTTTCGCCACTTGCCAACAACCGGGAGTTGGGGTATTTTTCGAACAGGGAATCCATGAATGGAGTTGGAGCTGTTGCAACAATATCACTTTTTGAACCATCACCGATTCCCCAACCATCAAGAATCATTAACAAGGTTTTTTGAATACTGGCCATAATTTTATTTTGTAGTTTAATTTATTTACAATCTGTACCATCATGGTACTGTTTTTTTGAACGGACAAAAATATCCTTTTTTAATTCATTCTGAAAATATGCTGATACCCGGGGAATTTGATTTAACAAATTCTTTTTGGGAAACCATCGGCACATCATATTTTTTTAAATAAAAAAAAGCTGCCCCGCATACGGAACAGCTTTCTGTATTTTTTGACTTTTCTGTTAATAGAACTTCGATCTTTTGTCCACAATTTCAACTGCATTTCTGTGAGCTTCAAAAGCCTGTGAATTTGCACGGAAATTAAGGTTTTGTGCAAGTCTTGATTTTTCGCTGGCAACATTTTCGTTGTTCAATTCATTGATTGAAGTTACTTCAACCACAAAAACTCCATTATTTCCGGCAACCGGTTCTGATACTTTGTCTGGTTCAAGCGAAGCAACTGTTCCAATAACAGCTGGTTCCATTCCAACACCCGGAATTTGAATTGAATTGAAATTTACACTTGATGCATTTTTTACAGGGGCATTCAGTGCATTTGAAACCGCCTGCAGATTATTATTTTGCTGTAACGCATCTTGAGCTTTTTGTTTGAGCAATTCTGCTTTTTTATCTTTAACAACTGCCAGTTCAACCCGTGCTTTAACATCTTCAAAATCAGCAATTCCTTCTTCGGTAACCGACGCAACTGCTGCAATTACAAAATTATCGCCTAATTCAAATATTGTTGAGCCCTGCTGATCCTGAATTAATTTTCCTTCATTTGTATCATAAGCTGCTCTCACTAAAGTTCTTGCATTTTCGAGGCCGGTAATGTTCCTGTCATTTTCACCAATCAATGCAACTTTTTTATTCAGATTTTGTTTTGCAACTTCATCATTAAACTCCTGATATGTAGTGTTTTCTCCGGCAAACTGGCTTGCTTTTGCATAAATATCCTGATATGTTTTTGTACTTGGTACAACATTTCTTACAAGGTAAGCCACCTGCACCTGTTTTGATTCTTTTCCCCGATCAGTTGTCTGGATGATATGAATTCCAAATTGTGAAGTCACAACAGTAACTTCATTTTTCTTATTGTTGAAGGCTGCTTCTTCAAAAGGTTTAACCATTTGTCCGCGGCCAAACCAACCTAAATCACCCCCTTGTGCAACTGTACCCTGATCGGCAGAATATTTTTCGGCAAGTTCTGCGAAATTTGCACCCTTTTCAACTGCTGTCTTTAAACTGTCGGCAAGTGCTTGTTGTGCTGCAAGTTCAGCCTGGGAATTCACCCTTAAAAGGATATGCCTTGCTTTCACTGAATCGGGCATCATTTCCGAAGCATGAAGTTTAGCCAGTTTATAGGCATTGTTTTCGAAATAAGGTCCATAAACATCACCAACGTTTGCCCCTTCTTCGTAAATCCAGTTTCCAATTTGTTCGGGTAAATCTTCTTTTGAGTACCAGGTATCATCGAACGCAACATCTGAATTGGAATCTACAAACTGAACGTCTTCACTTGTTGCAGCAAAATCGGATTTGATGTCATTTATCCATTCTTCCGCTTCCTGAAAATCCTGGGGAGACGGTTCAACCGGGAAAGTGATATACTCAATACGACGTTGATTTTCCTGCTCGTAAAGTTCTGTATGGTTGTTATAATATTCTCTTAATTCGTTTTCATTAACTACAACCTGGCTGTCCGAAACAGAAGTATACGGCAGTTGAATGTAATCGAAACTGACTTGTTTATTGCGTTCCTGCAGGCTGGAAGCTGCTTCGTTGCTGGTAATATAGAGTCCTTTGGCTACGAGGGTGTTGTATTTCGACTGAATTCTTTCATCCACAATCTGATCTTCCAGATAGTACCAGTACTGACGTTGTTCAGGAGCAACACCTGTTTCAAGATTTTTAAGGAACTGTACAACAGCGCCACGATCTACCTGGCCTGTATTTGGATTGCGAAACAATTGCTGAACGATTGGATGAAGGTTTGTTCCCTGCAACATGTCAAAAAGTTCATCGGAGCTTACAGCAATCCCGAGGTCATCATATACATCATTCATTACAATGTTCCGCACCATGTTTTGCCAGGTTTGTTCGCGAACCTGAACCCAGGTATTATCATCGAGTTGATTTTGCTGGCTGTTCATTTTATATATATCACCCAGTTCTTCAATTTTTCTTTGAAATTGCGGATATTGTATGGATTCTCCATCTACTTCTCCCACTTCCATCCGGTCTCTCTGAAATAAAGAACTTCCGGATTGAAACATGTCGCCAAGAATAAATGCGGCAAGAGAAATTCCAATTACAATTGCTACCAACAATCCCGCTCTTGTTCTAATTTTTTGTAACGTTGCCATTGATTAACAGTTATTTTAATGCAAGTTTTACTTATTTTTTTCGAGCTACGAAGATAATAATTTTCAATAGAATACCTTAAAAATTGAACTTTTTTGAAAGCTCTTTAAATTAAGCTTGTAAGCACGTGTAGTTTAATGATTTATAAATAATGGTAAAAATATTTTTATTGTTCGGAAACAGTAAGTTTAACCAATTCGATTTTTGTATTGCTGGCTTTGAGTATTTTAAAGTGGAATTTTCCAATTTTTATTACAGAGTTCATTTTGGGAATACTTTCATGATGATAAAGAATGAGTCCGGCAAGTGTTTCAAATTCTTCAGTTTCGGGCAGGTCGAGGAAATACTTTTCATTTAACAAATCGATTTCCGAACGGGCTGAGAAAATGTATTCATTGTCGCTGATTTTCTTTTGAATTGTGTCACTGGTATCATGTTCATCTTCAATTTCACCAAAAATTTCTTCAAGAATATCTTCACTTGTAACAATTCCTGAAATTCCTCCAAATTCATCTACAACAATTGCTATGCTTCGATGTTCTTTTATAAATCTGCTGAGCAATTTGTTGGCAGGCATCGATTCGGGTACAATCAACAAACTTTTGAGATATGGTTTTACTGTTGTTGGATTTTGAAGGATAACGGATGAATGAATATAACCAACAATGTTATCGATATTATCTTCGTAAAAAAGTATACGGGAATAACCGGTTTCCACAAATTTTTGTCTTAACTCACTAATATCTGCTTTAATTTCCAGCATTTCGATTTCTGTTCGCGGAACCATAATTTCACGCAGTTTGACTTTTGAAAAATCGAGTGCATTTTTAAACAGTTTAACTTCGGTTTCGAGGCTCAGTTGTTTTTCATTCCTGTTTTCATCGGGTTCATTAACAAATTCATCCAAATCAATCCGGCTAAACACAAGATTTTGAGAATTGGATCGCACATCAGTTCGTAATATATACTTTAGAAAGGTGTTGGTAATACCAATTGTAAATGTCGTAATGGGATAAAACAGAAAATAAAACAGTGCCAGCGGAAATGCAAGTATATTTAGCAGTGTATTGGGAAAGATGCGGAATAGAGTTTTAGGAAGAAATTCAGCAAGGACCAGGATTACAACTGTTGAAATTATTGTTTGGAGAAGCAGGATAATTGAATCGGATTGTACAAAATTTTCCAGTACAGGTTCCATTAATCCGGCAAAGGCAATGCTGTAAATTACAAGGGCAAGATTGTTTCCAATAAGCATTGTTGCAATGTAATGCCCCGGATTGGAAGTTACAACTTTTAAAATTTTTGAACTGAATGGTTCTGACTGTTTATCGAGTTCGAGGCGTAGTTTATTTGCGGAAACAAAAGCGATTTCCATCCCTGAAAAAAAAGCAGATAGCAAAATAGTTATAACAATAATTAGTAAAAAATTCATGCTGTTTATTTCTGAAATTCCAGCGGTTCTTTAAAATCCCTCACAGAATCTTCTTTTTTACCGGGTGCAGCATTTAATGTGTCTGCTTCGGTGTTCTCCTTGTTTTCTACGTCTACGTATATTGTTCCTTTCGGATTCTTAATTTTCCAGTTTTGGAGTGATTGATCGGATTCAAAACCTATTCCTGTAAAAATTTGGTCAGGTCTGATAATTTTCACAAACTCTTCGGTATAAATTTTTTCTGCTTCTTCTTCCCAGATCAGGTGTTCGGTTTTTAATGTATCTCCATTTGCGTTTGTAGCAATTACATTATTTTTGGCTTCCCATTTTTTTTCTTTTTCAAATTGTTTTGCATAATTGGCAGTGATACTTGAAATTATTTTTTGATTTTCATCGTATTTAATAAGTTCAATACCTTCGGGAAATTCAATATAATCCTGACCATCTGTTTGGTAACTCAGCATTTTTGGGGCTTTTAAAAAGAAACGGACTTCGCCGCTGTCGGTAAAAAGTGTTTCAATATTAGTTGCTTCCACCACGGGCAGGTTTTCGGGTGTACTGAATGCTTTTATTTTTTCGATATCGTTTTCGCAGGCATAGAAAAGAATTGCAGCCCCTGCGAAAAGAGCTGCAATTCGAACTATTTTAAATCTGCTATTTTTAGAATCTGACTTTTGTTGATTCATTTATCCAACCTTCAATTTTATAGGTTTGTCCTTCCTGTAAACTACGGAAAAATGCTTCTTCCTTGTTTGGAAAATATCTTCTGTAGGTAGCGGCCTTTTGAGCAGCATCAATAGCGCAATCTTCACCTGCTCTGCGTGCACGTTCGTAATAATCTACTGCTAACCAGAATACTGCTGATTTTTCAAAGTCATCACCTTCAAATGATTTACTTGAAGCGACATAAATATCACCCAAAAGTTCCAATGCTTCGCAATAATCAGGATTTATTGCAAGTGCTTTGCGAATGTAGTTTCTTGCTTCGGATAATGCATTTTCTTTTGCAAAAATAAAATATGCATATTCGTAATAGTAAGTTGCAAGGAGTTCCTTATCCGTTTCCTGTTCCATTGCCTGTTGGTAATATTCTTTCGCTTTTTCTGCATTGTTGCGCTGCAAATAGCGGCGGGCCATATTAAATGCAGCTTCGGCAGATGGTTCCAATTCGTACAGTTTTTCAGTAGCCTGGGCAAAGAGTTCGCTTTCCTTACAATCTGCTCTTCCTAACCGGCGCAACATGTTTTTAATGAATTCAACATCATTGCTTTTTTCCTTGAACTGCGGAGTAAAGATATTAACCAGTGCTTCACAATCGGCAGCTCCCGAAGTTCCGAATATATCTTCAATATAAGGTTGAATTTCTTTTGCCCGTGCAATTTGTGATTCATCAGAACCTGAAATTACACTGTTGATTATTTTATTGCTTGTATCGTAGTTTTCAACAACAGCTTCTTTTGAAATTTCACCCATTTTCAATAATGATTTTGAAGTCTGCATCAACAAAACAAGTACAGGTAATTCTGTTTTATCTCCTTGTAAATCTACTGATTCTTTTATCCATGCATAGCCTTGTTTCAGGGCTTCTTTCATCTGGTCTTCATTCAGATTACTATCCGGACCGAGTTTGTATTTTAAAAAGTCACTTCCTTTACGGCCAAGGTTATATCCTTTTTCGTTGAAATATTTTATCCTCTTGTCATAAATTTTCATCAATTCCTGAATGTTTTTACTTCTTTCTTCAGGGGTTTCAGCTTTTTCAATCATGCTTTCAAACATCTTGATTCCCTGGATGTAAATATTCGGACTTGATTTTGGAAATTGATTGTACACTTTTCTCCAGTGTGGCAAGGCTGATTTATAATCATTTTGTTTGTAGAATTCGGTATACAGCGAAAGTTCGTTCATGAAATCCCGGTTCTGTGCTTTCATTAATTCTTCAAGCGATTGAAGGTTTACTTCACCTTCGTCTTCACCTGCTTCCACTTCTCCTGTTACCAGTTGACCTGAACTAAAGTCATAGTCAAATGAGTTGCCGCTTTTATCATCAATATCCAGTTTTTTTGTATCGTCGATGAAAGTGAATTTAATCCATTTTGTTTTTTCATCGGCTTCAACCTTGTACTTACCATCGAAGCTGGTCATCATTGTGCTTCCTTTATGTGCTTCAACAGTGATTCCGGCAGCCGGTTCTCCATCGCGGTAAACTGTTCCAGTAATAATTCTTTGAGCCATGGAACCCGTAACCGCAGTTAAAACAATGGTGGCTGCAAGAAGCATTTTACGAATATTAGCTTTCATAATTTTATTAGTTATTTATTTTGCAATTTTAATCAAATCTTCTTTGTATAAACCAGAGGTCGTAAAAATTGACACTTAAATTTAGCTTTGCATAATTTTCAAGAACTAAATTATTTTGTTTTGTTCCCCGTTTTCCTATTTCAGCAGAAATAGAAATTGTTGAATTGGAACGGTAAACTGGCAATCCAACTCCAAAACTTATGCCAAAATCATTAATTTGTTGATTACTAAGCATAAGGTACGACTTTTCGTATTTCATTCCTGCACGATATGCAATTTTATTAAAATAACTTCCAATGGAAAACCGGTTTGGAATCCATTCTGCACCTACTGCAAACTTGTCTAAATCAGTTAGTATGTTTTCATCAGTTCCCGGTAACATCACGTTTGACCACGCCTGATGGTAATAATCTGCATTTATTTCGAGTTTATTATTTTTTACATATGACAATCCAAATCCATAAGTCAGCGGAAATTCGATGTTGCTTTTTTCCTCACTTTGAAAATTAAGTGTGTCCTGATTTACACTTGTTGTTCTGTCCGGATTGGTGGCGGTTATATTTTTCAGTGTTAAATCAGAGTAGTACATTGTATAATTTGGTTTGGCCTCAAGTACAGCTGCAAATGTGAAATGTTCGTTTTCATTTAACGGAAGGGTCGCCTGTAGACCAAAATCAAAACCAAAATCAGTTAACCTGATTCGTTCAAATTTTTGCATGTTATAGTAATCTGCCGAGCTTAAAAAATAAACTTCTGAATTCCTGTTTAAACTGCCAAACAGGTAATTCAAACGCGCTCCAACCGAAATGTTTTTCACCGGTTCAATTGACAGTCCAAGAAAAGCACGCGATATTGAGCCTTCACCATAATACCTGTATAATATATTTCCTGTATTTTCAACTTCATCGTTTACCTCCAGATTATAACCAATGTCAGAAAAAGGTGTAAGTCCAAGGCTGGTTGCCATCCAGTTGGTAATCCGGAAGTTCATTGCAAAATAGGAGAAATTGATATCGTTGGCATTCATACTTGCAATTTCATTGCTAAAGCTTGAAAACTTGCCAAACAATCCAAACTCAAAAAGAAATGCAAGAGAATCAACTGAATTGAAGGAAGCAGGATTTGAAATATTAATTTGCTGAGGGTTTCGGCTTGCAAGGGATGCTCCTCCCATTGCTGAGGTTCGGCCAAAGCTGTATGGCTGGAGATCACCGAGTCCGAACCTTGAATATGGTGAGGTGGTATTATTATTAAACTGTGCAAACAACAATGCCGGAACTAAAAGTAATCCGACAAGTAAACTAACTCTTATGATTCTCCCCATTATATTGTAATATGCGGTTTAACCCGATGGCTATTAAATTGAAATGTACAAAGAAAGAATTTTTTAATTTCTTATCAAAAAAATTGATGTCACCTCCGGTAATAATAACTTTTAAATTATTATAAAATTCCTTAAAAGTTTCGATTGTTTTATCTACTTCAAAAACAACACCGTGCTGAACTCCTGCAAGTATTGCATCATGTGTTGTGTTACCGTAGAGTTTGTCGAAATTATTGCTTTTTACAAGCGGCAAATTTCCGGTGAAATGATGGAGTGCTTTAAAACGCATTTCAAGTCCGGGAGAGATATTACCTCCGAGATATTGATTGTTTTCAGTCACTATATCATAGGTAATAGCGGTGCCCGCATCAATAACCAGCACATTCGAAGCCGGATACAAATGTGAAGCGGCAACTGCTGCTGCAATTCTGTCTCTGCCAAGGGTCTCTTTCGAAACATAATAATTTTCGATTGGCAGCGGTGTTTGTGCATCAAGTTCAAGAAAGACACTGAAGTTTTTTTGAAGCGATTCTTTTAACTCCTGTGGATATTTTTTTACCGATGAAAGGATGACTTTATCAAGAGACGGGTGTTCATTTTTTAATATTTCAATATGTCCGGGCAGAAATTCATCTACCGGGACAGAAATTATCATTTCGCCATAATTAAAGACTGAAAATTTTGTTCGGGTATTTCCTATGTCGATTACAAGATTCATTAATCGATAATTCTTTGGCTGATGTCCAGTGCTTTTACTGAATGAGTCAATGCACCAATAGAGATGAAATTTACTCCCGTAGCAGCTACTTTTCTTATTCGTTTCAGCGTCATGTTTCCCGAAGCTTCAATTTTCGCTCTCTTGTTAATTATTTCAACAGCTTCTCTCATCATCTTTGAACTCATATTATCGAGCATGATAATGTCAACATCGGCCTCCAGTGCTTCTCTTACATCGTCAAGGGTTGCTGTTTCCACTTCAATTTTAATGCTTTTGGGTATTCTTGAACGAATAGCATCAACTGCTTCTTTAATTCCGCCGGCCACCTGAATGTGGTTGTCTTTAATCATCACCATGTCATACAATCCGAAACGGTGATTTGAAGCGCCACCCATTCTTACTGCATATTTATCGAGGTGCCGGTAACCGGGCAATGTTTTTCGTGTATCAAGAATTTCCACCGGATGTCCTTTTACTTCCTGCATACATTTGTTGGCATAGGTTGCAATTCCCGACAGCCGTTGAAGAAAATTGAGAGCTTTGCGTTCGCCGGTGAGCAGTGCCCTGTAATTTCCCTTAAATTCAACTAAAACATCGCCGGGTTTTATTTTTGAGCCATCAGGAAGTTTTACATTCCATTCCACATTTTTATCGAATTTTTTGAAAACCATTTCTGCAACCGGGAGCCCGGCAACTACTCCTTCGGCTTTTGCGACAAGAATTGCTGTTTTGTTGGCATCGGGCGGAACAAGGTTATTTGTCGTAATATCTCCGTCGCCAATGTCTTCGGCATAAGCCAAATCGAAAAGCACTTCTGCTGATTTTAATATTTTTTCATCCATCGTTTCTATTTTCTAACTGGTTCAAACTGAACTTCACTATCTTTTTGTTGAATAATATGTATTTTGAAATCCGGGTTTTCTTTCTGGAAATCTTCACGAATATGTCCGCCCCGGCTTTCTTCTCTGATTAATGCAGCTTTTGTAATTAAGCGGCAGATGGTAACAGCATTTTTAATTTTTAAAAGGTTGTAGTCTTTTTGGAAACCGCTGAATTTTTCGGCTATTTCATTTAACTGTATCAACGCGCTATCCAAATTTATTTTGTTTCTAACGATTCCAAGGTTTTTCGACATGATAGCCGCTATTTTATTTTGGTAATCAAGGAAAACCTTTTCATTTTGTTTCGAAATTTCAACCGGTTCAATTTCCGGCAATTCATTTTCTGATATTTGCAGTTTTGCAGCTTTTTCACTTGCTCTTTTCCCAAAGACAAGACATTCAAGCAATGAATTGCTTGCAAGCCGGTTTGCTCCCATAACACCTGTAGCCGCTGCCTCACCGCACACAAATAATCCCTTAATGTTTGTTTCGGCATCCAGGTTTGTTCTTACTCCGCCCACCATATAATGTGCAGCTGGTGACACCGGTAACATATCTTCTGTAAGATCAAATCCAAGTTCTTTCAGATGGATGTAAATGTGATAAAACCGTTTTTTTATTTTTTCTGCATCAAGGTGTTTAAGCGACAGGTAAATATAATCAATACCCGATTTTTGTATCTGCCTGAAAATGCTGTAGGCTACCACATCACGCGGCGCCAGTTCTGCCAACGGATGAATGTCTTTCATAAACCGTTCACCTTTTTCATTTAATAGCCAGGCTCCTTCACCACGCACTGCTTCACTGATTAAATAAGCGTCTTTTCCGGGAATGTACAAAGCTGAAGGATGAAACTGAATAAACTCCAAATCTGCAATTCCTGCTCCGGCTTCATAAGCCATAGCAATTCCATCGCCTGTTGCAGTATGCGGATTGGTTGACCTTTCAAAAACGCGTGATAATCCTCCTGTAGCAAGAATTACAGCTTTCGATTTGAAAATGATATTTTTACCGGTTTTAAAATCGAAGGCCTGCACACCGACAACGCGTTCAGCGTTTTTCAATAACTTAACAACTGCATGATATTCAAATGGTTTAACTGTGGGTTGTTCCTTTACTTTCTGAAGAATAAAACAGGTTAATTCCTTTCCTGTGGCATCGCCTCCAGCATGCAAAATTCGCCGCTTGCTGTGCCCGCCTTCCAATCCAAGCACAAATTCACCATTTTGCTTATCGAAGGCCATTCCCATTTCTATCAGGTTAAAAACACGTTCCCTGCCTTCATTTACAAGCACTTTAACAGCATCCAGATCACAAAGTCCGCGACCGGCAGTGAGAGTATCCTGTATGTGCTGTTCAGGAGAATCTTCGTCTGTTGTTACTGCAGCAATACCTCCTTGTGCATAATATGAATTGCTTGTATCGAGTTGTGATTTGGTAACAATCGCTACCGAACCAAACTGTGATGAATAATATGCAGCAGTGAGACCGGCCAAGCCGCTCCCTATTATAACAGTATCAAATTCAAGTACTTGCATTAAGAATTGCTTTTTTTAACCGCGCGGCAAAGTTACTATATTCTTTTAAGAATTTTGTTGTTTCTTTTAAACCTTTCATTTTCAGGGAAGGTAATCGGGACGAATGGGTGAAAACAATTCCAATACAACTGAATCTTCAAGAATATCAACTTCATGTTCCATATTTTCCGGGATGCTCCAGCTGTCTCCTGCTTCGGCAATTCTCCATTTGTTTTCCATCCTGAAGTTCAGTTTTCCAGAAACCAGGTAACCGGTTTGTTCATAAGGATGAATATGGGCAGGTAGTTTATATCCTTTGTCGAGTTTAAATTCACAGAGGATTGTTTTTTGTTCAAAAACCAGAGGGCGCATGGAAACGCCTTCAATTAGCGGGCGAAAATCAACAGAATTGTATTTAGTAAACATACGGCAGACATAAATTGGGAACAAGTTATAAATTAGTTCCGTTTTCTACCGGATTGTTACTGCATGAAATTAAAAATATAATTTAAATGTAATTCATGATTTTCCCTGCAATCTGCAGCAATGAAATTTCAGCCAGCTTTGTTTGAAACTTAACAGAAATTAGCCGTTCTTCTGCATCGAGCAAACTCTTTTGCACTTCCCGCAGTTCAAGTCCTGATAATGCTCCCAGCCGGTATCTTTCCAACGCAATTTCAAGATTTTCACGTGCAACATCAAGATTTTGATTTTCCATTTGCACTAAACTCAGGTTGTTTTGGTAGGCATAAAAGACGGTGAGTAATTCAGCTTTTATATCCTGTTCGACCTCCTGAAACAAAAACATTCTGTTTTCTATTTCAACCTGTGCGTTTATTTTTTCGCGACGACGATTGTAGCCATCAAAAATATCCATTCCAAGAACCAGTCCGTAGTTGAGTGTGCGACTCTGCTGATTGTTGAGTTTCAATGCACCATAGTCGCTGATAGTCCCCGTTCCGTAGCCGCGGTATGAATAATTGTAAGCTGATGTTAAATTTAAATAAGGATATGCACGTGAGGCAATAATTTTATAATCAAGTTGCGAAATGACCTGGTTTTTCCTTGCAATTTGTAATCCTGTATTAAAATCCATTGTTGATTTCAGCAATTCAGAATAAATCAAACCGGCATTGAAAACAATAGTCGTGTCTTTTAAGGCGATATTTTTTTCAAGATTTTCAAGCGCCATCAGTTTTTTTAGCCGGACTTCCGATTCGAGTATGGCTTCATTTTGCCTTGCCAGTCTTGAACTGTCGGCATTCAGGTACACAATCGACTGCAGCAGTTCCAGCTTTGATGAAGCGCCAAGCAGGTAGCGTTCTTCATCAATCCGGACCCGCTCCCTCGAAAGGGAAACTGCATATTCCATATTGTTGAAGAAGTTCAGTTGTTCAATAAAATAATAATATTCCGAAATAATTTGAGCCACGAGATTTTCCATGGCCATTTGAGTATTCAGTTCGCCAATTTTCTGTAATTCGTTTAATTTCTGATAAGTAGTTTGAACACTAAATCCGTTAAACAAAGTCATATCAAGGTTTATGGCAGCAGAACCAGTGGTATTGCGGATTCCCTGCGATATGTTTTGAGAGCCGTCATTCATGTTTTGAGTAGTGGAAGTAATGTTTCCTCCAAACCGGTTGGTGGTGGTGAGAGTGGGTAAAAATCCTGCATTCCCGCGGGTGAAATTATTTTCAGTTATTTCCTGCTGATTACGCGCGACTTTAATCGAAAAGTTTTGTTCCAATCCTGTTGTTACGCACTGGCTCAGATCGTACACTTCCTGCGACGTTGCCGGATTTAAACTGAAGATAAGAAGTAAAACAGGTATAAAAGAAATGATTTTTTTAAGCTGCTCCGGTTTCATCATAAACAATTTGTTCATTTTTAATATTTTTTGATTCACTGGAGATAAGAAGATAAATTCCAGGTACAACATAGAGTGTCAGGAAAGTTGAAATTGTAAGGCCTCCAACAACTGCAATCCCCATAGCAACCCTGCTTTGTGCGCCTTCTCCCCATCCCATTGCCAGTGGCAGGATACCAAGAATTGTTGATAAGCTTGTCATTAAAATCGGACGAAATCTTGCTGCCGAAGCATACCTGATTGCATCTTGTTTATTCATGCCGGCTTCTTTTCGCTGGTTGGCAAATTCAACAATTAAAATCCCGTTTTTCGAAACCAGTCCGATGAGCATGATGATTCCAATCTGGCTGAAAATATTCATGGTAATATTAAAATACCACATAAAAATCAAAGCACCGGTTAATGCAAGCGGCACTGTCATCATTACAATCACAGGATCTTTGAAACTTTCGAACTGAGCTGATAACACTAGGAAGATCAGTATAATTGCAAGAATGAAAGCAAACATCAGGCTTGATGAACTTTCCATGAAGTCTTTTGAATCACCGTCGAGTGCTGTACGGAATGAATCGTCAAGTACTTTGTCCGCGATTCTGTCCATCTCGGCAATTCCTTCACTAATGGCTACACCATTTGCCAAATTGGAAGAAACTGTTGCAGATACAAACCTGTTGTAGCGGTACAATTCAGGAGGGGCTGTGGTTTCCTGCAGAGTGACAAAATTATCCAGTTGTAACATTTCCCCCCTGTTGTTTCTTACGTAAAGCGATTTTAGATCAACAGGTTTGTTTCGATCCTGACGGTGCAGTTCCCCAAGAATTTCGTACTGTTTTCCGTTCATGATAAAATAACCAAATCGCTGACCGCTTAATGCAAGCTGAAGGGTTTGTCCAATATTTTGAGTAGATATTCCAAGAAGGTTTGCTTTATCGCGATTGATTTCAATCTGAAGTTCGGGCTTGGTAAATTTCAGGTTTACATCGGGTGAAACAAATATTGGATTATTATTTACTTCGGTCATAAATGCGGGCAGTATTTCACGAAGCTTATCAATTGTTGGCGCCTGAATTACATACTGAATTGGAGGGCGGGCACGTCTGCCGCCGAACGTTGACTGCTGAACTACAGTAGCCCTTGCTTTTGTCTTTTTCCGAAGTTCGGCAGTGAGTTGACCTGCAATCTCCTGCTGTGAACGTTCGCGTTCGGAAGGATCAGTAAGCACTACCCGGACAAAAGCAAAACTTCCACGTATCATGGTGGTTATGTTATCGCGTTCCGGAATATTTTTATCGACCAACTTGGCGATATCTTCAATATAGTCATAGGTAAATTCATATGTAGCTCCTTCAGGAGCAGTAATTCTTGCACTCATTTGTGACCGATCTTCCATTGGTGCCATTTCAGCCGGAATTATTTTCCATAAACTGAATATCAAAATTCCCGATATAATGAGAATTACAAGTGAAATGTATTTTCTTTTCAGGAATTTTTCCAGCGAATTCCGGTAAGCACTGTTAAGTCGAACAAAAAATTTCTCAGTAAAATTGTATGCCTTACTTCGTTTATGACGGGTCTTTAAAAGCTTTGTCGAAAGCATTGGTGTAAAAGTAAGGGCTACAAAGGATGAAATTCCAACTGCACCTGCAATAACGATACTGAATTCCCTGAAAAGCCTTCCGGTCATTCCCTCCAGAAATATTATGGGGATAAAAACAGCAACCAGGGTAATGGTTGTGGCGATGATTGCGAAAAATATTTCATTTGCTCCTTCAAGTCCTGCTTTTACAGGACTCATTCCCTGCTCGATTTTCACATAAATGTTTTCCATCATTACAATTGCATCGTCCACTACAAGTCCAATTGACAGTACAATCGCCAGCAGGGTGAGGACATTAATGGTGAATCCGGCCAGGTACATGATAAAAAATGAACCGACCAGCGAAACCGGGATAACCAGGATTGGAATAATTGTGGTTCGCCAATCGCGCAAAAAGAAAAAGATAATAATTACAACGAGGAAAAAGGCAAGATAGATTGTGGATTCTACTTCTTTTATGGACGAACGGATATATTGAGTGTTATCAAAACCGATATCAACTTTTACATCGTCGGGAAGGTCCCTTTTCATGAAATTCAACCGATCATAAACAGCATCAGCAATATCGATATGATTGGCTCCCGGTTGGGGAATAATAATGGTGGCCACCATCGGGATACCATCCATTTTCATAATTCCACGCAGATCTTCAGGCCCCAGTTCTGCCCTGCCAATGTCGCGAACCCTGATAAGCTGGTCACCCGATTGTTTTAAAATGAGGCTGTTAAATTCTTCCGGAGTGGTCATCAGACCGAGGGTCCGGATGGTCAGTTCAGTTGTGTTTCCTTCAATACTGCCTGCCGGAAGTTCAATATTTTCACGGAGAAGAGCATTTCTTACATCAAGTGGAGTCATCTGGTAACCTGCAAGTTTGGCAGGGTCGAGCCAGATGCGCATTGCATAGCGTTTTTCACCCCAGATATCCACTGCACTTACTCCTGAAATGGTCTGTAACTGTTCTTTAAATGTCAGCTCGGCAATTTCTGATAATTCGAGTAATGAACGTTTAGGACTTTTTATTGCAATCATGATGATGGGTTCGGCATCGGCATCAGCTTTTGAAACTGTAGGCGGATCACAGTCGCGGGGAAGATAACGCTGTGCTTGTGAAACTTTATCACGGACATCATTTGCAGCAGTTTCCAAATCAACTGTCAATTCAAATTCCACTGTAATACGGCTGCTTCCCTGACTGCTGCTGCTGGTGAGTGCACGAATACCTGGGATTCCGTTTATGGATTGTTCAAGAGGTTCTGTAATCTGGGTTTCTATTACATCTGAATTGGCCCCGGGATAGGAAGTTCTGACTGAAATTATGGGAGGGTCCACACTTGGAAACTCACGGACACCGAGGAAAGTCATCCCTATTGCCCCAAACAACAAAATAACCAGGGAAAAAACCGTGGCCAGTACCGGACGTTTTATGCTGATGGATGAAAGACTCATAAAAATGCATGTTAATTATTGATAACTAAAGTGTCCAGTTGAATTGGAATATCCTGCCGGAGTTGAAGAATTGCTGTAGTAAGCAATGTGTCGCCAAAATCGAGGCCTTCTTTTATCTGAATGTTTGATTCAGTGCGCAACCCGAGTGTAACCCTGCGTTGTTCTGCTTTTCCGTTTTTATAAACAAAAACCTTTTCTCCTTCCATTTCAGGAATGACCGCTTCGGTTGGAATGGAAACTGCATTGTCAATTTGTGATAACAGGGCAGTAACACTTGCAAACCTCCCGGGTTTGAGTTCGTCATTCCGGTTCTGATAAAGCGCCCGAACTGTAATTGTGCGTGTATTTATATCCACTTTTGGGTCCACAGCATAAACTTTAGCTTCAAAATTTTTGGATACGCCGTCAATTGTAAAAGTTATTGGAAATCCTGGTGATATTTCACCTGAGTATCTTTCAGGAATGGAGAATTCAATTTTCAGCGGACTAATTTTAACAAGCCGTACAATTTTGGTTTGAGTTGTGGCAAATGCACCATCGCTTATCATTCGCAATCCTACAATTCCATCGAAAGGAGCGCGTAATTCGGTTTCGGCAATACGTGCTTCAATAAGCATAATATCCGCCTTGAGCGACTGGAGTTCAGTGGCCACCTGATCGTAACTTTCCCGGCTGATAGCATCACGATCCAGTAACTGGCTTTGTCTGAACTCTTTTTCCTCGGTAAGTTTACGTTGTGCCTGCAGCTTCAGCAACTGCGCCTGTAAAGGTCTGTCATTAATTTTTGCAAGCAGCGTACCTTTACTGACGCGTGTTCCTTCTTCGAAATAAATGCCAATAATTTTTCCGGATGTTTCAAATGAAAGATCCACTTCTTCATCAGGAAGGAGTGAACCGGTGCTGTATATGATCTCATTCATCCGGGTTGGCATAATCACAAATCCACTTGCAAGTAATATTTGCTGCCGGTTTTGCTGATTACGCAGCTCTGCCGGCGATGTACCTGCATTTTCTTGTTTTATAAGTGTTTTAATTTTGGGAAAAAAAATCATCCCTGCAATTACTGCTATTATGGCTGCAGTTACTGATACCCTAAATACTTTTTTCGTTGCCACAGTTGTAGTTGGTTTAATAAATATCCTGTATTTTGATTTTAACTGAATTCATTTGACTAGCGAATACACAAAAAGTTAATTGTAAAAAAACAAATTTTAAAATAAAATATTGAATTATTTTCCTCCGGATGAATTATTATTTTGAAAAAAAGGGTTCTGAAATCTGGCAGGAAATAGTTGAAGATATCTGAATACAGTACTAATTTTCTATTGGATTTTTATTATGATTTTGATTTTCATTCAATGGATTAAACCCTTTTTGTTGAAATAAGTCTCAAGTTTGATTGAATATGATGAAGTTTTGAAATTTTAATTGTTTTGATTTTTTTTTGAAAAATCAGTACAGTTAAAATAAAACTTTAAATTTGCAGCCCCGTTAAAATGAACCAATTATTACCCAAACCACTGCTCCGGGGGCTAATTTTGTTGAATCATTAAAATAATTGATAAGTCAGGCATTTAAGAAAATTTAATTATGAGTTGGAGAAAAATAACTTTTATTGTTATAGCCCTTATTATTCTATTGGGTGGAGCAGCAGCGCTTTCGCTGATGTTTGTGTCGATGAAACCGGAGCCGCCGCGCCGCCCGGATACTGATTTGAAACGGTATGTGAAAGCTGAAACGGTGAGATACGACGAGATTATTTCTCCGCTTTCGCGGGAAGGCCGGGTAGTTACCAGCAGCGAAGTTGCGCTTGTTGCAGAAGCTGCAGGTAAAATAGAAAAAGGTGATGTAAACCTGCGTAAAGGTGAATCATTTAAGAAAGGTGATTTGGTGGCCGAGATTTATAAAGATGAAATGGAACTGGCACTTAAAGCAAGAAAAAGTGGTTTCTTAACTACGATTACAACCATTTTGCCTGATTTGAAAGTCGATTATCCCACCTTATATGATACATTCCTGAATTTCTTCAATGAGATTGATATGAATAAGGATTTACCTGATTTACCTGAAATTAAAAACGAAAAGTTAAAAATATTTTTAGCCAGCAGGAATGTGCTGAATGAATATTACGGGATTAAACAAGATGAAAAAAGGCTGGGGCGACATACACTTTATGCTCCTTATGATGGTACTTTTACACAGGTAAATTATGAAGCTGGAGCATATGTTAACTCTGGTGCACAGATTGCACGGATGATTCGCACCGATCTGCTCGAAGTGGAAGTACCGGTGGAAAACGGGCAAAGCAAATGGATTGAAATTGGTGATCGTGTTCAGGTTTATTCACGAAACAGAAATTTGAAGACACCGGGTGTTGTGGTGCGTAAATCTGATTTTGTTGATGAAGAAACCCAGTCGAGAAGCATATTTGTAAAGGTAAACAGCACTGTAAACAACAAACTTTTGGCCGGTGAGTATATGGTAGTGGAATTTCCGGGGCAGGTTATTTCCGAAGCTATGGAAATTCCGCGTAATGCAGTTTTCAACACCAACGAAGTTTTTACTGTAGTAGATGGCAAACTCAACAAAAGGGAAATAAATATTCTGAAGTGGAATGAAACCACATTAATATTCAATGGTTTGGAAGAAGGATCAAAAATAGTTGCCGAGCCACTTATTAATGTAAAAGAAAATAGTTCTGTTGGGATACTTGGTGAAGAAACTCCGCCACAATCAACCAATCGAAAACCAAAGACTCAGGTTAAAGGATGAAAAAAACAATTGAATTATTTGTCAGGTTTCCATTTTATGCCAACCTGGTCGTACTCTTTTTGTTAATCGTTGGAGGGTTAAGTCTGTATACAATGAAAAAGTCGTTCTTTCCTGAACGGCCTTCCAGAATGTTATATGTTTCTGTGTTTTATCCGGGGGCGTCTCCGGTTGAAATGGAAGAGGGAGTAACCTCACGTATTGAAGAGGCAGTGCGCGCCATTCCCGGAATATATGAAATCAACTCAGTTTCTTCTGAAAACAGTGCGCGGGTTAGTATTGAAATTATTCCAGGTTACGATATCGATGAGGCGTTGATTGAGGTGAAAAATGCAGTGGATGGAATTTCATCTTTTCCTACCGCTGCCGAGCGGCCGATTGTTTTTAAGCAACGTACCACTTCGCCGGCAATGCGTCTGATGGTTACAGGGAATGTAGATTTGCTCACCTTAAAAACATATGCCCAGCAAATTGAAGAAGATTTTCTGGCTTCCGGGCACATCAGCCAGGTATCCATTTCAGGTTACCCGACACTTGAAATTTCAGTGGAAGCAAAAGAAGCAAGATTTGCTCCGCTACGGAATTACATTTAGTGATATTCAAAATGCCATTTCGAAAAACAATAGCGATGTGTCGGGTGGGCAGATACGTTCAAAAAATGAAGAATTGCTTATCCGGCTGCGCTCGAGAAGTGCTGATCCAAATAAAATTGGTAACATTATTCTACGTGCAAATCCCGGCGGAAGTGTAATCCGGATTCGGGACATAGCGGTGGTAAAAAAGAAATTCTCTGATACTCCGAATAAGGCACTTGAAAAAGGAAAGCCTGTTATCAGTTTGAGGGTAAATAAATTAATTAGTGAGGACCTTACTGATATAGACAAATATATAAAAGAATATGTCACCGATTTTAATCTTCGGAATCCGGGAGTTGAACTTAAAATTTCAAGATCTTATCTCGAAATTCTTGGAAGCAGATTAAAGCTGCTTTATGTAAATGGGGGTCAGGGATTATTACTTGTCATTCTGGCACTTGGGTTGATGCTTAGTACAAGATTGGCACTTTGGGTAGCCTGGGGAATTCCTGCATCTTTCCTTGCAATGTTTATTGTTGCCAATATGATGGGGATTACAATTAACATGATGTCGCTTTTTGGAATGATACTGGTCATCGGAATTTTGGTGGATGACGGAATTGTTATCGGCGAAAATATATTTCAGCATTTCGAAATGGGCAAATCACCAATGCAAGCTGCCATTGATGGAACAGTGGAAGTTGTGCCTGCAGTTATTACTTCTGTAGCTACTACTGTTGTTGCCTTTTCTCCGTTAATTTTTATTACCGGCGGCATGGAAATGATGTACGAAATGGCAATGATCGTTATTCTGAGTCTGAGTTTTTCTTTATTCGAATCCTTTTTTGTTTTGCCTGCCCATCTGGGAAACAAGCACGTTTTAAATCCGAAAGATTTTACATTCAAAAGCCCGGGGAATCAGAAAATATACTGAAGGGGCAATCAGCTGGCTGCGCGATTATGCATACGACCGGGTAATAAAGCTTGTTCTTGAATGGCGGTACATTACAATTGCAGTGCCGGTTGCTATGATGATAATTACTTTTGGTTTAATCGGTGGACAAATCATAAAAACCACTTTCTTCCCGCGTATGGAATTTGATTCGTTTAATATCAACATTGCTTTTACGCCCGGTTCAGGTGAAAAACAAACCATGGAATACCTTCAGAAATTTGATAGTGTGGTTTGGGTGGTTAATGCAGAAATGATGAACGATTATAATGATACTGTTGATATCATTGAAAACAGTACAATAGAACTTGGTTCCGGATTCGATGGTCAGGAAAGCGGCGCTCATACCGGAAGTGTTGATGTTTCGCCCCGGAATTCTGAGGAAACAGGAATCAGTTCGTATGAGATAATTGAAAGAATCAGGGAGAAAATAGGTCCGGTTCCTGAAGCTGAAAAATTTACCATTGGTGCAAGAGGCCGTTTTGGAGATCCGGTTTCAATTGGTTTGCTTTCAAGTAATATTCAGGAATTGGAACTGTCGCGCGATTTTCTGATGGAACATTTGCACGAAATGCCACAGTTAAAAGATGTGGTAAATACGAATGCCATGGGAAAACAGGAAATCCTTCTGAATTTAAAACCAAAAGCCTATATGCTTGGGTTGGATGAAGCAAGCATTGCCAGTCAGGTGCGGCAGGGATTTTATGGAGGACAGGCACAGCGACTGCAGGAGGGCCGCGATGAATTGCGCATTTGGGTACGTTATCCCGAAGCAGGGCGTGAACGAATCGGGCAGATGGAAAACATGAAAATAAAAACTCAACAGGGCGAATTTCCCCTATCGGAACTGGTGGATTATGAAATGAAACGTGGACCTGTGAATATTCAGCGGTTTAATAGCCGTCGCGAAATACGGGTAAATGCAGATTTGGTCGATCCGGATGCTTCGGTTACCGAAATCCTTGAGCAAATCAATACTGAAATTATTCCAGAACTGCGGGTACTTTTCCCGGGCGTTCGAATCGAATATCAGGGCCAGCAGAAAGAAAGCAAGCGGAATATGGCTGATCTGATGTTCCTTTTCCCGATGGCATTTTTAGCGATTATTTTCATCCTGATGATCAATTTCAAATCATTTGAACAACCATTGATTATTTTGATTTTGATTCCAATTTCTATATTAGGTGCGGTTTGGGGACACGGAATCCATGGAAAACCCCTTTCGATTTTGAGTTTATGGGGAATTGTAGCCTTAACCGGTGTTATTGTAAATGATGCAGTAGTTTTCCTTGAGAAATTTAATTTATTAGTTGTTCAGGGCTGGAAAGTGAAGGAAGCAATTATTGAAGCCGGAAAAAAACGTTTACGGCCAATTCTTTTAACTTCTCTTACTACTTCATTTGGGTTGTTTCCTATTGTTTTGGAAAAAAGTTTTCAGGCTCAGTTTTTAATACCGATGGCAATTTCACTTGTATATGGTGTGGCATTCGGAACAATATTTATCCTGTTGTTTTTCCCGGCGCTCATTTTGGTACTAAACGATATTCGTCGCGGAATACGGCAAGCATGGCATGGCCGCCGGTTCGAACCCGAGGAAGTGGAAATTGCCTGGATTCACCATCAGCGAAAACTGGAGGATGAGAATAGTTAAACTAACTGAAAACATATAGAAGATGAAGCAACTGAAGATTATTGTGATATTAATATCTGGCTGCAGTTTCTGTGCAGGCGCAAAATCAGTTAAGTTTGAATGAAGCTATTGAAAATGCACTGGAAAATAATTACAGCATTAAAATTGTCCGCCAAAACCAGCGTATTGCCGAAATACAAAACAATTGGGGAACTGCCGGTCGATATCCATATGTAAATCTTTCATTGGGAGACGATAATTCTTACAATATTAATGAGGGCGATAATACAATTGCCAACCGGTTTACCGGCGGCGCCAGCATTAACTGGACGCTGTTTGATGGCTTTTTGGTTCAGATAAATAAACAACGCTACGAAGAACTTGAAAATCTTTCGGAGAATAATACTGCAATTATGGTGGAAAGCACCATTCAATCTGTAATTCTTGCATACTATTCGGTTTTGCTCGAAAAAGAAAAACTTCAGGTTTACGACGATGTAATGAAACTTTCGGAGGATCGTTTTCGCCTGGCTGAAGACAGGAAAGAATTTGGAACTTTTGTAACCTACGATGTTTTGCAGGCGCAAAATGCATACTTATCCGACCGTTCAAATTACCTTTTACAACAGGTTACGTACAAAAATGCACTGCGCGATTTAAATTATTTAATGGCAGATGAAACAGGCAGCAGTTACAATTTAACCGATTCGTTTAGTGCTATCCCGGTGGATTATAATTTACAGGATTTAAAATCGCAACTTTTCGAAAACAATAAGGTTTTGCAAAATCAGTACGTTAATCAGCGCCTGCTCGAAAATGCATGGGCTGCAGCAAAAAGTGCATTCTCTCCAACTGTTGACTTCCGAGGGGGGTTAACTGGTGCCAGCCAGCGAATTGATAACGTAAATAATGGGTCGAACTGGAATAATTCAGCCAGTATTTATGGAAATTTTACCCTTAGCTTTAATTTATATAGCGGCGGAAACCGAAAACGGGCATTGCAAATCGCTAAAATAAATGAAGATATTGGCGGAATTGAAATCAATGAAATGGAGCACGATTTAACTAATGGGTTGGCAAATCTTTACGAGTTTTATCTTGTACGAACTGAATTACTTGATGTGGCCCGGGAGAATTTGGCTGCTGCAAAATTGAACCTGCAGATTTCGCGTGAGAAATTTGAATCAGGCGCTATCAATTCATTTAATTATCGCGATGTGCAAAATATATATCTGAATGCAGCCCTTCGCGAATTGGAAGCCATTTATGATTTTATTGATACACATACTGCTTTGTTAAGAATGGCGGGGGTGATAATTCAGGAATATGAATAAAAATAAAGCAGGCGATTTTTTTTTCACCTGCTTTATTTGTTTCAGACTATTCATCAACTACATTACAACCAGCTTTTTCGAGATTCTTCCTTCGGGAGTTGTACAAACGAATAAATAAGTACCTTTTGAAACCCGTCTTCCGTTCTGGCTGGTTACATCCCATTCCAGTTTTATTTCTGAAAGTTTATCAAACTGTTCCGCATCGAAAGATTTAATAAGTTTGCCAAACAAATCATAAATCTCAAGCCTGATTTGGCTGTGATCCATTTGCTGCGGAAGTTTAATTTCAATGGTTGTGCGGTCGCTGAATGGATTCGGGTAAACCGTTAATCCGGCTTTTTCAATTTCAGTTTCATTTATAGCAACCGGCACTTCATTACCCCACTGGTCATCACCCGTTCTTTGTTTGATTTCATTTACCTGCTCCATCATTCCCGGTTCGAGGCATAAAAATGCAGTGTACAGGCTGAGAATCCTGTTGCTCATCGATTTGTCGATAATATCGTTGATTAATGAATAAGAGCCTCCCGATTTTTCCATTTCAAGAATTTCATTTCCGATCCAGAACTGGCTGATTGAGGAATCAGAGGGAACTGTATATTTCTTCGAAATACTGATTTTGTCTGAAAAAATATTGCCTGCATATTCTCCGGATATTTCCACTTCAAAAGGAAATTCGCCACTGAATTTTCCGATTTCGAGATACGGAAAATTTAAAAAAAGATTTTGCTGACCGGGATTGAAGCGGCCAAAGCAAAAACCATTTTGGAGTGATGTATGTATGTCTGTCATTCCGTTTTCGCTGGCTGCCGATTGATATATTTTGTTGAAACATGCGGTAAATGAATTGTTTTCACGGGTACTGCAGTAATCGCCACCGGTTAATTTTGCAAGATTTCTGTAGAAATATTCATTCCCGAGATACCAGTAATTTCCGGCTCCGTAACTGTGAAAATTGGTGATTTGAAAATCAGCGATATAAACAGGGGCCGGGGGATCGTTCAGTTTCAGTAAATCTTCAATAAGTTGATTTGCTGATTCAATATCATCAATTTTATCGGTATTTGCCACAAGAAAAATCTTTGCATTTTCTTCAGAATTTGCCCGTTCCATTCCCGATGCCAAAAGAGTAGCCAGATTGCTGTAACTTACAAAAGGATTTTCACCCAGATTCTTTATTGTTTCAGCAATTGATACAGAATCTCCCGGAATCCAGTTTTCACCGGCCTGCTGCAAGTCAAAATCATAGTACAAAATATTGAATGAATCTTTTTCAGTAAATAAATTTGTAATTAATTCCGAAAATTCATTTAATAATGCAGTTTGTGAAATCTGGCTGTTTTCTTCTTGGTAATCAAACAGAAAAAGGATTTTCTGAGGTTGGCGGATGTTCTTGTTTTCCAGGGGCAACATGGCCAGTTGGTAGTATTTTTCGCTGCCATTCTCGAAAATGCTTAAAAACGGGCCTCTATGCAATGGTGAACCCACCATAAATTTTTGTCCGTTTGATAGTTGGTTTGCATTTAAATTGAAAAAGTATGTATTGCCGCTTTCATCATCATTTAATGGATTTAAAGGAATATTGCTGTCGCCGGCAATTACCGGATTTGTCCAGAGGGATTGTAATCGTGCAAATACTTCAATTTTTTCTGTCTTATACTTTGAGCTGATTAGATTTTCAGAAGGAAAAAAAGTGGATACAGTTTTTGCATCCCAGTCGGCAGGCGCAAGAAAAGTGATTTTAACCTTTCTGCTTTCCTTTGCGGCCATTGGGAAAATTCGAAGTTCATAATCATGATTTCCGTTTTTATACAGGACCGATGGATCGCGGCGGCGATTAACAATATTTTCGTAAATCTGGCTGGCCGACCAGCGGTCGATAATCATTGCTTTCAAAATTGAATCACCAAACCACAACCATGAATCTGTTATGAGTGATCCTTCAGGTAGTGTAAAATAATATTCCACTTCCACAGTGTCAGACTCTGAATAGAAATCAAGCCCTTTTGCTGAAAAGGTAATTTCCCAATCCACCTTCATAAACAGGCCTTGTGGCTCATAAGTTATTTTGGTTTCTTCAATTGTTCCCTGGCCGCTTCTCCAGTTTTGCGGATCGAGAATGCGTAAGGATTGCGAAAATGAGCCAAATGTAAAAATCAACAGGATTGCAGGAAGTATAATTTTTTTCATAATGAAAGATTTTAGCAAATGTTCCTGACAATTTATGAAAAATTTATTCTTGAGAGCCGAAAATGAATATGTTGTTTAACAAGTTATAAAAATACCAATGTTTAAAAACCGCGTATTTCTTCCCATACTACTTTATTTACAGGAATTCCAAGTTCAAGATTTTCTTTTCTGATTTTTACTACCTGTTCACCGGGATACCTGATTTTGTGTTTTTCTGAAATAGGAATGGATTGTTTAAAATCATCGATGATTTGGTTCAACGTGTTTTCAATAGCCGGAAAATTGTGAAGCTTTTGCAAATTCATTGCAATAAAAACCTGCGAGGTTCCATATTCAGCTTCGTTAAGACTAAGTTCACGGGTTGAAAGGCCACCCGACAAAACAGTTGCAAAAATATCGAGCATCAGTGCCAGTCCGGCACCTTTCCAGTAACCAATGGGTAAAGGAAGCCATGATTCAAGAATTTCTCCCGGGTCGGTAGTAAGATTGCCTTCTTTGTTAAATCCGCCGGGATAGGGGAGTTGTAATCCTTCCATTTTTACTGCCTCCATTTTTCCGTAAGAAAATTGCGTCATGGCAAAATCGAAAACAATTGCCTCATTTTTAAAAGGCATTCCAAAAACCATCGGATTATTTCCGAGCCTGCTTTCCCGGGCGCCCCAGGCCGGAGTGTTGGCTTCGGCATTTGTCCAGGCAATAAAGGCAAATCCTTTTTTAGCCGCTTCCCAGCCATATCTTCCGGCGCGCATCCAATGGTTGGTATTTGCAATAGCTACGCATCCAATACCATATTCTTCTGCAAGTTCTGTTGCACGATTTGTGCAGAATTCAGCATTTAACGGACCCGGACCAAGATTACCATTCCACTGTTCAAGCGCTCCCAATGTATTGATTTTTTCAGGTTCGGCATCCGGAATGACATATCCTTTGCGGAGGTACTGTACAAATCGGGGAAAACGGTTTACTCCATGCGAATAAACACCTTCGAGACTATTAACTGCAAAGATTTCGGCGCATTTTTCTGCTTTTATCTCCGTAAATTTATATTTTATCAGAATTCGTTTAAATTCAGATTTCAGTTCATTAAAAGGTATTTTAATTGATTCCATCTTAACCTGATTTGCCTGGTTTGTTTATTATTTTACTTTCTTTTTTCGATACAAATTGATTTACAAAACCTGCTCTAAAGCGCTTCTTACTTTTTCAAGCAAAACAGGAACTTTATCATACGGATCGCCTTCGCCAAGAGTTTCCAGCGGAAGGTAGCCACGGTATCCGGCATCTTTAATTATTCTGAACAGTTTTACAAAATCTGTAGGAACTTCTTTTCCGTCAATCCAAACGTTTTCCTTAATTTGCCAGGTCACCGCCCTATCAATGTTTTTCTTTATTTCTTCGTATGGATTATGTTGCCGGTAGCTGCCAATATCGAGGTTTAACCCAAGCCATTCTGAATCAACCATCTTAAAAATCCGGTCAACATCTGCAGCAGTTTTAAGAAAATCGTTGTGGTTTTGAATTGCAACAACTACTCCGTATTTTGCCCCGTATTCGCAACATTCATTCACATCTTTTGCCATCCATTCAAAAACCTGGTCGCGCGTAAAACCTTCATGTTCATTGGTGCCTGCAAATATGCGGATGTTTGGTATTCCAAGTTTTGAAGCAGCCTGAATCCATTCCTTTATCATGGCAATATCTGCTTTCCGGCTGGCTTCATCCGGATTGGCAAAATCATTTCTTACACCAGTTCCACTGATATCCAAACCTAAAAGGAAAGCTCTCTTTTTGAATTTCATTATAAAATCATCCGCCGGAACTTCAGGGTAACCCGGAAAATAATAACCTGTCGGGTCGATGGCATCGAAATTATATCTTGCACAGAAATCAAGCACATCGAACAGATCAATTTTACCATCCTGCAACGGCTGGTTAAATGAATACAAATTCAAACTGATTTTAAACTTGTGCGAAAACGGTTCCATTACCTTTTTACCTTCCGAAAAGAAAGGAGAACCACCCAATGCAACAACTGCCGGAGCTGCTGCCAGGGTTTTTAAAAAATTACGTCGTGAATTCATTTAGTCAGATTTATAAGAATGTTCTGTTTTTCCCAAAGATAATAAAGATCGACAACATAATTATATACCCGGTCCGGGAATGGAATTGGCACTTTTTATATCCAACAGAAATCCGCTTCCATGGATATTCTGAATTTCGATATTCGAATCGGCAGCCAAATATTTTCTGAGTTTTGTAATAAATACATCCATGCTCCGGGCTGTGAAATAACCATCGTCGCCCCAGATTTTACGAAGCGCCGTTTCACGGGGAAGCAGTTCGTTCTGGTTCTGGCATAACAATTTCAGTAAATCTGATTCTTTTGGTGAAAGCTTTTGCCTTACTCCTTCACGGGAAATATGGCGCAATCTTGAATCAAAAATATATGAACCAATTGTAAAAACAACTTCTTCAGCAACAGGCTGCACCGACTGTCTTTTAATAATCGCCTGAATTTTACAAAGTAACACCTCTGTGTCGAAAGGTTTGGTGATGTAATCATCGGCTCCAAGGTTATAGCCTTTTAAAATGTCCTCTTTTAATGCTTTTGCAGTCAGGAAAACCATGGGAATGTCTTTGTTTATTTTTCGTATTTCATTGCCGATTGAAAACCCGTCGATGTTGGGCAGCATGACATCCAAAATGCAAATATGGTAACTTCCGTTCCTGAACCGTTCCATCGCATATTTTCCATCGTCAATCCAGGTGACTTCATAGTCGTTCAGTTCGAGGTACGATTTTAAGACCGATCCAAAACTCAGGTCATCTTCTACCAAAAAAATATGTTGGTTTTCACTCATAGCTCAAAACTTATTCCCTCATAAAAGGTAAAAATACATCAAATTTACTTCCCTTTCCAGGTTCACTTTGTACGGCAATTGTTCCGCGGTTGGCATCGGTTACTGCTTTTACATAACTTAATCCAAGCCCGAAACCTTTTACATTATGAATGTTTCCGCTGGTTTGCCGATAAAACTTTTCAAATATTTTATTCTGAATGTTTTTCGTCATTCCAATTCCTTTGTCTTCTACCGAGATTAAAACGCCCCTTGGTTTATTTGCTGTCGTAATTTTTATTTCAGGGGGGGCATCTGAATATTTAATCGCATTATCGAGAAGGTTGTAAACCATATTGGTGCAGTGTTTCCTGTCTGTAGTAACAATTGGATTTCCAGCTGTAAGTTCCAATTCAATTTTTCCTTCCCGTTTCTCAATCTGAAGGGCAATTCCCTGGACGGCATCATTAATCAGTTCGTGCACATCGGTGGTTTCCCACTGAAATTCAAATTCTTTCCTGTCGAGCCGGGCAATGGTCAGAATATCTTCCACCTGCAGGTTCATACGTGCATTTTCCTTTTTAATCATTCCGGCAAAATACTTTATCCGCTCCGGATCGTGCACCACTTTTTCATTTACTATCGAATCGGTAGCTACCGAAATGGTGGCAATCGGTGTTTTAAATTCATGCGTCATGTTATTGATAAAATCCGATTTCATTTCAGATATTTTTTTCTGCCGGAGAATGTAAAAAATACTTAGTGAAAAGGTAACAAGAATAAATAACGAAAAAAGGAAAGACGCCAACAACAGCCAGTTGAGTGAGTGATAGACAAAACCCCGGCGTTCGGGAAAAAATACTGCAAGCTTTATGTCTTTCTGAAAAATATTGTTTGGATAAAGTTCAACCTGGTAATTTGAGGTAGTCAGTTGAACAGAATCTGTAACACCGGGTGCCAAATCCACAATGCTGTCTTTTACAATTCCGAATTCAAATTCGATGGGAATATCCCGGTTTTGCAGCTCTTCGCCCAATACTTTACGGATGAGGTTTTTGTCAACCTCCTGAACGTCCCACGAAACAATTTCGGTAACCACCTGGTTGGCCATTCGTTTAAGGTTTCCGGCTTTTAATTTTGCCCGGCGGGAAATATCGGGACGGACAACAGAAAATGGTTCAAGATGCGTTAAAAGTGAATCAATTTTTACCAATCCTACCGAGTATAAAGAATCGATGTCAGCAATCATCGTGTCGTTTTCAAAGACAAAAAACTGATGATTAGTGTCATTTCCTCCGTTAAATACGAGTTCTTCTGAATCTTCATTTTCATCAGAATTGTAATGGTAAGAGTAACTGTGAACTTTATGACCGCTTGTTGTATCCGTTTTAATTTCAATCTGCATGTTCTTTTTATTTGGTTGAAATTCACGTATTATTCTCACCGGACGGGGCGCCTTTCTCACCGAATCAGGAATATGTGGCGCAGGGGGCAAAGGCGGGAAATCAAACTTTACATCCACATCATGCAGACCATTCCAATGAAGTGAATCGTCGAAAGCCATCTGATTTAATACACCGAAATTGTGAATATCCTCAAGCTTTTGTACTGTATTGTTCATGGCATCGTTTACGCTCCGGCTGAACAATTCATTTTTTACCCGAATGGCATTGTTCATCCATACCAGCTGAACGGCAATAATTCCGAGAATGGAAATGCCCATCAGAACAATTAAAAGAATGATGATTTTTTTGTTCATGATTCAAATATAGAGATTTAGGATAATCAATTTTCAGTTTTAACTTTTCCTTAACAGAATTTAACCAGGTTTTAACTGATTGTAACTGTGGTTGTAAGCTATATTTGTTTCGAAAACAGAAATTAATTTAAAATCGATGATTATGAAACGCATTTTAACAACAACTACCTTTTTCGTTTGCTGCATCTTTCTTCTTTCTTCTTTTTCATTAATGGAAAAGCCGCAGGATCAGCCGCATTCAAAAAAGAAAACAAGGCACATTAATTTGGTGAGAGTGGACGATGAAGGGAATAAAACTGAACTGGATACGATTATTGAAGGCAATGATGTATTTGTCTGGAATGGCGACACTATTGGAAATGCAGAGGGTTTTAATTGGAATTCGGAAGGTGATTTTGACTTTGATTCACTGGCTCAACTTCCGGATTTTGATTTTGATTTCGATGTGACCGGTGATGGAGAGGAAAAAGTATTTGTAATGAAATCGCACAAAAATGGAAAACCCGGTCATGATGTAATGGTCTGGCACGATAAAGAAGGGAAAACAGTTTTTGCACCCGGAATTGCTCACCCGCCACTTCCTCCGTTACCTCCCAATGTGCCACATGCTCCGGGAATGATACATATTGAAAAGCTGATTCAGGGAAATGTTATTGATTTAAGCGACCCCGGAATTATTGAATATAAAAAGAAAAAGATAAGTGGCGGCCGCGAAAAAATTACAATTATTCGTCATGAAGCGGATGAAGACGAAATGAATGAACAGGAAGAAATAATTATCGGCGGACATGGAATGCATCCACCTTTTGTGGTCAATGAAGATGAAAACGTAAAGATGATTGAAAAAGACGGGAAACAGATAAAAATCAAAGAATTAAAGAAAAACGGCCGGAAAGATGTTGAAGTTGAAACAGAAACAAAAAAGAGTGACGCAAAAACAGAAAATAATTAAACAGCTAGTCAGTTTTTATAGTTTAACAGACATTTTCATTATTTCGATTTCATGAATTCCTGGTCAGTGGCCGGTTCAAATACGAACCGGCCTTTTTATGTATGCCCTGAATGAGCATGTCTAAATGCATTCGGCAAAGATTTGATTTCCGTTTCCAAAGATTAAAGGATTTTGGTCCATCTGAAACTAATGGATTATCATCCGTTAGCCGACCCAAAGAAAGCCGGTTTTATCCAACTGCAATCCGTCTTCAGGAAAAACGAAAAAGTTTGGTTTCTCTTGGATGATATTTCTGAAACTCATTCCCCTCAATACTTTCCAAAGACATTTGATGAAAGGAATTTCCAAAATTCATAGCGCAAAAGGATTATTCCATGTGGCAGCAAGACCATTCCATTTGGAATGATAGAGATACAACATGACCGGATCTGGTTATATACCATTAATTATTAAAAAATTGCTGGCAGTGCATCCGGAAAAAATAATATTATTTGGCTCTTATGCTTATGGTAATCCGGACGTTGACAGCGATCTTGATGTACTGGTTGTAACAGGCGATAATATCATTCTATCCTCCTTTGCTGAAAAAAGCAAAATTTATCTTCGGGTATCCAAGGAGATTTCTGATATTAAAAAAGAACTTCCGGTTGACCTGATAGTACATACTAAACCTATGCATCAGCAATTTATAGCAGAAAACAGCCTGTTTGCCAGAGAACTCTTAACAAAAGGAAAAGTGCTTTATGAAAAAAATAACGAATGACTGGATAATCAGTGCTGAAAGTGACCTTCAACTTATCCGGAACATTTAATCCTTCATCGGATTGATGGTTTGTATAGTTCCATCATCATTGTATTTTAATTCTGTAACCTTTACATTCCGAAGGTGCGTTTTTCCTGAAAGTTGTGTATCGTGGTAAAATAAGTACCATTTTCCGTTGAATTCAACGATGGAATGATGGTTGGTCCAGCCTTCCACCGGATTTAGAACAACACCTTTGTAAGTGAATGGTCCGTATGGATTATCACCGGTTGCATACAAAATTTTATGTGTATCGCCGGTAGAGTAGGAGAAATAATATTTGCCGTTGTATTTATGTACCCATGAAGCTTCAAAAAAACGATGCTCATTGTCACCGGCAAGTAACGGATTGCCGTTTTCGTCAAGGATTTGAACATCGCGTGGTTCCTCTGCAAAACTTACCATATCCGAATTTAACCGGGCAATCTTCGGATGAAGCGCCGGTTGGTCTGCCGGCGGTTCTGTTCCTTCGGGATTGTAATTATTGTCTCTCCAGTTTTGCAATTGACCGCCCCAGATTCCACCAAAGTACATGTAGAAAGTTCCGTCAGTATCACCAAAAACAGCAGGATCCATACTGTAACTTCCGGCAATTGGTTCCGGCTCAGCCGTGAATGGGCCAACCGGAGAATCACTAACCGCTGCGCCAATCCTGAAAATATCTTCCTTGTCTTTTAACGGGAAATACAAATAATATTTACCGTTTGCATACGCTGCATCCGGAGCCCACAACTGCCGGCCGGCCCAGGGAATATCATCCACCGACAGTGCCACTCCGTGGTCGGTTACTTTTCCGCCAACTTTATCCATGGATAAAACATGGTAATCATTCATTGCGAAATGGTCGCCCAAATCATTTTCGGGTATCCCTGCATCGATATCGTGCGAAGGATAGATGTAAATTTTCCCGTTGAAAACATGAGCTGAAGGGTCGGCGGTATAGATATGTTCAACCAGGGGTTCTTCCAGATATTTGGAAGATGTTGTATCTTTTGTGTCTGCTGATTTTTCGGAAGTTTTATTATTTGTACAGCCGCCTGCAAACATGGAAATGGCAAGAATAATTGTAAAAAATTTCATTTTGGTTTATGATTTAAAAATTAACAGATTCAATCGTTAAATTTGTTCCCATCCCTTTCTGTATGTGGGACGGATCCACTCTTCTGCTGTTTCAAATGCTGGCAAAGTAACATATTTTTTGTCAAACTGCGGCTCGCCGTTTCGCATTTCAAATTCATCGTGGGCTAATAATTTCAACTTGTCTTTTGGATCAATATTGTTAAAGCGCATATTTGGCCCGTCCCAATACAATTTTCGCTGAAGGCTTTGAAGGCGCACCGCCAGGTTTCCAAGTAAAACCATTTCAGTGAGTGGAGCTGCATACTCAAAATTGGATGAAGCTTCCAGCCGGGTATCCGGATTTTCTTTGGCTGCCCGAATCCAGTCCTGTTCGTGGCCGCCGTCCATAGCTTTTGAAATCCTCCTGATTTTTTTCTCAGGTTCAGTAAAATCGTTCATTCTTTCTGCAGGTAATAAGGTTGGATTCATAGCGTACGTTCCGCACATTATTTTTCCGCGGCTACCGTAAAAAATGCAACCACCGCTGTCATCGCCCATTTGTTTTCCGTCAGTTAATTCTTTGGGACGTGGAGGCATCATTCCTCCGTCGTACCAGTTAATGGTAACCTCAGGCATTGCAACTTTAGGCAAATTATCGCGGCTTGGAAATTCATACCTGACGAATTCAGCATTGGGCGGTGATTCCACATAAACCGGGGTTGAACTGGCTTCCACTGCCGATGGATATTCAAGAAGTAAAGCTTTGAATACAGGATCGAGAATATGGCAGCCCATATCACCAAGAGCGCCGGTACCAAAATCCCACCAGCCGCGCCAGTACCACGGATGGTAAACAGGGTTGTAATCATGCCATTCTGCAGGCCCTACAAAAAGATTCCAATCCAAATCGCGGGGTACACGTTTATCTTTATCGGGTGCTTCAAGTCCCTGCGGCCAAATTGGACGGTTGGTCCATGTATCAACATGGGTAACTTCGCCAATTACTCCTGCCCAAATCCATTCGCTGATTTGTCGGATCCCTTCGCCTGAATTTCCCTGATTCCCCATTTGTGTGGCTACTTTGTATCGTCGTGCCGTATCACGCAATACCCGCGATTCATAAACTGAATGTGTAAGCGGTTTTTGTACAAAAACATGTTTCCCCTGTCGCATCGCCATTACAGCCGGCAGTGCATGACTGTGGTCGGGTGTGGCAATTACCACTGCATCAATATCTTTTTGCTGATCGAACATCTGCCGGTAATCTTTGTACTGTGTTGCCGAATGCCACCGTTTAAAAGCATTGCTCGCATAATCCCAGTCAACATCGCAAAGTGCAACAATATTTTCAGATTCCATGTTGCGAAGATTTGTATAGCCTTTACCTCCCACACCAATACCGGCAATGTTGAGTTTATCGCTTGGCGGTTTATGCCCGAGACCTGCAATTACATTCGAAGGCAGAACTGTAAATCCGGCGGCAGTAGTTGCAGCTACCCCGATAAATGAACGCCGGGTGATGATACTTTTTTTCTTCATTTTTTTTATCCTAATAAACGGAATTAACGTATGCATTCAAAATAACAAAAATAACAGGTTAAACCTCTGTTTTTTAAATTTTGAAGATTTTTATTATAAACGGGAAGTATTAACAAACCCTGTTCCATGAAATCAGAGAATTTAAACTTCTTTATTGTTGATTTTTTTTAACGATTAAAGCAAGGCAGGTTGTTTTTCATTGAATGCTGGTTGTTAATTCTTTTGCCGGTGTAAAACCCGGACATTAAAAACCTTCCCGTAAAAAATGCGTAAATTCACAAATAGCTTTATTTTTTAAATTTTGAATGTACTTTATAATTCCATCATCCTATGAAACGGTTAACAGTATTATTTTTGATTGCCTTATTTTCATTGTCAGCTTGGTCAAAATCCAAAAAACCACCAATGATAGGAGATAAAGCACCCTCATTCACTGAAAAATCAACAAACGGAATTTTAAATTTCCCGGATGATTTCGGCGACAACTGGAAGATTTTATTCAGCCATCCTCTCGATTTTACTGCAGTATGTACTTCAGAATTATGTGGTCTGGCCCATAACCAGGAAAAATTTGATTCCTTAAATGTAAAAATCGTTGTTGTATCAATTGATGAAATTGAAAGGCACTTATTGTGGAAAGAATTTATGGAAAAAGCAATTAGCCAGGAGGGTAAGGATGTAAAAATTAATTACCCGATTGTGGCAGATCTTTCCGGAAATGTATCTAAAAAATACGGAATGCTGCATTCTTCGGTGAGTGACAACAGAGATGTCAGAAGTGTATTCATTATTGATCCGGATAATATTGTTCAGGCAATTTCATTTTATCCAATGAATGTTGGCAGAAACATTGATGAAATATTACGTACAGTCGCTGCATTGCAATTAACACAAAAGGAAAATGTACTTACTCCGTATAACTGGAAACCTGGCGATGATGTGCTTATCCCTCACAAACCCTTTACTGCAGATGAATTAAAAGAAAATCCGGATATTAAAAACCAGTTTTACAATAAAGGTGAATTTATGTGGTTCAAAAAAGTGGCTAAATAATGAATTTAGCTCAACTTATTATTCCGTTCAACAGGAAAATGATTTAGGCATTTTGAAAATATAAAAAGAGGGTATTCGACGTCGAATACCCTCTTTACAATTATCAAATTATTTTTAATTAGGCTGGCATATCAGGCAAACTCCATGGTTTACGGTAGGTATGCTTAACCAGTTCGGCAGCAAATTCTTTTGCAGGAACCGGATCAGTCCAGATTTTATTGAAACGTGGATCACCGTCAACGATTTTGAAATCATCTTTTTTAACGATTCTGATTTTTTCGTCATCGGTAAGATTGGTGAACTGCATGTTAGGACCATCCCAATCCAGAATTTTGTTTAAGGTTTGCAGACGAACAGCCAAAACACCCATTACAACCATTTCGTTGAATGGTCCTGCTTCGCTAAAATCGGATGCAGTTTTAACCCGGTTTTCAGGGCTTTCCTTACATGCGCGTACCCAGTCCATTTCGTGGCTCAGTTCCACACGACGACGGAATTTAGGAGCATCGGGTACACGACCTGAAAGCAACCATGGATTAACTCCGTAGCAACCGCAGACCAAAGTATCTTTTGTTCCGTGGAAAAGTACTCCACCACCGCTGTCGTTTGGATTTTTACCAGCCGGCCATCCTTCAGGAAGCATGGGTTTAATACCACCGTCGTACCAGAAAACATCAACTTCCGGTAATTTTGCATTTCTTTTTAACTTCCACGGTTTTTCAGGTTTCGGTGCACGTTCCGGGAAAGTCAGTTTTACCGATTGTGCTGTTGGTGCACATTCTTCGAGCAACAAAGTGGAGTTACCCTGCGCATGTGTTGGATATCCAAGATCAAGGCCTACAAACACAGGGTGCAAAATATGACAAGCCATATCACCCAGAGCGCCTGTTCCGTAATCCCACCAGCCGCGCCAGTTCCATGGATGGTAAATTTGATTGTACGGACGCATTTCTGCCGGTCCGGTAAACAAATCCCAATCCAATGTTTCAGGAACCCAGTCGCCGCGTTCAGGAGTATTTAATCCCTGTGGCCAGATTGGACGGTCAGTAAAAGCTTCCACTTTACGAACTTCTCCGATTTCACCATTTGCAATCCATTCAGTAGTAAGGTTTACACCTTCGCCTGAAGAACCCTGGTTACCCATTTGTGTTGCCACACCATATTTGTCGGCAAGTTTTGTTAACAAACGGGACTCGTAAACTGAATGGGTCAATGGTTTTTGAACGTATGCATGTTTTCCCATTGCAATCGCAGTGGAAGCAACAATCGCATGTGTGTGGTCGGCAGTTGCAACTACAATTGCATCAAAATCGTTCCCCATTTCATCATACATCCTGCGCCAGTCTTTGTATTTTTTGGCTTTCGGGAAATAATCAAACACTCGTCCTGCGTATTTCCAGTCTACATCACATAAACCTACGATGTTTTGCGATTCAAGATTTTTAAGATTCGCAAAACCCATTCCTCCAATACCAATTGCTGCAATGTTGAGTTTATCACTCGGAGCTTTGTGCCCAAGTCCACCAATCACATTGCTGGGCAAAATTGTAATTCCGGCAGCTGCTGCTGCAGTAGTCCCAAGAAATGATCTTCTTGAAACAGATTGTTTATTCGAATTCTTTTCCATAATAATTAAAAAGTTTTAATTGGATAGGTATCTATCTTTTCTATCATTTAAAAGCAGTGTATTTTTTATAATTAAAAAACATTTAAATATAGTGATATAAAAAATCAGGTCAAACTTACAAATTTTGTTCCCAAAAAGAAAAGGGTTAAATACAGTTTATGTTTTTTTTGCATTTGCCAGTAATAAGAAAAAATAAATCAATGATATCCAGAATTTTATTCTTTCAAAAATAGCTTTTTTCTATTTAAGTTAAAAAAAATCAATTTGATTGTTACTCAGCTGTATTCTATATTTGTACTGAAATTTTTATTCAGTCTAAATAATTACAAATAAAAAAATAAAAAATCATGTTAACAGTAGGAGATAAATTTCCGGAATTTGAAAAACAGGCAGTGTTAGCCAATAAAGAATTTAGCCAAATAAATGGCGAAGATCATAAAAAAGAAGGGAAATGGATGGTGATGTTTTGGTATCCAAAGGATTTCACATTTGTTTGCCCAACTGAAATTATAGAATTTAATAACAACCATGGAAAATTCGGTGAGTTAAATACAGTTTTATACGGCGCATCAACTGATACAGAAGCAGTGCATCTTGCATGGCGCGAAAATGATAAAAGACTCAGCGATCTTAAATTTCCCCTTATTGCAGATACTTCCAAATCATTAAGCGAAGAACTTGGAATTTTACAACCTGAGAAAGTAGCTTACCGGGCAACATTCATTGTCGATCCAAAAGGAATTATTCAATGGGTGAATGTAAATAATGATGCTACCGGACGAAATGTTGCCGAAGTATTAAGGGCACTCGAAGCCACTCAGAATCCTGGATTAACAGGTTGTGACTGGACACCCGGACAACCAACTTTGTAATACATCTTAAAAATAAAAATCATGAAAATAAGAAAAGTTAAATCGGTTTGGAACGGAACATTGAAAAAAGGCAGCGGTAATATGAATATTACAGGTTACAGCGGCCCGTTTACGTTTGCATCACGTTTCGAAGATGGAAAAGGTACTAATCCCGAAGAATTGGTTGGAGCAGCACAAGCAGGGTGTTATTCCATGTTTTTATCTGCTCTGATCAGTGAAGAAAACCTGGTGCCGGAAAGTATTGAAACAGAAGCTTTGGTAAGTTTGGGAGAACTGGATGGCGGACCTGCAATAACAAAGATTCAGTTAAGCACTGTTGTTAAATGCCCTGGATTGTCCCTGGAAAAGTTTGACGAACTTTCAAAAGCTGCAAAAGAAAAATGCCCGATTTCAAGGTTGTATGCTGGCGGAACTGCCACAATTGAACTGGAGGCAAAACTGCTCTAAAAAAATAATTGAACTTGTATATTATAAGAGGAGCTTGGAAAGGCTCCTTTTTTCATTTCGCGAATTGGATTTGCCGGAGATCCTAAATTTGTAAGGTTTATACTGCTTTAGCCGAAGCCGGTAATTTTCCTGCCGTGGAACTCTTTTGAGCCGGTGGCAGTTTGGATTTCCTGCAGGTTGGCAAGGGTTACTTTGCCTGCAACAAGAATGATAATTTTTTCCCCTGCTTCCGCAATCATTTGACGGATTGTTTCCTGTCCCTGAAGCGCAGTTGGTTTTCCCCCCGAAGTTAAAATACGTTTAATGCCTGCAATCTTTTTTAGAGTTTTTACCCCTTCCACCGGGTTTTCCATTTCGTCAATGGCTTTATGGAAAGTCACCGGCAACGGATATGTATAATTTGCAAGAAGCCGGGTATTTACTTCATCAATTTTATTTTCCTTAGTTAATAACCCGAAGACAACTCCGGCAGCGCCAGCTTTCCGGGCATAATCGATTTCAAATTTCATCTGTTTAATCTCTTCTTCGGAATAAATAAAGTTTCCCGGCCGCGGTCGAATCATCACCATTACGGGGATTTGTAATGTTGAACAGACGGTTTGAATCAGTTGAACTGATGGTGTCAATCCCTCATTGGCTAAATCAGAACAAAGTTCAATTCTGCCGGCACCTGATTTTTCAGCTGCAATTGCTTCCTTTAAAGTTTCAACACAGGCTTCCTTAATTATTTTCATTATTGCAAAATACAATTTTTACAGAAGTAACAACGAAAATAAAGAAAATGAAAAAGCCTTTCAGTTACTTCGTTCTAACTGTTTAGATTCTCCAGCGTTTTCTGCATGTCGATTCCTTTTTCAAGGACAGGTTTAAACAAATCTTTAGTGTCTTTTATTCTTTCGGGCATATTCTGCAGGTTAAAATCGCTTACACGCAATCCTTTTTTTACTTCGCTCCATGTTAGCGGAGCCGAAACAGTTGCACCGGTTTTAGGCCGCACACAGTAGGGAGCAGCGAGAGTTTGTCCTCTGCGGTTCTGCAGGTAATCAAGATATATTCTGCCTTTCCGGTTTTTCAATGCCCGTTCCATTGTGGTTAATTTTGGCACTTTTTCTTTAACATATAAGCAGATCAATTTGGTGAAATCACGGGCTTCATCATAACTGTATTTTGCATTTAAAGGAATATAAACATGCAGTCCCGATGAGCCGGATGTTTTGCAGTAACCTTCAATTTTTGCCAGTTTCAGAACTTCGTGAACTGCCTGTGCTGTTTCAATAACTTCTTCAAATGTATTTTTTTCTGAAGGATCGAGATCGATGACGGTGTAATCCGGATTTTCGATATTTTCAATCCGCGAGTTCCATGGATTTATTTCGATGCAGGCGAGGTTGGCCATATAAATCAAAGTGGCTTCGTTTTGACAAACAAGGTATTCAATCTCCTTTTTTGAGGATTCGGAATAAAAAGTAGCGGTTTCTATCCACGAAGGCAGAGAGGGATTATCTTTCTGATAAAATCCTTTCTTGTCAATTCCGTTGGGATGGCGGTGAAGATTTTCAGGACGGTCTTTTAAATAGGGAAGTATGTAATCTGAAATCTTCAGGTAATAATCAATCAAATCATATTTACGCAAACCTGATTCCGGCCATAAAACTTTTTCGGGATTGGATACAGGTACCGAAATTCCATCGATTTCGAGGGTTGAATTTTTTGAAGAACTCTTTTTTTGGGTTGGCGGCGACACAACTTTTTTTTCCCTGGTGATTTCCGGTAATGTTTTATCGCTTCGCAACCCTTTATACACCGGGTGGCGCATTGAACCGCTGTTAGTCCATTCCGTAAATTTCACTTCACAAATCAATTCAGGTTTTAACCACTGAATTTTACGGCCTTTTGTATTGATGTTTTTATTAAATGGTTTATCATTGGTTTCAAGCTTCTTCATTTTTGAATGAAGTTCCTTTTGCGTATCGCCTGAAAAACCTGAACCGCATTTTCCGATATAAGTTAATTCGCCATCTTTGTGCAACCCCAAAACCAGTGAACCAAATAATCCTGCTCCTTTCGATTCGGTTGTGTAACCGCAAATAATAGCTTCCTGACTTTTAACAGCTTTTATTTTTAACCAGTTGTCGCTTCGGGTGCCGGGGAAATATTTCGAATCTGATTTTTTTGCAATTACTCCTTCCAGCCCTTTTTCTGCTGCTTCATTAAAAAACTGAGTCCCTTTTTCGGGAATATGGTCGCAATAGTAAACGTGGTGAAGATTCTGAATCACCTCGGGGATTAAACTTTTGCGGTCGATCAGTGGAAGCTCCAGCATGCTGTGGCCGTTCAGGTACAGCATGTCGAACACATAGTATCGCAGTTCGCCAAGGGTTCTTTCGTTGTAATGCTGTAACAATTGAAAATGTGGGATTCCCTGATTATCCACCAGAACAACTTCGCCATCCAGAATTACATTTTGCGAAACCTTCGCAAGTTCTCCGGCAATTATACTGAACTTGCTGTTGAATGAAATGCCATTCCGGGAATAAAGCTGTGCCTGATGGTCCAGAATATGCGCGATCACGCGGTAACCGTCCCATTTTATTTCATAAACCCATTGGGGGTTATCGAAAGTTTTTTTTGAAACAGAGGCAAGCATCGGTTGTATGAAATGATTTGGATTAAGCTGAACTACCTTTGTTTCTGACGTTTCGGGAGGAGTGTCTGCATCTTCTGCATCATATGTATCATTAACAGCAAATTCGTCTTTCTTTTTTATAAGCAACCATTGGTTTTTGTCTTCACCGCGATTGGTGCGTACCAGTGAAAATTCACCCCTTATTTTTTTTCCGAGAAATTCAATTTTCAGCGTTCCTTTTTCAACCTGTGCAGACAGTGAAGCAGAAGAATTACCAGCGGCTTCATAAGTGCCAGTGTCCCAGATGTGCATTTCACCGGCACCATAGTTGCCCTTCGGAATTGTTCCCTGGAAACTCAGATATTCCACCGGATGATCTTCGGTTTGTATTGCAAGACGTTTATCTGACGGGTTCATCGAAGGGCCTTTGGGGACAGCCCAGCTTTTGAGTACACCATCCATTTCGAGACGTAAATCGTAGTGCAAACGGCGAGCCTTATGCCGCTGAATGACAAACCGGTGACCTTTATTTTTACTTGAACTACCTTCCGGTTCGGGTGTCGACTCAAATTTTCGTTTTCTTTTATATTCGGTTAATCCCATGTTTTAAGCTACCTGTCCCTTTTTCTTTTTATCCAGACTTGCCTGTAATTGTGCCATTAAATCTTTTGCAGGCGTTGGAGCACTTTCAAATTTCTGTTTTTTAGATTTCCTGCCTTTTGTTTTCGATTCAATAATTTTCATCAACTCATTGATGTAAACATCCTTGAATTTATCGAATTTGAATGGTTCAGTATATTGATCGATTAATGAAATAGCCATATCCACTTCTTTTTTGGCTACCTTTGAATCCGTTAAATTCAATTCGCCGGGATTCCGGATTTCATCCATAAAACGAATAACATAAAGAACCAGAACATTTTCGTAAACCCCTATCAGGCTGAGATGTTCCTTTTGCCGCATGACAAATGTGGAGACGCCCAGCCGTTTTGTTTTTTTTAGTGCGTCGCGAAGCAGATTGTACGATTTACCTCCTTCTTTTTGAGGCTCCATGAAATAGGGTTTTTTAAACAACACGTCGGCAACCTCATCTTCTTTGATAAATTGTTCGATGTCAATTGTTTTGCTTTTCTTTAGATTGGCCTGTTCAAAATCTTCATCCTCAAGAATGATGTAGCCATTTTCAGTTTTAAAACCTTTTACAATATCTTTCCATTCCACTTCTTTACCTGTATTTTCATTCACCCGTTTATACCGTATGCGTGATAAATCATGTTTGTCCAGCATGTCCAAATCCAGTTTCCTGTCTTCGGAGCCTGAATAGAGTTTTACGGGGATTGATACAAGCCCGAATGTGATTGTTCCGTTCCAAATCGATCGCATTTGTTTTATTTTTTATTGACTAACTGTGTGTTTTTGAAATACTGTTATATCCAATAATTTAAAACAGGACGGGAAAGGATTTTGTTTAAGCTCCGAAAACCATGGATTTTTATTTAATTTGCACAAAACAAATTAAATTGAAGTATAACCTGATAACTGTTCTGGGGCCCACTGCCACCGGAAAAACCGGAATAGCCGCTCATCTTGCCGCACAAATCAACGGTGAAATAATTTCTGCCGATTCACGTCAGGTTTACCGCGGAATGGATTTGGGGACCGGAAAAGATTATGAAGATTATTTTGTTGATGGAATTGAAATACCTGCGCATTTGGTTGATATTGAAGATGCAGGCGAACATTATAATGTTTACCGCTTTCAAACTGATTTTATAAAGGTTTTTGATGATATCAGATCAAGGAACAAATTTCCTGTTTTATGCGGAGGCAGTGGTTTGTATATTGAAGCAGTCCTGAAAAATTACCGGCTAACCGAAGTTCCGCCAAATAAAGAGTTGCGAAAAGAGCTGGAAGGAAAAAACCTGGAAGAACTTACCGGAATTCTGAAATCGTTTAAGCCGGATTTACATAACAGTACGGATGTGGAGACCGATCGTCGTGCCATCCGTGCCATCGAAATTGAAAAGTATTATGCTGAACATTCGCAGCCGGACTCTTATTTCCCCGAAATTAACAGTTTGAATATTGGAATAAAGGTAAGCCGTGAAATCCGCCGCCAACGAATTACTGCACGTTTAAAACAACGACTGGATAACGGGATGATGGAAGAAGTTAAAAAACTTCTGGATTCAGGATTAACACCGGAACAGCTTATTTATTACGGGCTGGAATATAAATATCTGACGCTCCATTTAATTGGCAAAATATCAAGAGAGGAAATGTTCGCTCAGCTCGAAATTGCCATCCACCAGTTTGCCAAACGCCAGATGACATGGTTCCGCGGCATGGAAAAACGCGGCACTAAAATTCACTGGATTGACGGTCAGTTGCCGATGGAGGAGAAGGTGAGTGAGATTATTGGGCAGCTTTGAAGTAGCTGTTCATCAAAATAATTGTTACTGAATTACCGGGTTCTCCAAACCAACCGTGCCCTGATTAAATCGATTCCGTCGGATTCGCGGACAACGCTGCACAGATGATTACCGGGTTTTAGTATTTGTTTTTTTACCGCCAGCCGGTCTTCGGGAAGGCCTTCTTTCAGGAAATTCACCTCAAACTCAACAAGATCGTATTTCTCATGAAATTCAAAACTGTAACTGTCAATAATTCGTTCGAGATATCTGCCGCTGTTAAGATGTTGGTTGATGTCAATTTCATTAAAACGCACAGGTGTAAAATGAAGGTTTTCAGTGCTTTCAGGCGATGCTGTTTTTTTTGCGTTTGATGTAAACACGCTTTCATCATGTTTTGGAAACTCGCCAAAATCAGATAACCGTACAATTCTTTTGGTTTTTAAATCGAGCACCAGCCAGCTGCTTGTAGCCTGAATGATGTTTTTACCTGAAGAATCGGTAAAATTAAAATCGCGGTATCCGAAAAAACCATCAGTACCCCGCGACCAGGTTTCCAATGTAAACTTTTCTGCCCATTCGGGCCTGCGGAAGATTTTAACCAACAACCTTGAAAGTACCCAGAATTGTTGTTCTTTTTTAAGATGATTATACCCAAAGCCAAGTAACCCTGCATGTTCCCACGCAATATCCTGCATCTGGTAAAACATGTAAGATGTTGAAAGTTTGCCAAAACGGTTGATGAAGTACGAATTCGTTGTTAATTGAACTTTATGTTTCATGCTGAAAATTCTAAACTTTTTTACAAATTTATTGTTCGGTTTTGGAAAACAGTTGTAAATAACCATTTTTGCTAAAATTTTAATATTCATCTATGAGTGGAATCATTATAAAAACCCCGGAACAGATAGAAGGAATCCGGAAAAGCTCGCGATTGGCTGCAGAAATACTTGATTATGCAGAACAATTCGTCCAGGCAGGAAATTCCACTCATTTTATTGATGAACGAATTGAAGAAAAGATCGTGGAGAGCGGTGCAATTCCTGCAACAAAAGGTTACAACGGCTATCCAAAATCAAGTTGCATTTCATTGAATGAAGTAGTTTGCCACGGAATTCCGTCCAAACGTACAATATTGAAAGATGGTGATATTTTAAATATTGATGTAACTACCATTTTAAATGGTTTTTACGGCGATACATCACGTATGTTTAAAGTTGGAGAAATTTCTGCGGAAGCGGAAAAATTAATCGAAGTTACCCGGCATTGCATTCACCTTGGAATTCAGCAGGTTGCGCCCGGCAGCTATTTTGGGAATATTGGTTTTGTAATCAACCGGTACGCGAGGGCGCAGGGTTATAGCGTGGTTTATGAATTTTGTGGCCATGGAGTAGGTATAAAGTTCCATGAAGAACCACAGGTGGATCATGCTGCCCGCAGAAACAGTGGTGCTAAAATGAAACCGGGGATGATTTTTACCATTGAGCCAATGATTAACCAGGGGAGAGCTACAACTAAAATTGATAAAAACGATGGCTGGACCGCCCGCACAATCGACAATAAATTGTCAGCCCAGTTTGAACATACAATTCTTGTAACCGAGACCGGATATGAAGTACTGACCGATGTTCATAATGAATTTGAAATTACATAAAAAAAGCCGGCAGTTAGCCGGCTTCTGAATTGTAAACTTTAGTTTTTATTTAATTCCCCAATGACGGGTATCGAACATCCAGGCTTCAAATTTTAATTCCGGATCTTTAAGTTCACTGTAAACAAAGTTTTTTGTGCTGTAAACTTTCTTTCCAACCAATTGATTTTCAGTTTGCGGCGGTGTAGTTTCATTTGCCTGAAAAACCTTTTCATCCAGCATCCAATCTTCAACCTGCAAAGCTTCGTCTGTTTCGTTCATAAGATAAGAACTCATTTCAAAATAGGTTTTGTTTGTCATCCAGCTTTCCAGCATCATTGGCGATTCAACTTCTTCTTCAGAATAGTTTCCGGCTGCGAAAAAATCTGCATCTGTCATCCATGATTCAAGTTCCATTTCATTTTCTTTTTCTTCAATTGTGAAACTGTATACTGAATTGTAATTGATGGAACTTTTTGCTGAGGTCATCGCTGTTAAAACTTCATAACGGTCTCCTGTCATTGCCAATGAAATTTCATCATCAGCATTATCATTCATGTATCCCATTCTCCATAATCCCTGGGCATTAATTGTGTTACTTAAAAGAACTAAACCTGTTAATACTGCCAGTGATTTTAAAACTGCTTTCTGAACATTGTTTTTTGTTTTCATGACTTATCCTCCTGTTTGTTTTCGTTTTTGTTTTCTGTTTTTACTGCTTTTGTTTTCTCTTGTTTTTCTGTTTTCAGTTTTTAAGACGCTTGAAAATTTATTTCGTTACACTTTTAACAGAACTTTTTTTAAAATTGTACTTTTCTTTACCTTGTTATTTGCTATACAAATATATGAATAAAAACTAATACCATGCAATACAAAGTACCATATATTTTGTATTATTTTTTCAAATATTTTGTAAGTGTTTGAAATACAATTAATTTATATGTTAATTATTTTTTAAAAAAAATGGAGGATGGTGGTTATATCTCCTAAAAGAATTGAAATACAACAATTTTTTAAGTAAAGAATGAACTAAGAAAAAGTTTTCATTCTGTTTTAAAAGCCATATAAGGTGGATTATTTTAACTTTTCCGGGATTTTGATTAAAACAAGCTGGCGGCCATTTGAATTCACCGGGCAATCAATACAAATCAATTTTCCATTGCGATCAGAACGTGGATGAGTATCGCAACGCCATTCCCCTTTATATTCCGGCGGCAGATAAAAATCACCCAGTGGGATTTTTACATTCGTTTCCACATTATACAAATAAACATGCTGAAACCGGCTTTCATCAGGATAGGTATCATTGAGAATCCAATCCGGATTGGTGGGAAGATAAGTATTATGTCCGTTAACCTTCATTTTTTCCTGATTCAGCACATAGGTTTCCTCCGGGTTCCCGTCTTTGAATACATAAAACCCGGGTCCGTCGGAGGGTTGACGTGTCCAGGCAGTAATATGATTTTTATCGCGCCAGATAAAATGTGAAGTATAATTTGACGGATCAACAAGGTGTAAATTTTTTCCTTCCAAATCAGAAGTGTACATTAAAGTTGCAAAGCCACCCACATCTTTCTTTGTGTCGGATTTCCAGCGGTGAAGAAATATAAACCGGCTTCCATCAGTATTGAAAAGTAAATGATTGAACCAGTTTTTTTGTGCCTTTCTATCTTTAATGGCTGCATCATCAGCCGGTACTGGCATTTCAGCCATTCTGCCGTAGGTGATGATGAGTTTTTTATCTCCTGTTTTTAAATTGCAAAGGTAAATTCCTGCATTTTCCGGTGCAAGTTGATTACGGTTTGAATCCGGAATTCCTGCATATCCGTAACCGGGCCGTGTATCCTGAATACGCTCAAAATCAGTTGTAACTGCGTGAATTCCATCAGGGGATAATGCATAAACAGCAAACGGTAAAATTTTTTCTTCTTTCGAATAAATATTAAAAAGATGTGATACAAACTTTTCATTTTTCCTGTCGTTCCAGATCACAAGGGAATCACTTCCCGGAACAAACTGCAACATGCACCCTTGCTGCCAGCTCCATGCTTTCGATGTCCCCAGTTCAATCCATTTATCGTTGTTTTCAATATCCACCATTCCAACCTTAATTTCGTCTTCCGGTTTGGGTGAACGGCCTTCAAAATCTATCTGCATACTAAGAACAAAACGATTGGAGGGATCAAACTGCAATTTATCATAGTATCCAAACCAATGGTGATTTGGGCCGGCAGTAATGACCCGCGCAGGGACGTATAGCTTTGAATCTTCAAGCCCTTCAGGATTTATTTTAAAATTTCCGTAATTCTGACAAACTGCAACAGCAGCAAGGAGGAGGTTAAAAATCAGTAGAATTATTTTTTTGGACATCGTACTGCTTGTTTTATTATCAGTTCCTAAATATATTGAATCTTTAGAGTTTGGCAACGGGGTTTATTTTAAACAGGTAATGTTTTATCTTTGCACAGCAACAAAAATCAAAAAATATGTCACTGGTTATTGATGAAAAGAATCTTGAAAAATTTATAATGATTGGCGATCGGGTGTTGGTAAAACCTAAATCACCTGGCAGCAAAACAAAAAGTGGTCTTTATCTTCCACCTACCGTCCAGGAAGGTGAAAAACTACAAAGCGGCTATATTGTTAAAGTAGGTCCCGGTTATCCGATTCCGGCCATTTCGGATGAGGATGAAGCCTGGAAACAAAAGCAGGACAATGTGAAATATGTTCCGCTGCAGGCCGAAATTGGCGATCTTGCTGTTTATCTGAATAAAAGCGGATTCGATATTGAATTTAATAAAGAAAAATACATTATACTTCCGCATTCTTCCATCCTCATGATAATAAGAGACGAAAAGCTTTTTGATGAATAATCAGGTATTCAATAAATGGAAAAGGCTGTTTTCCGGTTCAGAAAAACAGCCTTTTTTAAGTGTGCGACGCAAGGTAATCTACCTGATGGAAACCTGACCGGTTGCCCCAGGCCTCTGGTCCTCATTAAGAGTTGCAGTTAACAACCAATAGCCATTTATCCGGGAATACATCACACAATATCCTGAATCCCTGGAATGAAGGAAGCCGAAGGCTAATCTCTGCCCGGAGGAAAGCGAACCAAATCGCTCCTGTCTGATGAAGCAGGGTTGTCAAAAAAATGAAATTCAGGAATTTATACAGACAGCGGGTTTTAATTGCTGTTTGCGATTTGATTTTCTGCGCGTATCAAATCCTGATTTGGATTTTACAATGGATATGCAGAACGCAGAAATAATTTTCATGATGAAGTGCGGGAAAAATGAAAAATATGGATGAATCTGATTGTTCAACTTTATTTTTCAATCAGCCAGGAGGGCATTGGAACTATTCCGGGCTATACCATCCCTATATTATATTCGCACTTAATTCGCAGTAAATTCGGAGTAAATTCGCGATTTCGCGAATTTACTCCGAATTTACTGCGAATTTACTCCGAATTTGGTATAGCCTTGTACCTGCTTTGGGCCTTCGCGAAACCAGAGAATTAAAGATTTTAACTTATATATTGAAATGGATTTCTGACTCAAATTTGTCAGGATTGAATTTCAAGTATTTAAAATAAGGCTATACGTATTATCCTAATGCTTTTCCTGCATTTATATTCAGGTGTGATACAACTTTTTGGTTTAATCCACAGGGATAACACAAAAGATTTTAATGTGCTGCACCTTTTCAAAAAGCTACAGCGGAGCGAAATCTTTGGAAAAAGCAAAATTTAATCTGTAGGAAAAATGATAATGAAGGTTTAGATAATCCTCCTTGTTGGCAATTGACGAACCTGATTCGGAATAGAGTATTGACTGTCCGGAAAATAAAAGCGGAGGAAAACAAACTGGTTTTCCTCCGCTTTTATGATAAAATAATTTTATTCACATTCTTTACAGGCGCTGTAAATGCCTTCGAACAATTCACTCACATCTTTTGAGGCAACTGCGGAATAGGCAATCCGTAAAATGTTGTTCAGATTTATCACGCCAATACTGTATTTTTCAATAAGAACTTTTCTGATTTTATCTCCGTCCAAACCTTCGGCAAGCTGCACACACATAAAGTAGCCGGAATTGAAAGGAAGCGCTTTGAAATATTTCAGGTATTTTTCTGTTTTCAATGCTTCATTCACTGCTTCGTAGCGCACCTTCATTATAGCATATTTCAGTTTTTTCTGTTCTGCATATTCTCCGCTGTTAAAAGCTGTGAGCAACAGGGATTGTGAAATATTTGCAGCATTTGAAATGTTTCCGCGGATAGCTCCGGCAGTTTTCGCTTCAAGTGCATTGTACAAATTAATGCTGCCATTTTTAATTCCATAGGTCATAAAACCTACCCTGAAACCCCACACATAATCTTCTTTGGTGGCGCCGTCAATTTTTATGGCTAAAACATTTTCGTGCAGGTCGCTCAAATCAGCAAAAATACTTTCACGGGCAATGTTGTTTTCATAGACAAGACCAAAATAGGCGTCGTCAATCATTGCAACGATATTATTTCCTTTTTCGGCTGACTTTTTAATCACATCAATAATTGCGTCTGCTTCTTTCTGTGTTGGAGTATAACCCGATGGATTGTTCGGGAAATTAAGAATCAACAGTTTTTTTCCTGTTTTTCCTTTATTTAACGTTGTTTCGAAAGCTTCCAAATCGAAGGCTTCGTTTTTAAACAGGTTGAATTTTATCAGGCTGGCGTCGTAGGCATTGCTTAAGGTGAGGTTATAGTTTCCCCAAAACAGGCTGGGGACAATAACTTCATCGCCGGGATTCACAAACAGGTAACCGGCCATGCTGATTCCGTGAGTCAGCGCATTTGTAACCACCGGTAAACTGATTTCCTTGTTTTTCAACGACGGATTTTTTTCATAAATCATATTTTTCCATTTGGCCCGGATGTCGGGACGGCCAAAACTTGGTGCATACGGAAAAATCAGAGACGGATCGAGATTGATTTTTGATGCAATGGTTTCCAGCCGCATTGGTGTTCCGTCGTCTTCGATTGCAGCGCCAATTGTCGCATTAATTTTTGTGCCTTTTGCTTCAGCAGTTTGTCCCAAAATTCCTTTTTTGGGGAAGAAAATATTTTTCCCTCTCTCGGAAAGCAGTTCATAAACTATACTGTTTTTCTCTTTGATGATAACATTTAGTTCTTCAGCCTGTGGATTCATGCTCATTTATTTTTACCGGATAAAACTTATAAAATTTCCGGGTGAAGATAGAAAAACAAGAAAACAATACAGATTGTTTGTTGGCAATTTGTTGCAATTCTTGATAAAATTCTAACAAATTAATATTTGTACAATCTTTTATTCCTATTGATTCCTCAAACAAAATGAATTAATTTAGCGTGAAACAAAATCAACTTAAATTAACCGAAAATGAAATTGACTGGGAAATTGAATTTAATTACGGTAACGTGTATCTCTCTTCTTCTGTATTCATGCAATAAAAGCACCAACTGGCCGGAATGGCGGGGTGAAAACCGTGATGCAGGAGTTAAGGGTTTCGAAGCTCCGGCCGAATGGCCCGGGCAATTAACAACTCTTTGGGAAAAGGAAGTGGGATTGGGGAATTCTTCACCGGTGATGGTGGATAGCAAATTGTACCTGCATGTGAAACAGGGTGAAAGTGAAACAGCACTTTGTTTGGATGCTGAAAACGGGGCGGAAATCTGGCGCACCGTGTTAAATCCGGCACCGGAAGTAACTGGTGGAGCGCGCAATCACCCGGGGCCGCGAAGCACACCCTGTATTTCAGGGGGGAAAATGTTTACTGTTGGTGTTGGTGGTATTTTAACCTGCCTTAATGCAGAAAATGGAAAACTACTCTGGAAAATTGACAGATATACTGAAGTTCCTCAATTTTATGCAGCGATGTCTCCAATTGTTGCAGGAAATTACTGCATTGCGCACCTTGGAGGCCACGATAACGGAATTGTTGTTGCAGTTAATCCTGAAAACGGTGAAGTTGTCTGGACTGTCGAAAATGAACCTGCAACATATTCTTCACCGGTGCTGATGAAAATTGGAAATGAAGAAATAGTCCTTGTGCAAACTGAAACCGATTTGATTGGTATTTCGCCGGATGGAAGCCTGCTATTTAAAATTCCAACTCCACCGGAACGCAGGTTCTATAATTCTTCCACTCCAATTGTTGATGATCAGAATGTAATTGTTGCAGGACAAGGAGTGGGCACAAAATCATATCAAATTGAAAAAAAGGATGACAATTATTCTTTTTCAGAAAACTGGATAAATTCCGATTACGGCGTATCCTTTAATACTGCTGTTTTAAAAGATGGATATTTGTATGGACATGAAGCAAGGCTTGGAAAATTATATTGTCTGAATGCATCCACCGGAAAAACGGCCTGGGCGGATTCAACTTCACATAATCGTTTTGCTGCCACACTCAATGCGGGTGAAATTCTGATGACATTGCCTGCCACCGGAAATCTGATTGTATTCAGGCCAAACAGTGAAGAATACGTACAAATCAAAGAATACAAAGTTTCGGATACCGAAGTTTATGCGCATCCGGTTATTTCGGGAAATCGAATTTATGTGAAGGATCAGGATTTTCTCACTTGTTTTTCGGTTGAATAAAAAAATTAAAGCATTTTTAATTCACCAACAATAATAAAAAAGCCAAATAGTGCAACCAAACCGGTAAGAATGATAAACAACCGGTTTGGTTTTTTATCTTTCCAATCGAACCAGAAGGCAGGAATTGCAAGAATTCCTGAAAGCACGAAACTCCAGTATGCAGGTAAAAGCAAGGCCTGGAATGGAATTTCCTCAATAATTTCTTCATCTAAATCTTCGCTCATCATTTCGTTGGGTGTTAAAAAATCGTTTGCAGAAAAATAGCCTCCGTAAATGGTATAAAGCGCAAAAACACCAAGTAAAATAAATATGCCTGAACCGATAAGCCTGAATTTTTTTTTCTTTTCGATCCAGCCATAAACAACACCTACAATTGCTGAAAAAACAAACCATTGAGGGAGAGTATAAATAAACACGTCCTGATTCATCGCTATAATTTTAATTAAACAAAAGTGACAAATTTTCTTTAATCCGGAAAGGAATCGGATGGCTGACTATTTATTATTATTAATTTTGAGCCGGAATAAAAATACAATTTGTGAAAGAATTAACCGTTAATCCGAAGGCAAAAGCTTTAATTTTTGATTTGGATGGAACACTTGCCGATACAATGCCTGTTCATTTTATTGCATATAAAAAAATTCTTGCTGAATACGGCATAAATTTTACACCTGAATTATTTTCAACGCTGGCCGGAATTCCGGCAGTTGGAACGATTAGGAAATTGAATGAACTGTATGGAACAGCGATGGATCCGGAGGCAGTTGGACATTACAAGGAACGGCAGTATGAATTAATAATGCACAAAATGCAACCGGTAACACCTGTAGTTGAACTTGCACGGAAATATCACGGTAAACTGCCAATGGCTGTGGGTACGGGCGGACAAAGACGTCTTGCATGGAAAACACTTGAAATACTGGGGTTGAAGGATATTTTTGATGTGTTGGTTTCAACCGAAGATATTACGCATGCAAAGCCGCACCCTGAAACCTTTTTAAAATGTGCAGAAAAGGTAGGTATTGAACCGCAGTACTGCCAGGTTTTTGAAGATGGCGATTTGGGAATTCAGGCAGCAAATGAAGCAGGAATGATGTCGACACTGGTAACCGACTATTACACTGTTTCCATTGGTAAAGAGCTGGATTAATTTTTATTTAAAATTAAAAAAATGGTCGTGTTCAATAATAAGAGCAATTTTTTGAAGTGTTCTGTTTTTTCATTTCTGATGGTTATTTTTCTTGTATCCTGTTCTTCAGAAAAAAGACAGAACCGCCGGAATATAACTGTAGTTTTCTATAATGTAGAAAATTTATTTGACACCAAAGATGAGCAGGGAAAGCAGGATGAAGAATTTACTCCGGGAAGTGAAAAAAAATGGACACAGGAGCGCTATGCTAAAAAACTGGAGGATTTGGCCAAAGTATTAGGTTCGGTGAATGAAAATGAATTGCCTGAAATTATTGGCCTCTGCGAAGTGGAAAATGGCAAAGTTCTTTCTGATTTGGTTGAAACAGGTGCCCTCGCGAACGGAAATTACAGGATAGTTCATCATGAAAGTCCTGATTTCAGAGGGATCGATTGTGCATTAATTTATCGTCCTGCAGAATTTCTTGTTGTTGATCATTTCCCGGTGCATGTGCATTTTAAAGATGAACCCAATTATAAAACGCGTGATATTTTGTATGTGAAAGGAAGAACCCGGAGCCGGGAGACCTTTCATATATTTGTCAATCACTGGCCATCAAGAATTGGTGGTGAAGAAAAAACCGAACCTGACCGTATGGAGGTGGCAGCCATTCTAAAAAGTAAAATTGATTCAATCGTTGCCCTGAATTCAAATGCAAAAATCATTGTAATGGGCGATATGAATGATGAACCTTCAAATAAAAGCCTTTCTGAAACTCTTGGTGCCAAATCACCTGGCCCGGAAAGTGCAGGTTTAGTAAACCTGATGTATCCGGATGATAAACTTGAAAAAGGTTCCTATTATTTTCGCGGTAACTGGAATATGCTCGACAATCTTGTTGTTTCACAAAGCCTTCTCGATAAAAAAGGTTTTCAGTGCAAAGAGGGTAAAGGCTTTGTTTTTCACCGGGAATGGATGGAATTTAAAAACCGCAGCGGCGAAATCTCACCAAACAGGACATATGGTGGTCCAAATTATTACGGCGGAATCAGTGATCATTTTCCGGTTTATTTCAAGCTTGAGCGTTAAAAATTACCAGCCCATATCTTCACAGACATTTTGTTTAAATGTTTGTCGCACATTGATCCGGATTCTGCCATCTTCTATCTTCTCTGAAGATATCCGGGCATTTGGACCCGGATTGTGCAGGTAATTTCCATTTGCATCAAATTCAGTAAAATAAGTGGAATATTCCCATTCGTCTTCCCAAAGCAAACGGAGTTCGTATTCCTGTCCCGGTAAACCGAGTATATCCACAACACCACCTGTCATATCAATACCCTGCCACGGATTTTCGCTGTTTTTGATTTTTATTTCAGCACTGTAAGTAGGTGCAACAGCAACCGACGGATTGTCAGGGCAAATTGCCTTTAATGCGATTTGGTATTCTGCATAATCAGGTGTTGAAACAACATTCACTTCATAATTTCCTGTGCAGAAATTTTCAATTTCAAGCGGTGCTATATTTTGAAATGCAGGATTGTTGTTTCTGAAAACGACCTTAACAGCTTTTTCAGGAGTATTTTCAATCACAAACGTTTCAGGGAAGCTGCCTTTAAAATTCATGGTTGAAATCAGATTATTGTCTGCATCATAAATATCGGCATCAATAGAAAAACTTGAAACAGCGGCTGATTTAAATGTAATGCTGCTACCGGTTTCACATAAAATTTCACTTGAAGCTTTAATTAGCGTATAGCTAAAATTGAGACTGTTGTATGTATTTTGAGTACCAATTAAATCCCAGCTTTCTTCGCCAAAACTGGCAAACCCAAAAATATCGGGGACATCAGTGCCGGTATATGTGCAGTTGGATGTAATAACACCTCCATTTAAACTTGTAACTTTTTGCCCGTTAATGACAAGTTGTGTTAATTTTCCGGTTTCAAGTTTTTGGAAAAGGACGCTGGCTTTTGAACCACCATCATTCATTACATCGATTTCAGGATTATAGTCTGAAAAGGTATTGAGCGACATTGAAAGAAAATTTTCGGGGTTGGTTTGATAAGCAGTAAGTACTTCAGTCCACGATTGAAAAAGCAACTGGCCGTTTTCGTTTTTCAATTTCAGAAAATCAGCTTTGCTGATTCCATATGTAATTTGATATGGTTTTTCTGCAGCCACTGCCGATTTTGTAAGGTTGGGCAATACAGAAAAGATTATAGTAGTGTCGCCATTTTCAATATCAATTTGTCCATCCAGATTTGTTTCCTTTTCATCTTCAATTTTTGAAAGCAACAGTTCTATTGTTTTTTTGCCTTCATTTCTGAATTGAATTCCTTTTGAAAAAGCATTATATCCCTGAACATCAGCATTTACTGCAAACTCGAATGGAGACCCCTCTGATATTAATACATTCGGATCGATTGTCAATTCCATTTGCCCTTGTGTTGTAATAAATTCAGTTTTTTTATCGCCTGTAAAAGTAACAATGTCGTTACCGTTTTTTCCGGTGAAATGCAGTGTTGCGGGCGCTGTAATTGCGGTTCCGTCGCTTGCATCGAGCAGCTTGTAAGTCATCCGGGTATTAAAAAAGTTAAAATCCAGTACCAGCAGGTTGACATCTTCGCCTGTTTCTTTATCTTTCAACGGATTGTCGGTTACTCCGCTGCATCCTGCCGCAAAAATGGCTGTAAAGAGGGCTATGGTAAAATTCCGGAATAGATTATTGATTTTCGTTTTCATTATTATTTGATTTAATGGTAAACTGGTTTAAAATAATTTAACTGCAACGTTAAATTTCAATACAGGGTAAAATTTATAACTTTTTATTTGATTTTCAAGGTATTTTTTTTGTCCGTGTGCCGGGTCGGCCGTTGGCGAAAGGAGTCCGCTCGCTTCAATACTGATTTGGGGAGCTCCGATATAATAAATGCCGGTTTCCATATTCCAGGTTACCCGTTTTTTTGCTCCCAGAAATTTGCGGAAACCGAGGCCTCCATAGGGAGATAATTGATTTGACGGTTCAATCCCAATTTTGAACTCTCCAACTTTTGATGCAGGAATCTGAATATCGCCATACTGCATTTCACTAACAGCGGCGCCATTTATCCGTGGATTCAGCGAATTCATTGCTCCACCTGCTGAAACATAAAAATTGCGGGCATAAAAGTAATCGGCTGCAACAAAAAAACCACCGGTTTTATAATTGAAGTTGGCCTGATAAGTAATATCATTTTCGTCGAAATCAAACTTTTTATTGAAATTCAGGGTTTCTATTCCGCTTTTTAAGGTAATCCGATGGTTGAAAATGTACCGGATATTGAGCCCAAATCCGCTGGTGGCAGCTTGCCCGCCTGCGAAAAAACCATATTGGGAAACTTCTTCGGGAATATTTTCACGTGCACAAACAGCTGTTTTTGTGCCTAAACAAATAAGAAAGGCCAACAAAACAGCACTTGCTTTATTCATGAGAATGGTTTTAAAAAATGTATTTTTGCATTTTGATTTAATCGGAAACAAATTTAATATTATCTGCGAAACCTGAAATGTTTCATTTATTATTATTGAATTAATTTGTTCATTTTCAGTATTAATGAAATAATTTGATCAGCAACACCGGCATTTAATTGTAAGCAAATTAAACTTTTTTGGTGAGTAAAACTTACTTTGTGTATGGAATTTAAAGTAATTTCAGATTATCAACCTACAGGGGATCAGCCTGAAGCAATCCGGCAACTTTCGGAGGGTATTTTAAACGGTGATCCGTATCAAACCCTGCTTGGTGTTACAGGTTCGGGAAAAACCTTTACCATGGCGAATGTGATGGAAAAGGTTCAAAAACCGACTTTAATTCTGAGCCATAACAAAACACTGGCAGCGCAATTGTACAGTGAAATGAAGCAATTCTTTCCTGAAAATGCTGTTGAATATTTTGTTTCTTACTATGATTATTACCAGCCTGAAGCTTATCTTCCGACAACCGACACGTATATTGAAAAGGATTTGTCGATAAACAAGGACATTGAAAAATTAAGGCTGAGTACGACTTCGGCCTTACTTTCCGGTCGAAGGGATGTGGTGGTGGTTTCTTCGGTTTCATGTTTATATGGTATTGGTAATCCTGAAGATTTTCATGCAAATGTAACTACATTGAAAGCAGGTCAGTCGGTTTCGCGGAATGTTATTCTCCGCCAGCTGGTTGATGCCCTTTATTCACGAAGTGAAGTTGATTTTGAACGTGGAAATTTCAGGGTTAAAGGTGACACAGTTGATGTTTTTCCTGCATATTCAGATACAGCAATCCGGGTGGTTTTTTGGGGTGATGAGATTGAGGAAATTTTAAATCTTGACCCGGTTGGCGGGCATACGATGGGGCAAATGAGTGAGGTGAATATTTATCCTGCCAACATTTTTGTAACCACAAAAGCAAGAATGAAAGAGGCAATTTATCAAATTCAGGATGACCTTGTAGCACAAGTTGAATATTTCAGGGAAATTGGAAAACATGCAGAAGCTAAACGTATTGAAGAGCGCGTGGAATATGACATGGAAATGATGCGTGAACTTGGATATTGCCCCGGAATTGAGAATTACTCCCGTTATTTTGATGGACGTCTTCCGGGGACCCGGCCATTTTGCCTTCTCGATTATTTTCCGGATGATTTCCTGTGCATTATCGATGAAAGTCACGTTACAATTCCTCAAATAAGGGCGATGTATGGCGGTGACAATTCACGGAAAATTACTTTGGTTGAATTTGGTTTCCGGTTACCGGCTGCTATTGATAACCGTCCCCTGAAGTTTGAGGAATTTGAAAGTTTGGTTGGCCAGCAGGTTTATGTGAGTGCAACTCCTGCCGATTATGAACTGGCAAAATGTGAAGGTGTTGTGGTGGAACAGGTAATTCGCCCGACAGGATTGCTGGACCCTGTGATAGATGTACGGCCAAGTGCAAACCAGATTGATGATTTGATGCACGAAATCAACGAAAGAATTGAAAAAAATGAACGGGTGCTGGTTACAACTCTTACAAAAAGAATGGCCGAGGAATTATCAAAATACCTGGTGAATATGGGAGTAAAAACCCGTTATATTCACTCTGATGTTGATACTCTTGAACGGGTTGAAATAATGGATCAACTGAGGAAAGGAGAGTTTGATGTTTTGGTTGGAATTAATCTTTTACGTGAAGGCCTTGATTTGCCCGAAGTTTCCCTTGTGGCTATTCTGGATGCAGATAAGGAAGGATTTTTACGCTCTGAACGATCGTTGACTCAAACTGCAGGAAGGGCTGCCCGAAACCTTAACGGAATGGTAATAATGTATGCCGACAGAATTACCAATTCAATGCAAAAGACCATTGATTCAACCAATTACCGCCGCGAAAAACAGTTGAAATATAATGAGGAGAATAAGATTACTCCAACACAAATCATTAAACCAATGCGCGAAATAATTGGCTATAAATACAGGAGTGACAAGATGTCTTCGCCATACGGGGATTCAGGGAAACCGGATATTGCTGCCGATCCGGTTGTTAAATATATGTCAGCAGAAGCACTGGAAAAGACAATAGAAAAAACAAAAAAACAAATGCAGGCAGCAGCAAAGGAACTCGATTTCATTGAAGCCGCCCGACTCCGTGACGAAATGTTCGCATTTGAAAGATTACTGAAAGAAAAGAAACAAAATATAGGAAGCTGATAATTTTTGTAGTTTCTTATAAAATGTATTTTTGTCATCAAATCAACTCATCAATGGAAATTTCAATAAAGAAAATTTCAAATCATATACTTGAAGCTTTGGAAAAGCCTAAACAATTCTGGAGCAGTCAAAAGCATAACAGTTTTAGCCAAAGCGAACTTTTATTTGGGGTTTATTTTCCTGTATTATTGTTGGCTTCAGTTGCGGTTTTTGCCGGTGAATTTTTTAAAAGTTCAAGTTTTTTCATTGGCTTTGCGCTTTTAAAAAGCCTTCGTGAACTTTTACTTTTTACCTTTCAATATTTTATCTCACTTTTTTTAACCAATGAATTAATCAAAACTTTTGGCGGTAATAAAAACCTTGCCATAACTCAGAAACTTGTTATTTTTTCGTTACTCCCGTTTTTGCTGGTTTCCGTCATTTCAGGACTATTCCCGTTTCTTTATATCCTGGATATGCTTGGATTTTACGGATTTTACATTTTCTGGCTGGGTGTAAAAGAGTTGCTTGTTTTTCCGGATTCCAGAAAATCCGGCAATTTCATTTTAATTGCCATTTTAGCAAATTTTTTTGCATTCGGTTTTTTAAGTATATTTCTGAATAAATTATTAATCGCATACTTATAGTGGCACATCAACAGGCAAATATTAACGTTAAAAACCGCAAGGCAAAGTTTGAGTACGAATTGATAGAAAAATTTGTGGCCGGAATGCAGCTTGCCGGAACCGAAATAAAGTCAATCCGGGGCGGGAAAGTAAATTTAAGCGATTCGTACTGTCAGTTTTTTAATGGTGAATTGTTTGCGCGGAATCTACACATTGCAGAATACGAGATGGGCACAGTAAATAACCATGTTGCCAAACGCGACAGGAAATTACTGCTGAATAAAAAGGAACTCGGCAAACTGGATCGTAAGCTAAAAGAATCGGGACTAACCATTGTTCCCACACGGCTTTTCATAAACAACCGTGGCCTTGCCAAGCTTGAAATTGCATTGGCGCGGGGTAAAAAACTGTACGATAAACGTGAAACCCTGAAGAAAAAAGATACAGGCAGGGAAATGGACCGGGCAATGAAATTCTAGGGTAGAATTAATTTTAAGAGGCCCGTTTTTGGAATTTTATCATTCCGGATTTTCAAATTCTGTTTTTATCACCTGATTTACACAACTTCCATGTTTTCAAACGGAATAATTTTGTTGCCTTTATATTTCAGAAGAAGGTTGGCAACAGCCATTGTATCTTTCTCGCAGTATTTTACTATCCGGGCCAGGTCGTTGTTTTCCCAGTAAACCTTGCACACCTGACTTCCGTCAATATCATCTTTTGGCGTTGGAATATTAAAAAGTTCACACAGCAGTGAAAGCGACGTATAATGTTTATAATCGCCAAATTTCCAGAGTTGGAGCGTATCAATCAACTGGTCTTTTATTTCCCAGGGTTTAGAGCCGGCAAGGTCAAGTATTTTTGGCAGTGGCAGGTTGTTTACCAGAGCACGGCGGGCAATGTACGGGAAATCAAATTCCTGCCCGTTGTGTGCACAAAGCTTTTTTTTCCCTGCTCTCGAAAATTTTCTCCAGGCATTAAAAAAGGAGGAAAGCAATTTTTTTTCATCATTATCATAAAATGATTTTACCCGAAAAGAAAATTCACCTTCTTTTTGAATAACATAACCTGCAGAGATGCAAATAATTTTTCCGAATTCTGCATAAATTCCGGCTCTGTCATAGAGCTCTCCGGCAGGTTCTCCGTTGGTAGTGCTGTACTGCATTTTATGTTCCCAAAGCTTCCTCCATTTTTCATTCAGTTCTGCAAATTCGGGGGCCAGGGGTACTGTTTCAATATCGATAAAGAGGATTTCTTCAATGGTAATATTTTCAAGCATTTAATGTTTTATTAGTGTTTGATTAATATGATTTGTAAGAATATTTATAGCAATCTGATTTTTTCCTCCCTGCGGAATAATGATATCTGCAAATCGTTTGGTAGGTTCTATAAACTGAAGGTGGCTGGGCCTGACAGTTTTTTCGTACCGGTCTAAAACCTGTTCAATATTTCGTCCGCGTTCATGAATGTCGCGGCGGATAACTCTCGACAAGCGCAAGTCGGAATCGCAATCCACAAAGACTTTTATATCCATTAAATCGCGAAGGTGTTTATTTGTCAGACAGAGAATTCCTTCGATTATCAATACATCTTTTGGCAGTACCGGGTTGGTTTTTTCTGAACGTGTGCAACTGATAAATGAATAAACAGGTTGTTCCACAGGCATTCCATTTTGAAGCTTTTTTACATGGTCGATGAGAAGGCTGAATTCAACAGAATCCGGGTGATCGAAGTTTTTACTGCGGCGCTCTTCAAGGCTTAAATCGCTGTTATCAAAGTAATAGGAATCCTGATAAAGAATTGAAACCTGCTGTTCAGTAAACTTTTCCTTAATCTTTCGCACCACTGTTGTTTTTCCGGAACCGGTGCCCCCGGCAACACCTATAATCAGCATTCTCCTTTTTAGTTAATTGTTAATATTAGTTGAATTAAAAGTTTTTAGCCAATGCTACTGCTAAGAAAACACTAATTTCGCTGTTAGAAAAATACAAGATACAAAAATTCATTGCGCAATGATAAACCATGTTGTTCTTTTCAAACTGAAACAGTATCCCGAAGAAGAAAAAGTAAAGATTATTGCCGAACTAAAAGCTTTAATCGAAAGTTTAAAAGGAAAGATTGAAGAGTTGAAATTTATTGAAGTGGGAATCAATTATGAATTGAATGCCAGAAGTTTTGACATGGCTTTAATATCGCATTTCGAAACTGCCGAAGATTTGGATAAATACCGCGTTCATCCTGAACACTTAAAAGTTGCGGAACGAATCAGGGAAACCACATCTGAACGCGCTGCCGTTGATTATTTGTTTTAAAATCTGAAATTATAACTATTATGAGTGGGTTATATCCCTTAAAATTTTTCCCAATTTATCATGATAAAGTATGGGGAGGAAACCGGCTAAAAACTGTTTTGAGCAAAGATTTTGGGAGTCTTCCGAATTGTGGTGAAAGTTGGGAAATTTCTGCAGTCGAAGGAAAGGTTTCTATTGTTTGCAACGGTTATCTTGCAAATAATTCGTTGCAGGAACTCATCGAGATTTATATGGGTGATTTGGTTGGTGATAAAAACTTTGAAAAGTTTGGCATTGAATTTCCGTTGCTTTTAAAATTTATCGATGCCCGGCAGGATCTTTCCATCCAGGTACATCCAAACGATGAATTATCAAGGGAAAGACACGGTGCCTATGGAAAAACTGAAATGTGGTATGTAATTGCTGCCGAAAAAGGAGCACGTATAAATTCAGGCTTTAACCAGGAAATTGATCGGCAGAAATACCTTGATTATTTAGAAAAGGGAAGGCTTACTGAATTGTTATGTTATGAAGAAACATTTCCGGGTGATGTATTTTTTATTCCCGCCGGAAGAGTACATGCAATTGGGAATGGAGTTTTACTTGCTGAAATTCAGCAGACTTCTGATGTTACTTACCGCATTTTTGATTATAACCGGAAGGATGATAAGGGTAATTTGCGGGAGTTGCATACCGATTTGGCACTCGATGCAATTGATTTTTCGTATCAGGAAGAATATAAAACCAAATATGAAGTTGAAAAAAATAAATCTTCGGAACTGGTAAGCAATAAATATTTTACTTCCAATATTCTTGAATTCGACAGAGAAATTGAAAAGGACTATCATCTGCTTGATTCTTTTATCATATACATGAACCTTGATGGCAGGTTTGAAGTTGAATATGAAGGAGGGACGGAGCAAGTTGAAAAAGGCGAAACAGTTTTAATTCCGGCCAGTCTTGAGAAATTCAGGTTAAAACCTCTTTCTGAAAAAGTAAAAACAATTGAAGTTTACATCAAATAGGCAGGTTTTAATTAAAATCCTGTAGTTTTGAAAAAAGTTTTTAATTTGTTTCTGAATGGAAATAAAAGAAGCCCGTTTTTTAATCAGTAATAAAGAGGTGAAAAAATGTCCTAATCCCGACAAGCCGGAATATGCATTCATTGGCCGGTCGAATGTTGGGAAGTCATCACTGATTAATATGCTTACAAATAAAAAATCACTTGCCAAAATTTCAGGGAAACCAGGGAAGACACGTTTAATCAACCATTTTTTAGTGAATGAAGAATGGTATCTTGTTGATTTGCCGGGTTACGGATATGCTCAGATTGCAGTAACAGAGCGGAAAAAGTGGGAGAGGTTTATCAGGGAATATGTGATTTCGCGCGAAAATCTTGTTTGCCTTTTTGTGTTAATCGATTCAAGACATGAACCACAAAAGGCTGATCTTGAATTTATGGAATGGCTTGGTATTAACGGAGTCCCTTTTGCAATAATTTTCACAAAAACGGATAAACTGAAACCTGCTGAATTAATTGCGAATCTTGAGTTTTACGAAAAGAAAATGCTGGAAAGCTGGGAAACAATGCCCGTTAAATTTGTTTCTTCCTCTGAAAAAGGAACCGGGCGCGATGAAATTTTAAAGTATATTGCAGAATTAAACCAATCTTTTCAATAAGAAGAGTTACAGAATTTAAAAAGATTAAAGTTATTAACTTTGAATAAAGAAACGAAACAAATAATTCTAGAGATGGGCAGTAAAAACCACCCTTTAAAAATTTTTACAGGCCGTGCTACAAGGCATTTGACTGAGAAAATCTGCGACAGCCTTGATGTTGATTTGGGGCTTTCATCGTGTCCGGTTTTTGCCGATGGAGAATTTGAACCCTGTTACGAAGAAACTATTCGCGGATCGCATGTTTTTATTGTACAATCGACAACTCCTCCAGCGGATAATTTACTTGAATTGCTGCTCATGATTGATGCAGCCAAACGTGCAAGCGCCTATAAGGTAATTGCTGTAATTCCGTATTTTGGTTTTGCACGTCAGGATCGGAAAGACAAACCACGGGTTTCAATTGGTGCAAAACTGGTTGCCGATTTGCTTTCGGCTGCCGGAATCGACAGGCTGATAACAATGGATTTGCATGCCGACCAGATTCAGGGATTTTTTAATGTTCCTGTTGATCATTTATTTGCTTCGGCGCTGTTTATTCCGTTCATCAGTAAAATGGGGCTCGAAAATCCAGTTATTGCCTCGCCGGATGTGGGTGGTACCAAACGTGCAAATACCTACGCAAGAATGCTCGAAACAGATATGGTTATTTGCCACAAAACAAGGGCACGTGCAAATGAAGTCAACAGTATGACTGTAATTGGCGATGTTAGGAAAAAGGATGTAATTATTGTTGATGATATGATTGATACTGCAGGAACAATTACAAAGGCAGCTAATTTAATGAAAAAAGAAGGTGCCCGCAGTGTGCGTGCATTTGCAGCACATGGAGTTTTATCAGGTCCTGCCATCGAACGTATTGAACGATCGGAACTCGAAGAGGTTTATTTCACCGATTCTATTGCACCAATTAACCGCAGTGAAAGAATAAAATACATATCTGTTGCTGATGCCTTTGGAGAATCAATTAAAAGAGTTTATAAAAATCAGTCAATAAGTTCTTTATATTACCGGTAATTTATATATTTGCACCGCTTTTTCCGAAAGCAGGAGCATTTTAATTATGCATGCTGTTGTCCCGCCCACTGGCGGGAAGGACTGAGTACCATAATTATTAACGTAAATTATTTAAAATGAAATCAGTAAAAGTAAATGGGCAGATAAGGGAATCCCTTGGTAAAAAAACTTCAAAGAAGTTACGTGCACAGAATTTGGTCCCGTCAGTATTGTACGGTGGTGAAGAGGTTGTTCATCTGGCAGTTCCGTTCAGTGAATTAAGAAAACTTGTTTATACCCCGGATATATTTTTGCTTGACCTCGATGTAGATGGAAAACAATACAGGGCAATGATTCAGGATATTCAATGGCATCCGGTTGAAGAACAAATTTTACATATCGATTTTCTGAAAGTTACAGATGATAAACCTGTAAGTATTGATGTTCCAATTGTAATAAAAGGAATGGCCAAAGGGATTAAAGCTGGTGGTAAATTAAAAACCAACATGCGCAAGCTGAAAGTGAAAGCGCTTGCAGAAAATTTACCCGATACTATTGAAATTGATATCACCAAACTTGGAATTGGTGACAGTATTAAAGTGGAACAGATGAAAAGAGCTAATCTTGAGTTCCTTGATAATAAATCGAATTTGATTGTTGGAATTGTTTCAACAAGGGTAGCACAATCCGGAATGGCTTTACCTGAAGACGAAGAAGAAGGTGAAGAAGTAACTGATACACCGGAGGGAGCTGAAGCAGTTGAAGCAACCGAAACTGAATAATTAAAATAAATTTTTGTGAAGTATTTGATTGCAGGACTCGGTAACATAGGAGCTGAATATAAAAATACACGTCACAACATCGGATTTCAAATATTGGACGCTTTCGCTGAAGCGTCCAATATTTCTTTTAATGACAAACGTTATGGTTTTGTGGCTGAATACAAGTTCAAATCCGGATCGTTTGTTTTTTTGAAACCCACCACTTACATGAACCTGAGCGGTCGCGCTGTAAATTACTGGCTGCAAAAAGAAAAAATACCTCTTGAAAATCTGCTGGTTCTCGTTGATGATGTGGCGCTGCCTTTCGGAACTCTGCGTGTCAGAGCCAAGGGTAGCCCCGGCGGACATAACGGCCTGAGAAATATTTCGGATGTTTTGGGAAGCAATGAGTATGCACGTTTGCGGTTCGGAATTGGCGACAACTTTCATCAGGGTTTTCAGGTGGATTATGTATTAAGCGAATGGACAAACGTGGAACAAAAAGAATTGCCCCAAAAAATTGATTCCTGCATTGAAATAATAAAAAGTTTTGGTACGATTGGTGTTGAACGAACCATGAATTTTTACAATAAAAGAAAATAAAATGCAGGATAATGTGCGGATTGATAAATGGCTGTGGGCAGTGCGGATTTTTAAAACCCGCAGCCAGGCTTCTGAAGCTTGCAGGAAAGGACATGTTTCAATTGGCAATCTTCCGGTAAAACCATCGCGGGAAATTCATCAGGGCGAAATAGTGAAAGTTAGAAAAGCACCCATCTCAAGAAGTTTTAAAGTTTTGGCAATTTCAGGAAAAAGGATGTCGGCAAAGTTGGTGTCCGATTTTCTCGAAGATGTTACACCACCCGAAGAACTCGAACTTTTACAGGCTCAAAAAGACATGAACTGGTTAACACGTGAACGTGGTACTGGTCGGCCCACCAAAAAAGACCGTCGCGATTTGGATGATTTTTTTGATTTGTAATCAGGAAAATCTTAACTTCCCGAAGTTCATTAATCAGTTCATAAAATCAATTCATTAATTCAAATTAATTCATTTTTTATGCTCGTTGCAAAACAAAAACGTAAAGAAAATATAGCAGAATACATTTTATATCTCTACCAGGTTGAAGATTTAATCCGCGCTTTTCAACTGGATATGGATGTGATAAAGAATCAACTTGTGTCGCGATATGATGCAGGCGAAGAAATTAAAAAAGAAATCGCTGACTGGTATAAAAACCTTGTTTTGATGATGGAGAAAGAGGATATCAAAGAAGCAGGCCATCTCCAGTTTTTGAATAATTTAATTAACGAACTGAATGAATTTCACCTGAAGTTACTTGAAACCGAAACTGATAAACTCTATGTTTCGGTATTTCAGGCAGTGGCGGGTTTGGTTACAGAATTAAAACAAAAAAATCCTGCAGCAATCAATGATGTACAAGTGGCCATTGACGGAGTTTACGGATATCTGTTGCTTAAAATTCAGAATAAAGCAATAACCAATGAAACAAAAAATGCTGTTATGCGGTTAAGCCAGTGGCTCAGTCATTTGTCAAAACTCTTCAAGGATTTTGAATCAGGCGATTTTGAATTCTGACTTTCCTTCTGACCTGGTTTCTCATTTTATATTTGTTCCAAATTTATTTTCCTGAATTCGGCTTTTCCTTCAGATTCAGTTTTAAACTTAATTCTTCCAGTTGTTCATTTGCAATTGGTGATGGTGAATCGTTCATAACATCTTTTCCCGAATTATTTTTTGGGAAAGCGATTACGTCGCGGATTGAATCCAATCCTGCAAAAAGCGATACCAATCTGTCAAAACCAAATGCAATTCCTGCATGTGGTGGTGCACCGTATTTAAAAGCATTCATTAAAAAGCCGAATTGTGCCTGCGCCTGTTTTTTTGTAAATCCAAGTTTGTCGAACATTTTAGATTGCAATTCAGAATCAAAAATACGAACAGAGCCTCCGCCGATTTCGATACCGTTAATCACCAAATCGTATGCATTTGCACGTACATCTTTTGGATTTGTATCCAGCATTGGAATATCTTCAGGTTTAGGCGCAGTAAAGGGGTGGTGCATAGCAAAAAAACGTCCTGTTTCCTCGTCCCACTCCAGCAACGGAAAATCAACCACCCACAGAGGTTTGAAAACACCTTTTTTACGCAATCCCAGCTGGTTTGCCATTTCCAGCCGAAGTTCGCCAAGCGCTTTCAACGTTTGTTCTTTTGCACCTGAAAGTACAAGAACTAAATCACCGGGTTCTGCATTCACATTGTCCACCCAGTTTTTTAAGTCTTCTTCACTGTAAAATTTATCAACAGATGATTTCAGGCTGTTGTCCGGATTGTATTTCAGATAAACCATTCCTTTTGCACCAATTTGCGGACGTTTTACCCAATTTGTAAGTTCATCAATTTGTTTTCGCGAATATTCGGCACATCCTTTTGCACATATTGCCCCAACATATTCAGCAGAGTCAAAAATGGAAAAGCCTTTTCCCTGAACAATTCCAGTGATGTTGTTGAGTAACATTTCGAAGCGGATGTCAGGTTTGTCAATTCCGTATTTTTCCATTGCAGTGGAATAGGGCATTTTAGGGAAGTTTTCAACCTCAACATCGAGAACTTCTTTAAACATAAATTTGGTTAAGCCCTCGAATGTGTTTAGCACATCATCCTGTTCAACAAACGACATTTCGCAGTCGATCTGTGTAAATTCAGGTTGGCGGTCTGCGCGCAAATCCTCGTCGCGGAAGCATTTTACAATCTGGTAGTACTTATCGAACCCTGCAACCATCAGCAACTGTTTAAACATTTGCGGCGACTGCGGAAGTGCATAAAATTCGCCGGGATTCATACGCGAAGGCACTACGAAATCACGGGCGCCTTCCGGAGTTGATTTGATTAATACAGGTGTTTCGGTTTCTATAAAATCATTTTCATTCAGATAAACACGAACTGCATGAGCCATTTTGGCGCGCAATTCAAGATTTCGGCGTACTGCATTCCGGCGTAAATCGAGATAGCGGTATTTCATGCGTAAGTCTTCACCTCCATCAGTTTCATCCTGAATTGTAAAAGGCGGCACAGCAGAAGGACTCAAAACTTTTAGATCAGTCACTTCAACTTCAATGTCGCCGGTAGGTATGTTTTTGTTTTTACTCGAACGCTCACGGACAATGCCTTTAGTCTGGATAACAAACTCACGACCGAGTTCATTCTGGATTTTTACAACTTCACCGGATGTATTTTCATCAATTTTCAACTGGGTAATTCCATACCGATCGCGCAAGTCAATAAAAGTCATTGCGCCCAAATCCCTGACTCTCTGTACCCAACCTGCCAACGTTACTTCTTCGCCGCTGTTTTCAATCCTTAGTTCACCACATGTGTGCGTTCTGTACATGATATCTTTTTTATGATTTCGTTGCGAAAATAAGAAGATTTTAGCAATTTCAGCTTTTTATAATTTTAAGTTTTTAAGCTAATATACAGAATGATTGAACCATTTAGCGACGAGTATTTTATGAAAAAAGCCTTTTCGGAAGCATTGCTTGCTTTTGATAAAGGTGAAGTGCCGGTGGGAGCTATTGTTGTTTCCAGGCAAAAAATAATTGCAAGGGCACACAATTTAACCGAAACATTGAATGATGTAACTGCCCATGCCGAAATGCAGGCAATTACTGCTGCTGCGAATTTACTGGGTGGGAAATATTTGAATGACTGCACGTTGTACATCACCCTGGAGCCGTGTGTGATGTGTGCGGGGGCAATGGGTTGGGCTCAACTTGGAAAATTGGTTTTTGGTGCAACTGATGAAAAAAAGGGGTACAGGAAATTTGCAGAAAATGCACTTCATCCAAAAACAAAGGTTATTGGCGGTATCCTGGAAGTGGAATGCGGTGAATTATTACAGGAATTTTTTAGACAAAAAAGGTAAATGAAAGAAATAAAACGTCTTGTTTCGCTGGATGCATTCCGTGGTTTTACCATTGCGGCAATGATAATGGTAAATTTCCCCGGAAGCTGGAGTCATATTTATGCTCCGCTTGAACATGCCGAATGGAACGGCTTAACCCCAACTGACCTTATTTTCCCGTTTTTCATTTTCATTGTTGGGGTGTCTGTTGCTCTTGCATATTCAAAGCGGCTGTTGACAGGTGTCCCCAAAAAGCCAATGTACAGGAAGATAGTATTCAGAGCCGTAAAAATATTTGCAGTCGGTATTTTGCTGTGGTTGTTTCCCGATTTTAATTTTGAAACTGTTCGTATTGCAGGAGTTTTACAACGAATTGCCATCGTTTTTTTAGTAGTTGCCTTGCTTTTTCTAAATACGGGCTGGAAAATTCAGGCATTAATTGCAGCAGTTATTTTAATTGGTTACTGGCTTGCAATGACGTTAATTCCTACTCCTGGTTACGGACAGCCAATGCTGGAGCCGGGAGTGAATCTGGCAGCCTGGATCGACAGCCGGTTTTTGCCCGGTTACATGTGGCAAAAAACCTGGGACCCTGAAGGTATATTAAGCACCTTTCCTGCAATTGCAAGTGGTGTTACAGGGATGTTGGCCGGTCAGCTTATTTTAAGCGAAATAAAGCAGGAACGTAAAATAATCTACCTGTTTTCGTATGGATTTTTCGCATTAATCATTGGGTACATGTGGAATTATGTTTTTCCGGTGAATAAAAGTATCTGGACAAGTTCGTTTGTTTTGGTTACCTCAGGACTGGCGGCAATGATTTTGGCTGCGAGTATATTTTTTGTTGATGTAAAGGGTCGGAAAGCCCTTACAAAGCCTGGAATTATATTTGGATCGAATGCTATTGCAGTTTATGTTCTTGCTGATGTATGGGGCCAGTTTTTTTATAATATTGAATATGGTGGTGCAAGTTTAAATCAGCATTTTATGCACCTCTTTGAATCTGCAGGATGGAGTTTAAAAATGGGCAGCTGGATTTTTGCGTTGCTGTTTGTAGCTTTCAACTTTATTCCTGCATGGATTTTATATCGAAAAAAGATATTCATTAAACTTTAGTTGGGAGTTTGCCTTTTTTTTGCATCTGTTTAAAACTGCAATATTTACTCATTGCAAGACTTGCAGTTTTGTGACGAGACTGTTGTAATCGTGCAACAGATTAAATTTTGAGGATTTATTCAAGTCAGTATTCAACTGTAATTTTGAAATGATAAATGAACCAAAGGCTACCTTACATATGGGTGAATCAAAGATCAGCTAACCATTGGCCGCCTTGCTCCCGGGTGAGGTATGTTTTAAGATTTTCATTTTTGATTTATGCTGAACCCTGCATTTTTTAAATCATCCCAAAAGTTGGGATACGATTTGGTGACAACCATCGCATCTTCAATAATTAACTGCAGTCCGGCAAGTGCCATTGGGGCAAAAGCCAGCGCCATCCGGTGATCGTGGTACGTTTTAATTACAGGAACTTCTTCCTTCACCTGTTCATTGATTTGCCCGTCCCATTCAAGTTCGCCACCGGCAGGCTCAGTGAGTACTGCACCAAATTTTGCAAGCTCATTTTGTAACGCTGCAATCCGATCCGTTTCTTTTATTTTCAGCGTTTTCAATCCTGAAAAATGAAAAGGGATTTTTTTTGTCACGCATAAACAAGCCATGGTTTGAGCTACATCAGGATTTTCAATAAAATTGAGGATTAATTTTTCAGGTTGAACATTTTGCACTTTTGAAAGTAGAACTCCATTTTCTTTTTGTTCTGAAGAAACTCCAAACAGGCTAAACCATTTCGCAATTGTTGAATCGCCCTGAATGCTCTTCAGTTGAAGGTTTTCAAGGAATAAACCGCAATCTGCTGACGATGCAGCAATTTGATACCAGTAAGAAGCTCCTGACCAGTCTGCCTCTACTGTATAATTTAGCGGGAAATATTTTTGTTCGGGAACAGTAATTTGATTTGCCTCCCATTTATATTGAATTCCAAAATGGCGCATCAGGTTTAATGTAAGTTCAATGTAGGAACGGGAAGTAATTTCTCCTGTTAACCTCAATGTTAATCCGTCTTCGATGGAAGGAGCAATCATTAAGAGCGCCGAAATGAACTGGCTTGAGATGCTTCCATTCAGTTCAAGGATTTTACTGCGGAGGTGCGAGCCATAAATTTTTAAGGGAGGAAATCCTTCTTTTTCAACATATTCAATTCTTGCTCCAAGCTGGTTTAGCGCATCCACAAGAATTCCGATTGGGCGTTGCTTCATTCGTTCTGACCCGGTAACAATCCATTCTCCTGCAATTTTTGAGAGGAAAGCTGTGAGGAACCGCATGGCAGTTCCGGCATGACCAATATCGAATGTATTTTGGTTTGAAAATAAAGCAGCTTCAAGCACTTTTGTGTCGTCGCTGTCAGATAAATTCTGAACCGGCCAGGGATTATAGCACAATGCATTAATAATTAAAACCCTGTTGCTTATACTTTTCGAAGAGGGGAGCCGTATAGTTCCATTTACGGCTGTTTGGTTATTTGAAATTAAATAATTCATTTTAATTTATTCAGAAATAACTATTGTTTTTGAACTTTCCGGAAATATTCGAGTGCCCTAAAAATCTGCTCTTTTTCGCAATTCTGGTTTATTTCAATTTTACCCGTTTCAGATAAAAGAGTAAAATTAATGCGCCCGGCTTCATTTTTTTTGTCGTGCGTCATTAATTCTAAAAGGCGGTCGAAATCAGTGGTTTCAATATTAAATTTTCCGTAAATATCTAAAAGCCAGTTTGTGGTTTCTTTAAATTCCTTATCGCCAAACCCACAATTCTCAACCGATAACAAAAGCTCAGTAATCATTCCAAAAGCAACTGCATAACCATGTAAGACCGGCCGGTTTTGCTCCATTGCAAGGCTTTCGAAAGCATGACCTGCAGTGTGCCCAAAGTTTAAAGCCTTGCGAATGTTGTTTTCCCTTAAATCATTTGCAACAAACCATGTTTTAATTTCAACCGAATGGCGGATGATTTCCTGAAGTAATTTGTAATCCGGGTTATCAAAATCGAAATTTTTTAATTCTTCAAGGTGTTGCAGGCTTCTTATCAACCCGTGTTTAATCATTTCGGCAAAACCTGATATGAAATTATTCCTGTCGATTGTTTTAATGAAATCGGTGTTGATAATAACTGCAACAGGTTCTTTAAATGTCCCGACTTCATTTTTCAACCCGTTGAAATTAATTCCGGTTTTTCCACCGACTGATGCATCAACCTGCGAAAGTAAAGTTGTAGGAACATTAAGAAAATCTATTCCGCGTTTAAAAGTAGAAGCTGCAAAACCTGCAAGGTCAGTGAGCATTCCACCACCAATATTTATTAACAACGATTTACGGTCGGCGCCGTTTTGTGAAAGGAACTGCCAGATTTGAGCTACTGAGTCAATTTTTTTATTGTTTTCACCTGAAGGAATAACAACTGATTTGATTCCGTTCGATTGAAAAAAATCCTCGAATTTTGAAATCCACAAGTGATTAACAGTTTCTTCGGTTGCCAAAAACACTTTACCTTTTTCATATTTTTCAATCCAGATTAAAAGCTCTTTTCCGAGAAGACGACTGTAAATTATTTTAGAGTAAATGTTTGAATTTCCCATGCTTTGCTGTTAAATTGCAGTAAAGTTACGATAAATTTGTTTTTTGGATTTTTATCGACTGTTTTCAAAAGATTTTTAGAAAAAAGATAACGAAGGATGATAATATCAAACAAGAAGAATGTTAAATTTTTAAAACGGCTGTTTTTTTTGGTGAGCCTTGTGATAGCACTGGCGGCACTTGTATTGTTTCTGTTGGATTTAACTATTTATGCAATAGCAGCAGTTGGTGTTTTCGCTCTTTGGTTTTTATTTTTTCAGGTTGCAGATTACCAGTATGTCGAATTCAGGCACGAAAACAACAAAATTATTGTGCGCTATTTTAAAGCTATCCGTTTCGGTAAAACTGAATATAATTCAATTGAATTCCCGCAATATATTTTGTATAACGGATATTTCGAAAATTCGATGTTTGGAAAAATGACAGATTTAACGCTTGTGGTAAAAACCAAACGCGGAATCGCAGAATATCCATCTATTAGTTTTACAGCAGTGCCGTTTGATGACCGCAAGAGAATTCAGGCAGAAATCCGCGGAGTTCTAGGTGCTTAAATTAAACCCGTTAATACATGATGAACCAGCAGCTCCTTTTTAAAATTGCCCTCTCCATGATTCCCGGAATTGGCGGTGTTCTCGCCCGGAATTTAATTGCTTATGTTGGAAGTGTTGAGGGAATTTTTACAGAATCATACAAGGCGTTGGTTAAAATTCCCGGAATAGGGGAAGTGAATGCAAAACGGCTTAAAAAACGTGATGTCTTTGAACGGGCCGAAAAGGAGATGTTATTCATTGAAAAAAATGGAATTGATGTTTACTTTTTTATGGATAGGAATTATCCGCGGCGTCTTAAAAGTTGCACAGATGCACCTATAATAATTTATTCGAAGGGAAAAATGAATTTGAATGAGGAATGGGTCATAAGCATTGTCGGCACCAGGCATGCCACAGATTACGGCAAGATGGTTTGTGAAAAATTAATTCAGGATTTTTCAGATCGAGGTTATAAAATTCTTGTGGTAAGTGGACTTGCATACGGAATAGATTTTCAGGCACACAAATCATCGTTAAAGTATAATGTACCAACTGCTGGCGTTGTCGGGCATGGCCTTGATAAAATTTATCCGTCACTGCACACCGAAACCGCCAGAAAGATGGTAGAAAACGGGGGTATAATTTCCGATTTTCCAAGCGGTACCAAAATCGATCCGGCAAATTTTATACGGCGTAACCGGATTATTGCAGGATTGGCTGATGCAACAATTGTGGTGGAATCTGCAGCAAAGGGCGGAGCATTAATAACTGCCGAAATTGCCTCCTCTTACAACCGCGATATTTTTGCTTTTCCGGGGAGAGTGGATGAAATTTATTCACACGGTTGCAATCAACTTATTCGTAAACACGGTGCTGAATTAATCGAGGGAATTGAAGATTTGGAGTATTTTATGGGTTGGGAAACATCTACAAAGGGAAAAAAGGTAGTGCAGTCATCTTTGTTTATTGATTTAAATCCTGAAGAAGAAAAAGTAGTTGAGTTATTAAATAAAGAAGGGACTCTTTTTATCGATCAGATATCTTCTGAACTCTCAATGCCGGGAAGCAAAGTTTCGACGCTGCTGCTGAATATGGAATTTAAAAATATTCTGGTTGCCCTTCCAGGGAAAATGTATAAACTACGGTAGTATCAAAATATCTGCAAAACACCTTCAGGCTATTATCCGTTGAGTTTTTCTATTTTTGCACCATGAATAAAACTTTTGAGGAACTTAAAATTGCAAAATCAATCCTTAAAGCACTTGATGATATTGGTTTTAAGGAACCGACTCCCATTCAGGAGCTGGCTGTCCCTATTATAAATTCGGGAGCGAATGTGGTTGGAGTTGCTCAAACCGGCACTGGTAAAACTGCAGCTTATCTTATGCCGCTTTTAACAAAACTTCGCAAACCCGAAGGAAAGGATCCGCGGGTTTTAATTTTGGTTCCCACACGTGAGCTGTCTATTCAGGTTGGCGAAGATGTTGAAGAACTAACAATCTGGTCGGAGCTGCGGAGTGCTTCTGTTTTTGGCGGAATTGGCTGGACAAAACATGCTGAATTGGTGGAACCCGGTATAGATGTTTTGGTGGCAACGCCTGGCCGGCTGTGGGATTTATACCGCGGAGGTGTGCTTTCGCTGAAGAAAGTAAAACATCTTGTTATTGATGAAGCTGATCGAATGCTGGATATGGGATTTTTACCTCAACTCCGTCAGCTTCTTGAAATTCTTCCGGCAAAGAGGCAAAATCTGATGTTTTCAGCAACTTTTTCGGAAAGTATAGAAAAGCTTGTTGAAGAATTTTTAGATCATTATGAAAAACTTGAAGTCGCACCATCGGCTACTCCTGTTGATAAAGTTAATCAGAGGGCAATAAAAGTTCCCAACTTCCGAACAAAACTAAACCTTGTCAAGTATCTTTTGGAAGATGAAATCATTTTTTCGAGGGTGATAATATTTGTGCGGACAAAAGAACATGCTGAAAGTGTGTTTAAAGTAATTAAAAGAAAGAGTGAAGGTGAAAAAAGGATTTTACATTCAAATAAAGGACAGAACACACGGATAAATGCAATTCAGGCATTTAAAAAAGGGGAGGTGCGGATTTTAATTACTACCGATGTGTCGGCAAGGGGTTTGGATGCGAGTCTTGTTTCGCATGTAATAAATTTTGATTTGCCTCCGAATTACGAAGATTATGTGCACCGGATTGGCCGGACTGCACGGGCCGGAAATCAGGGAGATGCTATTTCATTAATTACCCCGGCAGAAGAATGGCACTGGAAAAAAATCGGACAGCTCATCCGGATGGATGTTTCTCTCGAAGAGCTTCCTGAAGGCGTTGAAGCAATTGAAACTGACTTTGACGAAAAACAATCCCAGCTTCGTGAAATTGATCGTCAGCGAAAGATTGATGATCCGGATTATCAGGGGGCTTTTCATGAAAAGAAGAAGCGAACTTCTTCAAAACAAAGGCACGATGATAAATTTCAACGTACAAGAAAACGGCAAAAACGTTCGGGCAAAAGGAAAAGATAAGCCGGAAGAGTACCTTGATTTTTAAACCGGAATTAACTTGTCTAATGTTGAAAACAAATCGTTTTTCTGCTCTATCAGCTTATAGTATTCATTTTTATTAAAGAGTTTAAGTAGTAAAAACCTTACCCGGCCAATTGTTTTTCGCAGCAATATATACCATTTAAAAGCGAGTTTTCCGGCAAAGGGCAGACTTACAACAAAAGCTGATTTTATCCAGAAGCCATGGAGCAGCCATCCCCCTGCAACTAAATAAATACAATAAAAGATAGGAAAAAGTATGATTCCTGCAACAAGAAAAAAGGAGCTCCAAAAAGCAATATCTTTGACCTTTGAACGGATGAACCTGTCAATCAGGAAGAATGGAATTGCATTGAAAATGAAACCATAAATAAAAACCGGCAATCCCAATAGCAAAACTAATATATTAGCTAATGTTTTAAGAAAGTTATTTTGATTTTTGTCGACCAACCAACTTCTTAATTTCAACTGATTTAATTTATTTGTATAGCTTTTTACTTTAGAAATCAGCATTTCAGTTTCCTGCGGCTTCTCATTCTCAAGTTCATCCAGCCGGTTTGCCAGCAACTGATCCGACTTTAAAAAATGAATTGCAGTGAGATTTTTTTCTTTTCGTTTCAGAAAATATTTTCCATAGACTTCACGGATAATCTCAAATTCATTGTAATATTTTTTACTTCTGAAATCGATGATTAGAGGGAGAACCGATTCATGAATTTTTTCTTTCAGTGAAATAAAGGCAGCATTTGGATTATCGGTATGTAATTTTTCAAAATCCTTTACCCGTATTGGATCACCAAAATTGACAATTACAGTCCGGTCGAATTTCCAGTAATGACTGTAATAAATTCCGGTTGGAATAATGTGAATATCAAGAGTAAATTTCGTTTTTTCTTCTGCCATAAGCACAATTCGCGGAACTGCTTTTTTATGGCTCAGCATCTGTCGTTTCCCTGAATGTGCTGCTTCGGGAAAAAGCGCAAGTGCAGAATTATTTTCAAGCACTTTTATTGAATTGGAAAAGGTTTGGTCGTTTTTTTCAAGATTCTCCTTTCCGTCACGGATACGATAAACCGGCATCATTTTCATGAACCGGAGAATTGTACTTGCGAATTTCGATTTAAAAATATCGGCACGTGACAGCCATACGGGTTGAAATCTCGTATGCAGCAGAATTGCAAGTGGATCACTAAGCGCATTCTGATGGTTTGGCGCAAATACAACTGGTTTGTTAACCGGGATTTTTTCCTTCCCTGTAATTATTGTTTTTTTGTGGATGAGCCAATCAGCGAAAATTACATATTGCTTCAAAAGCCAATATCCAAATGACCACTTTTCGTACTTCATTGTGCTGTTTGTGGTAACTGTTTTTTTGCCCAAATTGTTGATAGCGCCAGGCCACTGATAATATGCCAGACTCCCCACCAGGCAGCAATAATTGTCATTCCACCCAATTCAAGTTCGGGAGGAAAGATTTTTGGGTTAAACATTAAAACCAAAGCAAGTCCCGAATTTTGAATGCCGGTTTCTATTGTAATTGTCCTTCGGTTGATGCGAGGTAATTTAAACACAGAACTTAAAAGGAATCCTGTTCCTAACGCAAGTCCGTTGTGAATGAATACGATAATGAATACCAGGTGAATGTATCGTAAAAAGTGGTCGAAATTTGCAGAAAGAAGTACAATTACAAAACCGATAAAAATAACGATGGAGAGTTTGCGGATGGGCTTTTTTATTTTGCTTGTAAATTTTGGAAGATAATTTGAAAACAAAAGCCCTAGCAAAACGGGAATTCCCAAAAGAACTACAACAGTCTGAATCATTTGAAAAAAATCAATTTCAATCGGAACAAGATAGCTTCCGGCACCAGCCGAATTATAATGGTTAATGAAAAGTTTTCCCCAGAGTGCAAAATTCAAAGGCGTCATAAATGTAGCTGCAAGAGTAGCTACTGCGGTTAAACTAACTGACAAGGCTACATTCGCTTTTGCGAGGGAACTCATGAAATTGGAAATGTTTCCGCCCGGGCAAGCTGCAATCAGAATCATTCCAAGTGCTACAGTCGGGGTTGGATTCAGCAGTACGATAAATCCAAAAGTGACAGCAGGCAGAAACAGAAACTGAGATACTACACCCACTATTGCAGATTTAGGGTTCATTATGACATCTTTAAAATGCTGAATTTTAATGTCTAATGCAACACCAAACATGATAAATGCAATTGTAATATTCAGGGCAAGTAAACCGGATTGAGAAAAATTTAACCGAACATGATCAAGAACTTCCAACGCTTCTTTCATAAATTTTACCTTTGAAGGGTTTGAAAATAGCTAAAGTTTTTAACAACACAAATTAGACATTTTTTAGAGCTGCGTTTTTTTTGGGGTATTTAATTGAAATAAAGGTGAAATTATCAACTGTTTATTGCACAAAAAAGCCGAAACTCATGTGATGCTAAATTCCGGCTTTTTTTATTGGATATTTATTTTCCGAGTAAGAGTTTTTTCATCTTTTTTTGAATTTCGGTATTTTCCATTATTCCGTTAAATTCTTCAGCTCCCGGTCCGTAAGCAAAAACCGGTACCATAATTGCGCTATGGCCGCCGGTCACATAACCACCTTTTATCGTTCCGTCTTTCATATTGCCACCGGTTATTGCCATCCCGCCTGTTTCGTGATCAGCAGTTACAACAATTAAAGTTTCACCATTTCTGGAAGCGAATTCAAGTGCTTTACCAATTGATCGATCAAAATCCAGCATATCTTCCACTACATAAATCGTGTTGCCGGCATGTCCTCCCCAATCAATTTGTGAGCCTTCCACCATCAGGAAGAAACCTTTTTTGTTGTTGCTTAAAATATTAATGGCAGTTTTTGTTGAAACCGGCAGCATATCTTTCCTGTCGGCCAATCTTCCTGCGTCACCATCAGCAACAAGGGCAGCCAGTTTGCCTGAAGTAATTTTTTCTATATTATCAAGATCCTGTTCAAATGTGTATCCTTTTTGTTTTAATTCATCTACAAGATTTTTACCGTCTTTTCTTTTGGCAAAATGAGAATATCCACCACCAATGAACACGTCAATATCAGTTTTCAGAAAATCAGTTGCAATTTCTTCATACATGTTTCTGTCAGTTTGATGTGCAATGAAAGACGCTGGGGTTGCATGTGTAATTGTTGATGTTGAAACCAAACCTGTTGCCAGTCCGTTTTCTTCTGCATCTTCGAGAATTGTTTTAACAGGATTTTTGTTGCTGTCCATTCCAATGGCACCGTTGTATGTTTTTACACCTGTTGAAAGTGCTGTACCGCCAGCTGCTGAGTCAGTAATATAATTATCGGATGATTGTGTTTTTGAAAAACCAATATTCTTGAAATTTTCCAGAAACAATTGTCCCTGGTTTGCAGTTAATCCTGCAAAAATCTGGGCAACGCCCATACCATCCCCAATCATTAAAATAATATTCTTCGGTTTTTTTGCCTTAAATTCTTGCGGGAAAGTCTGTACTTCGTAAGTTTCTCCTCCGGTATAAGTTTTATCATCGGCGGCAGCCTTGGCATCCAGATATGCATCCTGGGCAAAAGTTACGGTTCCAAAGGTCAGAACCATAATCAAAAACAACATTTTTTGAATCATAATTTTGAATTTAATTTTTTAAAATCCGAATATATAACTTTTAGTGATTTGAAAAGGAAAATTTATTGAAATTAAAACTGTCTGAACTTTTCAAGTTCATTTTTATCAAAATCAGTATTTAATGAAAATGTAGTTCCTTCTTTGGTGGTTTTTAATTTTATAATATCAAGAATAACAAAATTTCTTAAAATTTCTTCTGCTTTTTTTCGTGTAATCTGTGCACTACGTATAAATTTCGAGAAAGTAATTTCCTTGTTTTTTTCGAGGTGTTCAATCAGATACTTTTCATCGTTGGAGTAAGAAATGTAAATTCCCTTTGGGCTTTTTTGTTTTTTCCAAACTTCGAGTTGAATTTTATGGGCTAAAAAATTTTCGTCTGCAATCCGAATGTATGCAAGCCACTTTCCGGAGTTATCTTTTGCAAAATGTGGTTTTAGAGGACTCGGGTCGATTGAAATTTCGAGTACTGTTTTTCCTTCTTCCTGCCACTGCCGGGTTGAAAAATCGATGGGTGGATTGCTGTAAATTTTAGCGGCCGATTCAACCATATAATATTCTTCGTCGGTGCTGATTCCAATTATTTTGCCATTATCTTTCACTCCAATCAGCAATCTTCCGCCATCAGTATTGGCAAATGCCACCAGCGATTTTGCTATTTTTTTTGAGTCGTTAATGCAGTACTTAAAATCCTGTTGCTGGTGTTCTCCCTCGTCAATTAATTTTTGCAGATATTTGTTCAATTCAAGAATCTTTTAATTTTTCCGGCTTTTTACAGGCTCTTTTCCAGATATTAGAAAATAATATTAAATGAATTCAAACAGACAACAATAATTTCTGATAATTGTTGGTTGCTGATTTTGGGTAAACAATTTAAAGTTAGATTTCTTTTTTCCCGATTAAGGCCAGCAGTTCTTTTTCGTGCTGGTTTTCTTCTTTTCCAATCTGAAGTGCTTCCGGAATCTCTTTTTCAATTTCGGAATAATTAATCTGTGCTCTTTTTTCGCCGTTTTCCATCATCTTCAATCCATATGAGAGGCCAAATATTTTTGCCATCCAGTAGAATTTAGTGATGTTCCAGCGGCTTGGTTCAACTTCTCTTCCGCTGTATCTCATCCATACTTTGTAATGTCTTAATTCGTCGTCGGCTATGGAATTTAATATTTTCCTGTTTTTTTTATCCTTTGCTTCGCGTGCAAGTCTTTTATAAATGTGATATTCTGTTACTTCACATCGTTGAGCCTGCACTATTTGTTTGCGAACCAAAGGAGTAAGCGGGTGTGACTTTGTATTAGCCTTCATGATGTTTTAACCATTCAAACGTTATATAATGATCCTGGTTCATTCCCATTTTTTCGTAAGTTTTATGTGCCGGTATATTTGATTTGTCGGCATATAACCGGATGCCATTTAAATCCGGAGTATTTAAAACTATTTGTTGAATGTGAGCATATAAATTACGATAAACTCCTTTTCTCCTGTATTCAGGTTCAACAAACACAGATTGAATCCAAAGAATAGTGCCGTTTCTCCAATCGCTCCATTCATAAGTGGTTAAAAGCGAGCCAACGATTTGTTTGTTTAATTCTGCAACATAATATTGTCCTTTCGTATTGTTTTCGAGAACTGCCAGTACCCCTTTTTCAACTGTTGTCTTATCCAGTTCGATGTTTTCGGTTTCTCTGGCCATTTTCAGCTGAAATTCAACTATTTTTTTAAATTCTTCTTTTTCTGCTTTTCTTATCAACATACTTTTCATATTATTCTTCAAAAAGAGGCTGATCTTTGGAAAATATTAAACCGACTTTTCATTACATATTTTTTTAGCTGTAAAACTCTGGGATTTTTTCGGATAAATAAAATAAATGCACGTTTCCGGAATAGACGTTACTGTTCAACTGTATTTGGTTATGAAATTTATAGGAAGATTTAAAGAGTATTTTTTACAGATTACCGGATTTTTGCAATTATATCATCTATTTTAATTTTTTCTTCAGGAAGAAGTATTAACTGTAATTTTTCTTTATCAAGCAGGTTGCTTACCATTGGTCCAACCTCGCCGGTAATTATTGCAGATACTCCTTTTTCTTTAAGAAAATTCACCAAATTGGTTCCACTATGTTGTTCGTTTTTATAAGGATTTTCCACAATTGAGATATCCTGGGTTTCTTTATTATATAGAACAATATTTTCACACTTCCCAAAACGGAGATCGAGAAATGATTTACCGGTTTTTCCGGTCGAAGAAATTGCAAAAATTTTACTCATTATAAACCTATTTGTTTTAAATATAACAATTTCAATACAAAATGTTTCAAATAGCTTGGGCATTTAGTTCTTCCCAATATTCAACTGCCTTACGTGTATGAGGGATAACAATTGTACCTCCAACAACATTAGCTACTGAAAAAATCTCAAAAACTTCAGCGCTTGTTACTCCTTGTTCAAAGCATTTTTGCAGGTGGTATTTTACACAATCATCACAACGCAAAACCATTGAAGTGGCCAATCCAAGCATCTCTTTTGTTTTAACGCTCAAAGCACCATCCTGGTATGTGAGTGTATCAATGCTGTAAATTCTTTTTATTACCTTATTATCGGCAGTAAGAATTTTCTCGTTCATCTTTTCCCGGTAAGCATTAAATTCATCAACCAATTTTCCCATTATATTCTTTTTTTACTGGATTTAATATGCATCGCCAGAATGTCCGGCCAAATATAAGTTTTTTTGTATAAATTTTTTCTTTTCCCTTTATTTATGAAAGGTTCAACAGGAACTGAATGTTTAAATTTCAATTTTGTATTTTTAACAGAAATTTAAAAGAAAGATAAAATGTCAGGTCATAGTAAATGGTCAACAATTAAACACAAAAAGGGTGCGCTTGATGCTAAACGATCTAAAATGTTTTCTAAAATTTCGAAAGAAATAACAGTTGCTGCAAAAATTGGAGGGCCGGATATTGATACAAATCCGCGGCTTCGGTTGGCTGTTCAGAATGCGAAAGGCCAAAACATGTCGAAAGATGTAATTGAAAGAGCCATTAACAAGGCAGATAAAGATTTGTCAAATTTCGAGGAAATGACATTTGAAGGTTATGGCCCGGACGGAATTGCAATTTTTGTTGAATGTTTATCAGATAATAATAACCGGACGGTAAGTAGTGTCCGTTCATTATTTAATAAATACGGTGGACATTTGGGAACAAATGGTTCGGTAAGTTTTCTGTTTGACAGAAAGGGAATTTTTGTGGTTCATGAAAAGGAAGGACTGGATTATGAAGATTTTGAACTTGAAATGATTGATGCCGGCGCCGAAAGCATGGAAAGAAATGATAATTTAATAATAGTGACCTCTGCGCTCGAGGAATTCGGAAATGTATCAAAAAAACTGGAAGATTTGAATATTGATCCTGAAAACCAGGAATTGCAGCGAATTCCTGTAAATACAACTGTTCTTGACGTTGATGCGTCAAAAAGAGTTTTGCGGCTTGTTGAACGGCTGGAGGAGGATGACGATGTTCAGAATGTATACCATAACCTTGAAATTACCCCCGAACTTGAAAAAGTGATAAACGAAGAATAATTTTATAAACAGACTGAAAGTGAGATAACATTGTAATTCTGGTTTGTTTGCACTTGAAATACAATCAGCGGTGGAAAACCTCGTTATTGTTTTAATGGTATTTGAATTATATTTGCACTCTCAATTTATGGATATAATGAGGCGATTGTTTTTAATTGTTTTTGTATTATTATGTGGTCAAAATTTAGTTGCCAAGGTTTCATTTTCTGAAAATGTACAACCTCAGAGCGATTCTATTTCCATTTTAAATCGATTACATACTGAACAGGATCCACGATTGGATAAAATGCTGGACTGGCATATCGAAAATAATAAAAAACGGGATGGTATGTCGGGTTACCGCGTTGAAATTTATTTTAGCTCCGAAATGAATGCCAAAGAAAAAGCTTTAAGAAAGAAAGTTGAATTTTTATCGCTATATCCTGAGTATAATGTACATATTAAATTTGTTGCACCGAATTTTAAGGTTAGGGTAGGCGATTTCAGAACTAAAAATGAAGCTTTGAAATTGCAGAAAAAAATCCAGAAAGATTATCCCGGAGCCTTTATTGTTCCCGATATAATTAATTTTCCTTTGTTGAAACCAGAAAATTATGAGCGACCAGATTAAGCATGAGTGCGGAATAGCTTTAATCCGTTTATTAAAACCTTTATCCTACTATAAAGAAAAGTACGGAACCTGGAAATACGGAATCAATAAACTATATCTTTTAATGGAAAAACAGCACAACCGTGGTCAGGATGGAGCAGGGATTGTGTGTGTGAAGGATCACCTGCAACCTGGCAGTTCCTATATTAACCGGTATCGTTCTGTTGAGCAGAATCCAATTAAAGACATTTTTGATAAATTAAATAAACCCCTTAAAAAAGCTACACGAGCCGGTATAGACATAGAAAACTGTGATTGGGCATACGGTAATTTTCCATTTGCCGGAGAATTATATCTGGGGCATTTGAGATACGGAACATTTGGGAAAAACAGCATTGATTTTGTTCATCCGGTAATGCGTCAGAACAACTGGAAATCGAGAAATCTTGTATTAGCCGGAAATTTCAACCTTACAAATACCGATGAGCTTTTTAAAGTGCTTGTTGGTTTGGGACAGCATCCAAAAGCATATACAGATACGGTGACCGCACTTGAAAAAGTGGGTCATTTTCTTGATGAGGAAAACCAGTGGTTATTTCGAAAATATAAAAATGAAGGTTACCGAAATAATGAGATTTCACCGTTGATTGAAAAAAATCTGGATATTCAGAACATTCTTGAACGTGCAACGAAAGACTGGGATGGCGGATATGCCATGGCTGGTTTAATTGGTCACGGTGATGCTTTTGTGGTCCGGGATCCCTGGGGAATTCGGCCTGTGCATTATTATACTGATGACGAAATAGTGGTTATTGCTTCAGAGCGGCCGGTTATTCAAACAGTTATGAATGTACAGTGGGACCAGGTTCACGAAATTGAGGCAGGAGAGGCAATGATTATTAAAAAAGATGGGCTGGTTAAAAAGGAGATGATTCGTGTGCCGCACGAAAGAAAATCCTGCTCTTTTGAACGAATTTATTTTTCACGCGGAAGTGATCGGAGTATCTATCGCGAACGTAAGGAACTTGGTCGGTTAATCAGCTCAAAAGTACTCGAAACTGTTAATTATGATTTCGAAAATACTGTTTTTTCCTATATCCCTAATACATCGGAGACAGCATTTTACGGAATGATCGAAGGAATACGGGATTATCTGGTTGACTGGAAAATAGAAAAAATTAAAGAGAAAAACGGTAGTTTATCGAACGAAGAAATAAAGAATATCATTTCGCTGGAACCACGGGTGGAGAAAATAGCTATCAAGGATGTCAAACTGCGAACTTTTATTGCTGACGATGCCAGTCGCGAAGACCTTGTTACACATGTATACGATGTAACCTACGGAATTATACGGAATAACATTGATACCCTTGTTGTTATCGATGACTCCATCGTGCGTGGTACCACATTGAAAAATAGCATCCTGAGGATATTGGATCGTTTATATCCTAAAAAAATCATCGTGATTTCTTCTGCACCTCAAATCAGATATCCCGACTGTTATGGAATCGACATGGCACGGCTTGATAAGTTTATCGCATTCAATGCTGCCATTGAATTGCTGAAAGAAAGAGGCAAGGAATTGGTAATTCAAAATGTGTATAAAAAATGCAAAGATCAGGAAAATCTGCCGAAGGAAGAGATGGTAAATTATGTTCGGGAAATCTACAGGTCATTTACTGCAGAAGAAATTTCAGCCAAAATCGCAGAACTGCTTAAACCAGAGGATTGTAAGGCAGAAGTTGAAATTGTATATCAATCAATAGAAAACCTGCATCAGGCTTGTCCAAATGATTTGGGCGACTGGTATTTTACCGGAAATTATCCAACATCCGGTGGAAACAGAGTTGTAAATTCATCGTTTATAAATTTTATAGAAAGAAAAGACATCAGGGCGTATTAATCAGAACGTGCTTCCGGCTTAATTTTAATTCATATTAATTTAAAAATCAAAAACAACTTTTATTTTGTTTTGTTTCTTAATATAAATGTGAGATTATCAGAACATTTTATATTATTATATGTTTTAAAATTATGCCCCTGAGATTGGAAGATTTTTAATTTGTCATGGCGTATTATTAATCTTTCCCTCGGGAAAAAATTTTCTTCTGATTCTTCAGGGGCTTTTATTCCTTTTTAGGAAAAAACAATTCATTTTGTCTGCTTATCCTTCCAAATAAATCCTAACAGTTCAAATAATTGAAATTCAACATTATTAAACTTTCAATATTTTACTTTCAAAAGATAAAAAATAATGTTTAAAATTATGTAGGAGAAAATAGTAAGTGCCAATCCGTAGAATGTTAAAATTGAAAGTAAAATAATGGCGGTGCAAATAAAAATATAGCGGTACCAGTTTTCATTAAAACGTAATGATTTAAATTTTAAGGAAAACATGGGTAGATTTATCACCATTAAACCTGAAAAGAAAATACAAAGAATTATAAGATTTGTTGTGGAATATAATTGTTGGAAAAGTTCCTGATAGCGGGGCAGTTCGAGCATTAATCCAAGCGATGCCCAAAATAATCCGTTTGCCGGAATTGGAAGTCCTCTGAAAAAAGGTTCGTCAGAAGTATTTACATTAAATTTTGCCAAACGAAGTGCGCCAAAAACAGGAATTAGAAATGCGGCAAACAAAATCAGCCAATCTGACCAGTGTGCCGAAATTTCGTATATGGGCTGATTTTTATTAAAAAGCGAAAATTCAAGTAGGGTAAATAATATGGCTCCGGGTGCCAGTCCGAATGAAACAACATCAGCAAGAGAATCCAGTTGTTTACCGATTTCTGAATAAGATTTTAAAAGTCGGGCTGCGAATCCATCCATAAAGTCGAAAATTGAGGCAGCACAAATAAATATGCCGGCCCAAATCAAATGACCGTCAATCGCAAATATCACCGCAAGGGAACCTGAGACCAGGTTCAGTGAGGTAATGAAATTTGGTATAGCCTTTATAATTTTCGACACTTTTTTTATTCAAATGTTGCGATTACAGTTTTTCCACCAACCGATTTTTGATGCAAATTAACTTTTATATTTACATCGGCGGGCAAAAATAAATCAACGCGTGATCCAAATCGTATAAAACCATATTCATTTCCCTGTTCAATAAAATCGCCAGGTTTTTTGTAGGTAACAATCCGGCGAGCCATAACCCCGGCTATTTGCCGGGCCATAACTTCTGTGCCATTATTCATTTTAAATACCACTGAATTACGTTCATTTTTTTCTGATGATTTTTTTACAAAAGCCGGATAATATACTCCCGATTTATGGTATTCGTAAATAACCTTTCCTGTTACAGGAGTTCGATTTTGGTGTACATTTAACGGTGACATAAAAATGGAAATCTGCATTCTTTCGTCTTTAAAATATTCCTTTTCGTAGACTTTTTCAATTTCAACAATCTCACCATCAGCAGGAGCGAGAATATGATTTTCATTTCTGTTGATTTCCCGGTATGGAATTCTGAAAAAATAAACAACCAATGCAGCAAGCAATAATGAGGAAGCTATTAAAAAATAAAAGCCCAGATAATCTTTCAAAAAGATATAAATGAGTGCATCAAGCATGGCAAGAATAAAAAATGTTACTGGTATTATTTTAAGACCTTCTTTATGAATTTTCATCTTATTAAATTTAAAGCACCAAGAGAAATCATTGAATATTGTTTAATTCATATTTATATGTTACCTGATACAACCAACCATATAAAAATAAAGGGAAGAGCGAAAAGCAAACTGTCGAACCGATCGAGAAAGCCGCCGTGTCCTGGCATAATTGTACCTGAATCCTTTACATTGAGTTCACGCTTTATTTTGGATTCGAACAAATCCCCCAAAGTGCCAAATAAAACAATGATTACCGCAATAACCAACCAACTTTCAAGCGACAGTCTTTCGAAGAGAACTGCATTTATTACGCCCATAATCAGCCCAAAAATTGCTCCGCCTATAAATCCTTCCCATGTTTTTTTTGGAGATATTTTTTCGTGAATTTTATGTCTTCCCAAAGTAGATCCAATAAAATAAGCCATTGAATCATAGGTCCATACAATAAAAAAAATACCCAAAAGTGTTGATGGATTGAAAATACTGGTTTTTGGAAATCCGGAGAATACAATGAAATTCAGAATGCTGAATGGAACTGCAACATAAATAAATCCGGCAAGAGTAATTGTCGCATTCTTAAGAACTTTTGAATCGACACGCAGAATTTCGAAAAGAAAAATGAGAGTGAGAAATGGAATAAAAAGTAAAGTGTAAGAAACAGGTAGTAGATTGTAAACAACACCAAAACAGACAGCGAACAGAAGAATACCCAAGACCAATCCGATTATCTTATGTGGGCAATAACCTGAATTTTCAACAAGTTTATAAAATTCGAACTGAACCAAAATAAGGGTAATACCAAAAACAACTGCATATACAAGCGGATGAATAATTGTTCCTGCAAGCATCAATATTATGAACACTGTTCCTGTTAAAGAACGTACGACAAGGTCCTTCAATTTTTTAAATCTTTTAGCAATTCTACCGATTTTGCTTCATCCTTTTCCGCAACATATAATCTGAATTCTCCGAATGACTTGATAGCCGTATCGTGTTGATTCATAATTACTACTTTTATACCGTTATCTTCGAGAATAACTTTTGCCATATCGGCTTTATATTCTTCCGAAGTGAGATAAACTTCTTTCCAATCTTTTTCCATGGTGCAAAATTAATTCTATTTTCAACACTAATACAAAAATACATGAAGTTCTTTGGGGCCGTGCGCTCCAAGAGTCAATGTTTTTTCAATGTCGGCAGTTCTGCTTGGGCCGGTAATTAAAGTAATTTGTGAAGGAAGATTTTTTCCATATTTATTTGCTATTCCTTCATAAGCAGCTTGTAAATCGTTTACTACCTGTTTTATTTGAGCAATTACTACATGAACCGGAGCGTAAGCAAATAATTGTCTGCCACCTTTTTGAGCTGAACTTACCATTACTGAACCAGTCTGAGCAATTAAAAATTCACATCCTGTAATTCCGGCTTCAATAGTATCTGCAAAATCAGAACTGTCGGAAAAACCAATTCTATATTTTTTTAAAAGTGCCTGGATTGAAGGTTCGCAGCAATAAATGTTTTCACTTGTAAAATTACCAGCTTCAGTTGAAAGCTGCTCAAAAAGTTCATTTTCGGAATGAAAAAGCAGGAAATTTCCATTTACCAGTTCAAGATTATTTTTAAAAACTTCTTCTGGTTGTCCATCAGTATAGTTAAAAACAGGTGAAGAAAAATCCGGTTTTTGAGGAACCGGATTATTTGTTTTTTTTAACCTATTAAATATTTCTTCACGAGCCGTTTTCATTTATGCTGAAATAGATTTATTCTCCGGATTTATTTCTTTATTATCTTTTTCTGATATATCGGAACCTTCTATTTCTGTTTTGTCACTTCCGTTATCACTTAACATTTTTCTATCCCAGGGTCGTTTGCCGAAGATATTCTCAAGGTCTTCACTAAAAATCACTTCCCTTTCAAGTAGCAATTTTGCAAGTTTTTTATGGCCTTCTTCATTTTCCTTTAATACTTTTTTAGCGCGTACATATTGCTCATCAATCAATTTTTTAACCTCTTCGTCAATTAATTCAGCAGTCTTTTCGCTGTAGGGTTTTGTAAAAGTGTTGTCGGTTTGACCTGTGGAATCATAAAAGCTTACATTTCCAACTTTTTCACTCATACCAAAAATGCTAACCATTGCATAGCCTTGTTTTGTGATTTTTTCCAAATCATTTTGGGCACCTGATGATATTCTTCCAAGAATTAATTCTTCTGCAGCGCGTCCGCCAAGTGCCGAACACATTTCGTCGAGTAATTGGTCTTTAGTTGTAATCGAACGTTCTTCTGGCAAATACCAGGCTGCACCCAATGCTTTACCACGAGGAACAATTGTAACTTTCACCAGCGGATGAGCATGTTCGAGCAACCAGCTTATTGAAGCGTGACCCGCTTCGTGGTATGCAATGGTTTCTTTTTCTTCCTGAGAAATAATTTTATTTTTCTTTTCAAGGCCTCCGATTATACGATCTACTGCATCAAGAAAATCTTGTTTAGTAACTGATTCCCGGTTTCTTCGCGCTGCAATCAATGCAGATTCATTACACACATTTGCAATATCGGCTCCTGAGAATCCAGGTGTCTGTTTGGCAAGAAAATCCACTTTTACAGAGTCGTCGAGTTTTAAAGGACGCAGGTGTACTTTAAAAATCTGGGCACGTTCATTTAAATCCGGCAATTCCACATGAATCTGGCGATCAAAACGTCCGGCACGCATTAAAGCGCGGTCGAGGACATCGGCACGGTTTGTTGCAGCCAGCAGAATTACACCACTGTTGGTGTCAAAACCATCCATTTCAGTAAGCAGTTGATTAAGTGTATTTTCACGTTCATCATTCGAGCCAAAATTTGCATTTCGACCGCGAGCACGGCCGATAGCATCAATTTCATCAATAAAAACAATGCAAGGTGCCTTTTCTTTGGCTTGTTTAAATAAATCGCGCACACGTGAGGCACCAACCCCAACAAACATTTCAACAAAATCGGACCCTGACATAGAGAAAAACGGAACATTTGCTTCTCCGGCAACAGCTTTTGCAAGTAGGGTCTTACCTGTTCCAGGAGGGCCAACAAGTAGTGCTCCCTTAGGTATTTTTCCTCCCAGCTTTGTGAATTTTGCCGGGTTTCTAAGAAATTCTACAATTTCTTCCACCTCCTGTTTTGCCTCTGCAAGTCCGGCAACATCTTTAAAATTTGTAGATACTTTCTGGTCTTTATCAAATATTTTCGCCTGAGATTTTCCAACATTGAAAATTCCACCTGCTCCACCACCAGCTCCGCCACGGCTCATTCTTCTGAATATCCACCACCAGAGTAAAATGATTAAAACAAATGGCCCGATGGTCCAAAGAATTTCGCCTGCCCAGTTTCGTTCTTCCTTGTATTCCGGAAGAACTTCATCTGTAGTCCCTTCCTGGGCTTCACGTAAATTTCGTTCAAAAGTTTCTACCGAACCTATATTAAAAGTGAAATGAGGACCTTCCTCTGCAGGTTTTGCAAAGTTTCCACTGAATTCATCTTCGTATTTGTTCAGCTTGTCTTTTTTAATGTAAATGTTTGCTTTTTTATCATTTACCACTACAATACGTGAAATGTCATTATCAGCCAGCATTGTTGATTTCACTTCACTCCAGTTGGTTTCAACCGGTCCCCTGCTGCTGCTGATATAATACTGGACAATAATAAAAATAACTGCAATTATTCCATAAATCCAATATGCATTGAACTTGGGGTTTTTTTTGTCGTTCTTATTACCTCCTGTTCCGAAAGGGGATTTCGGATTATTGGGTTTATTATTTTTGTTTTCTGCCATAGTCGTAATTCCTAATTTTCTTCTTCAATTTTTGTTATTTTGGCATCTGCCCAAAGCCCTTCAAGGTTATAAAAGTCGCGTGTTTCAGCCTGGAACACATGCACCACAATTTCGCCATAATCAAGTAAAACCCATAACGAATTTTTATATCCTTCAGTATGCCAGGCATCTTCGCCGGTTATCTCCTTAACTGTTTCTTCAACCGAATGTGCAATTGAATCGACCTGTCTGTTTGAGCTTCCCTGACAAATGATAAAATAACCGCATTCAGTGTAATGTATTGTATTTAAATCAATTAATATTATATTTTTTCCTTTTATTCTTTGTATTCCTTCAAGAATTGCATTTTTTGTTTTCTCTGTTGCTTCTGTGTTTCTATCCATATATATTTATTGACTCTACAAAGATAAACTTTTTGCCTTATTTACATTTTTTGTATTTTTCAAAACTATTAAATAGTTAACAGATGTTGTATTAACTTTACAATATGTGAAATTATAACCCGCCTTCAACAAAATGGTTTAAGGTTATTAATTGATTTTGAATGAAAAACAGTGCAAATAAATTTATCGTATTACAAGAAGTTGAATCTACCAACAACTATGCCAACAGGTTATTATTGTCGGATAAGGCAGAACATGGTTCTGTCGTTTTGGCACAATATCAAAAGGAAGGTAAGGGACAGGCCGGAAAACAGTGGGAAAGTGAAGCAGGTATGAATTTACTTGCGAGTATAATTTTACATCCTGAATTTTTGCAGCCAGACAAACAGTTTTATCTTTCCAAAATTACCAGCCTTGCATTAGTAGATTTATTATCCTCAGAAACAGAGCAGGTTACAATTAAATGGCCAAATGATATTTACGTCAAGAATAGAAAAATTGCTGGTATTTTAATCGAAAATTCGATAAAAGGAAATTACCTGAACAGCTCGGTTTTAGGTATTGGTCTTAACCTGAATCAGGAGAAATTTTTTTCTGATGCACCTAATCCCGTTTCATTGAAACAGATAACAGCTAAAAATTACAAAGTAGAAGAAATGGCTGAATTATTGGTCTTTTACATTTTTAGATGGTATGAAAAACTAAAAATGAACAGTCTGAATGAAGTTGATGTTCGTTATTTTTCAAAGCTATACAGAAAAAATGAATGGGCGAAATATCAAAAGAATAATCAATTGTTTGAAGCCCGGATTACAGGAGTCGGCGAATTTGGTCAACTTATTCTTGAAGATCGCACCGGTACAATCACTACCAATATGTTTAAGGAAATAGAATTTGTAATTTAAATTTTTGAAACAAATTTACGTATTGTTGTATGGTAAATTGGCAAGCGTGCCGGCAAGTTGATTAATGCCTTCCTGTAAGCGGTTGCCAGCCATCATCTTGATCATTGGATTCATATCTGCATGCAAAGTGAGCCGCATTTTCGTCTGGTTATCATCTACTGACAGAAGCTGAATCCAAAAAGTAAAACTTAAAGGTAGTGCTCCTGAATTCTGAACTTTAATTGTGTTATGCGGAGTGCGATTAACTATTTGTATTTTAGCCACTCCAAATCCCGAAATTTTAAACTGACACGAATCCCGATCCGATTGAAAATCGGTGATTTTTACTTGTGGAATTTGCCTCGTAATTTTATCAATGAGTCCCGAATTCAAATAACCCGAAAGATTTTCAAAATTTGATAAATGATTGTAAACAGTTTGCTGATTGTGACTAATGTATTTTACTTCGCTTGTATATTTTTCCATACTGATATCGAAATGTTGGATTCGGAACAAATTCCGGTTATTATTTACTTCTTTACTATTTTCCCCAATTGGCAGGATCTTCGCGCCATTTCATAAGGGTTTCCACCTGGTCATTACCAATCTCGCCATTTTCAAGTGCCATGTCAATTAAAACCTGGTACCAGCTAAGCGGGGTAAGCTCGATATTTGCCTCCTTAAATTTATTATTGGCAACATCAAAGTTATAAGTAAATATTGCCAGCATTCCAATCACATGTCCTCCAAAATTAATTATTGCTTCGGCTGCTTTTAAGCTGCTTTCCCCAGTGGAAATCAAATCTTCAATAACCACCACTTTTTGTCCGGGTTTCAAATCACCTTCAATCATATTTTCAAGTCCATGTCCTTTTGGTTTCGAGCGAACATATATAAAAGGCAATCCAAGTTGTTCGGCAACCAAAACTCCATGGGCAATTGCACCAGTTGCAACACCTGCAATTACTTCAGCCTGCGGATATTTTTGTTTAACAATTTCAACAAATTTTTTACAAATAAATGAACGCGTTTCAGGATAGGCTAAGATTTTTCGGTTATCGCAATAAATTGGTGACTTCCAACCAGAAGCCCAGGTAAAAGGATTTTGAGGCTGAATTTTTATCGTGTTAATTTCTAAAAGTTTTTTAGTAACTTCAATTTGTGTTGATTCCATTTTCCAGTATAATTGGTTAAAATTTGAAACAAATGTATAAAGTTTTTCTGAATGAGCGGATGATTAAAATTGAGGCCCCATCAAAAACAGCACCTAATGAACAACCCTTTTTATTTAGTAAATCCTGTTCTGAAACAGAAGTAAAAGAGTGGTTCAGTTCGTTTTTAAACAACAATTTAAAAGCTGTCATTATACAACATCCGGATCCAAAACATTTTTTAAATTTATTTGAAAGTATATTTAAATTACAGCCCGCTGCAGGTGGCGTTGTTAAATCGGGTGCTAAAATCCTGTTTATTTTCCGAAACGGGAAATGGGATTTACCGAAAGGAAAAATTGAAAAAGGCGAATCTGTTGAAAAAGCTGCGGTGCGTGAAGTTGAAGAAGAATGTGGAATATTGGGGCATACAATTGTTAAAAAATTGCCTTCAACCTACCATATTTATAAATCGACATACAAAAAATCGGAAGGAACCTGGATTTTTAAAGAAACTTATTGGTTTGAAATGGAATATTCCGGAGAAAGTTCCGGATCGCCTGAAACGCGGGAAGGAATCACTAAATTAAGGTGGTTCATGAAAACTGAACTGGACGAGGTACTTTCAAATACATATGAGAATCTGAAACAGATAGTTAACATTTACCGCGATTGATTTCTTTGACGTTGGAAAAGTTCTTTTTGCAAGTAGGCTCCAAATTGTTGCTCAAATCCATCCAGCGGGGCTTTTGTATGAACAAAAACAATTTCGTGATTTTCGTTTAACAGGAAGGTTTCGGGAAATGATTTAACATGATATTTTACAATATATTCATCATTTTCATCAATCAACTTTACACCAGGAATTTGTTGTTTATCGAGAAACATTTTCATTTCAATTAAATCTGTTTTACGCAGAATAACAATGATTTGAAGGTATTTGTCAAATTTCTCCTTTATTGTTTTCAAATATTTCAATTGTTCACGGCAAACAATCATTTCAGTGTCGGCAAAAATCAGGTATTTGTATTTATCATTATACTGATCGGTACATACCTTGTTGCCATCAATATTCTGAAGACAAATAACCGGCGCTTTATTTCCAGGCAGCAGGAATTCCAGCTTATCAATTACATTATTAGTTATATTTTTTATAGACTGATTCCTGCTGTTTTTCAGGTCATTGGAATTCAGAATTCTAAGGATTGAATTCTGTGGAAATTCGCCTGAATAAAATGCATCGTGCAGCATTTTTATCAATGCCAGTTTGGCAACATCATCCTTTATCTTGTAATTTAAATTAATGAACTCCAGCAAATATTTAGTATCGCTTTGTGCTACCGCCTGCATTAGTGCTTCACCCTTTATAGTTTTGGATGCAAAACTGAGTTGGCTGGAAAATATTTTTTCAAAAAATTCAATGAATGAAGGATAGGTCCAAAACCGGGAGTCAATGGTTGACAGTGTTGCAGCAACTTGTTCGGTTTTTAACCGGAGAGCATCAGTTTCAAGTGATTTTAGTTTTAGCCTTTTACGCAATGCCAAGGTTTCTGATAATTTATCAGGGAACTTTTCATTCAAAGCAAGAGTAACTGAATCTAAAATATCTTTGGATTGTCTGAAATACAACCTGTTAAAATATTGATCGGTGAGTTGGTTGAAATAATTGTCGAAAGATGAAATTTGATCTGTAAGTTGATTGCCACTTTCTGAGGCAAACCAAAATGATACCGGTTCGAAAAAAGGGTTTTTTTGTTCGGCAAACGATTTCTCACGCAACGGAGGAAAAAGAAGTTGAATATTTTCATCAGGCTGAACGAAAAGTAAACCACGGTAAATGCCAAAGTCAGTATACAAAAATGTAGTTTCAGTAAGTGTTACCTGGGTTTTAAAATTACCTTCAGGATCAAATTCAAGAGAAAAAATTAATTTATCCTGCTTTGTTACCGGATCAGAATAACTGTAAAAGTTAATTGTTTTTCCTGCATATTCTTTATTTTGACCTTCAAGTACAATCGCATCCGCAGAATGCACAATAATTAGTAAAAAGAATAAAAAGATTGGAAGGTTTTTCATTTATAAATTTATTCGTTGTCTCTAAATTTAAATTCATTCATATCCAGACCTGCAGGCAGAAACATGCTCGCATCGCCTCCGTGAAAAACAATATCGCGGATTATAGTTGCATTGATTGGAGTATGTTCGGGCAAGGTGAGCAAAAATATAGTTTCAATTTCGGGATGCATTTTTTTATTCATCTGTGCAATGGCGCGTTCATATTCAAAATCGGCGGAAGTACGTAACCCTCGCAGAATATAGTAAGCACCCACTTCTTTGCAAAAATCGACCGTCAGTCCCTCATGTACCCGAACTTCAATTTTGTCATTGTCTTTAAAAATCTGATTTATCCATTTCAACCTTTTTTCAATGGAAAAAAACGATTTTTTATTTGCATTATAACCAATCATTATAATTATTTTATCAAACATTGAAACTGCACGTTTTACAATTGATTCGTGCCCAATGGTAAAAGGATCAAATGACCCGGGGAAAATGGCTGTTTTTTTCATCATTATTGACTTTGTTTCGTCAAAATTAAACTTAAATAAAGCAAATTCAAAAACGACTGGCCGATTTGGTTTATTGTCCTTGCATAATTATCGCTTACATCCGGTTATTTATCTAAATCATTAGAGATTGAATCCTGGGGAAAGTTGTTTTCAGAATCAACATGAATTAATTTTGCATTGTATTTATAAGAATTCTATTATAAAAGTTTTGGCATTTTAATATTTCCAGCAGGTTTTAACTTCTCCATATTTGTACATTTTAAGCTTATTTCTTTTATTTTGCATTTAAATCGAATATGACAGATTGAAAATTCAGCTAAATAAAATTTTGTGGGGAACAGTCGTAGCATTAATTGCTGCGGTTTATATATCAGGTCTTTTTATTGATTTAACGGGCGACTCCGGATTATATTCTGCAATTGCAAAGCAAATGGTTGAATCGGGTGACTGGCTTCACCTGAAAATCAACGGTGAACTTTATGAACAGAAGCCACACCTGATTTTCTGGCTTGCGGGTTTGGGAATTCAGCTTTTTGGAAACTCAAATTTTGCCTTTAAAATATTTCCTTTTCTGGCAGGTTTAAGCAGCATTTATTTTACCTGGCGTTTGGCAGCACTAATTTATTCGAAGGAAGCCGGTAAATGGGCAGGATTTGTATTGGCGACATCTCAAATTTTTTATCTCTATTTTTTTGATATCCATACCGATACATTACTTCAGGCCTGGGTGACATTTTCGTTGTGGCAACTGGCAGCCTGGTTGAAATACAAAAGAAATATTTATTTTATACTGGGTTTTTTTGGAATAGGTTTGGCCATGATGACCAAGGGGCCGGTTGGGGCTTTATTGCCTGCTTTTGCACTACTATATTATTTGCTGATGAAAAAGGATTACCATCAATTATTGAGCCTAAAATGGATTTTGGGTTTGCTGATAATTGGAATCACAATTTCACCCACTCTTATCTTTTTGTATCAAAGTTTTGGCTGGCAGGGAATTGAATTTTATTTCATTACCAATAACTTTGGAAGAATTTCAGGTGAATATGCAGGGTCGAGCAGCGATCCGTTTTTTTATTTACACACCTTCTTCTGGGCATTTCTTCCCTGGACAGCTTTTGTTGTAGCAGCCATTTTTAATGCTTTAAAAAACTGGAGCGGGAACTCCAAAGAAAATGCCTGGGATGGTTATTTATTTGGTTCTGTGGCTGTTTTATTAATCATTTTAAGCACGGCAAAAGGAAAAGCTCCCAACTACTTTTTAATAGCAGTACCTCCGCTGGCGGTTTTAACAGGGGGATGGCTGCACAAGGTTTTTGTAGTGTATTCCAAACTTCCGAAGTTTGTGTATTATTCCCAGATAATAATTATTGCTTTAACCAGTGCACTGTTTTTATTTGTTTTCGATGTGTATTTAACCGATAATTTTTGGATGCCACTTTTTCTGGTAATTGTTGCAGTTGCTGCATCCATACTTTCGTTCAGCATAAAAATGCAAAAAATGAAACAGGTTATTTTGTTTTCTGTTCTCATTTCCGGTGTACTTAATATCTGCATAAATGTTTTGGTTTTGCCGCATCTTTTTAAATATCAGGGTGCAAGGCAGGTACTACAAATTTTCGAGAGTCAAAAACAGCCCGGGGAGCAGTTGTATAATTTTGAACTGGAAGAGTACGAGTTATTTTTTTATGCCAAAGATTCAGTAGCTGAAATTAAAAGCTGGGATCAACTGTATGAGGCGATGGAAAAAACCGGAACCTGGGTTTATACCAATCAAACAAAATACAACGACATCAAAAATATGGATTATTCCATTGACACTGTTTTTACCATTAAACAACACGGAATGAACCAAATCAGCCTGCAGTTTTTAGATCCGGCAACCCGTGGGGAATCTCTTAAGGCAAACTATTTAATAAAAACCAGGAAGCACAAAAATTAAATCCGGTTTTATTAATCTTCTGCAATATTGATAATTCTATTCGCTTTAATTTTTGAAATTTTAGTTTGATTCCCTGAAGGCCAGCGCACAACTACCGAATCAACTTTCTCTTTTGAGCCGAGTCCAAAATGTTGAATTAAGCCATTTTGTGCACCATAACCTCCGCCGGTCTGACCACTTACCTCACGGTATTGTGCTCCTGATTTTTGGTAGATCGAAATTCTGGCACCGATTGCCGATTTATTGCTTTCATTTCCAGTGACTTTAATTTTTAGCCAGCGGTTATGATTTCCTGGATTCAGGTACAACAGGTTTGGTTGATTACCACCATTTGCAACAAATATGTCCAAATCACCATCATTATCAAAGTCATTCCAGGTAATGCCATTTGAATTGGAACTGTCATTGGCTACAACCAGATGTTCAAGTTTTATAAACGTTCCATTTTTATTTTCAAATACAGAATTATCACCATCGTTGGTGACGATTAGATCCAAATCACCATCATTATCAAAATCTCCCCAGCTTGAACCTTCAGAATTCAATGATTCTTCAGTTACAGGTGAACCGTTAATCTTCTCAAACTGTCCGTTTCCAAGGTTTTTATAAAGGTGATTTTTTCCCCACCAGTTAGCCACAAACAGATCGGTAAACCCATCGTTGTTGTAATCGGCTGCAGAGCACCCGAATGAATTGCCCAAATCAGTAACGGGTGGTATTTCTGAAACTTTTACAAATTGTCCGTTTCCCAGGTTTTTATAGAGGTCATTTAACCCGGCATTCGCAACATACAAATCGGGCAGGTTATCATTGTTATAATCAAACCAGGCGCTGCCCTGCGTCGATTTTTGTTCAGAAGTAATTACCGGATTTTCCATCTTTACTAATTTTCCGGCTCCATTGTTTTGATATAAAAAATTGTTTTGTTCCTTATAGTTCCCGACAAACAAATCCAACCATCCATCGTTATTGTAATCGGCCCAGGCGCAAGTGTACGACCAGCCACCATCCATCACAGGATCCTCATTTTCAACTTTCTTAAAAGTACCATCGCCATTGTTCAGGTAAAAGAAATTATTCTGATCGTTTACATTTGCAACAAACAAATCCACATCTCCGTCATTGTCCACGTCTCCCCATGTGCAGCCATTTGAATTACCTCCGTCATTTGCAATAATAATATCGGTCAATTTTGTAAAAGTGCCATTGCCATTATTTTCATAAAAAAGATTGTTGCCGTTGGTCCAGCTGTTGGTTACAAAAAGATCTTCATCCCCGTCGTTGTCATAATCGGCCCAGGCAGCTCCCTGCGAATATCCCGAATCTTCAACAATATTTCCCGTTTCTGCCAGTTTAAAATCGAAAGGTTCGGTTTTATAGTTGCAGCCGGCAACACATATGATTATTAACAATATTAGCAGCGCGTTTTGAAATTGTTTCATAACCAACAAAATTAGAATTTTTTCGAAATCCGTTCTGAATTAATAATATATTTGTGACTCATTTTTAAATGTATGCGTTTTACTATAAATTTTATATTTATACTGGTGATTCTTATTGTATTAGGTTGTAGTACTGAGAAACAGAAAAAACAACCTGAGAACAATAATGATTTGCAAATTGAATGCAATGCGGAAAAATGGGAAAATGAAAAATTCATAGACAATTCAGGAGAGTATAAATTATCGAATGCAAATGGAAGGACAACAGAAGAAAGCCGCTCCGGAAATTATTCACTAAAACTGGTGAAGGAATCGCCTTACGGAATGACGGTTGTATTGAACGATATTCATCCGGATGATTATTTTAAAGTTACTGCCTGGCAAAAAGGTAATGGCAGCATTTGTGCCTCGGATGATCTTCCTAATGGTTTCTTTCTTGCATCGAAGGAGCCTGTGGAAACCGACAGTGCCGGTTGGCAAAAGCTGAAATTGGATTTTTATATTCCTTATGATTATCAGAAATCTGAAATAAAACTACTTTTGGCAAATTTCAGTAATGAACCTGTTTATTTTGATGATTTGACCATTATTAAGGAAAGCGAACGTAGTTTTCCTGAATTTGAAAACGACGAGGTATTAAATATTTTTATCAGCGAAGAAGGTTATCAAAGGTTGAATGTAAAACGTGAGGAAGCTTTAAATCAGGGTTTGCTGGTAACTGAAAGTGATGATTGGGTGAAAGCCATGCTGTTTTACAAGAATGATGTTATGGACGCCAAAATCAGACTCAAAGGTGACAGGCTGGATCATTTACAAGGCGAAAAATGGTCATTTAGAATTAACCTGAAAGGAGAAAGTTCATGGAAAAGGATGACAACATTTTCGGTTCAAACTCCAAAAGCCAGGAATTTTATGCACGAATGGTTTTTTCATAAAGCGCTTGAAAAGGAGGATTTGCTTTGCACAAGATATGGTTTTGTGCCTGTGGCTTTAAATGGCAAATCATTGGGCGTATATGCATGGGAAGAACATTTTGAAAAACATCTGGTGGAATCGCGGGACAGAAGGGAAGGGCCAATTTTGAAACTTACCGATGACAGTTACTGGATTGATGATAAAATTCGCCGGCTACGGGAAGTCGATTTTTCTATTCCCAGTTATGATGCTTCTGTTATTCAGCCATTTGATGAAGATAATTTGAAAGACAGCGTTTTACTGAGAGAATTTAAATACGCACGGAATTTATACCAGCAATACAAATATGCAAAAGCTAATGCATCGGATATTTTTGATATTGAAGCCATTGCAAAATATTATGCAATGACGGATGCAACAAACGCTTACCACACGTTACATTTTTTCAATCAACGGTTTTACTATAATCCTGTAATTGGAAAACTGGAGCCCATTTTTTTTGATTCATTTGCCGATGTGGGAATTTTCGATTATTATGGGTACAACCTGATTGTTGAAAATGCACCAAATGCTGAAATGAGCGTACATTTAAAAATGTTTGCTGATCCTAAATTCAGAAAACTTTACTTTGAATATCTTGATAAATACACTTCACCTGATTTTTGGAAAAAACTTTACAATTCAAATAAAACTGAAATTGATTCAGTAAATAAATTATTGAACACAGAATATCCGGATTATCATTTTGATATCGGGACGTTTTATGAAGTGGCAGAAAAGGCCCGGCAATCTTTGGAAACAGTAAAAAATAAAATTGAAAAAGAAGATTGGTTCAGCAATTTTAAGGAAAAGAATTTGCAGGTGAATTCCGGGTATAGCGGAAAAGCAGATTTTGAATTGTTGCCGCATTTAATTAATGTTTATACGCAGAAACCTCAAATATTCAGGATTGAAAACTACACCACTGATACCATTCTGATCACCGGATTCAGTGATATTCCCGAACTTCAAATGGAAAAGCTGGAAGATCCACTGATACTACCTCCTGCCAATTCAGGGAATAATTATATTGCAACAATTGGATGCAGAACCGAAGGAAGCAAATATGTTTTTGTAAATGTTCGTGAACAGGAAATTGCTGTTCCTGTAATACCATGGCACTCGCCCGAAGAACCCCGTTACCTGGAAGTCAGGCATTCTTTTGACTCCGTTGCCGTGAAGCAAAACTACAATGCAAGCTATTCCGGTGATTCCATCATATTCAGTGGTGAAATACGTATAGATAAAAACCTGGTTATTCCTCAAAATAAATCAGTCGTTTTTGAAAAAGGCACACAAGTTAATTTGTTGAACCATGCTGCATTTATATCCTATTCGCCTGTATATGTAAGCGGTACAGACAGCGAACCAGTGATTTTTAATTCCTCCGATCATTCAGGCAGAGGAATTAATATTTTTCAGGCTAAAGGACGCTCATTTGTACAGCATGCTGTTTTCAGCGGATTAACAAACTTGGATTTTGGGGGGTGGTTTACTACTGCCGGAGTATGTTTTTATGAATCGGATGTGGATTTTGACCATGTGCGGTTCGAGAAAAATGTAGATTGTGATGACGCCCTGAATGTGGTCCGTTCGAATTTTAATATGCAAAACTGCACGTTTGAAGATACTTTTGCCGATGCTTTTGATTCTGATTTTTGTGAAGGCATAATCCTGAATTCGGTTTTTATCCGCCCGGGAAACGATGCACTGGATTGTTCCGGAAGCAAAGTTTCAATTTCCGGAAGTACAATTACAGATGCTGGTGATAAAGGAGTAAGTGGCGGGGAAAATTCAAATATTACCATTTCGGATTGCATAATTAACGGCGCCAATATTGGTGTTGCTTCCAAAGATTTGTCAACAGTAAAAGTCAAGGATTCATCCTTAAAAAATATTACTTATGGATTGGTTGCATTTCGAAAAAAGCCGGAATATGGAGAAGCAACAATCATATCAGAAAATGTTGTAATAAAAAAATACCTTTTCATGCATATTATTGAAGAAGGGTCAACTTTAACTTTTAATAACCGTGAAATTTTTGGACAGGAAAGAAATCTTGCCAACCGATTTTATTAAAAACTGAATTATGGATAAGTGGAGTTTATTTCAAAAGTTCTTGATTACAGAAAATTCTCAGATTTCAGTCTGGGATTTTGTTGCAAATGCAGTAATAGTACTTATTTTATCGGCATTGCTTGAATTAACTTATGCCAAATGTGCCAAAAGTCTTTCGGGAAGGAAAATTTTTGCTGCCAATTTTTTTCTCATTGGTTTTACTACCATGCTAATCATTTCAATTGTAAAATCATCTCTTGCACTATCGCTTGGTTTGGTGGGAGCATTGTCTATAGTCCGTTTTCGTTCGGCAATTAAAGAACCCGAAGAACTGGCTTACCTTTTTTATACAATTGCAATTGGTTTGGGCTTGGGTGCCAATCAGCGAATGATTACAGTTGTAGCGTTCGTTATTCTAATGATCATTATCTGGGGTCGCTATTTTTCAATTAAAAAAACAAAACAGCAAAACCTGTTTTTAACTGTAATTGGTTCGGGAGGTACTAAACCTACGCTTGCTCAAATTGAAAATACAGTGAATTCAAGTTTTAAAGGTTCGCGATTAAGCAGGTATGATGAATCAGATGAAATAATTGAAACTTCGTACTGGATTGAAATTAAAAAACCGGGCGACCTTGAAAATTTCAGAAACAATATAAATAAATTGGCACCTGGAACTCATGTTTCGTTTGTGGATAACAAAAGTTTTTAAAAAGAATGTTAGAAGGCTATACTCCTCTTGACGAATACAGATATGAACGAAAATATACCACCAATGCCAGTTACACTGGCTTTGTTGATGTATTAATAAAACAAAATCCGGCAAGGTTTAGACAGTCATACCTGCCAAGACAGGTCAACAATATTTATTTTGATACCCCGGGTCTCGATTGTTTTTTCGACAATCTTTTTGGAATTGGAAACCGCTGGAAAGCCAGAATCAGATGGTATGGCGCAACAGAACAGCATGTGAAATCGCCTGTTTTGGAATTGAAAATTAAAAAGGGATATTTAAACACAAAAAGATCATGGGTGTTGGCTCCGTTAAATTTTGCCGGGAACATTAAAGATCCACATTTCTTCAGGAATTCATTTTTAAATTCCGATTTACCAGATGATGTTCGTTCAAGGATGCTAAGTATGCAGGCTGTATTGTTAAACAGTTACCGGAGAAAATATTATGTTTCGGGAAACAAAAAAATACGGCTGACTGTAGATACAAACCTTGAATACCGTGATGTGCGAGCATACATTAATAATTCGCGACAGGTTTTTAAGGAAAATGGAAAAGTGGTTATTGAATTGAAATATCCGAGGGACGAGGAAAATGATGCCCGGATAGTTTCAAATGTTTTTCCTTTCAGGTTGGGTAAAAATTCTAAATTTGTTTCCGGCATGGGTTTTATCCGATCAGGCGTTGCAGACTAAACCAATAATTGAATGAAACTGAGCATTGTAATACCGTTATTTAACGAAGCAAACGACATTCTGACATTACTTAACCAGTTACTTCAGGTTAAATTTCCTTCCCATTTGGAAAATGTTGAATTTATCGTTGTTGATGATTTTTCCTCTGACAATTCAGTCGGGATAGTTCAGCAGTTCATCGCTGACAAATCAAATTTCAGATTAATAAGGCATGAGGTAAACCAGGGAAAAGGGGCAGCAGTAAAAACCGGAATCAGCCATGCAAATGGCGATGTATTCCTGATTCAGGATGCAGATCAGGAGTTGAGTCCAACGGATATCCCGGCTATGGTTGAAGCCATGGAACAGTTGCGTGTGGAGTTTATTAACGGATCAAGATATTTACCCGGTGTAGCCCGGCCATTGGCTTCCTATAAAAGATATTGGGGCAACAAAATATTCACCAACCTCACGTCCATTTTGATTAATGTAAGGCTTACGGATATGGCTTGCGGTTACAAGCTGATTCACCGCAATTTGTACAATAAAATCAATTTGCGGGAAAACCGGTTTGGTTTTGAAGCCGAATTAATTATTAAAGCGCTTCGCATAAAAAGAAACAATGTAGCCGAAGTACCGGTTAAATATTTTCCACGGAATGCAGGGGAAGGGAAAAAGTTAAATAATATGGATGCTTTCAAAATACTCTGGACTATTTTTAAATATGGCGTTTTGAGGTTAAAATGAGGTTATGACACTGTTGAAAAATAAACTTTCGCGCTATAGTATTTACCTGTGTGTGTTAATTGCCGCAGTATTGATTGCTTCGGCCCATAACTGGAATAAAAAAGACATGATAATCGGCTCTGATGTAATTAGTTATTATGCCTATTTGCCAGCAACTTTTATTTTTCATGATGTTAAACTTGAAAAGCAGGAGACCCTGAGGAATGGAATTTTCTGGCCCGAAATAACTCCTGACGGTGCAAAAGTTATTAAAACCACAATGGGGCTTTCAGTATTGTATTCCCCGTTTTTTTTAGCGGCACACGCTGTTGCAAAAATTTCCGGAATGGAGGCTTTTGGTTACTCTCCGGTATATAAAATTGGTTTGTTAATCAGTGCCTTGTTTTATTTCTTACTGGGCTTGATTTTTCTGCGCAAAATATTGAAAACATGGTTCTCTGAAAATATTACCACTATTGTTTTGCTTTCAGTAGCCATAGGAACCAATCTGTTGTATTATTCTACGCGCGAGGCCAGCATGTCTCATGTATACAATTTTTTCCTGTTTAATGTTTTTGTTTGGTTTACTATTCAATGGCACCAATCGCCTAAATTGGGATTGTTGTTATTTTTGGGAGCGTTGGCTGGATTAATTGCACTTGTACGGCCAAGTAATATTATTATTTTGCTCTTTTTCTTTTTATATGATGTCTATTCAAAAGAAACATTGCTGAAAAAGGGAAGGTTGTTTTTTACCAAGTTTCACTGGTTTTTATTCATGGGACTGGCTTTTACTGCTGTCTGGATTCCTCAAATGTTGTACTGGAAATCGCTGACGGGTAATTTCTTTTTCTATTCCTACACCACTGAACGGTTCTTTTTCAACCATCCGCATTTTATTGAAGGATTGTTCGGCTACAGGAAAGGCTGGCTGGTTTATACGCCCGTAATGATATTTTCGGTGATTGGTATTATTTTGACCTTTAAGACGTTAAAAGAGGTTTCGGTAGCCATTGCCATTTTTACTGTTGTGAATATGTATATTATATTTTCATGGTGGTGCTGGTGGTACGGAGGCTCTTTTGGAATGCGGCCTATGATCGATTCTTACGGGTTGCTGGCTATTCCAATGGCTTCATTTTTTACGTCAGTTAGCCGTTTCAGAAAGTACTTAATTAAAGTTATTGCAGTAGTTTGTCTGGTGTTAGTCGTTCAAAATTTCTTTTATACACGCAAATACCGAAGCGGATCATTTCACTGGGATTCGATGACCAAAGAGGCATTCTGGAATTCATACTGGAACTTTAATCCGCAAAAAGGATTTTATGAATTACTTGAAAAACCTGATTATGAAAAGGCAAAACAGGGAATTGATGCAGTTATCAAGAGGAATTAAGCTATTCAATAAAATCATTATTTAACCGGTAGACGAGTATAAATATTTCCCCAGGCATGTTTCAGCCTGAATTCTTTTACAAGCTGATTTTCGTTTCTTATGGAATCCAGTTGTTCATTTAATCCGTAATTGGTGCATTCATTCAGAAAGATTTTAGATTTCCTGAAATTCTGCAAATCGGTAACATTTGAAAAACCTTCTTCCGTAGAAACATAATCAAGATGCGGATTTTGAAGGCAAAATATAAGGTTGAAACTTGCAGAAACCGGTTCATCCTTCCATCCCTGAGTTTCGCAGTATTTTACCATTGCCTGGTGCACTTTCACCACCTGAACATAACCCAAATCACTGTCGGAAACCGATTTTTTTGTAAATGAGAAATAGAGCGGAATGCTTGTAATTACAACAATTACCACAATATTAACTACTGCATTGCGGAAGCGGGCCTGTGTGAGTAAAACAGCTGCAATAATCATAAAAAGAGCCAGCAGGCTCAACATATAGCGCTGTGTATAAAAATTAAGTGCCGAAAAAATCAAAAATAGTATGGTTTGCAAAACAAGCAGTAAAAGCAGCTTTTGATTTTCAATTTTCTTCTTTTTGATAAATATGAACAACAATGCTGCAATTGTTGCCAGTAAGATTATATTTCTTCCATAACGGGTAAAAATCATTCCGGTGGCAATCTTCAGCTTAGTCAGAATGACAGCAGGCCCCAGTTGAATATACCCCATATGGTCCTGAAAAAAGAACGAACCAAACTTTTGTTTGTGCAAAAAAAGAAAAAGTGCATAGACAAACAGCGGAATGGCAATTTGTATTGTTTCAAAAATATACTTTCTCGACTCTTTACCCGGTTGGAGGTACACCAGCAGATGAAAGATCAAAAATCCACCGATAAATACAATGTTGGTTTCCTTGGTCATCACCAGTACCGATGCAATTGCAGCGAACCACCAGAATTTTTTGCTTAAATAGGCATCAATGGTAAGCAGCAGCAGAAGGGTAACCAGCATTTCGGGCAGAAGGAAAGTGGCTTGAGCCAAAAAAAGCGACTGTACACTCAAAAACAAAACAGCCAGGTTGGCAGCCCAAATATTTACATATTTTTTTACGATGTAATAGGTGGAAACTAAAGTTCCCAACGAAATCAGGAGCGGTAAAACATGCACCCAAAAAACAGATGTTCCACCCAGCCGCATCCACAATGATGAAACAAAAAAGAAAAACAGCGGGTGCCCTTTTGCATCCCAAAGTGGCAAAGCACCCGGTAAAAATCCCGGACCGGTTTCATACATTTTGTACACTGCCGGAAAATACGACCATGCTTCATCCCAAAAATACGGTAGACTTAAATGTGGAAACTTTACAACCACTACAAAAAGCAGTGGAATTACAAAAAGGTATTTTTCTATATGAGTAGTAATATGTTTCATTAAAGTTCCTGGTATTTAAGGGTATCCAGCTCATAGATTATCTGCACTCGTCCTCTGTAAATATTTTTGAGCGGAATTCCCCTGGCTTCCATTTCCTTAACTTGTCCTTCTCCAAACGGTCCGTTAATCAGTAATATTTTATTACTGTTTAACTGAATGATAGTGTCAAGTGTAATTTTTGTATCCCAGTTGGTAAAATGATTGTTGTCGAAATCGTAAAAATAAGTGCGCGGATAAACCTTTTGCAATATTGGCAATGTTTTATTAATCGTATAAACATCGCCAAATCGCAATGCAGTAAATTTATTTAATGAAGTGGCATAGTAATTTATGACAGTATAATCCGGATATTCGCGTTCAATCATTTGATTGGTTGAATCGATTTCTTCAGCTGAAATTCTGTAATAGTAATCAGTTTCCCTCATAACCGGCGGCTGGCGCCATGTCAGGTATGCCATCAACAAAATGGTTATTAGAGCAAAAAAACTATTTCTTTTGCGGCTTAATTTTATCGTGTCAAAAATCAGATTTGCGGAAAAGTAGATTAAAATACCGGATAGCAGCAAAACCGGAATCAGGTAATGGTTGGCATTATAATGTTTGGCAACCAGTAATATTCCGAAAATAAATGTAGCGGTCAATCCTGCTGTAATCCTGAATTCATCATTAAATAAACGTTCTTTATTTCTTATTTTTTGAACTGTAAAAACGACTAAAGCCAACAGAATCATACCAAAAACCACTATAAATACCGGGTTGTTTTTGAATATCGAAACAATATTTGGTAAATAGGTATGAAAATCAATCAATTGTTTTTCACCTTGTCCGTATTTCCCTGAATGAGTGATTAATCCCCTGAACCAGTAGTACATACCCTTGTATTCGGGAATGGCAGGAATTGTAAAGAAAACAAAGGAGGCAATTACTCCGGCAACATAAAGAAGTTTTCGCTTTATTCCGGGGAAAATGAATAACGGAAAAATCATCAGCGGCAGAAAAGTGGCTTTAGTTGCCAGTCCTGCACCAGTAATTACCGCAAATATTATAGTATATCGAATGTAATTTTTGTTTTTAGAGGCATAATAAAATAAAACAGCAATTACATAAATACATGTTACCAAAAATAAAACAGGTTCGGGTGAAATTTTGGTCCACACATGATCGAGAAGGTTGGCAGAAATGAAAACAGAAGCCTGCAGAAAAAGTGCTGTCCAAACCGAGCCGGTTTTTATTATCGCAGCAAATCCCAGCAGCAAAAGAATGAATGCATTTAATACGAGAATTACATTTTGGATTGCTTCCAGAAACTGATCAGGTTGCTGAAATACATGTTCAGCAAGTTTGTAATTTTCAGGATTTGAGAACCAATGTTTGGCAATTATTGAAACAGCTCCAATTTCCATAACTGTAGTTCCCGGATTGTCAACGTGACCGACGTTGTTTCCATTGGCCAGCGCTACTGCATTGACAAGGTAAATGTATTCAGGATCATTTGAATATTTGGGCCGGTGAATGTTAAAACCTACCCATAGAAAAAGAATAGGCAGGAGCAGGACAGTATATTTAAAATACCTGTTCAATTTTGATATTATGTTTTTTTGGGAATAAAAATCTTATTCTTCATGATTCCCCATTTCTGCAGGCGAAACTGGATGGACGTTTTTACGACTCCAATTCCGTAGATGCTGCTGTTTTTGAAGTTGATGCTTGATGCATTGTCGAAATATTTGGTGGGGCAGGTAATTTCTGCAATCTCGTAGCCTGCATACCAGATTTGAGCCAGCATCTGGTTATCGAAAACAAAATTATCAGAATTGGCATTGTAATTTACGTTCTCGAGGACTTCACGCGTAAACGCCCGGTAGCCGGTGTGGTATTCCGAAAGTTTTGCATTCATCAGCAGGTTTTGGATAAAGGTGAGTCCACGGTTGGCCACATATTTTATCACCGGCATACCTCCGGCAAGTGCACCTTTTCCAAGAATGCGCGAGCCCAGCACCACATGATACAACCCACTTGCAAGCAGATTTGCCATCGAAGGAATAAGTTTGGGTGTGTACTGGTAATCGGGGTGGAGCATAATCACGATGTCGGCGCCCAGTTGCAGGGCTTTGTTGTAACACGATTTTTGGTTGCCGCCATATCCCTTGTTCTGTTTATGTTCAACAATATGCTTAATGCCAAGTTTTTTGCCTACTTCAATGGTGTTATCCTTACTTAAATCGTCTACAAGAATTACATCATCGACAATGGAAAAATCGATTTCGCGGTAGGTTATTTCCAGCGTTTTGGATGCATTGTATGCCGGAAGCACCACTATTACTTTTTTGCCGTTAATCATAGGTTGATTTTTTCTGAAGGCAAAAATAACAAGAAATTAGTTGTGGCAAACCTTTTCTTTATCATTCGCGGCAAAAAGAATACGTACCACAGATTACGCGGATTAATATATGAATGCATGAATAAATGAATGCTTGAATGCATAAACTACCTCATGAATTTTGTAATAACAAGCTAAAAGCCACAAGCTGCTAGCTAAATGCTTGAATGCTTGAATGCATAAATTACCTCATGAATTTTGTAATTGAAAGTTAGCGTGTTCATATAATGATTATCATCCGGATGAAATGAATACCTGTGGTAATAAAGAACTAAACCCTGTAAGGGTTTGATTATAGTAGCACCGGGCATCGCCTGGGGTACATGAGCGCAGCGAATAACCGGCGCAATCAGGTGGTTGATTGAAAAAGTGGATTGCATGCGCCGGAAAGATGTACCGTTGATTGTTGATGTTTTCAGGGCCTTACCCTGGTCGTTGATTGAAATATCGCCATTGCATGCGCCGGAATGATGAGATGTTGATTGATGATGTTTGAATGTGTGAATTTCCACATGAATTTGACCTTCACCCGTTGACTCCAGGTCACCGGGTGAATATGTGGTGACAGTATAAGTTTTATTCACGGGGTGACAAAAGAAGTCAACCCGTGAAAAGGAAAACAACAAAGCCAACCGGGTGAAGAAAATCCATATTTTGAAGGTTCTCCCCTTCATAAGGGGAGATGCCGGAGGCAGAGGGGTATAAAAAAACTTCTATATTTCAATTCAAATATGTACCACCATTTCAGTTAAAGAAATTCGCCACAGATTCACAGATAAATGCCTGAATGCCTGAATGCCTGAATGCGTGAATTTCCACATGAATTTCGTAATAGCAAATCTGTACCTATCCAGGATTATCACCCGAATATTACAAGCTACTTCAAACTCCCCCGCTACCCCTGACCCCCAAGGGGGATCCGCCCGTGTTCATATAATGACTATCATCCGGATGAAATAAATACCTATGGTATAAAAGACAAAAACCCCGTTAGGGGTGATATTATGGTAGCCATGAGCGTAGCGAAAACCCGGCGCAATCAGTTGATTAATTGAAATACTGCCGTTTCATGCGCCGAAATTATGGGACTAAAGTTGCTAAAAGCCACAAGCCACAAGCCACTAGATAAATGCTTGAATGCTTGAATGCTTGAATGTGTGAATTACCACATGAATTTTGTAATTGAAAATTAACGTGTTCATATAATGATTATCATTCAGATGAAACGGATACCTGTGGTCATAAAGGACGAAACCCTGTAAGGGTGGGATTATTGTAGCCCCGGGTATCACCCGGGGTACATGAGCGAAGCGAATAACCGGCGCAACCAGTCGGTAAATTGAAAAAGTGGATTCCATGCGCCGGAATGATGTAGCGTTGATTGATGATGTTTTTGGTACTTTACTCCAAACCATCATTTATTCATCGGATCACTTCGAGTCATCCGATGAATACTAAAACACCCGGGGTCACCTGGCTTACCGGGTGAATAAGTGTTGACAGTAAAAATATATTCACGGGGTGACAAATGAAGTCAACCGCTGAAAAGGAAAACAACGTAATCAACCGGGTGAAGAAAATACATGTTTGTAAAGTTCTCCCCTTCATAAGGGGAGATGCCGGAGGCAGAGGAGTATAAAAAACCTGCATATTTCAATTAAATTATGTTCCATCACTTCAGCTAAAGAAATTAGCTATGGATTAACACGAATAAAAAAAAAGAATCGGCCAATTCTTTATGTTCGGACTAAGTTGCTGTACCAGTTTCCAATGCATTGGAAGTTTTTAGGAGATATGTTCAGAACAAATATTTAAGCATCTTCCTGTTTAGTACGACTTTCTCCTGCAAATAAAGGGATTTGAAAATCCTGGCCGATCTTATAAGCTTTCAAAATATGGTGTCTTGTTCAGACAAAATTTTTGAATTTGTTACAATTATTAAAAAATGAACCAATTGTTTAAGCCATTGCCTCGATATTAATTTCTTCGGCAATTTTTGTCAATTTTACATCTGTTTCTTTTTCTTCATCCAAAGTTTCAGATAAAAGGTTGGCAGCATCGTCCATCCGTAACATCTGCAGGTAGCGTATAGCTGTTCCATAGCCTGCAATTTCGTAATGTTCAACCCTCTGTGCAGCAGCAATCAATCCTGCATCATGAACGTCCTCATCTGCTTTTGTCTTAATCATTTGTTCCCCCTCTTTTACCAAACCTTTCATCGCTTCGCAGGTTCCGCCCTTTACATCGACTTTCAAATCGGAACCGATTTTTTCGAGTCGTTTAATCTGATTGCGTGTTTGATCCAGATGGCTTTCAAATGCATTTTTCAACTTGCTGCTGTTTGCTGCCTTAGCCATTTTGGGAAGTGCTTCAGTTAGCTGACTTTCTGCGCTGTACAGATCTTTTAATTCATGCTGTAACAGGTCTTTTAAATCATTTAATTTACTTGCCATAATTTTAAATTTTTATTTGTTTCTAATTTTATCAACCGTATCCCTTATAATTTTGTGCCGTTTTTCATTTATTGCTTCCTATGGCCATTTCTATCTTAATCCTGACTGATATTGTGCCGGTTAATTTTGGTTTCTCAATTTTATTCAGCTGTAATCCGCTGTGATTATTTTCCACAACGTGAGAAAATAAATCACAATAAAAGATATTTTAATCGTGAAAAGCCAGGGAGAAAAGGTTCATTTTAAACGTAACCTATCCTGGATGCGGGGTATGGAGATCAGTCGTAGTCGGAGTGATCAGGGATTAGTGATCAGTCGCAGTGATCAGTCTCAGTCACAGTAATCAGACACAGTAATCAGTCGTGAATGAACAATCTCAGTAAGCAGTTACCATGATCAGTTGCAGTCGCGGTAAACAGGATATCTCCACTTTTTAAACCCGATTGTTCATTCGGGCAGGTTTTTAATTTTGAATTTCGGGCTTTGTAAATTTGCCCTCGGTGGAATATATTTTCACTATACCAAGGCTATACTAAAGTTGGATTAAATTCGAATTAAATTTGGTTTAAATTTGGTTATAAATAAATTTTTAAATCAAATTTAATTCGAGTTTAGTCTAAGTTTAGTCCAAATTTAATACAGGGAAAGTATAGACAAAAAGCGCCGGTGCGGGTAACGGGGTGTCGGGTTTATTTTGGAATCTGATAAAAGGAAATGAATTGGAAGCAATTTATTTTTAACTTATATTCTTCGCGGAAGGTTTTGAGACAACCGATTTTGTTTATCCGATTCAGGGGATATCTGGTTTTGCCGGCCATCAAAGGAATGACCGATCACAGCAGAAGGGGCTGCATATCATTGACCTGTGGTGGTGAATTCAAACCGGAATGGATGAATTCAGTCCGAATTTAAACCGGTAGTTATAACTGCCTGTTTCAATACGGATAAACAATTGAAGCTTAATTTGCCGAAATTGGTGCCGGTTAAAACGCCTGTTGAATTTTACTCTTCTTTCTGGTTTTCCAGCTTTGAACCGAATTTTTTCTCCATCAGTTTAACTGCCTGGTAAGCCACAATTAAAACAACCGGCCAGCTTAGCATCCACAATATTGAACTTAAATACATCGTAGTCAATTTTTAATATTAATATGCATGTGATTCTTCCTGCATTTCTTCTTCCGAAATTTTGGTTTTATTCATGACCCTCCAGAAATAGATAATGTAGGCCAGGACAAACGGAATTCCCAGGGATACATAACTCATGGCTACAAGCGTGAATTTGCTTGAGGATGCATTATGGATGGTTAAGGACGATTGCAAATCGTATACTGAAGGATAAAACGCAGTATTGTTAAAACCTGCAAGAATAAAAAGGGCAAAAACGGTTAAAACAGTTCCGGGTCCGGCAAACCAAAATCCATTATCGCTGTCGGTAAACAGGTTTGAAATGATTCCCCATAAAACTGCAACAACACCAATTAGTAGCAGCGCCATATTAAGCGGCATTTGAAGCAAATTGTGCATGTATTTATAGTTCTCCATAAATACCTCACCGGTATCCGGATTTACTGCAAAACCAGCCTTTAGCAGCAATTTTATCAGGAAATAAAGAAAAAACAGAAGAAAAGGAATTGAATTGTACAACAAATGTTTTTTCGAACGGGCAACGATAATATCCTGGTCGATTGTAAAAATAAAATACATGAGGCCTAAAACTCTTGCCAGGAAAAAGACTGCAAGCCCGAGCGATACGTTGTGAAAGGTTAACACTGCTTCAAGGCCGCGGTAGGGAGTTTGCCAGGTAACCTGGTTCATATCATTCAGCGAAAATTGTGCGCCGTTAAAAAAAGTTCCAACTGCAGTTCCAATGAGAATAGTTCCAAGCATTCCGTTTATAAACAGGAAAGCTTCATAGGTTTTCGCTCCAAGCAGGTTGGCAGGTTTTGTCCTGAATTCGTATGCAACTGCCTGAACAATAAAGGCAAAAAGGATAATCAGCCAAACCCAGTATGCACCTCCAAAACTTGTGGCGTAAAAAAGGGGGAATGAAGCAAAAAAAGCTCCACCAAAAGTAACCAGTGTAGTAAATGTAATTTCCCATTTCCGGCCGAGGGTGTTGATAATTATCTTTTTTTCTCCCTTGTTTTTTCCAATGGTAGAGATCAGTGTTTGACCGCCCTGCACGAAAGTCAGGAAAATAAAAAACGCCGCCAGCAGCGATATAATTATCCACCAGTATTGCTGTAATGAATTGTAACTTAAATTTTCGAACATGATTTATTTCCTCCGTTTTTAATGTTTAGGTCCAATTTTAATCTGGCGGAACATAATTTTCAGTTCTGCAATCAGCAGTATTGTAAACAGCACACCAAACAGCCAGAAAGTTGCCTGCACCGAACCTGCCGATAATTTTGTTACTCCCGACATTGTCGGCATTAAATCCTGCACCACCCAGGGTTGACGGCCTACTTCGGCGACCACCCAACCCGCCTGGCTGGCAACATATGCAAGTGGTACTGCAAAAATTGTCAATCGTAAAAACCAGCGTTTTTCGGAAAGCGAACCTTTTAAAAGATAAACAAGTGCAAGAACAAACATCAGCATAAAAAAGAATCCAAGTGCAACCATGATATGGAAACTGTAAAACGTCAGCGGAATATTTGGAATCAGATCGTGCGGGTCGGTAATGTAACCGTAACCAAAATATTTAAAATAATTCTCCTGGAAATCTGTGCTTGTAAGTTTGGTTTTCAGCTCTTGGGTTAATTCCACGCTGCCGGCTTTCTTTGCCGCTTTAAATTGTCTGAGTGTGTTGATAGCTACTTTTCCCCTTTCTATTTTTTCCGTAGCCGGAATGTAGCCGTATTTTTCATTGCCGTTTATCAAATCATTAACTCCGGGGACAAATGCATCCCAGTCGAGAAATGCCATGTACGAAAGGAAATTCGGGATTTCAAGTTTCATTGTAAAATCCTTCAGGTTTTCGTTGTTTGGATCTGTGTCGGTAGTTGAAAACATTCCGAGAGCCACTAATCCTGCACCTTCGCTTCCGTTGTACAATCCTTCTATGGCGGCAAATTTCATTGGCTGAACATTTGCGATCGTCCGTGTGGAATTATCACCTGTCCAAACAAGGTAGACTGACGAAATCAATCCGAAGACTGCTGCAACCATTATGCTTTTTCCAGCAACTTTTACATCTCTCTTTTTCAGAATGAACCATGCTGAAATTCCTGTTACAAATACTGATGCAAGGACAAATCCCGAAGAGGTGGCATGGAGCCATTTATCTACTGCAACCTGTGAAAACAAAATCTGCCAAAAATCCACCATTTCGTTTCGTGCTGTTTCAGGATTAAAGGCCATTCCAACCGGTTTTTGCATCCAGGCATTGGCAACCAAAATCCACAAAGCTGACAGGTTGGCTCCGATAGCTGTGAGCCAGGTTGCCAGCAGGTGGGTTTTTTTGCTCACTTTGTTCCACCCGAAAAACATAACTGCAATAAAAGTAGATTCGAGGAAAAAGGCAAAAATTCCTTCAATTGCCAGTGGTGCCCCGAAAATATCACCCACAAACCAGGAATAGTTTGACCAGTTGGTACCAAACTCGAATTCAAGGATAATTCCTGTTGCTACTCCAATGGCAAAATTAATCCCGAAAAGAGTCATCCAGAATTTGGTAATGCGTTTCCATTCTTCCTTCCCTGTTGACACATACAAGGTTTCCATGAATGCGATAATCATTGTAATGCCAAGAGTCAGTGGTACAAATAACCAGTGATACATGGCGGTGAGGGCAAACTGTGCCCGCGACCAGTCAACTAATGATGCATCTGCAATTTCTACCATAGTTTTTATTTTGGTTCAGTTAAAATTTCCAAAACGTAATCGCTTCGTTCAGTATCTGTTTTGAAGTTGGTTTTCAAAAAATCAGGAAAAAAGAAGATTTTAAGAATAGCAAACATGATGAACAGCTTAATGAGTATTATCAGCCAAACCTGTCTTCCCCAGCTGCCCATGTTTTTAAATCCTTCAAAATAAAATCTCCAGATTCGAAGTACGATATTCAGTTTTTTTTCAGCCATCAGGGCATAAAAATAGTTATTTGGGATACATACCCTCACAATTTTTATAAATAGTTTTTTAAGGTGACAATTGTTTTCAATTTAATTCTGAAAAATTAAATAATTCATTCTGTTTGTATTTTGCAGAAAAACAGAATTTTATATGAATTTCATCTGCATTTGCAAACGGAGGGATGTTTTAAAAAAATCCATATAGAGATAAAATTGTCTTTAATTTTGTTTATTTGCAGGTTGATTCAGGAATTTTTTCGGGTTTTATTATTTTTTACATATGAACGATATTCCCGGAAAAAAAATGGAGTAAAATGTTCAGACAACATTAAACTTTAATCGAACTTTATGGTTTGTTTAGGTAAAAAGTTTAAACCGTTTAGGTATATTTGAAGATAAAGTGTTCTATGATGAGACATTTAATGAAAAAATTAAATCAATTCAACCTTTTTTATTTGTTCCTGTTTTTAACTGTTCCCGTGATTGGGCAAACGCCGGTAAATCCTTCTGTTTCAAGCCAGGATGTTGAAATTGGTATTGTTGAACACCTGAATGATTATCTGCCCGACAGTATCTCACTGATAAATGAACAAGGTGAACAGGTTTGGTTGTCTGATATAATCGATAAACCAACAGTGCTGAATTTTGTTTATTACCGGTGTCCCGGAATTTGCAGTCCGTTAATGGAAGCAGTGGCAAGTGTAATGGATAAATCGGATTTGGTACCGGGAAAGGATTACCAGGTTTTAACAATAAGCTTTGATCCACGCGAACCAATAGAGATGGGAGTTTTGAAGAAAAGCAATTACCTGAATCTTATGTCGGCCAAAGTTGAAGAAGCTAAAGATGGGTGGAGGTTTTTTACAAGCGACAGTGCAAGCATCAGCAGGATAACAAAAGCCACGGGGTTTAAATACAAGAAAACCGGAAACGACTTTTTACATGCTGCTTCATTGACGGTCGTTAGTCCGGATGGTAAAATAACCCGGTACCTGAATGGATTGTATTTTCTTCCTTTCGAATGGAAAATGGCAATTGTGGAGGCATCAAAAGGGAAAGCAGGGCCAACATTAAACAAAGTTTTACGGTTTTGTTATTCTTACGATCCTGATGGTCAGACTTATGTATTGAATGTTACCAAAATAAGCGGAATATTAATTTTATTTGTTGCATTAGTATTAATTCTTTATTTGGGATTAAAACCAAAACGAAAAGTTACAACTTAAACTAAAACATATATGCAATCGACAACTGTTGCTAATGAAGCAAACTACCTGACTTACAGGGGGAAATATAAAGGTTTGCTTGGATGGATTCTTTCAACTGATCACAAAAGAATAGGACTTCTTTATTTGTATTCGATTACTACGATGTTTGTGATTGGTGCGTTGTTGGGATTAGCCATGAAATTTGAGCTGCTGGCTCCGGGTAAAACAATTATGGATGCACAGTTATACAATGCTACGTTTACTGTGCACGGGGTAATTATGATTTTTATGATTGTAATTCCGGGGTTGCCTGCCGTTTTTGGAAACCTGATGATGCCCATCATGATTGGTGCCCGCGATGTGGCGTTCCCAAAACTTAATTTGCTTTCATGGTATTTATATGTATCAGGAGTATTCCTTGTATTGGCTGCACTTTTACTTGGGCCGGGAATTCCGGATACAGGGTGGACTTTTTACGCTCCATATAGTTTTAAAACCGGAACAAATATGCTGCCGGCTATTTTTGGTGCTTTCGTTTTAGGGTTTTCATCCATTTTAACCGGATTAAATTTTTTGGTTACCATTCATCGTTTGCGATGTCCCGGCATGAAGTGGATGAAATTACCACTGTTCGTGTGGACGATTTACGGAACAGCATGGATTCAGTTGCTTGCTACTCCTATAGTTGGAATCACATTGGTACTTGTGGCACTTGAACGTGTGTTTGGTGTAGGAGTTTTTGATCCGGCACTTGGCGGTGATCCAACTTTATATCAGCACCTTTTCTGGATTTATTCTCATCCGGCTGTTTATATAATGATTCTTCCGGCAATGGGGGCCATATCAGAAATAATTCCAACATTCTCACAAAAACATATTTTTGGTTATAAAGCGCTTATTGCCTCAACAATGGCCATAGCGTTTGTAGGATGGCTTGTGTGGGGACATCATATGTTTACTGCCGGAATGAGCGGAACAGCCCAGTATTATTTCTCACTGCTTACATTTATTGTTGCTATTCCAAGTGCGATAAAAGTTTTTAACTGGGTTGCTACAATGTATAAAGGTTCAATAAACATTCAAACACCTTTTTACTGGGCGGCCTCCTTTATTTTTGTGTTTCTCATTGGCGGATTAAGTGGGTTGGTTGTTGGTGCGCTTGCAACCGATGTGTATGTTCATGATACTGCATTTGTTGTTGGCCATTTCCATTTTATCGTTTTTGGCGGAACAGGGTTTGCTTTTTTTGCTGCCATGCATTACTGGTTTCCAAAGATATTCGGAAGAATGTATGATAAAACCTGGGCAAATACAGGTTGGCTGATTTTCTTTATCGGCTTTTTAACTTTATATTCTCCAATGTTTTATCTTGGAATGAAGGGTATGCCGCGCAGGTATTATGATTATCTCGAAGAATTTCATGGCGGTAACATATTAAGTACATTCGGTTCATGGATTCTTGCAACCGGTTTAATTATAATTATTGTGAACCTGATTCGTTCGGCAAGATATGGTCCGGTTGTCACAGAGAAAAATCCGTGGCATGGAAAAACCCTGGAATGGACAGTAACTTCGCCTCCGCCGGTTGAAAATTTTGATGAGATACCTGTGATTGGAGAAAATGACGGACCATATAATTACTAAAACCAAACCAGATATGGAAGAAACAAAACTTTCGCCGCACAGTCATTACGATTCGGAGGCATCGAAAATCGGAATGTGGCTCTTCATTTTTACTGAACTTCTGCTGTTTGGAGGTTTGTTCATTGTTTATTCTGTTTACCGGTTTATGAATCCGGATGCATTTCATTTGGCAGCAGATGAACTGGATACATTCATTGGTGCTGTTAATACAATTATTCTGCTTGTCAGCAGTATGTTAATTGCCATGTCAACTACTGCGCTTCAACAAAAGAAGAAAAGTTTAGTATTAATACTATGTTCAACAACTATTCTGCTTGGAATTATTTTCCTTGTCAATAAATATTTTGAATGGGGAGTAAAATTCGAACATGGAATCTGGCCCGGCTCGAAGCACATGCTTGAGACCATGAGCCAGGGAGAAATCCTGTTTTTCGGCCTCTATTTTATAATGACCGGTTTACACGCATTACACATTATTGTGGGTATTGTAATTATTGCTGTTGCAATGGGGAGGGTTGTTAGCGGCACTGTTCACGAAAACAGGGCGGCAATGCTTGAAAATGCAGGATTGTACTGGCATCTTGTTGATGTCATCTGGATTTTCCTGTTCCCGTTATTTTATCTGATAACCTAAAAACTTGAATATGTCAAAACAAAAGCTGACTCAGGAAGAACATCATGTAGTTCCGTACCGGATTTACGTTCTGGTACTTATCGGACTTATTGTATTAACACTTTCTTCAATAGGCATTACAAGTATAAATCTTGGTAAATATACAGTTGCAGGTGCTCTTATTTTTGCCGTGATTAAAACATTTCTTGTTTTAACTTATTTTATGCACCTGAAGTACGATAAACTTTATATAAAAATGATGGTTGCTTTCGTTTTTGCAGTTTTCGTGGTTACAATTGTTATTACATTTTTAGACTATTTATACCGTTAAAACTATGAACAGCTCAGGAATTCCACAGGCATCGAATTTTGTTGAGAGTGTCGACAATATTTTTATACTCATTCTCGGGATTTCATTCTTTTTCCTGATTGGATTGACTGTTGTGATGCTAGTATTTATATACAAGTACAACAAAAAAAGAAATCCGGTGGCAACGCAATTTGAAGGGAGTATATCGCTTGAAATCTTATGGACTGTGATTCCACTCGGACTTACACTGATCATGTTTTATTACGGCTGGGCAGGCTGGACGCCAATGAACAAACCACCAAAAGACAGCTATGAAATTACTGTGGTTGGCCGGATGTGGAATTTCACTTTTGAATATAACAATGGAAGACGCACGGATACACTTTTTTTACCAAAAGACAGACCGGTAAAATTGAACCTTGTCGCACTTGATGTTCTGCACAGCCTTTATATTCCTGCGTTTCGGATTAAAAAAGACATGGTGCCGGGCCGAGAAAACAATTTTATGTGGTTTGAACCGCAAAGAGAGGGAACGTATGAACTTTTTTGCGCGGAATATTGTGGTTTACAGCATTCATATATGTATTCGTATGTCAAGGTATTGAATGACAGTGCCTTTAATGCGTGGATATCGGATACCACCCAGGTTGCCCAGGCAACGGAAAATGTTGAATCACCGGCAGCAACCGGAAAACGAATCATGCAGAATATTGGATGTTTTGCCTGTCATTCTGTGGATGGATCAAGGCTGGTGGGGCCATCGTTTAAAGGAATCTGGGGCGAAACACAAACAGTAGTAACCGATGGTACAACAAGACAAATTACTGTGGATGAAGAATACATTCACCGTTCTATTTATGAACCCAATGCTGATGTTGTGCAGGGTTTTACGAAAGGTTTAATGGTTTCATACCAGGGACAGTTATCTGATGATGATGTAAGTAATATAATCGAGTACCTGAAAACATTGAAATAGGAAACTTTTGAAATCATTTTTTAAAATTATATATGAACTGGGTAAAGTTCGGATTTCGTTGCCCATAGCATTATCGGCATTAACCGGCTATGTACTATATTCAGGCCGGATTGGCAGCCAGGGATGGTTTCTGGCACTCGGTGTTTTTTTGATGGCATGCAGTTCAAGTGCATTAAACCACTGGCAGGAAAGGGATATTGATGCAAAAATGCCACGTACAAATAAACGACCGCTACCTTCCGGAAGAATTAGCGCCACAGGAGGCTTTTTAGTGTCTGCGGGGTTTGGATTACTGGGTTCAGCTGTGCTTTGGCTGACGAATCCACCGATGGCTTTGATTCTAAGCTGGGCAACATTGTTTTCTTATAATCTTGTATATACGCCGCTGAAAAGGGTGACTGCTTTTGCTGTTATTCCAGGCTCAATGGTTGGCGCTTTGCCTCCAATGATTGGCTGGGCCGCGGCTGGCGGAAGCTTAACTTCTGAAGTGATTTTATTGGTGGCAATCTTCTTTTTTATTGGGCAAATACCTCATTTTTGGTTGCTGTTACTAATGTTTGGAGACCAATACAAACAGGCAGGTTTGCCAAGTTTGAACCAGATTTTTAGTAAACTGCAAATAAAAAGGATTACGTACACATGGGTAATAACAACAGCTGCAGCTGCACTACTTGTTTTGTTTTTTGTGTTCAGCAATACTGTTTTAATGTTTTTGCTGTTGTTTTATACCTTTTACCTGCTTTCTTCTCTAAGTATAAAGGTGTTTGGTGAAACTGAATTTAAGGTCCTTCCTGCTTTTTACAAGCTTAATTTTCTCTATCTCTTTATGATGTTTTTTTTGATAGCCGATAGTTTGATGAGGGGATAATTAATTTATCGCTTATACAGGATTATTCATCATCTCAAATAAAACTCCTTCCCGCAAAGCATAATCAGTTTGGATAATTTCTTGAATTCCTGTCTCCGAAATCAGGTGTTCGATAAGGATAACTGCCGGAACAATTAAATCAACCCTCACCAAATCCATTCCCTTCATAATCAATCGTTCTTCCTTTGTGGAACGAATCAGCATTTCAAATGTACTGTAAAAATCAACCATAGAAATTTTACAGGTTGTTCGTTGTTTTTCACCTGGATCCATTTTTTCGATAATATCTGCAATTGTATCAAAAGCTCCGGAGCAGCCAATCATTGTTTTAACAGTTTGCTTCTTACACATTTCGAAAGCAGCTTTGTGTTCATTGGTGAAATAATTCTTAAGCATTTGAATTTCATTGGAAGTTACCGGATCGGAAATTTCGAATTGGTTGATAATACGAGCCATTCCGGTTGGACGGCTTTCTTTCCAAATCATTTCTTTCCGGGTAACGATAATCAATTCATTACTGCCACCACCAATATCAAGCACTACAGCTGGGTTTTTTAAATCGCCAAAAGCAAGTAAAACTCCTCTGAATATTAATTCAGCTTCCCTTTCACCGGAAATTACATTAACCACAAGGCCAGTTTCAATTTCTATGGTTTCAAGAAAATCTTTTTTATTCAATGCTGTGCGTATTGCAGAAGTGGCAATAACCTTAACCTTATCCGTTTTAAAATCAGCGATAATTTTGTTAAAAATACTGAAAGCTTCCAGCACCCTGTAGGTTGCTTCATGGCTTATTTCATTTGCTTTTATTTTGTTATCACCTAATTTTACCAACTGTTTGCTTTGGTGTAAAATTTTATAATTGTTGTTCATCGCCTCTGCCACAAGCAAATTACAGGTGTTTGTTCCCAAATCAATTATGGCAATTCTCATTAATACAGTGAGGTAAAATTTAATTAAAAAAGGAAGTACAAATATATTATATTATTGATTAACAGTTTGCATGGTTTCATTTAATACAAGCACTACTGAATCAAAATATGAAGATTCTTCGGGGCGCGATGTGAAGGAGGTTGTTTTAAAAATAGCCTGTAATTGTTGTAAGGTGTTGATTTTGCCTTCATAATGAAGAAACCGGATAAAGAACTTTAGCAATTTACATTGAAGTTGTATTTTATTGCGGTATGTATCTTTTATTTTAAAAAACAGGTTGATATCAAGTGATTCATTTTGTCTCCATTTTTCAAACAGAATGTACTCAAAAAGTATTTCAGGATGGAACTTTACATACGTATCATCGCCAAATAAGCCATCCGGGACAGAAAATTCATACAACATTCCAATTGAAATTAGTTCGCGGTAGGCAAAATTATTTACGTTTGATTTCAAAAGTAATTGTTTTTTTTCCACTGCGTCCGATTCTTTTCCGTAATCGCACAACTCGATAAAGCTGTCTATAATTATCAGCTTATCCTCACGGTACGGAGGAGAATTCAGCCTGCTTTTTATGTAGTTGTTTAAAAGTGAAATCAATGAAATTTGCTCAGGATCGTTAAACTGTTCTTTCAAAAATGACAATAAATATGGATAAGGAAGTATTTTAAGGATGCTCTTTTTGTTCGTCCTTAAATAATTAAAGTCGTATTTGAGTTTATTTTTATCAAGAATTTGTTTTATTTCTTCTTTTGAATAAAGCGGAATGTTTCTTGATTCAATCATTCCTTTTTCTTCAAAATCCATTTCAAACCAACCCGATTTTAACATCGGGTTTTTATTTAGCAGGTAGTGAAAAATGTCCAGGTTTTCAGAACGACAGGTCATTACTATTTTAAACCAGCTGTTTTCACTGCTCATTAACATCCGCATTAAGTTTTCCATCAAACTGTGGTATCTTTCCTTGTCGAAATAAACTTCATCCACGTCATCGATAATGAGAATAATACGGCCTTTCCTTTTCTCAGGATTCTGCTGAAAATAGAATTCGATGCTGGAACGAACTTTAAATTCAATAAATTGATTGAATAATTCAAAGTTTGAGCTTTTTGAATATAAATTGAAAAATATACCACCGTCAATCAGAAAAACAATGTCATTTTTATGAGGAGCTTTTTCATTTAAAAAATAATTTTCAACCAGATGGATGATTGTTGTCGTTTTGCCGAAACCAGCAGGTGCAATAAACATTGTTGCGTTTTCTTTCGACTGAAGGAATTTTTCAAACTTTTCTTTGGCAAACTTCCTGAAAATTGTCTTTACAGGATCATAATTTGCCTTTTCCTTCATCGATTCAAGGCTTTGCAAGGTAATTTTCAGAATGCGGTTCTTTAGAAGTTCCCAGGTGTCGCTTATATTTTCCGGATAGTTGGTTTTTTTATATTGTTCTTCGTAATCGTGCCAATGTGTAAAGCCGAGATAACGTGAAAATGTTTCGAGTGTATATTTTGAAGGATTGAATGGAGAGTTGATTATTCCAAAGAAACGTTTAACTGTAGAAACGCTGATGTGTCTTTGGGTTTCTTCTGTTATTTGTTTTGATAACTGTTGACAGTCTTTGCCGTAAAGAATTTTTTCTCCGAATTTGACCTGAATATCCTTTCTTAGTAAATTATATATGTCATCATTCATTCTTCAAAATTCCTATATAATTGTTATTCAAACATATTCTTGAGAATTAAACTTCACTCTTCCGAAAAACAGGTTCTGATTAAAGTAAAATACAATGTAATTTATAAAATATTTTTGTTCTTAAATCATTCAAAAAGAAAAAATGCACAGAATGAATAAAATAATGAGATGAAACAGATAAGGAAAGACAAACTGTATTATTTATTTTTACTAAAATAATTGTTGTTGTTAAGAATAGTTAATACTCCTATACAAATATTTAAATGGAAGTTGATGATGTTTTTGAATACCAGTTAATTCAGGATTAATCTTAAAAAATCATCTTAAATTACAGATTGAAAACCATGAACAAATCTCCTTACATGAAAGTTTTATTACTAAAATCCTGCGAGGAGAATCAATGAAAATAAATGACATTAAAAGACTGAAACTTGTGAAAAGAACATTGGAAATGAATGAGTTGAGATTAATTAAATGTCACTAAAAAGCAAAGTTATGATTGAATATGCAAAACAAATTCTCCCAAAGGTTTGCACCTGGAAAAAATTATTCAGAAAAGAGTTGATTAAGTGTACGGAATGGGTAGATCAGGATCAGTGGGATGAGCTGTATAATTGGTGCTACGATAATTTTTTTGATATTCATCCTGATGTTTTGGAAGAAGTTTATCAGGATTATCATCTGAAAAGAGCAGCTGTAAAAATTCCATATGCAACATTGAAATCTGCACTTTCTACAAACCGACAGAGTAACAGGAAAATTCCGGTTTAATTACTACTTTGTTTTGTTCATTTCATAGAAATGAATAAAATGAACAAAATAATGATACTGAATTAACTCCCAATACTTTCTCCTGTTCCTCAGGTATTTAAATGGCCCCTGTTTCAGAATAAGAATGATTGAAATTTAAATTTATCCCGATGATTAAAATCTGTTTAATTGTTAAAATTCATATTCCTGCAATTCAAACGAATTACAGATTTTCGGATTTAGTACAAAACCACAGGTATTATAACGATACAGAGGTTGAAAAACATGTAAGAAAAATATACACGGAAAACTTGCTGCCATTTCTTGAAAGTATAAGAACTGCCTATATTCATTCCAATAAAGAATTTAAAGCAGGTGTTTCCATATCGGGAATCACATTGACGCTTTTACAAAAGTATGCACCTGATGCTGTTCATCAACTTGTCAACCTCGAACAAAAAGGGTACATCGAAATATTATCGGAGCCGTTGTCACATTCAATAGTAGCTTATACGGATAAAAAGTCACTCATACGGCAGATTGATTTGCATGATAAATTAATCTATTCGTTGTTTGGAAAGATCCCTGAATTATTCATTATTCATTCGCCGATTTATTTGCAGCAGCTTTTATCTGCAATTTCATCTTTAGGTAAAAAAGGAATTTTTTCTAATCTGAATCAAATAAATGAAGATTCATTTCAAAAACATGTTTTACGTAAAACGAAAAGTAAATCGACAGCCCTGGTGATGCCAATTAATTATAAGTTAAGTGAATTGCTTCAAAAAATAGATTACAATCCGTTTTTAAAATCAACAACCGATTTTTCAAAACATGTTGTTAAAAGGTTTAAAAATACTGTTCCGGATAATAATCCGGTAAATGTTGTATATAATCCGGCGGCAACAAAAAGCTTTTTCCCTTTAAGCCGGGCTGTTACCTGGAAAAGGATATTGTCTGATTTGCTTGCCGATCAGGGAATTGTGTTCGTTTCTCCTTCAGAATCATTTAATGGCAGTAGTCCTGTGATTTCCGGTACTAATTTAATACACAATGTAATGTATCGGTCCAGACTTACGGATGTATGGCTGAAGAATAAATTTCAAAAAGAAGCTTTTGAAAAACAACTGCGGGTAAATACATTGATTCAAACCGAGGCAAGAAAAAACCTGGTTAAGGAGTGGGATACTTTACAAGATATGGAGTATCTCTATTTTATGAACAGCAAATTTACAAAACAAAATTTTATCGATTTTAATTATAGCCCGTTTCCTGCTCCTGAAGCAGCATATATAAATTATATAAACATTTTGAATGATTTTGTGGACAGATTGAACGACCCAAAGGTCGTGTTTAAAAAAATTTCAAGAAGCTCCACTGTTCCAAAATGAATAAAATGGTTATGAACAGGAAATATAAATTTAATTAAGACTGAACAAAATGAACACAATGAATAAAATAATGATTTATTATTCTCTCTGTCAGAATTATAATGTTGCGTAGATTTGAATTTCCAACCATTAAAATTTAAAGAAGATGACAATAACAGACATAACACAAAAAAAAATGGCAGTACCGAATGACTGGAATGAAAAAGTGTTTGATACCCGTTACAATTCGTCCGGGAAGTTGAAAAAGCCTTTACTTTTTAAGAAAAGGAGGAGTGAATTTTCATTTATTGTAGATTGGCAGTTAAATGATTCTGATGAAATGCTTCTCGAATAATGATTTTGTTATGTTTAAACCAATTCCTATACCTTTTCCAGAAACTAATGTTCAAAAGGACATTTAAATATAACAACATTTCAATACATCGTCAAAAACAGTTTTTATCAATAATAGTGTCAGATAAGGAAAAAGTTTGCAGCAATAAAAGAGAATGAAATTAATTTAAAATATGAAAAGTATCTGCTTCTGCATAAAAATTCACATTCCTGCTGTACAATTAGGTTACAGGTTGATTAATGATCATAAAAATTACAGTTTTGATGAAGATTTTTTTGTACGAAGTCATTTAAATAAAGTATGTTCTGAAAATCTGCTGCCATTTCTGGAAACTGTCAGAAGTGTTTTTATTGGTTCCGAAGAAAAATTTAAGGCTGGTATTTCTATATCGGGAATAACTTTGTCAATGTTGCAGAAGCTGAGGCCAGATGTAATGGCACATTTAAAATTTTTGGTTAGATCAAAGAATGTTGAAATTTTATCAGAGCCATGGTCAAATTCAATAGTGCCCTTTACTCATAAAAGTTCAATGACGGATCAATTGGAACTGCATGATTTACTTGTAAAATCTGAATTTGGTGTAACACCATCCGTTTTTATCATGCATTCACCGGTAAGCTCTCAGGAAGCGGTTAAGGCAGTATTCAAAAGCGGCAAAAAAGGAATATTTGCATACTCCAATCAAACAAGCAATATATCATCAAAACAGCGGGACTTTTATAATCCTGCTGTTTATTCCATTGAAAATATTCATTTTATCAATTATAAATTAAGCCGGATAATTCAGGATGTTAACTTTTATCCGGATATGAAATTTATTTCAGCATTTGCTTCACGTATGGTAAAAAAAGTGGAAAAAGTGAATGCTGCAGGTGTTTCATCGATTATATTCTACAATCCGGTAACAACAAAAAGGCCTTTCCATTCCAATCAGGCAACAGCCTGGAAGTCGTTGGTAATGAAATTGATGCAGGATCATTCCATCCAGTTTAAACTTCCTTCAGAAACTGTGAATGAGAAGCATAAAAATGGTTTGACGTATGGTCATTCAGATCAATATAAACTTCCCGATTTGTGGCTGAAAAGCAATTTGCAAAAGAAAGTTTTTAAAAGGCTGTTAATCATTAATACATTGATGCAAATGCAAACCAGCAATGTATTAATTAAAGAATGGAACATCATTCAGGATATGGAACATCTGTTTTACATGAGTACTGATTTTAATAAAAGAAAATTTGCTGAACATCATTTTAATCCTTTTCCTGATCCTGAAATGGCATCGGTTAATTATATGAATATACTGGATGACTTTGAACAAAAGTTACATAAAAAGGAGAAGGGGAGAAATAAATTCCGTTTCAAAATGAATGTCAGCAATGTAGTAAATGAACCGGGATAAAAAAACTGAAAGTTAGATATAGAGGAAAGATTAATTAAGACAATGCTTGCTGGAAGTAAGGCAATTATGGTTCAATTTCCTGTTCCCATGAATTGTTGATTCCCAAACCACTTCTTCCAGTCAGGCACATTATTAAAATTGGCATTTATCAATGGTGGTAATTTTTTACAGGACGGGGAGCCGGATATTAAGTCGGATATCTGGTACTCTCCGTTTTTTTTGTTATTTGGAATTCAGCAACTTTTATTTATAAAAGGAATTTCATTTTCAGTGCTTTTAAAACTGATTCTACTTTTGAATAGTCAAATGGTGAAATTCCTAAAAAATTATAAGCTGCATTTTGTGTGCTGACAATTTCATATCTCATGGGAAGTTCCTTTCCCAGGGTTTTTAATAAAGTAGAATAAACAACATGATTGGGAGTTGCAGTAATAATTGCTGATTTTCTGTTGCTTATTATTCCGCTCATTGATTTTATGGTTTGAATATAATCCACCAGTTCTTCATAAGTTGTATCCACTGTTGAAAGGGTTAAATCGCCAATAATGTTGAAAGAAGAATTGTATTTTGGATCTTTTAATTCCTCTATTTTAAGTTTCAGTATATCTGTTGCATTGAAACGTCCTCCAAAGCACTCAATAATGAGATTCAACTCCGGTAAAATGGAGTAGGTAGTTGGTTTATTCGTCATGTCTTTATCTTCATTTTATCAGGAATCATTTAAAATGATACCTGACAAGTAAATTAGTTTTCTCAGAAAATTTTGATTTGCCTTTTGATATGGCAAACTTGTTTCTTCTGTTTATTAACGGGTTTTGAAATCAATTTCATAAAAATATAAAAAAAAAGAGATGAGCAAAATATTTGAATCTATTTATTAATATGTTATGCTGGATTATTAAGATTTAATCGATTTACTCATTTTCTTTATATCCTTTAAGGAATTAACTTTAGATAAAAACATATTGAATTTCAATTGTTTTAAGAATATACTACTCATTAAAAAACAATGGTCATGAAAAAAAACATTGATATTCAGTTCAAAGAAAGTTCCCGGAGAAATTTTATAAGGAAAGGAAGTTTGCTGATTGCAACCGCCCCAATTGGAACATTTTTAAAAGAACAAAATTCTGAAGAAGAAGAAGAAAAGGTTTCGGCCAACGAAGATTTGATGCGCGAGCATGGTTTACTTCAACGGATGATGTTGATTTATGATGCTGCAGTTTCAGGTTTAAATCAAAATCATGATTTTAATTTAAAGTACATTAATCAAACAGCTGCAATTATCAAAAATTTTGTGGAAGACTATCACGAAAAGCTTGAAGAAGATTATGTATTTCCACGGCTTGAAAAAGCAAACCGGCATGTGAATTTAGTGAGTATTCTGCGTACCCAGCATGATGCAGGGCGTAAGGTTACTTCAAGGATTCTGAATATGACTAAATTCGAAAGGTTAACAGAAACAGACAGGGCACAAAATCTGGTTGATTTGATGAAGGCTTTTAACAGCATGTACAGGCCCCATGAATCGAGGGAAGAAACAGTACTTTTTCCGGCTTTTAAAGAAACTGTTTCAGTAAATGAATACGATTCACTGGGTGAAGTTTTTGAAGAGAAGGAGCATGAAAAATTTGGAGAGGATGGGTTTGACCAGATGGTAGCAAAAGTTGAGGAAATTGAAAAGCAGATGGGTATTTATGAATTGAATCAGTTCACTCCCAAAATATAAAAATATGACTTTATTTTGGGCGATTGTATTGGCAATTGCAGGAATTGGTCTGGTTCTGTTTTTTTCAGAACAGTTGGTGAAAGGAGTTGTCGGTGCGTCCTTAAATTTTAAAGTTTCGGCTTTTTTGATCAGTGTTATTTTTTTAGGTTTCGATCCTGAGAATTTGGGTGTTGGCGCCACCGGATCATATGAGTCACTTAATGGTTTGGCAACAGGTTCAATTATTGGTGCGGCAATGGTTGCCATGGCACTTGCTCTGGGGATTTCGGCCGTTTTTGCACCCCTGAAATTTGAAAAGATACCGATGCGGATTTTGTTGATTCCGGTTCTGTCTCTTGTGCTTTTTGCCATACTTTCACTGGATAAAACATTAAGCCGCCCGGATGGTGCAATTTTGCTGGCAAGCTATATTTTCATAGTAATTTATCTCGTTTATCTGAATAAAAAAGGTTACCACATAAAATCAGGAGGTGAAGTAGCCGAAACATTGGAGAAGGAAAAACTTCCCGGCAAATGGAAATCAGCCGGTTTAATACTGGCGTCACTGGTTGCTATTGCCGGAGGAAGTGAGCTGCTTGTACATGGTTCAAAATCGATTCTGCAGGAATTGAATCTGTCGGATACTTATTATGGAATGGTAATTATTGCCTTTTTAATAAGCATTGAGGAGATTGCCCGTGAACTTCCGGCTGCCTTAAAAGGGAAATCAGACATTACCATTGGAAATGTGGTTGGTTCTGTGCTTGCATTTTTTCTTTTCAACGCGGGGATAATTGCATTAATCAGCCCCGTTTCAATTGCAGGAAAAGTCATCTGGTTTTTCCTGCCGGTTAGTTTCGGCACCATTTTATTTATAGTAATTGTAATGGCGGTAACCAATAAGATTTCGCGATGGGCCGGAGCAGTATTATTGCTTTTTTACGTCGTTTTTATTGTAGCGGGATATTTTCTTTAAGAAATAAATACAACGATTATTTGAAAGTACTAATTTTATAAATAAAGAATCATGTTTGAAAAAATAATTCGTACGAGCGACTCAAAAGCTATTGTTTTGATTCGGTTGATGGTTGGTTCAGTTTTTCTTTCTGAAGGAATTCAGAAGTTTTTATTTGCAACACTTCGCGGAGCTGGCCGTTTTGAAAAAATTGGTTTACCCTGGCCTCATTTTCTTGGTACTTTTGTGGGTAGTTTCGAGATTGTTTGCGGTCTGTTTATTTTGCTGGGAATAGTTACACGTTTGGCAGTTGTTCCGGTAATAATTATAATGTTTGTTGCTTTAATTTCAACTAAAATCCCGATTTTGCTGAACGATGGTTTCTGGCTTGTACTTCATGCTGCACGAACCGATTGGGCAATGTTACTCGGAAGTATATTTCTGCTGATTGAAGGAGCCGGTAACTGGTCGTTCGACTGGCGGTGGGGTAAATAATTGAAATGAAGGCTACAGTGTACCAGGCGAAGTTTAATTTTTAACAATGGATGCAGTTTCAGGAAGTAATGAACTTACTGTTATCTGTTTTAATTCTTCTTTTACAATTTCATTCGGGTCGGTTACCAAATAATCCTGGCATGTTCCCAAATACCTCCAGTTTTTAATATAAACCAGCCATTCATCATCTTTGAGGGCATCCAAAACCCGCTGCATCCGGTAATCCGTTTTTTTATCCGAATCAAGAAGTGTATAAAACCGTTCAGGGTCAAATCTGTTTTTGGGGCCATTAACCGGTTTATTTTGATTTTCAAGTACTGATTTTTCTACGGCAAGTAAATCGGTGGCAGTCCGGATTCCTTCTTCCCGCAGAATATCAATTCCACGACGGAACCCTTTTTCATCGGTACCTTCTGATGGGTTTTCAACTTTTACTTTACCAGTGGTGTGGATATACAAAATTGCCTGATCCACCAAATCCACTATTCGTGCGGCCGAAATACCGGAGCGCAGCATCAGTTCAATCATATTATGGTGCGCCAGTGTTTCCACACTTTCAACTCCTTCTTCAATAAGCCGTGCTTTATCGTACAAACTGATTCCTTCCAAATCGGTAATCGGATGTTTGGCCCTGAAATTTGGGAAGATACCTTTTAATGTATCTTTTTCAAGCAACTGCTTCATCCACATGATTCCGGATTCCGGCATAATTCCAATTCCAAAAGCCATTATATACATGGCAGTTGTTCCGGTATCGCCCGTTGCCGCTCCAATTACCCAGACAATAATGAGGGCATTAAAAATACGGATACTCACATGGCTAAATGCTTTTGGAGAGAGATCGCCGCGGGAATAACGTTTAAACAGCAGGTTAAGTGTGAAAAAATAGGCGCCTAAAAATGCAAAGCCCACTAATGTATTACGTGGTGCAAATTGTGCGGTTAAATTTTCGGCAGACAATGATACCAGGTTTCCTACAGGCCAGAGAACAAATATCCAGCACAAGGTAATGAGCATGGTTGCAAACAGGATTGGCCTTCCCGATGATAAAATGGAGAACTGGCGGTTATTGGCCCCTGTGGTTATAGAAACTTCATCCACAAGCTTTCCATATTTTATTTCAGCATCATCTTCGGTGTGAATCAGGGGATTCAAAAACATAATGTTTCTGATAAACTGGGTTCGCAGTGTTTCTATTTGCCGCCGCTCATACTGAAAATAGAACATGCCGGGTAAAGTTGACAGAATTATTATCAAAAAAAGCTGCAGGAGCCTGTATAATAATCCCTCTGCCGAAGGTGTATTAAAAATCTGATTCAAATTACTGAAAGCGAATAATGAATTTCCTACTGTGGTTTCCCGGAATAATTCCATGATTCCGCCAAAAAAAAGAACAACTGCAACCGGAACTACAAATGGCCAGATATATAGAAGAGCCATGTTTACAAATTTATAAAGTGAACCCGAAAAATTGGAAACCCCCTTATTAATCCAGTTTTTTTTGTGAATGTAAATTTCAACACCTGCGTAAATAAGTGTGATGAGAACGGCAATTGCCGGCCATAATGTCCAAATTGAAAATGGAAAAAATTCTCCTTTTCCAAAATATTGCTCCAGGTTCGACCATCGCATAACGAGAATGGCCAGCCAGCCATAAGCCAGCCAAACAATCAGTACTGTCCATTTTAACTGCTGGTATTTTTCTACTGGTTTTTCATCTTCTACTGAAATCAAATTAAGATTTTCCCATGGCTGGTAATTATATTGTTCCAGTACAGCAACATCCAGTTTGCGGCTGCCAAATGCTGAAATTATGACTTCAGAATCTTTCTGAAAACGATTTTCAATTCCTATTTTTCGTGCTGTTTTATTCTTAATGATTTTGTATGAAGTCGTATTTTTAATACTTAAATCATCTATTAACTTTAGTTCTTTTGCTTTTACAAAAGAATGATATTCGTAAAGTTCAAGGTAATTTTTTTGAAGTTGTACACCCGATCCGGCAGGCACAGTGATGGTTGAATTTTCTTTAGCCTTACGCTTTTCTTCTTCCGTTAACTTTTCTTCATTCGAGGTTAATTTGTTCAGCAGATCTTTTTCTTTGTGATGTTTTTTCGGTTTATCCGATTCATCCTGTTGAACTTCATTTTTTATTGCATTCTTAACTTCCAGATTTAAAGGAATGGATATATCCTTTTTTGTGCGGTTGATGAGAAGAACGGGGTAGGAGTTTGATTTGCCAGCCATGATTTAATTTTTTTTGATTAAAAATCGTACAAAACAACAGAAGTATAAAACTTCATCTAACTGCAATCAATAAGATTTAGTTCCAATCAATAATAAAACACTTAAAGGTACGAAATAAAGGATTGAAAGTCAATGCCCCCGGAGAATTTACAGGGGAAAATGTTTTATCATATAAAAACAGGTTAACAAACCTCCTGTAAGATTGTTATTGAGAGGCTGTACATTTAAAAATGAAGTTATGAAGAGGGGCAAATTTATAATGGCCATAATGGCCTTTTATCCGCTGTCGTTGCTGGCCGATAAAAGCAGGAATGCTTTGGACAGAGCGGTTAAAGGATTTAAGGTAAATTCAGGTGAGGCACGTTTTGGAGAACATTTCAGGATGAAGGGAGTTACGCAAAATGTGTTGGATCTGAAGATTTCAGCAAAAGATACCGGCGGTGATTTATCGGTTTTTGTGCAAACCGGTTTTACTCCACAAGGCGGTCCGCCGCTACATGTTCATTTATTCCAGGATGAATATTTTTATATTCTGGAAGGTGAATATCTGTTTCAGGTGGGCAATGATAAATATTCAATGAGACCCGGCGAAACAGTATTTCTTCCGCGAAATGTTCCGCATGCTTTTACTCAGCTTACAACAAATGGAAAAGTTTTGGTTTCCTATTTACCAGCCGGAAAAATGGAAAGCTTCTTCAAAACTACTGCAGCCTGGAAATCACCGCCAACTCCAGCCGAAATTGCCAGAGTATTTGAAGATCATGATATGAAAGTTGTGGGACCACCTCTAAAGGTTTAGTCCGGATAATAAAAAGTTTTACTGTTTTTCCGTTTAATATGTAGAAATATAATTTTATGAATATTGAAAAAGTGAATCCGGAGGAGAAATTTTTACAGTTCCATGAATACTGGAGCCCCAGAATAATTGGAGAGTTAAACGGACAACAGGTAAAACTTGTAAAGGCAAAAGGGGCATTCGACTGGCACAAACACCACGATGAAGATGAACTGTTTTATGTTGTAAAAGGTACATTCAGAATGGAACTGGAAGATAAAACCATTCAGGTAAATAAGGGTGAATTTGTTATTATTCCAAAGGAAACGCTTCACCGGCCGGTTGCTGACGAAGAGGTACATATTATGCTGTTTGAACCTGTTTCAACTTTAAATACAGGTGATAAATTAAATTCAGAATTTACGAAAAAGAATCCCGGCTGGATTTAATTTTAAAGTAAAATAGCCGGGACAACTCCCGGCTTTTGGTAATAATGATAGAATTGATAAGAAGAACGAAGACATTATTTCAATCGAAGCTGGGTGCTTCCCAGAAAGCGATCGTCATTGTAAACATTGAACTGGTACACACCCTGAGTTAATTTATACTGTGGTTTAAAAGTCATTTCAACGCGTTTTGTTCCGGCGCTTCCGGCTGCAGTTTCACTTGTGCTGGCCAAAAGTCCGTCGCCGTTTTCGGTAATTTTTATTTCGGCAGCCAAATCATTTGTGCTCGAAAATTCCTTGCCTTGAGGAGTCACAACTTTAAAATAAACATTGTTTCCTGCATTGCCGGGTAAATCGAAGCTAACCAGAAGTTTATTTGTTTTTCTGGCTCTGACAGTTAGTTTTTCGTTTTTACCATGTAATGCTTCAGTACGATAGTTATCCGAAATCATGGCTTTTAATACTGAATTGTCGCTTGTGAGGCCGGAATTCTTTTTAGTATACGCTTCCAGCTGGCTGTTTAGTCTTTTATTATCATTATTGGCTAAGACTATCGAATTGTTCAATTCAGCAATTTCTTTGGCCAATTTCTGCTTCAAAAGTTCCAGTTCATCTATTTTTTTCTGAAGATTTTTTGCAGAAATCTTTTCAGCAGTTAACTTTTCAATTTCTTTATTTTTCGAAAGGATTTTGAGATTGGCATCTGCTACCATTTTATCGAGTGTACTGTTCTTTTCTTCCAGTTTGGTTAAATCTTTATGAAATTTAATAATCGATTTATCGAGGCTTAGTTTTTCAGAAAGTAATATTTCTGATTTCAGTTTTTCATCCGACAAATTATTTTTTAATCGTGTATTGGTGTAAAACAGCGATATTGCAACAACAACTGAAAGTGCGAGCATTGTGGCAGCTACAATTTTTTTGGTTGATACTTTTGTTTCCATAGTGATTATTTTTAAAATGGTTATTGAATTATTTCAATTCAAAACTACCGTCTTAAAATTAATCCGGAATTAAAAGCAAATTAAAATGAGATTAAAGTTTGTTTGGGTTGAAAATAAGAAAAGAAACAGTGAATGTGGAACCTTTGTCGGGTTCGGAAAGTACTTCTATACGGCCATTGTGGAGGTTAATTATTTTTTCGACAAGCGATAAGCCGATACCGTGTCCCGAAAGGGAAATTGCATTTTTTGATCGGTAAAAAGGCTGAAAAATAAGTTTTAATTCTTCGGGAGGAATACCAATTCCCTGATCTATAAAATGGATGGAAAGGTTTTTATCGTTTGCTTCAAGTTGTACTTCAGAATGATGATTTTCCGAGTATTTGCAGGCATTATCCATGAGGTTATTGAGCGCCGTTTTTAAAAGCAGCTCGTTTCCCGAAACTGATAATTTACTGTCGTCGTCTATACCGGGTCCAAAGTTTATATCGATTGTATAACTTTCATTCCGTGTAAGAATTTCATTTTGAGCTTTCCAAAGCACTTCATCAATCCTGACCGGGGCAAAATTTATAATTCCGGCGCCTGTGCTTGTTTGGGCGAGCATCAGCAACTTATTCGAAAGCAGGTTCAGGTTTTTAATCTCATCAAGGCTAAGTTGCAGTGTTTTTTTGTATTCTTCATTGGAACGGGGTTTCATTAAAACTACTTCCAGTTGTCCGGTTATGACAGTAAGTGGTGTCCGCAGTTCGTGCGATGCATTGGCAATAAAATTTTTTTGTGCTGTAAAAGCTATTTCAAGCCGTTCGAGCATTTTATTGAAGGTTTTTGCCAGGTGTGCAATTTCATCTTTGTCATTTCCCTGATCAAGTCGCGCATGTAGATTGGCGAGTTCAATTTTATTGACCTGACCTACCATTTCCGAAATTGGTGCAAGTGCTTTTTTAGCATACATTCTGCCAACAAACCAAACTATGATAAGGCTAACAACAAAAAAAATGAACATAATAATCCGGAGCCTTTTCAGTTTATTTACGCCGAAAATATCACTGGCTGCAGCAAATACTACAATCCTGTCAAATTGACCGGTATAAAATTGACCGTATATTTCATAACTTCCCTGTTTAAATCGTATTTCGTTTTGTAAACGCACCTGCTGAATTCGCTGTTCCGGAATTGTAATTGTATTTTCATCATCGGAAGAATATATCTCTTCATCCTGATAATTGAATATTATTATTTTTTCATTGGGTAAACTCAGCGGGTTGTTCTTTTCAATTTTTTTAAGCAGGTCCGAATCAATTTCATCAATATCAATCAGCATTTGTGCCACCAGTTTTGCCTTGCTTCCGAGACGGTCGTAAAATTCTTCCTTACGGGCCTGCGAAAAGGAAAAATAAATTGCCACAAGTGTAAACCACAAAATAAATGCAACGATGGCGATAAACAGGTAGGCAAGTTTTTTGCGGATTTCCATTACTGATCGTTTAAGCTGTACCCCAGTCCTATTCTGGTGTGAATGAGTTTGGTTTCAAAATCCTTATCAAGTTTCTTCCGGAGAATATTGATGTACACATCCACTACATTTGTGCCGGTATCAAAAGTAATATCCCATACCTTTTCGGCTATTTCGGCGCGGGATAAAACGCGACCTTTATTTTTCATCAGAAATTCGAGCAGTGAAAATTCTTTTGCTGTGAGTTCGATATTGTTGTTTCCGCGGCGGGCAATTTTTTTATCAAGATTCAATTCCAGATCGGCGACTTTTATGGTAGTTGAAGTTTGAACCACACCTGTTGTTCTTTTCACCAGGGCCTTTATCCGGGCAAGTAATTCTTGAAATTCAAAAGGTTTAACCAGATAATCGTCGGCGCCGGCATCAAATCCAGAAACCTTGTCCTCTGTCGTTCCCAGGGCGGTGAGCATAAGCACAGGCACCTGCGGTTTCTTTTCCCGGATTCGGCGGCACAATTCATATCCGTTTATTCCGGGTAAAATAACATCAAGAATTAACATGTCGAATTCATTCCGGAGTGCCAGTTTTTCGCCAATTTGCCCATCATAGGCCACTTCAACCGAATAGCCCTGTTCTTCCAGCCCCTTCCGGAGAAAATCGGCTACTTTTAATTCGTCCTCAACCACAAGTATTTTCATTTGAAAGAGTTGGATTTATTTTTGTGAAACAAGATAATTAAAAACGATTCCAAAACAAAAACACCTGAAATTCGCAAGACCTGTCAGATGGGGTACTGATTTGATTTCAGGTGAAAAATTTTTTCTGTCAATTCTTCTATTACAGCATGAATCGATTGATTAGAATATAGTAAATAAACCAATCAGAAAAATAAAACCGTATTTCATTCCATTCAAACCGTCCATAAATTTCTCGTCTGCTTCATTTTGCCAGCGTTTCATAATTTCATTTTTCCGGGAAGCACGCGATCCCTTATTATTTGATTTTTGCCTGTTTTTATTGCTAATTTGTTTGTTTTTAATTGAATGTGGCATTGTTGTAATTGTTTAATTGTTTAATTAAATTTCCGGCTAAAGTATGTCGGATGAATTAAGAGCTTATGAAAAGGAGATTAAAAAGAGATTAAAATTGATAAAATCATTATCTTTATTAACTTGAAAAAAAACAAAGATGCAAACCAACAGGCAATTGGAAATGGCTTTTAATTTTGTTCAGTTTACCGGACAAAATGTTTTTTTAACAGGAAAAGCCGGCACTGGAAAAACAACCTTTCTGAAAAGTTTAAAAGAAAAATCACCCAAAAGGATGATAGTTGTGGCGCCAACAGGAGTGGCAGCAATCAATGCCGGGGGAGTAACCATACATTCCTTCTTTCAGCTTTCGTTTGGACCACAGGTGGGGTTTGAGAATGCATCGCATCAGCAGAACCGGTTCAGCAAAGAAAAAATTTCCATCATCCGCACACTCGATTTGCTGGTGATTGATGAAATTAGTATGGTGAGAGCCGATGTTTTGGATGCTGTTGACAGAGTGTTACGACGGTTTCGCGACCAGAACAAACCTTTTGGCGGCACCCAGGTTTTGATGATTGGAGATTTGCAGCAACTGGCACCTGTAGTTAAAAATGAAGAGTGGGGATTGCTCAAAAGAGAATATGAAACAGTATATTTTTTCAGCAGTAAGGCGCTGCAAAAAACTTCATATATCAGCATTGAGCTGACACACGTTTTTCGCCAGCAGGACGACCGGTTTATTTCCATCCTGAATAAAGTGAGAGAAAACAAACTTGATCAGGATGCAGTTGAAATGCTGAACAAAAGGTTTATTCATGATTTTCAACCCGCGGATGATGAGGGTTATATCACCCTTTGCACTCATAATATCCAGGCACAGCGCATTAACGATTCAAAATTGCGGAGGGTTTCATCGCAGGTTCGGAGTTTTAATGCCCGAGTGGAGGGAAATTTCCCGGAATATTCATATCCAACAGAATTTGATTTGAAACTAAAGATCGGGGCACAGGTCATGTTTGTCAAGAATGATCCGGAACCGGAAAAGCGCTTTTACAATGGTAAAATAGGGAAAATTACAGATATCGAAAATGATTTGGTATATGTGCTTTGTCCGGGAGAGGAAGAGGAAATTGCAGTAAAACCGCTTATTTGGGAAAATATTAAATATTCAATTGATAAAAATACAGCTGAAATAAAAGAGTCGGTAGAGGGATCATTTTCCCAGCTTCCACTGAAACTGGCCTGGGCAATCACCATTCATAAAAGTCAGGGATTAACATTTGAACGGGCAATTATTGATGCCGAAGCTTCTTTTGCACACGGGCAGGTGTATGTTGCCCTCAGCCGTTGCAAAACACTGGAAGGAATGGTTTTAAGCTCGCCTGTTTCCAGTCACAGCATCATAAATGATGGAACAGTAAGTGGTTTTATCCGGCAGGTGGAAGAAAACCAGCCTGATGAAAAACTTTTGGATGATGCCAGACTGGCCTACCAGCAGGAATTACTGATGGACCTTTTTCAATTTGAAATGGTTAAAATGCTGGTTAATACCTTAAATAAAACTGTTCGGGATAACAGCCCGGCACTGCCTGAAATTATTCCGGAGCTATTGAAAAAAATACAATCACAGGTATATGCAGAGTTGGTTGATGTGGCAGAGAAATTTCAGAGTCAGATGATGAAGCTTTTAGCGATTCAGCCTAATGTTGAGATAAACAGCAAACTGCAGGAAAGGATTGCAAAAGCCTCTCTTTATTTTGGCGAAAAAATCCAGTCTCTTTTAATTGATGAACTGGCAAAAGTGGATTTGGATGTGGATAACAAGGCTCTGCGAAAACAGTTAAATCACACCTCCTCACAGTTATTGGAGGAGGCAGAATTGAAACTGACAGCATTTGAGGTATGCAAGAAAGACTTCAAGGTTAAAGAAATTTTAGACGCCCGGGCGAAGGCACTTGTTAAAAATAATATGCCGGTGAAAAAAACAGTGAAGGCTAAAGAGATTACCAGTCCGGATTCCATCCCTCATCCCGAATTGTACAAGTTATTGCGCTCATGGCGCTACGAAAAAGCGGAAGAACTTGGAATTCCGGTGTATATGGTTTTTTCCCAGAAAGCATTAATTGAATTTGTTAATTATTTGCCTGCTGATTCTTCTTCATTGAAGTTGATGAACGGAATGGGCGATAAAAAGATAAATCAGTTTGGAGCTGATATTATCCAGATGATTCAGCATTACTGCAATGAAAATAATATTGAAAAAGGGGATATTCCATTGAAACCGGTTTCAGCTAAAAAGAAAAAGCCTAAAGAAGATACTAAAAAGATAAGTTTTGAACTTTTTAAATCAGGAAAAACAGTGGCAGAGATTGCAGGTGAACGTGAACTAACATCAAGCACCATTGAAAATCATCTGGCACATTACATTCGTTTGGGAAAGCTTGATATATTGCAGTTAATGGATGACGGGAAACTTCAAAAAATATTGGATTATTTTAAGAATACTGAAGATAAAAGTTTTGGTGCGGCAAAAGTTGCCTTTGGCGATGAAGTAAGTTACGGAGATCTGCGGCTGGGATTAAGCCATTTGGAAAGTCAGAAACAAAAAGTCAATTGAGCGGGAGCCGGATTCTCCAAATCCGGCATTTTAGGAATAGGACTTTTCAAATCCGGCATTTTTTTATCGTTGCAAATCCCTGATAATTTCCACCAGTTCTTCATGAAATTCGGGTCGTGCAAAAAGGAGGTGATTTTCTTTTCCGTTCCACGGATTTCCGCGCCAGTCGGTAAATTTGCACCCTGCTTCGGTTGTAATAACCACGCCGGCAGCATAATCCCAAAGTTTATCCCCTGAACCGATAAATCCATCCGATGAACCTGTGGCTACATAACACAATTCAATTGCAGTGGCATTTAATTTTAAAGTGTCATATTCCTGAGCCAGCCGCTTTGCCAACACAATATAATTATTGCGGTCAGTTTCCTTATATCCGTGATTTAAAAAAATGCGTGGTGTAAATTCTTTATTTATCTTCGGCAGGATAATTTTTTCCCCGTTGCAAAAAGCGCCTTTTCCTTTTTCAGCATAATATTCGGTATGCAAAACCGGATCATTGATAACACCGGCCAAAAATTCATTACCATCCATCAATCCAATTGACACTGCAAACATGGGCAGCGAACGGGCAAAATTGTTGGTGCCGTCCACCGGGTCAACCACCCACTTTAATCCGGGTCTTTCATTGAGCAAGCCGCTTTCTTCACTTAAAATTGTATAGGAAGTTTCTTTCGTCAACACTTCGAAAATTGCGTTTTCTGCTTCCAGGTCGGTGTCGGTCACAAGGCCCTCGGTTTCACTTTTTATACGTGCATTGGAAGTATCGCCAAATCGTTTGCGGATGATTTCGGCGCCGGCGGCTGCTGCCTTTCGTGCAGTTTGCAGTGCTTCTGTAAATTGGAGCATTTTAGTTTTTATGTTTTATTTGTAATAACTATAAATACATGTAATTGTTCGTTTTGTTGGTTTGATGGGAAGTCAATCATCAGGCCATTACATTCAATGGCATATTTTTAAATTAGATTAAGAATCAAAAACGCTGAATTAAAAAGATACCTCCGGTTAACAGCAGAATTCCTGAAATCCTGCCCGCAGAAATGGGATGCACTGTTAACCCGAAGAACCCAAAATGGTCGATTACTGAAGCTGCGATAAGTTGCCCGGCAATAGAAGCCGCAAGAACTGTGGTTACTCCGATTTTGGGAATAAAAAAGATAACGGATGACACAAAAATTGCACCGAGCAATCCACCGGCAAACAAATACCAGGGCGCTGTTTTTACATGCTCCCAGTCGGGGATTTGTGTTCTGAATATAAAATTCAGAGCCAGCAAACTAAGAGCGCCTACCACAAAACTTACAAGCGCCCCTTGTATCGGATGTTTTAAATAAGTAGTCAGTTGTGTATTAATACTTCCCTGAACAGCCACTAAGCAACCAATCAATAAAACAATAGCGGTATAAAAAATTTTCATATAACCGGATTTTTAAACTGTATTAGAAAACAATTATAAAGTTAGTCGTTTTGCAATTTTGGCTGGAACTGCCGCCACTTCTCCCATTGCTTGCAAATCATTAGCGAAATTCCTGTATTTAAATTTCAGGTGCATTTTTAAGTACATATTCCTCAGCTTCCACATTCCAAAGCCCTTTTGTTTTGGCCACTAGTTTTGCCAGTTCCGCATAGAATGAATCTTTTTTCCCTAATGTTTCAAAATCAGAAATTGCAGTCAGCGGCAGGTTCTTGTGCGTATAAATCAATTTTTTCCCGCCGGGGATGTTGGGCAGGTTCAAAGTGGTTTTGGCTACTGCGTTCAATCCGCCGATATGTGTAATCAATCCTGCAGGGTCGAGTCCTTTGCTCATGATGTCAAGTGCTTCCACCATGTCGTCGTTGTTTCCGCCCGAAGTTCCTACGATGTGGGTATAGGCGTAATGCACATTGTAAAAATTCAGTTTGGCCGAAAAGTCAGGATTTGACGGACCAGCAAAAAAGTTGAGGCAGCCGTCATGTGCAAGAATAGCGTCAGCTTGTTCTACAACCGGAGTTACGGGTGCAAACACAAATACATCATCATAACCGCTGACTGATATTTTCTTTAATGCCGAAACCGGGTCTTCTGCGTCGCCGGTGTTTAAATAAACCAATTCAATTCCGTTTTCTTTTGCCCATTCCGGCGGGAATATCTCTGCCGCACGGTCGAGGCGATCCTGCGCAATATCGGTTACCACCAGCAGCGATGGTTTCCGGTCTTTACGATTGATAACGTAATTAATTGCTGCAAGTCCCATTGGTCCAACTCCGGCAAGAATGGCCATTTTACCACCTTCCTTTATTTCCATCTGATGCACATACGAACCTGCTTTTGTGTGGTAATTGGCATGCATGGCGCCAATAACACAACTCAGCGGCTCAGATAATGACGCCGGATAATATCCAGGGCCATCATAAACAAGCAGGCAATCCTGTTCCAGTACATCTTTCGGAATAATTACATAAGTAGCATCGCCACCAATGTGTGGATAAGTGTAACCGGGAGCGCTTAAAATTCCAAGAGGGCCACCTTCATAATAAATCGCAGGCTGAATGGAATACTTCTGTCCGGGTTTAAACTTATGCTGCCATTTGGCGCCCACTTCCACAATTTCTCCGGCAAATTCATGACCGATAATTATTGGGTTTTCGGCCACATTTTCAGGAACGCGTTTATGGTCAGTACCCTGTTTTGCCGCTTTGTAACTCGACATGCAAATGCTGTCGGAAACCACCTTTGCCAGAATTTCATCATCTTTTATTGCAGGAAGTTCGAACTCCTCCAGCCGTAAATCTTCTTTCCCATATAATCGTACTGCCTTTGTAAGGGAAGCCCCTTCCGGCCTCCCCGAGGGGGAGGATGAAGAGAAGCCTCCCTTAGTCCCTCCAACGGAGGGAGATTGTTGCGTGTTTTTAATATTATTATTATTCATTTTTTCTAATTTTTTAGTAATTCATCTTTTTCTTGTTCCCTCTCCTTGGGAGAGGGTTAGGGAGAGGCTGAGGGGCCGGGAGAGGCTACTTCTCTCACTTCAACATTTCCTGTCCTCCGGTTACAGGTACAGCCTGTCCCGTTTCGTATTGTTGTTCGATGACGTAGAATATGGCTTTGGCCACATCTTCGGCAGTGCATCCACGTCCGGCCGGAACCTGTGCTTCATAAAACGTTTTAACGTCGGCAATGGTTTTGGCTCCCGGAACTTTACCCGCGTTGAGGTATTGTACAAACAATCCTTTTTCGGGATCGCTCCACAGCGGTCCGTCGAAAAAGTTACCCGGACATATTGAATTTACCTTGATGTTAAAAGGCATCAGTTCCAGTGCAAATGACTGTGTGAGACCAATTCCCCCAAATTTGCCTCCGGCATAGGCAAAATTCCTGTTGCTTCCTTTTAATCCTGATTTTGAATTGATCTGGATGATGTCCATGTACAATTCCGGTTTGTAGCGATGCTGGATTTTCATCACTTTCTGGGCATATTTAGCACAGAGGAAATAGCCGGTGTAGTTGACACTGGTCATCAGTTCGAAAGTGGCTGCATCCATTTCATCGAGGCTGCCGGCATGCAAAATTCCGGCGTTGGAAATCATTACATCCAGACCACCAAACTGCAGTATGGTTTCATTCACCAGGTTTTCCACCGATTTGGCTTTGGCCACATTCACGTTATAAAAAATGGCTTTATTTTTTGAAGCCGTATTGTTAAGCTTTTGGGTAAATTCTTTTCCCTTTTCATCATTTAAATCGGCCACAACAATGTTGGCGCCCTGGTTGTGCAGTATTTCTGCAATTCCCGCACCAAAACCCTGCGCTGCGCCGGTTACAATTACCACCTTATTTTCCAGGCGCCCCATTGGCTTTCCACCCAGCGATACTTTTTTACGGTAGTGTTCCACTTCCCAGTTTTCGATAAAAGCAGCCTGGCCGGGGGTGAGCGGGTGAGGACCACCAAAGTTTTCAGACAGCACACTGATACGGCAGAAATCATTGACGATATCCTTTAAATACTGCAGCGAAACCGGTGAATCTTCCGCAACAATTACACCTTCATTCTGAATGAAAATAACTTTTGGAAGGGTGCCTTTTCTTGTTTTGAAATCAGCAATTTTTGTTTGAATCTCTTCAACAATTGATTCTGCCGAATTGCTGCTTTCAACAAAAAGATATTCCGAGCCGCAGTACACCATCTGGTCTGGATTGAATGGTTTTGCAACTCCTCTGTCGAATGTTTCCCTGTTTTTTATAAATTGATTTGTCCATGAACTGTTGAATGCGGTGCACACTTTCAGTTTATCTTCGGAAAGCAACATACGAACCGCCGGCAAAACTTCGTATAACGTTGCTGAAACCGGTATCTCTTTTGCTTCCGGAAATTCAGAAAATGTACCTTTTAGCTTCGATTCCACTCCGGCATAAATTCCCTGAATTTCATCAATGGAATCGGCTGCAACAAAAATACCATGATTTTGGATGAGCACTATCTGCGGGTCGCGGCCAAACTTTTCACTGTACTTCCTGATTTCTTCGGCAATGATAGTAAACAAAACATAGCCGGGGTCGGAGTAGGGAACGAACAGGACTTCTTCGCCAAAGATTTCCTGTGATTTTTCTGCCGCGAGATTGCTGCACATCAGTCCGTTCACCAGCGTCATGTGGGTATGAACCACAAAGCGGTAACTGAACAGGTTGTGAAGGGATGTTTCCACCGAAGGCCGCAAACCGGAAGCCGGATCGACACGTGCATTCAACAATGCATTTTTTACCTGCTCCTCGCGGATGGCCGAATCGTCTGAAAATTGTTGATTGGGAATATCGTTTAGCTTTTGGCGATCCAGCACGCAAAACCCGTTTTCATCAATGTTTCCCAGGTTAATTCCGCTGGCTTTAATCCAGAGGTGGTTTTCGTCTTTAAATGATGTATTTCCGCCGCCGGCAATGACGAATTCTTTTTTTTGCCCGTACCAGTCGCGAAATGCCTATTAAATCTTTTATTTCCGGTTTCATATTTTGATTGGATTTTATTTTTAAAATGTCACGAAGACAAAAAAACACGAAGTGTCACCAGGTTTTTATTTGGTTCTCCCCTTTGGGGGGAGTTAGAGGGGGCTTACAAATTCTGTTATGACTGCTTTTCCCAGTTCAATAAAATAATCTTTTTCTTCAGTTTTTGCCTTTTTATCTGCCAGGTACCCCGCCATGCCACGGGAGAGGAGGTACTGGTGGGCGGCGATAATTGCTGCGCCTTCATAATTGATTTGTTTCAATTCATCATCCAGTTCAATTTCTCCGCCACCGGTAACCTTCATCGGATCCAATTTAGGCGTATTGTGCTCTGTGCCAAAGGTGATGACGAAATTGTTTTTGTGAAAATAGCTGACAAAATCTTTCAGGATGTGATAATTGTTTCTTCCCGGAATCATTTCGATGCAAAACACCTTATTCTTTAGCAGTTCCTGCATGAAGTTTTTCCTTATCGGATTCATAATCTGTAAAATTGCCATTGCCGAAATCGAGCAAAACCGGGTAGCATGGAATTCCCCCTGCATCAATGATAATTTCAATAACTTCCTCCAGCGAAAGAAATGCTTTCGGATCTTCCGGCACAAATGCAGCGCCACCGGCTTTTAAAAGGTTGCCGCGGATTTCATTTTCCAGCCCTGCCACATCGTCGATGGCTGATTTTATTTCTTTGCCCTGGAAATATTTTATTGAAAAGTTTTGCCCTTCCCAAATCGGTTTCCTCTTTTTCGAAAACGGCAATCCGAATGGCCTGTGCAATGTGCCGTTCGCGGAACAGGTTTTTGGCCAGCCGGCTTTGAACTTCTGCCGGATCGAGTTGTAACCCAATATTGTTTTCAGCAAAAAAGGCATTTAGCTTTATCACCATATCATAGGTCTGCCGGTTGCTTTCTTCCTGTAAATCTTTAATTTTTTTGAACGAAGCTTCACTCATATCAGCCGGCTGCCGCAACCCTTTTCCGCTAAAATAGGTGCGGCCCGGATTATTGGGGTCATTTACCCGGATTCCGGCCTCCTGCAAATTGTTCTGCAGGGCCATGAATTCGATGTTAAACAGCGGGAAAATGGAATATTTTTGCGCCAGTTCTGCAAACTCATCATATCCGTCGGTGGTATAAAAATCATTGATTCCCAGCACCGAAACGCCTTCCTTTTGTGCCAGTTGAAAGGCCTGTTCGATATCAGAAAAGGCGCTGAATGAATGCGGTGTATGGATATGCCCGTTGATATCAGGGATATCTTTCGCATGTGTATTTCGAAATTCCTTCAGTAGGGTTTGTTCATCCGGAAATGACTTAAAAATAGAGTTGTTTTTTATCATTTTTACAAAATAAAATTCTGCTGCAAATTAACAAAAGCTGATGAAATGTGCTGTCCTTTGGTGTCCTGTTTTTGGGAGGCGGACTTTCCAGGTCCGCACTTTAATGCTTGCAGGTTTTCAAATAAATAAGAGGCTGTCCATTTAAATTCTCTGAACAGCCTCTTATTGAAATACTTCATAAATTTGTTAAAGAAGTTACCTGTATCTTTGTATAAGTAATAATGCAGAAGTGGAATTAAAGGGTAAAAGGTAATGTAGTTTTAACAGCAGGATTTGTATTTCCTTCCAAAGCAATTTTATACCGGTTTTCACCATACCTTCCATATACCATGGACGGGGTTGGTTCGCGATTTAATACCGGAGGTATATTGATGGTATAGTGTTGGTAAGTTCCGGTTCGCAGGTAAAACGTTTGCGAACCTTCTCTTTTTGGGAAGTCATAACTGCATTTGGTTCAGGAGACAGTGCAATGCCGGCTCAATGTTCTTTCTCTCCAATTCATTTATGTATGCCGTTATTATGGTTGCTTTTTTGTATTCATACAAAAAAATTTATTATGCAGTTTTTTACCAATAATATCTTTTCCCCACGTTATTTCAGATAAAAAATCCGGCTTCGACTGAAACCGGATTTATATTAAATTACAGGTTTGTTTTTCTTATGATATATTGCAACAGAAACGGAGGCTTCAATATCTTAACTTAAGGTTTTTAGTTTTTATCTGTTTTCGCAATAATTCTTTTTGAAAGAGTATAAAGTTCGTACCAATAAATTAGAGGCAGTAAAAAATATAAAACATAAAAAAGGAAAATAATTATACCCGGATATTGTGATGGATAATTTATTTTCTCAGGTAAAAAAGGAACATTAAAGGGTGCAGATGACAAAAGTGCGTCTTCAGATGTTATATCAGGAAGATTAGCTCCCGCAATTATAAAATATGATAACGGGAAAAAAAAGATTCCTCCGAAAATTACCCATTTAATCCATCTCTTCTTTACTATGTTAATACAAAACAAAATTGATACATAAACTCCGTAAATAAGGGCAACATGCATCCACTCCTCTAACGAATAGTCTCTTCCATAACTTAAGGTACAAATTGCAAAAACAAAGTACATTAACGTTAATAATAACAGGTGTGTTTTTATTCTTTTAATCATTACAATAATAGTCCATAAAATTTAACGAATTATACAGGTGCATATCATAAATAAAATCGTCAGCCATATTATAATGATCCCTTAAAAAACCTTCAAGTGAGTTCAAGTGCCGCTTCTGCAGCATGTTCTCTAGATCCCATCTTTTACTAAGTCCTAATGCATTGTTTTCACCATTTTTTTCAGGATAGAATTTAAGTTGAATACCTGAATTTCCTATTTCAGGTGAAACAAAAGCTTCATTTCATTTGGAATGGAATTTAAGCAGAATCCCAGTTTGAAGTATAATTATCTGGGATTGTTTAATTTATTGAATTTCGTATATAATCCACTGTAAGTGTTATAATTAATCAAATCGGTTTTCATTCCTTCCAATGAATATCCCAATTGATACATTGCCGCAAGATTGGCCAGGCTAATAATAAACTGTTCCTGATAGGGGCTAAAGAATAATTTATCATTAGTTAAAGAAACCATATCGATTTCTTTCATAAATAACTTCTCCTGTGTTTATTTCATTTAAGAATATTCCGGAAGCGTTCGTTTTTACAGGAATAATATCAACTGGCAATGTCCTCGCGATTTCCCGTGTCAATTTTCTGTATTTCAAAGCAAGGTTCAGGTACATTTCCTTGCTGTCCTGAAAGATGGCCACATCGATATCATTTGGATTTTTGGATTGCAGGAAAGAGCCGAAGATGACAATTTTTGAAACCTCTTCTTCATTTGAAAGTATCTCTTTCAGTTTATTTATGATTTGTATTTTCTCGTTATCGGTCATTTGCTTTAAAAACAGCTGTTTCCACAAAAATAGTAAATAATGGTGAAACCTATCTAATTATATGTGTAAGTGGATGAACGAAATTAAAGAAGAAATGAAACATTGGAAACATCATTTGCAATAATTTGTTGATTACACTGAATATAAAAAAAGAACAATGAGCAAAACCATCATCATGACTGCCTCCGTTTTACTGGCCCTGGCAGTCGCCATCGGAGCTTTTGGAGCTCACGGATTAAAATCGCACCTGTCGGATGAACTATTGCAAACCTTCAAAACCGGCGTTGAATACCATTTTTATCATGCACTGGGATTATTGCTGGTGGGCATGCTTTCGCTTTCCATGCCCTCCGGATGGCTGAATTGGTCAGCCATTCTTTTAACGGTGGGGATTATTTTATTTTCGGGGAGTTTGTATGTGCTGGCCATTACCGGAATTAAATGGCTGGGCGCGATTACCCCTTTTGGCGGACTCAGTTTTATTGCCGGATGGATTTTGCTTTTTATTGCTGTCTTGAAAAAGTTTTAGTTCCATTTGTCATTTCCTCAACATATATACAAATCTTTTGGACGGGTTTAGCCAATGGGACTTTGAATTTCCTATATCCGAAGTCAATTAACCGGACTTGGGAAAGTCCGGCTCCCGGCATTTGCGGATGAGAAATCGTTTAATTTGGAACAGATTTCTCCTCGGGTACTCGTCGAAATGACAATAATTTGCAGCAGATTTCTCCCCGGATACTTGTCGAAATGACTAAACAGGAAAGAATTTTCTTATTTCTTATTTCTTATTCGATATTTTAGATTTTCTCTTTTTTTTCAAGTGTAGTTATCTGAAAGTGACTCCTGATTTTTCCGCGTTCTGTATCCCGGAATTGTTAATGTTTATCAAATGAAATGTTAGTGTTTGGCAAAAGCAATTTCTGCCGGTTTCTGTAAACCTATTTTTAATTACTATTGCGCTGATTTTTGAATCAAATAATTTTGTATTTTTTCAACCTGAATTAAACTGAATGGGAAAAACAGGAATTCTTCTGCTGACAGCACTATTGTGGTCGATTATTTCGGCGGCACAATATGTTAATACTGATTCACTTGTGGTTGTTCCAGGTTTTGCTGCCCCATTAACTTTAGCAGAACTCGATTCGCTTCAAATCTTTTCGCCTGGGTTACTTCCCGGAATTCATATGCCCTTTTTATATGGAAACAATAATATCACCGGCGAAATTTTATCCGGTTTTATTCTTCCTTCAGAAGGAAACGTTATCAGCCGGTTTGGGATGCGATCAGGCAGAATGCATACAGGAACAGATGTAAAAATGGATAAAGGCGACACAATTTATGCTGTTTTCGACGGAGCAGTAACCCGTGCACGGTATTATCACGGATATGGTAATATGGTGGTTATCAGTCATGGCAATAATTTGGAAACATGTTATGCCCATCTTTCGGCTTTTTTAGTGAAAGATGATGAATTGGTGCAAAAAGGCGAACCTGTTGGATTGGCTGGCGCAACCGGTCGTGCCACCACCAGTCACCTTCATTTCGAAATCAGGGAAAATAATAAACCATATAACCCGGAACTGGTTTTTAATTTCGAAGACGGAACTGTACGCGAAAAAGCAACATCTGTAGAAAACCTGGCAGATTTAAATCCGAAACAGAAAGTGAAAAGTACTGCCGGAAATGATACTACACCTGAAATTTATAAGGTGCAACCCGGTGATTCACTGTGGAAAATCTCCCGGCGCTTTCGTACGTCCCTGAATTCGCTTTGCCAGTTAAATAATTTAACTGAAACTTCGGTTTTGCAAGTGGGGCAGGTGTTACAGGTATATTTGCAGAATTAAATTTTATCTGTACAGGTTCAATCCTGCATGTATTTTTTCTGCTGTTCCGATTGCATAAATCGCATTAATTCCGGTAACTCTCCGAAATATTTCAGTGAATCCTATTCTTTCAAGTTCGTCAGCAAAATTATTGTCTGCCGGAAATAAATTCCCGTTTTCATCTTTGCCTCTGAAATAAAATCCGGCAACCAGCGCCTCCATGATTTTTTCAAAGGGAAGTTTTTCCTGCAGCGCCAGATGAACAGCTCCGGCAAGGCGGTCATCCCTGTTCAATTTGCGGTGCAAATCACACCCAACACGAAAAACAGTATCGCCCAAAGCGCGGTTTTGAAACCTGTTCAACAAATTGTCAATGTGTTCTTCCAGTTCCGGTAAAGTAAACTCCTGCGGATATTTTTTAAGGATGATTCCGGCAGCCTGCAGCATGGTTTCTCTTGTTTTACTGTAGACTGTTTTACCGGAAAGAACTTTCCACAACAATTTTTCCTCAGGATTTTCCAAATAACCGAAATAGGCTGCTGAAGCATGGCCAAGATTGTGTATGAAGGCTTTTCGATCCACCCATGCTTTTATGTTTTCTTTTGGGGCTAATCCTTTTACATCGGGAATCGGGTTTTTAAATGCTTTTGCATCCACAGGCAACGTGTTGTATGCTTCAGCAAAAATCTGCAGCGAATCATTCTTTAAATCTTTTTCCGTCATTAACGGCACCATTTTCCCGATACTGCATTCCGCCAGCCCGACAAGTTTTTCAAACGGATAATTGTGCGGAAGGTGCTTTTTTAATTCTGATTGAAAAAGCGAACCTGCATTCCTTATATTTTCGGCAATGATAATATCGAGCGGCAAACCTGGATTTATTTTGAAACGCGATTTCAATCCTGCAGAAAATAACGGAAACAATGCCGGCAATCCTTTTTGTCCCACCGATATGGCAACAATTGATGCAGTTGTAATTTCCCATATTATCTTTTCTTCTTCCGAAAAATGAACAGCCCTGATGTTATCGACTTTGATAATTGATTCCTGTTCGTCTTTTACGATTACATTGTATGATTTATGCTGATTTATCAGGTTGACTAAAATTGTATCAATATCGATAAACACGGTTTCGTAACCTGCCTGGCTGAACAGTTGGGCAATAAACGACCGTCCGATCTTTCCCGCACCAAACAATACAAGTTTCTTCATGATTTTGGGTGTTCCCGGTAAGCCGAAATCAATTGATTAACTTCCTGTTTTTTCTCGCGGGCTGATTTTTCAAAATAAGTTCCTCCTGCGTAAAAACAGGCAAAGCCGCCGGCACATATACCTGAAATTACAGCTTCATGTAACTTTGGTTTTTGTTTTCCCGATTTTAGTTGTTCTGCAACGGAAGCAATTACTCCGCCTGTAAAATTATCTCCGCAGCCTGTGGTGTCGCCGGTTTGTTTTTCACCTGATATCAGGGCTGAAGTTACAGCATCTGAAACTGGCAGCTCATCGAACACTGCGTCGAAAAGTTTTCCTGAAGAATAAAAGATAACCGGGGCAGAACCGCGGGTAACGATAAATGCATTTGCTTTCAGTTTGAAAAAATCAACAGCTGCTGAAATTGAACTTGTGCCACTGATTTTTAATGCTTCTTCATTGTCCATTATTAATACATCGGTATTGGGGAAACTCAATTCCGTTTTGCCCAGCGGCCAGGGTTTTCCCGGATTTCGTTTTTCGCTACGGAAATCATAAACAGTATTTACCACAGTAATGGCACCTTTTTGTTTTGAAGTTTTCAACAATTGGTGCAGGTTATCGTGGAGATTTGGAGTGAGCGCTGTTCCACCAAAACAAACAATGTCGGATTCAAAAAACGATTGTGGTAAAAATTCAGGAGTCAGATCCCGGGCAGCGCCGATGTTGTTGATAAATGTCCGCTCGCCATGCCCGTTGTCAAATTGTGGATCTGAAAGCACATGGGTGAAAGGCGTCGGTTTTTTGCTTCCGGGAAGGTATTGTTCAAAATCTATCGGCGTTTTATTCAGAAGCTGTCTTATTTTTGCCGCAGTTTCATCCTGTCCTGAAATTCCGTAGAACCTGACTTCAAACGTATTATCCGTTAATACCTGTGCGGCGTGAATCAGCGATACCAGCGACGGGCCGCCAATGTTAAATGTGTCCGGCTTTTTACTTCCTGCAATTTCAGCAATAATTTCAGCATACGGTTTTCCGGCAAACTTTTCAAGTTCTTCTGTAAAAACCAATCGCCCCGGCGACAAACCACCATCTCCCTGTTTTTTGCTGCTGTACTTTTGAAATCCGGGGCTGTTAAAACGGATGTTGTTGTAAACGAAATCGGCCAGTGCACATCCGGTTCCTGTTATTTTGATTTTTTTCTCCATATAAATCAGAAGTAGTTATTGTAGTCGGAAACCAGCAGGTGAACCGGTTTCTCATCTTCTTCAATTTCAGGGAAACGCCCCAGTTCTTCCAGGAAACAATTATCGGTGTTGTCGTCGTTTACTGCGCTTACCTCGCCCACCAACACCTTTCCTTTTCCTGCTTCGCCATAAAACCTGTGGTACATACCCTGCTCAAGTGTAATGCTTTCACCCGGTTTAAGAATGACTTTTCCACCAGCAGGAATATTTCTTAAAATACCGTCTGTTTTCACCTGAACATCTGTTTCTGCCAGTTGATTTTCCTGAATGGAATTATAAAGTTCAATGACAAGGTTTCCTCCACCACGGTTAATGATGTCTTCCATTTTGTGCCAGTGGTAATGCATCGGCGTTTCCTGGTTTTCCTCCACAATCATTATTTTTTCGGCATACGGTTTTTTGTCTTTTCGAAGGTTGCCATTGCGGATGGTAAACAACAGCAATCCGCGCCGGTGAAAATTGCCGCTGCCAAAATCAGTCAAATCCCATCCAAGCATGTTTTCTGCGATTTCGGCACAACTTTCCGCTTTCCCCTGCCACTCTTCAGGCGGCCAGTAGCCCCATGGCGGAAGTTTGAAATTCATTTCATCAAAGAAATCTTTTGCTTCTGAAATCAGTTGGTTTATTTCGCTTCGTTTCATCTGTGATCAGTATTTAAAATGTTGGTAGTTTTAGCATAAATCTATATTTACGATCCAGACAGATAATGCACCTGTTTCGTCTTTAATTTTTATCCAGCCTAATTCTTTAATAATTTCAATTGTATTATCACAATCTTCATTTACTATTGCCATTTTCAGAAATTCACCTTTTTGTTCCAGTATTTTAACTTGTTTACCGGAACAATCTTTTTCACGAATGAATTCAAAATCCGAGTCTTTATCCGGTTGATTGTACACTTTTCTGTAGTCAGTTGATAACAATTCGAATAATGATACAAATTCTCCGTAGTCAGTTTTTAAATCATCTGTATATTTAATTTTGGAATAGAAATTTTTGGATAACTGAATTTTAGAGACCCAGGCATGTTTTTGATGGTTATGGTCATATACAACTTTTAAGAAATTTTCATTTTCATCTGTAATTAAATACCTGAAATTTGAAATCAACGTATCGTCAGGCGGATGATAGCCAAAATTACTAACCGGGAGACTGTTGTCTCTTAAATTAATTTTACCGGTTTTTATAAAGTTATCATTGAAAAGGTCGACTGTGACATTTCTTTTTATACCTGAACTTACAGTGATAATCCCAATTGTTTTTTTTAGCAATTCTTTTGGCAGGTTATTTTTGGAAATGAAAAATTTCTCATCAGGCACATTGGAATAAACAGTTGAGTGCATAAAAAGAAACAGTGTAAAAAGAATAAGTCTGATTTCCATGGGAATAAATTTATCTGGCCAAAAACTTGAAATAAAGGTAAAAATTTTAAGTTAAATGGATATATAAAAAATCCGGCCACTTTTGAAGCCGGATTGATATTTTTGTTTGATTTCTTCGAATGCCTAAGTTGGTCAGGCTACCTCATAACTAATCCCATTTGGTTGCTTCGTCTTTTTTGAAGCATTTAAAATTTCAATGCCGATGATATCACCGTTTTCGCCGTAATCGAGTATGATTCCGGGTTTATCTTCTTCACTCTCCACAACTTTATCTTCTGAGAATTGAATGTAAATTACATCGCTTTCCTTATTATATTTTATTACCATATTTTTCTGTTTTTGATGTTTTATATGCAGTTATTACTAAATATGGATTCTTGAGCTGATTTACAAAAACCCTGTAAAGATAAGTCTTTGAATCTTCTTTGACAAGTTTGGAATATACAGTAATTGTTTCATCCTGAATTGAAACTGAATCTGGTCTTTTTATGACCAGAAGCACCGTTTCAGTTGAAATGTTACGATACTTCAATCTTGTTAAAGCATGATTTGAAAATTTGAAATCCATGTAATAAAGATACAAAAAATCAAACAACAGATATTAAAAAGAATGGCTTCGAAAGAGTTAGAATTTTGAATGAAAAAGCATACTTTTTTTGTTGAAGATAAAATATTCAAAGAATATTGAACAATAATTGTAATTTGTTTTCTGACTTGAAAAAAGGCAGAGATTAATTTAATAAACCATGTTTCTTTTTATGAAACTTGTTTTCCTATATTTACAGATAAGTATATGAAAGTACATTTGATAGAAACAGACCATTAGAACGAACCTAAATGGAAACATTAAAATATACAGTGATAAAAGATTCGAATCAATATAAAAAGTATTGTGATATTTTAGAAGAGTTAACAATTAGAAACAGTAAAGAAATCAAAGATGAGATTGAACTTCTTACTGTTTTGATTGAAAAATGGGACAGCGAACATTCTGCATTTAATGATTCTGATCCTGTTGAAATGCTTAAATCACTGATGGAAGAACATGATTTAAAAGCAAAAGATTTAACAGATATATTGAATTTATCAAAAGGGACCATCTCAAAGATATTAAATTATAATAAAGGACTTTCAAAAGATACAATCCGAAAACTTTCGGATTATTTTAAAATATCACAGGAAGCATTTAACCGGACTTATACACTGAAGAACAAAGTGAACAGACATTTCAAAAATGCGAGTCTGATGAATACGCGGAAGAATATGACAGATGTACAAAAACAGCAATTGCATAAAACAAGGTCATAAAAGCAAAAATCGGAATTCATGGCCAGGTTCTCCTGATAGTCCGGTTTTTTTTATATTTGACAAACTATTTCAAAACAGTGAATTTTCAGAACCAATATTTACGGACTATAGAATGAAAAACGCAACAATGAAAAACCAAATCTCTTTATTTGTTCTGCTGATTTGCCTGGTATCCAGTGTATCTTCCGTCTTTTCCCAGGAAAATAGCAACGTGAATTACACAGAATCATTTGATATTATTGCAAATCCGGAGCGGGGGCTTCAAAAATATTCCATTACCAATACAAATTATTACACGAATACAGGTTATTCAAACATCAGTGAATCTGAAATCAGGGGATGGCGGACGGGCGCCGAAAAAGTGACTGTTGTTTACCGCCATTTTTTGCTCAGTTCGTTTATGGATACAACAATTTCTCAAACTTATCTGGACAACGTCAACCTTGATTTCAACAGGATCAGAAATGCAGGGTTCAAATGCATCGTCCGGTTTGCCTATTCCGGTAAAATAGATGCATCTCCGCAGCAGCCTGAAAAATCACAGATACTGGCTCACATTAACCAGCTGGCGCCTGTTCTCGAAAGTAACAAAGATATTATACTATCGCACCAGGCAGGTTTTATTGGAACCTGGGGAGAATGGTATTACACCAATTCTGCTGAATTCGGCACCGAAGGGAGCATCAGTGCGGCCCAGTGGAAAAACAGGAAAGAGATAGTGAATGCGATGTTAAATGTCACACCTGCCGGAATACCTCTTCAGGTGCGCTATCCCAAAATTAAAAAGACACTCTACGGAAATTCCCAGCTGAACGAAACTTCAGCTTATCAAAATACTGCAAATGCAAGGATAGGTTTCTTTAATGATGCTTTTTTGAATGGCTGGGGCGATATGGGAACATACAGCGTAAGCAGTGAAAACCAAAACCCTGTGGGAACGACCGATTACAAGTATCTGGCCAATGAAACCAAATATACAATCATGACCGGCGAAACAAATGGAGTTAAAGCTCCAAGAACCGACGGGGCGAATGCGGTTAATGAAATGGACATGACCAACTGGACAACGTTAAACCGCGATTATTATACTCAAAACTGGATAAACTGGATAGAGTCGGGGCATTACGATGAAATTCTCCGCCGGCTGGGCTACCGTTTTGTGCTTCGTAACAGTGATTTTGTATTGAACGGCAAAAATTTATCGGTTGAAATCAACCTGGATAACGTTGGCTTTGCAAGGCCTTCAAGATACAGGGATGTTTACCTGGTGATGAAAAACAATTCCACGGATTTTATTCATTCCTTTATGTTTGATTCAACCGATATCCGGACATGGGAAACAACGGTGAACATTAAACAGGTTTTTGACCTTTCGGATTTGCCCGAAGGTTCTTATACGTGCTATCTGAATTTACCGGATTCAAGTGAAATCCTGAGTACCCGGCCGGAATATTCAATTCGCTTTGCCAATGAAGGAGTATGGGAAAGTACTTCAGGATACAACCAACTGAACCAGACAGTTGCTGTCAGAAACGTAACCGGAAACAAAACACTGGCCCTGCAGCCGGAAGAATTTCTTGTTTATCCAAATCCAACCAGCGGGTATTTGTTTCTTAAAAGCGACAGGATAAGCGGCCCTGTATCTGTTTCAACGTGGAACAGCCGTGGAGAAATCATTGACAGGAAAAATGTAAAAGAAATCAGTCAACCGGGAGCAGCAATTGATATTTCAGGATATACCAACGGCATCTACTTCTTAACCATACAACATAACGATTGCATCAGGACCACAAAAATCGTTAAAAACTGAGGCAGTTCAGGAAGTTCAGGAAGTTCAAAGTTCAAAGTTCAAAGAAAAAAGAGTTTTGAGTTCAAAGACTGTCCGGCTTCTCTACTCGTTTGCAACGAGGAGTAAGTTGTCCAGCATTTGTAATGCAATTAATTTCATTATAAAATAATTAGTTAAACAGAATTGTTTTTAAAATAAAAAATGTGAGCCGATAAATGTTTTATATCAGGTCAAAATGCAGTTTTAGAATAATTTAAGTAGCTACCGGTGAGTATATAAATGAGTTGTAAACCCGAATACCGCATAGTCCTGCTTGCAAACGTTGGATAGATGGAGTTCCTGATTTATTTTAATTATGTATGTTGCAAAGATTTTGACAGGCTGCACCTTTTTAAAAAGCCACAGCGTGGCGAAATCTTTGTAGTGAACAAAATTATTCTTCTAAATACTGAGTTTTTAGCTCAATCTGTTTTGCGAATTAGTGTATCGATTTCATAAAAATGTACTTCTGTGTACACAGTTTTGATATTTGAAACAAGTTAATAACCAGATTGTTGGAATATACAACCGACCTTAAAATTTCCCTTCAAAAAGTTGTTTGTTTCAAAATTATGTTTAATTTTAAAACTTCGTAATGAAACAACATGACACTGACAGAAAACCGTCTGCCGCAGGATGCAAAGTTGACACATTCGAAAAAAAATACATCATGAGACAAATGATCACAACATTCCTGGTTTTGATATCCTTTTACGGATATGCACAAAAAACTCAGATTAAGGGATCGATTAAAGGGATTGACAAAGCAGTAATCAATGTACTGGTTTTGCCGATGAAACAGGGCGAAACTCCTATTTTTGATACAACTTACTGTACGAACGGGAAATTTAATTATAGATTAAACTGTAATGTTGACATGTGGCATCTTGTATATTTAAGCAGCGATAAATTCCAAACGACATTTGGAAAAGACAAATCAAGTAACCAGGAGCTTAAAAACCGTGAAATTATGTTTTTCATTCAACCACATCAAAAAATTTCTGTTTCAGCTTCAATAGCCACGTATGGATTAAATTATTCTGTGAAGGGAAACGACATCAACATTCAAATGAGTAAAACCAATAAGAATGAAATTTCCCGTTTTCAGAAGAATTTAACCGACTGACTCTGTTAAAAGAAAAAACATTGCCCGGGAGTAAAGAATTTGAATTGGTTGAAAAAGAAATAAAACTTATCAATAATCAAATCGACAGCATTGAATTATGTGTTATTTCAAAGCATCCGGATTGGGTATATTCTGCTGAATTACTAACTAAATATTCAAACGATACTATTGTAAAATATTACAATAAATTCACTCCTTCCGTGAAGAATTCATTCTTTGGTAAACATGTCGCAAAGACTTTGAATGAATTTAAACCGGCAACCAGGAATTAACAGAAGTTTTTGGAGAGATTACCTTTGGCATTAATTTTTAAAAAGATGAACCACTCACTCAAAATATTCGTTTCACTGACAATGGTTTTAAGCACACTGATTCTGAGTGCTCAAAAAAGTGATAACATTGAAAGTTCACCTGCAAAAAAAGAATCCTATCTAACATTTGATGTTTTTTCATCCTTGAACAAATACAGTCCAAGATGGAGGATTGGATATATACGGGGTATTCATCCAAAATGGAAAATCGGACTGCATGCCGGATATGGAAATAAGAATATATCCTACACACAATTTATTGATGAAATGTTTGAAGAGGATTATGAATTATGGGAAATCAGGCCGGAACTATATTATGTAATGAAGCAAACGAAAAAAGTAACTTCTTATGGTTCATTCGAACTTTATTATATTCATCATAAAGATGTTTTTCATCATATAAGCTACAGACAATTTGAGGGTGGGTGTATTAGTTACGACCAGGCGGATTATTTCAGACAAAAATATGGTTTCAATTTCAACATTGGGAGGTTTAAAAATCTGGGGCGAAAATTTGGATTAAATAGTTACCTGGGCCTTGGATTAAAAATCAGAAATAATGCATTTTCAAATCTGATTCATCCAATGCCAACACAATGCTTTGAGCGTGACATGTATGATGATTTCGAGTACAGGGAGCAAGAAGGATTGGAATATGGATTTAACATCTCAGTTGGATTTAAATTATTTTTAAAATAAAACTTCCTTTGCCTCGCTGGATTATCGGACTGGCAGGGTTATATGAATTTTGAGAACAGGATGTGTGGGATTTTACCTTGTAATTATTAAAAATAGATATTTGATATATTTTGTACTTTTGAGGTTATGGAAAGCAACGATTTAAATAAAGATAAATTGATTAACTATTGGATTGATGGCTCGGATGATGATTTTGAGACTTTGATCGCAATGTTTGATTCAAAAAGATATAGCTGGTCGCTTTTCATCGGACATTTGATGATTGAAAAATTACTGAAAGCATATTACATAAAGGTAAAATCAGATTATCCTCCTTTTATACATAATCTGCTAAGACTGGCTGAAAAAGCTGATTTAGAATTAAACGGTAATCAAAAGGAGCAACTGGCGACAATTACTGTATTCAACATAAACGCCAGATATGATGACTATAAAATGAGTTTTAAAAAACAATGTACTCCGGATTTTACTGCTGTGTGGATTGACAAATTAAAAGAACTGAGAACATGGATAAAAACATTGATATTGCAATAGCAAAATATCTTGATTTAATAAAAGAAAAGTTTTCTAATGTTGAGAGTGCTTACTTGTTTGGTTCTTATGCAAAAGGGAAATTTACTGATGATAGCGATATCGATTTAGCCTTGATTTTTACAGATTTGGATGATTCAAAACGATTTGAAATGCAAGTTCAATTGATATTGCTGGCAGCAAAGATTGATTCCAGAATTGAACCACATCCAATATCTCATGAGGATTTTAATTCGGGTAATCCTTTTGCAGTTGAAATTAAAAAAACAGGAATTCGGATAGCAGCATGAGACGCATAAGTACAACGTTGGATCATCACTTTAAAATCCATCAAAAAGGCAGCAGGTATAAATACCCGCTGCCTTTTTTAAATGGTAATCAAATTGAATGCACACTTAGTTTTTTTAAATGGATTCCTTCAGCGCCTAAATTCCCCGTGCATTCCGATCCAGTTGTTCTTCTTCAGTAAAATCGTTTTCCGGAGTATGCCCCGGCAAGGGAAGAATACGCTCGTGAATTGCATCGATAATCCATTTCGGCTGTGGGAAGAAATAATCTTCAAGTTCATGTGCAGGAATGATCCAGTTGCGCGAACCAACCACCACCGGAGGGGCATCAAGATAATCGAATGCAAGTTCTGTAATGTTCGAAGCCAAATCGCGCAGGAATGACCCGCGGCCAGATGCATCACCGGAAATTACAATGCGGCCTGTCTTTTTGACGGACTCAATCACCAAATCGTAATTAAACGGCACCAATGAGCGTGCATCAATCACTTCGGCTGAAAGGTTGTATTTTTCTTCAAGTATTTTTGCAGCATCCAGTGCACGGTACAATGTGGCACCGATGGTTAAAATGGTAATATCAGTACCTTCCCTTTTAATATCAGGTTCACCCAGCGGAATTTCATAATAGCCTTCCGGTACACCGCCTTCGTGAAACATTTCACCAATATCGTAAATACGCTGGCTTTCAAAGAAAATTACAGGGTCAGTTCCCTGCAGGGCGCTGTTCATTAATCCCTTTGCATCGTAGGGAGTAACCGGGAAAACTACTTTTAACCCGGGGATATGTGCAGCCAGCGCTGTCCAGTCCTGAGAATGCTGTGCCCCGTATTTTGAGCCCACTGAAACACGGATGGTCACCGGCATTTTAAGTACGTTTCCGCTCATGGCCTGCCATTTGGGAAGCTGGTTAAATACTTCATCGCCGGCACGCCCAAGGAAATCGCAATACATAATTTCAGGAATCACCCGGCCGCCGCACATGGCATATCCGATAGCGGTACCCACAATGGCGCCTTCCGAAATGGGCGAATTAAACAACCGGTGGTAAGGCAGGGCTTCTGTCAACCCGCGGTAAACTGCAAATGCACCGCCCCAGTCGCGGTTTTCCTCGCCATAGGCAATCAGTGTCGGGTCTTTATAAAACCTGTCAATAATGGCTTCGAAAATGCCGTCACGCAAACCGTAGGTTTTAATTTTGGAATGGGGCTTCCCGTTTTCGTCGAACATAAACCGTTCTTTGGTGGCCAGTTGTTTTACCCGCGGATTATCTTCCATGGGGTGGTTTACTTCAGGTTCGCGGTCTTCCATTTTATCCACCGATTGGTCGCTGAACATCATCTCTCCAATCAGGTTCGGATATTTCTTCATGTCCATATGGGGCGAAACTTCATCGTCGATGGCCAGCTTCAGCGAGTTGGTAATGATTTCAACTGTTTTGTTTTTAATGCTTTCCAGCTCTTTCTCACTTGCAATTCCTGCTCTCACCAGTTCATTGCCAAACCATACAATGGAGTCCTGTTTTTCCCAGGCTTCCACCTCTTCTTTTGACCGGTAGGAAGAAGCATCGGAAGGAGAGTGGCCACTGTAACGGTAAGTCAATACATCGAGCAGTACCGGCCCTTTTTTCTCTTCGATGATTTTCATTTTCCGTTTGTATGCATCGATTACTGCCATGGGGTTATAACCATCCACACGTTCTGCGTGCATCTGATCTTTATTCAGGCCAACACCAATACGGGCAGCTATTTCGTATCCCATGGTTTCACCACAGGTTTGTCCGCCCATACCATACTGGTTGTTCATAATGTTTACAATCAGCGGCAATCCGCCTTTCATGTCGCCTTCCCAAAGTTGGGTAAACTGATCCATTGTAGCGAATGTCAAACCTTCCCAAACGGGGCCGCAAGCCATGGACGCATCACCAATGTTGGCAACAACGATTCCTTTTTTACGATTAACTTTTTTGAACAAGGCAGCGCCCACAGCAATGTCGCCGGAGCCGCCAACAATGGCATTGTTCGGATAAACTCCAAAAGGGGTAAAGAAGGCATGCATCGAACCGCCCAGTCCTTTGTTGAAGCCGGTTTCGCGGGCAAATATTTCTGCAAGCGTTCCGTAGGTGAGGAATTTAATTGCAAGTTCTTTGGTAGTGCCTTTGTGTCCTGCTTTTACCGGCGCCAGTGTTTTCCCGTCGAAATGGTTCTCCATGATGTTTTCCAGTGTTTCATCATCGAGCCGTGAAATGGCTGAAAGTCCTTTCGCCAGAATTTCGCCATGACTTCGGTGTGAACCAAAGATGAAATCTTCAACGCCCAGGTTGTAGGCCATTCCAACGGCAGCAGCTTCCTGTCCGATGGAAAGATGTGCCGGCCCCGGATGGTTGTATGGAATTTCGTTGTATTCCCCACGGGTTTTAATCAGGTTCAACATGTTTTCGAATTCACGAATCACCACCATATCATGATAGATACGCAGGAAATCTTCCCTGGTGAAATTCTCCTTTTCCTCTTCAACCGTCTTATCGTACTGATTAATAGGTATTGGTTTGAATTCCAGCTGCCTGGCTTTTCTAACCTCGTCTGGATTTATAAATTGTAGTTTTGGCATCGTATTGAGTTTAATATTTAAAATTCAATGTTTAAAGTGGAGTCCTCATGTGATTCTCCATAATTTTTATGTTTTGTTCCTTTTATTTTACTTGAGTTAAGATGGTTTATTAAACCTCCGGTAAGTTTGCCTACCTCTTCTGCAAGTTTATATGCTGTATTAAATTCTTCCTCGTTAATATATTCATTGTCCAGTGCACGATAAAGCTGCGAACGGGTTTCTCCGGCTGATCCTTTTGAAATAAACAGAAATTGAATGAATTCCTTATTTCCGCCTCTTTCAAATCCTTCAGCAATATTATCCATAGCAGAACCCGATGAACCTTTTATCTGGTTCACTAATTTAAAATCTTTTGAAAAAAGCTCTTTTAACGTGTACGTCTGTACTTTTTTACAAAGTACTCTGGCTTTTTGCCACGCTAAAATATCTTCAAATCGATTAAATGTTGCCACCTCTTTAAACTTTAAACCTTAAACCTTAAACTTTAAACTTTAAACTTGAGCCCACTCCGAAAAGTCGGCTGATTAAATACAAAAATATAATTGTTGACAAGTTTGTTCATAAATAATGGAATATTCACTTGAATTACAGCGATTTAAGTCATGTAATTTATTATCTTACATGAGGTAAACAACATCGAAAAAGCATGTTCAAAAAATCTGTTTCACATAGTCAAGGGAATCTTTTCTCCAGCATTCCATCCATACTAGAGGGGAAATCATTAAATCAGTATAACAATACGGATAATTGGCACAATCAATTCCGCAAGCAAATTGTATCGCGGATCGATGAATCTATATTTAGTGTATTGTACAGTGAAAAAATGGGAGCTCCTAATTCTTCGGTATCGCAACTTGTTGGTATGATGATATTGAAGGAAGCTTTTGATTGGAGCGATTTGCAATTATTCGAGCATTGCCGGTTCAACCTATTGGTACGTAGTGCATTAGGCTTATTCAATCTGGGTGACGAAATTCCTGCCGATTCAACTTATTACCTGTTTCGAAAGCGGGTACATCAGCATTTGCGTGAAAACAAAGAGGATCTGTTGCAAAAAGCCTTTGAAACAATTACCCATGGACAGATAAAAGATTTTGAAGTAAGCGGCAAAAGTATCCGCATGGACAGCAAACTCATTGGCAGCAATATTGCCTGGTGCTCGCGATACGAAATCATCCATCAAAGCTTTGTTTTATTTTGCAAAACATTGGAGGAAAGCGATTTTTCATTGTTCCCCGAAGAAGATAGGCAACAGATTACTCTCCTGCTCGATGAAGAGCCACTAAAAATTATTTATCGTAGCACCAAAGAAGAAGTCCAAACCAGGATGCAGTCTATCGGTATTCTGGCATACAAAACCCTGGTACTTTTCACCAGCCGCAATAGCGAAGCTTACCGGCTTCTCCAGCGGGTTTTCGATGAACAATATAAAGTAGAAGGCGAGGACAAAAAAGTCGAACTCCGCCCCAAAGAAGAAATTGAGTCAAAAAGCGTGCAGTCGCCCCATGATCCTGATAGTAATTACCGCCGCAAATCCGACCAGAAAGTAAAAGGCTTCAGCATGAATGTAACAGAAACCATATCAGACGGATTGTTGGACCTGATTACTAATGTAATGGTAGATAAGGCCACTACCCCCGACACGGTATTTGTAAAGCCGGCAATTAATTCAACACAAGCAATCACAGATACTCCTGTGCAAAAGGTTTATGCAGACGGTGCTTATCATAGTCCTGATAACGAAACGTTTTGCCAAAATATAGATATGGTTTTTACCGGAATACAGGGGGCCGTTTCACGATACGACCTGGAAATAACCCCTGACGGATTGTTGGTTACCGATACAAAAACCGGAGAATGTTTACAGGCATCCCTTGCCAAAAAGCTGAAGAACAGCACTGAAGACAGATGGTACATACGAACCGGGAAAGCCAAAGTTTATTTTAACCAGCAAGCTATTCATACTTCCCACATGAGACGGGTGATGAAACAGCGCCCTATTGAAGAATTGCAAAAACGCAACAATGTGGAGGCTACAATTTTCCATGTCGCTTACCCGCTAAGGAGCGGAAAATCAAAATACCGTGGGCTGATAAAAAATCAGGCATGGGCAGTTTGCCGGTGTTTATGGGTAAACCTTGTCCGGATTATCCATTTTTTAGAACAAACATGTCAAAGAACGTTGCAAAAATCGAATAATACTGCTTTTCTTGTTAGATTATGGTGTAAAACCAACTTATCAGTTTCGAACTATAAAAAACAGGCAATGCAGTCACAAATTTTTTGCGTTATTATTTTTTACTATACATTTTATCAAGTTTTTTAAACCTACTTTTTAGAGTGGGCTCAAACTTTAAACTTTAAACTGTTATATTCTCTATTTGCTCCTTAATCTCCGCCAGGAAGCGTGTTGCCTCGCCGCCGTCAAGTGCCTGGTGGTTGTAGGTTAATGAGAGTCCGAGCATGGGGACAAAACCATATACGCCTTCTTCAACTTCTTTTGGGCGGGGAATAATGGTACACACGCCGAGGATAGCAGTTTGCGGTAAATTAATTACAGGTGTAAACATTTCCACACCGTAATTACCGAGATTGGAAACCGTAAATGTGGCTGCTTCGGGACTGAGGAGGTCAGGATTTATATTCCCGGCGCGTGCCTGCGCTGCCAGTTGAAGCAGCTGACCTGAAAGTCCGGTGATGGAAAGATCATCTGCATTTTGCAGTGCCGGTACCATTAGTCCACGGTCCGTATCCACAGCCAGACCAAGATGTACTTTTTTGAACCACTTCATTTTATCACCGAGGTAGTGGGTGTTCACTCTAGGATATTTCTCCAAAGCACGAATCACGGCAAAGCAAACCAAATCATTAATGGTCACATTCTGTTTCACTGTTCCTTCAGTGTATTCTTTTTTAAATTTCTTCCGAAGCTTTAATAATTTGCCTGGCGTCAGCACTCAGGTGGTGGGTGAGCTGTGCCGAATTTTGCAGCGACTGGTGCATCGCATTGGCAATCAGTTTCCGGATGTTTGGTATTGTTTTTATTTCGAAATCAACACCCGATTCCAGCACCACTGCCGGTTTGGCCGGAGTTGCTGCAAACGGTTCATGTTTAGGTTTTGCTTCCGGTTGAGCCTGTGGTTCAGCTGTTACTGCTTTTGAGGCTTCTTCCACATCGCGGGCAATTATCCGTCCACGTGGACCGGAACCTTTCAGCGTGTGAATATCCACTCCCAGCTTTTCTGCCATGTTTTTTGCAAGTGGCGAAATGCGAATGCGTCCGTCAGAAGATTCCTCCACCTCGAATTCAAACACTTTTGGTGATTCTTCCACTTCTACCGTTTCTGCCGGTCTTTCTTCGACCAAATCACCACCGGGCCTGAATTCTTCTATCGGTTCACCTTCTTTTCCAATTACAGCGACATTTGTCAATACGGGTATTTCGTCACCTTCCTCAAAAAATGCAGCGAGAAGAATTCCACTCGCTTTTGCCTCTTCTTCAAAAGATGCCTTGTCCGTTTCATAGGAGAAAAGAATATCACCTTCGCTTACTTCTTCTCCCACCGATTTATACCACTGCCCCAGGATGCACGATTCGACGGATTGTCCCTGCCGGGGCATTAAAACGGGTACTGCCATATTTTTTGGTTTATATTATATTGTTCTACTTGTATTTACAAATCCTGATTCGAATTATTTATTAATGACTTGATTATCAAGATTAAATATTTTTATTCATTTTGAAGGTGTAAAATTATATTTTATAACTTGTATTTACAAGTTGTTCTTAATGTTTTAAAAAATTTTTAACTTTGAGCGCATGGAAAACATTCCTCAATACCGCCAGTTGTATGAAGTACTCCGTAAACATATTGAAACAGGTGTTTATGAAGAAGGAAATTTATTGCCATCAGAAAATGAACTTTGTATGGTGCATGGAATGACGCGACCTACAGTGCGTCACGCACTCGATTCGCTGGTGAAAGACAGGCTTATTCTGAAAAAACAGGGCAAGGGAAGCATTGTGCGAAAACCGCCTCAAAACATTGGAATTTTATCAATTGCCGGGACAGCGTCTGCTATTGGCGTAAGCTATTTGAAAACTGATATTCTGCAAAAACCAGTGATTAAATCATGGCCGGCTTCATTTCCGTTTGAACTTTCGGAACTTGAAAAAGAAGCAGGATGTGTTTATATGGAGCGGCTTCGTTATGTTGATGATGCGCCTGTATTTTACGATATTAACCACGTGCCCAATTTGTATTTGCCAAGAATTACCAACCTCTCGTTTGAAAATAAATCGCTGTTTGAAATCCTGCGAAAACAATATCGGATTGAGATTTTGGGCGGCGAACAGAAATTGAAAGCCATAAAACCGGAAGACAATATAAAAAAGCTGTTACAGTTAAAGAAAGACCAGCCGGTGCTGCATATCGAACGGAAACTCTTTACGAATAAAGAAGGTTTTAGCATTTATTCCACCATCTATTTTAATT